>CAKOVI010000001.1 GCA_934121905.1 uncultured Clostridia bacterium
CTAAAATCTAATGTCACAAATACACAGGTACCAAAGATAGCAGATAAAACAGAAGAAACATGGAACAATAGTTAATAGGAACTTTGCCATTTCCGGAAGGCCTTAGGTCTTCTGGAAAGATTATAGGGAGTTTTATTAAATTTAAAATATGTTGAAGGGAATGATGTAAAATAGGAATAGTGAGTGTTGTTAAGAATATAAAATTAGTTCACCCAAGGGATATTACATTAATACGTATTGGGAGATTTTATTATACATATGGAAAGGATGCATATATATTATCTTATATATTCGGATATAAATTAAATAAAGTTCAAAAAGAAAATATATATTCATGCGCATTCCCGGAAAATGTATATAATAAGGTGATTTCAAAGTTGGAAAATATGAAAATAAATTATATTAATGTAGATAGAAGAAATAACTATGAAGTTGACGAAAAGAGCGATAATAAAAATTTGAATAAATATGATGAGATTTTCGAAAAAGCAAAACAATATATAAAACTGAAATTAGAAATTGATAATATATATAGTTATATGTTAGAAAATATTAATCAAAAAGAATTTAGTAAGACAATAGCGAAAGTGGAAGTTGTATTAATTGAAAATAGAGAAATTTAAAATAATTAATTTTATTAGAGAACTAATAATTTATATTGATAGTAATTTAGAAAATTTTCCTAAAAAAGATATAGAATTAAAAAATAGAATTAGAAATAATAGTTACGATTTACTAGAAATAGCATATTTGGCCAATTCATCAACTAATGTAAATTATAAAAAAGAAAAAATAGAAGAGGCAATTGCAAAAATAAAAATAATAGATTTTTTACTAAATTTGAGTTATGATAAAGAAATTATAAATAGCAAAAAATACATAAAATTTGGAAATAAAATTGATGATATTATAAAATATATGATAGGTTGGTTAAAAAGTCTAGAAAATACTAAATAGGGCATTGTTGTAATGGCTGGCTTCTCGTTCGGTTAACGACAATTCAAGCAATGCGAATTTCTGCTTGAGCATGGCGAACATCGAAGACGACGTTTCAAATGCAGGCAACTGGAATATGTTCAATTCCGATGGCAATGAGAACGATAACTGTGCGGCGGTTCGTCCCGTAGCTTCTGTAAACTGTGGTTATGTAATTAACGATTACATAAGAGATAATATAGAAACAAACAGTGTCCTTTCGCAAAAAAAGCGATAAACTTAAAATAGATAATTTTATTTGTTAGTAGTAATACAAAGCGAACAGGAGTAAAATTTAACACTATTTTTACAAGAGTAGCATACAAATTGAAAATGCTACTCTAATTTTTTTAGCCTTTGTGGACAAAGATATTGGTATGTTGCAATAGAACTAGTAAGATTACTTAAAGTAATATAATTTTTTTTGTATAAATAAAATTTTTTTCGTAGTTTTCTTCGAATATCTCTGTATTTAGTATAATTTCCTTTGGTATCTCTGCCTAAAAATATAAAATTATTTTTATTTGAATACAACCTAGTTTTTTTATTTAAAACAAGGTTTTCTTTAGCTAAAAAAATTTTAATTTTGTCTAAACAATGTTTTAAATATTGTTTAGATGGATGAAAAAGTAAGAAGTCATCTTGATATCGTACATAATATTTTATGTGCAATTTTTCTTTTACGAAATGGTCAAAGTCATTTAAATAAAAGATAGCGAGAATTTGACTTGTCATGTTTCCGGATACCGAGACCTTGTTCATTACTATCTATAATAGTTGAAACAATATTGAGTGCATCTATGTCTTTTATGCGTTTCTGTAGTTTTTTCTTTAAAATATCATGGTCTATGCTTGCGAAAAATTTACTAATATCACATTTTAAAATATAGTATTTACCATAATTAATTTTACAAATTCTATGATATTTTTGAGCTAATGCAGTTCCTTGACTAGAACCCAGATTTTTGCGACTAGCAACATTAGAATCAATTAAACATGGGAGAAGAGCCGGACACAAAATTTGTCTTGCGACTAGATGATTTATCACCTTATCATGCATGTTTTGACTTACAATTCTTCTTTCTTTAGGTTCATAAATTTTAAAAACATTGTATGGACTAACTTTATAAGTTTTGTTTTTTAATGTATTATGAATTCTTGATATATAAACACATTTATATTGTTTATAATTTGAAACCTTCTGTTTATTTTTTGTGTTTTTGCAAACTTCGTTGTAGGCAGACAAAATGTTGTCCATGTTATATAAATTTTGATATAAATTTTTTTTCCTTTTCATAATGAGCTCCTTTTATTAAATTTTCTTTATTATATCACTTTAAAATAAATATGGATGAAAAATATAATACTAGCATTTAGTTTTAACTATAAACGAGTTTTCGGAAAAATATGCAAACCCCTTGAAAAATCCCCCAAAATAATATATAATAACTTGCTAGAAAAAATCAAAAGGAGAGTCAAATGCAAGTAAATAAAAATCTATCACAAGAATTATACCAAGACGCAGGAGAAGCAAGAACAATAAAAGCCAAAAGATACATAAATCAAGGAAAAGTAAACATAATAAAAACAAACTACGAAGACCCAAACAACTTTAGTATAACATCAATAGTATCAGGAAATTACGATGAATATCAAGTAAACATAGAAGTTCAAAAAGGAGAACTAGAAATAGCATCATGTGAATGTCCAGACTATGAAACAAACTACAATGTATGTAAACATATAGTAGCAACATTAATGAAATTTGAACAAACAAAATACTGGGACAATGATGTACAAATTGAAGAAAGAACAGCTAGTAGAAAGGAACAATACAAATATAGAAGCTTTAGCAACTTAATAAGCACATTCTATAATGAAGAACTAAGAATACTTAGCGAAGACGAAGCAGTAATGCTAACAAACAAAGACAAAGTAAAATTTGAACCAAAGATAGATTATGATAAATTTACAAACACGATGAAACTTGAATTAAAAATTGGAAATAAAAGAATGTACAAAATAAAAGATTTACCTGAATTTTACACAAGAATGGTAAATAACGAATACTTTAAATATGGAGAAAAACTAGAATTTGTACATAATAGAGAAAATTTTGCAGATGAAGCAAAACCACTCTTAGATTTTATTTTAAGATATGCAGAAATTATGAAATATTCAAACTCAAGTGATAGATATGGCTACTACTATTCATCATCAATAAATAAAGCAGAAATAACATTAGGAGAAGGAATAATAGATGAAATATATGATTTACTAAAAGACAAAAAAGTAAACTACACATATGATTATACAAATTACAAACTAGAATTTATAGAACAAAATCCTAAAATAGAATTTGAATTATCAAAAATAAGCGAAGACGAATTACTTTTAAAACCAAATATAGATGTATTTAAACTTGCAATATTTAATGGGCATAAATATGACTATTTACTTATAGAAAATAAATTTCACAGATGTGACAAAGAATTTTCAGATACAACTTTAAAAGTAATAAAAGCATTTAGAGAAAATTATACATCAGAAATGTTACTAAGAAAAAAAGACTTAAAAGATTTCTATTCAGTAATAATGCCAAAAATAGAAAATAATGTAAAAGTAGAAGGTCTTGATGAAGAAGAAATAGAGAAATTTAGGCCTGAAAAATTAGCAGTAAAAGTATTTTTAGATTATGATAATGATAACTATCTCGTTGCAGATGTTAAGTTCTGTTATGGAGATGAAGAATTTAATCCATTAGACGAAAAAGCTAAAGTAAAAGCCTTGCGAAATGAGCTTCAAGAAAACAGAAATTTAAATATAATAAAAAAATCAGGATTTATGTTAGATGTAAAAAATTTGAGATTTATATTGCCAAATGATGAACAAATATATGAATTTTTAACAAATGACATAAACTATTATATGCAAAAATTTGAAGTAATGGTTACAGACAATTTCAAAACAAAAGAAGTTAAAGAACCTAAATTAGGTTCAATTGGTGTAAAGGTTGAAAATAATTTATTAAATATAGATTTAACAAAATTAAGCATTTCTCCAGAAGAAATTCAAGAAGTAATGGATAAATATAAAATAAAAAAGAAATTTTATAGACTAAAAGATGGAAGCTTCTTGAACTTAAATGAAAATGAAGATATAGAATTTTTAGATAAACTATCATCAGGAATGGATATAAATTACAGAGATTTAAAAGATAATGTTATAAAATTACCAGTAAACAGAACTTTATATTTAAATGAATTATTAAAAAAATTTAATAACACAAAAACTACTAAAAATAGTGAATACAAACAAATTGTAGAAAATTTAGAAAAAGATAACATAGATGAAGAAATACCATTACCAAAAGAAGTTAAAGCAGATTTAAGAGACTACCAAAAAATAGGATATAGTTGGCTAAAAACACTTGAAAACTATAAGTTTGGGGGAATACTTGCAGATGATATGGGACTAGGAAAAACACTTCAACTTTTAACTGTAATAGAATCTTATATAGAGAAAAGTGATAAAGATAAAATGGCAAGTATAGTAATATCACCAAGTTCACTTGCATTAAACTGGATGGCAGAATCAAAAAAATTCACACCTAATATTAAAGTACAAGTAATTTCTGGAACTGCAAATGAGAGAAAACAAAAAATAACAGATATAAAAAATTATGATTTAGTTATAACATCATATGATTTACTAAAAAGAGATATAGAAAAATACAAAGAATTAAACTACACATTTAAATATATAATAGCAGATGAGGCACAATATTTGAAAAACAGCAATACTCAAAATGCAAAAGCTATAAAAGAATTAAAGGCAGAAACGAGATATGCCCTAACAGGAACACCAATAGAAAATTCTTTGGCAGAATTATGGTCAATATTTGATTATATAATGCCTGGATATTTGTTCCAATATAAAAAGTTTAAATCAATGTATGAAACACCTATTGTAAAAGAGGAAAATCAAGAGGCAATGACAAAATTAAAAATGTTAATAGAGCCATTTGTACTTAGAAGAACTAAAAAGGAAGTGCTAACAGAACTTCCAGAAAAAACAATAACAGTTTTAAATAACAACATGGATGATGAACAAGAGAAAATATATATGTCATATTTAGCAAAAGCAAAACAAGAGGTTGCAGATCAAATCAAAGTAAATGGATTTGAAAAAAGTCAAATAATGATACTTGCAGCACTTACAAGACTAAGGCAGATTTGTTGCCATCCTGGTCTATTTATTTCAGACTACAAAGGCGAAAGTAGTAAGCTAAGCCAATGTATGGAAATAATAGAAGATGCTGTAGGCTCAGGACATAAAATTTTGCTATTTTCTGGTTATACATCAATGTTTGATATAATTCAAAAAGAATTAATAGAAAGAAATATAAAATATTTTAAACTAACAGGTAGTACAAAAGTTAGTGAAAGAATAAAACTAGTAGATGATTTTAATAAAAATCCAGAGATTAAAATATTTTTAATCTCACTTAAAGCAGGAGGAACAGGTCTTAACCTTACAGGTGCAGATATGGTTATTCACTATGATCCTTGGTGGAATGCATCAGCTGAAAATCAGGCAACTGATAGAGCATATAGAATTGGCCAAAAAAATAATGTTCAAGTTTATAAACTTATTACAAGCAATTCTATTGAAGAAAAAATTTACGAGCTTCAACAGAAAAAATCTGAATTGGTTGATAACATGCTTTCTACAAAGACATCGTTTATTAGTAAATTTAGTAAAGATGAGATAATGAATTTGTTTGAATAAAAATATGACGAAAACACTTGCCAAAAGCGAAAATAACGTATATAATGTGAATATAAACCACCAGGGGAACAAAAACCACAGTGGAAAAATACAAAAGGAAAGTCCCTATAGTGGACAAGAAGGAGGAATTACTATGGAAATAAAAGTTTTAGGAAAGGAAATAAAAGTTACAGAAGGAATTAATGAATATGTAGAAAAAAAGCTAGATAGAATAGACAAATATTTTGAAACAGCTAGCGCAGAAGTTACTGTAAGAGCAGAAAAAAATGAACAAATAGCAGAAGTTACAATTACAGCTAATGGTGAAAATTACAGAGCAGAAGCAGAAGAAAAAGATTTATATGCTTCATTAGATAAAGTAGCTGATATATTAGAAGGTCAAATAAGAAAAGTTAAAACTAAAAAAGAAAAAATGATGAGAGAAGGTTCTTTAAAAGACATGAACCAAACAACATCAGAAAAACATGAAATCAAAAATGAAATTTTAAAATATGGTTATTATGAAATAAAACCACTTGCACCAGAAGATGCAATGTTAGAATTACAAGAAAGACCAACACATAATTTCTTACCATTTATAAATATTGAAACAAATAAAGTTTGTGTTATTTACAAATTAAAAGATGGTAAAAATTATGGAATAGTTGAGCCGGAAGCTTAGTAATATATGGAATTTATTGTACTGGAAAATCAGCTAAAAATAGCTGTTTTCCGGTACTTTTTTGCTTGCTGAAAGGTTTAAATTTCACCAAAATTTGCAAAATGTCGAAATATGTGGTATAATGGAGAATAGTTTCGCTAAAAATAACAATTAAAGGAGAGTGAATAATTATTTTAAAACCAAAATTATTACATCTTACAAAAGAGATAGCAAAGGTTATGGCGATAATAATATCAGGGTTTTTATTAATTTTAGCGATGATATTTATTAAATATAAACCAGTATATGAAGTAACAATTGCAGGAGAAAAACTAGGATATATTGAAAAAGTAGATGAATTTAAAAATTTAATAGAAGAAAAAATAATTAACCAAGAAGGTGAATATATAGCAAATATTTCATTAATTGAAGAGCCAGAATACAATTTAAAATTGTTAAGTCGAACAAGCAATTTGAATGAAGAAGAGTTAATTGAAAAACTAAAGGAATGTAATACTATAACAACATATAAATATTATGAAGTAGCATTAAATAATGAAATAAAATCTTATGTAAAGACTATTGAAGAAGCAGAAAAAGTTGTTAATGACATAAAAGAAGAATTTGCAAATGATGATTTAGAATTAAATCTTCAAATTAATGAAAAGTATACAGAGAGCATAGAAAATGTGGATACAAATTCATTAGAAGTTGCGACTACTAATGTGGAAAATGGAGCAAAAGAGTTAAAAGAAAGCAAGGAAAATGAGAATGCTCTAGCTATTGTGAATAATATAAAACTATCTGTTTTGCCAGTTACAGGAAGAATTACATCAAGATACGGAGAAAGAAGTTCTTTAAGAAGGTCGACTCATACAGGTCTTGACATTGCGTGTAACACTGGTACAGATATAAAGGTAGTATCAAATGGTACAGTTACATTTTCGGGTAAAAAAGGTTCTTATGGTAATTTGATAATTGTAGACCATGGTAATGGCGTTGAGACTTGGTATGGTCATTGTAGTAAATTATATGCCAAAGCAGGGGACACTGTAACAGCAGGAGATGTTGTTGCGGCTGTTGGTTCTACTGGTAATTCAACAGGACCTCATTTGCATTTTGAAATTAGAATTAATGGGGAGTGTGTTAATCCTCAAAGTTATGTTTATTAGGAAGGAGTCAGAAATGGCTCTTTCTTTTTTTATTTTAAAATAGGGACGGTTTCTTTCTAAAAAAAGAATCGTCTCTATTTCAAAAAATGCTAGCATTTTAACTTTAACTATGCTATACTAATTTCGAAATAAAAAAGAAAGGAATGCGATAAAAATGGGAAAATTATTTGTTATAGATGGAACAGATGGAAGTGGAAAACAAACACAATTTCAAAAACTACAAGAAAGATTAACAAAAGATGGAATAGAATATAAAACCGTAAGTTTTCCAAACTATGATAGCCCAAGTTCATCATTAGTTAAAATGTATTTGTCAGGAGAATTTGGAAAAAATGCAAAAGAAGTAAGTCCATATATTGCATCAACATTTTATGCAGCAGATAGATATGCTACATTTAAAACAGGATATCAAGAATATTACGACAATGGAGGGATAATCTTAGCAGATAGATATACAACAGCAAATATGGTACATCAGGCAGGGAAAATATATGATAAAGAAGAAAGAAAAAAATTTTTAGATTGGCTATGGGATTTTGAGTTTAATTTATATGGTTTGCCAATTCCAAGTGAAATATTTTTCTTAAATATGCCTGTTGAAAAATCTATAGAATTAATGAAAAATAGAGAAAATAAGTTTACACATAATCAAGCAAAAGACATACACGAAAGTGATACACAGCATTTAATAGATGCATATAATGCAGCATGTGATGTTGCTAAAGATTATAATTGGTATGAAATAAAATGTATTAAAGATGGAAATTTAAGAACAATAGATGATATTCATGAAGAAATTTATAAAGAAGTAAAAAAACATATTTAATAAAATAAAGACATAGTTAAATTTAATTATGTCTTTTAATGATGAAAAACAACAAAAATGAAAGAAAAAACGAGATATAATAAGAAAAAACAAAGAAAATAAAATTATTAATCAAAGAGATGATAAAAAGTAAGTACATTTTACTTTTAATGGATTTGAAATATTGGAAAAATTTGGTATAATATAACCCGATGGTGCATTATTCTAGTCGTACTTTTTTATTGTGAGGGTGGGGCTAAAAATCCACTAAAGGGCATATGAATTAGGGCTTCTTGTTTGTGCGCGAAATGCCAGTTTTGTGTGTGAGTAGGAAGAAAGAGGTAAGGGAAGAATATAATGGCATATATTTGTTTACCCTTGTTTCGCTGAAACTTAAATAAATTTTAAGTAAAACCTATGGTGAGTGCCAAGACACGAAATACATAGAGTAGCCTGTCTTGAGTGAATGTATTGGGATTATTTTATCATTTATGAAATTGCATTTGCAAAAGAGACTAGCAATAAATAAAAGTATGTCAAGGAAAACTTCTAGAATGTTTGCCAGAAGTAACAGGCAAGGAAACTTAAGGATTAAGGTACGGACTTAAGTGGCGATCTGGTGTCTAAGGATTAACTTAGATGTTTCTTTTAAACGGAAACGGCTATGTAGTAATATATAGTAAGAAATAGAGAAATTCAACCAGACCTAAACCGTAAAATTTACTTGAGTTTTTACCATCTATAAACTTAAAATCTTGGAAATAGAAAAAATTCTATTTTCTTTTTTTTACAAAAATAAAGTAAGGAGGAATTAGGCAAAAACCTAATAATAATATGAAAGAAAAAAGTAATAAACAAGATAATTCAAATATGAAATGGGCCCTGCAGGCCTTTGCATTAACATTCGTACTATCTGGAATAGTATCATTTGTATCAAATAATGGGATAGAAAAATTAAATATATTGTTATCAATAATAATATTAATTGTAGTTATATTTATAGGTATAATTTTTGATATAATAGGTGTTGCAGTAACAGTTGCAGAAGAAGGTCACTTTCATGCAAAAGCGACTAAAAAAGCAAAGGGAGCAAAAACTTCATTAAAGCTTATAAAAAATGCTTCAAAAGTTGCAAATATTTGTGCAGACGTAATAGGCGATATTTGTGGAGTTGTAAGTGGAGCAATAAGTGCAATGATTGCATTAAAAATTTCAAATACATATAATGTATCAAGTAATATCCAATTTATAATAAGTGCATTAGTTGCATCTATTACAGTTAGCGGAAAGGCAATCGGAAAAAGTATAGCAAATAATAAATCAACAGAAATCGTACATATTGTTGGAACTATTATGAGTAAATTTTCATATAAAAAATGATTTATTATGTAAAATAATACGGAAAAACGTGAATATTTCAAAGAAAAATCAAAAATACTATTGCAAAACAATAATGTTTGTGATATATTATGTAAAGGTTGTAAAAAATGAAGAAAGGATGTCATTTTGAAAACATTTTTTGATGGAATATTTATTTCAAAAGAACATTTAAAGGAGGCAGGAATTAAATATCCAATAAAGCTAGAATATTACAAAATAGCACAAGATGAAAATGTTAGAAATACTGACCCAATAAATGAAATAGAAAATACTAGGGGAAAATATGGAATTGAAGTAGTAAAGACAGAATATTTAGAAGGTAATGTTAAAATTGAAACTAAGGAAGTTACTAATGTAACAAATGATTTAGATGAAGCTAATAGAATTTTGACATTGCTTAGAAACAACGAAGTAACACCTATTGGTGTGGAAGATGTTTTAGAAGATTTACAAAAAGTGTAGAAGCGAAGATTATTTTGCTTCTCTTTTTGTATTTTGTATTGGGGACGGTTCTTTTGAGCTACAAGAACCGTCCCCAATGCAAAAAAGTCAATTACTATTTTTCCATTGACTTTTAGTCTAATTGTTTGTATAATTTAATACGATTCAAAAAATCGAAAGGAGCAAAAGATGGCAGACAAATTAATAATAGTAGAATCACCTGCAAAGGCAAACACAATAAAAAAATTCCTAGGAGGAAGTACAAAAGTTGTAGCCTCAATGGGACATATAAGAGATTTACCTAAATCAAAATTAGGAGTAGATATAGAACATGATTTTGAACCACAATATATAAATATTAGAGGAAAGGGAGATTTAATAAAATCTTTAAAAAAAGATGCAAAGAAGGCAAAAACAGTGTACCTTGCAACCGACCCGGACCGTGAAGGAGAAGCTATTGCTTGGCATTTAGCTCATATTTTAGAAGAAGATAAGAGCAAAATTACAAGAGTTACATTTAACGAAATAACAAAAGGAGCAGTACAAAAAGCCATTAAAGAACCAAGAGATATAGACATTAATTTAGTTGATGCTCAGCAAGCAAGAAGGGTTTTAGATAGAATAGTTGGATATAAAATAAGTCCGGTTCTTTGGAAAAAAGTAAAAAGAGGATTATCAGCAGGACGTGTACAATCTGTTGCAGTTAAACTAATAGTTGATAGAGAAAATGAAATTGAAAACTTTATTCCAGAAGAATATTGGAATATATATGTTAACTTGCTAGATAAAAATTCTAAAAAAGAATTTGAAGCACATTTTACAGGAAAGAATAACAAGAAAATTGAACTTCATTCAAAAGAAGAAGTAGATGAAATTCTAAAAGATATAGAAAATGCAAAATATATAGTAACAGACATAAAGAAAAGTGAAAGAAAAAGACAACCTGCACCTCCATTTACAACAAGTACAATGCAGCAAGAAGCTTCAAGAAAATTAAACTTTACATTAAAAAGAACAATGTCAGTTGCACAAGTTCTTTATGAAGGAATAAAACTACCACAAGGTCATACAGGACTTATTACATATATGAGAACAGACTCAACAAGAATTTCTGAAGAAGCAAGAGCAGCAGCAAAAGAGGAAATTTTAAAAACTTATGGTGAAAAATATTATGAAAATAGATATTATAGAACAAATAAAGATGCTCAAGATGCACACGAGGCAATAAGACCAGCACATATTGAACTTTCACCAGATGAAATAAAAGAATATTTAACACCTGAACAATATAAATTATATAAACTAATATATAACAGATTTTTAGCAAGCCAAATGCCTGCTGCTATATATGATACAATGCAAGTATCAATAAAAGCCAATGATTATGACTTTAAAGCAAATGGACAAAGCTTAAAATTCCAAGGATTTATGGTTTTATATGTAGAAGGAACTGACGAAAAACAGCTTGAGGAAAAAGGAATGTTACCACCATTAGAAGTAAAACAAGAAGTAGAAAAGAAGAAAATTAATCCAAAACAAAGTTTTACAGAACCACCACCAAGATATACAGAAGCAAGTTTGGTTAAAGCCTTAGAGGAAAAAGGAATAGGTAGACCATCAACATATTCTCCAACAATTACAACAATATTAGAAAGGCATTATATACAAAAAGAGCAAAAACAACTTATTCCAACAGAACTTGGAAAAATAGTAAATAAACTTTTAGTAGAAAACTTTTCAGATGTTGTAAATGAAGAATTTACTGCTAATATTGAAACAAGATTTGATAGAATTGCAGAAGGTGAAGAAAAGTGGAAAAGCATAATCAGAGAGTTTTATGGACCATTTATAAAAGAAGTTGAAAAGGTTGAAGAAGAACTAGAACACGTAAAACTAGAAGATGAAGTTTCAGATGTAGTTTGCGAAAAATGTGGAAGACTAATGGTTTACAAATATGGAAGATATGGAAAATTTTTAGCTTGTCCTGGTTTTCCAGAATGCAGAAATGCTAAACCTATTGTGGAAACAATAGATGTTCCTTGCCCTAATTGCGGGGGCACGGTTCAAGTTAAAAAGACCAAAAGAGGCAGAAAATTTTATGTTTGTGAGAACAATCCGGATAAGTGTAATTACATTTCTTGGAATAAGCCTAAAGTAGGAGAAAAATGGGACACAGAGAAACAGGAAAAAGTTGAAACAGGAGAGAAAAAGACAAGAAAGAAAGCTACTGGTAAAAAAAAGAAAAGTAGTAAAAAGTAATTTTTTGCATTGGGGACGGTTCTTTTCGCGAAAAATGTCCCATTGGGACCGGTTCTTTTTGGGACATTTTGTAAAAGGAACCGTCCAAAATACGAAAAGAGGTGTAAAAAATGCAAGAACAAAAATATATTATAAAAAATCAAGATTCATTTGAACTAAAACACATCTTTGACTGTGGACAATGTTTTAGATGGAATGAAGAGCAAGACCAAAGTTATACAGGAGTAATCAAGCAAGGTGTATTAAATGTTCAAAAACAAGATAATGAAATAATTTTTAAAGGAATGCTTGAGCGGTGATATTAAAGAGATTGTGACAAATTATTTTGATTTAAACAGGGACTATTCTGAAATTAAGGAAAAACTTTCTAAAATAGATGAAAATGTTAATTTAAGTATTCAATATGGAGAAGGAATAAGAATTTTAAATCAAGATTTATGGGAAACGATTATTTCTTTTATAATTTCTGCAAATAACAATATTCCAAGAATAAAAGGGATTATCGAAAGATTATCTCAGAAATATGGAAAAGAGATTGATTGGAATGGAGAAAAATATTATACTTTTCCAACTCCAGAAGAGCTTAAAGATGTGAAAGTACAAGATTTTAGAGATTTAGGTACTGGCTTTAGAGATATTAGGTTATATGAAACAACTAGAATGGTTTTAGAAAATAAGGTTGTGTTAAAAGAATTATATAATATAGATACCCTAGAAGCAAGAGACGAGTTATTAACTCTTTCTGGAGTTGGACCTAAAGTTGCTGATTGTATTTTGCTATTTTCTGATTTAAAGAGATTTGATGTTTTTCCAATTGATGTTTGGGTTAGAAGGGTTATGAATGAATTGTATATTAAAAATCCTGATGAGACTAAGGTTAATAAAAGGGATATTGCTAGAATTGCTAAGGAGAAGTTTGGAGATTTGGAGGGATTGGCTCAGCAGTATTTGTTTTATTGGAAGAGGGATGCGTAAAAGAACTGTCAATTGTTTGGCAGTTCTTTAACGTTCATCGTCATAATTATAAGAATCAGATATTTTTTTATAGTCAAGTTGTCTTTTTATATTATCCATTGCTTCTAAAATATCTTTATAATCTTCCTTGCTAATTGAAAATTCATTTTCTAGATAAGCATTTAATTCATCAAGTTCTCCTTGATAGTCTTCAGTTATCATTGCTTTTATATCCAATAAAGAGATTAAACTTTTTATATAATTAGGATAAGTTTTAGCTTCTTCAATTTTTTTATCAATATCAGCTAAAGAAATATTACCATATTTAAAATTATGTTCAAGGTGCTCAATCCAAGCTTTTCGATTTTCTTCTGTGAAATTAATAGGCATATTTTTTTCTTCTTCTCTACGTTTTTGTTTTTCTAATAAAGAGTTAACTTTGTCTAATCTCATAATATTTTTTAGAGATGCCTTATCTGGATTAATATTTATAAGTTGTTCTAGATAATGCTTTTCATCTTCTAAATTAACAGAATCTCTAGAAATACGACACATATACCAAAGAATAATTTCATCATTTGGATTTTCTTTTAAAAATTTTGAACCAATAATTTTGGCTAAATCCAGATTATTTGTTAGGTATAATGACTTTACTAATTTTTCTCTGGCAATAGTTTCATATGGTTGTTTCTCTAAAATTGATTCAGCAATTTCTTTGATTTGGCCATAAATCTTTTTGTACATTTCTGTATATATTTGGTCGTGATTTACTAGTTGTCCTTGAAGCCTTAGTTCATCTTCTTTTTGTTCTATTAATTTATTTACACTTCTTTCCAAAGTGGCAATTTTAGCATATTGTTTATGTAATTCACTAGTTTTTCCTTTATTTAACAAAGTTTTTCTTTTATTTTTGTAGAATTCATTGTTGGGATTAGTTTCTAAAATTTTATCAATAAATTCAATTGATTTTTTATAGTTACCACTTCTTTCTTCCAAAATTGATAATCCACTTAAAATTTCTTGGGATTGACTTTGTTTTAATAAACTATATCCAAGAGTACGAGCTTCATCAAGTTGCTTTAGGTAGATGTATGTATACATTAATTTTGTTTGCATATCAATATCATTTGGAATAATTTTCAAAATATCTTCCAACTTTTCTTTTAATTCATAAAGGAGCTTTTGTTTCTTTTCAAAATTTTTTTCCATTTTTTGCTTTTTATATAATTTAAAAATTACAGATTTATATTGCTGTCCATTTTTATCTATCCACCAAGATGTCAAAAGTTCAGGATCAATGTCAATTCCTATTATTTCATTTATTTGGTCGATTGTTTTTCCTTCTGATTGCAATTCAATAGCTTTGTCTTTTATATTTTTTATATCCTTAAAGTCCATATATATTACATCCTTTTAAATAAATTTGAATTAATTATAGTATACATTAATTTTTTAGTCAATAAAAAGTGGAGATCTGTTTGTTGACTCCACTTTCTATTGATTATTCAGTGCATATTTTACAATATGTACTAAATTGACATTTTTTACAATTTCCTACACACATATTGCAGAAATACCGCTCTGTACATAACATACAATCTATATGCTGACAGTATATGTAAGGGCAATTTTCTGTACACTCTTCGCAAGAAATGTTGGGATGCAGTTTACATACCCGAGGTATTTCGCTTGAATTATAAGTTGTATTCATAGAGAAAACCCCCTTTTCAATTTTTATTATGGTGGTATTATATAACTTCTTAAGAATTATGTCAATTAAATTCTTGTAAGATTTTGAATTAATCTGAAATTCATATCAAAGGTTACATAAAATTGAAAAAATTATCATTTTATGATATAATAGAAATCGAGATTATGTTTTAGGAGGAAAAATATGGATTTTAAAGGAAAAAGTGGAATATCTATAGAAATTATAAAACAAAAAGTGAAAAAAGAACTAAAATTAAATAACCCTAAAATAAAAAAGAACAAACGAAATTTAAAAAATAGAATAAAAGAAGGAAAATTATCGGTAAGTGATTGGAATTATATTTGTCAAGGACTGGATTGCATATTAAAAATATTAGACGATAAAATTGACAAAAATGTTACACAAAAAGCAATAAGTCAAGCAGATTCTAGTAAAATACAAAAATATGTAATAGAATATAGAAAACTAGTTGAAAATTTTTTGTTTAGAATTAAAGATAGTGCAAGACTTCAAATGCGTTTACATGAAAAAATAGACCCTTTGTATGAATTTGCACAAATATCTCAGGCTGCACGTGATGGAATAATAATGAAAAAAGAGGAAAGAACAGATATTTTTAATGGTGAAAAAAAGGACGTTACCTATGATGTAACTATGACACCAGAAGAAGTAATGAGAATTTTAAGACATTATGAGGAACAAAGTAATCAAATATATGCAGATAAGTTAGTCAATTATTTTGGTCTAGGACTAAGTGTTTCTGGAATTGTTGGTTTAATTGCAAAAAATCAAAAAGATAATGAAAATAGCGATTTTAAATATATAACTGTTAGCGTTGTTAGTAAAATAATAACCGAAGTAGTAAAGAAATCATTAAGAGAAAAATTAAAAACAGAAGAAAAAGAGGAAAAGGGAAGAGAATTAGATAATAAACAATGGAAAAATGAAATGGATTTATTTAGAAATGAACAGATTAGCGATAGTGAGACAAAAATGATTATAGAAGAATATACAAAAATTTCAAGAGAAAAATTAAAAAATGATAATCAGCTCGGAAATATAGATTTATCATTGAAAACTATATCAGATATTGTCCAAGCATTAATTGTGGGAGCTTATATAAACACAAAAGTAAAGATAACAGAAAATGGGAATTTAGATGGAAAGTCATTTGCGACAGCATTAATATCAATGAAGTCAAATGACATAATAATACAAAGAATAAATGGAATATATTCAAAAGCTAGATATGATGCTGAAAAATATAAAGATTTTGATGAACTTTGTGAGCAGGCACAAAATATAATATCTCAAATGGAGAAAAAAGTTTATCCCTTAAAAGGTGCAGAAGAGCCATTTAATTCATTTAGCATAAAAAATTTAGATGCAAAATTTTATCCTAAAAAGAATTATGAAACAGGTGAGATTGTTTACTCAACTTATATAAAGATACCAGAATTTAGTGTAAAAAGAGGAGATGTAATATTATTATCAGGAGCTTCTGGGGCTGGAAAAAGTACATTTTTAAGAATGCTAAAAAGAGGGGACATAAATAATCGAGATGTTATAGAATTAGATAGTGGAAAAAAGGTGGATAGTTTAGGCAAGGAATTTATTTCTTTTAGACCTAGTATGGATTTAGGAAATGAGAGTTCTATTTTACATCAAATTACAGGAAAAAGAAATATTTATGAATTAAGTAAATCTGAAAAAATGAAATTACATAAAATTTTAAATGAACTTCATTTGGATTTTCCAGATTTATTAGAACAAATGTCTACAAGAAGATTTATGGAGTTTTCTACAGGTCAGCAAAGAAGATTGATACTTTCAAAATTATTTTACAGAATTGATGATGGGGCATCTGTTGTAATAGTTGATGAACCTGTTGGAAATGTGGAAGATAAATTGATAAAAGAACAGTTAGAAATGATAAAAAGATATGCAATGAAAAGAAATGTTATGCTTTTATTAACAACACATAGATTAGATTTGGCAGAAAACTTGGCAACTAAGAGATATCATATTAATGAAAATGGTGTTATGGAACAGATGGACGTTAAACATAAAGATGAAGAAAGAATATAATAGAAAGCGAGAACTGTATTAACAATTCTCGCTTTTTTTAACCTCCATCCTATGCTGTCCAACAAAAGTGAGCATAGGACGATACGAAGCGGTGTATTTTTCCTTTGGGTACTCGAACGTTAAAATAAATATGACTTACGTTCGGGTCCCCATAAAGGGCCTGAGCCTCAAATGGGTCTGAACAGCCGCACATATATGCGAAGTCATCCCAATCCTTGTCTGTCATTATATAGCTTCTTGAAAACTGTATAATAACAGAGTCAGCATCATTGGCCCAACATTTTCCGGAAATCCGAGAATGCTGTGGCCTTTCAGCGAAGCTTTTGAAGGCATCTTGAAAAGTGGCATTTTCTTGAAAGTCAAGAATCTCTTGTTCTGATTCTAAAAGAGATTCTTTGCTCCGAGAGATGCTAAATCCATTAATTTCATTGACATCGTATTCAATGCCAAATGTATTCAGAGCTGCCATTACATTGTTCATTACTAATTCTAATTTGTTCATAAATTCCTCTTTCTGCCTCTTCGGAGGTCTTTTACCTGGTTTATATTTACATAATATATATTATAACATCAATTTTTTTTGAAGTCAAATTTTTACAAATTATGTCAATTATATCCTTGAAAAATCCGCCATTTTAATATAAAATAATGTTCACAAAAGAACCGGTCCCAAATGAACATGTTCACAAAAGAACCGGTTCCAAACGAACAAGCAGGGAAAGGAAAAAAACATGTACTTAAAAAGACTAGAATTACAAGGATTTAAATCATTTGCAGATAAAACAGTACTAGAATTTATGCCAGGAATAACAAGTGTAATAGGGCCAAACGGTTCAGGAAAAAGCAACATAGCAGATGCAATTAGATGGGTACTTGGAGAGCAAAGCATGAAAGAACTCCGTGGTGGAAAATCGGTAGATATAATATTTGCAGGAACACAAAATAGAAAATCATTAGGGTTTGCAGAGGCATCACTAGTATTTGATAATCAAGATGGCAAACTTCCAATTGAATATAAAGAAGTAATAGTTACAAGAAAATTATATAGAAGTGGAGAAACAGGATATTACATAAATAAAACACAATGTAGATTAAAAGATATATTGGAATTATTTATGGATACTGGAATAGGAAAAGATGGATACTCAATAATTGGTCAAGGTAAAATTGATGAGATATTAAGTAATAAATCAGAAGACAGAAGAAATGTATTTGAGGAAGCTGCAGGAATTGTAAAATTTAAAACAAGGAAAGAAGAATCTGAAAAAAAATTAGAACATACTAAATTAAATGTCCTAAGAATAAATGACATTTTAACAGAAATAGAAGCTAACTTAGAGCCATTAAAGCAACAATCAGATAAGGCAAAAAGATACTTGGATTTGAAAAATGAACTTAAAAGCATAGAGGTTGGTTTATTTTTATATAATATAGAAAAATATAAAAACGATTTGGTAAAAGTTCAAGAAGACATCGAAATTATGCAAAATACTTGCAATTTAGAGGAAGGTAAACTTGAGAAAATAAAGATTCTTAAAGAAGAGTTAAAAGGGCAAATTGATGATTTAACAGAAGAAATAGAAAATACTCAAAACTTAAGGTTTACAAGCCAAAAAGATGTTGAAGCTTTAACTTCTGAAATTAATGTTGCAAAATCTAAAATTGAAAACAACGAGGAAAATATAAAAAGGTTTAAGGAAGAAATTGAGGAAACAAAAGCGAAAATTTCGAAAACAGAAGAAGAGATGAAGTTTAAACTAAGTAAAAAAGAAAGTTTAAAGGAAAATAAAGAAAAATATGAAAAAGAGCTTAGGGAAAAGCAAAGTGAATTAGAAAAAATAAATCAAACTTTATCTGAAAAAGAATTAGAAATAGAAAATGATAAAAGAAAACTTGAGGAAAATACTGATTTGAAATATGAAATAGAGGGAAACATAAATGAACAAAAAGCAAATATTTCAAATATAGAAAAAAGAAAAGTACAACTTCAAAATGATATACAAAGTAGTATATCAGAATTAGATAATACAAGATTTTCTAAGGAAGAAATTGAAAAAGGCTTTTTTGAAATTCAAAAAGAAAAGAATAAGGTATCTAAAGAACTTCAAGACATAATTACTGAAAAGAATAGGGCAGAAGAACAAATAAAATCAATTGATATAAAGATAAACAATAGTATACAAGAATTAAGTTTTAAAGAATCAAAACACAAATTTTTAGTTGAAACAGAAAAAGAAAAAGATGGATATCAAAGAAGTGTTAAAGCTTTACTATTAGAATGTGAGAAAACGAAAGAACTAGGAAAAGGCGTAAAAGGAGCATTAGCAGAGCTTATTGATGTGCCTCAAAACTTAGAAACAGCAATAGAGATGGCATTAGGTGCTAGTATTCAAAATATAGTAACAGAAAATGAACAAGATGCAAAAAGATTGATTGAACATTTAAGAAAAAATAATCTAGGAAGAGCATCATTTTTACCAATTTCAAATATTCAAGGAAAAAGACCTGAAAAAATAAAAGGAAACATTCAAGGAGTTTTAGGTTTAGCATCAGATTTAATAAAATATGACAAAAAATATGAACAAATAATTTTAAATTTATTAGGCAGAACTGTAATTGTAGAAAATATGGATACAGCAATCAAAGTTTCTAAGGAAAATGGACACAACTTTAAAATTGTAACAATAGATGGTGACATTATTAGCCAAACAGGTTCAATGACAGGTGGTTCTGTTAATAAAAAGACTGTTAAGATTTTAGGTAGAAGTAAAGAAATTGAGGACTTAGCAAATCAAATTGAAAATATCAAAAAAATGCAAGAAGATTTGAAAAAGCAAAAAGAAAATATTATAAATTCGAATAAGCAAGTACTTGAAAATGCTGAAAAATTAGAAAATGCACTTCAAACAATTGAGATAAAATACAATGTTGAAAATCAAAAACTAAATACTGTTAAGGAAAATATTGATAGAATATCAAATCATTTAGAAAAACTAAGAAAAGAAAAAGCAGAATTAGAAAATCAAAAAGACGAATATTTGAAGGCTATTGAAGAAAAAAATAAAGAAAAAATACAAATTGATAACGAAAACGAAGAAATAAAAGCAAAAATAAATGAATATTCTAGCTTAAACAAAGATACAGTTAAAAAAGTAGATGATTTGAATTTTGATATTACAAATTTAAAAATATCTGTATCATCATTTAATGAAAGTGAAAGTTCAATTGATGAAATGGCTGAAATGCTTAAAAATGAAATAGAAAATCAAAACAAAAGCATAGAAAACAAAGAAAATCAGATTGAAAGAATTAATATTGAACAAAAAGAGCTTGAAAATAAAATAAATGAAACAAATTCAAAAATAGAAGAATTAAAAGCTAAAACCTTATCAAGTGATGAAGATATTGAAAAAATGAAAAAAGAAAGACTTTCAGCAAATGAAAAATTGTCTTTAAAAGAAAAAGAAGAGGTTGATGAATTTAAGATAATTGAGGATTTAAAAGGTCAAATTGTAAAAATTGAGGTTAAAAAATCTAAAATAGAGGATGACTTAAATGACACAATTACATCTTTATGGAATGAATATGAGCTTACACCCAATAGTGTTGAAGGCTATGAAAAGCCAGCAAATATTGCAATTACAACAAGAAGGGTAAATAGTTTAAAACAAGATATTAGAGAACTTGGAAGTGTAAATGTAGATTCAATTGAGGAATATAAAAATCAAAAACAAAGATATGACTTTATGTGTGAACAACGTTTAGATTTGGAAAATACAATGGCAAAATTAAGAGATATGATTAGCGAAATAACAGATAATATGAAAGTTAGATTTAAGGAAAAAATGCAAATTATAAATGAAAACTTTGGTCAAACTTTTAAGGAATTATTTGGTGGAGGAGAAGCTAGAATTAAGCTAGAAGATGAGGCTAACATTTTGGAATGCGGCATAGATATAGAGGCTCAGCCACCAGGAAAGAAGCTTCAAAGTATGGGATTATTATCTGGTGGAGAAAGAGCATTTACTGCAATTGCATTATTGTTTGCAATTTTAAAGATGAACCCAGCACCATTTTGTGTATTGGATGAGATTGAGGCTGCTCTTGATGATGTTAATGTTAATAGATATGCGGAATTTTTGAAGAAGTTTGCTGTTGGTACTCAATTTTTGGTTATTACTCATAGAAAGGGTACTATGGAAGCTGCTGATACTGTTTATGGTGTTACTATGGAGGAGAAAGGAATTTCTAAGTTGCTTTCTATGAAGTTAAATAAATAGTAGAGAATTGATTTTAGCTTGTTAAAATTTAGTTGGATTGCTAAGATTAGATTTTAGTATGTATAAATTTGGAAAAGATGGCAAGAATTTTAATATAACAATTTTTAAGGAGAAAGTTTTATGGAAAAATGTAAAATGAAAAATGTTGTTGTATTAAGAAACTTGCCATCTAATTTAATTGAGGAAGCTTTTGTGGTTGTTAAGTCTAAAAATGTTGCGAGAAGTTTGGAACGTATTGATGGAAAAAACGAAAATATAGATAGAAAAAATAAGGATGATGGATATATTGTAAGAGAAGCTGAAAGTGTTCTTTCTAGTTATGTTAGCTTGGTAGAGAAAAAGGATGAAAAAAAGATTGCTTTAGGAATTAAGAGAAGATATAATATGCTTAAGATTTATGGAGTATTAGTCACAGTTGCTTTTGTTGTGGCAGTTGTTTTCTAGTAATCTTATGAAAGGAATGATTATATGGATAGATTTAGATAAAATAGATGAATATCCATTATTACCTAATGTAATAAAAGGTGTTTTGAAGGAGAATAAATTTCCGGTACATAAAATATGTAATGATTTAAAGTAATGATGTGGTTAAGGGAGAAAAATAAAACAGAATGGAGAATAAATTATGATAATTTATAGTAAAGAACAGGGAGTAATAAGACCTAGTGGAATTAAGAAGTTGGATGGAACAAGAGATAGTAATTATAAATTACCTCATATAGCAGTAGGAGTTTTTTCTGAATATTTATTACAAGACATAGTCGAAAAATTTGAATCTAAAAAAGTAGGATTAATTAGTTGTGCTAATTGTCAAAGACCAACGTATATTATGAAATATAAAGGTATAAAAATAACGTTATTTTTAGCAGGAATAAGTGGACCTTGGATAAGTGCTGATATTGAAGAATTAAATGTTAATGGAGTGGATACATTTATTATTTTCGGAAATTGCGGAGTGCTAGATAAAGACATAGAGGATTGTTCTATTATTATTCCTAATAGAGCCTTTCGAGATGATGGAATTAGTTATCATTATTTACCGGACTCAGAATCGATAGAGTTAAATAAAAAATACATAAAATTATTTAAAGAAGTATTAAGAGAAAATAATTATGATTATGCTGAAGGTGCTACATGGACAACAGACGGTTTTTATAGAGAAACTAAAGAAAAAATTGAGATGTTTCAGAAAAAAGGGGCTATTTGTGTGGAAATGGAAGGAGCGTCTATTGCAGCTGTTTGTGAGTATAAAAAATTAAATTATTTTACATTTTATTATGCAGGTGATAATTTAGATTCTGTAGAATGGGAAGAAAGAAGTCTGAGTCAATTAGTAGATTTTGAAAAAAAATCTAGAGTACCTTTTTTAGCATTTGAATTAGCATATAAAATAGAAAATAAAAATATGTAAAAGTAAAGTAGGCGAGCTCAAAAGATATTGAATCTCGTCTATTTAAATTTTTTGCGTAAGCTTTTATATTATAATTTTTTTTATTAGAATGCTTTCTTTATTTCACCACAAGCAATTTTGGTACCAGAATTACCACTAGGTTGAGTTGTAAAATTATCAGGCATATCATGAATAATTATAACTTTTCCAATTATATCTTTTACTTTAAATTTATTAAGAAAAACACTCATATAACTATATCCATTATTTTCAATTAGTGGTGGCAAATTTCCAACATGATATGGATGAGGACAATTTTTGGGATTATAATGAGCTTTTGCATTAGCAAATTCATCATTTGAATTTCCTGTACAAGAAGTTCCGTTCATGTATATGAAATCCGAAAAATCTACCTTTACAATGGTTTGGTGATTGTGGTAATCCATTAATTTTGGCAGTTAACATTACACCGTTTTTTACTTCTTTGAATGTAACAACACCATTTATTTGGGGGAATTTTGTCCCTCCTTTTATATTGGCTTTAGCAGTATTAAAAAACATATTTATCTCTCCTTTGAAGTTTATTCTATAGTAGTATATGCAAAATGTTTGTGGAATGAGATTGGAGGGTGGAAAATAGTTGGAGAGGAAGAGGGGTGAAGGGGAGTTGATAATAGGGAAAGTGATGGGAAGATAGATGATAGGAATAGGTTGGGTTTATTGGCTCATAACCCGAAGGTCGATGGTTCGAGTCCATCTCCCGCAACCAAAGTATAAATACTTACAGTTTCAACAACTGTGGGTATTTTTTTATGCCTTGAAATTGGTTGCAATAATGCTTTAAAATGGCAATATTATGTTGAATTGGGTAAAAATTGGGTAAAATAAATACCTCGAATGACTTAAATATCAATAAAAATTCATTAAAATTTTATACTTACACTACAATGTTATAAATAAATATTTTAAATTTTTAACATAATTTAATAATGTAAATTGCAATAAAATTTTTAAAATTATAGTAAAAAACTTTTGGGAAAGAGATATATAATCTCAAAGTTTTTTACCTTTTTACATCGTGAAAATTTGTAATTTGTGAAAATTAGAAAAAAGTTCAAATTAAGACCTTGTTGGTAATAATAAGTTTTCTAGTGCATAGCCAGCTTTTCTATTATGAGAAAGTAGTGGATGCACATAAAAGTCAAGTGTAGTACTTATTTGTGCATGACCTAGTCTCGCAGAAATGACTGCTATGTCAATATTTTGTGCAACTAGTAAACTTGCATTTGTATGTCTTAATCCGTGAAAATTAATTACAGGTAATCCTATTTGACCAACATATTTTACAAACCATTTGCTAATTGTAGAAGGATGCATTGGTTTGCCATCTACTTGTACAAATAACCTATCAGAATTAGTCCATAATTCGCCGTAAATCGATTTTTGTTCTTCATACCATAACTTATATTCCTCAAGTAAAGAAATGATAAATTTAGGTATTGCAATTTCTCTAATGGAACTTTCTGTTTTAGGAACTTTTGTGAAAACTCCCATATCTGCCAGATACTGACTAGAGCGATTAATACTAATAATTCCATTTTTAAAATCAACATCTTGCCATTCTAATCCCATTAATTCTCCTAAACGAACACCAGTAAATACTGTAAGAATGATTGCAACTTTGTATTTAGTATCTTCGCTAGATAACAACTCTAAATTTTCTAGTAATATCTTAGTTTGTTCATCATCATAAGATCTTCTTTTTGGTTTCCTAGCTTTAGGTGGCTGAACACGTTCAGCAGGATTCGCCACTATTAATTGCCAATAAACTGCTTTGTGAAGCATTGCTCTTAATAATCTGTGATGCTCTAAAATTGTTTTACCAGATAAGGGCTTTTTGGTTTTTGAACCATTGTTACCTTTTTTTCTAACTAATTGAGTATCTTTTTCAAGTAAATCATAGAATTTCATAATGTCAGTTGGTTTAATTTTGGTAATATAAAAATGTCCGAAATATGGTATAAGTCTTGTTTCTAACATTCTACAATATCGTTTGTATGTTGAAGGAGCAAGTTCTTTTGAGCCATAATCTCTTTTCCATATTTCAGTAAATTCAGAAAATTTAAGAGATTTACCATCAATTACGAAACCATTTTGTACTTCAGTAACAAATTTTGCTAGTTCAACTTCTGCATCTTTTTTAGTTCCATGTACTGTTTTTCTGTGTATCATAGGTTTTCCGTTTAGGTCAAATCCTTCTGATACTGTTAGCCTGTAACTATTTTTTCCTCTTTTTTCTATACTCCCAGCCATTACTTATTTCACCTCCTTTCAAGTATGCCTATGGTGGGAGGAGTACGTGTATAATTGTTAACAACATTATTATACAACAATAGTTAACAAATTGCAATAGATTTCAAAAATAAACTTAAAAAATTTATAAATGTAATAAAATGTAAAAAATGTCGAAAATTTGAAAGCTAAAATCCTTTGAAAATACTGGATTATTTACAGAAAATATGATATAATACGACAAATATATAGGAGGAATTTACATGAATATAATAGAATCAGAGATAAGACAAATTTTTGCATCAATAGTATGGAACCATAAAATTCATGAAAAACATAGTGATATTAATTCTTTTTGGTTTAATGTTTTAGAATTTTGCAAGATATTATCTTCAGCAATTACTACATCAGGATTATTAACTTGCTTTTTTATTGATGAAGTTGCTTTAAAGATAATTACCACTGTTTTTTCAGCTATATCTCTATTTATAAATACTTTTTATAAAACATATAATTTAAAAGAATCAAGAGATAGTCATAAATTAAGCGCATTAGAATTTTTACAATTAAAAAATGAAACCATTTGTGTATTATCAGATATAAAATTAAATAAGATAGAATTGGATGAAGCTACTAAGAAGAGAGATGAGATATTATTAAAATATCATAATATATGCAAGAAAAGCTTATCTACATGTGATAGAGCTGTAAAAAAAGCATCAAATGCTTTAAAAATACAAAAAGATAATACATTTTCAGATGAAGAAATAGATAGCTATTTACCTGTAGAGCTTAGAAAGGGAAAATAAATGATTAAAGATGATTTTTGTGATTTCTGTAACAACATAAAACTAGATAATTTTGAAGATATGAAAACAACAGTAAAAGGCATTACAAAAAAACTAAATAAACATTATTATGACATAGATGATGACGAATCTAATATGTATATTGTAGGTTCAGTTGGTAGAACTACAGCAATAAAAAATACAAGTGATTTGGACATACTTTTTAATCTACCTAAGAGTGTTTATGATAGAATAAATGATAATGATGGAAATAAACAATCTCAATTATTACAAGAAGTAAAAAATGTATTGAAAGAAAAATATCCTAATACAGACTTAAAAGGTGATGGACAAGTTGTAGTAATAAACTTTACAAAATACACAGTAGAATTAGTTCCAGGATTTAAGCAAAATGATGATTCACTTAAATATCCAGATACAAATGATGGAGGAAGCTGGAAGATTACAAATCCAATTCCAGAAATAGACGAATGTAAGAAAAAAGATGATGACACAAATGGAAATTTTACAAATATATGTCATATGCTTAGATCATGGAAAAACAAAAAAGGATTTAAATTTAAAGGCTTATTAATTGACACTTTGACTAATAATTTCCTTGAAAAGAAGAAGGAATATCAAAATTGTGGATATGAAAATTATTTAAATCTAGTTAAAGATATTTTTGAGTTTTTAAAGAATGAAGATAAAGATAAGAGTTATTGGTTTGCAATAGGAAGTAATCAAAAAATATATAATGATGATGGAGGAAAATTCGTAAAAAAAGCCACAAAAGCTTATAACAAAATTAAAGATTTAAATGAGGATTCTAAAAATTTAAATAAAGAATTAAGGAATCTTTTGGGAAAAGAATTTCCTAAAGCACAAAATGAGGAAGAAGAAAAAGAACAATACGCTTATGATCATACAGAAGAATTTATTGAAGATGAATATCCTGTTGATGTAGTATTAAATTTAAAATTGGATTGTATAGTAACACAAGATGGATTCCGCCCAGCTAGTTTAAGGGATATGATAACAAATCATGTGCTTCTAAAGAGGGATAAAAAATTAGAATTTTACATAGTAAATAAAGCAGAAATTATGAATTATGGTATAGATAAAATTCTTTGGAAAGTAAAAAACGAAGGAGATTTAGCTAAACAAAAAAACGATATTAGGGGACAAATTTTAGAAACAAATAGTTATACACATACTGAATATTCTAAATTTGATGGTGACCATTATGTTGAAGCATATATAATAAAAAATGATGTATGTATAGCTAAAGGAAAAATTGATGTTCCAATAAGGGTTTAAAAGAAAGCGAGAAAATATAAGATGAATTTTGAATTAAATTTAATAGAGAATTCATATGATTATATTAAAGAAACATTATACTATTATAAAAAGATAGGATATGGTGAAAGCCATGATGAAGATAGAAATTCTATAGAAGAAAAAAGAAAGTGGAAAACAACATTTATATTATTGGTTCAAGCAATTGAATTACTATTAAAAGAAGCTCTGTTTAGAATTAACGAAAGTTTGATTTATGAAAATATTGATGAGAAAATTAGCGATAAAGCAAAAACTATAACATATTCGAAATCGATAGCAAGATTGCAAAATTTAAAGCCAAAATTGTTTTCACAAAATGAAACTGATTTATTGATTACTTGTGGTAATATAAGAAATAATTTTATTCATTTTAAAGTAAATGCTAATTCGATTGAAATAAAAAGAAAATATTGTAAGTTATTTGAGCTTTATATAAAATTACACTATAGAATTTTTCACCATAAATATCAAAATGAAGAATATAAATATGTTATTGAGAATATTTTACATAATGCAAAGGATTTTGAGGTTTTTAGAGGAATTGAGTTTACTAAAAAACAATTAAAACAGTTTAAAGAGGATATTGAGGAAAATCAATACTATTCGTATATACTTACAAAAGATAATAATGCATATAAGAGAATAAAATATGGAGATGAAGACAAATTTTATAATTATAAGTTCAATACGAATGATTCATATTATTCAATTGATTGCAAGTACTGTGGCGATTGTGGAGCTAAAAAAGGAGAAATTCATCTAGATGGATGTGACTGGGAAATGTGTCCTATATGTGGGCATCAATTAATATCATGTGATTGTGAATGGGGTGAATATATTTCTGATGACTATTTACTTGAAAATGATATAAGAGATATTATAGATTATGAAATGATTATATAAATAAGGAAAAGCAATAAACTTTTCCTTTATTTGTTTTCTTCCAACCATTTATCAAATTCTTTATAAGTTTTCTTTTCAGATCTAATGGAATCCATAAATTCCTTAGCTTGCTTTTTCCAATTTTCATAATCAATCTTATAAACTTCTATATCAGGATTACGGTTTACTAGCATTGCTTTTTTTGCATAAATCTTACGATATTTACCATAAACAATCTCATTTTCTTGTTTAATTCTTTGAGCAATTTGGTTTCCGATATCTCTACAAGTTTGTTTTCCTTTGTATAAATTATTACAGTAATTAATGCGTGCATTATCTGTTATAAAGTATTTACCACAATTCTTACATTTTTTTATAAGATATTTATTATTAAGTACAAATTGAAACAATGTAACATATAAAATTCCATAAATATTGTCATTACTAGAACTATAATCTGGTTCAACATCATAATCTGGAGCAGACTTAAAGAATTTGATTAAATCTTTTTCTGTAGATCCTTTAATACCAGATATTGTTCTAAAAGAAAAGCCTTGTGGCATAGAAAAGTAGTTATTTATAAATCTATCTAGCTTTTTAGCATGAGAGTTATAATAAATATAAAATCTTATTTTAGAAGTAAAATCTTTAATTTCTTCAATATTATTAATGTTAAATATATAATCAACAAATTCTGATAATAGTTTTTGACCACGTTTTGAGTCATTTTTTATTTCTTCAAAATATTTTTTAAATAATTTTTTTACTTTATTAAAAGAATAAAGTTTATTTACTTCAAATTTATTTATATCATCTTCACCAGTATATATGATGTATGAAGTAAAAAACTTAGTAAACCACATAAAACAATCATCATAATTATCAAAATTACAATTTAAAAAGTTAATAAGTTCAGTACAAAGTGTCTGAGTGGTAGTTGTAGTATTAATAGTAAAATAACCTGTATTAATGTTTTTTAGATTATAATATTTTGGCTTAGATGATTTTGTTTTTGCATATAAAAATGCTTTATGTGTAAGTGTTTCGTTCTTTGAAACAAATATACTAATAGCTTCATCAATTTTTAATTTGTTCATAATTCCTCCATTAACAGTTTACGAAATTCAATAAAGTTAACCTGCTATCAAAATACACTAAAAAGTATTTACAAAGTTAACTACAAACAATATAATACAATTGTTAACAAAAGTCAATATTAAATTACAAAAAAACAGGAGGTGATATTATGGAACTACAAAAGATTCAAAGAACAACACTAACGATGAAAGAAGCAAGTGGGTATTTAGGAATTTCTTATTGGTTAATTAATCAACTAGTAAGAAGAAAGCAAATACCATGTTCTAAAGTTGGTGGAAAATATTTATTTAGAGTACAAGCTTTAGATGAATATTTATCAAAAATGGAACAAGAATCAATTGATTAGATTCAAAAGAAAGTGGGGAAAGGGGGATATGGCTAATTTACAATGGTTAAAATTATCTACGGATTTTTTTGATAATAACAAAATAAAATTGCTAGAAAGTGAAAAGGATGGGGATACAATAATTAGAGTATGGATACAACTTTTAATAACAGCAATGAAATGTAATTATCAAGGCAGATTATCACTAACAGAAGATAAACCGATGACAGTTGATGAATTTTCAAAGATTATGGGAAAGTCTAGGAAAAAAATCACAAAATGTTTGGAAAAATTTGAAGAATTAAAAATGATTATTATAGAAGATAATTTTTATAAAATCAAAAACTGGTCTAAGTACCAAAGTGCTGATAAACTTGAAGAAATCAGACTACAAAATTGTTTAAGACAGCAAAAATATCGTGAAAAAATGAAAAGTGAAAAAGAAAAAAGTAACGTTACAGTAACGCAACGTAACACTAAAGAAGAGAAAAAGATTAGAAATAAAATAAAACAAGAAGGAGATGAGAATAGAAGTGGATTTAAAGAATTCAAATTATAAAGTTATCAGCAATGAAGGTGTAAAATGTGGATTCTGTAGTAAAAATTTAAAACCAATTGGATTTGATTATTTATATGTAAATTATGATAAAAGCATGATTGAATATGAAAGATGTAATTGTGAAAAAGCAGTTCAATTCTGGAAACAATTTGATTTAGAACAAGAAGAAAAACAAAGACAAGAAAAGTATAGAAAAATTATAAATAATATTTATAAAGATAACTATATGAAAAAGAGATTACAAAAGTGTAATTTTGAAAATCATGTTGATACATATGAAGATACATCTATTATAAATCAATTAATAAAATTTACAAATTTATGTATTAAATCCGAAATGAAAAATGGATTAATAATTTCTGGAAATATAGGCTATGAAAAAACTTATTTAGCAGCTTGTATTGCTAATAAAATGATTGAACAAAACAAAATTGTATTAATGGAAAAAAGTAGCTCTATAATTGATAAAATTAAAGAATCGTTTAATAAAGATGGACTATCAGAAACGCAAATTATTGGACTATATTCTAATGTAGATATGTTAATTATTGATGATTTTGGTAGTGAAAATTTAAGCAAATGGGCTTTAGAAAAATTAAATAAAATTATTAGTAATAGATATGATAATGAATTACCAATTGTTATTACAACAAGATATAATAAAGAGCAATTAATTGAACAATTATCTACTGAAGATGATACAGAAATTTCAGAAGAAATTGTTGAAGTTCTGAATGAAATGTGTTATGGAATTTCAATTGCAGAAGAAATAAAAGCAAAAGAAAAAGTTAGCATAAGCGACCAAACTATTTGCTAACTCAATCTTAAAACCTAATAAAATTATAATATAAATTATAACAATTGTAAATATGAAAAGTTTGAATTTTTTGTTCAGACTTTTTCTAAAATTTAAACAAAAATTATGAAAAAATGAATAAAAAAATTCCCTCGGAGAGCCAAAAAGGGTTTTAGGGATTTTTCCCTAAACAGCAAAAATGGTGTCAAAACACCACGCTGGCGAATATTAGGTACTAAAAAATACTACCTATATTCGAGCAAAATAAATTTTGCTTGTTATTAATGCTTTGTAAACTAGCATTAATAGATTTTTATAGTAAGGAAGTGATGAAAAGTGTACAGAGATTCAGAGCAAGCTTTAGAGAGTATTTTTGTATCTTATAATAAAATTTTAAAGAGAATTAAATTGTTGGGTGTTACTACTAAATGTGGAAAAGAAATAACACATGGAGATTTAAGAAAAGCTGTAAATGTAATGTTAAAAAAGCATCCAACTTGCAGATGGAGAAGTGAGAAAGTAAAAAGTAGAAAATATTTTATTTTAGATGAAGGATATGCATGGTTGTTACAAGTGTATTTTAATAAAGAAAAATCATTAATTGATGCTGATGTAGAATTTTTTGAAGATAGAATAAAACAATATGAAGAATTATTAAAAATAGAGCATGAAGAAAATTGGTGGAATGAAGATATGGATATAAAACAACTATGTAAGTATTTTAATAGAAAAGAAATTACTATAAGAAAAGCTATTAATAAAATGTGTGATAGTGGATTAAGTGAATATAAATCTTATACTGATGAAAAAGTTGTTATATCGTGTAAAGGAGTGGAATGGATTTGTAAAAATGTATTTAAACAAAAGTATTTAGAACTATTAGAAAAATACAAAATGGAATTGACAGAATTATATATTAAAGCCGGTTATCCATATGATCATTTTTTTCATAGGAATTAATTGTAAATATTTAGAAGTACCTGTTGAGAAATTTGTCATTTTATGATATAAAATATAATAGAATTATTGTAAATATTCGAGGTGCAAAAATGAAAGAAGAAGAGTTAATAAAATTAGAAAAAAAATTATGGGAATCTGCTGATAAAATGAGAGGGGCAGTTCCTGTTTCAGATTATAAATTTATAATATTAGGATTAATATTTTTAAAATATATTTCTGATGCATTTGAAGAGAAATATCAAATCTTAGTAAAAGATGGTTATGGACTTGAAGAGGATAGGGATAGTTATGAGGCAGATAATGTGTTTTATGTTCCAGCTAGGGCTAGATGGGAATATTTAAATGCTCATTCTAAGGATCCTCATATAGGACAAATAATTGATGATGCATTGGAAGAAATAGAAAGAGAAAATCCATCTTTAAAAGGTGTTTTAGTTAAGGAATTTAATAGCCCAAATTATAGAAATGTTAATTTAGGAGAGATAATTGATTTATTTACTAATATAAAAATTGGAAGTAAAGAAGCACAAGATAAAGATATCTTGGGAAGAATATATGAATATTTCTTAGGACAATTTGCATCTAACGAATTGCAAAAAGGTGGAGAGTTCTATACACCTGCTTGCTTAGTTAGAACAATGGTTGAGATTCTTGAACCATATCAAGGTAGAATTTATGACCCTGCATGTGGTTCAGGAGGAATGTTTGTACAAAGTATAAAATTCATTCACAGACACAATGGTAATGCAAGAAATTTAACTATATATGGACAAGAAAAAAATCCAACAACCTGGAAATTAGCAAAGATGAATCTAGCTATTAGAGGAATAAATAATGATGGATTAGGAAAGTTTGCAGACGATACATTTCATAACGATTTACACAAAGATTTAAAAGCAGATTTTGTATTAGCAAACCCTCCATTCAATATTAGTGACTGGGGACAAGAAAAATTATTAGATGATCCTAGATGGAAATATGGAATACCACCAAAAGGAAATGCTAACTTTGCTTGGGTCGAGCATATGGTATCAAAATTATCTATGAATGGCAAAGCTGCAATAATACTTGCAAATGGTTCTTTATCAGCAGGGGGACAAGAAGAAGTAATCAGAAAAAATTTAATAGAAGCAGATTTGGTTGATTGTATATTGTCAATGCCATCAAATTTATTCTATACAGTTACAATACCTTGTAGTATATGGATTTTAAATAGAAACAAGAAACAAAAAGGAAAAACATTGTTTATAGATGCAAGAAATTTTGGAACAATGGTAACAAGAAAATTAAGAGAACTAAATGAAGACGATATATCTAAAATTGTAGATACATATCATAATTTCCAAAACAATCAAAATTATGAAGATGTAGCAGGATACTGTAAAGTATCTACAATAAAAGAAATAGAAGAAAACAATTATGTCCTTACACCAGGTAGATATGTAGGAACAGAAGAACAAGAAGACGATGGAATACCTTTTGAAGAAAAAATGAAAACAATAACAACTGAATTAAAAGCACAATTTGAAGAGTCTCATAAGTTGGAAGAAAAAATTAAGAAGAACTTGGAGGCTATTGGGTATGGAATATAAAAAATTAGAGGATATAATAGAATTTAATCCAACTGAAACATTAAAAAAAGGAACTGTATCTAAAAAAATTCCAATGGACAAATTGGGCGTGTTTTCAAAATATATAAATTCTTTTGATATAGAAAAATACAATGGAGGTATGAAATTTAGAAATGGAGATACCTTATTGGCAAGAATAACACCATGCTTGGAAAATGGAAAAACATCAAAAGTTACAATTTTAGATGAAGAAGAAGTTGGTTTTGGTTCTACAGAATATATTGTTATGAGAAGTAAAAAGAATATTTCAGATGAAGATTTTATTTTTTATCTTGCAATAAGTCCAAAATTTAGAGAAATTGCAATTAAATCTATGACTGGAACATCAGGAAGACAGAGAGTACAATTAGATGTTGTAAAAAATACTGAAATGTTAATACCAAGCTATGAAGAGCAGATTAAAATTGGTAAAGTTTTGTCTAGTATAGATAAAAGAATAGAGCTGAATAATCAGATAAATGATAATTTGTCAGAACAATTAAAGCAAATATTTAATAATAAATTCTATGATAAAATCCAAAATAATGATTGCAGTGAATTTAAAGAATATATTTTATATGATGTATTAGATGTTATTGACAATAGAGGTAAAACACCTAAATTAGTTGAAGTTAGTAATTATCCTATTATTGATGTAAGAGCTATATCAGGAGAGAATAGAATTATAGACTATAAACAATGCCAAAAATATGTGGATGATGAAGTTTATAATACGTTTTTTAGAAGTGGACATCCTAAAATAAATGATATTTTAATTTCAACAGTTGGTAGTCTTGCAGAAATGAAAATATATATGGAAAACAAAGGTACTATAGCTCAGAATGTTGTAGCATTAAGAAGCAAATATGATTATCCTATGTATATATATCAATATTTAAAAGCAATAAAAAATGATTTAATTTCTTATAATATAGGAAGTGTACAGCCAAGTATTAAAGTAACACAATTTATGAAACATAATATATATATTCCTAAAGATAAAGAACTATACGAATTTGAAAATATTGCAAAATTATATACCGATAAGATGTTTAATATTTCAAAGGAAAATGAAACATTAGAACAATTAAGAGATACACTATTACCAAAACTCATGAATGGAGAAATAGATCTAGATAAAATAGAAATATAATCATACAAATTATGATTTGCATAAAAAAGGAGGAATACTATGAATTCAAATTATGAAAAGAAAAAACATCAACTTACTGGAGATATTTTATGGAAAATAAACGATATTGATTTAGCTATAACAGATGGTGGATCATCAATTGTAAAAGATTTTATAGATGAAAATAGATATGATGATTATACTTTATCTATATATGATGAAATAACTAAAAATACAATTGAAATTGATGCAAAAATAAATGAAATGCCTATAATTGTTTCAATGGTATATAAAGTAGAACATGCAACACCGATGACTTTTATAGGTGTAAATAAATTAACAAAGTCATATGTTGTTGGTATGAATTTGACAAAGGGGCATATAGAATTTGGAAGCTATAGGTATATAAATGGAAAACTAAACAAAGTTGAGTAAACTATAATTTAGGGGGCAAATTATGTTTGATGAAGAAACACTAGAAAATATAACAATGGAAATGCTACAAAATCTAGAATATGAATGTATAAATGGATATGAAATGGAACGTACAGACTTTTCTAAAGTATTGTTAGAAGAAGATCTCTTTGATGTAATTGAAAGAATGAATAAAGAAATTGAATTTGAACAGATACAAGAAGTTATAAAAACAATTAGAAATTTAGACAACAACAATACTATATTAAACAACAAACAATTTACTAAATATTTACTAGAGGGAATTTCTGTACCGATTCAAGAAGATGGAGAAACCAAATATAAAACTATTAAAATAATAGATTTTGAAAATATCCAAAATAATATATTTAAAGCAATTAACCAATATACAATTATTGAACATAGTGAAAAAAGACCAGACATAATTATATTTATAAATGGTATGCCTTTAGTTGTTGTTGAATTAAAATCAACAGTAAGAGAAGATGTTAGGTTAATTGATGGATATAATCAATTAAAAGGATATCAAGAAGTACATATACCATCACTATTCTATTATAACCAATTTATGATTTTAAGTGATGGAGTACAAGCAAGAGCAGGAACTATTACAAGTCCATGGAGTAGATTCTCAGAATGGAAAAAAGTAGAAGACACAGATGAAGTATTAGAGAATATGCCTACTCATAAAACATTATTTAATGGAATGCTTAGAAAAGATAGATTATTAGATATTATAAGTAATTTCATATTGTGGAGTGAAGATAGTAAAATCCTATCAGCATATCACCAATATTTTGGAGTTAAGAAAGCTATAACCAGTACAGAAAATGCAATAGATAACAAAACGGGAAAAGCTGGATTACTTTGGCATACACAAGGAAGTGGAAAGAGCTTCTCAATGGTATTTTATACTGGTAATATGATAAAAGTATTAAATAATCCAAGTATAGTGGTTGTAACAGATAGAAATGATTTAGACAATCAGTTATTTACAACATTCGCAAAATGCTCTGAATATTTAAAACAAGAACCAGTACAAATTGAAAATAGACAAGATTTAAACGAAAAATTAGAAGGAAGAAAATCTGGTGGAATATTTTTTACTACATTACAGAAATTTGAAGAAGAAACAGGAGTATTTAGCCAAAGAGATGATATTTTAGTTTTAGTAGATGAAGCTCATAGAAGCCATTATGGATTAGATGCAACAATAAAATTCGATAAAGCTAAAATGGAAGCATATAAAAAATATGGAACAGCTAAGTATTTGCATGATGCTTTCCCAAATGCAACATATATTGGATTTACAGGAACGCCTGTTGAAACAAAGGACAGGTCAACAACAAATGTATTTGGAAATATAATAGATACTTATGATATGACACAAGCAATTATGGATGGTGCAACGGTGCCAATTATGTATGAATCAAGAATGGCAAGAGTTGGACTAAATCAAAAGATATTAGATGAGATAGATGATTACTACAATATGCTTGAAACAGAAGAAGGTATTGATGACTATAAAATAGCAGAATCTAAAAAAGCAATGGCTACAATGAAACAAATAATAGAAGATCCAGATAGACTAGAAATGATAGTTAAAGATATTATAAAGCATTATGAGGAAATAGAAACAAGTGTGGCTAATAAAGCAATGGTTGTAGCATATTCAAGACAATCTGCATTTACAATGTATAACAAATTCTTAGAACTTAGACCAGAATGGAAAAACAAAGTCAATATGATAATAACATCTAATAATAAAGATGATGAAGAAATGCAAAAAGCAATAGGTTCTAAGAAAGATAAAAAGCAATTAGAAGTAGATTTTAAAGATATGGAGTCTAGCTTCAAAATTGCAATAGTTGTAGATATGTGGTTAACAGGATTTGATGTGCCTGGACTTGGAACAATGTATGTGGACAAACCTATGAAAGCTCATAATTTAATGCAAGCAATTGCAAGGGTAAACAGAGTTTATAAAGATAAAACTGGTGGTTTAATTGTTGATTACATAGGACTAAAAAGATGGTTGCTAGATGCATTGAAAACATATACAAAGAGAGACCAAGGCAAGATTGTAGATAATAGTGAATTAGTAAAAGTTTTAAATGATAAAGTAGAACTAATAAGAGATTTATTTAAAGGATTCTACTATGGACACTTTGCTACAACAACAGATAGTGATAAATACGAAATAATAATGGCAGGTGCAAACAGGATGCTAGAAACAGAAGAAAAGAAAAAAGCATTTATGAAATATAGTTATGATGTAAAAAGTTTGTATGCATTATGTACAGGAGCTTTATCACAAGAATTAAAAGATGAAATATTATTTTTCATAGCTGTAAGATCATTTATATCAAAATTAAGTGGAGATAAAATAGACGTTAAAGAGATAAATGATAATGTAGCAAAAATGTTAGAAAGAGCAATACAAGATGATGAAATGCTACAAATAGGTGAAGTACATAACAGCAATCAATTAGCGCTATTAAGTAATGAGATTTTAAATAAGTTAGCAAAAATGCAGAAGAAAAACATTGCAGTTGAGGTATTAAATAGAGCATTAAAAGAGTATGTAAATCAAATAGGGAGACAAAATGTTGTTATGATGGAAAAGTTCTCAACAAAGTTTCAAAAAATTGCAGCAACATATAATGAGAGGACAAGTGTAGAAGATATACAAAAAATAATTGAAGAATTAATAAACTTAAAAAATGAAATTGAAGAAGAATTAAAAGCAGGAAATGAATTTAATTTGTCATCAGAAGAAAAAGCATTCTTTGATGCGTTAGGTGATGATCCAGAAGTTAAAGAACTAATGAAAGATGAAATCCTAGTTCAAATAGCAAAAGAACTTGTAGAAACGGTTAATAGTAATATGACTATAGATTGGGATATTAGAAAAGATGCAAGAGCCAAAATGAGAATTGAAATTAAGAAGCTTTTAATTAAATATAATTATCCACCTAACAAAAGTGAAAAAGCAGTTCAAACTGTTATAAGACAAGCTGAGTTAAAATGTAAAGAGATGATAGGATAAATGAATAATGAAATAAAGGATGTTTTTGAGGATATAAACAATATATTTATAAACAAATTACAAGAAGCTCGAGAAAAGACAAATGATTCTATAGAAATTGAATTATTCAATGATTGTATTGATACTTATAAACGTGCATATAGGCTAGTAGATAATAATAGATTATTGGATGGAATAGTTCTAACAAGGAATGCATTTGAATTAATGATGATGCTATTTGGAATTAGAATAGATGCAAATGTAAGAAAAGAATATTGTAAAGAAGATAGTTATGAGTGTTATCTTGAAAGAAGAAAGATAAATAAAAAAGCAAAGGATTATTTATCACAAAGTTATTTAAGAAAAATAATATTAAAAAAATATGAGAACATAGAAGAAGATTATAACAAAATATATAATGTCTTATCTAAATTTGCTCATCCAACAATTCATAGGAATATGCTAAGATTTTTTGAAAGAGAAAAAACAGATGTCGCTTTATTATATCTTAATGTAATAATGGTTTTACCAATTTTATTTTTAGAAATACTTTATGAAGAAAATATAATAGTTGATGAAACTTTTCGAGATTTAGCAATATTTAAATATATTATAGAAAAGCTTACTTTAATTTATTTTTACAATTATGTGGATAAAGATAAACTAAAAGAGGCAAATAAATATGCATTTTTAGATATTAATAAAGATTATTATAATAAGATGGAAGATATAATAAAAAAAGAGCTCAAAGAAATTGAAAAAGAATCAATAGATAATCAAGAAAAATATAAACAAGCAATAGAAAAAGTTTTGTCAAAAGTTGAATATTATAATATTGCTAAAAAATTAAAAGATTTAAAGCTAATTAATGGAGAGAAAGAATGAAAATAAAATGTTTGAATTGTAATGAAATTATTAAATCAAAATACAGACATGACTTGGTAAGCTGTAAATGTAATAATTGTTATATTGATGGTGGACAAGATTACTTACATTTTGGTGGAAATGATTTTAATAAAATCTTAATTATTTTTGATGATGGTACAGAGATATTAGCAAGTGATAAAGAGGAATACAAAAACAAATATGATGAATGGGAAGATAATAGGATAAAGGAGTTAGCTAATAATGAAAGCATTAACAATTAAACAGCCTTGGGCAACTTTAATAATGCAAGGTGATAAAAGATTTGAATTTAGAAGTTGGCAAACAAAATATAGAGGAGATTTATTAATACATGCAGGAAAAGGTATAGATAAAGAAGCAATGAAAAGATTAGAAAAATATCTTCCAAAAGAATTACCATATGGAAAAATTTTAGGGAAAGTAAAATTAGTAGATTGTATAAAGATGTCTCCAGAATTCAAAGAATTATTGTTAAAAGAAAATAGAGATATTTATACTAAAAGTTCTTTTCAAGAAAACTATGGATGGCAAGTGTCAGATGTTGAAGTATTTGAAAATCCAATAGATGTAAAAGGTCATTTAAGTTTATGGGAATATAACATGTAAAAAAATAAAAATATCAATAAAATTTGAGAAATTTTCTCGAAAATATTGATATTTTTTAAATTTTAGCATATAATATATAAAGTAAAGGAGGATTTTAAAATGTTAATAAGATTTAGTTTTAAAAATTTCAAATCTTTTAAAAATGAAAATTGTTTAGATATGGAAGCAACATCACTAAAAGAACATGAATATAATGTTGCTAAAATTGATAATGGTGAATATTTAAAAGTATCTGCAATTTATGGCGCTAATGCTAGTGGAAAAACTAATGTGTTACAGGCTTTTGATTATATGAAAAAGAGAATATTAGTAAGTGATGACTCTAAAAAGAATTCTCCAATAGATGAAGAAAATGTATATAGCTTTATGATAAATAATGATCCAATTGCTTTAGAAGTAGAAATATTAGCCAAAAACAATAAAATATATAAGTATGGTTTTGAAGTTTTAAAAGATACAATAATTTCAGAGTGGCTATTTGAAAAAAGAGTAAATAAATTTTATTCTATTTTTGAAAGAGAGAATAATAATGTATCAATGAAACCTAATAAAATTTCAGATTTAGTAAATATAGATGAAAGAACATTATTCTTAAATATATATAGCAAAATAGATAGAAATAACGAAGATTTTAGTAATGTATATGATTGGTTTGTAAACAGCACATATTTAGATTTAGGTAATCCTAATTTTGAAAGATTTATTAATAATAGAGTTTCTTTAAAAATATTAAGTGATGAAAATTATAAAAAAGAATTATTAAAATTCATAAAAACTTTTGATTCTGGAATCGAAGGAATAAAAACCACGCCAGATTTAATTGAAGCTGTAAAAAGCAATAACGGAATAATAGACATTGAAGTTATTCATAAAGGAGAAAAAGGAGAAGTGAAAGCATTACCATTTTATTTGGAATCTAATGGTACTAGAAAAATGTTCCATTTATTTGATTTCTTTATGGATGCATTAAAAAATGGTATGGTATTATTTGTAGATGAATTAGATGCAAAATTACATCCGCTATTAACAAGATATATTATTAATTTATTCCACAATAGTGATACAAATAAAGGTAATGGTCAGTTAATATATTCAACACATGATACAGTAAATTTAAATAAAGAAACATTTAGAAGAGATGAAATTTGGTTTGCAGAAAAGGATAAAGATGGTATTTCAGAGATATATGCATTATCTGATTATATACTAGAAGATGATAAGAATGCAGGTAAAAAAGTAAGAAACGATGCAACATACAATAAAGATTATTTAACTGGAAGATATGGTGCTATTCCAGTATTAGAAGAATTCGAAATAGATTATGAAAAAAAATAATATTTCAAGGAAAGACAGATTAAAAAGTAAAAGGCAAGCACCAGCTAATTACTTGATTGTGTGTGAAGGAAAGAAAACAGAACCTAATTACTTTAATGGACTAAAAAGAAAAATCAATGAAAGGTATGGAAATAAGGTAGATGTTTTAATTCCGAATATTGATGTAAAAGGAACAGGAATGAATACTACATCTTTAGTAAAGTATACTCAAAAAACAGTTAACCATGCAAATAAGGTATATGGACAAGTCTGGGTAGTATTCGATAAAGATGATTATAACGATGAACAATTTGATTCTGCAATAAAAAACTGTGATTACAATGTTGCTTGGTCTAATCCAAACTTTGAACTTTGGTTATTAGCACATTTTAAGAAAGTGAATAGATATATTTCAAAAGATGATGTTTTACAAGAACTTAGCAAAGAATTTCAGAAAAAAGGTTTAGGTGATTATACTAAAAACGATACAAATATATTTGATAAGGTTACAAGTGAGGGAAAGCTACATACAGCAATAAAAAATTGTGAATATATGGAAAAATTAAATAAAGATGGACAAGCATCACAAAGAAATCCAATGACTAAAGTTTATAAAATAGTTGATGGATTAAAAGAGTATTTAGAATAAGGTTACAAATGAAAAGCAAAGTATGAAAGTAATTAAAAATTACAGGATTATTTTGCTTTTTTGATAATAAATTACAAGTTTCGACAAAATTTTTGTAAATCCTATGATATATAAATATAAATATGAAAGGAGATATTATATGTGGTTAGATAATGCGAGCAAATTGGATATGCTGTTTTATGAACCTTATGCTGATTTAATAAAAGAGATAATTGAGGATGGCGAATATAATCCGCTTACTATAGGAATTTTTGGTTTATGGGGAGCTGGAAAATCTACTTTATTAAATTTAATAAAAGATTCTATTAATAAAGATAATATAGAATGCATTGAAATAAATGCATGGATGTTTGAAGGATACGAAGATGCTAAAACTGCTCTAATGGAATCATTGCTAAAAACAATGGAAAGTAATGAGAAAATTATAAAAAAGGCTGGAACAGAAATAAAAGCACTTTTAAAAAGGGTAAACTGGTTAAAGTTAGGAACAAAAGCTATATCGTATGCAGCACCTTTAATTGCAAGTATTGGTATGGCAAACCCAATTCCTCTTTTATTAAATGTTGCTAATGAGACTGTAAATGACAAAGAAAAGCTTTCTAAAGCCATAAGTAATGCAGCAGATGGAGTAGATAACATAAGGGAAAATTACCTAAATGAAAAAGAAAAAAGTACTGTAGAAAATATAAGACAATTTAAAACAGAATTTGAATCTATGCTAAAAAAGACAGAAATTAATAATTTGGTTGTACTAATAGATGATTTGGATAGATGCAATCCTGAGAGAATAATAGAGACATTAGAAGCTATAAAACTTTTTTTATCTGTTGAGAATACAACATTTATAATTGCGGCAGATGAAAATGTTATTCAATATGCTATAAAGAAGAAATATCCTAAGACAAATGATAGTGAGCCTGATATTTCGAAGGAATATATTGAAAAAATAATACAATTGCCAATATACATACCAGAGTTATCATCAAAAGATATAGAAAACTATTTATTATTACTTGTATGTCAAAAATACTTAACAAAAGAAAGTTTTAAAATTTTACTAGATGATATATACAATAGCAAAATTCTAATAAGAGAGAAAGAGATAACATTAAGTGAATTACATGGACTTATCAATAAAATAGCAAATTTAAAGTATAAAAATGATTCAAAGTTTGAATTCGAAAAAGATATAGAAATTATAAATAAAATAAAAAGTATAATTTCGTATACATTAAAGGGTAATCCTAGACAAGCAAAGAGATTTTTAAATACATTTATAACAAAGAAAAAATTAGCTGAGAATTATTTTGGAGAAGATATTGATATAGAGATTCTTGCGAAATTATTAGTTTTACAAAAATTAGATATTAGGTTATTTAAACTTTTAAATGAATGGAATAAAAATTTTACAACTAAAAATGAAGAATTTGAAAATTTATATAAAGCATTTGAAAAAGATGATTTATCTGCGTACAAACTTTGGGATACAATACAAATAAAAAAATGGCTGAAATGCGAACCAATTGATTTAGCAAAAGAAAGATTAGATAAGTACTTTTACTTGACAAGAGAATTATTAGTTGAAAAGCCGAACGAAAACAATATTGATACAGAGACAAGAGAAATATTATCAGAAATTGGAAAATCAAAGGCTTATAACATAGACAATATAATAGATAAATTTAAAGAGTTAGAACCTAGTCAAATTAAAGAAGGATTTAATATATTATTACCGCAAATAAAAGATGGAAAATTAGAAAATTTTATAGTAAAGACACTATTTGTAAAATTCCCTGAATATAGAAAATCTATTAGTGCTGAAATAAAAAATGGAGAATATGCAATAGGTATAGCAGATATTCCATTATATAAAACAATGTATAATAATGATAAAGTAGAAATAAAAGCTTGCTTAGCAAATTTAAAAGCAAATGGTAGAATATCAGAAAAATTATATGAAAAAATTGTAGAAGGAGATGAATAAAAAATGGGAACATCTAAAGGATATATAATGCCAACAAAGAAAAATTGGACAGATGCAAAAAGAGCTGCAACGCAACTTTCCAAAAATGATAATTTAGATAATAGAATAAAGCTAGCAAATAAATATGCTACAGCAATGAAACAAGATTTAACTACAAGTTCAGATAGAACAAGTACAGTAATAGGAAAAGTATTAGGATTAGGCCAAAGTTTAAAAAATCAAGGTATAGAAAAAACATTAAAAGATTTAGGCAAAGAGTATTTAATGGATAAGTCACCTGAGGAAATATTAGATATATTAATGGGAGAATATTCAGAATATGGTAACACAAAAGATAATTATTTAGCAAGTGATGCCTTAAGTATTGCATTAAAAGAATTAGAGATAAACACGATAGAAGATTTATCAAATATATCTATAGATACATTATTAAAAGAAATATTAATAAATTATGTAGATTTAAATTTTAAATTTAGATTTGAAGAACAAATCATTAAAAAATCTCCCACAACAGCAAATAAAATAGTAGAAGATATGAGCGGATATATAAAAAACAAATTAAGAGAGGAATTAAATGTCGTAGATATGGAAAAAATTGATTTTAATAATTTAAATAATAATAAAATAATAGATGATAAAATTAAAGAAGCCTATGATATATTTAAAGATTTATATGGAGAGGAGTAGTAGTATGAGAATATGGATAAATAAAAACAAAATACTAGAAGAACAAGATGAAAAATTTTATAATGCCTATGAATTTTCAATAAAAAGAAATGAATACAGTACAATGTATACACATATGGATTATGTATGGAGACAATTTGGTATACAAAAGTTAGATTCCATATATGAAGATTTATTTATAGTAGGGATGTCTGTATTTAGCATAGATAAGAGAATTTCCAGAACTTTATTTGATGATAATTGGACAAGAAGCTTTGAAGTATCTATTCCAGTATTAGAATTAAATAAATGGAATAGTGTAAAAGATAAATTAAATGAGACATTAACGTTTTTAACTGGAGATATTTGGAACATAGAATTTAGAAAAACTGAAGAAATTTACATGGAATGTAATAGTAGTTTGAATAGAAGAAACAGACTAAATAAATCTGATTATAATGCTGTATCGCTTTTTTCAGGAGGGTTAGATTCATTTTGTGGAGCTATAGAATTAATGGAACAAGGTAATTCATTATGCTTGGTTGGACATAATGAATATCCAAAATTGCGTGTCAAACAGGAAGAATTGGCACAAGCAATTAATAATGAGTATCCATCGCAAAAGTGTAAATTTATAAGCTTTTCTGCAAATTCATATGCACCTGCTAATAAAGATGGAAAGATAGAAAAGAATGAAAATACATCGAGAGGTAGATCTTTTTTATTTTTATGTATGGCAATCACTATAGCTGGGATTATAGGAGATGAAGCTTTTGTATATATACCAGAAAATGGATTCATAGGATTAAATATCCCTTTAACTAATAGTAGAAAAGGGAGTTGTAGTACAAGAACAACGCATCCATATTTTATAGGTAATTTTAATGAAATATTAGCGGGAATTGGAATAAAAAATAAAGTTACAAATATATTTGCTTATAAAAGTAAAAGAGAAATTGTTAATAATGTAAAAGATAATATTATATTTAAACAACATGCAAAAGATACTATATCTTGTTCACATCCATGTATAACCAGATATAACAAAAATGGCGATAAAGAATATCCTGTTAATTGTGGATATTGTTATCCGTGTTTAATAAGAAAAAGCTCTCTTATTGATGCGAAAAATATTAGCGAACATTATACATATCCTATTATAGATTCAGACTTTTTAAGAAGTTTTGAAGGAAGAGATATTACAAATGATACTAGAGCTGTTTTTAGTAGTATATATAGATATAATAATATAGACGAAAAAGAACTTTCTAGATTAATTAAATGTTCAGGAAAGTTGATAAATAGTGATATTGAAAAATTCAAAAATGTATACAAAAAAACAATGAATGATTTAATTGAAATATTTTCAAAAGATCAAGAGATGAAAAAATATATAGGAATGGAGTAATATGATAAATTTAATAGATACACATTTTCATTTAGACTTTTATAAAAATCATAAAGAAATATATAATGACATCAATAAATTACATCAATATACTTTATGTGTAACAAACTCACCAGAAGTATATGAAGAATGTCAAAAGTTGTACTTTAATACGAAATATCTTAAATTTGCTTTAGGATTTAATCCAAAATCAAATAATTCTGAAGAAAGTTTTCGAATGTTTCTCAATAAGTTTAAAGGAGCTATGTATATAGGAGAGGTAGGATTAGATTTTTCTAGACAATATAAAAATGTAATTAATGAACAAATAAGATACTTTGACAAAATAGTTGGAATGTGTTCAAGTACAAATAAAATTTTGTCTGTGCATACAAAAAATGCAGAAGATAAAATAATAGAAATAGTAAAAAAATATAGACCGAAGAAATGTATTATTCATTGGTTTACAGGGAATGAGGAACAATTAAAAAAACTAATAGACTTGGGATGTTATTTTTCAATTAACGCTAATATGGTAATTAAGAATAATACTAAATTATTCTTAATTCCAAAAGACAAACTATTGATAGAAAGTGATGGCCCTTTTACAAAAGTTAATGGTAAAAAATATGAACCAAGGTTTTTAGCTGAACAATATGAAATTATATCAAGTTTTTTTGAGGAAGAAAATCTTAAAGAGATAGTATATAAAAATTTTAAGACAATTCTTACTTTAGAATGATATGAAAAAAAGTGTGAAAAATGACTTTTAAACTCAAAAGTCATTTTTCACACTTTTTATTATGCTATAAATTCATACTACCACCAATTAGCTGTACTCCATCACAAAAACCATTTCTATAATATTTCTCATTCCAATAGAAAATATAATCCATAAAATTCTCATCAAGCAGATCAAGTTGTTTCTTAACATACTTTTTATTCTGTTCAGGAACATTCTTCAAGATTCTCTCAGAAATCTCATCAAAATAAACAAAATGCTTTTTATCCTCATCACAATTTAAAGAACATAAATCATCCTCTCTAAACATTAACCAATCTTTCAAAATATCATCATTAACTTCTCTTAAATTATTCATAATCTAAATCCTCCTAAAAATTAAAATTTTTCTCAATAAAAAACGAATTTAAAAGTTTCTAAGTTCCTTACGTCACTAAAAAACTCTAAAATTCGCATATTTATTTTCTATGGAGCTTTTCTTCACTATCGTTCGAAAATTCCAAGAAAATAAAAATATCTCTTACAAGAGCCAATTTCGTAAGAACAAACGTACCATGCCAATTGGGTAAAAATTGGGTAAAATCTTCTCCAAAAACACCCTAAAAATGCACAAATGTTCTATAAACTAAAACTCTTGTAAATACTGAAATACCAACAGAAACCCTAATTTTCACAAGACCACAAAAACACGTCAAACCTCGCTCATAACCCGAAGGCAGACCCCAAAAATTAATGCTCACATAACCATCAAAAAATTATAAGGCAAATAAAAAAATACTATTCAAAAAAAACATATTATGCTATAATAACAAAAATAATTAAAACAACCACAACAATTAAATAAACAAAGGAGATTAACATGATAAAACAAATAGTAAAAGACATACTATTCCTATCACAAAAAGCAGAAAAAGCAACAGAAAAAGACAAATATATAGCATATGAATTGCTAGAAACATTAAAAGCAAATAAAGACAAATGTGTAGGATTAGCTGCAAACATGATAGGATATAACAAATCAATAATTTGCATATCAAGCGGATTATATGATTTCATAATGATAAATCCAATTATAACAAAGAAGGCTAAAGAATATGAAACAGAAGAAGGGTGCCTATCACTAATAGGTCAAAGAAAATGCAAGAGATACAAAGAAATTGAAGTAGAATATTTTGATATAAACTTTAATAAAAAACATGAAAAATATACAGACTTTATTGCAGAGATAATACAACACGAAATTGACCACACAAATGGAATAATAATATAAAAAAGTATATGATATAAAAATATTTAAACAAGGAGGACAATTATGTGCACAGCAATAACCTATAAAACCAAAGACTTTTACTTTGGAAGAACACTAGACTATGAATATTCATACAAAGAAGAAATAACAATAACACCAAGAAACTATAAATTTAATTTCAAAAATGAATCTATAATAACAAATCACTATGCAATAATAGGAATGGCATATGTAGCTGAAAACTATCCACTATACTATGATGCAACTAACGAAAAAGGTCTAGGAATGGCAGGATTAAATTTTGTTGGAAATGCTTATTATAATGAATCAATTCAAGGAAAAGACAATATTGCCCAGTTCGAATTTATACCATGGATACTAAGTCAATGTGCAACAACTAATGAAGCAAGAAATTTAATACAAAAGATAAATATTCTAAATATACCATTTAATAGTCAGTTACCATTAGCTAAACTACATTGGCTAATATCAGATGAAAATGAATCAATAACAGTAGAAACAGTAAAAGAGGGGATAAAAATATATAATAATCCAGTAGGGGTATTAACAAATAATCCACCATTTGACAAGCAACTATTTGCTTTAAATAACTATATAAATTTGTCAAATGAATCTCCAAAAAATAAATTTGCTGATGGGCTAGAATTACAGCAATATAGCAGAGGCATGGGAGCAATAGGACTTCCGGGAGATTTATCATCACAGTCAAGGTTTGTTAGAGCATCATTTGTGAAGATGAATTCAGTTTCGGGAGAATCGGAAAATGAAAGTGTAAGCCAATTTTTCCATATATTAAATTCTGTTGAACAACAAAGAGGATGTTGTAAATTGGGTGACGGAAAATATGAAATAACAATTTATGCTTCATGTTGTAATGCTACAAAAGGAATATATTATTATACTACTTATGATAATCACCAGATTAATGCTGTTGATATGAATAGAGAAGATTTAGATGGGGAGGAAATTATTAGGTATTCATTAATAAAAGGAGAACATATTAATTATCAAAACTAATATAATTATAGCAAATAATTAGAAAAATGTTTAGGTGCTACTACCTAAACATTTTTTTAAAACAAATAAAATAAAACATTACAATCCTAAATACTCCCTAACACTCTCCAAAATCCCATCAACATAACTACCACCAAAACTACTCAAATTTTGCCAATCCCTTAAAACAGAAGCATAACCCAAGTTAACCACATAGCTCTCGCTACCAACATTAGAATTAACATAATGATTAGTACCATAAACCTTATTTCTACCATCAATAAAAGCATTAGTAGAAATACCACCAGTTTCGCGAATCACATACAAATAAGGAGTAGAAGTAGAGATATTATAAGGTTCATAATTATTCTTTTCAGCTTTTGCCTTAAATGCTGCTATATCAGAAGAAGTAAAATTTCTAACATAAACTCCGGTCAGCCTTTTTAAAACTTGTGTATTCAGAATAATACGAATTAGCCTTTTGAACAATATTATTGGCAAGTAAAGTTGCAAAATCTAAATTACAATTACTAGGAGCATACACTTCAATTCCACCAGTATTCTTATTGTAAGAATTATTATTCATATCAAGAGAAATTAAAAGTTTAGCATGAGAAGCATTTAAAATATTAATTCTGCCATCGTCATCATACATATTCTTTGTAGTATCCTCTTTAGAAGAAGAATTGTTATCACGAGATATGAAAACTTTAAGTCCTAAATCTTCCAATTTACTTTTTAAATCTGTAGCAACACTTAAAAGTAGGTTAGATTCAGTTGTATTGTCAATGATAGTACCAGTATCAGTTCCACCATGTGCAGGGTCAATTGCAATATCATACACATCATCTGGCAAACTTTGAATTTGAGATACCTTAATAGCAATGTAAGGAATATCTTTGTAAGATTCAAATGAAATGTTAATTTTATTATTGCTATTATTTTTAGTTATAGTATAATATGTAATATCATTGCAATTTGAGCTGTTAGTTAGAGAATAATATTTAATATCACCATTTGAATATGTAGCTTTAATTAAAAGATAATACGTATCTGGGCTTAAATCATCTAAATTTAATCCTCTATTTATTTCATCAGATGTTAGAAATGAACATGTATTATCAGAAAAAGTAAAGCTGGATTTTAAAGTTGTTTCATTACCATCTAAAGTTCTAATAATTAAATCAACATAATTTATTTTTATTCCTGATATTTTTAATATATCAAAAGAACCCTCTATATTAAAATGTGTACCATATACTGCGTATTTTGAAACATTAACTTTTGTATTTTTATCAATTTGACTAAAGATTGCATTCTTTTGTGTCTCTTCAATTTGAGAAGGGTTTGTATCTTTGTGAAATTTTATAAAAATTAATACGCACATCAACATTATAAAGAGAACTACAATAATTTTTAAGTAAAACTCTTTAGGTTTAGTTAAATTTAATTTCAATAAAATCACCTCATATTGTGTTTTTTCTAATAGTACAAGAAAAATGCAAATATGTCAATAAATTACTCGATTTCTATCAATTTTAAATTATATTTGTCCTCGAAAACCTTTTTTTTGGCAATATATTCTTTTGTTTTAAAACCTTTTACATCAATGACATCATATGTTCCATCATTATTAAAAACAATAAAATCTGCTTTATATTTTAAACCAGGTGCTAAGATGAAAGTAGGCTGCAAGCAAAAACCTTTTATGTCATTACATTTTAATCTTAATTTTAAATCATTATAATAATTTGCTTCTTTTAAACTATCGAAGGTGTGACCATCTACAGAAGTTTTATATGACCTGTATTTGGCTTTTTTTGATGTTTTTTTATCTGTATAATTTTTATAATCTTCTACGCTCCAGTGTTCCATAATTTTTTATCCTTTCTCGTATCTTATTGGTGTTCCATTGGAACCATTGGGGTCGGTTCTTTTTGATCCAATTTTGGGACCAAAAAGAACCGACCTCAATGGTCCCTTACAAACAAATATTTTACTAAAAGCTACCAAATATGTCAATAAATAATCAAAAATAAAACTTGTAAAAAATAAAAAATGTGATATAATAAGAAAAAAATTAGGAGGTACTAAAATGGATTTAAAAGGAACAAAAACAGAAGCTAATTTAAAGACAGCATTTGCAGGAGAATCTCAAGCAAGAAATAAATATACTTATTTTGCAAGTCAAGCAAAAAAAGATGGATATGAACAAATAGCAGCAATATTTGAAGAAACTGCACATAATGAAAAAGAACACGCTAAAATGTGGTTTAAAGAATTAAATGGAATAGGTAGCACAGCTGAAAACTTAAAAGCAGCAGCTGATGGAGAAAACTATGAATGGACAGATATGTATGAAGAATTTGCTAAAACAGCTAAAGAAGAAGGATTTGACAGAATTGCTTATTTATTTGAAGCAGTTGGTAAAATAGAAAAAGAACATGAAGAAAGATTTAAAAAACTATTAGAAAATGTTGAAGATGGAAAAGTTTTCGAAGCAGGAGAAGTAAAGATTTGGAAATGCAGAAATTGTGGTCATATAGTTGTTGGTACAAAAGCTCCAGAAGTTTGCCCAGTTTGTAATCATCCAAAAGCTTATTTTGAAATTAAAGCTGAAAATTATTAATGTTAAAATCTCGGAAATGAAATATTTTCGGGATTTTTTATAAATTAAAAATATAAGAAAAAATAATAATATACATTAGAAATATTAATTTTGCTAATTGACATAATAATGATATAATCTATTTAGATATTTGAATAAAAAAAGATAAATTAGTGGAGGTAATATTATGGAAAATGAAATGAAATCAACAGGATGGGATGCAATAACAGAATTATGTGATAAGGTATATCCTAATCAAACAGATCCAAAGCATTATGGTACTTTAATAAGTTGGGAATTAGGAGGCAATGACCCACTTAAAGGTATAAGTGTATATGATGGAGGAGATTATTGGCATTTTATAACTTATGGATTATCTGCATTATATGAAAAAAAATCGAAAGTAAAAGAAGTAAGTGGATATGGTATGGAATTTACATTAAAATTAAAAAAGGATAAATACGAAGATGAAGAGAAAGAGATACGTGGGATATGTGGAATTTTGCAATCTATAGCGAGAATGACTTTTGTAAATGGTGAAATTTTTCGTGCATATGAATACTTATATACAGGACAAACAACAGGCATTGATTGGAACCAAAAATCTAATATAACAGGATTTATTACTATACCAGATGATAAGTTTCATGAAATTAATACGCCAAATGGTAAAGTTAAATTTGTTGAGTTTGTTGGTGTTACTGACAGTGAACTTAAGGCTATTATAAATAAAAATATTAGTATAAAAGGATTATACGAAAAAATTGGTAGTGATATAACTAATTATAATAGAAAACCAGTTATAAAATAGTAGAAATTAAAAATTAAGAAAGGAAACAAAAAATGAATACAGATTTAGAATTATATAGAGTATTTTGTGAAGTAGTAAAATATAAAAATATCTCAAAAACAGCAGAAAGTATGTATATATCACAATCTGCTGTAACTCAATCTATACAAAAATTAGAAAATGTATTAGGAGGAAAAGTTTTTTATAGAAATAAAAATGGAGTAGAATTAACTGAAGAAGGAAAAAATTTATATGAATATATAAAAAATAGCATAGAGACTATGAGCAATGCGGAAAATTTATTTTCTCAGTATGTGAATTTGGAGAAAGGAAAAATAAGAATAGGTGGAGGAAATTCTCTTGTAATATCTCTTATAACAGAACCTATTATAAAACTTATGAAAGACTATCCGAATATAGATATTTCTATTGAAAGTGGAATAACAGAGGGATTAATTCAAAAATTGGCAAATGGAGAATTGGATTTGGTGGTTTTAAATTTGCCATATAATAAAAAATATTCGAATATTGACTTTTTAGATTTAAAAAAATCAAATTATTGTTTTTTTGCAAGTAAAAATTATTTGAAAAAACATCCAGTAACTACATTTAAGGACCTAGAAGCAAATACGCTGATTTTACCTAAACACCCATCATCTAAGAGAAGAATGTTAGATGAGTATTATGAAAAAGAAAAAATAGTATTAAAACCTAAATATGAAGTTTCAAGTTCATCTATAACTAAAAAGTTAGTTTTAAACAATATAGGAATTGGTTTTACGAAAATAGAAAGTATTGACGATATTAGAGATGAAATTAAAATTGTAAAAAAATTAGAATTTGATAATATAAAAGAAGGTATTGCAACATTAAAGAAAAATATGATGAATAAGGCAACAGAAAAATTGGTAGAATATATAAAAAGAGAATATAAGAAAAAATAATGAATAACATAAGAAATATTAATTTTACTAATTTAACCGAACGTAGTATAATTTACTTAAATGTTTAGATGGGAAATTTATGTCTATTTAAACCAAAAGTAAATTAATGGAGGTAATAATATGGAAAGCAAAAAAGAAAATAATAATCAAGAAAACTTAAGAGGTTTTCAAGGAATTTTTTTAGACAAAGAAACAGAAGAAAAATTAATTAATTTACAAAAAGATGGATTGGAAAGCAATATTCAAAATATGCATATTACTTTTAAATTTGGAGATATAGAAGAATATCCTAAAGAACTTATGAATAAGAATTTCAAAATAAAAATAATTGGTTATGGCTCAGATGGAAAAAATAGTGGTTTCTTAGTTGAAGTGCCACAAGAATTAAAAAAATATTATAAAAGTAGTAGTTTACCACATATTACAGTTTCTCTTGGAGAGGTTAATGGAGAAAAGGGAAAAGCGGTTAATACAGGAAAATTAGATTTTAAATCTTTAGAAGAACCAATTGAAATTTTTGGTAAATTAGGATATTTTATATATGGAAAAGGAAAATGTATGGACAATCAAGTAATAGAAGAGCATAACAAAGAAAATATGCCAGAAAATGTAAAAATTATACTTATACCAAAATATATGAGTGAAGAAGAACTTGAAAAAGCAAATATAAATCCAGTTGCTACAGTAGAGGCAGAATATGGAGAAAAAATCATAAGGGGAACAGAAATAACTTTAGCACATCACATAAAAGAGTATCAAAACAATCCAGCACCATGTAATACACCAAATGTTCCAGTTGTATCAGATAACAGTACAATTGTTGTAAGTCATTTAGATTTATATACATTGGGAGGAATTGCAGCACTAATTGGAAGAAAAAAAGAAGATATTAAATTTTGGCAAGCAGCAGAGTTTATAGATTTACATGGACCACATAATTTATTTCAAGTTGAAGAAGAAACAAGAAATAAATATATAGCATATCAGGCATATCAAGCAAATCATAGAAATCCAAGATTTATGGAAGTTACTGATGTAACAGAGATTGTGTTAAAACATTTAAACATAATAGACAAAGTTATTGATGGAGATAAAACATTAATTCAAGAAGGAATTAAATGGGATAAAGAAACTAAAAAGAAAATAGAAGATTGTTTGATTTTTGAAAATGATAATGTTAGAGTTTTCAATTCGCCAGAAGGAGTTTTTTGCTCTGCATCATATTATTCAGAAAAACAAGGAAAAGTAATCCCAAGTACTGTTACAAGAAATGGAAAATTCAAATCTGTAACTGTTGCTATGGCAGATGGTGGAAAAAAAGTATCGGCAAAAGAATTAGTACAAGAACTATGGGGGAACGAAGCAGGTGGACATCCAGGAATAGCAGGTAGTCCAAGAGGAAAAGAAATGACAGAAAAGGATATGAAACAATTAGCAAAACTTGTTAATGATAGATATAACAAAATTAATGAAAAAGAAGAAGCAATATATTTTGAACCAGATGGCATTTCATTAGATGATTAAAATTTAAAGGAGATAAAGTTTGTATGAGAATATTAAAAGCAAAAGAAATTTTTAAACAAACAGCCTTTAGTGAGAATAAAGAAAAAATGACAAAATTATATGAAGAACAGTTAAATATAAAGGCTATAAAATATTTTAGAGATAAATATAATAATCTTTTGGTATCAGCAAATGAAAATGCAAATCTTTTATATCAGCCTAGTAAAAAATATGAAATATTTACCCTAGATACATTAGGTGGAAAAATATTTTTAACAGAAACATCAGATTTACCAGCTGGAGAAAATAAAGAGTTATATTACAATTTTAAAATTGCAAACAATATATACCAAAAATTGATTGACATTCAAGATGCGTCATTTAATGAATATGAAGAAGTAAAAGAATTATATGAGAGAGAAATTCTAAAAAGCGAAAGCGAAATTGAAGATTTGAAGTTAAGAGACAATGAATTATTTAAAAAAGACTTAGAAGTATATGAATTAATTAGTCAAACATCATTGTATGAAAATTATCAAATATTAAATAAAGATAAGGAAACCCTTGTAAAGAAAAATGAACAATTAAATAAAACAATCTCAAAATATAATGAAAATATTAGAGATCTAAGTCGAAGATTAAAAATGTCATTAGATAGAATAGAGCAATTGCAAAAACCTAAAACATTTTTGGAAAAATTAAAAGAATTATTTATAAAAGATGAAAAATATTTAATTGATGATAGGAGGGAAAAATAAAGTGAAATTTACGGTATCAAATAGATTAAATCCATCTCTTTTAGGAGAAAGAAAAATAGATGAATATTCATTTAAAGATTCTACAGGAGAAAGTAATGATGGTATGAGAAGAAGTTTTACATATACTGTACATTGTAAGATATTTGGAAACATAACAAATGAAATGAAAAACGAAGATGGAACATATACGTATGATTACATATCAAGAGCACAAAGCGAATATGGAGATACAATTAGAAATCCCAAAGAATCCAAAATGGATTTAAAAACAATGGTTGAGGAACTTATGTTTCAATATAATATTCATAATTTTTCAACAGAATTACAAGAAGAACCTAATGATATAAAAAATTATTATGTATCTATGAATACCACATTGATTCAAAAATTAAATAATGAACCATATTTTTCATATAGTTCAAATTTGTATGAAAAAAATAGAGTAGATTATATATCAGATGAAAATACACAAGTTTCAAATTATCAAAATATAAAATCAGAATCAATAAATGAAGTTAATAAAAAATTAAATAATAAATTATCAAAAGAAGAATATATTTTATATTTGCTAGGAAACAAAATAGAAAAAAATTTTATAATAAAAATGGGATTAGATGAAATCGGAGAAAATGAAACTTTAAGAGAATTTTTAAATAAAATATCATTGAAAAATATAGAATGTAAAAATTTAGAAGAAGCATTAGATCAAAAAATAATTTCTATACAAGATATAAAAGAAGTATTACCTAAATATAGTAATTTAAGTCCTATAAATATTTCAAATAATCTTTTAGAACAATTATTTAATGAAACGCCAGAATTAATACAATATTTTTATCAAAGAGAAATGCCGACAGACATATTAAGAAAATATAGTCCAAATTTTGATATAAAAAAAGTAAATCCAAGTGATTTATTACCAAATGATTTAGATAATGTGCTTGAAAATGTTATTCAAACTTATTATATTTGTGGAATATATGGAGGTCCATCTGAGGAAGAACTTAGAAAAGGATATATGGACTATCTAAAGACCTTTTATGATGATCCAGATGCTTTAAAAAAGATTATACCTGTTCTAAATACGGCAGAGTACTATTTTTTTAGAATTTTAGCAGAAAATTTTGTAAAAGATATATCACCAGAAGTACTTGGAGAAAATGAAATAAGAGATATACTATTAGATACAAAAAATATAGAATTATCACAAATATTAAAATACAAATTCGATTATGATAAAAAATCAGCAGAAAAGCTATTGGAATTATTAAGAAAGCAGACATCAAGAATACACATGGATTATCTAAATGATACATTAAAGATAATTAAGGAAAATGGAATAAATAACGAAGAAATAGTTGAAGCACTAAGGATAAATGGATTTAATTTTTATTTGGGTAGTGGAAATGATGGAAAAAAGGAAATACAAGAATTTAAAGAATTAGGAATACAAGGAATGACTTTAGATGATTTAAGAGATAGAATGTTAAAAAGTGAAGATTTTAATTATCTAATGTTAGTTGATGAAATTACTCCAGAGGAAATGACCAGAGAATACAACAATATATTAAACGAGTTGATGGAGAAAAAAAACATAAAAGGGGATAAAAAATATGAGGGGATTTTTGAAATAATGTGTGAATATCAAAATTCTTCTGAATTATTTTCAAGATTGACTCCAAATATAAAAGAACTAAGTAAAAAAATAATGATAGAAAATTTAGATGTAATTGAAAAACTTCAAAAAGCTCCTATCAATCGTTATAGTAAATTTTCTCAAGTTATGAATGTTATGTCAGAAGCCTTTAAAATTACAGAAGAGGATATGAAAAATATTTATATGAAATGTTTAAATAATGGTGTTTCTAAAGAAGATATAATTAATGAATTAAAACAGTATATCCCAGAAGCAGATAGAGAAGAATTTAAGAAAAAAATTGAAAATTCTAACATTTATCCAAATCCAAAATATTTTTGGTTAACAGATAAAAATCTAAAAAAGATTGGAATAAAGAGAGGGGAAAATAGAAATACCATAAAGAGTAAAATTCAAGCAGATGGAAAATGTTTTTCAACTAAAATAAAAACAGATATGGTTGGAGAAAGCAAAGATGGTAAAAAAGTTGTTGTAAATAATTTATCAAAATGGCTATTTGGAGTGCCAGGTGCAAGGGGAAATTTAACAATCACAAAGGCTGGAGATTATATTCAATTACCTGGAAATACTCCTGAAGAAGCAGTGAAACTTATTGAAAATATATTAGAGGAGAGAACAAAAGAAGGAGAAAGTAAATAAAAAATATTACAAAAATATATCATTTGTGTAACAATCATGTAATATTTTGATTTTTAAAGACAATGAAATTTATTTATGATATAATTTTTTTACAAAATAGTAAAAAGGAGAGATGTGAATGGAAGATGAATATGAAAAAATAAAAAGAGAAATTGAAATAAGTGGAAGAGCAGAACAGAAAAGATATATGGAAGAATATACAGCAGGTTTATCAAATATAGAAGAAGATTTAAGAACTCCAGAAATATGTATGGAGGCGGTCAAAAAAAATGGTACAGCATTAAGTGCCGTTCCAGAAAATCTAATTACAAATGAAATGTGTATGGAGGCAGTTAAAAATAATGGCTTAGCATTACAATATGTGCCACTAATAACAAAAGATTTATGTGAAGAAGCAATAAAAAATACAGGAAGTGCATTACAATATGTACCTAAAGAATTAAGAACAGAAGAATTATGCTTAGAAGCTGTAAAAGATGATGGTTCTGTTTTATACTGGGTTCCAAATAAAACACAAGAAATATGTGAAGAAGCAGTTAAAAGATATGGTAGTGCATTAAGATATGTTCCAAGTATGTTAAAAACAGAAAAAATGTGTGAAGAAGCAATTGAAAATCAAGCAAATGCAATAAAATGGGTTCCAGTTAGATGGAGAATACCAGAAATATGTATGAAAGTAGTTCAAAAAAATGGTCATTACTTGAGGTATGCACCTTTTTCTGAACCTTTTGATAAAGGAACTGCAGGAGGACATACTGATGATACAATGGTAAAAAATTTAGGTATAGAAGAATTAACAAAACAAAGAAACATTGCAACAGAAAATTTAACAGATGAAGTCAAATTAGAAATATATACAAAAGCAGTTGAAAATAATGGACATGCATTAGAATTCATTCAACCAGAATTTAGAACAGAAGAAATGTGTATGAAAGCGGTTAAAAATGTTGGAACAGCACTAAAATTTGTACCTAAGGTGTTAAGAACAGAAGAAATGTGTATTGAAGCTGTAAAAAATAATGAAGGAGCAATGAAATCCGTTCCGAAAAAAATGAGAGAGACGATTAAGATAGAAGTAGATAAACACAAAAAAGAACTAGTGGGAAAAATTCTTAATCAACAAGAGATAATAGCTAATCAACAAGTGGAAATAAACAAATTGAACAGTCAAAAAAAGGAGTTATAGATGAAAAATAATGAAATGATAAAATATAAAGAAAGTTTTATATATAAAATTAAAAGTTTCTTTAAAAAAATTTTTGGAAGGCAAAAGTATAGTAATATACAAGAAGAATTGGTTAATAAGGAAGAAAAGAAAAATAGTTTTATAGATACATTAAAAGTTGATGAAAAACTAGTTGATGCAGTAGTTGAAAGAAAAAAATTTTTAAAAGAAATTGAAGGAAATGAAAAAGCATTAAATATGTTGTCTATGGATAGATTAAAAAAACTAGAAGAATATTATGATAACATTATCGAACAAAATAATGCAAAAATAAAAAAATTGAAAGATGTAGCATGAAGAAATAAAAAGAGAAAAATCAGAATAACTTTTGATTTTTTCTCTTATTTTTTTATTATATAAAATTTTAAAATTATATTGAAAAAAATATATTTATCGGTATAATTATACTAAAGAGTTATTTACTATATAATTACAATTAGAGTAAGGCATAGTTAATAAAACGAGAAAGGAAAATAAAAAATGTTGCAAAATAATGATATAAAGGAAAAATTAAAATACAAAAATTTTGATGAAAGAGCACTAAATTACATTGTCAATGCTATAGAAGAGTTTGATTCTTTATTTGGGCAATATATAAGCAAAGAAAAAGTGGTAAATAGAGTAATAAATAATTTAGATTATTTTGAATTTGGACGAGATTTTGGACCTTCTGACGCATACCAAGAAGGAGCATTTTTGAAAGATGAAAAAAAAATACAAATATCAAAAAAATTAGATAATGATGAAGAAGTCATAAAAAGTGTAGTTTTTCATGAAATGTTTCATGTTATAACAACTGACCCAGAAAAATCAATAACAGGATTTTCAAAAACTATTATTACAGATGATTTTGAAGTAAAACAAATTGGTACACATGGATTTACGGAAGGTTTTACTCAATATGCTACTAAAATAAGAGATGATAAATATTCATTAAAGAAAAGAGATGGTTTTACTTATCCAATATTGACAGAACAATTTGAAAATATAGTTTTATTAATAGGTAAAAATAAATTTTTGGATATTGCTTTTAACAGACCTCAGGATTTTATTGAAGAAATTAGAGAAGAATATGGAGATGGACTAGACTTTGAAGAGTTAGATTATTTATTTGATGCTTTTGATATTATATGGGATAACGAAATAAAAATTTTTTTACAAAATATAATTAATGATTTTTCAGATGAAAATTTTAATTCATTATATAGAGCAGAAGAATCAATTGAAATAAAATTTGCGAAAAATACTATTATAACAACATTGGAGAAAATATTATTAGATAAACCAATTTCAACTATAGAAGAATTTAATGAAATGTATCAAACAATGAAAATATATATTAATCAATTAAGAGGCTTTGATATAAAAATGTATGAATTATTGTATAATAAATTACAGGATTTACAAAATGGTAATGATGTAGTTAGTAAAAAAATTATAGAAAAAATTGATTCAGAGGATTTTAGAATATTTGCAGGGCAAGAAAGTTATATTAATAGTATTAAAAAATTACCACTAAAAGAAAAACTAATAAAATTTTCAGAACCAGATACAAAAAAAGAATTATCTGATTATGATTTTTTTGGGAGGGATAGGTATCAAATTACCCAACGTGCAAAATTAGCTAGTACAATTATTGAAACCGATTCAGAGATAGCAAATGGAGAACTATTATATATTTTAATTAATGGATTTGCAAAAACTATATTGGAGAAAAATTGGAATTTAGATAAAATTGGTTTGGATTGTATTAGATTAGATTCATGGAGAACTATATTTAATTTATATGAAACAAATATGGGAAAAAGAACATATTTAGGAACGTATGGATATAGCGGTAATGAAGAATATGAAGAATATACATTAAATGTTTCAGACGAAAAAAAGAAAAAAGTATTAGAGGAACATCCTGAATTTGATAATATGCTTTTACTAGAAGCACAAAATGGAGAATTTGTTGGATATGCAGGAAACGATAAATATATTGATGAATATGGTGAAACAGAAAGAGTAGAGCATTGTAAAAGCAAAGAAGAAAAAACAATAGAAAACTTAAAATCTAAATTGGACAAATTTAGAAATTTAAAGGTAATGGAACAGGACGATATCGGAATTCCTCAGATTATACTTGATTCTGAATTGAAACAAGTAAAAGAAGAAATAGATAAATTAAAGCAAATTGATGGAGAGAATAACACAATATTAGAAAGATTAGAACGATTATCAAGTAATACATCAATGCAAGACGTAAATGAAATTATTGAAGAAATAACAACATCAAAATTAGGATTAGAAATATTGGATGTAGAAAAAGATTTTAGTAGATTAGACGATGTAGAAAAAATGATGAAAGAACATTTAAAAGAACAGGAGCAGGATTTAGGAAAAACAAATGAAAAAGATAATGGTGAAACACATAATTAAAAAAAGAAAAGGAAGTGTGAAAAATGGTAACTACTGAATATAAAATTGCATATTCTGAAATATTAGAAATATTAAAACATATCTCCAAGAAAGAACAAGAAAAAGTTCCAAGTAATATGATTGAAATGTTTAAAGCAAATGCTAGTGAGAACAGTAATTTTGCATATAATCCTAAAAAAACTTTACAAGAACAAAATGTTTCTGAAATAGCTATATCAATAATTGCAATTTTATACAGAGACTATTGGGCTACAAAAGAACAAAAACAAAAAATATTAAATTATCAAAACAGAGAACGTGAAAAATATAAAGCGGAAAAATATGATGTAAATAATATATTTAAAAAGAAAAATGAAATTAAGCCTACAATTACAGTTGCTGAAGAATACCCTGTAGTAGTGAAAAAACAAAATTTTATACAAAGGATAATAGGTAAGATTAAGAAGTTAATTATAAATAATTAAAGTGTTATGGATAGGATTTTTGAGGGGTATGATTTAGGAAAAGGAAAAGGCGGAATTGGGTTGCTAACTCGTGGCGAATTATCTAGAATTGATTTAACTAGAAGTGCTTTTATTATGGCTTTGACTAGATATATTAATGGAGATAATTGCACAACGAAACGGTCAAAATTTGCACAACAAATTACTCAAAAAATGCACAATACATATTGCAAAATTAAAAAAAATATGTTATTCTAAAAAAGAAGGTGAGTCAAATGAAGTTAACTAAAAAAGGTTATATGAAGAGATTAATAGACGATACGATAGAAGAAAACCTAAATATTTTTGGAGCAATAAGTATTGAGGGACCAAAGTGGTGTGGAAAAACATGGACCGCTTTAAATCATTCAAACAGTGTAACATACTTAAATAATACTGCTGACAATTTTAGAGAAAAACATTTAGCAGAAATGGATGTGAATTTAGTTTTGGATAAAGATGCTCCTGAGCTTATTGATGAATGGCAAGAAGTACCTGCTATATGGGATGCAGTAAGATTTAAGTGTGACCAAGATAATAAAAAAGGTAAATATATTTTAACAGGTTCAAGTGTTCCAGTAAGTGATAAAATACATCATTCAGGAGCAGGCAGAATATGTAAAATGAAAATGTATACCATGTCTTTGTACGAATCGGGAGATTCTATTGGAGAAGTATCTCTAAAGGATTTATTTGAAGACAATGTAAAAAACAAGTTGGTAGCCAAAGTAGAATTAAAAAGATTAGCAGAACTAATTGTCAGAGGTGGATGGCCGGAAACAATTTACATTAGCGTAAAAGGAGCAATGCGAATAGCTAGAAGCTATATTGAGGCAGTATTAGACAAAGATATTGTAGAAATAGATGGTGTAAAAAGAGATAGACAAAAAATGGAAATGTTATTAAGGTCTCTAGCAAGGAATGAGAGTACAATTTCTGGAAATAATGTATTAATGAAAGACATAGATGATAATATTACAGAAGAAGATGTAACTATAAGCAGAAATACTGTTACAGATTATTTGAATGTACTAAATAGACTTCATTTGATTGAAAATCAATTACCATTTATGTATAAAATACGTTCAAGGCTAAATGTAGGGAAAAATCCTAAAAGGCATTTAGTGGACCCATCATTAGGGTGTGCAATTTTAAATATTACTCCAGAAAAATTAATGAATGATTTAGAGACAATGGGATTATATTTTGAAGCACTTTGTGAAAGAGATTTGAAAATTTATGCTGAAAGTATAGGAGCTAAATTATATCATTATAGGGAAAATGATACTGGTATAGAAGTTGATGCTATTATAGAAATTGCCGATGGTGAATATGGGGCAATAGAAATAAAATTAGGTGCAAATAAGGAAGAAGAGGCTGCAGAGAGTTTAAAAAGATTTTACGAATTAGCAGATGTTAAGCCAAAATTTATGTGTATAATTTGTGGTTTATATGATGCTGTTGTAAAAAGAACGGATGGAATTTATGTATTGCCGATTACTGCTTTAAAACCTTAAATGTATTTGTCGCTGCCCATTTGCAGAGTTATAAATGAGAGAGTGAATAAAAATAAGGCTTACATTTTAATGATAAGCCTCTTTTATACTGTTATAAACAATATGTTAAAAAGGCTCGAAAATAGCTAAATAAATGCAATGCAACCAAAAGTAGCATAGATGTAAATAAAAGTTTATAGAAAAAATACCAAGAATTGTTTAAAATAAAAACAGAAAAATTAAACAAGGAGGAACAAAAAAATGAAATTTAATGAGAACCTAAAATATTTAAGAAAAGAAGCAAAATTAACTCAGGAACAGCTAGCTGAAAAATTAAATGTATCAAGACAAGCAGTTACAAAATGGGAAAGTGGGCAATCACTTCCAGACATTCAAAATTTAAAAGAAATGGCAGATATGTTTGAGGTTACAATGGATGCATTGGTAGGAGATATTGGAACTAAAAAAGAAAGTGTTATGAATAAAAAAATAAATGATATAGGATATTTTATTTTTGCGACTGTTGTTGTTATAGGAATATGTATAATATCAGTAATGGAATATATTAACTCAGTTACAAATGATGAAAATAAAGTAATTATATCTTATATAATGTTAGGAATAGGAGCATTTGTATTTTTTGTATATATTTTAAAAAAATACTTACAGAATTCAAATGAACCAATCATAAATATGAAAGATACTATTGAAGGAAAAAAAGAAAGAAAAAAATATATAATAAATAGATATAAAACAATGATTTTTGCAGATATATTTTTTTCAATAATATTTGGTTTGCCAAATGCAATGAGTGGTTTGTCAGATTTTTTTGGAAACTTTATAGAAAATATTATTATGTTTCTTTTAATAACAATATTTGTAGCAATAAAAAATTATGTGGATTTGGAGAAAAAAGTAAAAGAATTAAATAAAGAATAAATAAAATAGGATAAATTTTACATTGAAAAGGATAGAAAAAATTTAAAGAATTTTAGTTTTTGGCCAATTTGTTTTTAAACACATAAATGTATAAAAAATCCCCAAACAGCAAACAATAACCACAAAAAGCAAAAAAGGGGAAAAATTTATGACCACAAAACAACTAAAACTAGAAGGAGCACTTCTTAACAAACAAGAATTATATGAACATCTAGAAAAAATAGCAAGTACACATAACACTAAAATAAAATCAGACAAAAACACATACCCAATCCCAGGATTAAAAGAAAACTACCAAGTAATAAAAGAAGTGTATAACCTTTTAAATGAACATATAAAACAAAAAATAGCCATACATCCAGCAGGAGAGTGGCTATTAGATAACTTCTATATAATAGAAGAAGTAACAAAATCCATAGAAAAAGAGTTAACCCTTGAAAAATACACAAAATTTGTAGGAATAGCAAACGGAAAATATCAAGGGTTTGCAAGAATATATGTATTAGCTGCAGAAATAGTAAATTATACAGATAACAAAATAACCAGAGAAATATTAGAAAATGGAATTACTGCTTACCAAACAAAAAAGAATTTAAGTATGGACGAAATATGGAATATAGGACTATTTCTATGGATTGCAATTATAGAAAATATAAGGCAAATATGTGAAGTAATTTATGTATCTCAAATTGAAAAATTTAAAGTCGAATCTATTGTAGAAAGATTAGTTGATTTAACTCCAAAACAAAATCAAAAATTTGAAAATCAAAAAACAACCAAAAAATTAAAAGTAAAAATATATGATTTAAAATACCCATTTATAGAATATATGTCATATAAACTAAAAAAATATGGAAAGAAAACAGAAAGTTACCTAAAAATATTAGAAGAAGAAACCTTAAAAACAGGTTCATCAGTTTCAGAAATAATAAAAAGAGAACACTTTGATATTGCAGTAAGAAAAATAACTATAGGAAATTGTATAACATCCATAAAAAAGATTCAAAGAATAAATTTCTTAGAAATATTTGAGAAAATAAATGGTGTAGAGGAAGTATTAAGACAGGACCCATCAGGTGTATATGAAAATATGGATTATAAGACAAAAGAAGATTATAGAAACAAAATAAAAGAAATTTCTAAAAAAACAAAAATATCTGAAATGTATATAGCACAAAAACTTCTAGAACTAGCAATAGAGGCAAAGTTAAATTCTGATGAAAATAATTGTAATACAGAAATAATAACTGAAAAAATAAAAAAGACACATATTGGATATTATTTGTTTGGAAAAAATGTAAATTTATTATATAAAAAATTGCAATACAACGAGGAAAAGGCAATATCTCCAAATAAAAAAACAAAAATATATATTTATTTTGTATATATATTAACAGTGATTGTTGCAGGTGCAATTGCTAGCAAATATCCACAAAATCTGCACAATATGTGGATTAATGTAATATCATTTTTACTATTAATAATACCGATTTCAGAACTTGTAATTCAGATTACACAATACATTCTAAGTAAAATTATAAAACCAAAATTAATACCAAAAATGGATTTTTATAATGGAATTCCAAAAGATGAAGCAACAATTGTTGTAATTCCAACAATAGTAAGTTCAAAAGAAAAAGTAAAAGAAATGTTTAGAAAACTAGAAGTAGATTTTCTAGCAAATAAATCAGAAAATCTTTACTTTTGCTTACTTGGAGATTGCAAGGAAAGTAATTTAGAACAAGAAAATTATGATAGAGAAGTTATAAAAGAAGGCTTAGAAGAAGTACAAAGATTAAATCAAAAATATGAAAATAATGGATTCCCAATATTTCATTTTATTTATAGAAAAAGAAAATGGAATGACAAAGAAGGTTCATACTTGGGCTGGGAAAGAAAAAGAGGAGCATTAACTGAATTTTCGGAATTTTTGCTAGGAAATATTAATGAACAAGAACAGGAAGAAAAATTTAATGTAAATACTTTAATAGATTACAAAAAAGAAATGCCAAAAATAAAATATGTAATAACACTAGATAGTGATACAGACCTAAGTTTAAATTCAGCTTATGAGCTTGTTGGTTCAATGGCACATATTTTAAATAAACCAGAAATACACGACGGAAAAGTAGCAACAGGATATGGCTTAATTCAGCCACGTGTTGGTATAAATTTAGATGTAAGTTATAAAACATTATTTACAAAAATATTTGCGGGAAGTGGTGGAATTGATTCATATTCAAATGCAATATCAGATATTTACCAAGATAATTTTGGAGAAGGAATATTTACGGGAAAGGGCATTTTTGATTTACAATTATACTCGAAAATACTAAAAAATGAAATACCAGAAAATACAGTACTAAGTCACGATTTGCTAGAAGGAAGTTATTTAAGATGTGGTCTAGCATCAGACATTTTAATAATGGATGGATATCCAACAAAATATTTAAGTTTTATGGCAAGGCTTTCTAGGTGGATTAGAGGAGATTGGCAAATTGTAGGATGGCTTAAAAATCCGAAATTAAATTTACTTTCTAAATATAAAATATTTGATAATTTAAGAAGAAGTTTATTTGAAATTTCTATAATAATTGCAAGTATTTATTTTTTAATAATATCAAATATATTCAAAGTAAATGTAGTATTTCCAGTTACACTACTTGGAATTATTGCAATATTGCCATTTGTTTTAGAATATTTAAATGTAATAATTTTCAAAAAAGATGGAGAACAAAAACAAAATACATTTACACCAAAAATTGCAGGAGTAACAGGTGCTATTTATAGAGCTTTTATAACATTTGGCAGTTTGCCATACAAGGCTTATGTAAGTGCAAAAGCAATAGTAATAACTTTATACAGAATTTTAGTGAGCAAAAAACACAAGCTAGAATGGATGACATCAGAAGAAGCTGAAAAGGTACTAAAAGATGATATTGCAAGTTTCTATAAATTAATGTATTTTAATATAATTTTAGGTTTTATAACTTTAGTATATTTTTGTACTAAACCAAATATTCTCGGAGCCGTAATTGGCATAATTTGGTTACTTGCTCCAAGTTTAATGTGGCTTATAAGTAAAGATATAAAACAAAAAAATCCCAAAGCGGAGCTAGAAACAGGAGAAATAAAATACCTAGAAAATGTGGGAAAAAGAACTTTCGAGTTTTTCTTAGATAACCTAAATACAGATAACAATTATTTAATACCAGATAATTTTCAGGAAGATAGAAAAGAATTATATGTAGACAGAACATCATCAACAAATATAGGATTATCAATGCTTTCTGTTATTGCAGGTTATGACTTAGGATATATTGATTTGATAACTACAATAGAACTTCTAAAAAATATAATAAACACAATAAATGAACTCGAAAAATGGAATGGTCACCTTTATAATTGGTATAATATAAAAACTTTAAAACCACTAATACCAAGGTATATATCAACAGTAGATAGCGGAAATTTTGTAGGATATTTATATGTGGTAAAAGCATTTTTAGAGGAGCGAAAAGAAGATGAAAGTTTAATAAAAAATGTAGATTATTTAATAAATAATACAAATTTTTCAAAATTATATAGCAAAGAACATAGATTATTTTCAATTGGATTTAATATAGAAGAAAACAAACTTACAGACTCTTACTATGATTTGCTAGCGTCAGAAGCTAGACAAGCAAGCCTTGTTGCAATAATAAAAAGAGATGTAGAAGTAAAACACTGGAATAGTTTAAGCAGAACTCTAACAATTTTAGACAACAAAAAAGGCCTAGTTTCTTGGTCTGGAACGGCTTTTGAGTATTTAATGCCAAATATAAATATACCGAGATATAAAGGAAGTTTAATAGATGAATCAATAAGATTTGCAGAAATGTGCCAAATAAAATATGCCGAGGCCTTAGGCACACCTTGGGGAATTTCAGAATCTGCATTTAATGTAAAAGATTTACACTCAAACTACCAATATAAAGCCTTTGGAATTCCGTGGCTTGGATTAAAAAGAGGATTAGCAGATGAAATTGTAATTGCAAGTTATGGAAGCATTCTAGCACTTCAAGATAAACCAAAAGAAGTAGTACAAAATTTAAAACGACTTGAGAAATATGGAATGTACAACAAATATGGATTTTACGAAAGTTTAGATTTTTCACCACAAAGGCTTAAGGCAAATGAGGAAGCAAATGTTGTAAAAACATATATGGCACACCATCAAGCTTTAATACTATTATCAATAAATAATTTAATAAATAACAATATTTTTCAGGAAAGATTTATGAAAAATCCAGAGGTAGAGGCAGTATCAATTTTGTTACAGGAGAAAATGCCAGAAACATTTATTGTAACAAAAGAAGAAAAAGAAAAGCCAGAAAAACAGAAATATCAAGATTATGAAAATTACTCTGTTGTATCATATAAAAAGATTGATGAAAGACTAATGAGGTCAAATGTAATATCAAATGGAAATTATACTGTTTGCTGTAACCAAAGACTCCAAGGCTTTAGTAAATTTGGTGATATATATGTAAATAGATTTAAAAAGACGGCTGACTATAATCAAGGAATTTTTATGTATGTAAAAAATATAGAAAATCAAAATATTTTAACTGTTGGGGAAGATGGAACAACCGCAAGTTTTATGCCAGATCAGATCTCTTATGAAAAAGATTTTGGATATATAAAAACAAACTTAAAAATAACGTTAGATACTGAAGAAGGTGTAGAAATAAGATGTTTAGAACTAGAAAATAAGGGAGGAAGGGAAGAAACTTTAGAAGTAACAGGAGTTTTTGAACCAATACTTTCGAAAAGGGAGCAAGACTATGCACATCCTGCATTTAACAATTTATTTTTACTATATGATTATGATAACGAAAACAATATACTAGAAGTAAAACGTAAAAAAAGAAACAAAGACGAAGAGGAAATCTACTTAGAGACAGCATTTTTAACAGATTGTGAGACAATTGTGGATAACGAATTTGAAATAGACAAAGAAAGACTAAATGAAAGAGGAAACTTAAAAATACCAGTAGCAATAGAGAAGTCACTACCGTTTTCTAAGAAATTAGGTTTAGTTACAGAACCGATGGTAGCATTAAGAAAAACGATAAAATTAGGCGGCGGACAAAAAAGAATGATAAGTTTGATTATTTCGGTTGATAAAACGAAAGAATCTGCTATCAAAAACTTAGATAAATACAAAAACTTAGAAAATATAAAAAGAGCATTTGAAATATCAAGAGCAAAAGCAGAAGCTGAAAGTAGGTATTTAGATGTAAAAGCAAAAGAAATGGAAATATACCAAAAAGTTTTAGGATATATACTTTTCGATAATCCTATAAGATCAAGACAAATAAAAAAATTAAATGTTACAAGATATAGTCAAAGTGATATATGGAAATATGGTATTTCAGGAGATTTAATAATCATTTTAGTAAAAATACGAGATAGCAATGACATTTATGTAATAAAACAAGTTCTAAAGATGTACGAATTTTTTAGAAGCAAAAATATAAAAATAGATTTGGTATTTTTAGATGAGGAAAACCATAGTTATGAAAATTATGTAAGAGAGGAAATCGATTCTCAAATTTTAGACAGACATTTATTTTTCCTAAAAAATATAAGAGGTGGAATTTTTGTATTACAAAAAAGTGAGTTACCTAAAAAAGACTTAGATTTAATAAACTTTCTATCAAGTTTCACAATTGACGCACATTTAGGGGACTTAAGACATTTGGTAGAAGATATTGAAGAAGAATATTTAGCAAGTGTTCAAAATATACCAGAAGAATATATTGAAGATGAAAATATAGAAAGCCCTCAAATGGGAACAGAAATTGACATTTTAAAAAGTAACGAAAACAAGTATTACAACGGCTATGGGGCATTTTCGCCAGATGGAAAAGAATATCTAATTAAAGTAAATAAACAAAATAGATTACCAACAGTATGGAGCCATATTATTGCAAATGAAAATTTTGGAACACTAGTTACAGAAAATATGGGAGGATATACGTGGTATAAAAATAGCAGATTAAATAGGATATCAAACTGGTCAAATAGAGCATTTTTAGATGACCCATCAGAGATTATATATTTAGAAGATTATAAAACAGGAAAGAAGTGGTCGCTTGGATTAAATCCTATGCCAGACGAAAATGATTATAGCATAATTTATGGATTTGGATATAGTAAATTTATTCATAATAGTTTAGGAATAAATCAGGAATTAGAGATGTTTGTACCTTGCTTAGATACTGCAAAACTAAGTATATTAAGGCTTACAAATAACAATCCTGAAAGGAGAAAATTAAAACTTGTATATTATATAAAACCAGTTTTAGGTGAAGATGAAATAAAATCAGATGGATGTATAAAAATAAATTATGATGATAATTCAAATATGGTAATTGGTGAAAATTTATATGAGGCAACATTTAAAAATAAGGTATTTTTGACAAGTAGTGAAAAAATAAAAAGTTTTACAGGAGATAAAAAGCTATTTCTAGGAAAAGGCGGAATTTCAAATCCAGATGGACTTAAAAAGGTTAGGCTAAACAATTCCTCAGGCTTTGGCTCAACAAATTGTATTGCAATTCAAATTGATATCGAGTTAGATAGTATGTCATCAAAAGAAATTGTGCTTAATTTAGGTGTATGTGAAAATATTATAGATGGAAAAAATATGGCATATAAATATAACAAAATTCAAAATTGTAAACAAGAGTTAGAGGCAGTAAAACGAAACTGGAAAGATACTTTAGAAAGATTGCAAGTCTATACTCCAATAGAATCTATGAATATAATGCTTAATGGTTGGGCTTTATACCAAACAATATCAAGTAGATTATATGGCAAAACAGGATTTTACCAATCAGGTGGAGCCTATGGATTTAGAGACCAATTACAAGACACTTTGTGCTTAAAATATACAAATCCAAATAAGGTAAAAGAACAAATAATAAAACATTCCATGCATCAATTTATAGAAGGAGATGTAGAACATTGGTGGCACGAGGAAACTTCAAGAGGAATAAGGACAAGGTTTTCAGATGACTTATTGTGGTTACCTTTTATGGTAGAAGAATATATAGAGGCAACAGGAGATAGTAAAATTTTAGAAATAAAAACACCATATTTACAAGGAGAAGTTTTAAAAGAAGATGAAGAAGAAAGATATGACCTATATAAAAGCTCGGAAATCCAAGGTTCAATATATGACCATTCAATAAGAGCAATAGAAAAAACTTTAAACTTTGGAGAACATGGAATACCAAAAATCGGAACAGGTGACTGGAATGACGGATTTAGTACTGTTGGGAATAAAGGAAAAGGCGAAAGTGTATGGTTAGGATTTTTCCAGTATTTAGTAATTAATAGGTTTTTGCCATTTATAAGACAAAAAGGAGACCGAGAAAAAGAAGAAAGATACAAAAAAATCTTACAGGACCTAAGAATTGCCCTAAACATCAAATGCTGGGATGGCAGGTGGTTTAGACGTGCTTATATGGATGATGGACAAATTTTAGGAAGTATAGAAAATGAAGAATGCAGAATAGATAGTATCGCACAAAGTTGGTCTGTAATCTCAGGAGCAGGAGATATGGCAAAACAATTGGTGTCTATGGAAAGTTTAGAAAATCATTTAGTAGACAAAGAAAATGGAATAATAAAACTATTAGACCCTCCATTTGTAAATGGAAAACTAAATCCGGGTTATATAAAATCTTATTTGCCAGGTGTTCGTGAGAATGGGCGGACAATATACGCATGCAAGTGTGTGGGTAATTATAGCTGAAGCTATGCTAAAATTTGGTGACAAGGCAGTTAATTTTTACAATATGATAAATCCAATTGAACATTCTAAAACAAAAGAATCAGCAAATAAATACAAAGTTGAACCATATGTTATTGCAGCTGATGTATATGGAGCTTCAAACCTTGCAGGACGCGGAGGTTGGACTTGGTATACAGGATCCTCAAGTTGGTTTTACAAGGCTGGAATTGAGTATATTTTAGGGTTTAAGATTGAAAACAATATGCTTAAAATTAATCCTTGCATTTCTAAGGATTGGCGAGAATTTAGTATGAGGTATAAGTTTGGTAGGAGTATTTATAATATTAAGGTGAAAAATCCAAGTGGGAAGTGTTTTGGGGTGAATAGAGTTTTAGTGAATGGCGAAGAAGTATTGAATAAGGCAATTTTGTTGGTTGATGATGGTAGAGTAAATGAGGTAGTTGTGGAGATGTAAATGACCCATTGGGACCGGTTCTTTTTGGGTAAATTGACCCATTGGGACCGGTTCTTTTTGGGACAAAAATTATTTTGAAGATATTTTCAAATAACCGAACAAAAAAGTCACAAATAACCGAAAAGACAATTAAATTTCTTAAACACGAAATAAAAACCAAAAAAATAAAAGTTATTTCTCGTTAGAGAAATAACTTGACAAAAAATTTAATCTACCATATTGGCACATAAACCCCAAATATCAGAAAAAGAATAACAACATATAAAATCAACATAGCAATTCCAGCAATAATTAACAACCCAAAATCTTTAACCTCAACATTGACAGTTTTCATTTTAGTACCAACTTTAACATCTATAATAGTATTTCCCTTAGATATACCAGTTACAACTCCATCATCATTTACACGGGCAATATCAGAATTTTGACAATTATAACTAATAACATCATCAAAAATACCTTCGTAATTTTCAGGAACGGTTTTAATAGTTAAATCTATTTTTTTGCTTTTGTTAATAAACAAAACTAAATTATCATCTGAAATATCAAAATCATAATCTATTTTAATTTTAGAATCCTCTATAGTATCATTGGTAATTTTAACTTCATCAGTAGAAATGACCTTAAAATTATCATTATCAATTGAAATTACAGAACTATTGCTAGTTCCAGCATTTAAGTTACCAATATTACCACCAATCAAATTAGTATTAACAGTATCTATCACGCCAGTAACTGTTGAATCCTCAGTTTCACCGCCAACATAAAATTTATCAATAGAGCCAGAGCTAAGCTCAACATGAGCACTTTCGACAGTACCTCTATTTACAGATTGATACAAATAAATAGAACCACCATTAATTTTAACAGTACAATTACCTGTATACCCATTAGAGCCTCCAGCAGTTACATAAGCTTTACTCATATCACCACCATTAATAGTAAGATTTGCAGTTCCTGTATAAGAATAACCTTGGCCTCCACCAAAAAGAAGAGATTGGATAGCTCCGTCATTTACAATAGTATTTGCAGTATTTACACGGCATTTAGAATTGATAGCATCATCTTTAGTTCCAACAGAATAATTTTTGCCACTAATTTTACCAGTTGCAATTCCGCCACCTTGCATAGAAAAAATGTTGCCTCCATTTAATTCTATATTAGAGGTATCAACCGTTGCATAAAAATATCCTCCTCCTACAATAGCATTTGTTACATTGCCACTATTTATAATTATTTTTGTATTAGAAACATAAGAAGAATTTTCTTCGGTAAAGCCAATTCCTCCACCTACAAGGTTTTGAACAGTTCCACCATTCATTACAATGCTAGATGAAGTAAAATTTCCTCCATTTCCACCGCCAAAAATTGTCACACTATTTGGTACAATTTGACTTCCATTTTCCCAAGATACAACGGTTTTGCCATTTTCTTCTGATACTATAATAGGTGTTCCATTTGCATAAATTGCACCTTGATTATTGTTGTAGGTTTCATCATATATAGGAAGAGAGGAAGCGTAAGATGCAGTAAAATTTAAAATTTCAAAAGAAAATATTAGTGTAAATAAAAAAAATATTTTTTTCATTTAATTTTAGTCCTTTCTTAATAATTTTTGATAAGTGTATTATAATATTTTATGAGAAAATTCTGCAAGGTGTGATTTCTCTATAAATTGTATGAAATATTAATTTTAACTTGTGTGACAAATGTTTATTTGCTATAATGTAGAAAATCTAAAAGATAGGGAGAAAACATACGCAATGAAAACTAAAATAATAAAATTTAATGCTACTGATGGAATTATATTAGATGGATTTTTAAACAAATGTCAAAAAAATACTAATAGCATTTTAATACAAATACATGGAATGACAAGTAATTGTTTTAAAAACAGAGAAAAGGTAATATCAAATAAAGTAGCAGAATTAAATATTGACACATTATGTTTTAATAATAGAGGTAGTGAAATTATTAAATATTGCCAAAAAGAAAATGGAGAAAAAGCACTACAAGGTACTGCATATGAAGATGTAGAGGAATGTTTTTATGACATTGTAGGAGCAATTAAATTTGCAGTTGATTTAGGATATAAAAATATTTATTTACAAGGACATAGCTTAGGATCTACAAAAATTGTATATACATATAACAAGATGTTAAAAGAAAATAATCTATATTTAAAATATATAAAAGCTATAATATTATTATCGTTGGTGGATATACCTGATATAATAAATACTTTTACTCCAAAGAAATTTATAGAACTAGCAAATGTTAAGGAAAAAGAAAATAAATTGGATGAATTAATGCCAATGGAAACATCAATACATCCTTTTTCAGTAAAAACATTTTTAAGATATGCTAAATATTACGAAAATATTAATTTTGCTCAATATAATAATGAAAATTACAATTATGAAGAATTGAACAAAATAAAAGTACCGCTATTTATGAGATGGGGGAGCGAACAAGAATTAATAACGCAAGATGTAAATTATTTGATAAATACATTAAAGTATAAATTAAAAAATAAAACTACTGATATTAACTATATTAATGGTGCAAATCATTCATATTCTGGAAAGGAAGGGATTTTAGCTAAGGAAATCTATGAATTTATAAATAGATTTAAAATTTAATTAAACTTATGCAAAAAAAGGTGCAAAAAATCACTTGACAAAGTAAAAAAAATAGTATAAAAAAGAAACAGAGAATAAAAATAAAAAGAGGTATAGAAGTGCAAATGATAAAAAACACCAGAACCCTTGTGGGAGTACACACACACACGGGTAATTTAAAAACAAGAGGAATAAAATATAAAAAAGCAACCAAAATAAACCTATAAAAGTATAGGTCTATTTTGGTTGTTTTTGACGTTTTTGAAACAAAATATCTAAAGGGGAAAAAAATGAATTTAAAAGTAAAATTAAAGAAAAACGAAGGTATTACATTACTAGCGCTAGTAGTTACAATTATTGTAATATTAATATTATCGACAATAACAATAAGCATGGTAACAGGTGAGAATCGGGATAATAAAAAATGCAAATAAGGCAAAAGAAAAAAACGAAATTGGAAACGAAAAAGAAATAGTTCAAAGAGCAACAGTAAATGCTATTGGAAAAAATAAATATGGAGACCTAAAACAAGATGAACTGCAAAATCAGTTAGATAAAGAAGCAGAAGGAAAAACAGAAGCTACAGATGTAGGAAACGAATTTGAAATACTATTTAAAGAAAGTAATAGATATTATACTGTGGATAAAGATGGAAATGTAAGTGAGCCTCTAATTTTTATCAAAGATAATTTCCCAGGAGATATAACTAAAGGCAAGGATGGAGAAAGTTTAGATGGAAGTGAAGAGAAACCTTTTGAAATATGGTGTATAGAAGATTTAATAGAGTTTTCTAAAAAATATAATTCTTATAAAAAGGCGTATATAAAGTTAAAAAGAGATTTGAATTTTAAGTCAAAGTTCTCATATAATGATTCCGAAACTGTAAGTTATGGAGATATAAATCAAGATGGCGAAACAACTTCGTTAATTAAAGAAATGCAAAGTGGAGTTGGTTTTACACCAGTTGCAATTTTTAATGGAGTGTTTTTAGGCGAAAATTTCAGAATAGATAATTTATATGTAAATGCTTCTGGAGATGCAGGATTGATAGGAAGGGGAGATGGTTCATGTGTGAAACAATTAACAATTTCTGGAACAGTTATTTCTGAAAGTGGCAGTGCGGGTGGAATTTGTGGCAGGAATTATACAGACATATATTTACAAGGATGCAAAAATTATGCAAATATTTTGGCAAAAGAAGCTTCTGCAGGTGGAATTGCGGGATATGGTGCAGGTACGATTGAGGGGTGCATTAATTATGGAAATGTACAGTCATTAGGAAGTGATAGACCCAATGCTACTTATGTAAATGGAAATGCAGGAGGAATTATTGGAGGAGGTGTTAAGGGCATCATAAAAAACTGCTGTAATTACGGTGATATAAGTTCAAATATATCTGCTGGAGGTATTGGGGGATATCAATATGCAAGTAATATAACTATAACTAATTCATCTAACGAAGGTTCTATACAAGGAAAAAAGTTCTCAGGAGGAATTTTAGCGGAAAATGTAAGAGCAGTAATTACAATTTCCAATTCATACAACTTAGGAGATGTAAAAGGTGAGGAGATTGTGGGCGGTTTGGTTGGATACAAATATTGGAATACAACAATCAATATATACAATTCATATAATATAGGTAATGTTAGAGGTAGTGTTGCCAATAAAACCGGAGACATATTAGGTCTATATAATGGAGGAGCAGGTGCATACAAAGATTACATTGTAACTGCTAAAAATGTATATTGCAAAAAAAGCACCAATCAACCTATTGGAAATTCTTCAAGTGTAGAAATTAACATTAAAGAATTAAATGATATTAAAAGTACATCTTTTGTGGATGAATTAAATTCTAATATAGAAGAATTAAAAGGTGAGGAAATAGATACATCTGATTGGAAAAAGTGGAGTTTTGGTAAAAGTGGATATCCAACTTTTGAATAACAAAAATAATATTTTTATTTGTACAGCAGACTTGAATAAAAAATACTTTGATACGGAATAAGATAGTACTATATAAAAATATGTATAAAAGTCACTTGACAAAGTAAAAAAAATAGTATAAAAAAGAAGCAAAGAATAAAAATAAAAAGAGGTATAGAAGTGCAAATGATAAAAAACGCCAAAACCTTTGTGGGAGTACATACACGGGTCATTAAAAAAAAGAGGAATAAAATATAAAAAAGCAACCAAAATAAACCTATAAAAGTATAGGTCTATTTTGGTTGTTTTTAGCGTTTTTTCAAAGCAGAATACCTAAAAAAGGAGGAAGAAAAAATGAATTTACAAAGATTCAAAGAAAAAAGAGGTATTACTCTAATAGCTCTTGTAGTCACAATAATTGTATTACTAATATTAGCAGGAATAAGTATTTCAATGCTAATGGGGCAAAATGGTATACTAAATAGGGCAAGTGAAGCAAAGGAAGAATATTCGAATTCAACTGAAAAAGAACAAGTACAACTATCATACAATTCAGCAATAACAAAAAAACTAGGTGAATCAATAACAGCAGAAGAATTGCAAAATGAATTAAATGAAGTAGTTGGAAAAGATGAAGATGGAACATCGAAAACTGAAACGACAGATATTGGAAATAGAGTATTTTATGTAAAATTTGTTAAAACAAATCATAACTATAGAGTTGACAATGGAGATGTGACATTGTTGACTGGAGAAGATAAATCTGTTGTAGAGCCAAAAAATGCAGCGGATTGGAAATATGAACCAAATGATGATGGAACATTAACAATTACAGAATATAAAGGAAGCGATACAGAAGTTGTAATACCTAATTATATCGGTGGAAAAAAAGTAAAGAAAGTAGGAATAGATAGGACTGGCTCAATTTGGAGTGATGCCATTCTTGATGACAGTGGCAACAAAATATGGAAGGGGTCTGAATATATAAAAGGGCAAAAAACTATAAAAAGAATAACTATTTCATATGGAATTGAAGAGATTGGAAATTATGCTTTTTGCGGAACTGTTGAGATGAAAAACGTAGGGATTCCATCAACTGTGACCAGTATTGGAAAATATGCATTTTGGGCTTGCAGTAGTTTAGAAAATGTAACAATTCCATCAAGTGTGACAAGTATTGAAGATGGTGCATTTTATTGCTGCAGTTGTTTAACGAATGTAACTATTCAACTTGGCGTAAAAAGTATAGGGGAATCTGTATTTGCTCAATGTAGTAGTTTAAAAAATATAACAATACCATCAAGTGTGACAAGTATTGGAAGACTTGCATTTGATAGGTGCAGTAGTTTAACAGATATAATAATACCATCAAGTGTAACTACAATAGGAGAACTTATTTTTTATGGAATACCTTCAATAACAGTAACAGTACCATACAAATCAGGAGAAAACCCACTAAGCGATTGGGATTCAAATTGGAATGGAACTCGTTCTGATTGTGAAGTTAAAATAAAATACCAAGAGTAATGATATATATAATACCAATAGGCATGATATTTAAGCAATGATATCAGCAAAATACTACGCAAAGAGGCAATAAAATCTAGTTTGAAATTTAATGAAATCTATTGACAAGACCTAAAAAAAAGTGTAAACTATCAATATCGGAAATGAGATAATTAAATATTGAAAAAATCAAAAGTTGGAACCAAGGGGGCAATCTCTTTAGTTTCAACTTTTATTTATATGCTGGAAATAAAAAATGAAATTTGGTTCAAATATAAATTAAAGGAGAAATTTGTAAATGATTGATTTACATGTACATACCACAAATTCAGATGGTAGACTAAAAGTAGAAGAAATTTTAGAAAGGGCGAAAAAACAAGAAATAACAACAATATCATTTTGTGACCATAATGTTGTTCGGAGCATATGACGAAATTGAAAGCAAGAAAATAAATACCTATGGAATAAAAATTATAACAGGAATAGAATTTGATTTCGTCTATGAACATAAAGACTTTCATATGTTAGGCTATAATTTTAATTGGAAAGAAATAAACAGAAGCAATTTAATTAATAAAAAAACAGATGAAGAAATTATGAATTACGAAAGAAAAAATTTAGAATTTTTAAAATCAGTATGTAAAACACAAGGTATAAAAATAGACGAAAGTTTAGACATAAAAACACCAAATGATAAAGCAAGCACAGTTTTAAAATATCATATGATGGAATTCAAAGAAAATGATTTAATATTAGATGAAATGTTAGGAAAAGACAGAAAGAAAAGCTTTGCGAGGGGATTTGTTCACAATCCAAATTCACCTTTCTATATTGATATGACAAAAAAATTGCCAACTGCAAAAGAAGTTGCAAACTTAATTCGTAGCACAGGTGGAGAAGTATTTTTGGCACATCCATTTGATTATAAAGATATTGACCATAAAAAATATATTGGTGATATGTATGAGTTAGGAATATTAGATGGAATTGAATGTATACACACAAGACACAGTCTAGAGCAAATTGAATTTATAAAGGGATTTGCAAAAGAGAAAAATTTAAAAATAAGTGGAGGAAGCGATTTCCATAGAGATGAAAAACAAAAGCTTGGATATGGTGTAGAGGGGACAGTTCCAATAACAGAAGAGTATTTATTAAAAAATGTTTAGGAGGTATTATGATGGAGGAAAGATATAAAAGTAAAATTGTTGTGGATTTATTATTAAAAAGAAAAAATGAAAATAATAAAGAGGAAATATTATTATCTCTAAGAGAAAACACTGGATATCGAGATGGATACTATGATTTACCCGGTGGTCATGTAGAGAAAGATGAAGATCTATTTGCTGCAATGATTCGTGAGGCAAAAGAAGAAATTGGAATAGATATTTTTAGAGAAGATATGAAAATGGTACATATATATCATCATTTTAGAAATAATATGTTAAAATCTGTATTTAGTGTAAATAAATATAAGGGGATTTTGATAAATAATGAACCAGAAAAATGCAAGGAATTAAAATGGTTTGAAGTAGAAAATTTGCCTGAAAATATTATTCCTAAAATTAGAGAGGAAATATTGAATGTTGAAAATGATGTTTTTTATAGTTTTGATGAATAAAACAAAAATTGTAATCAGATTTCACAAGTTTTTGTGAGCTTTGTCGAAATTTGTCGAACGATTTTTCTTGACTTATGGTAAATTATAGAATATAATCACAATATTGAATTCAACAAAAGTAAATTTTATTATTAATTCGAAATATCAAATAAATTTTGAAGTTAAGAAATGCCAAAGAGGGAAAAGTGAACAAGCAAATTGGAATAATAAGCAAAAATGTATGTTAGAATAAAAATAACATATAATAGTAAAGGAAGTTTCTGAGGACGGAACTGGTAGCCGTAGCCCATCGCAAGATGTAGGAGATGTGGGAGTACCACCCCACCTAAACTTTCTAAGTTCAAACGATTAAGATATAAATACTTAATTTGTTTGACATATTTTTAATAGGCTGAGGACATGGAAAAGTTATTCTAATGCTCTTAGTCTCTTTTTTATGTAATAATGAAAGTTTTAATATAAAATATAACAAATGGAGGAATATATGAAGGGAAAGAAATATTCAAATTTTTATACAGATAGCAAATTTAAAACTGTAAATAATAAATTGGAAAAAGTGAAAGACGAAAATAATTACCTTTTTGAAAAAGGAATATATAAAACTAAAATTTCCGAAGATGAATTACCAGAAAATTTTATTAAATTATACTATGGAGAAAGAAATCACTATATTTCAATTATAAATATAAAAGATATTATATAAAGCCAACTATTTTACAAATCATTTATATAAAGATGATTTTCTATATATATCATATGAAACGACAATAAAGAAAGAGAAAAATAGTAATCACTTTATAGATTATGATGTGCTTATATATGGTTTAGCAATAGTTGACTTTATAAAAGAAGTTAAAAGAGCAGAAAGCTATGATGTAAAAAATATAGAGATAGAATTAGAAAGAAAAAAGAAATGGTATGAAGATAGACAAGAAAAAGAAATATAACTATAAAAGCGAATAAAAGACATCGAAAGCAAAACCACCAAAAACAGAGAAAAACCACCAAAAAAAACAAAAATCAAAATTGAACAAAAACAAAAAATGATATATAATTCACTCTCAAAGGAGCGAGAAAATGCAAACAACCAAACTAATAAGTGAAGTATTTAGTGACTACCAAACAGAAAACATAATAAAACAAGCCAAAATACTAGAACTAAATCTAATAAAAAAAGCAAATGTACTAGAAATAGACCTAGAAAGTGAAAACTACCTAGAAATAAAAGAACTATGGTATTTTGAAAAATTCCTAAAAGAAAGATTCCAATTCTTAAACATAGACATAAAAATAAAATATTCAGACAATGTAACAATAAAACCAATAGAAAAAGAATGGGAAAACCTAATATGCTATATGGTACACAAATACCCACTAATGAGACCAATGATACTGCTAAAAAGTACAATTGAAGTAACAAATAACAAAATAATAGTAAGTATGAAAATAAAAGGGGCAGACTTCTTAAGGGGAAGAAAATTAGATAGAGAGCTAGAAAGAGTAATAAACAACTTATTTGGATACAATTATAAAGTGGAGTTTGTAGAAAATATAAATGAAGAAGATGCAAAAGCTTTAGAAGAAAGAAGAGAGCAAAGCAAAAATATGGCAATTCAAAAAGCTCTAGAACATATGGCAATAGGAGAGCAAATTGCAGAAGAAATGGCAAATAAAAAGCAAGCATCAATTCCAAAAAATCAAAAGGATAAAGCACCAAATAATCAAAATTCATTACCACCAACTGGAGATATGCCACCAATTCCTCCTCCTCCAGATATGCCACCTGTAATGGAAGAACCAGAGGAAGAGACGCCTTTAATATGTGGAAGAAATCCAAACCTAAGAACAAACATAATAAAAGTAGTAGACATTTCGCCAGATGATGATATGGCAGCAATAAGTGGAGAAATATTAGGTGGAAGTATAGAAGAAAAAGAACTAAAAAGCGGTAAATTCTTAATTTCATTTAATGTATATGATGGAACAAGTACAATAACTTGTAAAGTATTTGCCAAACCAGAAGAAAAAGCAAAAATAGTAAAAAGACTATCATCGGCAAAAGGAGTAAAACTAGAAGGAAAATCAGGAATAAGTAACTTTACACATGAAATGGAAATTCTAGCAAATGTAGTAATAGAAACAGAAGGAATAAAAAGACAAGTACGTCAAGACTTAGCAGACATAAAAAGAGTAGAACTACATATGCACACACAAATGAGCCAGATGGATGCAATGACTTCATGTACAGACCTAATAAAAAGAGCAATGAAATGGGGGTGGAAGAGCCTAGCAATAACAGACCACGGAGTTGTACAAGCATTTCCAGAGGCCCATAAATTACTTGGACTAGATAATCCAGACATGAAAATAATCTATGGAGTAGAAGCATACCTAGTGCCAGATGGTTCACCTGTTGTCGTAAATGATAAAGGACAAAATATAGATACAACATATTGTGTATTAGACTTAGAAACAACAGGACTTTCAGCTAAAACAGAAAAAATAACAGAAATAGGAATAATGAAAATAAAAGACGGGGAGGTCCTAGAAGAATTTTGTGAATTTGTAAACCCTGAAAAGCCTATTCCACAAAGAGTACAAGAAATAACTAATATTACAGATGATATGGTAAAAGATGCACCAACAATAGAAGAAATGTTTCCGAAAGTTCTAGAATTTATAAAAGGAACTGTACTAGTTGCACATAATGCGACATTTGATATAGGATTTTTAAAAACAGTTGCAAAAGACCTAGGCTACGAATTTGACTATACTTATGTAGATACCTTGCCTCTAGCTAGAAAACTATATCCAGAGCTAAAAAAACATAAACTTGGAAAAATTGCGGAACACCTAAAAATAAAGGTAGAAGTAGCTCACCGTGCATTAGATGATGTTGATACAACAGTCAAAGTTTTAAAAGAAATGATGAAAACATTAAAAGAAAGAGGAGCTAAAACTGTTGGAGATATTGCTACTAAATGTGAAGATGAAAAAGCAAAAGCAGAAGAATATAAAAGACTACAACCATATCACGCAATAATACTTGCAAAAAACTATGTAGGACTAAGAAATTTATATAAATTAGTTTCAATATCACACTTAAAATATTTCTATAAAAAACCTAGAATATTAAAAAGTTTGTATAAACAATATTCGGAAGGATTAATACTTGGAAGTGCTTGTGAAGCAGGAGAATTATACCAAGCAATAGAACTTGGAAGGTCAGACGAAGAAATAGAAGAAATTGCAAATGACTATGATTACCTAGAAATTCAGCCAATTGGTAATAATGAATTTTTGGTAAGAAATGGTGTTGTAAAAGATGATGAAGCTTTAAAAGATATAAATAGAAAGATTGTAGCATTAGGAGAAAAGCTAAATAAGTTAGTTGTTGCAACTTGTGATGTACATTTTATGGACCCACAAGATGAAGTATATCGTAGAATACTAGAAGCGGGTCAAGGCTACAAGGATGCAGACAATCAAGCACCTTTATATTTAAGAACAACAAATGAAATGCTAGATGAGTTTAAATACCTAGGTGAAGAAAAAGCTTATGAAGTTGTTGTAACAAATACAAATAAAGTAGCAGATATGTGTGAGCAAATTTCACCAATATCACAAGAAAAATGCCCACCACATATTCCTGGTTGTGAGCAAACAATAAAAGATATAGCTTATGACAGAGCACATAAATTATATGGAGAAGTTTTACCAGAACAGGTACAAACAAGACTTGATAAGGAGTTAGATTCTATAATAAAAAATGGATTCTCAGTTATGTACATAATTGCACAAAAACTGGTATGGAAATCAAATGAAGATGGTTATATAGTAGGTTCAAGAGGCTCTGTACGGTTCATCCTTTGTTGCAAATATGACAGGTATAACAGAAGTTAATTCACTTCCACCACACTATAGATGTCCAAAATGTAAATATGTAGATTTTACAGATTATGGCTATGGAAACGGATTTGACTTGCCAGATAAAAAATGTCCAAAATGTGGTTCAAGACTAGATAAAGACGGAATGGATATACCATTTGAAACATTCCTTGGATTCAATGGAGACAAAGAGCCAGATATAGACTTAAACTTCTCTGGAGAATATCAAGCAAAAGCACATAAATACACAGAAGTAATATTTGGAAAAGGAACAACATTTAAAGCAGGAACTGTTGGTACAGTTGCAGACAAAACTGCATTTGGATATGTAAAAAAATATTTCGAGGAAAGAAACATACCAGTAAGCCAAGCAGAGGCAACAAGGTTGGCAGTTGGATGTACAGGAATAAAAAGAACGACAGGCCAACACCCAGGTGGAATTATAGTTGTACCAAAAGGAAGAGAAATATATGAATTTACTCCTGTTCAGCACCCAGCAGATGACCCAAATTCAGATATTATAACAACACACTTTGATTACCACTCAATAGACCAAAACCTATTGAAACTAGATATACTAGGACACGATGATCCAACAGTTATAAGAATGTTACAAGACATAACAAAAGTTGACCCAACAAAAGTACCACTAGATGATAAAGCAACAATGTCACTATTTTGCTCAACAGAGAGTTTAGGTGTAACACCAGAGCAAATAAGGTCAAAAGTTGGAAGTTTTGGGGTGCCGGAATTTGGAACAAAATTCGTAAGAGGAATGCTAGTAGATACAAAGCCTACAACATTTGACGAATTAATAAGAATATCTGGTCTATCACACGGAACTGACGTATGGTTAAATAATGCTGCAACATTAATAGAAGAAGGAACTGTAACTCTAAAAGAAGCTATATGTTGTCGTGATGATATAATGATATATTTAATAAAAAAAGGACTAGATCCAAACAAATCCTTTAAAATAATGGAAGCAGTACGTAAAGGAAAAGTTGCAAAAGGAAAAGAGCCAAAATGGGAAGAATATAAGGCAATGATGAGAGAACACGATGTGCCAGAATGGTATATAGCTTCTTGTGAGAAAATAAAATACATGTTCCCAAAAGCCCATGCGGCAGCTTATGTAACAAATGCCTTTAGAATAGCTTGGTTTAAGGTTCATATTCCAAAAGCATATTATTCAGCATTTTTCTCAATAAGAGCAGCAGACAACTTTGATGCGGCATTTATGATTTTAGGAAAAGAAAAAGTTAAAAATAAAATGAAAGAAATAGATATGAAAGGAAATACAGCAACTAAAAAAGAACAAGATATGTATGCAGTTCTTGAACTTGTTTTGGAAATGTATGAAAGAGGAATAAAATTTTTACCAATTGATTTATATAAATCTCATTACAAGAATTTCTTGGTTGAAGATGAGGGAATAAGACCACCATTTTCAAGTATTGCAGGATTTGGACCCATTGCTGCAAAATCTCTTTATGAGGCAGCAAAAAGAGGAGAAGAATTTATGTCAATAGATGAAGTAAGGTTAGCTGCAAAACTTGGAGATTCTACTGTAGATTTATTAAGAGAATTTGGAGTTTTTGAGGGAATGCAGGAAAGTAATCAAATAAGTTTATTTGGATAGAAATATCCGCCGACTACTAAAAAAACAGTAGTCGGCGGATATTTTTTAATTAAAATTTGCAGAAAGAAAACCACAAAAGATCCCATAAAATGGAAATGCTCTGGAGAGTTCCTCTTCCTTCATTTCGTTAAGATATTCAACGATGTCATCAGGCTTTACACCGTCTTCAAGTAGGTCTTCTGCTATCTGAATAAGGTTGTAACATTTTTCTCTTTGGATTTCAAATTCTGCTTTTTTCATAATGCAATTCCTCCTTGGATTTAATATATTAACATAATATCACTAAATGCAAAAAAAGTCAATAAATCTTGATAAATGACCAGGTTTTATTAAAATAAAGAAAACTCGGCTTATCTGTTATATAGATAAGCCGAGAAAGCTTTCAATGGAGAATCTCATCCATTTCCTTTAAGATGAGTTTATATTCTTCAAATTTTTTGATTAAATCCGGTTTTGTAAGCTTTTTTAAAGAGACGTCGAAAAAGTTGCATAATTCCTCTTTACTTGCACTTCTAGATATAAGGTCAAAACCTTCATCTTTAATGCTTTCTAATACTTTTTCCTCTTCGTCCATATGGAAACCCTCCTTGGGATTAATATATGATAAAGAATAATACCACAAAACACAAAAAAAGTCAATAAACCCCTTGTCAAAAGCAAATTTATGTGATAAAATAAGAAACGTTGAAAAACCTTACTCACAAAGAAGTTGTGGGTTATATATCCAAAAGGAGGTGAAAATAATGAACAAATACGAAAGTATAATCATTATTAATCCAAATTGTACTGATGAAGCTCTAAAAGCTTTAGAAAGCAAATTTACAGGATTAATAAATGAAAATGGAAAAGTAGAATCATATGAAAATCAAGGAAAAAAGAAATTAGCATATGAAGTAAAGAAAAACAAAGAAGGATTCTACATATTAATTAATTTCGAAGCTAAACCAGATTCAATAGCTGAATTAGAAAGAAATTACAGAATAACAGATGAAGTAATAAAATTCATCGTTGTAAGAAAAGAAGACTAATAATTAAAACTAAATAAAGATAAGGGGCCTTTATTAAAGAAAGGAAAGGTATAAAATATGAACAAAGTAATTTTAATGGGTAGATTAACAAGAGACCCAGAGGTAAGATACACACAAACAAACAATACACTAGTTGCATCATTCTCACTAGCTGTAAACAGAAGATTTGCAAGACAAGGAGAAGAAAGACAAGCGGACTTCTTTAATGTAGTAGCTTGGAGTAAAACAGGAGAATTTTGTAGCAAATACTTTAAAAAAGGTCAACAAGTAGGAGTAATCGGAAGATTACAAACAAGAACATGGGATGATCAAAACGGAACAAAACACTATATAACAGAAGTAGTTGCAGAAGAAGTATATTTTGCAGATAGCAGAAGAGATGGTGATGGAGCATCTTCATCATTTGAAAATACTTTTGGAGCTACAATGCCAGGTGGAATGGGAGATGCCTCAGACTTTGAAGTATCAGCAAGTGATGATTTACCATTTTAATTTATAGAATAGGGGTGAAAAGAAAATGGCAGACAAGAAAAATACAAAAAGAAATAACAGAAACAATAAAAATTATGATGAAGACTATAATCCAAGATTTAAAAAACAAAGAAAGAAAGTTTGCCCACTATGTGGAGACAAAAACTTTGTATTAGATTATAAAAATGCTGATGTTATGAAAAAATTCATAAACGATAAAGGAAAAATATTACCAAGAAGAACAACAGGAGCATGCAGCAAACATCAAAGAGATATAACTTTAGCAATCAAGAGAGCTAGAGCAATAGCTATATTACCATATAGCAACGACTAATAATTAAGGGGCTTAAATTTAGAATTAATTTTTAAAATTAATTGTAAATTTAAGCCTTTTGTGTTACTATAACCAATATATACAAAAATAAAAGGATGATAAAATGAAACTACTAATAACAGAAAAACCATCAGTAGCAAGAGAATTTGCCAAAGTACTAAAAGTAGATAGCAAAAATAAAGGTGGATACATGGAATCAAATGGATGGATAATAACATGGTGTGTAGGACACCTAGTAACAATGAGTTATCCAGAAAAATATGACGAAAAACTAAAACAATGGAGACTAGACACACTTCCATTTATGCCAAAAGAATACAAATACGAAGTAATAGAAAATGTACAAAATCAATTTAATACAGTGCAAAAATTATTGCAAAGAGAAGATGTAGAAGAAATCTATAATGCAGGAGACTCTGGACGTGAGGGAGAATATATACAAAGGTTAGTATTTATGATGGCAAAACCAAATCCAAAAGCAGAAATAAAAAGAGTTTGGATAGATTCACAAACAGAAGAAGAAATATCAAGAGGAATAAGAGAGGCCAAAAGCGAAAGAGAATATGACAGTATATCAGATAGTGCATATTTAAGAGCAAAAGAGGATTATCTTATAGGAATAAATTTCTCAAGATTACTATCAATAATATATGGAAATAGATTAGCTAGGTCTTTAAATCAAGACTATTTTGCAATATCAGTTGGACGTGTTATGACATGTGTATTAGGAATGATAGTAAGTAGAGAAAGAGAAATAAGAAACTTTGTAAAAACAAAATATTATAAAATAATTGGAACATTTGCGAATGACAAAGGAGAATTTAATGCAGAATGGAAGGTAAATGACAAATCTAAACTTTTCGAATCTCCTTTACTATATAATGAAAGTGGATTCAAAAAAGAAGAAATAGCAAAAAAATTTATAGCATCACTTGAAGGTAAAGAAGCCAAAGTTACAGAACTAAAAAAGAGCAAGCAAAAAGAAAATCCACCACTTTTATTTAATTTAGCAGAAATACAAAATGAATGTACAAAAAAATTCAAAATAAAACCTGACCAAACATTGGAAATAATTCAAACACTATATGAAAGAAAATTAGTAACATATCCAAGAACAGATGCAAGAGTACTTTCAACAGCTGTTGCAAAAGAAATTTCTAAAAACTTAAATGGATTAGCTAAAAACTTCCAAGATGAAGAGATACAAAGTATAATGAAAAAAATGGTAGAAGAAAAATATTCAACCAACCTTGTAAAAACCAAATATGTAAATGACAGCAAAATAACAGACCACTATGCCATAATTCCAACAGGACAAGGCTTTGAAAATTACAAAGGTTTAAATGAATTGCAGGCAAATGTATACAAACTAATAGTAAGAAGATTTTTAGCAATATTTTATCCACCCGCAGAATATAACAAGATAAATGTTACAGTAAATGTAGAAAATGAAACATTTTTGGGAACAGGTAAAGTATGTGTAAAAAGAGGATTTTTAGATGTGCTAAAACCGGAAAAAAAGCAAGAAAAAGAAAATAAAAAAGATGAAGATGGCGAGGAGAATACAAATTTAGATGTATTAAATACTTTGAAGAAAAATGAAATTTTACAAGTGCAAAACTATGAATTAAAAGATGCAGAGACTTCACCACCATCAAGATATAATTCTGGAAACTTAGTTTTAGCAATGGAAAATGCTGGAAAACTAATTGAAGAAGAAGAACTTCGCGAGCAAATAAAAGGTGCGGGAATTGGAACTAGTGCAACTAGAGGGGAAATTATAAAAAAATTAGAAAAAATCCAATACATCCAGATTAATTCTAAGACTCAAATTGTTACTCCAACAGTTAAAGGAGAAGCAATATATGATGTTGTATATCAAGCTATGCCAGATATTTTAAACCCAAAACTTACAGCGAGTTGGGAAAAAGGATTGGATATGGTTGCTAAAAAAGAGATTGAGCCACAAATTTTTATGGATAAATTGGAGAATTATATTAGGAGCAAATTTGATAAATTGGTTGTAAAAATGTGATTAATTACATTTTTACGTGCTTAAAAGTGTAAAAAAATACAAGAAACGACATATAAAAATAATGGAAGAATACTAAAACTATTCTTCCATTATTTCAGTTACATTTTCCAAAGCACTAATATTTCTTAAAAGTTCATTTTTCTTAAATCCCTTTTTAGAATATTGTCCAACAATATTAACCACTTCGGTGTTAGATTCAATTTCATCTTTTTTAGGTCTTTTAATATGTTTTATATCAACATTAAAATTATTAAAAATACTTTCAATTTGAGCCAAAACATCATTAGTATTATTAGAAATAGTTACTTGTAATTCTAGAACATTAAAATGGTCTAATCTATCAGAAATTTTATAAGAATAAGATAAAACCAAATAAACAATTAAAGTAGTAAAAATACCACCTAAATAAAATCCTGCTCCAATACTTAAACCAATACAAGTTACAGCAAGAAGTCCTGCTGCGGTAGTTAAACCTTTTACATTAAAGCCATCTCTTAAAATTGTTCCAGCACCAATAAAACCTATTCCGGAAAGTAGTTGTGCTGGAATTCTTGATGGGTCGATATTATATTCTTTAGACATATATTCACCACAAAGCATTATTAAAACAGCACTCATACCAACTAAGGAATGTGTTCTAAAACCTGCAGGTTTATTCCAAGAAGATCTTTCTAACCCTATGATACCAGCTAGTATAAAACCTAATGTTATTTTTAGTATTGATTGAAACCAAAATGAGTTTGTTATATATAAAATTTGTTCCAAAGTAAAACCTCCTAGTATATTTATTTTTTAACTGCTTTATTATAACATAAATCAAAATGGTTTTCAAATGAGATTCTTTGTTTTTTTATTAACTGTAATTTAACAATACAAAAAAACAATGAAAAATATTACAAAAATAATTGCAAAACGATGTATGATGTGATATCATAAAAACGTATTTAGCGGATAAAGTTATGTACATTGAAAATTGAATAAAAAGCCATATTTAGTAGATAATAAGACAAGTTGGAAATGGACATAATAAAAAAGCTAAATATAAGTTGGATGATAAAGCAAGGAGGAAACTTATGAAAAATAAAATAAAAGAAGAGTTAGTGTAAAATTTTTGTTGGCAAATTTATGTTCTTTTTAGACATGAAAAAAAAACATAAATAAATCCTCAAAATGTTGATTGCTAAAAACATTTTTTGAAAGGAGATATTTATGTTTGATAATATTGTAACAAATAATGAAATTAATTTCAATGAGTTAGAACAAAAAATATATAAATTTGTTTGTGATTTAGGTTGCTATATGCTTAAAGAAATTATCGAAAAATATGATGTGAAGATTCAAAATGAAAGAGATAAGAAAAATTATAGACATAGAGGACTTAAAACAGATTCCATAAAAACTGTTATGGGTGTTGTTGAATATAAAAGAGCAATTTATGAATACAAAGAAAATGATCAGAAAAAATTTGTATATCTTTTAGATGAAAAATTAAATCTGTCTGAATTTGGTAAGATTTCTGAAAATTTAGCAGATAAAATTCTAAATATTGCAGTAGAAACAAACTCATATCGTGATGCAGCAGAACAATTAAGACAAAACTTAAATATATATATAAGCCATGAAACTGTAAGGGAAATCGTTATAAAAGCTGGTATGAAAATAATTGAAAAAGAAAATGAAGAAATAGAATTAGATAAAAAAAATAAATTGGTAGCAGGAAAAAAAGAAATACCAGTTCTTTTCGAGGAAGCAGATGGATTATGGATAAACTTGCAAGGAAAAGATAGAAAAGAACAAATTGAAAAATATAAAGCCACTTGTGAAAAAGAAGGAAAAGAATATCAAGAGCCAACAAATGTTAAATCAGAACTAAAACTACATGTATCATACGAAGGTTGGAAAAAAGATGATAAGAGGCATTCTCTTGTAAATAAAAGGTATATAGCAGGATTTATGACTTCTGCTGAATTAAAAAAAATAAGAAATGCTCAAATATACCAAAAATACAATGTAGAAAAAATAAAACTTAGAATTTTAAATGGTGATGGAGCTTTATGGATTAATCAATTAGCAACAAAAGAAACTATACAACAAAGAGATAATTTTCATATACATCAAGAAATTATTAGAGATATACAAGAAGAAGAATACAGACGACAACTCGAAAGGTTAATAGCAGAAAAAAGATATGATGAAGTACCTATATATCTTGAATATCTTAAATATGAAGTACGGAGGTGAAGAAACAGCTTTAAATAAAATTAAAAGGTTAGAAAGCTATTTATCAGAAGGATTACCTAGATACCAAGATATATTAGAACAACATAATAAGATAATGCCAGAAGCACCAGAAGGCATTGAATATAGAAATCCTGGAATTATGGAAAGCCAGATCTTTACTGTATTAACAAAAAGATTTAAAAGTGGAAGATTAAGCTTTTCAAAATTCGGAGCTACTTGCTTAGCAAAAATATGTGCAATAAAAGTTCAAGAAGGTGTTATAGAAATAGAAAACATAGAAGAAGAAGTACAAGTAGACAATTCAATTGAAGAATATATGAATGAGGTTAAGAAAGCAATTAAGCAGACAAAAAAAGCATTAATTAAGCTTGAAAATGGTGAAACTATAGAGAAATATAATAATGTTTATATAAATCCTCAAAATCCAATATATCAGGCATTAAAACAGACACCAATAAGCGAATTAGAATATATAATTTAGAAAAAAAGAAGTAGAAAAAAAGTCTATGAAAACATTGACAAAAATCGTCAAAAACATATATAATATATAATATATTTATATATACGAAGGAGGAACAAATAAATGAAAGAAAATTCAACATTAAAAGAGGTTGCAAACAATTACTTGACACATACAAAAGAAGAACGAGCAATAACACTAATAGCATTAGTAGTAACAATCATTGTGCTATTAATATTAGCAGGAATAAGCATAAATATGTTAACAGGACAAAATGGAATACTAAATAGGGCAAGTGAGGCAAAAGAAAGTACTGGAGCAGCACAAACGGAAGAACTAGTAAAATTATCAATAACAGATGCAATTTCGCGAGGATTAGGAAGTTTAACAGATGCAAATTTAAAAACAGCATTAGATAATAATATAGGAGCAGGAAAATACGAAATTTCAGGCGATGAGACAAATGGATGGACAGTAAAAGCAAATGGAAAAGAATATAAAATTGATAGTACAGGAAATATAAGTAAAACACCAACTGGTGGAGATACAGGAAAATCACCAACAGGAGAAGGAACAACACCATATTTGCCAGATGAAGAAAAGTTTGAAAAAGTAAAAGGAACAGATTTAAGTACAGGATTGGTAATAGAAGAAAAAGCAACAGGAAGCCAGTATGTTTGGGTGGAAGTGCCTAGAACTACAGCAGTTTATCCAGAAGAAAAATTAAATATAACAGAATTTACGGATGATGAATATAAAACAATAGAAGAAAATTTACACACATATACAAATGTATATAGGAAGGGAATAAGTTATAGTGACACATGGTATGATGCATCAAAAGATTCGAGCGAAGAAAATCTATCAGATTGGTACCAAAGTGAAAGTGACTATAATACAGCCAAGAAAAAGATGTTAAAAAGTGTATATCAAAATGGCGGATTTTGGGTAGGAAGATATGAGGCAGGAATTGAAATAAATAGGACAGTTTCAGGGACTGCAACTACAATACCATTATCAAAAGAAAACTTATATCCATATATATATGTAACAAGAACACAAGCAAAGAAATTAGCAGAGCAAGTAGAATCAGGAACTTATACAAGCAGTCTTATGTTTGGAGTACAATGGGATTTGGTACTAAAGTATATTGAAACAAAAAATGCAACAGCAGAATCTAATTTAACTTCAGATAGTACAAGAATAGGAAATTATAACAATAATTTATGGAATATAACAAATGCTAATGCAGAATATTCAATAAATTTTGGAAGTAGTTTTACAGCATGTCCTAAACCAAAGACTGAAAATGCAAGTATATTATTAACAACAGGAGCTGATACAAGTTTTTCATTAATGAATATATATGATATGGCTGGAAATGTATGTGAATGGACACTTGAAAAGAATTCTGACGATAGTTATCCTTGTGTTTTCAGGAGTGGTCAGTTCTACGAGAATGGTTCTAGGTATCCAGCTAGCTTCCGTAACAGCACCTTTACGAATAGAAGCAGCTACGACTACGGTTTCCGTCTTTCACTTTATTAGCACTGAGACCTGATGACGTTGAACTAGAATAATAGAATACTAGTTTTAAAGAAAAAAATAAGAATAGGAGGTGTGTAGTGCCTGTAAGGCGAGCACAAAAATTGACCCCAGAATAATAAGGTATACAAAAATAATGTATACCTTATTTTGCGTTTTCAGAAGACATTGCTCAATAAGTAAAAGAGAGAAAACAGAAATATTAATATGAAACTTTATACAAAAAAATACGAAATTGAACTATATGAAATTACAATCTATAAATAATATTTATATCAAAAAATTTTATCTAATTATCTATTGCCAAAATTCAAAAAATATGATAAAACTTAAACCATTAAGTATACAAAATTGTATTCTAAAAGATTATTTCAAAAAAATTATTCCTAAAAACTTTAAATCAGGAGGTGATGTATAATAACCAACAAAATGAAAAAAATAAAAATGGAGGTAAACAAAATGTTAGAACAAATTTATTATGAAAGAAAAGAAGAAATAGATAAAACTATAAAAAGAGCTCTACAAAATATCGAAACAAACCTAATAAAAATAGACAATAAAGACATCAATGAAAACAGCAATATATATAACATACTAGAAGAAAATTACAACATAAAACTATCTAGTATATGTAAAGAAATATATCTACAAGGATTTAAAGATGGAATAAATCTAATGCTAGAAGTAAAAGAAAAATAATAAAAAACAACAGTAAAGTTTGTTTAGAATTTTACTGTTGTTTTTTTAAATTTTTATCATATTTGTGAATATCGTGAATCAAATCATATACGAATTCTAAAGTTTGCTCAGAACAATGAAAAAGCATTTTATCTATTCTTTTTATATATGTATTAGAATCATCATTGCCATACAAAATGAAATCAGAAGAATAGCCAGTATGTGCTATAATGCTAGTTAAAGTTTTTAGACTTAAAGAACACTCACCACGTTCAATTTGACCTAAAAATACTTCAGAAATATCTACCATTTCTGAAAATTTTTCTCTACTCATTAACATATTTTCTCTAATAGAACGAATCCTTTCTCCGATTTCTATATTGTTTAATTTGTAGTCCATTTAATTAGCTCCTTTTTGTTTGAATTTTACTTGATTATATAATAAATAATTCAAATAACTAATATAGTTTGAATATATAATAAAAATATGATTAAAACGTAAAATATACTGACAGTTTTTATTCAAAGGACAGTTTATAGTCAAATTTAATTCAAATTAAAGTTTTCTATAATTAGAAAAATTAATAAGAAGAACTAAAAAAAAATATCAAAAAATATTTCGTATTTTTATGTCAAATTATTGACTTTTTGGGAAATACATTATATTATAATACAAGCAAAAATCCTAAGAAAGGAAGAACAAAAAATGGGAGAAGTTATAGTTATTACATCAGGAAAAGGTGGAGTTGGAAAAACAACAACAACAGCTAATTTAGGTTCAAGCTTAGCATTAGAAGGAAAAAAAGTAGCTTTAATAGATACAGATATAGGCTTAAGAAATCTAGATGTTGTAATGGGGTTAGAAAATAGAATAGTATACGACATAGTAGATGTTGTTGAAGAAAAATGTAAATTAAGACAAGCATTAATAAAAGATAAAAGATTCAAAGAATTATATTTATTACCAGCAGCCCAAACAAGAGACAAATCAGCAGTAAATGAAGAGCAAATGATAAAGTTAACGAATAAGCTAAAAGAAGAATTCGACTATATACTTATAGATTGCCCAGCAGGGATAGAGCAAGGATTTAAAAATGCAATAGCAGGAGCAAATAGGGCAATAGTCGTATCAACAGCTGAAATATCATCTATAAGAGATGCAGACAGAATAATAGGGTTATTAGAGGCATCAGAAATAAAAAATCCAGAACTTATAATAAACAGAATAAGACCAAATATGGTAAGAAAAGGTGAAATGATGGATGTAGAAGACATAGTAGACTTATTATCAATAGATCTTATTGGTGTTGTTCCAGATGATGAGTACATAATTACACAAACGAATAAAGGAGAACCAGTTATCCAAAACAAAAAAGCTCCATCAGGAAAAGCATATTTAGAAATTGCAAAAAGAATATTAGGAGAAGACATAGAAGTCACAATACCTGGTAGAGAAAAAGGATTTTGGGCAAAGTTAAAAAGAATCTTTGGAAAAAAATAAAGTAATCTAAAGAAAAAAATAAAAATGTATTAAGTTACATAATAATGGAAACTGGAGGGAATCAAATGTTTGAAAACATTAAAAACATTTTTAAAAGAAGTAAAAAAAGGGAACTATTAAAATCAAGTTCAAAAGATACTGCAAAAGAAAGATTACATTTAGTACTAATGCAAGACAGAGCAAATGTCTCTGCAGACTTTTTGGATTTGATGAGACAAGAAATAGTCGAAGTAATAAAAAAATATATAGATATAGATGAAGAAGCTATGGATGTGAGATTAGGTGCTGAAACAAATGAAGATGGAACACAAGGAGCACCAGCATTATATGCAAATATACCTATAATTAATATAAAAGACGAAACAAGGCAAATGAGCAAAACAAATCAAGACAAAAAAATAATAGAACAAGAGGTAAATAAAAAAGAAATAAAAAATGTAACAACAAATCCAAGCAAAAAGCCTGAAAAAACAAAGGAAGAAGAACCAAAAGAACAAAAAGAAACAAAAGAAGAAATTAAAGAAAATAACGAAAAAGAAAAAAAAGAATCCAAACAAAAAGAAAATGAAAAAAAAGAAACATCAAATATAACAAAAGAGAACGAAAAAGAAGAAAAAAAGAATGAAAAATCAGCTAATATTGAAAATAAAAAAGAAGAAAAAGACACTAAAGAACCAGACAAAAAAATAGAAAAAGAGAAAAAAGATGAAAAGTAGAATTTTTAAGAATATGGAATGGCTGATTTTGATTTCGGCACTTTTGTTAACAGGAATTGGTTTGGTAGCTTTATATTCTGCAACACAATCTAATGGATTTGATGAACTAAAAAAACAAATAATGTGGTTTGCAATAAGTATTGTAATAATGATTGTAATAATGATTATAGACTATGATGTATGGGCAAAACTTTCGCCAATATTTTATGGGATATCCATTATTTTGCTGATAGTAGTATTATTTACCAAGGCAAGAAATGGAGCAAGCAGTTGGTTCAAGATAGGAGCATTTTCACTTCAACCAGCAGAACTTGCAAAAGTAGCAGTGATACTATTTACATCAGCAACAATAGCAAAAATACAAGAACGAGGAAAATTTGAAATTAATGTATTTTGGAAATTATGTATAACACTTGCAACCGTTCTATTTCCAGTATTTCTAATAATTTTACAACCAGATTATGGAACAGCAGCAGCATATTTAGTATCACTAGTTTTAATGCTTTACGTATCAGGAATAGATAAAAAATACATAATTATAGCATCAATATTAGTAGTTATAGCATTGCCACTATTATATCTATTTGTACTTCCAGACCATGCAAAAACAAGAATAGATATATTCTTAAATCCAGAATCAGACCCAAAAGGTGCAGGCTACAATGTTTTACAATCAAAAATAGCGATAGGATCTGGTGAGCTTACAGGAATGGGACTTTTAAATGGAAACCAAACTCAATTAGGTTATTTATCTCCAAAAACAACAGACTTTATATACTCAGTAGTTGGAGAAGAAATGGGATTTATAATTTCTGCAGCAGTAATACTGGTATATGTAACACTAATAACAAAATCACTATATGTTGCAAAAACAGCCAGTGATGATTTAGGTTCATATATAGCAGCAGGAATAAGTGGAGTATTTTTATTTCACATGACAGAAAACATAGGAATGACACTAGGATTACTTCCAATAACAGGTGTACCATTATTATTTATAAGTTACGGAGGAAGTTCGATGATAACAAGTTATATATGTGTAGGTCTTCTTTTAAACATCAGTGGAAATAGAAAAAAATCAATATTTATAAAATAAAAATAGGAGCATTAAGATGTATTTGCATGAATTAAAAATAGGAAATGTAAAATTAAAAAATAATATTTTATTAGCTCCAATGGCAGGTATAACAGACCTGCCATTTAGACTAATATGCGAGAAATTTGAACCAGGTTTAGTGTGCACTGAAATGGTAAGCTCAAAAGCAATATACTATGATGATGAAAAAACAAAAAAACTGATGAACCTAAAAGGCGAAAAAAGACCAGTTAGTATTCAAATATTTGGCTCGGATGCAGAAACAATGGGATATGCAGCAAAATATGTATCAGATTTAGCAGATATAGTAGATATAAATATGGGATGTCCAGCCCCAAAAGTTGTAAAAAATGGTGATGGAAGTAAACTTTTACTAGATTTAGAAAAAGCAAAAGAAATAATGCAATCAGTAGTAAAAAATTCCAAAGTACCAGTAACTTTAAAATTTAGAAAGGGTTGGGATGGTGAACATATTGTAGCAACTGAAATTGCAAAAATTGCAGAACAATCAGGAATTTCAGCAATTACAATACATGGAAGAACAAGAGCAGAATATTATTCAGGAAAAGCAGATTTAGAAATAATAAAAAAAGTAAAAGAATCTGTAAATATACCAGTTATAGGAAATGGCGATGTAATAGATGAAGAATCTGCAAAAGAAATGTTTGAGAAAACTGGTGTAGATGGAATAATGATAGGAAGAGGCTCTTTTGGAAATCCTTGGATATTTGAAAAAATAAAATATTATTTAGAAACAGGAGAAAAATTACCAGATGTATCATCAGATGAAAAATTAAAGATAATAAAAGAACATCTGAATTTATTGGTTGAAGAAAAAGGTGAAGATATAGCAATAAAAGAATTCAGAAAACATCTGGCAGCTTATAGTAAGAATTTGCCTAATTCAAGCAATTTTAGAGTTAAGGTTAATGCAATTGATGATAGATTGGAATTAGAAAAGGTATTGGATGAATATTTTGATGCAAGAGGACAAAAGGGACCGGGTCTTTTTTGTCCAAAGGAAGTAAAAAAATAGTAAAATTGGAATAAAAGGACAAAAAAAGACCCGGTCCCTTTTGTCCTGGCAAGGAGGAAATATATGTACAGAACTAAAAATTTAGGAGAACTAAGAATCGAAAACGTAGGAGAAACAGTAGAATTAGCTGGTTGGATACAAAAAATAAGAGACTTAGGTGGAATGGTATTTATAGACCTAAGAGATGAAGATGGAATAACACAAATAGTAATAAATGATGAAAAATTACAAGCTCAAGCAAAAGAACTTGTAAAAGAAAGTTGTATTCACATAGAGGGAAAAGTTGTTGAAAGAGCAAGCAAAAACCCTAAAATGCCAACAGGAGATGTTGAAGTAATAGCAAGCAAAATAGAAGTTTTAGGAAAGTGCAAAGCAGAATTACCATTTGAAATAAATTCAGAAGTTGAGGCAAGAGAAGACTTAAGACTTGAATATAGATTCTTAGATTTAAGAAACGAAAAATTACACAAAAACATTTTGCTTCGTTCAAAAATCTTAAAAGCCTTTAGAGACAAAATGGATGAATTAGGATTTTTCGAAATTCAAACACCAATATTAGCAAATTCATCACCAGAAGGAGCAAGAGATTATTTAGTACCAAGTAGATTAAACCCAGGTGAATTTTACGCTTTGCCACAAGCACCACAACAATTTAAACAATTACTTATGGTATCTGGATTTAATAAATATTACCAAATTGCTCCATGTTTCAGAGACGAAGATCCAAGAGCAGATAGAGCACCAGGTGAATTTTATCAATTAGATTTTGAAATGGCATTTAGTACTCAAGAAGATGTATTTAAAGTAATTGAAAATGTTGTACCATCTGTATTTAAGAAATTTACAGACTGGAAAGTAGATGAAGGTGAATTTATAAAAATACCATATAAAGAAGCTATGGAAAAATACGGAATAGATAAACCGGATTTAAGAAATCCACTAATAATTCAAGATGTAACATCTCTTTTTGAAAATACAGAATTTAACGCATTTAAAGACAAAACTATAAAGGTTATAATAGTTCCTGATGGAGCAAATCAAGGAAGAAAATTCTTTGACAAAATGGGAGAATTTGCAGTAGAAGAATGTGGAGCTAAAGGTTTAGCTTGGACAAAATTAAATACTCAAGGTGAATTAGAAGGCGGAATTGCAAAATTTATAACACCAGAAATTGTAGAAAATTTAAAAGAAAACTATGGTTTAAAAGAAAACGCAAGTATGTTTTTTATTGCAGATGAATTTAAAACAGCTCAAAAAATAGCAGGATTAGTTAGAATTGAACTTGGAAAACGTTTAGATTTAATAGAAAAAAATGTTTACAAATTTTGCTTTATAGTAGACTTCCCAATGTATGAATTATCAGATGAAGGTGAAATTGATTTTTGCCACAATCCATTTTCAATGCCACAAGGCGGAATGGATGCCTTAGAAAATATGAACCCATTAGATATTTTAGCATATCAATATGACTTAGTATGTAATGGATATGAAATGGCATCAGGAGCAGTTAGAAATCACAATCCAGAGATAATGGTAAAAGCCTTTGAAATAGCAGGTTATAGTGAAGAAGATGTAAAAACAAAATTTGGAGCTTTATATAATGCATTCCAATATGGAACTCCACCACATGCTGGTGCTGCACCTGGAATTGATAGAATGGTTATGCTTATTGAAGATTCAAGCAATATTAGAGAAGTTATTGCGTTCCCTAAAAATAAGAGAGCGAGAGATTTGCTTATGAGGGCACCTTCAAAAGTATCTGATGGGCAACTTAAAGATGTTCATATTAAGTTAGATTTAGAAGAAAAATAATTAAAAACTGAAGCAAATTTTCTTGCTTCAGTTTTTAATTTAATAATATAGTGATTTTATGTTTGCGTGTAAAATAAAATTTAGTATTGTAGAAATTAGTATACAAAGTACAAAAAATGATAATAATATTTTGTTGCATCTTTTATAATTTTTGGACTCTTCAGAATTATTAATTAATTTATTTTTACGTAGACGAAAAAAATCATATAAAAACAGAAGCCCAAATAAAAGGCTAAGAATAAATAATGCAATTTTTGTATTATTTAAATAGTGCCATAATTGATTTGGAGTAGGTTGATTTAAAGCCATAGCTCCATAAACAATACCGAAAGAGTAAACAAACATATAATAAACCTCCTTTTAGTATATAAAATATTATAGATTTAATTTTGAATATAGTCAATAAATATGGCAATAATACATAGAAAGATTACGAAAAAAATACGTAATCGGAAAAAATTCGTAATGAAATTTAACTTAAAAGTTAAAATTAGAAAAAATTAAAAATGGAAGATGGTATAAAATCTATACCTTTATATGCCGTATTTTGTATATAAATGCTAAAAAGGGTGATTTGTCAAATTTGACAAATTGCCCATTTTGCGGTAAAATATAGCTATTCGAAAATAAAGGAGAAAAGAAACTTGCAAAGTAGTAATAGAAAATTATTTGATAGTTTAGTATCAAGAACAAAAATATATTTAGTAATAATATTTATCTTATTAGTAGCAATATGTATACAAAAACCAAGATTCATAATACCATCAATACTTTTATTTATAGCAATTCTAGGATACACATATTTTGCAAACAACAAGAGAAAAAGTGAAATATCACAGCATTTACAAGACTTGACTTTAAACGTAAACTCAGCTGCAAAAAACAGTTTAATATATTCACCAATTCCGTTAATAATAGTAGAAACAGATGGAAACATAGTTTGGAGAAGCACAAAATTTGTATCAGAATTCGCAAATATAGATATAAACAATTATATAAGTGATTTACTAGACAACATAAATGTTGAAATAAATGCAAGAGAAGATAAAAAAGACAAATCAATAGTAAGAACTTTAAAAATAGAAAACAAAACCTACAAAATACTTGGAGAATTTGTAAAATCAGGAAATCATGAAAGAAGAAGAGAAAACAAATATATGATGATATTGTATTTCCTTGATGAAACAGACAATTTAAAATTACAAAAAGAATACAATGATTCAAAAAGTTGTGTAGGAATAATAATGATAGACAACTATGAAGAAACCATGCAGGCTATAGATATGGACATAAGGCCAGGAATAATTGCAGAAATAGAAAAAGCAATATATGATTGGACAAATGAAACAGAAGGAATAGTTGTAAAATCAGATAGAGACAGATTTATATACTTATTTGAGCAAAAATATTTAGAAAAAATAAAAGAAAACAAATTTAACATACTAGATACAATAAAAGACATCAACATAAAAGGAAGAGCTCAATTAACTTTAAGTATAGCAATATCAAATGAAGGAGAAACAGACAAAGAAAAATATCAATCAGCATTAAATACAATGGATGTTGTACTAGGCCGTGGTGGAGACCAAGCGGCAATTAGGCAAAATGGAAAATATCAATTTTTTGGTGGAAGAGTAGAAGAAGTAGAAAAAAGAACAAAGGTAAAAGCAAGAATAGTAGCACATGCTTTAGAGGAATTAATACAAGAAAATGACCAAGTAATGATAATGGGACATGTAAATGCTGATATAGATGCCTTAGGTTCTGCAATAGGAATGTATAGATTAGCTACAAACCTAGGAAAACCATCATATATAGTTGCAAATACAAATACAATGGCACTTGGAAATATACAAAAAAGTTTAGATGAAGATGAAGAATATAAAGATGTTATAATTAATAAAGAAATTGCAGAGGAAAAAATAACACCAAAAACTTTATTAGTCGTAGTTGATACTCATAAAACTAGCTATGTTGAAGCACCAGAGTTGTTAGAAAAAACAAATCAAGTAGCAATAATAGATCATCATAGAAGAAGTCCAGATTTTATAACAAAAAGCATACTTACATTTCATGAAGTATATGCATCTTCTGCAGCAGAGCTTGTAACGGAGTTATTACAGTATACACAAGTTACAACAAAATTAAAGAAGATTGAAGCAGAAGTATTATATGCAGGAATTATGATGGATACAAAAAACTTTACTTTTAAAACAGGAGTACGTACATTTGAGGCAGCTGCATATTTAAGAAAATGTGGCGTAGATATAATTCGAGTTAAAAAATGGTTCCAGAGTGATTTGGAAACTTATAAAAAAATAACAGAAATTATTAAAACTACAGAAGTTGTAAATGATACAATAGGAATTGCAACATATAATGAAAATGACAAAGAAGCAAATATAATTTGTGCAAAATCTGCTGACCAACTCTTAGCAATAGGAAATATTACTGCATCATTTGTTCTTGGAAATGATGGAGAAAAAATTACTATTAGCGGACGTTCTATTGGTGATATCAATGTTCAGGTTATTCTTGAAAAATTAGGTGGCGGAGGCCATATAACACTAGCAGGTGCTCAAGTTGAGGGCAAGAGTATGGATGAAGTTAAGGAAGAACTTAAGGAGAAAATTGGAGAGTATTTTGAGGAAAATGAAAATTAAGGTGATTATGGTAGGCATAGTTGCCTTTTTTGAATTTTTTGTGATATGTATAGAAATTTTTATAAAAGTATGATAATATATATCGAGCAAGAATAAGGAGGGCATATGGAAAATTTAAATATACAAAAAATACGAAGATTGGTTATAGACGGAAAAATTCGTTGGACTAATCATGTTGTAATAAGACTATTTCAAAGAAATATAAGTCAGGAAGATGTAGAAAATGCACTTTTAAATGGCGAAATAATTGAGGAATACCAAAATGACTATCCATATCCAAGTTGCTTGGTATATGGATTAAATATAAAAAATGATGTTATACATGTGGTATGTGGAGCTAACGATAAAGAACTTTGGATAATAACGGCATATTATCCAGATAATATAAAATGGAAATCAGATCTAAAAACGAGAAGGGAGAATTAATATGAATTGTTTTATGTGTAAAGGAGATTTAGAAGATAAAAAAACAACATTTATGGTTGAATTAGATAACTGTATTATCATTATAAAAAATGTCCCATCACAGGTATGCAAGCAATGTGGTGAGGTCACTTATAGTAATGAAGTTGCTAAGCAATTAGAAAAATTAGTTAATTCTGTAAGAAATGCAATTACAGAAATCACAGTAATAAATTATACTGAAAAAGTTGCATAAAGGGAGGTAAACAAAATGAAAGTAATACTAAAAGAAAACATAAAATCAATAGGAAAGAAAGATGAAATAATAAATGTATCAGATGGATACGCAAGAAATTATTTATTTGCTAAAAACTTAGCAGTAGAAGCAACAAATAGTAACTTAGCAAAACTAAAATCAAAAAAAGAATCAGAACAATATAAAAAAGATGTAGAAAAAGAAGAAGCTGAGAAACAAGCAGACAAAATGTCAAAAATAAGACTAAAATTCAAAGTAAAAGCAGGAGAAAATGGAAAGGTATTCGGAGGAGTATCAAGCAAAGAAATTGCAGAAAAACTTGAAAAAGAATATAACATCAAAGTAGACAAGAAAAAAATAGAATTAAAAGATGCAATAAAACTACTTGGTACTACAAATGTTCAAATAAAATTATACGAAGGTGTAGTAGGAACGGTTAAAGTAGACGTTATTGGAGAATAATTTTGGCATTGGGACAAATAGGACCGGGTCTTTTTTGTCCTAATGTGGATACAGTAACTAAAAAGTAAAATGGGACAAAAAAGACCCGGTCCCATTTGTCCCAGGGAGGAAGCAAAAAAATGGAACTAGGAAAAATACCACCACACGATATAGAAGCAGAGCAAGCAGTAATAGGAAGTATGCTAACAGATAGTGATGCGGTAATGGCAGCAGTGGAAAAATTAAGGGAAGACAGCTTTTATAGAGAAGACAACAAATTAATATTTGAGGCAATAGTAAATCTATATAATAGGTCAGAGCCAGTTGACTTAGTAACAGTAAAAGACGAATTATCATCAATGGGAAATTTTGAAAAAGTTGGTGGATTTGAATATTTAGCTATATTGCCAGACAAAGTTCCAACAACTGCAAATGTTCAAAAATATATAGATATTGTCGAGGAAAAGGCAACTTTAAGAAAGTTAATAAAAACAGCAAATGAAATAATTGATTTAGGATATAATCCAACAGAAGATGTTGAAGACATAATGGCAGGAGCTGAAAAAAAGATTTTTGATATAATACAAAATAAGAACCAAAAAAGTTATACACCAATAAAGGATGTATTAATAGAAAGTTTTACAAAACTAGAAGAACTATATAACCAAAAATCAAAAATAACAGGTGTTCCAACAGGATTTGTTGACTTAGATGATAAAACAGCAGGATTACACGGTTCAGATTTAATATTAATTGCAGCACGTCCAGCTATGGGAAAAACAGCATTTGCTTTAAATATTGCGGCAAATGCAGCGATAAGGTCTAATACACCAGTTGCAATATTTAATTTAGAGATGTCAAAAGACCAATTAGTAAACAGAATTTTATGTATTGAGGCAATGGTTGATAGTAATAAAATAATGACAGGTAAACTAGAAGAAGATGATTGGAGCAAACTTGCGAGTGTAGTAGGTCCAATTTCAGATTCTGGAATATATATAGATGATACACCAGGTATCTCAATAATGGAAATAAGAACCAAATGTAGAAAACTTAAAATGGAAAAAAATATTGGATTAATTGTAATAGATTATATTCAGCTTATACAAGGAAGTAATAATAGAAAAAACGGAAGTCGTGAGCAGGAAATAGCAGAAATTAGTAGGTCTTTAAAAATACTTGCAAAAGAATTAAATGTGCCAGTAATTGCACTTTCACAGCTATCAAGAGCGGTTGAACAAAGACCAGACCATAGGCCAATGCTTTCTGACCTTCGTGAATCTGGTTCAATAGAGCAAGATGCCGATATTGTTATGTTTTTGTATAGAGATGATTATTATAATCCAGATAGTGAAGAAAAAGACATATCAGAAGTAATAATTGCAAAACACAGAGCTGGTTCAACAGGAACTGTAAAACTACTATGGATGGGAAATTATACAAAATTTGTAAATCTTGCAAGAGGATATGATGACTAGTTTCCTAGAAAGGGAATAAAGTATATGTTAAAAGAACAAGTTTTAAATACAATAAAAAAATATAACTTAATAAGCGAAAATGACAAAATAATATGTGGAGTATCAGGTGGACCAGATTCAATTTGCATGTTAGATATTTTAAAAGATTTGACAGAAAAAATAAGATTTGAAATAATAGTATGTCATGTAAATCATTTAATAAGAGAAGAAGCAATTTCAGATGAAGAGTATGTTGTGAATTATTGTAAAAAAAATAAAATCAAATGTTATGTAAAAAGAATAGATGTAAAAAATTATGCGAATAATAATAAACAAGGAACTGAAGAAGCAGGACGAACAGTTAGATATAAGTTTTTTGATGAGATTTTAGAAAAAGAAAATGCAAATAAAATTGCAATTGCACATAACAAAAATGATAAAATAGAAACAATAATAATGAATATGCTAAGAGGATCGGGAGTTTCTGGTTTAAGAGGGATTGAACCAAAAAGAAACAATAAATATATAAGACCTTTAATAGAAATCCAAAGGGCTCAAATAGAAGAATATTGTTTAGAAAACAACCTAGAACCAAGGATTGACAAAACGAATTTTATAAATGATTGTACAAGAAATAAAATTAGAAATATCGTAATACCATATATTAAGAAAGAGTTTAATCCTAACATTATAAATACAATAGATAGATTATCTTCTGTTATTGAAGAGGAAGATAAATATTTAGAAAAAGTAACAAAGGAAAGCTTTGATAGATTAAAAATAAAGGAAGAAAAAGGATTAATCATATTAAACTTAAAAGAATTTAACAAGCAAGACAGAGTTATAAAAAAGAGGTTGATAATATACACTATAAATAAAACAATAGGGAATGTCCAAAACATAGAAAAAGTGAATATAGATGATATAATAAAACTATGTGATAAAAATATCGGAAATAAATACTTAATGCCAAACAAAAACATAAAAATTTTAGTAAATAAAAATCAAATTTTTTTCGAAGCTAAATATTAGAAATAATAAAAAAAGTATTGCAAAATTTAATTTGTTATGGTATAGTTCAAGCGATAAGGAGGAATTTAATAGTGAAAAATGGAATAAAATCATTAGCTATATGGCTAATTATAGGAGTAATTTTAATTGTAGTTATATCTTCAATAATGGAAAATAGTAGCACAAAAATGACTTATTCAGAATTGATAGAAAACATAGAAAGTGGAAACGTATCAAGCATACAACTATCAGCTGGAGGAAACACTGCGAAAGTTACTTTAAATGATAATAATAAAATACAAAAGCAAGTAAATATACCAAGTATAGACAGCTTTGTAACATATGCAGAGCAATACATCAAAAATGGTAATTTATCTTTAGAAGAAGAATCTGAATCAATTTGGATAACAATATTAAGTTTAATTACACCATTTGGATTGCTTATAATATTCTTAATATTCTGGTTCTTTATGATGAACCCAGGAAACAACCAAGGTGGAAACAAAACAATGACATTTGGAAAAAGTAGAGCTAGAATGATAAACACAGCAGAGAAAAATAAAATCACATTTGACGATGTAGCAGGTGTTGATGAAGAAAAAGAAGAACTAGAAGAAATAGTAGAATTCTTAAAAAATCCTAAAAAATACACAGACATGGGAGCAAGAATTCCAAAAGGAGTACTTTTAGTTGGTCAGCCAGGAACAGGTAAAACATTACTTGCAAAAGCAGTTGCAGGGGAAGCGGGAGTGCCATTTTTTATAATAAGTGGTTCAGACTTTGTTGAAATGTTTGTTGGTGTAGGAGCATCAAGAGTTAGAGACTTATTCGAACAAGCAAAAAGAAATGCACCATGTATAATATTCATAGACGAAATAGATGCAGTAGGACGTCAAAGAGGAGCAGGACTTGGTGGAGGACATGACGAAAGAGAACAAACATTAAACCAATTACTTGTTGAAATGGATGGATTCTCAGCAAATGAAGGAGTTATCGTTTTAGCTGCAACAAATAGACCAGACGTACTAGATAAAGCATTATTAAGAGCAGGAAGATTTGATAGACAAATAGTAGTAGGAGCACCAGATGTAAAGGCAAGAGAGCAAATACTAGAAGTTCATAGTAAAAAGAAAAGATTAGCAGATGATGTAGATTTAAGAATTATAGCAAAAAATACATCAGGATTTGCAGGAGCAGATTTGGAAAACGTATTAAATGAAGCAGCACTTTTAGCAGCAAGAAGAAATAAAACAGAAATAGGAATGCAAGAAATTGAAGATGCTATGGTTAAAGTAACAATGGGACCTGAAAAGAAAACAAAAGTAAGAAGTGACCATGAAAAGAAATTGGTTGCATACCATGAAGCTGGTCACGCAGTTGTAAGTAAATTCTTACCAACACAAGACCCAGTTCATGAAATATCAATAGTACCTAGAGGAATGGCTGGAGGTTATACAATGTATAGACCAACAGAAGATAAATCATTTATGTCTAAAACCGCAATGGAAGAACAAATAATATCACTTTTAGGTGGTAGAGTTGCAGAAGCCTTAATTTTAAATGATATTTCAACAGGTGCAAGTAACGATATCGAAAGAGCTTCTCAAATTGCAAGAAGCATGGTAACTGTTTATGGAATGAGTTCAAGACTTGGAGCTATTATGTATGGTCAAGGTCAAGGAGAAGTGTTCCTTGGAAGAGACTTAGCTCAAACAAAAAATTATTCAGAAGAAACAGCTGCAATTATAGATGAAGAAGTTAAAGCTATTATAGATAGAGCTTATAATACGGCTAAGGAGATTTTAGCAGCTAATATTGATAAACTTCATATTGTTGCAGGAATCTTATTAGAAAAAGAAAAAATTGATGGAGAAGAATTTGATAGAGTTTTTAATTCTTAATAAAAAAATCTCAAATTATTTGAAAAAAATAATTTGAGATTTTTTTTATTAATGTTATAATATAAATGTAAAGAATTTGCGGAAGAAAAAGGAGTTATTATGATAAAAAGTACAAAATTATTAAGTATTTTAAAAGATATATTAAACAAGGATAATATACAAGAAAAAGATTTAAAGGAAGTTAAAGATATAACACTAAACAAAAAACTATTAAATGGTAAAGAAAACGATATTGATTTAACTGAACTCGAATTATTACCTAATCTCAAAACTTTGACAATAATAAATTTTTATATTGATAAAAAGATTATAGATATAATTAATAAAAAAAAGTTGTTATGGGCAGTACAATTCACTAAATGCAAATTTCAAACTGCTGAGCAAATTAATAATGATATAAAATATTTAATAGTAGAGCAATGTGAAAATTTTGAACCAATACTTATTAACAACAATGAAATAATTAGAATAATTGGAGAAAATATAGATTTGAATTTACTAAAGAGTAATGAAGCAAAGCAACTATATTTACAAGAATGTAATATAAAAAATTCAGAGAAAATACTTGAATATAGAAATTTAAAATATTTAAATTTAGATGGAAGTAAAATTGATAAAGATATTATAGAAAAAATAAAAGAAGATATACAAATATCTAACAAAGATAAATATTATCATTTGGAGGATTAAAGATGATTATAGAAATAAGGTATGTATCACAATTGCCGTTAGAAAAATTACAAGATATATTAGATAAAGGAATAAATGTAGAGGGAATATCTATAACAAGTGAAATAGATCACGTTGTAAGATATAGTGTGGATGATTATAAAAAAATATATCGAAAATTAGAAGAATTAATAGATGGAATTAATCCTAGTTGGAGTCGAGCAAAAAAATTTGTTATGATTTATAAAAGAATGACAGAAAACATAGAGTACGACCATATTGCAGCATATCCTAAAAGTATAAATATAATAGAACAAAGATATTCTAAAAGAGAGAAAACAAATTGCCGAAGTTTGAAAAATGGTTTACTGTATAGTAAGTGTGTTTGCCAAGGATATTCTGAAATAATGAGAAATGCGTGTTCATTACTAGGAATTATAGCAGTTGAGGTTGTAGATGAGAGACATTCCTGGAATCAAATTTTGATAGATTATGGAAAATGGATAGAAATTGATGCAACTTGGGGATGTAGAGATCAAGTTAAATATATAGGTTGTAATAAAGAAGCATTCTGGCAAGAACACGGACGAGAATATAATTCGATATTTGAAGAAGAAAATGATGTTGTAAATTTCGATTTAGCAGGATTTATAAATACTGAATTTGGAATAAATGTATCGTGGTATACAAAAGAAGAAGAAAAGCAATTTATAGGTTTAATAGAAAAAAGGGATATTTATAAACAAGACATAAATGAGGAATTAAATATTTTAATGCCGGAGATATATAGAAGAGAAGAATTTGAAAAGGAATGCGGATATACAATCCGAAGCTTATTAGAACAAGGATTTACAGAAGATATGATAGAAATAATGCAGCACGAATTTGATGAACATACAGGAATTAGAATAAACAGAAAAGAACTAGTAGAAAATATGGTACAAGAAAAAAAACAAAAAATACAACAGTTTGAACAAAAATGTGGACATACACTAGAAGAGCTAAGGGAGCTAGGGTTTAATGAAAAAGAAATAGAAGCTTTACAATACAACTATTCTCCAATAACAGGAAAGAAAGTCGAAAGTAGTAAAATTATCGATAGAAGAATAGAACTTATGAAAACAAGTGATGATAAACTGAGTATGTATGGAAAAACAGAAAGAATACGATATTTAGCAAATGATTTACACCCAGAAACAGTGAAAAAAATTAATCAATTTATGATAGATGGAAAAATAACATTTGAAGAGGCATATGAAATAGTAAAATATAAACATAGAAAAGGAAGAGTAGAAGATATAGAAAAAGTTCAGGAAAATATGCAAAAAAGAATACAAGAAAAAGAAGAACAAGAATTTGAACGAGAATGTGGATATACAATTGAAAAACTTATAGAATTAGGATTTTCAGAAGCAGAAATAAAAGAATTACAAGGTAAATATGACTCGAAATTAGGAATAAAATTAAATAGAAGGAAAAGAGTAGAAATGAGAGTGAGACAAAAGCAAAGGCAAAAAAATGCAACATTAGAAGAAAATAAAAAAATAAATAACAGAATAAAAGAATATATAACCGAAGAAAAATATGGACAATTTACTCCTTTAGTTCAAGACTATTTAAATAGAGCATTAAATGAATATAATTTATCGCCAGAGTTTATAGATATATTTGTAAATAGTTGTAAAACGATAAAAATTGGAAAAATACCTAAAGGACAAGAAAATGTTTTAGGAGTATGGGTTGCTTCTGAAAAAAGCATAATAATAAATAACAGTGTTGCAAAAATTGCAAGAAAAGAACAAAAAGATAGTACATATGAAAATTTAAGTTATACACTGAATAATGAAATAATGCATGCATTATTTCAGGACATACCAGATGTAGGAAAAGCTTTAACAGAAGCAATAACTGAAGTTGCATCTTTCAGAACGTCATTTGGAAAAGACAGGAAAAAAATGGAAAATTATAAAGACGAAACACTTGGATATGGAAACATTACATTTGGAGTAAATATTCTATCAGCTGCAATGGGAATATCTGAAAAACAGTTACTACAATTAGCATTTGAACACAAAATAAATGAAGCTTTAGAACAACAAATGGGGTCTAAAGATACGGCTTATATGTATTTACATGAAATAAATAGAGATTTGGAAAGGATAAGAAGAGCTACATATGAAGAAAAACATACAAAACAGGAATTAGATTTTATTAAAACAGAAGTATATCATTCTTTATACATAAGACGGAAAAGAAATTCTAAATTTGCGACTTGCAAATTTGAAAATAAATAAAGAAAACATGGAAGATGTTATTGAAAATTTAAAATATAGTTCAAATAAGTTAACACAAATTTTATGGCATGAACTAGAGAGCAATGGGGTAAAGGAATATAAGCCATCATTAGAATTTATTCAGGGGTTTAAATCTTATTCACCAAAAGAAATTAGTGATATGCAGACAGATAAGCGAAATGTACTTAATGCCAGAATTGCAATTTTGGATAAATTATCAAAAGAATTTGAGGATAATGATGTATTTAAAGGAGATAGAGGAGAAAAAAACAAAAAGATTGTAATGCTTTATATACAGAAGTTTACAGCTCAAACTAGAGATATATATTATATTCAAAATAAATTTAAAGAATTATATAATATTGATTTGGGTGATATAACAAAGAAATATATAGAACAGGGAGGTGAAAAAGAATTTAAACTAAAACCAGAGACATTAAAAAAAATTAAGGAAGAAGATTTTTGTTCATATTATGATAAAAATAATATTGAAATGATTAAAGAAGTGTGGACACCTTCATTAAAAACAAAACTAAAGAACAGCTTTATGAAGGTTAAGGGCAAGATTTTTAAACGTAAACAGCAATTACTTTTGCCAGAAAGTGCTAATTTGACAGGAAAAGTACGACCAGAAGAAAAAATGAGATTATATAAGGGATTTGATGAGAATACCAGTGAGGATAAAAAACAACCAGGATGGATTTTGAGTTCAGATGAAAAGGAAACTATAGAGAAAGCCAATATTTATTTTGCGGAAAAACACAAGAAAAAAGAAAAGAGTAATGGCAGATATGCAGAAAGCAATCAAGATTACGAGAATCGTTAAAAGCTACTGTAAAATAAAAAAATGAATTATTTTCCTAAAATTGTACAAACTAATCCAAAAGGAGGAACCAAAATGGAAAACAATGATTTAAACGTTCTGGATGAACTAAACAAAGGAGCAACAATGGGAATGGATGCCATAGAATTTGTTGCAAAAAAAGTGGGAGATGAAGACTTCAAAAAAACATTAGAACTAGAATACAACAAATACAAAGACATTTCTAGAAGAGCAAATAATCTATACGAAAACTACACATATGAGAAAGAGCCACATGAAACAAGTGCAATGAATAAGGTAATGACATGGTGGGGAGTTCAAATGAAGGCAATGAGTGATAAAAGTAACTCAAATTTATCTGAACTTTTATTAAATGGAACAAACATGGGAATAATAGAAGGAAGAAGACTATTAAATCAAAATCCAGATATAAACAAAGACATTCATAATTTACTAGATGAATTTGTTAAAATGCAAGAAGATAGTGTTGAGACATTAAAAACATACCTATAAATAACCAAAACTCGAATTATTAATATAATATTAGTAATTCGAGTTTTTTTAGGAGGTAAAAGGTATGAAAAAAGCACTATGTTTATCTGGAGGAGGGATAAAAGCATTTTCACATATTGGAGCATTAAAGGCATTAGAAGAAAAGAATTTAAAATTTGATATGGTAGCAGGGACATCCTCTGGAAGTATAATTGCAATATTATATGCTCTTGGATATTCTAGTGATGAAATGTACAAAACACTAAAAAGGTATTTAAAAAAAGTAAGATATATAGATATAAAAAATATATTTAAAATTGTAGGAGGATTATTATTTACAGGAAGGATAATAGTAGATGGGCTAAACAGTGGGAATTTTTTAACAAAAGCAATGAAAGAAATATGTAAGGAAAATAATGTATACAAAATGAATGATATAAAAATGCCAATAGCAATTCCAGCAGTAAATTTACAAAATGGAGAGGTTATAATATTTTCATCAAAAGAAATAAGACAAAAATTTTCTGATGAAATAAAATATGTAGTAGATGCACCAATAGATATAGCAGTTAGAAGCAGTTGCAGTTTTCCAATAGTTTTTTCGCCATGTACATACAAGAAAAATCAGTTAATTGATGGAGGAGTAAGGGAAAATGTGGCATGGAAGGAATTAAAAGAGATGGGAGCAGACGAAGTTTTAGGAATAAACTTTGAATCGAAGTCGAAAAAAGATGATTGTTGTAAAAATTTAATTGATATAGCAGTTAGGTCTATTGGATTGATGGAACATGAACTCTCAAATTACGAATTAGATGGAATAGATGAGTTAATTACAATTACAACAAAAAAGGTGGGATTACTTGATACGAGCGACATTAATTACTTATATGAAAAAGGGTACAAAATTACTAAAAAATATATTGACGATAAAAATAAATAATGCTAGAATTATGATATAAAAATAGAAGAGGAAGAAAAAATGGAAAAATTAAATAAATATAAAAAAGTACAAATAATTTTATTGATAATGATTATTATATTAGCAATAATATTTTTTATATCATTTGCAAAAGCGAAACAAAGAAAAAGTATGGCAGAACCAATGATATCAGAAACGGCTACAACACCAATAGAAGAGATTAAGCAGGAGGAAGAAACAGAGAATGAAGAAAATACAGATGAAAATGATGATATAGTAGCAAATCCTGATGATACCAGTTGGGATGAAGATGCAAAAGATACAAAAGTGGAAAATCCTGAAAAAGAAGAAAAAGAAAGCAAAGAAACATATTATATAAAAGTAAACTATGGAGCTAATGTTGTAACAATCTATAAAAAAGATTCATCTGGAAAGTACACTGTTCCTGTAAAAGCAATGGTATGTTCAACAGGGAAAGCAACACCAACTTCTGGTACATATAAAATGAGTAATAAATATAGATGGCACCAATTAAATGGTGGAGTTTATGGTCAATATTGTTCAAGAATAACAGGACACATTTTATTCCATTCTGTACCATATAAAACAAATTCACCAGATACATTAAAATATGTTGCATATGATAAATTAGGAACAAAGGCATCAGCAGGATGTATAAGACTTACTGTGGCAGATGCATATTGGATATATGCAAATTGTGCAAGTGGAACATATGTAGAATTCTATTCATCAGCAGACCCTGGACCACTTGGTAAACCATCTGCACAAAAAATATCTTCGAATGAAGCATGCAGAAATTGGGATCCTACAGACCCATTACCAAATAATCCTTGGAAAGGTTATACAGAACCAACTGTAGCTCCTGCCAATCAACCAAAAGAAGATGAAAAAAAGGAAGAAAACAATACGATTACTGAAAACGTAGTACCACAAGAACCTCAAAAACCAGCTGAACCGGAAAAGGATAATACTTCAGATGAAAATACTTCGAATACAAATACATCAGGAAGTGATAATACAAATACACCAGGTACAAATAATAATACAAATACATCAGAAACAATTGAGAATAATACAAATAGTAATAACAGTGAGGCTCCAAGTTCAAATGGAGAAAATGAAGATGTTATATCAAAACAATAAATAAAAACAAATCCTGTAAAATTATTGCAGGATTTATTTTTTTGTGTTACTATAACAATGGAATAAAATAGAAAAAGGTGATAAGATGACAGATATAGAAATAGCAAGAGCCACAAAGCTCAAAAATATCAACAATATAAGCGAAAACTGTGGATTACAAGAAAATGAAATAGAGCAATATGGAAAATACAAAGCAAAGATAAATGAACAAGCATTCACAAGACTAAAATCGAAAAAAGACGGAAAACTAATACTAGTTACAGCCATGAACCCAACACCACTGGGAGAAGGAAAAACAACTGTGTCAATTGCAATTGCTGATGGATTAAATAAAATAAATAAAAAAGCAATTTTGGCATTAAGAGAGCCATCACTTGGACCAGTATTTGGCTTGAAAGGCGGAGCAACAGGTGGAGGAAAGGTACAAATAGCTCCAATGGAAGATATAAACTTACACTTTACAGGAGATATACATGCAATAACATCTGCAAACAACTTGCTATCATCAATGATAGATAATCATATATATTTTGGAAATGAATTAAAAATCAAATATGTTACCTGGAAGAGATGTGTAGATTTAAATGATAGACAATTAAGAAGTATTGAAACTGGCTTATCTGGTGAAAGTAAAATTGTTCCAAGAAAAGATGGATTTGACATAACAGTTGCATCAGAAATAATGGCAATACTATGTTTAGCAACTGATATAAGAGATTTAAGAAAAAGACTTGGAAATATAATAATTGGTTACAATGAAAATGAAGAACCTATATATGCAAAGGATTTAAAAGCAGAAGGAGCAATGACAGTACTATTAAAAGATGCAATAAATCCAAATTTAGTACAATCATTAGAAGGAACACCATGCATAATACATGGAGGACCTTTTGCAAATATTGCACATGGCTGTAATTCTGTAAGAGCAACAAAATTAGCATTAAAATTAGGAGATTATGTAATTACGGAAGCAGGATTTGGATCAGATTTAGGTGCAGAGAAATTTTTAGACATAAAATGTAGAAAAGCAAATTTAAAGCCAAATGTAGTTGTAATTGTAGCAACAATAAAAGCACTTAAATACCATGGCGGAGCAATGAAAGAGGAGATTTTAGAACAAAATGATAGAGCTTTAAAACATGGAATGCATAATTTGTATAAACATATATATAATATGAAAAATGAATTTGGATTAAACGTAATAGTTGCAATAAATAAATTTAATACAGACACAGATGCTGAAATTGATTTTGTAAAAAAGGATTTAAATCAAAATAATATTCCAGTAAGTGTAGTTGAAGGATGGGCAAAAGGCGGAGATGGAGCAATAGATATTGCTGAAAAAATAACTGAAATTTCAGAGAAAGAAACAGATTTTAAATTTATTTATAAAGATAATGAAAGTATAAAAGAGAAAATAGAACATGTTGCAAAAAAAATCTATGGAGCAGATAGAGTAAATTATACAGATTTGGCAAATAAAAATATAGAAAAAATTGAAAAATTAGGAAAATCAAATTTACCAATTTGTATTGCAAAAACACAATATTCTTTGTCAGATGATGCGAAAAATTTAGAATGCAAAGAAACATTTAGTATAACTGTAAGAGATGTAGCATTAAAAAATGGTGCTGAATTTATTGTTGTATATTGTGGTAAAATAATGACAATGCCAGGACTTCCTAAAGTTCCAGCAGCTGAGGGAATAGATGTAGATGAAAATGGAGAAGTTGTGGGGATATTTTAGAAAGTAATGCTACAATACTAGAATTAATTGATTTAGTTGAAAAATATATAGTTGATTATTATAATAAAAATTAATGTATAAAAAGTCTTCCAAAAAGCAAAACTAAGCTTTAAGGAGGATTTTTTTTATGTATAATTTTAGAACAGACCTTGCAGTAGAAAGAAGAGAAATATTTAGGAAAAACAACAATTTAGAAGAAATTGATGGAATAGAAATTGAAAACAAAGAAATTGATGAAAATTTAAAAGTATCTAAAGTAAAAATTGTAAACGCAAATGGAGAAAAATCAATAGGAAAGCCTATGGGAACATATATAACAATAGATATAAAAAAATTAAGACTTGCAGAAGAAGAAGAAATTCAAAAATCGGCAGAAACTTTATCATCAGAATTAAAGGAAATTATAAATAAACATATAGAGCCCAAAGATGACATATTAGTAGTTGGGCTCGGAAATATTTATGTAACACCAGACTCATTGGGACCAAAGGTAATAAATGATATAGATGTAACTCGTCATATAATAAAATATTTACCGCAATATATAGACGAAAATTCAAGACCAGTGAGTGCAATTTCTCCTGGTGTGCTTGGAACCACAGGAATAGAAACCTTAGAAATATTAGAGGGAATAGTAAAGGAAATAAAGCCAAAATTATTGGTTGTAATAGATGCATTAGCTTCAAGAAGCATAGAAAGAATAAGTAGTACAATTCAGCTTTCAGATACAGGAATAGTTCCAGGAGCAGGTGTTGGAAATACTAGAAAAGAAATATCTGAAAAGACATTAGGAATACCTGTTGTTGCGATTCGGAATTCCTACTGTTGTTGAAAGTGCAGTTTTAGTTAATGATTGTTTGGATTTATTTATTGAAAAATTACAGCAAGAAGCTAAATCTAATGATTATTTAAATAGACTTAAAGAACAGGATAATTATGAAGAAATAAAAGAGGCTTTGAATCCTACTGATTATAATATGATTGTTACACCTAAAGAGATTGATGAACTTATTGAGAATATGAGTAGTATTGTGGCTAGGGGAATTAATTTGAGCTTGTGACCCATCGGGACCGGTTCTTTTTGGGGCAAAATTTGCTTCCATTTGGTGCCGTCCTTTTTTGGGATATACAGAAAAAATGTATATTAATAAAAAAAGAGAGCATAATAACCTAAGCAAGAAATTGCAAAAAAGTTTTGGAGGTAATTAAAAATGGATAACAAGCAAAAAATAAATTGTACAGTTCAAAGCTGTAAATACAATAATGGTAGACAACAACTTTGTGAATTAAATGCTATAATGGTAACACCAAAACAAAATGTTAATACAGGAAATCCAGACGAATCTGAATGTTCAAGCTATGAATGTGAGTAATTTAGGGCATACTGCTTATGATTAGGCGGTATGCTTTAAATTTTACAAAAAAATGAAGCAAATACCATAAGAAACCAATTATAATGCAAAAAACACCTTGAAAAATCGTAAGCTTTATATTATAATAGAGAATATTTGAAGAGAAAGGTAGTGGAATTATGGGCAAAACATATTATTTAACAACACCTATATATTATCCAAGCGGTAAATTTCATATAGGGACAGCATACACAACAGTGCTTGCGGACACAATAAAAAGATACAAAAAATTAAGAGGATATGAAACATACCTATTAACAGGAACAGATGAACATGGGCAAAAAATAGAAGAAGTAGCGAAAAAACAAAATATGGAACCACAAGAATATGTAGACGGAGCGGCAAAAGCAGCAAAAGATTTGTGGAAATTAATGGATATAGACTATGATGATTTTATAAGAACAACCGAAAGCAGACACGAAAAAGTAGTACAAAAAATATTTGATAGACTAATGGAACAAGGAGATATCTATAAAGGAGAATATGAAGGATGGTATTGTGTACCATGTGAAAGTTATTTTACAAAAACACAACTTGTAGATGGAAAATGTCCAGACTGTGGAAGAGAAGTAAAATTAATGAAAGAAGAATGTTACTTCTTTAATATGAAAAAATATGCACCAAGGCTTTTAAAATATTATGAAGAACACCCGGATTTTATAAAACCAGACTATAGAAAGACAGAAATGATAAATAATTTTATAAAACCAGGGTTAGAAGATTTATGTGTAACACGTACAACTTTTGATTGGGGAATAAAAGTATTAAAAGACCCAAAACACGTAATATATGTATGGCTTGATGCACTAACAAATTACTTAACAGCAATAGGATATGAATCAGAAAATGATGAGTTATTTAAAAAGTTTTGGCCTGCCAATTTACACATAGTAGGAAAAGATATAGCAAGATTCCATTTAATATATTGGCCAATATTTTTAATGGCACTAGACTTGCCACTTCCAAAGCAAATATTTGTGCATAACTGGATAACAATGAAAGATGGGAAGATGTCAAAATCAAAAGGAAATGTAATATATCCAGAATTATTAGTAGAAAGATATGGATTAGATGCAACACGTTACTTCTTACTTAGAGATATGCCGGTTTCAACAGATGGGATATTTTCACCAGAAGAATTTGTAGAAAGATATAATTTTGATTTATCAAATGATTTAGGTAATTTGTTGAATCGAACTATAGCTATGTGCAACAAATACTTTAAAGGACAAGTTCCAAAATATAATGGAACAATAAATGATGTAGATGCAGAAGTTGAGAAATTTGCTATAAATACAACAAAGCAATTTGAAACATTATTTGAAAATTTTGAAATAGCAAGTTCACTTCAAGAAATATGGAGTTTAATTTCAAGAACAAACAAATATATAGACGAAACATCACCATGGGTACTTGCTAAGGAAGAACAAAACGAAAAATTAGAAGTATGCATATATCATTTAATAGAAAATTTAAGAAGAATAGCTATTTTAATTAGTCCATTCATGGACTCAACAGCAAAGAAAATATTTAAACAATTAGGAATTGAAAATGAAGAATTAAAAACATGGAAGAGCCTTGAAGATTATGACAAGATTGAAAATATAAAGGTAATAGAAAAAGGTGAGCCTTTATTTATGAGGTTAGATGCAGAAAAAGAAAGCCAATTTATAAAAAGTAAAATGAAAAATTAAAAGACTTAAAGAGAGGAAGTATGTAAATTGCCTAGAAAAAAGAAAATAGAAGTAGACTCTAAAGTAAAAGAAAAATTAGAATATATAGGACTTGACTTAGATAAAATACCCAAAATACTAAAAGAATATTCTGATATAAATTTTAGAACTTTAAAAGGATATGATGAAAAAAAATATAAACAATATAGATTTGTTAATGTAAGTGATATTGAAATTTTACTATCACCAACAAACAGAATGGATACAATCAAGGAAAAATACGAAAATGCAATGCCCATTTGTTACTATTTAGACTCAAAAAATGAAGAAAACATACTTGCTTTTACAGAATTTTTAAGTATGTTAAACAAAGTGAATATTCCAAGAATAGAGGAAATTGAAGCAGAACAAAAAATGTTATCAAAAGAGATTCCTTTTAGGATTAAATTCAACGGAAATTATTTATGGCAAATATATTATTCAGAAATATCTGACAAATATTTTATGATAGTGCCAATAGAAGATACGGATTATTCTACATTTTTCTATATATTAAAAAGAAAAATAGAGAATAAGAAAAACGATAGAGTATTTGTTCCAATAAGTTTAGTGGATTATGAAGGAATACTACTGAAAAAAGAAGAAATAAAAGATTTAGAAAACTATTTATGGCTTTTTACAAGAGACTATCCTTCTATATATGAAATATGGGATAAAAAGGATGAACCAAGCATCAATATTATTGGAGAAACTGAGCTTTTTGATAATATAAAAACATTGTATAAAGTTCAATTAACAAATGCAAAAGAAGCAAATCAATTTTATAAATTAGTAAAGGCATTGTTTATTTTACAAACAGAACTTCCACATTATTATAAATTTACAACAAATATTGATGAACAAGGAATGTTAGAATTTTATTTTGAAAATTCAAATATAAAATATAAAACATTACCTGAATTCATAATGCAACAATATTTAAGGTCAGTAAGTTTAAAAAATAAAACAGCTGAAGACTTACAAGATCTTAGAGAAAAATTAAGTATTTTACAAAAAGAATCAAAGCAATTAGAAGAAGAATATATGTCAAAGGAAAAGCAAATAACGACATTTCTAGAGTGTAAAAAAACATTTTTTGGTAAAGTAAAATATTTCTTTAAGCTTGGCAAAAAAGCAACAAAGCCAAAGCAAAAAAAAGAGAATATGGAAAATATAGAACCAGAAAAAATAAAGACTAAACATAAGCCTGAAAAATTTAAAATGGAAGAAAAAAATTATACTTTATATGAACTGGAGAAAAGCTATAAAGAGCTAGAATCTAAAGAAAATCAAGCAAATAAAATTGTTATGGATATAAATGCTTTAAAACTAAAAAATAAAAATTTAAAGAAAAAAATAGAAAATGCTAGTAGCTATATAGACGAAATTAATGAACATAAAAAAAGCATATTCGAGTTTTGGAAATATTCAAACAAAGATGCTGTTGCTTCGCTAGAGGAAAGCGAAGAAGAAGAATTTAATGTGAAAAAATTAGAAAAAATATTTAATTGTGAAGATGATTTTGAAGATTTTGGAGCAAATGCAGACAAAAACCAAAGAAATAAATTAACAGATTCAGAATTGGAAAGCGTATTTATTGCATCAACAGATACATTGCCACTCCTAAATAGGATGAACCTAAAAGTGGCTGAAAATAAGGAGATATCGGCTGAACTTAAAAAACTGAAGTTAACGAAAGTAAAAAGCAAAGATTTAGTAGAAGAAGATGATGATAATTTTAATATTTTTGGAAGGATAAGACAAACAAACAATAAAGAAAGAACCATAGGAAGTAAAACACATAGAGAACAGCCTAGAGACAGATTAGAAATTTTGGAAATTCGAAAAGAAACTAGAGGTCTAGAATTAAAGAAAAATTTAGAAAAAGTATTGGAAAATATAAAAAAAGCAATCAAGAAAAATGTTTTACCAGAAGATATGTATGTTTATAAAGTAACTTCTGAAAAACTTGAATTTAATACAATAGAAGATGTTTCTTTAAATTCTGAAAATGAATTAAATGCTTTTCTAAAAAATGAACCAAACTGTAAAAAATTATATTTATATAAAATAAAATTGCCAAAAGGAACTAATTTTGTAGCATTTACAAATATTATATTCTTTGATAATAAAAATATGACTTTACCACTTGGAATGAACTTATCTGATAAAATTTTGGTGGATTTATCTGAATATAATATAAATGAGGAAAAATCTACAAACTTAAACAAATTACAGTTCGAAGAAGATGATGATTTTGCAAATATCATTGTTAAAAATATAAATCTAAATGAAGTAAAATAGAAAAGAGGGGAATGAAATGCTAGATGAGAGAAAGAAAAAGGTTTTGCAAGCGATAGTTGAAGAGTACATAAATACAGCAGAACCAGTAAGCTCAAATGCTTTAATAAGTAAATATGGTTTAGAATGTAGCAGTGCAACAATAAGAAATGAAATGGCAGACCTTGAGAAAAAAGGCTTACTTGACAAAATGCATACATCTAGTGGAAGAGTACCATCAGCAAAAGGTTACAGATACTATGTTGACGAATTACTTAAAGATGATAACATAAGCTTAGAAGAAGTTAAATATATAAGTGATAAACTAGAAACCAAAGTTAATGAAATTGAAGATTTGACTAAAATAACAGCAAGTACAATTTCTGAAATAACTCATTATACTACAGTTACAATAGGACCTAAAACAGATGAACAAATAATTAAAGAAATAAAATTTGTTTTGTTAGGTTCAAGAATGATTTTAGCAGTTATTATGACAGATACAGGAATGGTTAAAGAAACAATTATAAAATTTGATGAAGATGTTACTGAAAAACAAGTTGAAACTATAAATTATATGTTTAATAATAAACTTAAAGGTAAACCTATAGAAACCATAAATCAGCCATTGGAAGATTATTTATATAAAGAGATGAAAGGAATGGTTGGGGTAATAAAACCTATAATTACTCAAATTAAAAAGGTTCTATTTGAAGAAAATGAAATTCATCTTCAAGGTGCTAGAAAGGAATTAGATTTGCCAGAATTTAATTCTCTTCAAGTTGCTAAGAATTTTATGAATATTTTAGATGAAAAAGAACTTATTGCAGATATGCTTAATTCAGGCTTTGCCGAGGATATTAATGTTTATATTGGTGGCGAAGATGAGAAAGAGCAACTTAAAGATTTTAGTGTTGTTACTTTTAAACATAAGATTGGTAATAAGGATATGGGAACTATTGGTATTATTGGTCCTAAGAGAATGGATTATTCTAAGGTTATTTCAGTTATGAAGTATATTAGTAAGAAGTTGAATGAGGAGAATAAAGAATAAAAAGCACTTACTTAAAGTAAGTGTTTTTTATCTACAATCGCTATCATTTAAATTAGGGGCATCATTAAATTTGATATTATATCTTTTTAAAGCATCTTTACCAAAAAGATCAGCTAATGTTTCAATCAAGTATTCATCATATATATATTCTAATTTTCCGTGAGGATTATTAGTCAAAACAGTAAGGACGAATAATTTGTCATCTTTTATACAAAGTTCGTTTAAAAGTGATGAAAACTCTTCCAATTTTTCGATGGAATTTTCTTCTTTTAATTTTTGGTAAGCAAAATTTATATTTTCTCCAAGTGAAGGTAGTTCATTTCCTTTGGGTTTCATTGATACATCATCACCTAATTCTAAATCATTATTTTTTAAAATATGCAATAAGCTAATAACCTGATTGGAGAAATATTCTTTGTTTGTATTCATATATTTAACAAAGTTTTTTATAAAAATAAAATCTACTGATTTTCCTGCATGTGTCATATAAATAGGATATTCAGAATTTTTAAAAATTCGGTTTAATTTATTACTGAATATGTCATAATCTTTTTGTGTATAAACTCTATCTTCAGAGAAATATCTTGCTGAAATACTAGATGAAAATTTATAAAAAGGGGTATATAAAATGACATCATTTTCTGAAAAGTATTTATTAGTATTTTTTCCTATAAAGTCAAGTTGTTCCCAAAAGTTTTTTAAAGTAATATCTTTAGGTGAGGGTAATTCAATTTGGAACATACAAGCTTGAAAAATTTTATTATTTAAAATATCAACTAAATTTTGTCCGTTCTCACAGCAATCTTTTATGTTGTCGTAATAAGTGTTGACTTCATTTATTAGAATTCTATAATCAGAAAGAATAGGACTGGCTAATAAAAAATAATTGTCACATACATCTAGTATTTCATCAATTGGTTGATGTTTTTGAACCATATCATAAGCAATTAGTATAGCTAAAATATTACCGTAGTTTAAAGATGAATATTCAGCAATGTTTTTTTGATAAATCGATATTATGTTTTCAAATTGTCTACTAGTTTCTGAAACAGAATCATATATTTTGTAATTATATTTTATGGATTTTAGTGAGTGTTTTACTTTCTGTATAATTTCTTCAGATGATGGAGAATGGTTCGTAGAATCTATGTCTAGCAACTTTTCTACTTGAGATGAATCTAGTAAACCTAGGCATCTTTTAATTAGAATTGGATGCTTTTTTATACTACCTGTTTGTATATATGAATTTATCAGAATTTTATTCATTTGAATGTCTGTAGCTGATAGTGAGTCAGGATTAAAATTGATATTGTCTTTAGTATAGTTACTAAAGAAATAATTATATTCACGACTGGTATTAGGTGAAAATACTGGATTTTTCTTGGACTGATTAGCTAGAATATTAGCAAATTCATCAGAAAAGGTTTTTGCTAATTCTGTAATTCTTTGAAGTCCGTTCCTGTGAAAAATATATTCAGATTGTACATCTATATTTTTTAATGACATAATCATATTAACGTTAGAAGCAAATTCACAAGGGTAAATATAAGCATTGGTTAAATCTCGTGTTTTTAAAACATTTTGAAATTGCTCATTATTTATTCCTTCAATTTTTATTGGATTAGAGATAAAATATCTAATAATATTAGCAGTAACATAACTAACCATTCCCTCTTCAACAAAAAGAGTTCCATCTTCTTTATTTTCATTGCTGATTGCGTGTAGTAATTCATGAATAATTGAAGGGGCAGCAGGATACAGAACAGATATATCAGACAAATCAAGATTTTCATCTACAAAATAATTGATTGAATTATCTTTAGAAGAATGCTCTGCTTGGGTTGATTGGTTGTTTTTACTGGCAATAAAATTAAAATTAATGTTATTAGAAATATCATTAATTCTTTGAATTTCTGTTTCAATATTTGGGTAGTTTGAATGTTTATTTTTAAAGTAATGTATTGTTAATATTTTTGATATTTCAATTAATTTTTTTGAAATACTATTATTTTCTAATTTATTCATTTTTCCTCCATTTTAATCAAATATAATTGTGGGGTTAAGCTCTTCTGGTGTTTTCCAGTCAATATTGTAGTATTTTTGTAAAAGCATTTTTTTTGTTTCCCAATATGCATGACAATAACCCAAAGTTTCTTTCGAAATATGTTGAGTATTTAGAAAAAGTTCAATTTTTTCATTAAGTTCTTTTTCAATTTTTTTAAATTCATCAGTTTTTTCAATAGGGTCTAATTTAATATCTAATTCGTTGTTTTCGTTCATTAGATTAATCCTCCTTATTTATTTTCCACTTAACATAATACCATAAAATGGATGAAAAATCAATAGTGCTGGGAAAGCGAATTGTACTTGTAAAGTTATGGTGAATTTTATCATAAAAAATAACCAAATTCGTTGACAGTAAAATGAATAAAATGTAAAATATAAATACAATATTAATAATTAAAAATATAGAGGAGAAAATAATGAGAGAAGAAAAATATTTTATAATAAATGAATATGGCGAGGGTGTGAATGTTACAAAAGAAGAGTATGAGAAATGGTGTGAGGAAAATAAAGATAAGCAAAAAAGTGGCTCTGCACCAAAATTCCAAACACCAGAACAACAAGAAGAAAGAAGAACACTTATTGATAATGTCATAGAGAATTTAAACCAAGAGGAATTAACCAATGAAGATTATTCTAAAATAAGACAAGATGTTAAAGTGAAAACTCAAGATGATATCGAAAAGGAAAATAGAGAACGTTTAGATGATGATGTGAAAAGTTTTCAAACACCTCAGCAAGAAGGGGATTTAGATGAAAAAGAAGCTAAAAGGCAAAGAATAAAAGAATATTTAAACATCTTGGATTTGAAGGAAGAAGAAATGGTAAGGTTAGATAATGAGGTTAAAACTATTGATAAAGAAAATAGTGAAGAAAAAAGCACGGAGGAAAAAGAAAATGGAAGATAAAAAAGAAATTATAGTTTATAAGGAAAACATATTTTCAAAAATAAAGAAATTTTTTAGTTCTATTTTTAATAAAAAGACAGAGGTGGAAATAAAACAAACTATACCAAGTACAAAGAATATATCAAATCAAAAAGAAAAGTTCAATGAGTATATATCCTTTAAGGAAGATAAAAAAGGATTAAAGCTAATAAATTCTATAAGGAAAGATTTAAACATTTTAGATGAAATGAGCTTAGAAGAATTAAATGAAGTTGAAAAAGCAGTGTTGGATAGGATAAATTATGTTGATAAAAGAATTTCAAAGTTAAATACTGATTTAAGAATGAAGAAAATGGGGATATAGTTATGTATTTTTTTCCAATGGTAAGAGATGAAAAAATAAATTAGTATTAAAAAGTCTTGCATTGAGCGAGACTTTTTTAACAATAAAATTTAATATTCCCAGCATGAATTTTTTTCCAAATATCTACAATTTGAAAATAATGTAATGAAATATCTTCACAAATAATATTTAATTCTCTTTCAGGAATCTTACTTTTATTATGGCAAACAATGCAACCACCAGAACCGAGTTAACCATACTTTAGTGGCATTTGGGGTTGGGGTTCCTTTAGAAATATGAACATGTATAGGTTCATCATTTTCATTGGTCCAAAAATAAATTTTATATCCGTTTTAATTCAAAAATACTAGGCAATTTCTAATCCTCCTAATCGTGCGTATTTAAAAAAGAAAGCTGAACCATTTTTTACAATGTTCATAAAGTTTTCTTTTTCTTCTTTAGAATAATTTCCATCTTCTAAAATGACTTTATAACTAGGTAATTCTACAACATAAGTATCAAATCCATAATCCATAGGTCTTTCAAAAGTGACACGAACATATTCTTCTCCATTTTCATTTTTTCCAATATTAGAAAATACACCTATTGTACCATCTGGGTATTTGGCAAATTCGTAAGTCATTAAAACTCACCCTCCTTTTTTTAAACATCATAATTAGTATATCACATTTTATATATTTTAGCTACTAAATTTTAAATAAAAATTAGCAAAAATACTTGACAACTGCTAAAAAAAAGTATATTATATACAAGAAATTAGCAAACTTTACTTTTGAGTGCTAAAATAACACTAAAACAGAAAGAAGGGATAAAAGTGGCAGAAAAAGAAAATACTGAAGAAGTAGAAAATATAGAAGTCAAAGAAAATCAAGAAAAAGTATTACATTCAAATGAAGAATACGATGAATTAAATGATAGATATAAAAGAGTCCTAGCAGAATTTGAAAACTTCAAAAAAAGAAGTCAAAAAGAAAGAGAAAGCTTATATAATTCTGTTTTAGGGGATATAATAACAGGAATGTTACCTGCAATAGACAACTTAGAAAATGCGGTAAAAGCAGAAAGTAAAGATGAACAATACAAACAGGGAGTTCAACTTGTAGAAAAACAATTCAAAGAATTTTTAAATAAACACAATGTTGAAGAAATACCAACAGATGGACAAATATTTGATCCAAGTTTACATGATGCTGTAGGAAGTGTACAAGACGAAAGCAAACAAAGCCAAGAAATAGTACAAGAATACAGAAAAGGATACAAATTAGGAAGCAAGGTATTAAGACATTCAATGGTGGTAGTTAATAATTAATAAATATAAAGGGAGGAAGATTGTAATGGGAAAAATTATAGGAATTGACTTAGGAACAACAAACTCATGTGTAGCAGTTATGGAAGGAGGAGAGCCAGTAGTAATACCAAATGCAGAAGGAGATAGAACAACTCCATCAGTAGTTGCATTCTCAAAAAATGGTGAAAGACTAGTTGGACAAATCGCAAAACGTCAAGCTGTTACAAACCCAGACAACACAGTAATATCAATAAAAAGAAAAATGGGAACAAGTGAAAAAGTAAAAATAGAAGGAGATACATTCTCTCCACAAGAAATATCAGCAATGATACTACAAAAATTAAAAACAGATGCAGAAAACTATTTAGGACAAAAAGTAACACAAGCTGTTATAACAGTTCCAGCATACTTTAGTGATAGCCAAAGACAAGCTACAAAAGATGCAGGAAAAATAGCAGGACTAGAAGTTCTAAGAATTATAAATGAACCAACAGCAGCAGCATTAGCTTATGGAATGGATAAAGAACAAGACCAAAAAATATTAATATATGACTTAGGTGGAGGAACATTCGATGTTTCAATACTAGATATTGGTGATGGAGTATTCGAAGTATTAGCAACAAATGGTAACACACACTTAGGAGGAGATGACTTCGACCAAAAAATTATAGATTACCTAGTATCAGAATTCAAAAAATCTGACGGAATCGACTTAAGTACAGATAAAATGGCAATGCAAAGATTAAAAGAAGCAGCTGAAAAAGCTAAAAAAGACTTGTCAGGTGTTGGACAAACAAATATAAACTTACCATTTATCACAGCTGATTCAACAGGACCAAAACACTTAGATGTAACACTTACAAGATCAAAATTTGAAGAATTAATAAAAGACTTAGTAGATGCAACAGCAGGACCAGTTAACCAAGCACTTAAAGATGCTGGATTAACAGCGGCAGATATCCACAAAGTATTATTAGTTGGTGGATCTACAAGAGTTCCAGCAGTTCAAGAAGCAGTTAAGAAAATAACTGGAAAAGATGCAGATAAAGGTATAAACCCAGATGAATGTGTTGCAATTGGAGCAGCTATTCAAGGTGGTGTATTATCTGGAGATGTTAAAGACTTAGTATTACTAGATGTAACACCTCTATCACTTGGAATTGAAACTTATGGTGGAGTATTTACAAAATTAATCGAAAGAAATACAACAATACCAACTAAAAAATCACAAATATTCTCAACAGCAGCAGATGGTCAAACATCAGTTGAAGTTCACGTATTACAAGGTGAACGTGAAATGGCAGCATATAACAAAACATTAGGAAGATTCCAATTAACAGGAATTCCAGCAGCACCAAGAGGGGTACCACAAATAGAAGTTACATTTGATATAGATGCAAATGGTATAGTTCACGTTTCTGCAAAAGATATGGCAACAGGAAATAGCCAAAATGTTGCAATTACAGCATCAACAAACTTAACAGACGAAGATATAGAAAAAGCTGTTAAAGATGCAGAAGCACATGCTGAAGAAGATAAAAAGAGAAAAGATGAAATCGAAGTTAAAAATAATGCTGAAAGCTTAGTATATAATAGTGAAAAGACTCTAAATGAACTTGGAGACAAGGTTAGTGGAGAAGAAAAAGCTAAAATTGAAAATGAAATTGAAGCAACTAAAAAAGCCTTAGAATCAAACGATACTGAAGCTATTAAAGAAGCAACAGAAAAATTAACAAAAGTATTCTATGAAATGAGTGAACAACTATACAAAAATGCAAATCCAAATGCAGGAGCAGAAGGAACAGAAGGTGTAGACCCAAATGCAGGAAATGATGCAAATGACAATGGAAATGTATATGATGCTGATTACAAAGTAGAAGATGACAATAAATAATTGTAAAAAAGTTAAAAGAGGTTGGAAACAAAAATGTCCAACCTCAAACTTTGATAAAGGACGAAAAATTAGTTGGAGGTGAAAAAGGTGGCAGAGAAAAAGGATTATTATGAAATACTAGGTGTAAGCAAAACAGCAACAGATGACGAACTAAAAAAAGCATATAGAAAGATGGCAAAAAAATATCATCCAGATGCAAATCCAGATAATAAAGAGGCAGCAGAAGCTAAATTTAAAGAAGTAAATGAGGCATATGAGGTATTATCAAATCCGCAAAAAAGAAAAATGTATGACCAATTTGGAACAGCAGATCCTAGTGGTGCAGGATTTGGAGCAGGAGGACCATTTGGTGGTGGAAATGGATATTATTCATATACATCATCAGATTTTGGCGATTTTGGAGACTTAGGAGATATATTCTCATCATTCTTTGGTGGTGGATTTGGAGGTCAAAGAACAAATTCAAGAAGAAATAATGGACCACGTAAGGGTGAAGACTTAAATATAAGCATCGAAATAACTTTTGAGGAGTCTTTCTTAGGAACAGAAAAGGAAATTATTGTTAATAGACAAGAAACCTGCACAGAATGTAATGGAACAGGAGCTAAAAAAGGAACAAATCCAATAAAATGTCCAACATGTAATGGAACAGGAAATGTAACAAGTTTCCAAAATACAATATTAGGAAGAGTTCAAACTACAAGACCTTGTTCAGAATGTAGGGGAACAGGTGAAATTATTAAAGAACCTTGTGAAAATTGTCACGGAAAAGGAACTGTTAGAAAATCACCTAAAGTTAAAGTTAAAATTCCAGCAGGAATAAATGATAACCAAACAGTAGTATTAAGAGGTCAAGGAAATCCAGGAATAAAAGGAGGACCTGCTGGAGATTTATACATAACGGTTAGAGTTAGAAAAAGTAGTATTTATAAAAGAGACGGAAATAATGTATTCTGCGATATTCCTGTTACAATTACACAGGCAACCTTAGGAGCAGAACTTGAAATTCCAATGGTAGATGGAACTAAAGAAGTTTATAGAATGCCTGATGGAACCCAAACTGGTACTCAATTTACTATTCGTGCTAAAGGATTTAAGAGCTTGAATTCTACTACTCAAGGTAATTTTATTTTTAGAGTTGTTGTTCAAACTCCTAGAAAACTTACTAAGGAACAAAGAGAACTTATGATTGAACTTGCTAAAACTATGAATGAGCAACCACCTGTGAAGAAACGCGGGTTGTTTGGGTAAAATATAAATAAATGAGGTATGTTAAGTGCAGTATATTGGAGAACTTAATTTGTAAAATATAGGAGAATACAGAGAAAAGGCAATAACTAGTGAAGTGATATTAACGGATGAAAGATTGAATGAACATATATTAATAAAACATTTTGACGAATATATGGAGTTAAAACCTTATCTAAAAAATATTATAGAGAGTCCAGATTTAATATTAAGTGATAATAGAAATGAGGATACTATTATATTATTAAAAAGAATAAATGAGATTGAAAAAAATGGAAGAGTTGTAATAAAAATTGCTATAGCAGAAGATAAAGAACATCCTAAAAACTCAATCTTGACATTGATGAAGCTAAATGAAAGAACATGGAAACAAACAATCAAAAATAGAGGAAATATAATATTTAAAAATTTCTAGACAAAACTGAATTAAAGTGCTATAATTAACATACAATAAGAAGGGTTATTTGAAGTGGACAATTGTGCCCTCCACACACCTACTAATAAATAGGTCAAAAGAGATGTAGGATTTGGCACACCTACCAAATAGCCAAAGAAAGAAACCACTTAGCAGTGGTTTCTTTGGTTTTAATCTAAAAACTCAATTAAATCTTTTCCCAATTTACTAACTCTAGCCAAAGAATAAACATCAAATCCGCTATTAACTAATTTATCATGCCCAGGCTGAAAAGCCTTCTCAATAACAATTCCAACACCTTTAACATTACAATTAGCCATACTCAAAATTCTAGAAGTACCTAAAACAGCTTCACCATTAGCCAAAAAATCATCAATAATTAAAATATTGTCATTTTCATTTAAAAACTTTTTAGAAGCAGTTAAAATATAATCAGAATTTTTTGTATAAGAATGGACAGTTGTCTCATAAACATCTCTATTTAAAATACTTGAATGTTGTTTCTTAAAAATAACCATAGGAATATTCAAAATATTTGCAGTTGCAAAAGCAGGAGCGATTCCAGAACTCTCTATTGTTACAACTTTAGTAATATTTTTATCTTTAAAATAATTAGCAAAACATTTTCCTATTTCAGTCATTAAATTTGTATCAACTTGATGGTTCAAAAAACTATCAACTTTTAAAATATTTTCATTTAAAGCAATTCCTTCTTCTAATATTTTTTTCTTTAACAAATCCATAAGAATACCACCTTTTTATATAATAATACTTAGTATAACATAAAATCCGATAAAATTGTTTATTTTTGCAAAAAAATGTAGTAAAATAAATAAAAATCATAAATAGTGTGATAATAAACACAGGAAATGGAGAAAATTTATGAATGAAAAAGAAGAGATGATTTTAAATTTTATGAAAGATGAAGATTATGTGCCAATGAAAGCAAAAGAAATGGCAATGGTCTTAAATATTTCAAAAGACAGATATAATGAATTAATAGAAGTATTAAATAAATTAGAAGCAGACCTAAAAATAGTAAAAAACAGAAAAAATAGATATAGAATAAATGATGAGAAAATTTTAGAGGGAATATATAGAAGAAACAGCAAAGGATTCGGATTTGTAAAAATAGATGGAGAAGAAGAGGAAATATATATTTCAAAACAAAACTCAAATAAAGCATTTAATGGAGATAAAGTAATAATTAAAATTATAGATGAAGGAAATAAGAATAAAAGCCTAGAAGGAAAAGTTATAAAAATAGTAGAACACGCTAAAAATACAGTTGTTGGAACATTTGAGTTTAATAAAAATTTTGGATTTGTAGTTCCAGATGATAAAAGTTTCGGAACAGATATATTTATATCAAAATCAAATATGGGAAAAGCGAGAAATGGTCACAAAGTTTTAGTGGAAATTACAAAATATCCAGAAGGAAATAAACACGCAGAAGGAAAAGTTTTAGAAGTTTTAGGTAGACCAAATGAAGCAGGAGTTGATATGTTGTCTTTAATAAAGGAATATGGTTTACCATCAGTTTTCCCAGAAGAAGTTATAAATGAAGCTAAAAGTAAAGGAGACAAGATAGATAAAAATAAAATAAAAGGAAGAGTGGATTTAAGAGATAAGGAAATTTTTACAATAGATGGAGAAGATGCAAAGGACTTAGATGATGCAGTTAGAGTAGAAAAAATGCAAGATGGAAATTATTTGTTAGAAGTTCATATAGCAGATGTAAGCGAATATGTAAAGCCAGATTCGCTTTTAGATAAAGAAGCATATTTAAGAGGAACAAGCATTTATATGTTAGGAAGAGTTATACCAATGCTTCCAAGAGAACTTTCAAATGGAATTTGCAGTCTTAATATGAATGAAGATAGGTTTACATTAAGTTGTTCTATGGTTATAAACAATAAAGGAGAAGTAGTTGATTCTAAGGTATATAAAGGGTTAATAAGAGTTACAGAAAGAATGAACTATAACGATGTTCAAAAAATATTGGACAAATCAGATGAAAAAGTTTTAAAAAGATATGAAAAATATATTCCAGAATTTGAATTAATGGCAGAGCTTGCAAATATTATAAAAGCAAGAAGACTAGAAAAAGGATATATTAATTTAAATCTACCAGAAAGTAAAATCGAGCTTGACCAAGATGGATGGGCAATTGATGTTCACAAATATGAAACACATTTTTCAAATGAAATAATAGAGCAATTTATGCTTACAGCAAATGAAACAATAGCAGAAAAATTCTACTGGTTAAATGCACCTTTTATATACAGAATACACGAAGAGCCAGATATTGATAAAATAAAAGAAGCGAATAAATTTTTATATAATATGAACTTAAAAATAAAAGCAAATAAAGACAAAATCCATTCAAAAGCATTTGCTATGGTTTTAGATGATGTAAAGGGAAAAGAAGAAGAAAGAGTTGTATCAAATTTATTACTTAGAACTTTAAAACTTGCAAGATATAGTGACGAAAATATGGGACATTTTGGTATTGCAAGCAAATATTATTGCCACTTTACATCACCTATTAGAAGATATCCAGATTTATTTATACACAGAGTTATTTCACATTACCTAGATTGTGGATATGATGTGGATAACGAGTTTTTAGAAAAATATAAAGTCCTTGCAAATCAAGCTGCAATTAATTCTTCGGAAAGGGAGAAGATTGCAACTAAAACAGAAAGAGAAGCAGACAAGATTAAGAAAGCAGAATTTATGGAAAAACATATTGGAGAAGAATATGAAGGTGTTGTATCTAGCATTACTTCTTTTGGTATGTTTGTTGAATTGGAAAATACTGTTGAGGGCTTAGTTGGCTTTAGAGATATGGGAAATGAGTATTTTATTTATGACCAAGATAGAAAGATTTTAGTTGGGGAAAATAGTAAAAAAACTTTTAAAATTGGTGATATTGTTAAAATTAGAGTTAAGGATGCAAGTAAGGAGCTTAGACAGGTGGATTTTGAGATTATTGAGTGAAATTTGTTTATAAAATGTTTGAAATCACATATATGTGCAAAAATTAACACAAAATCATTGACACATATGATAAAAAATGATAAAATATAAGCCGTTATGGAAATAAAATCCATAACGGCAAAATTAATTTTAGGAGGTGAATTTAAGTGCCAACAATTAACCAATTAGTAAGAAAAGGAAGAAAAACAGGAGTTACAAAATCAACTGCACCAGCTCTTCAACATGGATACAACTCAAAAAGCAAAAAATTAACAAACGCAAGAAGCCCACAAAAAAGAGGAGTATGTACAGTAGTAAAAACAGTAACACCTAAAAAGCCAAACTCAGCTTTAAGAAAAGTAGCAAGAGTTCGTTTATCAAACGGTTATGAAGTTACATCTTATATCCCAGGTATAGGACATAACTTACAAGAACACAGTGTTGTATTAATAAGAGGAGGAAGAGTAAAAGACCTTCCAGGTGTTAGATACCACATCATCAGAGGAACATTAGATACAGCAGGTGTTAAAGACAGAATGCAAGGTCGTTCTAAGTATGGAGCTAAACGTGCTAAAAAATAGTAAAATCGATTAAATCAGGCGTCTTGCACGTTTTTAACATTCATTACAACTTTCGGCATACAGACGTATAGCCTCAAGCCGTAATAAATATTAAAAACGCACAATATACCTAATTTACTCAATTTTACAGAGCCCGCAGGAGAGGTGGGCGGAATGTTTAGCAAATTTTTATAAATAGTGCTTATTCTTACTAAATTAAGGTACTTAAATTTAGCAATAGATAGAGCATTATGCGGATAGGTTTAGGCGAAAACTTATCAGAGTAACTTAAGGCAATTTGTAAAATCAAATTGTTGACTTTAATTAAAATAAAAATGTAAAGGAGTGAAGAATAGTGCCAAGAAGAGGTTTTATAGCAAAAAGAGACGTATTACCAGACCCAATGTATAACAGTAAAGTTGTTACAAAATTAGTAAACAACATAATGTTAGATGGTAAAAAATCAGTTGCTCAAAAAATCGTATATGATGCATTTGACATCATAAAAGAAAAAGAAGGAAAAGAACCTTTAGAAGTTTTTGAAGCAGCTTTAGAAAATGTAATGCCAGTTCTAGAAGTAAAAGCAAGAAGAGTAGGTGGAGCTACATACCAAGTTCCATTAGAAATTAGACCTGAAAGAAGACAAACATTAGGTTTAAGATGGCTTGTTTCTTACAGTAGAAAGAGACATGAAAAAACAATGGCTGAAAAATTAGCTGGAGAAATCATGGACGCTGTAGCTGGAAACGGTGGAGCATTTAAGAAGAAAGAAGATACTCATAAAATGGCTGAAGCTAACAAAGCTTTTGCACATTACAAATTTTAGTATGAGGGGGAAAAATAGATGGCAGGAAGATTATGTCCATTAGATAAAACAAGAAATATAGGAATAATGGCTCACATTGATGCAGGAAAAACAACAACAACTGAAAGAATCCTATTCTATACAGGAAAAACTCATAAAATAGGAGAAGTTCACGAAGGTGCTGCAACAATGGACTGGATGGCTCAAGAACAAGAAAGAGGTATCACAATAACATCTGCTGCAACAACATGTTTCTGGAAAGACCATAGAATAAATATAATCGACACCCCAGGACACGTTGACTTTACAGTTGAAGTTCAAAGATCACTTAAAGTTCTAGATGGAGCTGTTACAGTATTAGCAGCTAAAGGTGGAGTTCAACCACAAACAGAAACAGTTTGGAGACAAGCTGACAAATACAGTGTACCAAGAATGGTATATGTAAATAAAATGGACGTTGTTGGAGCTGATTTCATGTTATGTGTAGATCAATTAAAAAATAGATTACACGCAAATGCTGTTCCAATCCAACTACCAATAGGAAAAGAAGACTATTTCCAAGGAATAGTAGACTTAATCAAAATGAGAGCATTTATCCATAAAGATGATTTAGGAAAAGAAATAGAAGAAACAGACATACCAGAAGATATGAAGGCAGATGCTGAAAAATGGAGACAAAACATGATTGAAGCAGCATGCGAACAAGACGAAGAATTAATGATGAAATATTTAGATGGTGAAGAACTATCTGAAGAAGAAATCAAAAAAGGTTTACGTGTTGGAACAATCAACAACGCAATCGTAACAGTATGTTGTGGATCTTCATACAAAAACAAAGGTGTACAAGAATTATTAAACTCAATAATTGACTATATGCCAGCACCAACAGATATAGCTCATATCAAAGGTGTAGATTTAGATGGAAACGAAGTTGAAAGAAAAACTGACGACAATGAGCCATTTGCAGCTTTAGCATTTAAAATTGCAACAGACCCATTTGTTGGAAAACTATGTTTCTTCAGAGTATATTCTGGAACATTAGAATCAGGATCTTCTGTATTAAATGCAAACAAAGATAAAAAAGAAAGAATCGGAAGAATCTTACAAATGCATGCTAATCATAGAGAAGATATAGAAAAAGTATTTGCAGGAGATATTGCTGCAGCTGTTGGACTAAAAGATGTTACAACAGGAGATACTTTATGTGATGAAAATCATCCAGTTATACTAGAATCAATGGAATTCCCAGAACCAGTTATAGATATCGCAATTGAGCCAAAAGACAAAGCAGCTCAAGAAAAAATGGGTATAGCTTTAGCAAAACTTGCTGAAGAAGATCCAACATTCAAAGCATATACTAACCAAGAAACTGGTCAAACAATTATAGCAGGAATGGGTGAATTACACCTAGATATAATTGTTGATAGATTAAAAAGAGAATTCAAAGTTGAATGTAATGTAGGTAAACCACAAGTTGCTTACAAAGAAACAATTAGAAATAAAGTTAAAGTTCAAGGTAAATTTATCCGTCAATCTGGTGGTAAAGGACAATACGGTGACGTATGGTTTGAAATGGAACCATTAGAGGCTGGTAAAGGAATTGAATTCGAAAGCAAGATAGTAGGAGGAGCTGTTCCAAAAGAATATATCAAACCAATTGAACAAGGAATGAGAGAAGCAGCTCAAACAGGTATCTTAGCAGGATATCCAGTTATAGACTTCAAAGTATCATTAGTTGATGGTTCATATCACGAAGTTGACTCTTCAGAAATGGCATTCAAGATTGCAGCTTCAATGGCATTCAAAGAAGGATGCAAACAAGCTAAAGCAGTTATATTGGAGCCAATAATGAGAGTCGAAATAACAGTTCCAACAGAATACATGGGAGATGTTATTGGTGATGTAAACTCTAGACGTGGTAGAATTGAAGGAATGGACGAAGTTCAAGGAATGGAAGAAATAAGAGCATTTATCCCATTATCAGAAATGTTTGGATATGCAACAGACTTACGTTCTAAGACACAAGGTAGAGGAAGTTACTCAATGGAACCATCTCACTATGACGAAGTTCCAAAATCAGTACATGAACAAATAGTAGCTTCAAGAAGCAAGAATGCTTAATTAATTTAAAAAAATAGATTAAATTTAAAGCTAAGAATATTAAATATAAAAATAAAAGCTTGCATTTTTACTTTAAATAGTATATAATGCAAGCACATAATAAAAACGTTATTAAATTTAAAGTTTATAATAAAGGAAATGGACAATCGTTTAAGTGAGATAACATCGGTTATTCACACTAAAGGGACATATCTTAGTAACAAGAAATGACCCTAAATTAAAGATGTGTCCCTTTACCTTAAAAGAAGGAGGAATTTAAAATGGCAAAAGCAAAATTCGAAAGAACAAAGCCACACGTTAACATTGGTACAATCGGACACGTTGACCATGGTAAAACAACAACAACAGCAGCTATTACAAAATACCTATCATTATTAGGAAAAGCTCAATATGAAGCATATGATCAAATCGATGGTGCTCCAGAAGAAAAAGCTAGAGGAATCACAATCAACACAGCACACGTTGAATATGAAACAGACAACAGACACTATGCTCACGTTGACTGCCCAGGACACGCAGACTACGTAAAGAACATGATTACAGGTGCTGCTCAAATGGATGGTGCAATATTAGTTGTATCTGCAGCTGATGGACCAATGCCACAAACAAGAGAACACATCTTACTAGCTAGACAAGTTGGAGTTAAATATATCGTTGTTTACTTAAATAAATGCGATATGGTTGATGATCCAGAATTATTAGAATTAGTTGAAATGGAAGTTAGAGACTTATTATCAAGCTATGATTTCCCAGGAGACGAAATTCCAATTATAAAAGGATCTTCATTAAAAGTTCTAGAAAGCACATCTACAGATCCTAATGATCCTGTATATGCTCCAATGAAAGAATTAATGGAAGCAGTAGATTCTTATATACCTACTCCAGAAAGACCAATAGACCAACCATTCTTAATGCCAGTTGAAGACGTATTTACAATCACTGGACGTGGAACAGTTGCTACTGGTAGAGTAGAAAGAGGAACAGTTAAATTACAAGACAACGTAGAAATCGTTGGACTTTCAACAGAAAAGAAACAAACAGTTGTTACTGGTGTTGAAATGTTCAGAAAATTACTAGATCAAGCTGAAGCTGGAGACAACATCGGTGTTCTTTTAAGAGGAATTGATAGAAAAGACATCGAAAGAGGTCAAGTTATAGCTAAACCTGGAACAATTCATCCACATACAAAATTCACATCACAAGTATACGTTCTAACAAAAGAAGAAGGTGGACGTCATACACCATTCTTCAATGGATATAGACCACAATTCTATTTCAGAACAACAGACGTTACAGGTGTTATTGAATTAGAAGCTGGAACAGAAATGGTAATGCCAGGAGATAACGTAACAATGACAATCGAATTAATTACACCTATCGCTATCGAAAAAGGATTAAGATTCGCTATTCGTGAAGGTGGTAGAACAGTTGGTTCAGGTGTTGTTGCTGACATAATCGAATAATAAATTAAAAAATAGCAAGGAATACAGATTTTTGTATTACCTTGCTATTTTTGTGTTATAGTTTTACAATAGATATGTTACTAAAAAAATGAAAACTATTGCAAAAATTCAAAAAATCATATACAATATTTTTGTAAAAATAGAATAAAGGAAGGTGCAAAATGAATTTTTTTAAGAAATCAAGAAAGAACAAAGGTATAACATTAATAGCACTTGTAGTAACAATTATAATTTTATTAATTTTATCAGGTATTAGTATAGCATCAATAACATCTGATAACGGAATATTAACAAATACAAAAAAAGCAAAATTTATGACGGAAGTTAGAAATATAGATGATCAAATACAGTTAAACGAATGGGATAAAGAATATAGTAGTTCAGGTGAAATTAAAAATATTTTAAAAATCGATAATGAATATAACGATATATTATATGTTCAAGAACGGTAAACTAGTGTATATTCCTAAAAAAGTAAGTAATAAAGAGAAAACTTGGCTGGATGAGTTAGGAATACCGCCATTGGGAGACAAATTTGTAATAAAATTTGAGACTGCTGGTGGAAATAGTATTATGGAACAGTCTGTTTATGCTGGAAAGAAAGTAACAAAACCGAGTAATCCAATAAAAAACGATTATGAATTCTTGTATTGGTATTATTATGTTAATCAGGGAACTGAAAGTAGTCCTAATTATGTTGAAAAAGAATTTGATTTTAATACTGAGGTAAAACAAGACTATACTTTATATGCCAAATATGATGGAGAGGCAATAATGCAGCCAGCAACAATAGATGGGAGTAATTTGTTTTGGAAATACAGAGATTTAATAACGGAAGCTTCAATTATCAGAGTAGATTCTATAAGTATACCAGAAACAGCTAAGGAGAAATGGGAACATGTTGAAAGGGACGAAAAGTGCAGCCAAATTTCAGCTTATATTGAAGATGATGGAACTGGTACTGGTAAATATAAGTTAACGATTTGTTCTACTAAAGAAATTTTTGCACATGCTTATTCTGATTTCTTTTTCTATAAATTTTCGAATTTGAAAAGAGTAGATCTATCAAATTATAATACGCAAAAAAGTGTATCATTGGTGAATTTTTTTGGTGAAGATAAACTATTAGAAGAAATTAAGAATTTTAATTTTAAAACAAGTCATGTAAAGTATATGTCTCAAATGTTTTACCATTGCAATAAGCTAAATAAAATAGATACAAATTTATTTGATACTGAAGATGTTAAAGCAATGAACTATATGTTTGCAGGATGTGAATCAATTACAAATTTAGATTTGTCTAATTTTAAAACAAATAAAGTTATTAATATGCAAGGAATGTTTGAAGGAATGTCGAATGTCACTTCAATTAATATTGATAGTTTTAATACTGATCAAACAACAAATTTAAGTTACTTATTTTCAGGTTGTAAAAAACTGGAGAGTTTAAAAATCAATAATATTAATACCGAAAAAGTAACCAATATGTCATATATGTTTCAAAATTGTGCTAAATTAAAAAATATTGATTTAAGTAGTTTTAAAACCAATAATGTAGAAAACTATACATATATGTTTTATCAGTGTACGGCACTAGAAAATTTAAATATAACAAATTTTAATTTTGAAAAAGCACAGGATATTTCAAGAATGTTTTCGTACTGTAGAAATTTAACAACAGAAATAAATATAAATGCTCCTAGCGATGTTAAATATGAAAAAATTTTTAATGGAACATCAACAAATCAAAATAGCAAGGTGAAAGTGAATTACACATTACAATCAACAACATTGGTTGATAATATAATAAATACTAAATCTAATAATTCTAATGTAATAAAAGGAAATGAGTATTCTATATGAAAAAATCACAACATATTGTTAAAAAACAAAAAATAGTATAAAATATTTTTGAAAGATAAATGAAGAAAGAGGTAAAAAAATGAATCTAAAGAAAAAAATTAGTAAACACAAAGGTATAACGTTGATAGCTTTAGTAGTTACCATAATAGTTTTGCTTATTCTAGCAGGCATAAGTATACAAATGCTTACAGGTCAAAATGGCATATTATTACAGGGAAGTAAAGCAAAGAAAGAAAGCACAATAGGAAGTGAAAAGGAAGAAATTTCATTAGTGTATTCGACCTTGAAAGCAGAAAAAATAAAAGATGGAAGTGACGATTTAATAACTTCAGAAGAATTTGATAAAGAATTAAAAAATAATAACATAAATGCAAAAACAAGTGGAAAAAATTTCTTAACAATAAAATTTAATGATTCAAATAATGTTTATATAATAAATCAAGAAGGAAAAATTACAAAAGATGAAACGAAAAAGGTAGAAGATACAACACCAGGGGAAATTTCTGGAGATGGAACAGATGCAAACCCATATAAAATACAAAGTATAGAGGATTTGGTTTATTTTGAAAATCAAGTAAATAATGGGAATAATTATACAGGCAAAACTATTAGATTAGAAGTTTCTTTAAATTTTGCTTCAGACAATTCTTATGCTTTGAAAAGCAGTTTAGAAAAGGACGGACTTAAAGAACAATTAACATCTGGGGAAGGATTTGAGTCAATAGGTTCATATTGTTATAAAATATATACTCCATCAACTGGAAAAACAATAGAATTAGGAAGTCCTAATAAATTTGAAGGAACATTTGACGGAAATAATAATTCATTGTCTAATTTATATATAAACAAAAAAGCAAAAATAAGAAGGACAACACTGGAGGACGGAAATGTTAAGTTAGAATATTTTAACACAAGGGTTTCTTTATTTGGAGAAAATGACGGTAAAATATGCAACTTAAATATAGAAAATGCAGATTTATGTGGTAATTATTGGATAGCTGGTATTGCTGTTCGTAACGATAATGAAATTGATAATTGCCATATATTAGGAAATATAATAAATTCCAATGCAACTGGCTACATAGGCGGAATAACACAAGAGAATGCTGGAACAATAATTAATTCAAGTAATAATAGCTCAATTAAAACAAAAACAGTAATAGCCGCAGGAGGAATAACATATTGGAGTAAAGGTACAATAAAAAATTGTTATAATAAAGCTGAAATTGAGGTTAATAATGGAGTGTTGGGAGCTGGAATATGCCGGAGAGACTGCAGAGACAAGTGTAATAGAAAATTGCTATAATACGGGAAATATAAAGGTAACAAATGATTTAAATATTTCACTTACAAAAGTTTATTTGTCTATTGGTGCAGGGGTAGTTGGAATGAATTATGGAAAAATACTATCGAGCTATAATACAGGAGATATAACACAGAATGGCTATAGGAGTTATAATGGTGGCATAGCAGGAAGGTCAATTGGTGGCAATATAGAGAAATGCTATACTTCCGGAAATATTTTGGCAAGTGCTGCATATATAGCAAGAGATGGAGGAGTAATTGGAAAAGCAGAAAATAATACAACAGTAAGTAATTGCTATAATTTAGGAGATATAGAGGTGTCATCAAATTCTTCATATACAAAAATAGGAGGAGTTATAGGAGAAGCAAGTGGCAAGATAACTATTACCAATGCATATAATACTGGAGTAATAAAATATGCAGGAACAAAAAATTTATCAATAGGAGGAGTAGTTGGCTTAGCTGATCAAAATACAAGTATAACAAATGGCTTCTTCTTGAATACGGTAGCAGAAAAAATATGTGGCGCGGGAACACCAACATTAAGTAATTCAAGCGCAAAAACAGAAGATGAGCTAAAAGCACAAGATTTTATACTTATAAAAGATTATGCGGATATATGGCAAAAGAACGATAATGGATATCCTACATTAAAGATTAATAACGAAAATTAATATGCAAAAGGAGAAGAAAGATGAATAAGAAATTTATAATGGTTGCAGGTATTTTTGTAATAGCAATAATAGTTATTGTAGCTATTGCTATAAATAAAAATTCTAATAATTATAGAGAAAGTGATAAAGTTGTTCAACAAGAAAGAGTGAAAGATATAGTACCAGCAGAAGAAAATTCGGTTGAAATGAACGTGGTATTACAAACAGATGAAAATGGAAATCAAAAATTATATGATGAAAATGGTGAGGAAATACCATATGGTATTTAATACTAATAAAAATAAACACTTATATAAATTTATATAAGTGTTTATTTTTATTAGTTTAAAATTTAATTAAACCAATTAAAATCAATAAAATTCCCGAAATTTTACTCCAGGTACTTTGAGGAATTTTTTGAAATTTAACTAAATGAATTCCTAAATAATTGCCTATACTTAAAAATATATATTGTAAAATAGCAACTAAAATAGAAAAAAAGTAAATATTAATTCCCATTGCACTTCCACCAATGCCTATACAAAAACTGTCTAAAGAGAGTGCAAAACCAAGTAAGAGAGCTTCTTTGTAACTAATATCATTAGAATTATCAAAATCAAATGAAAGTTCTTTATCATTAGTTTGAATAATAATAAAGATTCCCATACATAAGAGAATAGCAGATCCTATGAATTCGCATACATTGGTCGATAAAGTATTTTTTAAAATAAAACTTATAAATCCTGAAAAAATTGTAACAATGATAGAAACTGCAAATAAAATTATTTTATCTATTTTGAAAAGTTTTGTTTTTTTTAATCCATATGTAATACCAATGCCTAAAGAATCTATGCTGCTTGAAATGGAAAGTAAAATAGTATTTATGAACATTATTTTTATCACCTCTTAGTATTTTATGATATTTGTCGAATTTTGTGAAGTATAAAAAATTGTACAGACTTTGTTTGGGCATATATAAGAAAACGGTTATAAAATTAGTAATTAATGATGTTACTGGAATAGTAGGTCATTTTTTATAAAAATATTGATAAATAAATTTAAGTTTGATAAAATAATAAAAAACAAATAAGCGGTGATAAAAATGTATGAAACAATGGAAGAAGTAAAAGAAGCAATAAAAGATTGTAAAAAATGTAAACTATGTACAGGAAGAAAAAACATAGTATTTGGTGTAGGTAATGAACAAGCAGATATAATGTTTATAGGAGAAGGTCCAGGTGCTGACGAGGACACTCAAGGAATACCATTTGTAGGAAAAGCAGGGCAATTAATGAATAAAGCATTTGATGCAGTGCGGAATAGAAAGGGAAGAAGTTTACATAGCAAATATTATAAAATGTAGACCGCCAAATAATAGAGACCCAGAACCAGACGAAGTGACAGGCTGTGTAAACTACTTAAGAAATCAAGTAATGATAGTAAAACCTAAAATTATTGTATTACTTGGAAGAATTTCACTTCAAAATATTTTAGGAAAAGAGTATAAAATAACAGCAAGTAGAGGAAAATGGGTAGAAAAAAAAGGTATACTATATATGCCAACTTGGCACCCAGCAGCCTTACTTAGAGATGAAACAAAAAAGATAGATTTTATAAAAGATTTAAAAGAAGTGGTAAAAAAACTAGATGAGTAATTTCTGATTGGGGACGGTTCTTTTTCCGAAAAGAACCGTTCCCAAAAGAAAAAAGAGAGGAATAAAAATGAATCAACAAATACAAGAAAAATCAAATTATTGTTTAAATTGTAAACTAAAACCTTGTTCAAACAAAGGGTGTCCTTTAAACAATAATATACCAGAATTTATAAAACAAATAAAAGAACAAAATTATAAAGAAGCATATAAAATATTGCAAGACACAACAGTACTTCAATCAATATGTGGTAGAATATGTCCACATAAAAAACAATGTGAGGGTTCATGTGTAAGAGGAATAAAAGGAGAACCTGTAAGTATAGGAGATATGGAAGCTTTTATAGGTGACTATGCAATAGAAAATAATTTGAAATTAGAAAAAAATATTGAAGAAAATTTAAAAAATAAAAAGGTAGCAATTATAGGTGGTGGACCTTCTGGTTTAACGTGTGCTGCATTTTTATCAAAAAAAGGTGTAAAAGTAACAATATATGAAAGAAAAGCATATTTAGGTGGGCTTTTAGTTTATGGAATACCAGATTTTAGATTATCAAAAGATATAGTAAAAAATACAATTAAGAAAATATTGGATTTGGGAATAGAAGTAAAATATAACCAAGAACTTGGAAAAAATATTAATTTAAGTGAATTAGAAGAAAAATATGACAACATTTACCTAGCATTTGGAGCCAACATTTCATCTAAAATGAAAATTGAAGGTGAGAATTTAGATGGAGTATTCGGAGGAAATGAATTATTAGAAAATAATGCTCACCCAAATTACAACGAAAAAACAGTAATTATAAATGGTGGAGGAAATGTTGCAATTGATGTTGCAAGAACAGTAAAAAGAAAAGGTGCAAAAGAAGTTATAATTGTTTATAGAAGAGCTAAAGAACAAATGCCTGCAGAAGAAAAAGAAGTTTTGGATGCAGAAAAAGAAGGTGTAAAGATATTATTTCAAAATAATATTGTTAAAATTAATGGCATAGATAAAGTACAAAATATTGAACTTATAAAAACTAAATTAGTGCAAAAAGAAGGAGATACAAGACTTTCACCTGTAAACATAGAAGGAAGTAATTATACAATAAAAGCTGATTATGTAATAATGGCATTAGGTTCAAAAACAGATGAATTTGTACAAACTTTAGGATTAGAATTAACATCTAAAAATTATATAAAAGTAAATGATAATTTTCAAACATCAAATCCGAAAATTTATGCTGGAGGAGACTTAATAGGAGGAAAAGGAACAGTGGCATGGGCTGCAAGAAACGGAAGAGATGTTGCTAAAAATATAATAGGAGAATAATATAGTGGACACAAATGATGTAAAGAAATATATTGAAAAGCAAAAACAAAGTTTTATATGTAAGGTTTTGTTAAATAATAAAGAGTATTTTCAGGCAATAAAAGAAAGAGACAATAAATTTCAATTTTTGTATTATAAAACTGATGGTGAAAAAATATATTTAGAAGATAACATCGAAATTTTAAAAAAGTTAAGTAATAAATATGAATTAACATTTAATGATATATTTTATACAGGTAATCAGCCTCAATTTTTAGAAGGAAAAAAAGTTGAGAGTGAAGAGCTACGAGATTGGATAAAAGAATTTGCAAGTGATGAATTGGAAAATTGTGAATTATTTGTTAGTGTATATGGAAAAGATTTCGCAAGAGAAAGAATGCAAGACTTAAAAAATGCGTATATAGAAGAAAAAAATGAAAGTACGGAAACAATAGCAGGATATCAAAGCGGAGACAGTGAAATAACTATTATAGATAGCAAAAAAGGTGAAAATAAAAATTCAATTGCAGATATAAAAAAAGATAAAGATAAAAAACAAACAGTAATCCATGAGTCTGTACATCTGGTACTTAGACATAATGAAGGAGAAGATGCCAGAGGATGTACTGGTATGGTAAGGGTTATAATTTGTATTGATCAAAGAACCAATAATAACAAAAAAATAGAAATAGGAAGAGGCCTAAATGAGGGATTAACTGAATGGATTACTGAGCAATGCGGTTATAAAGAAAGTCGGAGGATATATTACATTAACTAATTTTATAAGAGAAATTGAACTTGCAATAGGACCAGAAAATGTAATGAAATTAGGATTAAATGGAAATATAGAAAAGATTTTTGAAATGCCAAGACAACAATTAATAGAGTTCGTTATGAAGGCTGATCACATATATAGAATCCAAAAGGAAACATCTAAAATAGGTGTGTTAATAAGAAATTTAAAAGGAGATAATCCAGAGCAAAAAGAACAAATTCGATTAGGTACAACATATCAACAAATTATAAATAGCGAAGGGTTTAAAAAATTTTTAAATGAAAACAGATTAGCTAATTCTGATGAGAGTATTTGTGAATATTGTAATAATATTATGGAAGCATCAGATAGAAGTGTATGTGAATTGAAAAGTGACTTTGATGATATTCTATTTCAAAGATATTTTCAAAGAGACTTTGAAAAAAATATTAGTAAAAATAAACAAGTGTCAAAGAAATTTTTAAGAAAATATTCAGAACTAAAAAGATTATTCAAAAGCGAAGGAAATTTAGGTGAAAAAGCCAGAAATAAATTGGTGGATTTCATAGAAAAGTTTGATGAAATAGAAAAGACATACTGTAATCAGGTTCTAAATAAGGCAATAGAAAATGAACACATGACATTAAAAGATTTTATAAAGTATTTAGATGAACTATCTTATGAAAAAGATGATATCAATAAGGTTACAGATATAAAGTATGAGTTAATTAAAATTGCAGTAGCAAAAAATAGTAATGGTATAAAACAAGAGTTAGTAGATTTAATTGAATATTTATATACAAATAATAAATTAGGGGAATTACAAGACTATTCAGTGAAGAAAATACAGGCATCAAATGGTAACATAGGATGTATATACATGAAAAATGGAGAAGTAATTTTAGATAATTTTGGATACTGCAAAAAAGAGGTAACAGACAAAAATCAAAAGAACTATAATGAATTATTTGATTTTACATTAAGAAAAAATGAAGATATGAAAAAAATAATAAGTCAATTTGAAAATATACGTGAAGCAGTTCTTCAATCAGATTCAAATGCTAAAATATGCATATTAAACAGAACTATTGCAATAACATCAAATAATAAAACGCAATTTTTTATGATAGATAACGAAATAATGTGTACCGATGTTATGTCTGATTTAAGTATTGACTTTGAAGAGGAAAAACAGAAAAGTTTAATACCTATAAGAAATAACTTAGTAAATTTTGTAAAAAGAGTTTTTTATAAAATTACAAATATGAAGAAGAAAAAAGACGAAAATAAAGAAATACAGGTATACGAAAATATGATTTCCTCTAAAGAAAAGCGTCAGAAATGGTTAGAAAATGGCATAAGCATTGAAAACATGCCAATAACGCAAATACATCAAGTAGAAGAAAACAAGAAATACAAAGAATTTAATCAAAAAGATGAAGAAAAATATTAAAATATATTGATTTTTTATAAAAACCATACTAAAATTAATAATATCTTAATAAACTGAAAAATGAAAGGAAAATAAAAAATGAAAATACTTCTAGATGCTATGGGGGGAGATAATGCTCCAGAGGCAACAATAAAAGGTGCAGTAAATGCAATAAATCAAGTAAAGGCAGAAGTTATTTTAATAGGAAAACAAGAAATAATAGAAGCTAAAGTAAAAGAATTTTATGGAAAAACTTTAAGTGAGATATCACCAAGATTATCAATAAAAAATGCCACAGAAACAATAGAAATGGAAGATGGACCAACAGATAGTATAAAACACAAAAAAGACTCATCAATGGTTGTAGGATTTAATATGCTAAAAAAAGGAGAAGGAGATGTATTTATATCTGCTGGAAACTCAGGAGCCTTACTTGCAGGAGCCACTTTGCTTGTTGGAAGAATCAGAGGAATAGATAGACCTGCTATGGCAGGAATATTGCCAGCATATAAAAGTAGACTTGTATTAATAGATTCAGGAGCAAATACAAATTGTAGACCAATAAACCTATTACAATTTGCCCAAATGTCAAGTATATATATAAGAAACACCTTTGGAGTAGAACATCCAAGAATAGGTTTATTAAACATTGGAACAGAAGAAACAAAAGGAAATGAATTAACAAAGGAAAGCTACAAATTGTTAAAAGAAAAATCAGAAGAACTAAATATCAACTTTATAGGAAATGTAGAAGGAAGAGATGCATTTTCAGGTGAAGTTGATGCAATAGTAACAGATGGATTCACAGGAAACGTATTCTTAAAAGCAGTAGAAGGACTTGGAAAATTTGTAAAAAGAAGCTTAAAAGAAAACCTAATGAAAAATATATGGTCAAAAATAGCAGCACTTCCATCACTTCCAGCAATGAATAAATTCTCAAAATCAATGGATTATAAATCATATGGTGGAGCACTATTTTTAGGAGTAAAAAAACCAGTTGTAAAAGCACATGGAAGTAGTGATGCAAAATTATTCGAATTTACAATAAAACAAGCAGAGCAATTTGTAAACAACCAAACAGTTGAAAATCTAATAAAAGAATTCGAGAAAGAAAAGACAAAAACTGAATAACCATTCAAAAATGAAATAAATTTGAGATATCTATTGACAAAAGAAAAAACATATAATATAAATGTCTATATAAAAATAACATCAAATTTATATCAAAGGATATAGTAAATTTTTATAAACTTGAGAGGAGGTGAACTTAAGAAAATGAGTTCAGAAGAAATATTTGAAAAGGTAAAAAATATAATAGTAGACTTATTACAAGTTTCAGAAGAATCTGTTACATTAGATGCACATTTTATAGATGATTTAGGAGCTGACTCTTTAGATTTAGTTGAATTAATAATGGGAATTGAAGAAGAATTCAATATAGAAATTCCAGACGGAGAAGCTGAAAAAGTTGTAACAGTTGGAGATGTAGTTGAATACATAAAGGAAAATGTTGCATAATTTTTGGAAAAAAATTATCAATAAGTAATAAAGTACCCTATAAGATAGAAATATTTTATAGGGGATTTTTGTTATCTGAGTTTTTTTATTTATAATGTTTTTATTAAATTTACTATAAAACAAAAAAACATATTTCCACAAAACACTTGAAAAAATCCCAAAAAAGTATATAATAGATACATACTGAAAAGAGGTGAAAAAAATGGACTACACAAAACTAGAGCAAGAAATAGGATACACATTCCAAGACAAAAATCTACTACAAACAGCATTAACACACACATCGTATGCTTATGAAAGAAAAACAATAAGCAACGAAAAACTAGAATTTTTAGGAGACAGCATACTAGAATTTCTATCAAGCATCTATATATACCAAAACTATCCAAAACTAAAAGAAGGAGAAATGACTAAAGTTAGAGCACAAGTAGTATGTGAAGCAAGTTTATACAAAGTTGCAAAATCACATAATTTTAGTGATTTCTTACGCCTAGGAAAATCAGAAAGAGTAGCACACAAACAAGTAAAACCAGCAATAATGGCAGACAGTGTAGAAGCAGTAATTGCAGCAATGTACCTAGATGGAGGGCTAGAGCCGGCAAATAAATTTATAGTTGGAAACCTAAAAGAAGAAATAAAATTAGCAAGTCAAAATGTTGGACAAAAGGACTATAAAACAGTACTACAAGAAATACTTCAGCAACATGGAGATGTACATATAGAATACAAAATAATAAAAGAAGTAGGACCAGATCACGATAAAATATTTGTATCAGAAGTAATCTACAACGGAAAAATTTTAGCAACTGGAGAAGGAAAAAGCAAAAAACATGCAGAAATGGAAGCTGCAAAACATGCTATAGAATTAATAAAAAAGGGGTGAAACTATGAAAAAACAGTATATAATTCCAATATTTGTACCACACTTAGGATGTCCAAATGATTGTGTATTTTGCAACCAAAAATCAATAAGTGGGCAAACAAAGCAAGTAACAAAGGAAGATGTAAAAAATATAATAGAAGAACACCTAAAATATATAAAAAAAGATTCTAAAGTAGAAGTAGCTTTTTTCGGAGGAAGTTTTACAGGAATAGAAGAAGCAAAACAAGAAGAATTATTAAGCACAGCTTATGAATATATAAAACAAAAAAAGGTCGATAGTATAAGAATATCAACAAGGCCTGATTACATAGATAAAAAGATTCTAAAAAGATTAAAAAAATACAAAGTAAAAACAATAGAACTTGGGGTACAATCTGCAAATGACTATATCCTAAAAAAAGCTGGAAGAGGACATACTTTCGAAGATGTTGTAAAAGCATCAAAACTAATTAGATGGTATGGGTTCGAATTAGGACACCAAATGATGGTTGGACTTCCAGAAAGTACAACAGTTGATGAAATAAATACAGCAAAACAATTAATAAAGCTAAAGCCTAAAATGGTAAGAATATACCCAGTTTTAGTTATAAAAAATACCAAACTAGAAAAAGACTATAATGATGGAAAATATAAGCCATTAACAGTTACACAGGCTGTAGAAGTATGTAAAGAACTTGTAAAACTATTTGTAAAAAAACATATAGAAGTAATAAGAATAGGACTTCAGCCAACAGATACTATAACAAATCCAGATAATGATAAAAGCGAAGTTGTAGCAGGACCATTTCATCCAGCATTTAGACAATTAGTTGAATCTGGAATGTGGTATGATGTTATAGTTGAAAAAATAAAACAACTAAATACCAAGGTTAAAGAAGTTGTTGTTACTGTTAATCCAGCAGATGTAAACAATGTTATTGGACAAAGAAAAGATAATATTAATAATTTAAGAGATGTTTATGATGTGAATTTAATTGTTAAGGCAGATGAGAAAATTAAACAGGGAAAATCTAAGATAGAAATTACTAAAATTTATGAGGATTTTTCGGAAAAATAATTTGAAAATAAACGGCTATAATAGTATTAAGGGCTTAAAATAGCCGTTTACAGATTTTTTACAAAATTTTTAAAAAATCCTTGACAAATCTGAAAAAAATGATATAATAGTAAAGCATTAAGGAGAAGTTGCAGGTGTAGTTCAATGGTAGAACCCTAGCCTTCCAAGCTAGCTACGTGGGTTCGATTCCCACTACCTGCTCCAATTTTAATGCATTTACCATAAATAAGAAATGCAGGTGTAGTTCAATGGTAGAACCCTAGCCTTCCAAGCTAGCTACGTGGGTTCGATTCCCACTACCTGCTCCAAATTCAAAAGCTTATAAGCCTTAGTGGTTTATAAGCTTTTTGTTTAAATTGAAAAAAATTAGAATTTATAGGTAACAAAAATAATATAAAATGAATAAAACTCCAAAAGATGCATAATAATAACAATAAAAAAGCTATGGAGGTAAAAATGAAAGTTTTATACAATATAGTACTTACACTTGTAATCATAGGAGCATTAAATTGGCTAGTAATAGGAATATTCAAATTTGATATAGTAGCAATGCTATTTGGAGAGATGAGTGTATTAAGTAGAATAGTATACACACTAGTTGGTTTAAGTGGAATAGTATCAATTGGATTATATCCAAAAATAAATGAATAAAAATTCAAGAGGATGTGAAAAAAATCATATCCTCTTGAATTTTATGTAAATAATAAAATATAATAGTTGCGAAAAATGCAAAAATGTAGTAAAATATACACATCAAAAAGAGAGAAGAAAGGAACAAAAAAATGAAACTAGAAGAATTTGATTATAATTTACCAGAAGAATTAATAGCACAAGTACCAATACAAAAAAGAGATGAATCAAGATTAATGGTAGTTGATAGAGAAAATAGAACAATAGAAGACAAAGTATTTAAAGATATAATAGACTATCTAGAGCCAGGAGATTGTCTAGTTAGAAACAATACAAAAGTAATACCAGCAAGGTTATATGGAAAAAAAGACACAGGAGCCAATGTAGAGTTTGTATTATTAAAACAATTAGAAGGAGATATTTGGGAAAGTATAGTAAGACCAGGAAATAAACTAAAACCAGGTTCAAAAGTAATATTTGGAGATGGTTTGTTAAATGCAGAAATATTAGAAATTTTAGAAGATGGAACTAGAAAAGTTAAATTTACATATGAAGGCATTTTCAACGAAATATTAGACAAAATTGGATTAATGCCATTACCACCATATATACACGAAAGTCTAAAAGAAAACGACAGATATCAAACAGTCTATGCAAAATATGAAGGTTCAGCAGCAGCACCTACTGCAGGATTACATTTTACACCAGAACTACTAAAAAAAATAGAAGAAAAAGGCATAAAAATTGCCAATGTGACTTTACATGTAGGAATAGGAACATTTAGACCAGTAAAAGAAGAAAATATAGAAGAACATAAAATGCATACTGAACATTTTTATATAAAACAAGAAGATGTAGAAAAAATAAATGAAGCAAAGAACAACGGAAAGAAAGTGATTGCGGTTGGAACGACATCATGTAGAGTTCTAGAGACAATTGCAGATGAAAATACAGGTTTAGTTAAACCAATAGAGTCTGATACTGGTATATATATATATCCAGGATACAAGTTTAAATGTGTAGATGGATTAATTACAAATTTTCATTTACCAAAATCAACTTTACTTATGCTTGTTTCAGCTTTAGCAGATAGAAAATTTATTTTAGAGGCTTATAATAAGGCAGTAGAAGAAAAGTATAGATTTTTTAGCTTTGGAGATGCAATGTTTATAAAATAATTTTGAATTGGGGACGGTTCATTTTGCAAAATGCTCCATTGGGACCGGGTCTTTTTGAAACATTTCTGAAAGGAACCATCCTCAATCAGAAGAATGTTCCAAAAAGACCCGGTCCCAATGGAGCAAAATCAGAAAAGAGGAGTAAAGAATGAATTCAAACGAGCCACTAGCATATAGAGTAAGACCAAAAACGCTAGAAGAATATGTTGGGCAAAAGCATATTCTTGGAAAAGATAAAATTTTATATAGAACAATAAAGGCAGATAGATTATCAAGTTTAATCCTATTTGGACCACCTGGATGTGGAAAAACATCACTTGCAAAAGTTATAAGTGAAACAACCAAATATAGATTTTACAAAATTAATGCAGTAACAGCAGGAGTTGCAGATATAAAAGCTGTTATTGAGGAAACTAAAAATTTTATGTTAAATCCAACGGGAAAGGCAATATTATTTATAGATGAGATTCATAGATTCAATAAACTACAGCAAGATGCTTTATTACCATTTGTGGAAAACGGAACAATCATCTTAATAGGAGCAACGACAGAAAATCCATATTTTGAAGTAAATAAAGCATTGATTTCACGTTCAATGGTTGTAAAACTTGAACCATTAGATGAAGAAGATATATTCAAAGTTTTAAAGATGGCATTAAAAAAGCCAGAAGGACTTGGAGAATATAACATAAATATAGAAGATGAGACTTTAAAAAAATTATGTGCGATATCAAATGGGGATGTAAGAACAGCTTTAAATTCATTAGAAATTGCAGTTCTAACAACTGAAATGGATTCAAATGGGGTAATAAATATAACAGATGAAGTTTTAAAAGATTGTGTGCAAGAGAAAAAAGCAGTATTTGATAAAAAAGGAGATTCTCATTATGATAATATAAGTGCATTTATAAAGTCGATGAGGGGATCAGACCCGGATGCTGCAATATTTTATTTGGCAAGAGCATTAAATGCAGGAGAAGACCCAATGTTTTTAGCCCGTAGAATAGTAATTGCAGCATCAGAAGATGTAGGAATGGCAAACCCAAATGCCTTAGTGGTAGCAAATTCAGCAATGCAGGCAGTGAATATGGTAGGAATGCCAGAAGCAAGAATAATACTTGCAGAAGCAGCGGTATATGTTGCAACATCAAAAAAATCAAATGCATCATATTTGGCTATAAATAGAGCATTAGAAGATGTTGCAAGCAAAGATACTGGAGAAGTTCCTATGCATATTAGGAATGCACCGGCAAAGGGAATGGAAAGTTTGGGATATCATCAAGGATATTTGTATCCACATGATTTTCCTGGTCACTATGTGGAGCAACAGTATTTGCCAGATAAGATGGTTGGGACGAAATATTATATAAAAGATGAGAATTGTGAGTGATTTTTTGTATTTGGAACGGTCTCTTTTACGAAAAATTTCCCATTGGGGACGGTTCTTTTCGCAAAAAGAACCGTCCCCAATACGAAAAAAGGAGTAAAATAATGAATGTAGGATTTATATCACTAGGATGTAGCAAAAATTTAATAGATACAGAAGTAGCAATAGGAAAATTTAAAGAACATGAATTTAATATAGTAAATAATCCAAAAGAAGCAGATATAATAGTTATAAATACTTGTGGATTTATAGAATCAGCCAAAGAAGAAGCAATAAACACTATTTTGGAAATGGCGGAATATAAAAAAGGAAGATGTAAATTTTTGATAGCAATGGGTTGTTTAGTCCAAAGGTATTATAAAGAGCTTGAGAAAGAAATGCCAGAGGTTGATTTGTTCTTAAAGATTGAGGATTATAATAGGTTATGGGATAAGGTTGCAGAATTGTTAGAACAACCTGATTCGTCAAAAGAAAACGATGCCACAGCCACTACAATAGCTAGCAAAAGTGCAAAAAAGAACGACGAAAATAATCAAATTAAGCAACTACCTATGTTTGCCGAAAAAGAGTATTTAGCAAGAACAGTTTCTACAGGTGAAAATTATGCTTATTTAAAAATAGGGGAAGGTTGCAGTAATATGTGTACATATTGTGCAATTCCTTATATAAGAGGACTATTTGTGAGCAGACCGATGGAAGATATTTTAAAAGAAACGGAAATGCTTGCAAGTAAAGGGACTAAAGAAATTATTGTTATTGCTCAGGATACTACAAAATATGGAATAGATTTATATGGAGAGTCAAAACTTGCTGAACTTCTTCAAAGAATAAGTGAAATTGATGGCATCGAATGGATAAGATTTTTATATAGTTACCCAGAAGGTATTACAGATGAACTTATTGATACCGTAAAAAATAATGATAAAATTTGTAAATATTTTGATATTCCAATTCAGCATATTTCAAATAATATACTAAAGAAAATGAATAGAAAAACATCAAGGGAAAATATAGTAAATTTGATAACTAAAATAAGAAATAAAATTCCAAATGTTGTTTTAAGAACTAGCTTGATTGTTGGTTTCCCAGGAGAAACAGAAAGTGATTTTGAAGAATTATATGATTTTGTTAAAGAAACCAAATTCGATAAATTAGGAGTGTTCAAATATTCTAAAGAAGAAAATACGCCAGCTGCTAAAATGCCTAATCAAGTTCATTATATGACCAAAAAATCGAGATATAGAAAAATAATGAGTGAACAAAAAGAGATTTCTAAAGCAAAACTTGAAGAAAAAATAGGAAAAGAAATGCAAGTTTTGATTGAAAATGTTTCTTTTGATGGTAAATATTTAATTGGTAGAACTAAAAATGATGTGCCTGAAGAAGATGGAATTGTTTATATTAAAAGAACTGATAAAAATGAAAATTTGCTAAATCACTTTATTTGGTGTAAAATAGTAGGTGTAAGTGATTATGATTTAATGGCAGAGATAAAATAATTAAACCGTAAAAGGGGAAATGGAGGAAGTTATGTCAAAAGAAAGGAATATATCAAGTGAGCAGATATTATATTTATTAATGGATTTTAGAGAAAAAGATGCAAGAAGAGACAGTTTTACGACTATTGAGGTTAATAGAGAAAAATGCAGAGAAATTGGAATTTTTCCATATATAGCTAAAGATTCAAATGAGACAAGAATGGGAAGGTTATTTTTGATAAATGAGACTCATGATGGAAAAAATGTTGATATTATATATGATGAAAAAGGAAGATTTATTGCTTGGAAAGATTCTGAAAATGAATTAAAGGTTGCACAAGACATTGAGTTAAATAAACAAGCTTTGCAAATGCAAATAGAAAAAGGAATGGCACGAGAAATAAATAATAATACTTCATCATCTTCAAATAATGACACAACAAGAGCAGGTGAAGGAAGAGACTTGGCAAATAAAGAACATGAAGAAAATTTAAAGGATGCAAATATAGAAGAGGTAAACAACACACAGCCACAAGAAGAAAAGAAACTTGAAAATTTAAAAGGAAAAGTTGATATAAAGAGAATGCCTCAAATAAGTTTGGAAACTATAATTAACGGACATTATTTATGGGAAATTTTGAACATTGAGGAAAAACTAAAAGGAAAAATGCCAGATGGTTTATCTGAAAAATCATTTAGACAAGGATATTTAACTATAATTGAAACAGGAGAAAAAAATTTAAGAGGAGAAAATGAATATAAATTTGCTGTATCAACATATAGTGGAGATATTATAGAACTGGGTGATGATATTCTAGAAAAAGAAGAGCTAGGAACAAGAGAAGAAAGAATGCAAAAAGAAAATAATAGACTATATATGGCAGATGGAAAAGAAGTTGAAAAACCTGATGGAGAAGAAGAATTAACTAGAAACTCAAAATGGAGAATAAAAGACCTAAGCGGTTTGGACGTAACAACTGAAGAATGGTATTTAGGTGTAAATGTAAATAGGGAATACAGAGAAAGTCATACAATTCCTGCTAATGGAAAGATAATGGAAATTTCATTTATACAAGAACCAATAGAACCAGAAAAAAGTTATGAAAGAGGAAGTAGGGAACAAAGAACAAGACCATCTTTAGAGTGCAAACTGGAGGATAAAACAGAAGAGCCATTAAATGAAAAAGAAAGAAAACAAATGGACCAATTGAGTAAAAAAGAATCAAATGAAGCATTAAATGTAAGAGAACAACATATTCAAGAATTAAAAGACATTGTCGAAAAGTTAACAGAAAAATATGGAGAATCTTACAGAAATACAATCGAAAAACAAGTTGAAGAAGAACACCGAAAAGGTAAAGAGCCAGAAGAAATTGAGAAAGATGTAAAAGATAATATTGATGACATGGAAAATGAATATTATATACATGGTAGAAGTAGAAATCACTAAAATGATTTTTTATGTGGCCTTTAGGAAAGGAATACAAAAATGGAGCAAGAAAATCTAAAAGGAATAATAGAAGCAATTCTTTTTGCAGCAGGAAGAGCGGTGACATCAAAAGAATTAAGCTTAGCAATGGAGAAGTCAAAGGATGAAATTGAAGAAGTTATTTATCAAATGAACTTGGAATACAAAGATAAGAATAGAGGAATAGAAATTTTAAAAATAGAAGATAGCTATCAACTTGCAACAAGAAAAGAATACTATGAATATGTATACAAAATTATAGATAAAAGAAATAAGCCGAAACTTTCGAATGCAGCTTTAGAAACATTATCTATAATAGCATATAATCCTAGAATATCAAGGCCAGAAATAGAATCTATTCGTGGTGTTAATGTTGATGGAACTATGTATAAATTACTTGAATATGGGTTGATAGAGGAAGCGGGAAAATTGGATTTACCAGGTAAACCAATGTCTTATAAAACTACAAACGAATTTCTAAAAATGTTTGGATATACGAGTTTAGATGATTTACCAGAACTTCCAAGATATAAATTGGATTCTAATAATCAAATTGTTATTGATGAATTAATTGAAGCAGAGGCTCCAATGCCGAGTGAGCAAGAGGAAGATTGACACAAAATGGGACCAAAAAGAACCGACCCCAATGGTCCCACTGGGGGAGAAAGGAAAGAATATGGGAGAAAATAAAAATTACGTAAAAGAAATAACAAATATAGATGAAGATTTTGCAAAGTGGTATACAGATATCGTTAGAAAAGCAGAACTTGCGGACTATACAGACACAAAAGGATGTATAGCAATAAGACCATATGGATATGCAATATGGGAAAATATTCAAAATTATACAGATAAAAAATTCAAAGAAACAGGAGTACAAAACACATATTTTCCAGTACTAATACCAGAAAGTTTACTTCAAAAAGAGAAAGACCATGTAGAAGGATTTGCACCAGAGGTTGCTTGGGTTACAGAAGCTGGTGGAGAAAAATTGGAAGAAAGATTGTGTGTAAGACCAACATCTGAAACAATAATAACAACAATGTATTCAAAATGGCTAAAATCTTGGGCGGATTTACCATTTGTATATAATCAATGGTGTAGTGTTTTAAGATGGGAAAAGGAAACAAGACCATTTTTGCGTTCTCGTGAATTTTTATGGCAAGAAGGACATACAATACACGAAACAGAGAAAGAAGCAAGGGAAAGAACTTTACAAATGCTGGAAATTTATGCAGATGTTGTAGAAAATTTACTTGCGATACCAGTAATTAAAGGTAGAAAAACTGAATCTGAAAAATTTGCTGGAGCTGAAGAAACATATACTATAGAAACAATGACTTATGATGGAAAGGCACTTCAATCAGCAACATCACATTATTTTGGACAAAACTTTACTAAGCCTTTTGATGTAAAATTTCAAAATAGAGAAAGCAAACAAGAATATGCTTACCAAACATCTTGGGGTTCTTCTACAAGATTAATAGGGGCATTGATTATGGCTCATGGAGATGATAGAGGATTAAAATTACCACCAAGAGTAGCTCCTATACAAATAGAAGTAATACCTATTGCACAACATAAAGAGGGTGTAGAAGAAAAGGTTTCTGAAATTTATAATAGATTAAAAAAACAATTTAGAGTAGAAGCGGATTTTAGAAGAAAAGTTTCACCAGGAGTAAAATTTAATGACTCTGAAATGAGAGGAATACCACTTCGTTTAGAAATGGGTCCAAGAGATATAGAAAATGGTGAATGTGTATTAGTTAGACGTGATACATTTGAAAAAATTACTGTAAAATTAGATGAACTTGAAGAAAAAATTACTGAAATTTTAGACTTAATTCAACAAAATATGTTTGATGTTTGTAAAAAAAGAATGGAAGAAAAAACAACTATTGCACATAATTTGGAAGAATTTAAGGAAAATTTAGATAAAGAACAAGGATTTATTAAAGCAATGTGGTGTGGAGACCCTGAATGTGAAGCTAAAATTAAAGAATTAACAAGTGCAAAATCTAGATGTATGCCTTTTGAGAAGGAAGATATTGGAGATACTTGCGTTTGTTGTGGTAAGAAGGCTGATAAATACGTTATTTGGGGCAGACAATATTAGAAATAAGTGAATTTTATGTAAAAATAGCAGGAAAAATCTTGCTATTTTTTTACATTTATTGTAAAATAAAATACGCAAAAGAAGGTGAAAAAAATGAATATAAGTAAAGATGGAAAAACCTTATATTTTTCGGACGAAGAAATAGATAGTGAAACAAATGGAGAAAAAAAAGTATTTGTAACCAAAAGAATAAATGGGCAAGAAAGTCACGTAAAAGCAGAAAAAAGAAAAAATATAGGAAAACATTTAGAAAAAAACATGAAAATACAAGATAAAGAAGATGATGATGAAATATTTAGCTTTAATAGTGAGATGGTGTTAGGGGTAAACAGTTCAAATGTACAAGAAAAAGAAAAAAAATCAAAAAAGAAAAAAACAAAAAAACAAAAACAAAAAAAAGCAGAGGAAAGGCAAGAAAATCAGCCACAGGCAAAGGTAGCTAAAAAAAGAAGAAAATCCAAAAAGAAAAAAATCAATAAAAAAATACTAGGTTTTTTTAGCATAATAATATTAGTTGCAATAATTGTGGTATTAGCATTAACGGCACCAATATTTAATATAACTAAAATAGAAATTAATGGAAATGAAAAAGTATCAAAAGATACAATAATAGCATTATCAGGAATAAAAATGGGAGAAAATATATTTAGATTTAATAATAATATGATTCAAAATGTAAAGCAAAATACATATATAGAAAAAGTAGAAATACAAAGAAAAATGCCTGGAACAGTTGTGATTTCTGTAAAAGAAAGAAAAATAAAATATCAAATTAACTTAATAAATAGTTATGTATATTTGGATAAAAATGGATATCTTTTAGAAAACTCAGCTGAAAGAAAAAATGTACCTGTAATAGTTGGCTTTTCAATAAAAGAAGATGAAATGCTAAATGAAAAAAGGTTAAAAGATAATGATTTAGAAAAATTAGCAAATGTAGCTAAAATAATAGAAGCTGCAAAAGCAATAAATATAGATAATTTAATTACAGAAGTAAATGTAGAAGATAAAAATAATACAATTTTGTATTTAGAAAGTAAATCAAAAAAAATAAATGTTGGAGATACAACAAATCTAACAAATAAAATGCTATATGTACAAAAAATCCTAGAAAATGAAGAAGGAAAATCAGGTTCTGTTTTTGTAAATGGGGATATAAGTGCAGGATTTAAACCTTATTTTAGAGAAGAATAAGAAGAAAGGAAAGTGATGGTAATGAATAAAAAACTAGAAGCAGTTATTCTAGCAGTTATGTGCTTTATATTAACAATAGGAATTTGCATACAAATAAATACTGTAAACAATAATGGCTCAACAGTTAGTGGCTCACAAAAGCAAAATGATTTAAAATCACAAGTATTAAAGATGAAAGAAAAATATGAAAATCAATATGCAGATTTAGAAAGAGTCGAAAAAGAGCTAGAAAAAGAAAGAGAAGGAGCAACAAATAATAACTCAGAGCTTGTAGAATTGGAAAGTAAGATAAAAAAAGATAATTTAATACTTGGAAATACTGATGTTACAGGTGCAGGAATAATGGTTACTTTAACAGATGGAAAAACAGATGCAACAGCAATAGATCCATCATATTTCTTAGTCCATGCTGAAAATATCTTGCAAGTGGTAAATGAAATGAGAAATGCAGGTGCGGAAGCAATTTCAATAAATGGTGAAAGAGTTGTAAATACAACTGCTATTTCATGTGATGGTAATGTTATAGTTGTAAATGGAAAAAAAGTGAATTCACCTATACAAATTACTGCAATAGGATTTACTGAGCTGTTATCTACATTAAATAGACCTGGATCTACATTAGAAAATTTTAAAGAAAACTCAGGCAAAATTGTAGATTTTAAGAAAAATACTAATTTAGAAATTCAAAAATATACAGGGGTAATAAACTTTAAATATGCAAAAACAGTTAAATAGAGCCCAAATGGGACCGGGTCTTTTTTGTCCCATTTTTGCAAAATTATTTTAATAATAAAAGTGGGACAAAAAAGACCCGGTCCCATTTGGGCAAGGGAGTTGAAAATAAATGAAAAAAGGCAAAAAAAGCATGATAATTACAATTGGACTTGTATGTTTTTTATTAGTAATGATAATTTTCATGCAATTTAAAGTAGTTCAAGAATCACAAGAAACAAATATAGACACAATGCAAGAAACAGAACTAAGGCAAGAGCTTGCGAGTTGGAAAACAAAATATGAAGAAACAAAGGAAAAATATGACGAAACAGCAAATACCTTAGACACATATAAAAAAGAAAGTACATCTGATGAAGAAAAAAAAGCAACATTAGAAAAAGAATTAGACAGCCTAGAGATGGCTCTTGGAAAGACTGATGTTGAAGGAGAAGGAGTAATAATCACATTATCTGAAAAAAATGATAATGAGCTAGGTGATGAGGAGAAAAAAGAACCAATAACTGCAATTGATTTAGTGTATATTGTAAATTATTTGAAAGATGCTGGAGCAGAAGCAATTTCAATAAATGATGAAAGAATTGTAAATACAACAGATATTGTCGATTTAGATGTGAATGGACCAATAAAAATAAATAGTAAATATATAAGAACAAATGAATATAAAATAAAAGCCATAGGCAATAGTTCATATTTAGAAAGCAGTATATTTGGAAAAAGCGGGTATGCTGAACAGCTTGATGCGAGTGGAATAAAGGCAGAAATAGAAAGAAACAATAAAGTCAAAATATCAAAATACAATGGAGATTTTGATACAAAATATATAAAGGAAAAAGAAACTGAAAAATAGGGAGGAATTAAAATGTTATTTGTAGCGATTATAGTAGGATGCATTCTAGGAGCAATTGTTGGAATAAATTCTCCAATAATACCATATTCATATTCAAGTTACCTTGCAATTGCAATAATTGCAGCACTTGATTCAGTATTTGGAGGAATTGCAGGAACATTAAAAGGAGAATTCAATTTTAAAGTGTTTATTTCAGGATTTTTCTGTAACAGCATACTATCAATGTTACTTACATATTTAGGAAATAAACTTAATGTAGATATTTATTTAGCAGCAATAGTTGTATTTGTTGGAAGAATGTTTTTAAATCTAACAATAATAAGAAAATATTATATAGATAAATGGTCAAAAAAATATGAAGAATTCAAAATGAGCAAAGCAAATAAAACTAAGGAAGAACAGAAATAAGATTACATAAAATTCCAGAAAATGGAAAAACGATGTTACAATTTTATTACAGATTTATTACAAAAATATAACAAATTCTATTGACATTTGTCTAAAAATGTAATATATATAACCTTAGAAATTTTAAATTGAAAATATGGAGGAATTATCTTGGCAATAGGAGATATCATAGTGGGCATAGACATTGGAACAACCAAAGTTTGCTTAGGTGCTGGTGAAGTAAACAACTTTGGACAAATAGAAATAATATGTTGCACCTCACACAAATGTAATGGATTAAAAAAAGGCAAGATAGTCGATGAAGATAATATAAGTTTAAGCATAGCAAAAACTATCGAGCAAGCAGAAGAAGAAACAGAATTAAAAATAAACTCAGCTTATGTAACTATTCCAGGAAAATATGTAACAATAGTCCAAAATAGTGTACTTAAAGAAGTAAAGGACAAATTTGCAGGAATTTCCCAAAAGGATTTACAAAATGCTGTAATGCAAGTAAAAGACATAGAAATACCAGATAATAAAGTTTTAATAGATGTAGCTGTAAATCAAGTAGTACTAGATAATGGAAGAATAATTGCAGACCCAGTTGGAAGTTTTGCCTCATCATTTACAGTAAATGCACAGGTAATACTTGCAGAGAAAGATTATATAAGAAAATTAACAGGAATTTTCAAGAAAGCAGGTGTAGAAATAGATGGAATAATTCCAGTATCACTTGCAGAAAGAAACCTAGTACTAGATAAAAATGAATTATATGATAATGTAATGATTTTAGACGTAGGAGCCGAAAATACAGATATAGGAGTATTTGAAGGAGAAGAATTCAAATACACAAACACAATACCACTAGGAGGAAACAATATTACACACGATATTGCCTTAGTATTAAGTATATCTGAGCAAGAAGCAGAAAAGCTAAAAAGACAATACGGCTTAGCACTAAAATCATTTATAGATAATGACAATGAAATCATGTTAAATACATGTACAGATGAATCAAGAAGCAAAGTAATAAAAAGCTCAGAACTAATTGAAATAATGGAAGCAAGAATTGAAGAAATATTTTCAATTATAAATAAAGACATAACAAACCAAGGATTAAAATCAAGAATAAACAATGTAATACTAACAGGTCAAGGCATAACAAACATAAACAAAAGTGATGTAGCAGGAAAAATAGCACTAAATATTCCCGTAAAAATATCAACAGGCAGAGCGGTAAGCACAGTAAAACCAGAATATAGAACAAGTTACGCTCTAATACGATATATAGCATCAAGACCTTTTGCAAGATCAGTATCAAGTAAAATTGATACAAATTCAAAAGAGAGTTTTTGGAAAATGATAATTTCAAGAATCAAAGAGTTTTTTTATAGCTAAAAAGAGTAACAAAAAGTTACAAATGCTATATATACATATTTAAGGAGGAAATTTAATTATGATGGATATTGACGATAACAGCAATTTAACAATGATGGATGGAACAGCAACAATAAAAGTAATAGGAGTAGGAGGAGCTGGAAACAACGCAGTAAATAGAATGCTAGACCAAGGAATAAAATCAGTAGACTTTATTGCTGTGAACACAGATAGACAAGCTTTACAAAAATCAAAAGCAAGTACAAAAATTCAAATCGGAGAAAAAATAACTAGAGGTCTAGGAGCTGGAGCAAACCCAGACGTAGGAGCTCAATCAGCAGAAGAAAGTAAAACTGAATTATCAGAAGTCCTAAGAGGAGCAGATATGGTATTTGTAACTTGTGGAATGGGTGGAGGAACAGGAACTGGTGCTGCACCAATAGTTGCAGGTTTAGCTAAAGAAATGGGAATATTAACAATAGGAGTTGTAACAAAACCATTTACATTTGAAGGAAAAAAACGTTTAGCACAAGCAGAACGAGGAATAGAAAGTTTGAAATCAAAAGTAGATACATTAATAGTAATACCAAATGACAAACTACTACAAATAATAGATAGAAAAACTTCAATGTCAGAAGCATTCCTAATGGCAGATGATGTTTTAAGACAAGGTGTACAAGGTATATCAGACTTAATTACAGTTACAGGAACTGTTAACCTTGATTTTGCAGATGTAAAGACAATAATGTTAAACACAGGTATGGCACACATGGGAACAGGACGTGCATCAGGTGAAAATAAAGCAGAAGATGCAGCAAAAGAAGCAATTCAAAGTCCATTACTAGAAACATCAATAGAGGGAGCAAGAGGAGTAATTATTAATATAACAGGTGGTGAAGACTTAGGTTTACAAGAAGTAAACACAGCAGCTGAGTTAATTCAACGCAGTGTAGACCCTGAAGCAAACATTATCTTTGGTACAGTTATAGACCCTAACATGAATGATGAAATTAAGATAACTGTTATTGCAACAGGTTTTGATCAACCAGATGATACAAAATCTCCAATTCTTGATTCTTTAGGAAGCACGGGAACAAAACCTTGGGAAAAGAAAGTAAGTTCAATACCTTCAAGCCAAGATTTAAGTTCTTCACAAAATGATTTGGATATACCATCATTTTTAAGAAAAAATAAAAATAAAACTTTATAAAATCAAAAAAATGCACCATTGGAACCGAGTTCTTTTGGAGCATTTTTTTATGGGAACTGTCGGGGTTGGTTCTTTTGAGTCTAATCACCAATCAGAAATTTATTGTTTTTTCATTTTTGGTTTCGAAATCAAAGAAGCAATATATCCGAAAAAGACGGCAGCAGCAATGCCTCCGGCACTAGCTTTAAGTCCACCTGTAAAAATACCTAAAAATCCATTTTGCTTTACAGCTTCTATAACACCTTTTGCTAGATTATTTCCAAATCCGGTTAAAGGAACAGTTGCACCACATCCTGCAAATTTAACAAGATAAGGATATATACCAAGTCCGCCTAAGATAGTTCCGATTGTAACAAAAAGCACTAGAATTCTAGCAGAGGTAAGTTTAGTTTTATCAATTAAAATTTGACCTATAACACAAATAAGTCCACCCACAACAAAGCACCTAAGTAAAAGCATCCAATCAAAATTTTGCCAAAAATCCATAGTTTTTAAATCCTTTCATATAAATAATTTATTTTCAATTGCAACAGCTTGAGCGATTCCAGGAATAGATTCACCTTGTTGAGAACTCATAGAATTCATTAAAGCACCTGTGGCAATGAGAAGAATTTTATTTAATTTTTTAGTTTTTAATTGTTCAAATAGATATCCAGAAAAAACACTTGCACAACAACCACAACCACTGCCACCAGAATGGGTATCTTGAGTAGACTTATCAAATATCAAAACACCGCAATCGTTATAAACAGATTTTATATTATATCCCGCATTTTGACATAAATCAATCAAAATATCTTTACCAATATGACCCAAATCACCAGTAAGAATAGCATCATAATAGGTAGGTTTTCTACCTGTATCAGAAAAGTGAGTCATTAAAGTATCAAAAGCAGCAGGAGCCATCGCAGCCCCCATATTATTAGCATCTTTTATTCCCATATCAACAATTTTTCCAGTCGTAATATGTGTTACATATGGACCATTTCCACTACGTGCTAATATCGCAGAACCACAAGCAGTTACAGTCCATTGAGTTGTTGGGGGTCTCTGATTTCCAAGTTCTAATGGGAATCTAAATTGCCTTTCAGAACTACAAAAATGACTTGAGGCACTACATATTGCATAATTTATACCGCCATCAATAAAAACAGAAGCGAGTTGCATCCCCTCAACAAAAGTAGAGCAGGCACCAAATATTCCATAAAAAGGAACATTTAATTCACGAAGTCCGAAACTAGAAGAAATACATTGATTAAGTAAATCTCCTGCAAAGCAATATTCAATTTTATCAGAAGGAATACCAGATTTAGAAATTAAAGAATTCACTGTTTGTTTTACAATTTTGCTTTCAGCTTTTTCCCAACTTTTTTCACCCCACATTTCATCATCTAAACATTTATCAAAATACTTAGCAAGTGGACCATTAGCTTCTTTAGGTCCAGCAATACATGCAGTTTCTAAAATTGTTGGAGGAGTATCAAATTTAATTGTTTGTTTACCTAATTTTTTCATAAATTATTATCAATCCTTTCAAAAATTATAATTTTTCGATGCCCCAAAAAAGGACGGCACCAAAAGGTAGGAAAAAAGGATGGCACTAAAATAGAAAATATATAAATCCGACAACAATAGAAGCAGAAATACCATAAACCAAAACAGGACCTGCAACAGTAAACATCTTAGCACCAACGCCCATAATATAACCTTCAGATTTATACTCCATAGCAGGGGCAACAATAGAATTAGCAAAGCCAGTAATAGGAACTAATGAACCTGCACCAGCAAATTTGCCGATTTTATTAAAAATATTTAAAGCAGTCAAAAAGGCACTAATTGCAATTAATACAATTGAAACAACTGTACCACTTGAGGTTTCATCAAAACCTTTGTAAAGGCAAAAAGAAAAAATAATTTGACCAATTGAGCATATAAGGCCACCAACCCAAAAAGCATTAAAGCAATTTTTTAGAATTGGTGAGTTAGGGGATTTTTGATTTACATATTCTTGATAAGCTTTTTGTGTATCAATAGGACTATTCATAATAACCTCCGAAATAAAAATCTATAAATATCATTCCCAAGTCAAATAAAAATATACGTGAAATATTACAAAAAAGCAAAAATATTACAACAATATTACATTTATATTACATTTAGAGTAAAGGTATTGATTTTAGGAAAAAAAAAATATAAAATGAAAAAAGATAATAGTTTGAATAAAAAAACACAAGAATAAAAGCAAGGAGCGTTAAAATGCAAAATTGTTTAGGAATATATATAGAAAACAATTTAATAAAATATGCAAAAGTTTCTAAAGACAAGAATGATTATAAGGTGGAGACCTTTGGAGTAAAATTCTATGACAAGCTAAACGATGCAATAAAAAAGATACTAGAAGAAACGTACAGCTTTAACACGCCAATAACAATAAATCTTGCAAACGAAAAATACTTATATTTTGATATTTTTGCATTACTATCAAAAACAGATATACAAAAGACTGTAGAAACAGAATTTGAAGCATTTTGTGATGAAAACAAATATAATCAAAAAGCATTTGAAACTAGATACGCCTTGATTTCTGATATTGAAAATAAAGAGAGAATAAAAGCTATTGATGTAATAGTAAACAAAATTGAGTTAAACAAACAAAAACAATACTTAGAAAAACACAATTTATCAGGAATAGTACCAATAGGAACAGCTATAGCAAATATAGCAAAATTTGAAAAAAAAGAAAATGTTTTGATTGTAAATATGGAAGAAAATACGACTATAACATCAATATTTGATAGACAAATATATAATGTAGAAACATTAGATTATGGTAGTCAGGAAGTGCTTGAAAAAATAAACAGAGTAGAGAACTCAATAAGTAAAGCATATGAGATTTGCAAAGGAACGACAATATATACTGCAAATGTTATAGATGATACCAAAGAACAACCATATTTGGAATACATAATACCAACATTATACCAAATAAGCCAAAAGATAAAAGAAATAGTAGAAAATTCACCTGTGAAAATTTCAACTGTATATTTAACTGGAACATTATCTGTTATAAACAATGTAGACTTATATTTTCAGGAATTTTTGCCAACAGCAGATTGCCAAATATTAAAACCAAGTATAATAGAAGGAAATATAACACAGATAAATATAAAAGATTATATTGAAGTCAATAGTGCAATTGCACTAGCTATGCAATCTTTAGGCAAAGGAGTACAATCTTTAAATTTTAAGAAAACAAATGCATTAGAACAATTAAAACAAATACTTAACACAGGAATATCTTTTGGAGGAGGCAAAAAGGCTAAAAAGGATCAAACGGAAGGCTCAAAGACTAAAAAAAGCATCAATATTTCCTTTAAAGGAAAATTGGATAATACAGAGGTATGGCTTGTAAGGTCAATGGCTGCAATAGTTTTAGTGAATTTAATATTTATAATATTTTCGGGAACAATATATAAACAAATGGACAAAAAGCAAAAGGAAATAGAAACACAAATAGTAACCGAAAATGCAGAAATTAGTAAAATAAATTCAAATATAAACTCTTTGAATTCAAAAAATACCAAATATAATGCATTAACAGCAGAATTAAAAACAATAAATGATAAAATAAGCAATATAGCAGAAATGAAAAATTCAATTCCAAATTTGCTTAATCAAATAATGCATATAATTCCGGAAAATGTTCAACTTGTATCAATTCAAAATACAACGGAAAAGAAAATAACTATTGTTGCACAAGCAGATGATTATGATCAATTAGGATATTTTATTGCAAGAATAAAGGTCGAGGGGTTTTTAAATGATGCAATATCTTCAAGTGGTCAAAAAAACGGGGATGCTGTAACAGTTACAATAGAAGGAGAATTACCATGAGAAAAATAATAATAAGTATAATAGTTGCTTTACTATTAATTGGTTCTGCATTTTTTATGGTAAATGGAATTAGCGATGTAGGGATAATAGGAATTAAGGGACTTAATGAAAAAAATAATACAATAGAACAAAAAATTTCGGAATTATCTAATGTAATTAGTGTCAAATATGTAAATACAGAATCAAATTTAAAAAGTACAGCAAATACATTACAAGCAAGTAAAACAGAATATGAGAATCAAGCAATATTATCAAATTCAAATAGCCCAAGTTATGCTTCAAAACTAGAAAAATATGATATTGATTATTTATGGACAAAGCTTGGAAATTATGCAAAAGATGAAAATGTTGTAATAAAAATAGAGTTGGTATCTGGTGGGGCAAGCCAAAATTTATATAATCTTAATTTCACAGTTACAGGGGATTATATGGACACAACAAACTTTATATCCGATATAGAAAACGACTCTAAATTAGGATTTAAAATAGATGAATTTAAAATGGTACCCGGAGGAGACAATAAACTTACAACAACATTTGTATGTAAAGATATACCTGTAAATGTTGGAAAAACTGATGAAAGCACCAAAGATACTACTTCAAATGGAAGCACTGAAACAACACAAGGAACAACAAATAACACAAGTACACAAAATTCGTCAACAAATACTACTAGAAATACAAGTAACACTACAACAAATTCGTCAACGACAAATGTTACAACAAATACTTCAGGAAATACAACAACAAATGCAACAAGTACATCAAGTTCGAGTTATTAATATTATGGAGGCAAAAATATGGCAAAGGCGATAAAAGAAATAATTATAATGTTATTAATATGCTTAATTACAATGTTGATTCTCGCAATAGTTTTGTATAAATATATTCCAAACAGAAAAGTGGTGCCAGAAGTTGTAACATATACTGCAACGGAGGACATTCAAGATTTGTTAAATGATAATATTGATACAAAAAGCGATAGTGACAATGTGATATTAACATATGAAGTAACATCAAGTGATTTGAAAAACTATCAAGATATAAATACGTATGTACCAGGAAAGTCAAATCCATTTGCGGCGATTGATAATTCTACCATAGTTGAAAATGGGTCAAATTCAAATGTAAATAGTAATAATGGAAATAGTACTAAAAAGGATGAAGAAAATTCACAAGAAACAAAGAAAAATGAAAATACAAACCCTAGTGTTTATCAAAATACTGGTACTAAATAATTAATTAGATATTAACATCATATTGGGTTTACCCAATATATATACAATTTTAAATTTCGAAAGAGAGAGGAGGGAAACTAATGAAAAATAATAAAGGTATTACACTTATAGCATTAGTTGTTACTATTATAGTTCTATTAATTTTAGCGGGAGTTTCTATCGCTATGTTAACAGGAGATAATGGTATATTAAAAAATGCTAAAACAGCACAAGAAAATTCTGCTAAAGGTTCTTTAGATGAAGCAGCTAAAATTGCTGTTGGTAATATACTAACTGAAAAATTAACATGGCCATATACAGGAAAAGAAAATGCCTCGTCAAATCCTACTTTAGCAGCAGTACAAAAAGCAATTACAGATGAAATAACAAGCGTTAATTCTGGTATAACATTTGGAGAAAATCCATGGGGTACAGCAGATGGAACAAAATATAAATTAACAGCAACAGTTAATAATAAAGCACAATCTATAACTATAGATTTAGCAACTGGAGCAATAACAGAAGCTAAATAATTTTAAAATAAATAAATAAAAGCATATGCATGCTATATGCATATGCTTTTATTAAAAAAATAAAAAAGGAAGAAACAAATGAACTTAATTTTGTATATAATAATATTTATAATGGGAACACTATTCGGCAGTTTCTACACACTGGCCGTATACAGAATACCTAGAAAAATAGATATAGTAAAAACACATTCTTTTTGTCCTAACTGTAATCACAAATTAGGATTTTTTGAACTAATACCAGTGCTAAGTTACATTTTTTTAGGTGGAAAATGTAAAAAATGCAAACAAAAAATAAGACCAAGATATTTTATCTTAGAATTTTTATCAGGAATAGCATTTGTATTAATAGCATATTGTCTAAAAATAGATGCGTATAATTTAAATACTCAAACACTTATAAAATTGGCATTTATAGTGTTATATTTAGTTTCAATATTCATAATTGCAGGAATAGACAAAGAATCTAAGAAAATAGAAAAAAGTGTATTATACTATGGATTGATGGTATCATGTAGCTACATAATATATCTATGCATAATGGGTGAAACGAGTATCCATAGATATGTGATGTATTTAATCACATTAATAATATTATTAATAATAGACAGTGAAACACAAATACAAAAAGCCAAAAGTAGCTATTTATTGCAAGTATTAATATTGTTAGTTGTAATGTTAATAAATACAGGAATAGCAGTAACAATAGGCTCAGTAATAATTGTATTTTTAGCAATAGCAATAACTAAATTTATATATGTTGTTAGAAATGAATTAAATAAATCAAAAAAAGAGCAAAAAGGTGTTGGCGAAGTATATAAATTCGGTTACCTATTTAGTATTACAAATGTAATTCTTTATATAGGAAAATTATATTTAATGTATCATTAAGGAGCAACGATGTTAAAAAGATTAAAGAAAAACAAGGGATTTACTGGAATAGATATATCAATCTCTGTAATAATTATATTAATATTTATACCAACAATATTTGGAATAGTTTATAATATACAAAAAACAAATGAATCTGTTCAGAGAAAAACAAATGCGGTAGGGATTGCAACAAATATAATAGAGATTATAAAAAAAGAAAGCTATGATGATATATCTGAAGATGAATCAGGTAAGTTAAATCAAGATTTACTAAATAAATACGCAAAATCAACATCAAATTCTGAAATTACAGAAGACGAGGGATATAATGGATTTTTATATTACTCTTGCGTTGGCGAAAAAAATGAACATTACGTAATTCAGGTAGGTATAAAAAATTACTATCCAAGTGAAACAGAAAAAGAGGATTTAATTAAGCAAATAAATGTAAAAGTATTTTATCCATATGGAAGTAAAATAAAAAATGTGGAAATAGGTACGGTGGCAGAAAATAGCTAAAATAAAAAATGAAAGGAATAGGCAAATTGAAATCAAATAGAGGGGTTACATTAACAGCTTTGGTTATTTATGTGATGGGTCTTGCAGTCGTTATAACTTTGATGGCAATGATTTTAAAGTATTTTTATCGAAATGTAAATGATGTTACGATAAGTCAAAATGCTGATGAGCAGTATTCTAAGTTTTTAGCCTATTTAACCAAAGATGCAAACTCAGATAATCTAATATATGTGCAGGCAAGAATTAATGACGAAGAAAATGTAGTTTTTAAATTTAACAACCAAGTAGAACATCAATATATATTAAAAAGTGGAAACATATATTATATAAATATCGAAAATAATAATGAAAAGAAAATAATATTATGTGAAAATGTTTCATCAAGTAAAGTTTTTAATTATTCTAATAATAAACTTGATGTCAATTTTATAATAAATGATAAAAAGTTTTCAACATCACTTAATATAAAGAATATAGAGTAAACAGAAGAAAGGATGGAATGTTATGGAATCTAAAAGAAAACAACCATTAGGAATAGAATTAGTAAGAAGAGGCATTGTAAATGGAGATGCTATTGAAAAGGCACTTCAATATCAAGTTGAACATCCAAATAAAAGGCTTGGAGACATTTTATATATTCTAAAAGAAGCTGAACCAAATATGCTAGCAACGGAAATTGGCGACATTATGGGAACAAAGGGAATATACTTAACTGACGAAAAAATAAAAATAGACCCTACTGAATATTTACCACTTGATATGATGAAAAACTATAAAGCGGTTCCATTTGACGTAGAATCTGGAAAGATAAAAATAGCATTTGCAGATATTGCAAATAATAAAGAAAATATCAAAAGTGTAAAAATGTTAGTTTTAAATAAGGGCTTAGTTATGGATCCATATTTAGCATTTGAAACAAATATAGAAGAATATTTTTCAAGGTTTGAGGATGTACCAACAGAGGTGATAGAAAATTTAGAAGATACAGCTGTTGTAACAGATTTAGTAGATAACATAATAAAACTTGCTATTGAAAAAAGAGCCTCAGATATACACATAGAGCCACAACTTGATTCTGTTAGAATTCGTTTTAGAATAGATGGACAACTTTTTGTTATGGCAAATGTTGCAAAAGAAAAACAGTCACAAATAATAGGAAGACTTAAAGCAATTTCGAATATGCACCAAGAGAAACAAGAATCACAAGATGGGAGAATTTTGCTTTATAATGATTACAACATTCGTGTTTCTTCACAAAAAAATATTTACGGTGAAAAGTTTGTTTTAAGAATGCTTAAGAAAACAGAATGTATAAAAAATATTTTTGAATTAGGATTTCCTTATGGAGAAAAAGAACTAAATAAAGCAATAAATAAGAAAAATAGTTTAACGATAATGGCGGCTCCAACTGGAGAGGGAAAAACAACAACTCTTTACAGTATCCTTGATTATTTAAAAAGTGATGACATAAATATAACAACAATTGAAGACCCAGTTGAAATAAGGATACCAGGACTAAATCAAATAGAAATAGATAAAAATGTTAGATTTGTAGATAGTTTAAGAACAATTTTAAGACAAGATCCAGATGTAATTCTACTTGGAGAAATAAGAGATAAGGAAACAGCAGAGATTGCGATACAAGCAGGTCAAACAGGACATTATGTTTTGTCTACAATCCATACAATAGATGCAGTAGAAGTTGTAACAAGATTAAGAAAAATGGGACTTACTGATTATGATATAGCAAGTACTGTTGGAACAACAATTTCACAGAGACTTCTTAGAAAAATTTGTCCACATTGCAGAAGAGAAAGAGAATTTACAGACTATGAAAAAGATGTAATCAAAAAAATTGGAGAAAAATATGATTATAAATTTAATATAGAAGGTGTAAAAACATATGATGCAGTTGGTTGCGAAAAATGTAATAATTCTGGATATTATGACAGAGTAGGTATATTTGAAGTATTGAACATGGATGATGATATAAAAGAATTAATCATGGAAGGAAAATCAAGTATAGAAATAAGAAAAAAAGCAATGGAGAAGGACTATAGACCATTAATCGTTGATGGTGTAAACAAAGTTATACAGGGCGAAACAAACCTTGGAGAATTGAATAAGAAACTGATAATTTTTAATAATTTATAGGAGGATTAACAAATGATTAATGTAAGCAAAGTTTTAGATGAGGCAATAGAAAAAGATGCATCAGATATACACTTTATAGTTGAAAATAAGCCTATGCTTAGAATAGCAAGAGATTTAATTCCTGCAGAAAGTGCAGAAGTTTTAACAGAAGATGATATGAATGCAATATATGATTATTTAGTAAAGGGAAATATTGAGGCAGATAAAGTGTTTCAAGAAACAAGAAAATTAGATACACTTTTAGAATATGCCAATCTTCGTTTTAGGGTAAATATATCTTCAACAGATGCTATTCCAATAGCAACACTTAGAATTATAAAAAATACTTTACCATCATATGAATCTCTTGGAGTACCTGATGTTGTAAGAAGAATGACCTATCAACCACAAGGACTTATGTTAGTTACAGGAAAGACTAACTCAGGTAAAACAACAACTTTAAATGCATTGATAAATGATATAAATGAAAATCAAAACAGAAAAATATTAACACTAGAAAATCCAGTAGAATACAAACATCATTCTAAAAAATCGTTAATAGTTCAAAAAGAAGTTGGACTTGGAAGAGATACATTAAGTTTCCATGACGGTGTAAAAAATTCTTTAAGAGAGGACTGTGATATTCTTGTAATAGGAGAGATTAGAGATAAAGTAACAATGGAAGCAGGAATAGAAATGGCAGAATCTGGACACTTGGTTATAGGAACATTACATACAAAATCATGTGCCGAAACAATAGACAGAATGATAAACTTCTATGAAGTTAGAGATCAAGCACAAATAAAATATATGTTATCATCAATATTAAAATTGGTTGTATCACAAAGATTATTACCTGGAACAGATGGAAAATTAGTATTAATTCCAGAAGTAATGGTTGTTGATAATATAGTTTCTGGTATAATTAGAAAAGAAAAAATAAGTGTATCTGAAATAGAAGATGCAATACAAAGTGCATCGGAAAAAGGAAGTATAGGACTAATAAACTCATTAGCAAAATGTTTTGTTGACGGAAAAATAACATTGGACCAAGCAAAATCGCAAATCGAAGAGAAAAATATTGAAATATTAAATAGAACTATAATGCAACTTAAGATAAAGAAGGAAAGTGGTTCAGGTATAATTAATGGAATGAATAGTAGAATGTACTAAAAGACTTCTTAAAGAAAGGAGGATATGCTGGATAAAAAATCAGCATAAGCAAAATATATGGCAACTTTTAGCTATAAAGCTGTAACTAAAGATGGTAGAATTGTAACTAATAAAATAGAAGAAGGTAATAGACTGACCTTAATAAAGAAACTTAAATCTAATGGTTTATATCCTATTTCTGTAATACAAAAAAATGCAAAAAGAACAAGAATTTTGAAAAGAAAAAAGAAAAATATTACAGATATTCAGGATGTTTTGGATAATGTTAATACCACAGTTTTATTGAATGATAATAGGCGAAAGCTTTCTTTAAAAGATAAAATAAACAATTACCTTGGAACTGAGGAAAAGGTTACTGATAGAGACATTTCAATTTTTACCCAAAACTTTTATCTATTAAAAAAAGCAAATTTTAATAATGTTCATGCTTTAACTACAATTATAGATAGTACTGAGAATTTAACCCTTGTTGAAATTTTAGAGGATATTTTAGCTGGTGTTGAAGCAGGAGATTATATGTATAAGACTATGGAATATTATTCTAATGTATTTCCATACATATACATAAATATGATAAGAGTTGGTGAGTTATCTGGTTCTTTGGAAAACGCACTATTACAGGCTGTTGAATATTTAGATAGCTCGGCCAAAATAACAAAAAAATTAAAAGGAATTTTAATACCAAATATTTTACAATTTGCATTATTAATTGTTATGCTATTGGTTGGAACAATTTATGCATTGCCACAGATAGAAAAAGTATTTGAAGAAGTTGGAACATCTTCTACTTTACCAAAGATAACTATTTGGTTTCAAGGTGTTGTAAATGCAATGCTGAAATATTGGCCACTGCCTACTGCGGTTATAGTTGGAATAATCGTAGCAATGGTTTTGTATATACAAACTCCAAAAGGAAAATATAGGTATCATTATTTTAAATATACTATGCCTATATTTGGTAAACTTATATTTTCCCTTGATTTTTCTAGACTTATGAAAGCTATGTTATTAAATTTGAAGAATGGTATGAGAATCCAGGAGGCTTTAGAGGTAAGTAAAAATGTTGTTAGCAATTATGTTATGCTTTCGATTATTGAAAATGCTTTGAAGAATATCCTTATTGGTGAATCATGGATTGAACCTTTTGAGAAATCTGGATTGGCATCTTCTATGATTACAGAGATGTTAAAAATCGGTATGCAAACTGACCTTACTGAAATGATGGAAAAATTGGTTGAGTATATGGAAATTGATATTGATAATACTATGGAAGCTATTATGAAGACTCTTCCTCAGGTTATGTATGCTATCGTTGGGGTTGTGTTGATTTTCTTCGTTGTAGTAGTTGTTGTACCAATGATAGAGGTTTATATGGGAAATTTCTTATTCGATGCATATTTGTAATTTTTTTCAAAGGATTGATATAGTATATGAAGAATTTTATGTTTGATGGAGATGTGAATAATTTAATTAGAAATCAAGTTGATGTTGGTGTCGATTTGGGCGGAAGTCATGTAGCTATTGGTGTTGTTGATTATGAAGGAAGAATTATTGAGCAATTTGAAAAGGATTTTTCTGTGGAAGAAAAGAGGGATGTTCTTAATGTTGCAATAAATTATATTGTGAATGTAGTAAATTGCTTGAAGAAAAAGTATATGTTAGATGAGTTTGGTGTGGGTATGGCTGGAACTATTCAAAATGGTGTTGTTTTAAAATCTGTTAATTTGGGAGTTAGAAACTTTGATTTGAAAACTGAGCTTGAGAATAGGACAGGCCTAACCGTTTTTGTGAAAAATGATGCTAAGTGTGCTGCATTGGCTGAATATAGATTTGGAGATATAAAGGAATTTAATAATATTATATTTTTAACTTTAGGTACTGGAATAGGTGGAGCTTTTATTTATAACGGAAAGCTTATGTATAGTAATTGTGCCGAGGGATATGAGCTTGGTCATATGATTATTAAAGCAGGGGGCTTAAAGTGTAGATGTGGAAAGAATGGATGCTTTGAGACTTATGGAGGGATATTGGCTTTTAAGAATAAAGTAATTGATAGATTTCATCTTTCCCATGATATTCCAGGTCCAGAGCTTAGAGAATTTATGAATTTTTCTATGGATAGTATTAGAGACATTATTGACGAATATGTTGATGATTTGGCTATCGGAATTTCTAATTTAATTAATATTTTTGAACCCGACTGTGTTGTTATTGGGGGAGGTTTTGCAAGATATGATTATATGCTGTTAGATAAATTAAAGGATAAAATTATTAATTCGAATTTATTGTTTAACCCAAGAGAAAACATTACTATAAAGACGGCTAAGTTAGGAAATGATGCAGGAATTATTGGGGCAAGTAAATTGGTTATGTGAGAAAAATAAATAAAAAAATTGTCAAAAAGTATTGACAAAAATGAATATAGGCTATATAATACAAAATGTGCTTGATGAAAGCATATTTGGGCAGGTGGTCGAGTGGTTAATGGCACCAGACTGTGGTCTTTGGTAACGAACACCTAAATTTGCAGCTCATATAAGTGATTATATGATGATAACTAGGCTAATTCGGGGAAGTCTTAACAGATTAAGCTGATGATAATCCCGAGCTAGGAAAGAAATTTCCGAGTGTAGAGACTTTATACCTGGTATCTTGAAAAAGATAAAGAGAAAGTCCAGACTACAAACATTTTTAATGGTAGTGAAAACTATAGTAGTAAGAAATCTGGCCGCGAGAGCGTACGATGGTTCGAATCCATCTCTGCCCACCATATATATTTAAAGAGGGATACTTAGAAGAGTATTCTTTTTTTTATGAGGTGATATAAATGAACTTTCAAACGAATAAACAAAAAGGAAATAGTGGCTTAGGGATAGCAATAGCATATTTTTCTATAAATGGTTATACTGTTTCAATACCACTAAATGATACTCAGGATTATGATTTAGTGGTTGAAAAAAATGGTATTTTACAAAGAGTACAGGTAAAAGCAACAGGATGTATAGGAAAAGGTGGCAATTATCAGGTTGCATTAAAAAGTTGTGGAGGAACAAAAGGAAAAACGTATAAGACTGTAATTGAGACAGATGTAGAGTTAATTTTTATATTAACAGAAACTAGAGAAATGTATTTAATTCCAAAAAATCAAATAGTTAATTCAAGTACTTTAAGTTTGTGTGAAAAATATGCTAAATTTAAAGTTTTTATTTAAAAATTTACAAGGAAAAAATTATGAGAAAATAACAGTTGAAATGGCATGTTCTATTAATGGGCTAATTGCAACAGAAGATGGAGATGAAGATTTTCTATCTTTTAGAGGTTGGGAAATAATGTTAGAATTATTAAAAGAATATGATGTTTTAATTTGGGAAAGAAAAACTTGGGATAATATAAAAATAGTAAGAGAACAGGAAAATATAGTACAAGTTCATTATAGTGTTATAAACAAGAAAAAAGGAGATGTTGTTAAATGCAAGGACTAGATAACAAAGGAAATAATAATAAAACTTTTGAAGATATAAAACATATTGATGAAAATGGCATTGAATTTTGGTATGCAAGAGAATTAATGAAAGTTTTAAGTTATAAAGATTGGAGATATTTTGATGCAGTAATCGAAAAAGCAAAGATAGCTTGCCAAAACTCTGAAATAAATGACAATGACCATTTCGTTGTCAGCAACAAAATGGTAGAAATAGGTTCTGGTGCGAAAAGAATACAAAAAGATTATAAGTTAACAAGATATGCTTGTTACCTTATAGCTCAAAATGCAAATCCAAGATTAAAAATGGTAGCTCTTGCACAAACATATTTTGCAATTCAAACTAGGAAACAAGAGATTAGCGAAAAAGAGTATAGTTCTTTAACAGAAGATGAAAAAAGATTTTATCAAAGAAATTTAACAAAAAAAGGAAATTATTCACTTAATCAAACTGCTAAAAATGCAGGAGTTAAAAATTTTGATAAGTTTCATAATGCTGGATATAAAGGTTTATACAATGGAGAAACAGCTGATGACATTGCGAAAAGAAAAGGATTAAGATATAGGGAAGATATTTTAGACAATATGGGAAGTGAAGAACTTGCAGCTAATTTATTTCGTATTACTCAAACAGAATCAAGATTAAAAAGAGATAAAGTTGATACTGAAAAGAAAGCTTGTGATACTCATAATAAAATTGGAAAAATAGTAAGAAAAGCAATTAAACAAGCAGGACGGAACTATGCCAGAAGAATTGCCTACACCTAAAAAAAGTTTAAAACAATTAGAAAAAGAAAATAAGAGAAGTTTGAAGAAAACAGAAAAGTAGTTAATAAACTGGTTCCACAATGTGGAACTGATAAGTAACAGTGCTACATTATTAAAGAAAGAGGATAAAACAAATGTATAATGAAAAGATATAAGTAATATTGAAATAATCAATTATGTGGCAGTTGATGATGAATTAGTTGAAATACCATTAGAAGTAATAAGTTTATCTAAAAATTTATCTAAATTAAAAGGAAAAATGATTATTTAGTGGTAAAAAAGATGATGCATAAATTGCAAAGAAGAACTTTAAAAAATTGTTGAAAAATGTTGAAAGAAAGATTATGTTATGGTATACTAATTTTGAAAAGAAATAGATTTTTTTTGGGGGAAAACAAATGATAGATTTAATTTTAATAATAATATTGATTATAAGCTTATCTAAGCCAGATATTTTATTATCAAAAAAGATGAAAGAAAAAGCAACAGAAGAGCAGAAAAGAATTCTTACAAAAAATTTGAGAAAGATATATGCAATTATGATTGCAACAATTGAATCGTTAGCACTTATGAGATATACAGAAATCGTAGGAGTGATTTTAGCTATTGTATTTATTGTTTTGTTTTTTGTGATTTCATTACCAGCAATTAAAGAAAACAAGAAAATAACAAAAGAGATAAACTAGTAGATTCAATTAAAAAAATATATAAGAAAGTGATGAAGAAATAAGCAGTGTGTATATTTCACTGTTTATTTCTTTATAAAATAAAAAGTATGAGGTAAAAAAATGAAGAAATATAAGGCATTAATAAGTTTGCTTATAATTTTATTAAGCTTATTTATAGCAAATATCGTGTATGCAAACAATGACGAAGAAGGTCAGAAATTATTGTATCAAGATGTAACTATAAATGAAGATGGATCTATGAAAGTTAGAGAAGCAATATGGCTAAACGGAAAATATAATGGAACCAGTAGAGACATAAAATTTAAAAATTATTGGGCATGTCCATTTACGGGAATCTATAGTAATTTTTCAGGAGATTCAGACATATATGATGCAACTGGAATAACAGATTTAAAGGTATTTGATATTTCGCAATCAAATTTTAATTCATTTGAAAGTATATATAATTTAGAAAATGAATTTGAGAAAGTTGAAAATGCAAAAAAGGGAAAGTATGGGGTTTATACGGTTGACGAAGCATCTTATAGATATGATGTTTCTATATATTGTCCATCTAAAAAGAAAAAAGTCTTTTACATGGAATATAATATAAATAATGCAGTTGTAGTGCATAACGATATTGCTGAGTTATATTGGTGTTTTGCTGAAATTAAAGAAAATTTGGAAAATTATAAAATAGTAGTTCATTTGCCAATGGAAGATGAAAATATGATGGTATGGTCACATGGGTCTTTGAGTGGCAATTGTAGTATTATTGATAATAAAACTGTATCACTTATAGATTCAAATGTTAAGTCTAATGAATATGAAACATTAAGGATAATGTTTGATAAAAATTTGGTTAGCAAATGTGAGAAAGTTTCTAATGTCGAAGGAAAAGACTTTATATTGAAATATGAAAAAGCAATGGCAGATCCTAATTTAGTTAAAGAAGAAAAAGAAAAAATTGATATTGAGAATAGATTAAGTAAACAAATTGTAGATATACAAAAAAAACCATATATAGCTACATATAATATAGCTAATGAATTGATGGAAAAATTTACTTGGGACGATGATTTAAAAAAACAATACCAAAATATTTTAGACGAATATAAGGAAGTTGTGCGACAAGAATGGGTTAAATCAATGGAGTCAGATTATTCATTTATGATAAATCATAATTCAATTTCTCAGTATAGAATTGATTCATTAAAAAGGATAATAGATAGGGGATTTGATGAAGAAATAAAAAGAGAATATTATGAGAAAGTTAATGAATTAGAAGAAATTTTAAATCAAAAGAAAATGAAAATAAAAAAGAATATTCTTTGTTTTGTTTTAATATGTTACTATGTTTTAGGAGTTATTTGCATATTAAAAATACTAAAATATATTTTTGAGCGTAAGTCTTATTATCATAAGTATTATAGAGATTTTCCAAGTGATGATAAAGCATATATTATAGATTATTTAATGAATAAAAAAGTAACAACAAAAACATTTTTAGTTACTATACTTGATTTGATATCTCAAAATAAAATATTAATAGAGAAAAATACTAATGAAGAAGATGACTATATTTTTATATTGCCGCAAGATGATTTTACAGGAACGACAGTAGAAAAAGAAGTTATAGAAATATTGTTTAATATAGTTGGTGATAATAATAAATGTTCATTAAAAAATTTGAAAAATTATGGAAGAAATCAACATAACTCAAATATTTTATATAAAAAGTATACAAGTTTTGAAAAAAAAGTAAAAAAGGAAGTAGAGTATAAAAAATATTTTAAAAAAGATTTTAAAACAAAAAATCTATGTAAAAATTTATCAATTATTATATTATGTATTAGTCTAATATTAGGATTATATATATATGGAAATGAATATATAAGCGTATTTAATTATTATCTTTTAACTATATCATTTGGAATAGCATATTATATTATTTTATCTAAAGATAAAAATAGAACAAGAAAAGGAGCAATAGAATACTCAAAATGGTTAGCTCATAAAAGATTTTTAAAAGATTTTGGAAAATTTGATTCAAAAGAATTACAAGAAATAGTATTATGGGATAGATATTTTGTAACAGCTGTTACTTTAGGGTGCTCAAATAAAGTTTTAGAAAAAATGGAAATGTATATAATAGATTGGGAATCAGTAGAGGAACTAAGAAGAGTGTTGTTACAATATCAAATGCATAAATGTATTAACGATTTAGAACGTACATTACGTTCATTAATAAAAGACGCGAAATCACATTCAAATGAAGGAATATCTTCAACAGGAAGAAGTAGCGGTTATTCATCGGGAGATGGTTTTGGAGGTGGTTCTTCTTCAGGAGATTCTGGAGGTGGAGGCGGCGGTTGGAGTCGTTTCTAAAAACTGTTGTTAAATTATATAAACTTACCAATAAAAAGATGGTGCATAAGTTACAAAGAAGAACTTATGTACCATCTTTAATACTAATTTAAGAAAAGTTTTCTTATTTCGATTTCTTCATTTGGAAGTTGGGTTTTAATTGCTCCATACCAAGAATCGGAAAAATCCGAAACTTTTTTTCTATCTGTTAGAGTTACAAGAAAAACTCTAGCGGAATAATTTATAACTTCAAATTTTCCGGAAAGAGATATAGAACTTTCATTACAATGAAGCTTGAACTCAAGTGGAATGCTTTTGATAAAGCTTTCAAATTCAAGTTTACAAATAATACGAGTATCAAAATGAATAAAGAAGAGTTTTTTTCCAGTTTCAATATATTCGTTAATATATTGTGATAAAGAGTAAGTCACTTCTTTATCAAAATGAAAAGATTTAATGTTAGCTAAGAAATTATTTTCAATTTTAGCATTTCTTTCCATTACTGACTCAAGAGATGTTTTCAAAGTTCTTAAATCTAATTTTTCATCATAATACCTAATGAAATTGGTTGAATAAAAGTCTTTAGAAAAATTAAATTCAAAATCTCCCAGTTTTAAAGTATAAGAGATTTTTGAAATAATTGTAGATGTAAATTCACCATCAATTTCAAACAGTTTGAACTTGGCAGTCTTTTTCTCTAAAAGTGCTGTTTCTATAACTTTTACTGTTTCTTTTTGTATAGGTGAGTATAAAGAATAAGTTTTTATAATGCAATTATTATCTTTTTTGTATTTTTCTGAAATACTTTTATAATGCTTTGAGGCATAAACGCAAGGATAAATAAAATACTTATCACTCTCATCCATAAATGCTTTTTGATAATCAAAAGGTAAATCGAACAAAATATGTTCTAATTCCGTTTTTATTTTTTCATATTCCTCCTGAAGCTCTGTTTTTTTCCGCTCTAAAAGAGCCAATGAAATTTCTAAATCCATATAAACCTCCTTATAATTAGTAAAAATTCTACTCTTACAAAAAAGTAAAAGTAAAATCAGTAAATAGTTACAAATATAATAATATCACCTTTTGCAAATTATGTCAACAAAACAAAAACAAGAATAAATTTTATCAAACAACACAAAATAAAAAAAAAAAATTCCATCACCACCACATTATGACAAAATTTTTCAGTAAAAAATGCTAAACTATAAAAAAGATGGGACAACCCATCAAAAATCTAAAGAAAACAAGGAGGAGTTATGGAAGTAAAATATTATAACCAAGAAAGGCTTCTAATATTTAAAATTACCGAAGAAATAGACGAACACAAAGTAAAAAATATAAGGAGGAGGGCAGACTATGAGATTGAAAGATTTATGCCTAAAAGAGTTGTATTTGATTTTGATAGTGTTTCTTTCATGGATAGCAGCGGCATTGGAATGGTAATAGGAAGATATAAACAAACTGTAATGTTAGGTGGAAAAATGGAACTTGCTAATTTAACAGAAAGTGTAAGAAAAATTTTTGAAATGAGTGGAGTACTAAAATTAATACCAGAAGTTAGTTTGCAAGATGAAAATCAAATAAACAAGGAGGAAAAAGCTATATGAGAAACGAAAATGAGATGAAATTAGAATTTTTGAGTAAATCAAACAATGAAGCATTTGCAAGAATAACAGTGGCAGCATTTGTAGCGAGCTTAGACCCAACAATAGAAGAAATATCAGATATAAAAACTGCTGTATCAGAAGCGGTTACGAATTCTATTGTACATGGATATGAAGATAGAATAGGAATAATAAATCTAAGATGTAAAATTATAGATAGAGATGTAATAATAGAAATATCAGATAATGGGAAAGGAATAGAAAACATAGAAATGGCAAAACAGCCACTTTACACAAGCAAACCTAACTTAGAAAGGTCAGGAATGGGATTTACAATAATGGAAAGCTTTATGGATGACTTAAATGTAGAATCAGTCCTTGGTTTAGGAACTAAAATTACCATGAAAAAGACCATAAAAGAACAACCACGTGAGGAGACAGTTACATTAGAAGAAGCTCTAAGGGGGTAAATTAAAGTGCTAAATCAAATTACAAATGACATAAAAGAGGCTCAAAATGGCAACAAAGATGCTATGGCGAAATTGGTTGAAGAAAATCAAGGGCTAATTTGGAGTATAGTGAAAAGATTTTCTGGAAGAGGATATGAGAATGATGATTTATATCAAATAGGGACAATAGGTTTTATAAAATCTATAAGAAATTTTGATGTTAATTTTGAGGTAAGATTATCTACATATGCGGTTCCATACATATTAGGAGAAATAAAAAGATTTTTAAGAGATGACGGTCCGATAAAGATAAGTAGAAGTTTGAAAGATTTATATAGAAAGATAATGGAATTGCAAAAAGAATGGATTCATACTAAAGGCAGAGAACCGACTTTGCGGGGAAATCTCTAAAATATTGAAAGTAAGTAAAGAAGAAATTACAATGGCACTAGACAGCAGTTTGCCTGTAAATTCAATAGAAGAAAATGTTTATGCAGATAGTAAAAACGAAAATTCTTTAAATATATTAGATACATTGTCATCTAATAAAGATGAAGCAAATCTAATTACAAATAAGATTGCAATTAATAAAATGATTGAAAATTTAGAGCCAAGAGATAAGGAAGTGATTTTACTTAGATATTATAAAGATAAAACTCAAACAGATGTAGCCAAGATTTTAGGCATATCACAAGTTCAAGTTTCAAGGATTGAAAAAAAGATTTTGGGAAAAATGAGAAAAGAATTAGAAGAAATTTCTTAGAATAATTTTGGTACAATATCATAGTATGTAAAAGACAAGGAGTAGATAAGATGAAAAAATTAGTTAGCTATTTTTTTGTTGGACTATGTATTATGATAATTGTACCAATTTTATGTACAAGAAAAGCAAATGGACAAAATAAGGTAGAAGAAGAAATTAGTAAAAATGAGGTAGAAGTGAATAATAATGAGGAAATTGTTAAATTTGATTATACTAAATTTGCCACAATAAAATTATACCATACCAAAGATTCAAGTGTTGAAGAACTTCCAATAGACCAGTATTTGTATGGTGTTGTATCAGCTGAGATGCCAGCAAGTTATGAAGTAGAAGCATTAAAAGCTCAGGCAATAGTTGCAAGAACATATACAATTTATCAGATATCTAAAAACCAACGGAAAACATCCAGATGGAGATATATGTGATAGTTATAAATGTTGCCAAGCTTGGATATCTAAAGATGAGAGGCTAGAAAAGTGGGATGAAGATGTAAGGACTTCGAATTGGGATAAAATAACTAATGCAGTTGATAGTACTCAAGGAAAAGTAATAACATATGATGGAAAACCTATTGATGCTTTTTTTCATTCAAATAGTGGTGGAGTTACAGAGACGGCAAATAATGTATGGGGAGGAGATAATTTACCATATTTACAAAGTGTACAAACTGCAGGAGAAGAGGGATATTCGGCATATAATTCTGAGGTTCAATTATCAAAAGATGAGCTTATAAATAAACTTAAAACAAAATATTCAGATTTGGAAATTGATTTTAATCAAGAAAATTGTATAGAGATTGTGTCTTATACAGAGAGTCATCGTGTTAAAACTATAAGGTTTGGAAATACTGAGATTGCAGGGACGGAAGCTAGGTCATTATTTGGTCTTAAATCTACAAATTTTTCTTTTGAAATTAATGGAGATGTAATTAAATTTAAAGTTTTAGGATATGGTCATGGTGTTGGAATGAGCCAGACTGGTGCTGATAGTATGGCTAAAGGTGGAAGTAGTGCGGAGGAGATAATTAAGCATTTTTATAGTGGAATTGAAATCAAGACTGTTAATGAGTTGTAACCCCTTCTTGTGGGGAGTGGAAGCCAACCTATTCATACATAATTCTTTCGACTCAATCCGTAATTTAAGAAATTCTAAATTAATTTTTCGGCACCCTTTCACTTAGTCCTCGCTATCGCTCGACGCGAACATTTTCCAAAAAATTCATTAAGAATTTCTAAAATTACTCCAATCACACTCAAGAATTATGTATGAATAGGTTGGCTTCCACTCCCCACAAAAAGGGGTTACAACCAAAGAAAAAAGCCCTAAGTAAGGCTTTTTAACTTTCTAAAAGCATAGGTCCAATTTCTGTAACTGTACCTGCACCTTGAGTTATAATAATATCATTTTTTTCAACATGTTCTTTTAAATAATTTACACATTCAGTAAAATCCGGAATATAGTGGGCAGTTTTTCCTAAACTACCAATTTTATCTGCCAAATCTTTAGATGAGATTCCGAAAGTATTTTTTTCACGTGCTGCATAAATATCCAAAATTATAATATTGTCGAAATTTAATAAAGCTTTAGCAAAATCATCTAAGAGATTTTTAGTTCTGCTGTAAGTATGAGGTTGGAAAACTACCCAAGATTTATTATATTTTTTATTCATTAAAGCTTTTGCTGTTGCAATAATTTCAGTAGGATGGTGACCATAATCATCAAAAATTGTTGCACCATTTACAGTACCTTTATATTCAAATCTTCTAACTGCTCCAGTAAATTTTAGTAAAGCATTTTGAATTGATTCTAATTTAATTCCGTAATAATCACATAAAGCGATACATGCTAATGAATTTAAAACATTGTGCATTCCTGGAACACTTAAATGGATTCTTCCATAAAATTCTCCTTTGGCATAAACATCAAATTCAGGGAAACCATTATTATCAAAAACAATATTTACTGCAAAGAAGTCAGTATTCTTATTTGTTATACCATATGTAAGAGTTGTTGCATCTGTAAATTTTACTAAATCTAAAGCGTTTTTATCATCTCCATTTACTACAAGTAAACCATCTTTTGGTAGCAATTTAACATATTTTATAAATGCTTTTTTTATGTTTTCAAAGTTTTTAAAATAATCTAAATGGTCATTATCTATATTTAATATAATTTCAGATTTTGGACTAAATTTTAAGAAACTTTCAACATATTCACATGCTTCTATAATAAAATATTCGCTATTTCCTACTTTATAGTTTCCATCTAGTTGTTTAATATCTGCTCCAACTTGAATACTAGGGTCTTTTAAGGCTTCAAGAAAACAAAGTGAAACCATAGAAGTTGTAGTGCTTTTTCCATGTGTTCCTGAAATTGTAATTGTATCTTTATAGCATCTTGTAAGTTCTCCTAAGAAGTCTGCTCTTTCTATTATTGGAATGTTTTTAGCTTTAGCAGTTACAAGCTCTATATTATCTTGTTTTATAGCAGCAGAGTAAACAACTACATCTTGGTCAGTAATATTTTCTTCATTATGTCCAATTGATATTTTTATTCCTGCTTTTTCTAATTTTTTTGTGGTTTCTGTTTCAACATTATTTGAGCCAGTTACAGTAAAACCAAAGTTTATTAATATTTCTGCAATTCCGCTCATGCTTACTCCACCAATACCTACCATGTGTATTTTGTTATATTTTTTTAATCTTTCAATATTAGGCATATATTCTCACTCCTGTTAAATAAAATCTATCCTCGATTATATACTTATTCTATTGTTTTTTCAAGGAATTTGTGAAAAAAATAAAATAAAATTAATCTAGACCTTGCTATTTTTAAATCAATAGAATATAATAATACCATCAAACAAAGAGGTGATAAAAATGTTACAATTTACTAAAATGCATGGACTAGGAAATGACTACGTTTATATGGACGCAATACATCAAAAAATAGAAAAAAGAAATGAACTTGCAAAATTTGTAAGTGATAGACATTTTGGAATAGGCTCAGACGGACTAATTCTAATATGCCCATCAGAAAAAGCAGATTTTAGAATGCAAATGTTTAACCAAGACGGATCAGAAGCAGAAATGTGCGGAAACGGAATAAGATGTGTTGGAAAATTTGTATATGACAAAGGACTAACAAATAAAGAAACAATAACAGTAGAAACACTAGCGGGAATAAAAACACTTGTAATGACAGCCAAAAACGGAAAAATTGAAACAGCAAGAGTAGATATGGGTAAGCCTATACTAGAACCAGAAAAGATACCAGTAATATCTGATGAAAATCCTGTAAAAAATTTAAAACTAAATGAAGAAGAAAAAGAATTTACATTTACATGTGTATCAATGGGAAATCCACATGCGGTAACATTTATAAAAGAAGATGTAAATAAATTTGATATTTGTAAATATGGTGAAAAATTAGAAATAAATAATGTATTCCCTAAAAAAGCAAATATAGAATTTATAAATGTAATAGATGATAAAACCTTAAAAATGAGAGTATGGGAAAGAGGAGCAGGAGAAACATTGGCTTGTGGAACAGGTGCATGTGCCTCAGTAGTTGCAGCAATATTAAATGGATATACCAAAAGGGACGTAACTGTACATTTATTAGGAGGAGACTTAAAAATAAAATGGGACGAAAATGATAATCATGTATATATGACAGGTCCTGCAACAACAGTATTTGAAGGAAAAATTGATTGGTAATAAACGAAAGGAAAACAAAAAGATGAGTAATGAGTTAAAAGAACTAATGCAAATAAGTATAATTGGAGAAAATAAAGATTTAAGTAATATGCTAGCAGATATTGTTCCAGTTAAAGAAAAAAGATTTACAGATTTAGAGTTGGAAGCTGAAAAAAATGAAACATTTAGTATTGTTTTATATAAAAAGGAGAATCCTGTTGTGAGATTTTTCAAAAGTTTGAAGATGAGCTTTGAGAAGTTGAGGATAATGGGTAAATCAAGAGAAATTGATTATGTAAGAAATCAGAACAAGTAAAGTGCCAAAATAGTGGCTGTTGCCCAAATGGGACCGGGTCTTTTTTGTCCCATTGCATAAAATTATTTTAATATTTAAAAATGGGACAAAAAAGACCCGGTCCCATTTGGGCAAAAAAGGAGGAAACCATGATAAATATAAACGAAAACTTTTTAAATTTACAAGATAGCTACCTATTTTCAACAGTAGCCAAGAAAGTAGCAGAATTCCAAAAAAACAATCCAGATAAAAAGGTTATAAAACTAGGAATAGGTGATGTAACAAAACCAATAGTTCCAGCAGTAATAGAAGCAATGCACAAAGCGACGGATGAATTAGCAAACGCTGAAACTTTTAGAGGATATGGACCAGAACAAGGGTATGACTTTTTAAGAAATGCAATTATGGAAAATGATTTTAAAGGATTAGGAATAGAAGCTGATGAAATATTTGTATCAGATGGAGCAAAATGTGATTGTGGAAATATTGTGGATATCTTTTGCAAAAAAAATAAAGTAGCAATAACAGACCCAGTATATCCAGTTTATTTAGATACAAATGTAATGTCTGGAAGAAGTGGAATTTATAATAAAGAAAATGGAATGTACGAAAATATAGTATATATGCCAGTTACGAAGGAAAATGGTTTCGTACCTGAACTTCCAAAAGAACCAGTAGACATGATTTATTTATGTTTCCCAAATAATCCAACAGGAACAGTTTTAAAAAAGGAAGAACTTAAAAAATTCGTAGACTATGCAAAAGAAAATAAAGCTATTATTTTATTTGATGCAGCCTATGAAATATTTATAACAGAAGAAGATATACCACATAGTATTTATGAAATAGAAGGTGCAAAAGATGTTGCAATAGAATTTAGAAGTTTTTCAAAAACAGCAGGATTTACTGGAGTTAGATGTGCATATGCCGTAGTTCCAAAAACTGTGTTTGGATATACAAAAGATGGAGAAAAAGTTTCATTAAATAAATTATGGAATAGAAGAACAACAACAAAATTTAATGGGGTTTCTTATGTAGTTCAAAGGGCTGCAGAAGCTACATATTCAGAAGAAGGAAGAAAACAGATTTTAGAAAATATTAAATATTATCAAGATAATGCCAAAATAATAAAAGATGGATTACAAGAAGCAGGATTTGAAGTATTTGGAGGGGTTAATTCACCATATATATGGCTTAAAACTCCAAATAATATGAAATCTTGGGATTTCTTTGATAAATTATTAGAAGAAGCAAATGTTGTTGGAACACCAGGAAGCGGATTTGGTCCATCAGGAGAAGGATATTTTAGACTAACAGCATTTGGAACACAAGAAAATTCAATTGAAGCAATAAAAAGAATTAAAGAAATAAAATGGTAAGAAGGATAAAAACGGAGGAGATATGTTAGCATACATAAAAGGAGAATTAGCCACAAAAGCAAGAGGCTATGTAGTTATTGATGTAGGTGGCTTGGGATACAAAGTATTTATGTCAGAAATTGCAATGGAAAATATAGGAAAAATAGGAGATATTGTAAAAGTTCATACATACTACAGAGTAATGGAAGATGATATAAGCATATTTGGATTTAATACACCAGAAGAATTAAGATTATTTGAATTATTAATATCTGTAAGTGGAGTAGGAGCAAAAACAGCAATAAATATGCTAGGAGTGATTGAACCATCAGATTTTGCAATTTCAATAATTTCAAATGATATAAACACATTAAAAAAACTTCCAGGTATAGGACCTAAAACAGCTCAAAGAATTGTGTTAGAGCTTAAAGATAAATTAAAGAAAGAACAACAAATAGAAGAATTGTCAATTGCATCAAATTCTATTGGAGATAAGAAAATTGAAATTAGAAAAGCAATTGAAAAAGATAGCAAGGAAGAAGAAGCTTTTACTGCTCTTCAAGTATTAGGATATACAAGCAGAGAAATTGAAAAAGCAATGGGTAAGATAGATAAGGATAACATGAGTTTAGAAGAGATTATAAAATCAGGATTGAGGGAACTTGCAAAGAAGTAAAATTTTGCCCAAATGGGACCGGGTCTTTTTTGTCCCATTTTTAAATATTAAAATAATTTTATGCAATGGGACAAAAAAGACCCGGTCCCATTTGGGCAATCACTATTTCGGCGAAAAATGAAAGGAGAATTATATGCCAGCAATAACATATGAACTATTACACATAGACAAAAATTCAGGAGCAAGAAGAGGAGTTGTACACACTCCACATGGAGATATACAAACTCCAATTTTTATGCCAGTAGGAACTTTAGCAACAGTAAAAGCAATGTCTCCAGAAGAGTTGAAAAATGATGTAAAGGCACAAATTATATTATCAAATACATATCATTTATATTTAAGACCAGGACACGACATAGTAAAAGAGGCAGGAGGACTACATAAATTTATGAATTGGGACAAGCCAATACTTACAGATTGTGGAGGATTCCAAGTTTTTAGTTTGAGTAGTCTTAGAAAAATATCAGAAGAAGGAGTTCTTTTCAATTCTCATTTAGATGGAAGTAAGCATATGTTTACACCTGAAAAAGTAATGGAAATTGAGGAAGCATTAGGCGCGGATATTATAATGGCATTTGATGAATGTTGTCCATATCCTGCAGATTATGACTATGTAAAAAAATCAATGGAGAGAACAACTAGATGGGCTGTTAGATGTAAAGAAGCACACAAAACTGAAAATCAAGGTTTATTTGGAATTATACAAGGAGGATTTTATAAGGATTTAAGAGAGCAATCTGCAAAAGATTTAATTTCACTTGATTTTCCTGGATATGCAATTGGTGGAATAAGTGTAGGAGAGCCTAAAGAGGAATTTTTGGATATCTTGAGATATACTACTCCTTTAATGCCAGAAAATAAACCAAGATATTTAATGGGAGTGGGTTCACCTGATTATTTAATAGAAGCATCACTTGCTGGAATTGATATGTGTGACTGTGTACTTCCAACTCGTTTGGCAAGACATGGAACAGCTTTAACTTCAAAAGGAAAATTAGTAATAAGAAACCAAAATTTTGCAAGAGATTGGAATAGACTTGATGATGAATGCGATTGCTATACATGTAAAAATTATACAAGAGCATATTTAAGACATTTAATTAAAACAAATGAAATATTAGGAATGAGATTGTTATCACTTCATAATTTAAGATTCTTGACTAAATTAATGGAAAGAGTTAGAATAGAAATAGAGCATGATAATTTATTAGCATTTAGAGAAGAATTCTATAAAAAGTATGGTTATACTGAAATAATTTAGGAGGGATTATATGAGATTAATAGATGAAGAAGAAATAGAAGAACAAAAATTAAGAACACAAAAAACAAAGAAAATCATTATAATATCAATTGTTTCATTATTACTATTGTGTAGCATAATAATTGCCTTAATTGTATATAGAATATCCAATCCAACACAAATTACAACATATATAGATAATGTAAAAGTATCAAACTTTGACCAAATATTGGATTTTTCGACTGATGAAAATGGAAATACCCAAATCTATATTCCGATAAGAGATTTTGCAACATATTTGAATGCTGTAAATGGAGAATTTGGATACCAAACATTCAAAGGAGATTATAGTCCAAAGACAGAAGATGATAATAAATGTTATGTATATAGGGATAAGTATGAAGTGGCGATGTTTACTAAAAAATCGAAAACTATATATAAACTAAATTTACAAAATAAAAGTGAAGAATATGAAGAATGTACAACAGACAAAGATATATTTGAAAATAATGGAAAATTATATGCTTCTGTAGATGGAATAGAAAAAGGATATAATGTATATTTTTCATATGATGAACAAAAAAAGGTAATAAAAATATTTACACTAGATTATTTATCAAAGACACATCAAGCAGCATTAGAAGGAAAAACAATAGGAAATTATGGAAAATTGACTTTAAATGAGGAATATGCTAATTGTAAATCAATATTTGATGGATTATTAATTGTAGAAGCTGAAAATGGAAAAATGCGGAATAGTAAAGGCAGAGGATTATACATCATTTGTACTTGAACCTCAATATGATGAAATAAGTTATGTAACAGATTCACAAACCTTTCTAGTTACAGCAAATAAAAAGGTAGGATTATTTACCAAAGATGGAAAAAGAAAAATAGACTTAGCATATGACAAAATAACATCAATGGGACAGGATTCGAAACTATATGCTGTTGAAACAAATAATATGCATGGAGTAGTTGATGAAAATGGGAAAATTATAATATATCCTCAATATGATCAAGTTGGAACTGATGTTTCTTCATTTTCTTATAGTAATACAAAAAATGGATACATACTTATGAATAAACTTATACCTGTAAAAAATGGGGATTTGTGGGCATTTTTTGATACAAGTGGAAATAAAGTATCAGATGGATTTAAGTATCAAAGTATTGGCTGTAGTAGCGTAAAAAGTGGAAATAACATATATCCTCTTCTACAAATACCAGAATATAATGTTGTGGTTGTAAGTGATGAAGAAGGAAAGTATGGATTTATGGATACAACAGGAAATGATGCAATACTTAATTTCTTGTTTGATGAAATGTACATAAAAGTTTCAGAAGGAGAGCCATCATATTGGATGACATTTAGAGATAAGGAATATGAAATATTAAAATATTTAAAACAGTCAAATGATAATACAACAGTTAGTCAAAAACAGGAAAATACAACAAATGGTAATTGAAAATTTAAGATTAATGTTCTAAAGTAACGTTTTCTTTCATATACATATAATAAGGAGGATGTATATGAAAGAAAACGTTTTTTTTAGGGTGGGATATTCTACATATTTGAAAAAAGAAAAAGAAAGACAAGAAAGCTGGACAAGTAGGTTAATGAAAAAAATTAATGAACATAAATTTATAACAATGATAGTTGCAATTATAATTGCATGTACAATGACAAATTTTTTTCTTATTTATAGATTTATACATATTATTGAAAAAATCTGATTTTTGTAGTAAAATATAAACGGAAAAGGAGAACAAATAATGAATGTAGCAAATGAATGGAAAGATTACAAAATAATAGACATGGCAGACGGACAAAAACTAGAAAAGTGGGGAAACATCACACTTTCAAGACCAGACCCACAAATAATATGGACAAGCAAAAGCTATCCAGAAAAATGGAAAAAAGCAGATGCTATATATTCCAGAAGCAAAACAGGAGGAGGAGCTTGGAAATACAATAAAAAATTACCAGATAATTGGCAAATAAAATATAAGAATTTAACATTTAATATAAAACCAATGGGCTTTAAACACACAGGACTATTTCCAGAACAAGCTGTCAACTGGGATTGGATGATAAATAAAATAAAATCATCAAAAAGAGAAATAAAAGTCCTAAACTTATTTGCATATACAGGTGGAGCAACAGTAGCTTGCTTGTCAGCAGGGGCATCAGTGTGTCATGTAGATAGTTCAAAAGGAATGGTATCTTGGGCAAAAGAAAATGTTGCAAGTTCGAAATTGAATGAAAAAAAAGTAAGATATATAATAGATGATGTAAACAAATTTGTAGCAAGAGAAATAAGGAGAGGTAATAAATATGATGCAATAATAATGGACCCACCATCATATGGAAGAGGTGCAAAAGGGGAAGTTTGGCAATTTGAAAACAATATTTATGATTTAGTTGAATTATGTACAAAAGTATTATCAGATAAACCTCTATTTTTCCTAATAAATTCGTATACAACAGGAATATCAAGTACAGTATTAGCAAATATTTTAAATTTAACAGTAAACAAAGAACATAAAGGAAAGATAGAAGCTGGTGAAATTGGCTTACCAATGGAAAACTCACAACTTATTTTACCTTGTGGAATTTATGGAAGATGGGAAGATTAAAAAATGAAAGTATTATATGAAGATAATCACATAATAGTTGTAGAAAAAGAGCCTAACATTCCATCACAAGCAGATAAAACAGGTGATATTGATATGTTAACAATGGTGAAGCAATATATTAAGGAAAAATACAAAAAGCCAGGAGAAGTATATATTGGTTTAGTACATAGGCTAGATAGGCCTGTTGGTGGAATAATGGTATTTGCAAGAACTTCTAAAGCAGCATCTAGGCTTAGTGAACAAATTAGGAATAAAACTTTTAAAAAGAAATATTTGGCTGTTGTTGATGGAAAATTTGAAAATCCAAAAGGAAGTTTAGAAGATTATTTATACAAAGACGAAAGAAATAATATAAGTAGAGTTGTAAATAAAGATAAGAAAAATTCAAAACTTGCAAAATTAGATTATGAAGTTTTAAATTATGATGATAAAAGAGATTTAAGTTTAGTAAAAATTGATTTACATACTCGGAAGACATCATCAAATTAGAGTTCAAATGGCAAATAGTGGGCATAGCCTATTTGGAGACCAGAAGTATGGTGTTAGAGGAAAAGGAAAACAGATTAGGTTGTGGGCATATAGTGTGGAATTTGAACATCCAGTGAGAAAAGAGAAAGTTGAATTTAATGATTATCCTGATTGGAGTATGTGCAAAAATTGTTGATATATAGCGAAAGATTATTGAGAAAAGGTGTTGATTTTTTCGATAAATTTTAGTATAATGTTAATGAGAATGAAGAGAGAATTTGTTCCTCTTTAATTCAAAGTAATTTATGTATTGACCCATAAAGGGAATAAAAAAGACTAGAGTTGGCACACTCTAGTCTTTTGCTTTAGTCGAATTTCTCAAGTATTTTAAGTATAAGTACTAAAACAATAACTTTTAAAAGTAATTTAATGTATTTTCCCATAAGTTTCACCTCCTTTCGGAGTTGGGAATGGATATATTATACAGCAAAAAAATATATCAAACAATGTTCAAAGAAAAAAATATTAAAAAAATCAACTTTTTTTCAAAAAACACTTGCAAAATAAGAAGAAGTGTATTAGAATTTAATCGAAGTGGAAAAAAGTGGTACAAAGTGGGGTGAAGTTTAACAATGTTGATGGGTGAATACGAACATACCTTAGATGCAAAAGGCAGAATCTCAATGCCTGCGAAACTAAGAAAAGATATGGGAGACATTTTTATCCTAACAAAAGGATTAGATGGGTGTTTATTCGCTTTTTCACAAGAAGAATGGTTAAATTTCGAAACAAAACTAAAAGCCTTACCACTATCAGACAAAAACGCAAGAAACTTTGTAAGATTTTTCTTGTCAGGAGCCACAGAATGTGAAATAGACAAACAAGGAAGATTTTTAATACCGATGAACTTAAGAACATCGGCAGCATTAGAAAAAGAAGCAGTAATAATAGGAGTTGGAACGAGAATAGAAATATGGAATAAAGCAACATGGGAAGAAAAAGACAATGAAATATCAGCTGAAGAAATTGCAGAAAACATGACAATGCTTGGTATATAATCTTTTCGAAAAGAAAAGTTTATATAATAATCAAAACCAAAAAAATTTGGGGGAATTGATTATGTTAAAAAACAAAAGAGAAAAATACGAAAGAAAAAAATCAAAAGATGAAAATTAAGGAAAACAAAAGATAAATACATAAGGTTTAACAAAGGACAAACCTTTAAAGGAAAATTACTTACAAATTTTGGTATACAAAAGTAAAAAATACCAAAGAAATCCCTATTTCAAACCAAAGAAAAAATCAAACAAAAGCAAAAAGTACCAAAGTAAAATATAAACAAAAGAAATGTACACACATAGGAAAAAAATACATATGATGTCAGTACATAGGAAAATTTATACATAAGAAAATCAAAGCAGCTGGTATTTTTTGCATAATACTAGCTGCTTAATGCATATAGAAAAAATAGAAAGGAGATACTTATTAAAAAGATAAGTATATCAATGTGGAATTTAAACATAAGCCAGTATTATTAAATGAATGTATAGAAGGACTAAAAATAAAAAAAGATGGAATCTACGTAGATGGAACCCTTCGGAGGAGCAGGACACAGTAAAGAAATTGTAAAGCAATTAGACAAAGAAAAGGGACTATTAATAGGAATTGATAGAGACGAAGAAGCCTTGCAAGCTGCTAAGCAAAATTTGGAAGAATATAAAAATGTAAAATATGTACATGGAAATCATGATGATATACAGGAAATTTTGCAAGAATTAAACATAGAAAAAGTTGATGGAATACTATTAGATTTGGGAGTTTCATCATATCAGCTTGATGAAAGAAATCGTGGTTTTAGTTATTTAGGCTCAAATGAACTAGATATGAGAATGGACAAAAGTCAAAGATTAACAGCAATGGAGGTTGTAAATAATTACAAAGAAGAACATTTAGCAAATATAATATATGAATATGGCGAGGAAAGATTTTCAAGAAATATTGCTAAAAATATTTGTATAGAAAGAAGAAAAAAGAAAATTGAGACAACAGATGAGCTTGTAAAAATTATAGAAAAGTCGATACCACATTTAAATCCCAAAGAAGGACATCCAGCAAAAAGAACTTTCCAAGCAATTAGAATAGAAGTAAACAACGAAATAAAACCTTTAGAAGATACCATTGCAAAATCAATAGAAGTTTTAAACAAAGGTGGAAGATTATGTGTAATTACATTCCATTCTTTAGAAGATAGAGCAGTAAAACAAGCAATGAACAGAGCTAAAGGAAATTGCACTTGCCCAAAAGACATACCTTATTGTGTATGTGGAGCAAAAGAATTAGGCAAAGTAATTACAAGAAAACCAATAGTAGCAAGCAAAGAAGAACAAATGGAAAATTCAAGATCTAAAAGTGCTAAATTAAGGATTTTTGAGAAAATATAAGAAGGATAAACATACAAAAAGAAAAGAGGTGAATTTTAATAACTTATGGATAGATTTGACTTTGAATTTGGGACAACACCAAAAAAACTTGAACCAGATTATGATTCAAGAAAAATAAAAAAATCTAAAGAAGAAATAAAAAGACAAATAAAGATTAATGAAAGACAGAAAAAAGAGGCTTTAAAATTAGAGAAAAAGAAGCATAACAAAAATGTGGCTTTGGTTGCAGCAATCTTTTTAATATTGCTTACTATAAGTTATAGAAGTTCACTAATAAATGAAAGATTTAATGATATTCAGTCTTCAAAAGAAAAATTAGCATCTATTCAGAAAACTAATGGACAATTAGAAGTTAGTATTGAGAGTAGTCTTAATCTTAGTAATGTAAAAAATGCAGCTAAGGAAAAATTAGGAATGCAGGATTTGGATAATAGCCAAAAAGTTTATGTTACTTTGGATAAAAAAGATTATGTTGAAGGTGCAGCTGAATCTGTTAGTATAGATGATGAAGATACAAACGATACAAAATGGTATAAAAAAATTATTAGTAAAATATTAGGAAAATAGGTTAAGAAGTTGATGAAGAGCTTCTTAGCTTTTTTATAATTTTATAAAAAGAGCAGATATAAAGTCTGCCCTTGAAATAGTCGCGAGACTATATACATTTATTTCAGTATAAATACTGGATTACAATGTAATAATATTATATACAAAAAAATCAAAAATATAAATAAAAAAGACGATAGCTTAATTGCTATCGGATTAAAATGATTACGTTGTTTCCAACGGATTACAATGTTTTATTGAATTAATTATATCATATTTATAGAAAAAGTCAAATTTTTATTTTAAATTTGTTAAGGAATAATAATCTATTAGGGCCTGATTTATATTGTTCCAGTCTTTTTGAGAAATTTTTACCAACTTTCCTTTTAACCTAAAAGGATTTAAAATTCTTAATTTACTAACATTTCGTAATTGTTCAATTAGGGCTGTAGAATTTTGGTTTTCTAAGTCTATATGATACCATCTTGTGTCATTCATTCTTTCAGATGTTAATGGTATAATGGTACATACTTTAGATTCTTTTTTTGTTTTGGTTACTATAATAGGTCTTATTTTATTTTGTTCACTACCAATATTTATACCTAAATTGCACCAATAAATATAATTATTTGTAATTGGAAAAGTAGGTATTTTTTTATTGAATTTTATTATTGCTTTATTTTTAGTCCATTGAGCATATTCAATTCCTAAATTTTTATCTACCGTAGATAATATTTCCGCTGTTTCATTCAGATGATTTTTTATATTTGAAATCACTTAAGTGCCTCCTTTCTTTGATATATTTTATAATATATATTTTATATCAATATAGGCTAAATGGCAATATTTTACGAAAAAATTTTATATTAATTACGAACAAATATTTGACAAAGAGAAAAATCTATGATATATTATAGTGGAGTTAGAGGTGGGGCTTATGAATAAGATATATGTATCAATAGACTTAAAGAGTTTTTATGCATCAGTAGAATGCCAAGAAAGAGGATTAGACCCAAATATTACAAATTTGGTCGTAGCAGACGAAAGCAGAACTTCAAAAACAATATGTTTAGCGGTAAGTCCATCATTAAAAGCTTATAAAATACCAGGAAGAGTAAGATTATATGAATTAATCCAAAAAGTAAATCAAATAAATTTTGAAAGAAGGAGAAAAATAAAAGGTTTAGAATTTGAAGGAAAATCATATAATGAAATAGAATTAAAGAAAAATCCGAAACTAGAATTAGATTATATAATAGCACCTCCAAGAATGGCATTTTATATGAAATATAGTACAAAAATATATAATATATATTTAAAATATTTTTCAGAGGAAGATATATATGTATATTCAATAGATGAAATATTTTGTGATATAACACCATATTTAAAAATATACAAAATGAGTGCAAAAGACTTAGTAACCAAAGTAATACAAGATGTATATGAAACAACAGGAATAACAGCAACTGCGGGAATAGGAACAAATTTATATCTATGCAAAGTTGCAATGGATATAGTTGCAAAACACGCAAAACCAGATAAAAATGGTGTAAGAATAGCAGGACTTGATGAAATGACATATAGAAAACTATTATGGTCGCATATGCCAATAACAGACTTTTGGAGAGTGGGAAAAGGATATAGTAAAAAGCTAGAAAAACATGGAATATACACAATGGGAGATGTAGCAAGAACATCATTAGAAAATGAAGAATTATTATATAAATTATTTGGAATCAATGCAGAATTACTAATAGACCATGCTTGGGGATATGAACCATGTACAATAAAAGACATAAAATCATACAAACCAGCATCAAATAGTATAAGTTCAGGACAAGTTTTACATTGTCCATACGACTGTGAAAAGACTAGGTTAATAGTTAAAGAAATGACGGAATTATTGGCATTAGACCTAGTAGAAAAACATCTAGTTACAGACCAAATAGTACTAACAATAGGTTATGATGTAGAAAACTTAAAAAATAGTTCTATAAGAAAGTTATATAATGGAGAAATTACAGAAGATAGGTATGGAAGAAAAGTTCCAAAACATGCACATGGAACTGTAAATTTAGACCATAAAACATCATCAACAAAATTAATTATGGAAGCTGTTATGAACTTATATGACAGAATTATAAATGATAAACTCCTTACAAGAAGAATAAATATAACAGCCAATAAGGTAATAAGAGAAACAGAAGTAGATAAAAAAAATGAATATGAACAAATAGATTTATTTACAAATTACGAAGAAATTAATAAAAGAAAAAAACAAGAAGAAAAGGAAAAAAATTTACAATATACAATGATTAATATAAAAAAGAAATATGGAAAAAATGCTATTCTAAAAGGAATGAATTTAGTTGAAGGAGGAACAACAATAGAAAGAAATGGACAAGTAGGGGGACATAAGGAATAAAAGGAGAATATAAAATGAGAAGCAATTTTGAAAAATATAAAGATATTATAAATTTACCTCATCATGTATCAAAAAAACATCCTCAAATGACAATCGAGGCACGAGCTGCACAATTTGGAGCATTTGCAGCACTTACTGGATATGAAGATGAGATTGAAGAAATGGCAAAGATTAGTATTGAAGAAAGAGAGTTAGGAAATGGCATCGAATACGAAGAAAAAATTGAAGAATGATATTAAGAAAATATATAAAGAACCTATAAAAGAAGAAATGGAAACTACTATAAACGTTTTGTATAAAGAAAAGAAGCTATCTATTTATACAAATAAGGTGGATTTGCAAAAACAATTAAATAAGCTTATAGGTAAGCCTATTAGAGAATATAAAATAAAACGAAGTATTTGTGGTAGTTTGTGGGAAATATCTTTGGATGACAAGATAAAAATTCAAAAAGTTATTGTGAAGGCAAATGTGTATGAATTGTGAAAAAAGGAGTAATAAATGCAAGAAAAAGTTAGATGCAAATGGTGTAATTTAAAAAATTCCTTATATGTAAAATACCATGATGAAGAATGGTGTAAACCAAATTTTAATGATAAATATTTATATGAAATGCTTATACTAGAATCTTTCCAGGCAGGACTTTCGTGGGAATGCATATTAAACAAAAGAGAAGATTTTAGAAAAGCATATGATAATTTTGATATTGACAAAGTGTGTAAATACGATGATTATAAAATAAAGCAATTATTGTTAAATGAAAAAATCATAAGGAACAAATTAAAAATAAAATCCAGTATAAATAATTCGAAAATATTTAAAAATATACAAGAAGAATATGGGACATTTTACAATTATTTAAAAAGATTTATAAATGGGAAAACATTTTATGAAGTTGATAAAACAACATCAGAACTATCTGATTCAATTTCAAAGGATTTGCAAAAAAGAGGAATGAAATTTGTTGGAAGTACAATAATATACTCCTATTTGCAAGCTATAGGAGTTATTTATTCACATGATAAACAATGTTTTTTATATAATATAGGAGTTTAAAAAATGAGTAATAAAAGTAGAAAATTTAAAGTAAAATCAAAGAAATTAATTAATAGTTTTAAATATGCAATACAGGGGATTTTTTCATCATTTAAGAACGAAAGAAATATGAAAATACATATTTTTATAATGTTTTTAATTATTATTTCTGGAATTATATTAAAGATAAATAAATATGAATGGATTATTTGTATATTATGTTTTGCAATAGTAATTAGTGGAGAACTTTTTAATACAGCAATTGAAACAGTTGTTGATATGGTAATGCCATATAAAAACGACAAGGCAAAAATCGCAAAAGATATTTCAGCAGGAGCAGTACTGACTTTAGCTATTGGAGCCGCTATAGTTGGAGTAATAATATTTGTTCCAAAAATATTTTAGGGAGATTTTAATATAAATGAAAAAAACAATAATTGGAATAGTAGGAAAACACATAAAAGACAATAAAATTAGAACAGATACTTTAATAAGAGACGAAGTAAAACAAGCTATATTTGATAATGGTGCAATAGCTATAGGAATATTGTCTCCGAATGAAGAAATATTGTATACAGGTGACAATTGGAAATTAACAGAAGAAAAAATGGATAAAGAAAAAATTATAAATCAAATCAATTTATGTGATGGAATTGTGTTGCAAGGGGGAAGCACAAGTGAAGTATATGAAAGTTTTATTGCAAAATACTGCTATGAAAATAATATACCATGTTTAGGAATTTGTGCAGGACAAAATAATATTGTAAGAGCTTTAGGTGGAACAACATATGAAATTCATAATCCTGAAAAGCATGATAAACTTAATGAAAAATATGTTCATAGTGTACATATTGATAAAACATCAAAATTTTATAATATAGTAGAAAAAGATAATATAATGGTAAATTCGAGACATAAGAAAACTATTGATAAATGTCCATTATTAGATAAAGTAGGATTTTGTGAAGATGGGTATGCTGATATTGTGGAATCTAAAGAAAAAGATTTTTATATTGGTATTAGGTTTCACCCCGAAAGTTTATATAAATTTGATGACAATATGAACAAAATATTCAAGAAATTTATAGAGGCTTGTAAAAAATAAATTTGTAATATAATAATTACATTTGTGGAAAACTACAAGTATGGAGGAAAAACAAAATGAATATAGCAAAAATGATTGTAATGGATTTGGATGGGACATTGTTAAATGAAAAAAGCAGAGTAAGCCAACAGACTAAAGAGTATTTAGGTGAATTAAAACAAAATGGTTATATAATAGTTATAGCAACAGGAAGAATATTAAAGTCAGCTCTTATTGCAACAGATGGAGCAGATTTTGCAAATTATATAGTAACAGATGCAGGAGCAGCTGTATATAAAAAGCAAAATGAAGAATGGAAAGAAATGTATGCTGATTTAATTCCAAGAAAGATTGCTGAAGATATGATTTATGAGTTTAATGATGATAAATTTATGTATGTTGATATATGTTCAAAAAATTATATAGACATGTATGCAACAAAACATTCTTATGAAGAAGTATTTATAAGAAAGTATATAGATAAAAATAAAATTTTAAATAATATTAACGAAATTATCCATATATCCGTGGCATTCTGGAAAAATGAATTTACAAGAGAATACAAAAAAATATTTAGCGAAAGGTATCCAGAACTAGATGTAACAATAATGCAAGATTCGTTTGATGACTTTCAATGGCTAGAGATTTTAAAAAAAGGTGTTAGTAAATACAAAGGAATATTTACAATATCACAGATAGAAAACATTGAAAACAAAGATATTATTGCATTTGGTGACGGGTTAAATGACATTGATATGATTGAAAAATGTGGAGTTGGAGTTGCTATGAAAAATGCTTTGCCAGAAGTAAAAGAAAAATCAAATTTTGTTACTGATAAAACTAATTTAGAAGATGGAATAATAGAATTTTTAGCCAAATTTTTAACCAACAATTAACCAATTTTTAATAAAAAATTAAAAAATAAATAGTAGAAAAATAAACAAAAATGAAGTATAATTAAGTTTACTTAAAAATAACATTTTTTAGTAAATTTAATATTAAAAGAGGTAATAAAATATGCAGGGAAAAATAAAAGATTTTCTTATTAAAAATTTAAAATGGATTATATTATTTATTTGTTTAATTGGCTTTTTAGCATTAGCAGAAGACGTATTTCATAAAGAAATAATGAATGGCGACATAATAGGATATAAAATGGTATCAACATTTTTAATATCTGATTTTGCAACACCAATAGCCAAGTTTATTACTAATTTTGGTGGAGCTATATTTTTAATTGGATTAACAGTTTTATTAATTATACTGATAAAAAACAAAAAAATAGGTCTATCTATTTTTGCAAATCTTGTTATTATTACTGGATTAAATCAGTTACTAAAAAGAATTTTACAAAGACCACGTCCTACTGAATTTAGAATAGTAGAAGAAACAGGATATAGCTTTCCATCAGGACATTCAATGGTAAGCATGGCTTTTTATGGGTATTTAATATATCTAATTTATAAATATGTAAAAAATAAATATATAAAATGGAGTTTGATTGTTCTTTTAAGTTGTTTGATAGTAGGGATAGGAACAAGTAGAATTTATCTTGGTGTACATTATACAAGTGATGTTTTAGGTGGATTTTTAATATCTGTTTCATATTTGGTGATTTACATAAGTGCGGTAAATAAGTTTTTAATAGGAAAAAATAAAGAATGCTAGAATGTAGCATAGAACATGCTATTAGTTGATGAAAGTGAGAAAACATAGATGGATAGTAATATGGATTTGAACTTTAACGAAATTATAAAAATGGTTGAAACAAGAAGAAATAATGCTTATAGAAAAGTAAATGAAGAACTTATTTCATTAATAGACGTGGAATTTATAGAATAAAGCAATTTTACGAAACATATAAAGATTATGAATTTGTGTCAACACTGTTGACACAAATTAGTTGGAGTAATAATGTTAAGATTTTAAGTTCGACTAAGTCAATAGAAGAAAAAGAATTTTATATAAAAATGTGTATAAAAAATAATTATTCTGCAAGAGAATTAGATAGACAGATTGCAAGTGGATATTTCTATAGATATATGTTATCCGATGGCAAAGTAAATAGGTCTAGAGAGAAAGGAAAAAACAAATAAAAATGTTACAAATAAAAAATATTTACAAAGAATTTAAAACAGGAAATCTAGTTCAAAAAGCACTTGATAATGTAAGTTTAAATCTCAGAGACAGCGAATTTGTTGCAATACTTGGCCCAAGTGGTTCAGGAAAAACAACACTTCTAAATATAATAGGAGGCTTAGACCGTTACGATAAAGGAGATTTAATAATAAACAAAATTTCAACAAAAAATTATAAAGATAGAGACTGGGATTCATACCGAAATCACACAATTGGATTTGTATTTCAAAGCTACAATCTAATTCCTCACCAAACAATTCTAGCAAATGTGGAACTTGCATTAACAATTTCTGGGGTACCAAGGTCTAAAAGAAAATCAAAGGCAATGAAAGCATTAGAGCAAGTAGGTCTTGCAAGCCAAGCACATAAAAAGCCAAACCAATTATCAGGAGGACAAATGCAAAGAGTTGCAATTGCAAGAGCATTAGTAAATGACCCAGATATAGTATTGGCAGATGAGCCAACAGGTGCATTAGATAGCGAAACAAGTGTGCAAGTAATGGAACTATTAAAAGAAGTTGCTAAAGACCGTTTGGTTGTAATGGTAACACATAATCCAGAATTAGCGGAAGAATATGCAACGAGAATTGTTAACTTAAAAGATGGAGTTATATGCTCAGATACAAATCCATATGTAATAGAAAATGAAAAAGAAGAAAAAGCTACACATAAAAATATGGGAAAAACATCTATGTCAATTTTTACGTCTTTATTATTAAGTTTTAACAATTTAAAAACTAAAAAAGGAAGAACTACATTAGTTTCATTTGCTGGAAGTATTGGTATTATAGGAATTGCACTAATACTATCATTATCAAATGGTGTTAATAATTATATAAAATCAATAGAAGGAGAAACATTATCGGAATATCCAATACAAATTCAAAGTACAGGTATAGATATAAGTTCGATGCTAGTGAATGACCAAGATGATAGAAAATCAAACAATAGTGACAACATAAAAGTCACAAGCAAAATAACAAATATGTTTTCAAAAATGGGTTCAAATGATTTAGTTTCTTTAAAGCAATACTTAGACAGTGACGAAAGTGGAATAAAAAACTATGCAAAAGATGTGGAATATTCATATAATGTTAAACCTATTATATACAGTAATGATGCACAAAAATTAAGGCAAATAAATCCAGACAAATCTTTTTCAGGGTTAGGAATAGGCTCAAACGATTCACAAAACAGCTTAATGTCTAGTATGATGAGTACAGATATTTTTTACCAAATTCCAAGTGACTCAAAATTATATGAAGAACAGTATGACATAAAGGCAGGAAAATTACCTACAAGTTATAATGAATGTGTTCTTGTATTATCACAAAGTGGAAATATAAGTGATTTTGTTTTATATGCATTAGGCTTAAGAGACTATGATGAGTTTAGCAATATAATAAATCAAGTTATGTCTGGAAAAAATGTGGAAAGTCCTGAATATCTTGATAATTATTCGTATGAAGATATACTTGGAATTACTTTTAAGTTAATAAATAGTAGTGACTGCTACGAATATGATGATGAATACAAAATTTGGAGAGATAAAACCGAAAATAAAGAGTACATGAAAAATGTTGTAGAAAATGGAGAAGATATAAAAATTGTTGGAGTACTAAAACCAAAAGAAGGGGCAACAGCACCGATGCTTCAAGAAGGTATATGGTATTCGAAAGACCTAACAAACCATGTTATGGAAGAAGCGGCTAATAGTCAAATTGTAAAAGAACAATTGGAAAAGCCGGATATAAATGTATTTACAGGAAAAAGGTTTGATGAAACAGAAAATGAAAATCCATTTGATATGAATTCATTAATAGAAGTAGACCAAAATGCTTTAAAATCAGCATTTAAAATAGATTCATCAAAAATAAAAGTAGATTTTAGTAATGTAAATAATTTAATAAGTAAAACTAGCTTGCCAGCGCTTGATTTAAATGAGGTGATGAGCAAAATAGATTTTTCTATTTCAAACGATGAAATGAAAGATTTGATGAATGAACTTATGAAAGGTTATAATGATTATTTAAATAAATATCATCCAGAGGCAAATTTAAGTAACATTAGTGAAAAAATGACAGAATATATAAATTCAAAAGAAACACAGGATTTAATAAAGCAAGAAATTGAAAATGCTATAAAAGAAAATGGTTCGATAACTATAACGCAGGAACAAATGCAAAAAATAATGAAAAAAGTAATAGAAAATTTTGCAGAATATGCAAAAGAAAATGGTTTGGCAGATACAGATAAATTAGAAGAATACCTAATGGAATATTTGCAATCTGAAGAGGCGAAAACAATTATAAGCAATAATATAACAAAAGTAATTCAGTCTCAAAATCTAGAAAAACAGATTTCTAATATTATGAATGATTATATGAAATCTACAATGGGAAGTATAAGCAAGAGCCTAGAAAAAGAGATAACAAAAAGCATGAGTAATTTAAGCAAATCTATGGCAAAAGCAATTAGTATAGATACAAATGCTTTTGCAGGAGCTTTTAAAATGAAAATGGATGAGGAAGAATTAACAGAGCTTTTATCTGCGGTTATGTCAAAAGAAAAAAATAGCTATGAAAATAATTTGACAAAATTAAATTATACCAAATTAGAGGAGCCTTCTGGAATTTTAATTTATCCAAAAGATTTTGAAGGAAATAAAGCAATTACTAATTTATTAAGTGACTATAATAGCAAAATGAAAGAAAAAGGTGAGGAAGATAAGGTTATTTCTTATACAGATATGGTAGGAACTTTAATGAGTTCGGTAACAACTATTATAAATGTTGTAAGTTATACTTTAATTGCATTTGTATCAATATCACTTGTTGTTTCTTCAATTATGATTGGAGTTATTACTTATATTAGTGTACTAGAACGTAAAAAAGAAATTGGAATTTTAAGAGCTATGGGAGCTTCTAAACGTAATGTTGGGCAAGTGTTTAATGCAGAGACTTTTATTATTGGATTGCTTGCAGGCTTGATTGGAATTGGAATTACAAGTTTACTATTAATTCCTACAAACAAACTTATTTATGCACTTTCAAATGGAGCTAATGTTAGAGCATCTTTGCCATTGGCGGGAGGTATTATTTTAGTTGTGTTAAGTACAATTTTGACTTTGATTGGTGGAATTATTCCGTCTAAGAAAGCTGCTAAGGAGGACCCTGTTTTGGCATTAAGGTGTGAGTGAAAATGTGAAAAAATATTAAGAATATTATATGCACTTCCCAATTTTAATAAAAATTGATTTTTGGGAAATAATATGCTATAATTATAAAGGGTGATATTATGAAATTAATAAAAAGAACATACTTAAATACTTTAATAGATGTAATGGGAACACCGGATATAAAAGTTATAACAGGAATAAGAAGAAGTGGAAAATCTAAATTATTAGAACTTTTCAAAGAATATATAGAAACAAATGTAAAAGATTATAACATAATTCATATAAACTATAATGATTTAGAGTTTGAAAATTTAAAAGAATATCATAAATTAAATGATTATATAGAACAAAGATACAAAGAAAATATGAGAAATTTTATATTAATTGATGAAGTTCAAATGTGTGAGGGATTTGAAAAAACGATAAATAGTTTACACTCAAAAGAAAAATATGACATATATATAACAGGTTCAAATGCTTTTTTCTTAAGTAGTGATTTAGCAACATTATTTACTGGAAGAACTTTTGAAATTGAAGTGTATCCTTTTTCTTTTAAAGAATTTATTGATTACTTTGAATACAATGATATTGATGAAGCATTTGATAAATATTTAATGGAAGGTGGAATGTCAGGTTCATATTTATATAATTCAATAGAAAAGAAATATGATTATTTAAATAATATATACAATACTTTAATAATTAGAGATATTAATGAAAGAAATAATCTAAAAAATGAAAAGCTAATGAATTCGATAAATGACTTTTTAATGGATAATATTTCAAATAGAACATCATTAAGAAATGTTGCAAATTCTTTAAATAACATTAATTTAGAGACCAATCATAAAACAGTTGGTAATTATATTGAGTACTTGTGTGAAGCTTTTGCTTTTTATAAAATAAGTAGGTATGATATAAAAGGAAAAAAATATTTAAGTAGTGATGAAAAATATTATTTATCTGACCATGCTTTTAGATATGCTCGTTTAGGTACTAAATCGTTAGATTATGGTAGAGCATATGAAAACATAGTTGCAATTGAACTTCTAAGAAGGGGATATGAAGTATATACAGGTGTTTTATATAATAAAGAAGTTGATTTTATAGCTTTAAAAAGAAATGAAAAAATCTATATTCAAGTTGCGGATAATATTGAGTATGAAAAAACACTAGAAAGAGAAGTAACACCTCTTTTGCAAATAAAAGATGCGTATCCTAAAGTGATAATTGCAAGGACAAAACATGATGATTATCAGTATGAAGGAGTTCAAATCTATGATATAGCAAATTGGCTTTTGAGATAATTTTTTGGAGATGTGTTTTAAAGCAAAAGATGATGAGAATTGGCAAGTTCAATTTGATTAATATAAAAAATAGTTATAAAATAATAAATATATTGGGGGTAAAAATGAAAAAAAGTAAACAAATGAAAATATCTTTAAAATTAGCAATAATTATTGGAATTATAATAATATTATTGATTAGTATTATTGGAATAGGTGTATATAGTATATACCTAACGAAAAGTAATGATAATGCAGAAAATGTACTAGAACAGAAAATAGGAAGTAATGCAGAAAATGTACCAAAGCAAACAAAAGAAAGTGATATTACCGAAAATGGATTTTGTAGAATTAAAGGAAAAAATTCAGATTTATTATATAAAAATGAACAAGAATCAGATACATCATATTCGGAAAAGATTATTTATTTGGATGAAGAAGCCAAAAATAATATGATATCATCTAGCACTGCATTAGATGCATATCAAGTATTGAGGCGAGGAGCGTTTAAAGGAGAATTTATTAGAGTAAAATATGATTCAGATGTATCTGATTATGAAAGTGAACTTGCATTTATTGCAGATAAAAAATTTTATAAATGTACGACAAATAAATTAGTAACAAAAGCATTTGACAAAAATGAAAACGAGAAAAGTATGCCTAACATAGATTTTAAAACTTATGAAAGAAGTATGCTTGATGATATACCTAATATTTATGCATTATTTGATATTACGACTCAAGATAATGAAGACTATATTGTTGGAATGTACGGCAAAATATTTATGGATGATAATCCAAATACTTTAGTAATAACGGTAGTGTTGAAAAAACAGAATTATAACATTGATATAGATGATGAAGCACAAGTTAAAAACTTTTGGAATAAATATGCTAATTATGAAATAGAAAAAACAGTTCAATCTAACCAACAAGATTATGAAATAGTAGATGTTAATGGTAAAACATATTATCATAGATTAACAACGAACAAATGGAATGGCGAATATCATCAAGATACATATTATACTTCACACGAAAATAGCAAAATGGAAGTTGTGTCATATGAAGATTATATTAAATATATAAATGAAATTAATTCTAATGCTAGCGAAGAAATTGAAAGTTACTATACAGATAAAAATTCAAATTACATTATTTTAAGCTATGCCAATGGAAGTAGCTGGTGTGATATGGAATTAATAGATTATAAAGAAGAAAATAATCAAATAATTATTTATGGAGATGAAAATGTACGAGGGGTGATGGCAGACGGAAGTGGATATTTTGTCACTATTCCTACAAAAATGCCAATAGGAACAACTATACAGTATATAGAATGTTATTCAACATCTGAAATTAGTAATTTGAAAAATTATAAAACTCCGCAAACAGAAGTATCAATTGATAAACCAATTATATATTTATATCCAACAGAAGATACAGAGGTTTCTTTAAAATTATTAAAAGATAAAAACCTAACTTGCTCATATCCTAAATACAAAGAGGAGTGGAAAGTGCTAGCAAAGGCTAATGGAGATTTAAAAGATTTGAAAACAAATCGACAATTATACTCATTATACTATGAAAGCAAGAGTGATATAAAATTTTGTGTAGAAAACGAAGGTTTTGTAGTAAAAGGTGAAGATACAATTTCATTTTTAGAAGAAAAACTTGATATATTAGGATTAACAGAAAGAGAAGCTGAAGAATTTATTGTTTATTGGTTACCAAAATTAGAAGCTAATAAATATAATTATATTAGGTTTGCAACTATTGATGAAATAAATGAAAATATGCCTTTAGAAATAAATCCAAATCCAGATACTTTAATAAGGGTATTGATGACATTTAAAGGATTAGAAAGCCCAATTGATGTTCAAGAACAAAAATTGAAAACACCTAATAGAACAGGATTTGTAGCCGTAGAATGGGGTGGAACAGAAATAAAATAGATAAAAATTTTTTAATAACTAATTTTTTTAATATGTTGACAATTGTATTGATACAAATATTAGTCATTACATTATAATCAAGCCCATCATGTCTATGATAAACAATCTCATGACACAAATCTTATAAGTTATGTTTTGGCAGCTATTGGAACTTTTGTGATTTCTTATGTTGTTTCTAAAATATTAGCTAAATAGATATGGTAACAAGTTTAAAAGGAAATGAATAGAATTTAAATTTATTGGAGGTGTAATAATGAATATAGTTGTAGGATTAATGATACCATTTTTAGGAACTACTTTAGGAAGTGCAATGGTATTTTTAATGAAAAATAAATTAAATAAAAAAGTAGAAAAAATATTACTTGGGTTTGCCTCAGGTGTTATGATTGCAGCTTCTGTATGGTCATTATTAATACCTTCAATAGATATGGCAACAGAACAAAAAATTACACCTTGGGTTCCAGCAGCGGTTGGATTTTTATTAGGAATTGTATTTTTACTAGTTTTAGATAGTGTAATTCCACATTTACATTTAGAAAGTACTAAGCCAGAAGGAATAAAAACAAAACTAAAGAAAACAACTATGATGGTATTTGCGGTAACACTTCATAATCTTCCAGAGGGAATGGCTGTTGGTGTTTCTTTTGCAGGAGCTTTAATTGGAAATACTGGAATAACAATGGCAGGGACCTTTGCATTAGCAATTGGTATTGCAATTCAAAATTTTCCAGAAGGTGCAATTATTTCAATGCCTTTGAAGGCTGAAGGAATGTCAAAGGGAAAAGCATTTTTATATGGAACCTTATCTGGAATTGTGGAGCCAATAGGTGCGGTAATTACAATATTACTTACAAATTTAGTTGTTCCAATTTTGCCATATTTGTTGGCTTTTGCAGCTGGCGCAATGATTTATGTCGTTGTTGAGGAATTGATTCCTGAGTTACAAAGTGGAGAGCATTCTAATATTGGAACAATTGGTGTGGCAATAGGTTTTGTAGTTATGATGATACTGGATGTGGCATTAGGTTAGAAAATGAATATGTAAAAACTAAAAAAAAATTGACAAACTGCATATTTTTAACTATAATGAATATAATAGAAATAGATATTATATATCTATTTACAGTTAAAAATCAGGTGAACCCTACCAATAAGTGGGAGCTGTAAAATCAAAGGTAAGAATCTAGGTTCTTACTTTTTTTTATAGTTTTAGGAGGAATTTTATGAGACTATATTCGGTAACTGATAAAACTAACAAAAGAAGAAATAAAAAGACTAAAATTCCTTAAAAATGAAATCGAAAATATCCTACCAGAAAAGAATAATTTAGTTGTTGCAAATAATAGCATAGTATTTTGTTCAAGAAGGTATTTTAAAGACGTTTGGAATAATATTGTAAATAGTATTGAGGAAAATGGATATTTTATAGGGACATTTTTAGGAGAAAAAGATTCTTGGAAAGAATCAAGATATAAAATGAAATTTTTCAAAAAAAGCGAAGTATTGGAATTGTTTAATGAATTTCAAATAATTGAACTTCAAGAAATAGAAATGGATAAAGAAACAGCTATTGGAGAATATAAACATTGGCATATTTATGCAGTTATAGCCAAAAAAGTAAGTGAAAGTCAATGTTTGAAAAAAGATAATATATAAGAAATATTGTAAGATGATTTGTAATTCTATATGTATAAACGGCTAAATTTAGGCAAAAACAACACCATACTCCCTTATTTACAAAATACCATATAGGGTATATAATACATAAGGAGATAAGAAAAAGAAAATATGGACGTAATAGATGAGTTAGTAAGATTGTTTAAAAAATTTAATAGATAGAAAGGGAAAATTAGATATGATAAATATTGAATATAAAGAAAATTCAGATAAGGAAATTTACAATATAATAGATGAAGAATTTGAAAAATTTGCAAACAAAAATGGAATCAAATGTAATTATATATCATTTGCTTTTGTTGCTAAAGATAATGATAAAATTGTTGGTGTAATAACAGGAAAAACATATTATAAAGAAGTTCACATAAGTGATTTAATAGTGTTAGAGCAATATAGAAATAAACGTATAGGAAGTAAGTTATTAGAAACAGTTGAGAAATATTATAGTAATAAAGGTTTTGGAAATATAAATTTGACAACTTATGGCTTTCAAGCACCAGAATTTTATAAGAAATGTGGATTTAATGTGGAATTTGTTAGAGAAAATAAAGAAAACCATAAACTTGATAAATATTTTTTAGCTAAATATTTTTAATTATATGATAATTATAATAAATAAGAAAGGACGATGTAAAATGAAAGAAATAAAATTAAAAATAAATGGAATGATGTGTGCAGGATGTGAAAATAGAGTAAAATCAGCACTAGCTTTAATAGAAGGAGTAGAAAAAGTAGATGCAGACCATAATACAGGAATTGTAACAGTAACATCAAAAGAAGATTTAGATATTTCTAAAATAAAAGAAAAAATAATAGATATTGGATATGAAATAGAGGAATAAAAAACATGAAAAATCTAATTTTATCAATTGATGGAATGACTTGTAGTGCTTGCTCAAACGGTCTAGAAAAATACTTAAATAAACAAAATGGAATATTTAATGCAAGTGTAAACCTAGTTATGGCAAATGCTACAGTAACTTATGACGAGAAAATATTAAACCAAGAAATAATAGAAAAATATGTAAAACAAGCAGGATTTAAAAGCTTAGGAATATTTAAAGAAATTAACTTAGAAAAAAATAATAAAAAAGAAAAACAGAAATTTATTATTTTTACAATTCTAGCAATTATTTTAATGTATATTGCAATGGGACACATGATAAATTTACCTATTATAAACTTGTTAAATCCACATCATAATCCTATAAATTACACAGTAAGTCTACTAATATTAACAATTGCATTTTTAATATATGGATTTGATATTTTAAAAAATGGATATAAAAACTTAATTCATAAAATACCAAATATGGACACACTTGTATCGATAGGTGTTATAAGTAGTTTTATATATAGTTTATATGGTATGTATATGGTACTTAGAGGAAACTCTCATTTTACAATGAACTTATATTTTGAATCTTCTGCAATAATAATTTATTTTGTAAAGCTCGGAAGATACATTGACGGAATAAGCAAAGACAAAACAAAAGAAGCAATACAAAAATTAACTCAAATTACACCAAACCAAGCAATTATTGAGGTAGACGGAGTTCAAAAACAAGTAACTCTTGACGAAATAAAAAAAGGAGATATTGTAATTTCAAAAGCAGGAGATAAAATTGCAGTTGACGGAGAAATTATAGATGGAAGCTCGCATTTAGATGAATCTTTTATAACAGGAGAGAGCAAGCCAGTAGCAAAATCAAAAGGAGAAAAAGTTATAGCAGGAAGTCTAAATTTTGATGGATTTATAAAATATAAAGCAGAGAGAATTGGAAAAGAATCTACTGTATCTGAAATTGTAAAATTGGTTATAGAAGCAAGTAATACAAAAGCTCCAATAGCCAAAATTGCAGATAAAATTTCTGGTATTTTTGTGCCAAGTGTTATTGGAATTGCAATTGTAACATTTTTTGCATATTTGATTTTAGGTTATGACATAGGAACAGCTTTAAGTACATTTATTACTATTTTAGTAGTCGCATGTCCTTGTAGTTTAGGTTTAGCAACTCCACTTGCAATAGTAGTAAGTGAGGGCGTTTGTGCAGAAAATGGAATATTAGTAAAGAAAAGCGAAATTTTAGAAAATGCATCTAAAATTGATACAATAGTATTTGATAAAACAGGTACATTAACTTATGGAAAATTAAAAATTTCAAAAATATATAATTATAGTAATCTTTCTGAAAGTGATTTGATTAGCTTAGCAGGAAGCATAGAAGAAAAGTCTACACATCCAATAGGAAAGGCTTTTGTAGACTATATGGAGGAACATAAAATTCCAAAAGCTGATGTTAAAGATTTTGAAAATATTGCGGGATTCGGAATAGTAGGCAAAATAGACAATAAGAAGATAATATTAGGAAACAGAAAAATAATAGAAAAGTTTTCTATTCAAAACAATCATTTAGAAGATGAAAAAAATTTAGCAATAAATGGAAATAGTATCATTTATGTTGCAAATGAAAATGAGATTTTAGCATTAATTGGGGTAAATGATATTATAAGAGAAAATGCTGAAATTGTTATTAAAGAAATAAAAGAACATAATATTAATACTATTATGCTTACAGGAGATAACAAGGAAACTGCTGAAAAAATAGGAAAAGAACTTGGTATAACAGAAGTTATTTCAAATGTTTTGCCACATCAAAAGTCTGATACAATTAAAAAGCTTAAGGAAAAAGGCAAAAAGGTTATGATGTGTGGAGATGGAATAAATGATAGTCCTGCTTTAACAAATGCTGATATTGGTGTTAGTGTAAAAAGTGGTTCTGATATTGCAATGGATTCAAGTGATATTATTTTAACTAGAAATGATTTAGCTTCAGTTTTAAAGCTTGTGAAGATTAGTGAGAAGACCGTAAGGAATATTAAACAAAATTTGTTTTGGGCATTTTTCTATAATTGTTTGATGATTCCTGTTGCTATTGGATTTTTTAAGCCTTTGGGTATTTCTATAAATCCTATGATTGCAAGTTTGGCTATGGTGTTTAGTAGTTTGACTGTTATTTTTAATGCATTGAAATTGAAAAAAATGAAATAAATAATAAATTGGTTAAATGACATTTATTATGCAGGGGACGGTGTATAGTTAGAAACATAATTTTGTTTCTAGCTTTTTTGTATAATAAAAAGTTATAGAAAGAGAAAATTAAAAATAAGAGAAGATATCTAAAATAATATACTAGAAATAATCGAGTAGGAACTGAATAAAATAATTATTCAGTTCTTACTCGATTATATATTATGGGTACTATAATATTTTACATAATATATCAATAAAAGAATTATATCAATATTCGTAAAGAATGTTGAAAAAAAGATGATATTCACAAAGAAACAACAGAAAAACAAAAAGAAAAAATTTTTTTCTCGAAATATACTTGACAATCACAAAAATATATATTAAAATCAAAAACGATTATAGAACTAATGGAGGTAAAAATGGGACAAAGATTAGAATTCGCACTAGTATCATTTGCAATTACAACACTAATAACAGACATAAGAATCCAAGAATTTGGAGGGCTTGATTTAAGGCCAAAATACCAAAGAAACTACATATGGAAAAACGAATTTAAGGACAAATTAATATATAGTATAATAAAAAGTTATCCGATAGGAAGCATAATTATAAGACAACTAAAAGAACCAAATGAAAAAGGAGCAATGTCGGAAATAGTTGACGGACAGCAAAGATTAACAACCATATATGAATTTGTGGAAGGAAAATACGAAATCCATAGTGAAACCTCCAGAAAAATAATAGAAGCAATTCAAGAATTTTATGGAGAAAAAAAAGACTTAGAATTTGAAAAACTAAAAAAGAAATTAAAAAACAAAGGAAACATAAAATTAAAATATGCAGATTTACCATCTGTAATAAAAGGAAAATTTGAAAGTTTTAACATATCAGTTACAAGAATAATAGAAGCAACTGAAAGTGATATTACAGAATATTTCAGATACCTACAAAACCAAGAAAGACTAAGAGCTGGAGAAATTTTAAATTCATTAGCAGATGCTAAAATGGACAAATATCTTTTAGAAATAAAAGATTTGCCAGAATTTTGTAACATTATAGGATTTGATAATGACAGAAAAGAATTTGATAAGTTATTTTATAACATAATAGGAGTGCTAGATAACAAGCTATCATTAGGAACGCCTGACAATATAATAAAAAAATATGTTACTACAACAGAGAATTTAACAGATGGAGAAGCGGAAGTTGAATATTTATTAAGTCAAATTAATCAAATTACAGAAATGTATAAAGAAAAAGCAATTTTAAAAAAAATAAAAAAGAGATATGTTAAATTTTTAATGTTATTAATGGGATTTGGTTTAGTTGATTTTACGATAGATACAGAAAATAAGCTAAAGGCACTAAAAGATCTAGATGATAAAATGTCAGTATTCTTTTCATCTAAACCAGATATAGTCAAAAAAGAATTTAAAAATTATTCTGATGAAGTAATAGAAGAATTTCGTTCAATTGCTTTAATAAGCAAAGGAGCACAAACATTAGAAAGAGTGAAAAATAGAATGGAAATTTTAGCTTATTATGTTGAAAATATACAAGAAAGAACAAAAACATCAGGAATAATAATTAAATAAAGGGGAAAAACATGAAAGACAAAATATATAACAATAATTATTTTTTTGTGGATGAATCAGGAGACACAACGTTTTATAGTAAAAGGGGCCAATTGATAGTAGGGCTAGAAAATGGAGCCTCTGAAATACTACTAATGGGATTTATAAAAACTATGGAACCAGAATATTTAAGGAAAAAGATAAATGAACTGAGACTAAAAGTGATAAAAGATGAGTATTTGAGAGATATATCATCTATGAGAAAAACTAAAATAGCATTTCATGCTAAAGATGATTGTTCTGAAATAAGGTATAATGTATTTAAACTGTTAAAAGATTTACCATTTACGTGTAATATAGTTTGGGTAAGAAAGACTAATAGTGTTTTTGAAAAATTTGAAGGAAATACACAAAAATTATATGATTCATTAATTACAGGTTTGTTTAAAAATGAATTGCAGTTATCAAATAATAATTATATCTATATAGCAACTAGAGGAAATAAAAAGAGGCAAAAACCATTAGAACAAGCAATACAGTCCTCTTGGGATTGTACAGAAAATAAACTAAATGAAACAATTGGGTTGAATTACCCAAAAGTTATACCACAGACACCAACAGGGGAAGTATGTTTACAAATAATAGATTATTGTAATTGGGCGATACAAAGGTCAATATTACATAATGATAAAAGATATTACAATTTCTTGAAAGAAAAATTCAAATCAATAGTAGAAATACAAGACTAATAAAAACAGGTGAAAAAAAAATTATAACAAAAGATAAGCCCTTTACGGCTAGGTATAAAATACTCACAGCATGAAGCTGACTTTCGCTTGTAAAGGACTTATATAAATTTTAAGCATAAGCTTTATTAATATTATATGTTTTAACTAGCTTAATTATACAGAAAATAATGAAATTTGTCAAATAATATGTAAGTTAAATACAGCAATTTTACGAATAGTAAAAAGTAGAGTATTCACAAACTTGCTTTTATGTGATATACTATAAAACACTAAATAGAAGAAAAGAGGAAAAACAAAATGGGATTTTTTGAAAAATTAAAAACAGGCTTAAATAAAACAAAAGAATCATTTAACACAAAAATAAATGATGTATTTAGCAACTTTAGAAAAGTAGATGAAGAATTTTTAGAAGAACTAGAAGAAGTTCTAATAATGTCAGATATGGGAGTAGATACATCAGTAAAAATAGTAAACAATCTAAGAAAAAGAATAAAAAAAGACAATATAAAAGATGAAGAAGAAGTAAAACAAGCATTAAGAGAAGAGATAAAAGCTATATTTGATGAATTAGATGAAACATTAAACCTAAATACAACACCATCTGTAATACTTGTTGTCGGCGTAAATGGAGTAGGGAAAACAACATCAATAGGAAAAATTGCAAATAGATTAAAAAAAGATGGAAAAAAAGTAGTAATAGCTGCAGCAGATACATTTAGAGCAGCAGCAGTAGAACAACTAGAAGTATGGGCAAATAGGGCAGGATGTGAGTTAGTAAAAAAAGAAGAAGGACATGACCCAGCTTCAGTTGTATATGATGCCATAAAAAGAACAAAAGAAACAAATGCAGATGTTTTAATAGTAGATACTGCAGGTCGATTACACAATAAAAAATATTTGATGGACGAACTTCACAAAATCAAAAAAGTAATAAATAAAGAAATGGGAGAACTAAGCCAAGAAGTACTTCTTGTATTAGATGCCACAACAGGACAAAACGCTATAAATCAAGTAAAAGCATTTAAAGAAGAAACAGACGTAACAGGTCTCGTATTAACTAAATTAGATGGGACAAGCAAAGGTGGTGTAGTTGTTGGAATTGCAGAGGAAAATAAAATACCTGTTAAATTCATAGGCATAGGTGAGCAAATTGATGATATGGAAGTATTTAACAGTGAAGATTTTGCAAAAGCAATAATTTAGTTTGAGAAATTGATAGTGAAAGAAATTCAAATATTTTTCCAGTATTAAATAAAAAAATTTTTAAAAGGAGAAAAAAATTTTATGATTGAAATATTACAAGATGCATTTATAGACACAATAAAATTAATTCCATTTTTATTTATAACTTATTTAATTATGGAATATGTTGAAAATAAAACAAGTGGAAAAATAAGAGAAAAAATAAAAAAATCTGGAAAATTCGGACCATTAATAGGTGGAATTGTTCGGTGTAGTGCCACAATGTGGATTTTCGGCATCTGCAACTAATTTATATTCATCAAGATTAATATCAATAGGAACATTAATTGCAGTGTATTTATCAACATCTGATGAGATGATACCAATATTTATTTCAGAAGAGATGCCTATTAGTATAATGGTGAAAATATTACTTATAAAATTAGCTTTGGGTGTTTTTTGGGGATTTATTGTTGATTTTATTTTTAGAAAATTTATTAATAGAAATCGTAACATAGAAAATCAAAATGAAGATGTTGATATTGAAATGTGTGAAGATGAACATTGCCATTGTCATGAACAAGGAATTTTGAAAGCAAGTTTAATTCATACACTAAATATCACTGTTTATATTTTTATAATTACTTTGATAATTAATGCAATTGTTGGAGCAATAGGGGAAAGTACGATAGAAACTTTCATAGAAAATAATGTATTCTTAGGACCTATTATATCAAGTTTAATAGGACTTATACCTAATTGTGCAGCATCTGTTATTATAACAAATTTATATATTGAAAATGTAATAAATATGGCATCTTTGATTTCTGGATTGCTTACTGGTGCAGGAGTTGGATTGTTGGTGCTATTTAGAACTAATAAAAAACATTGGAAGGAAAATTTGAGTATTGTTGGATTGATGTATTTTATTGGAGTGATATCTGGATTAGTTTTGCAATTTATTATATAGTTTTAATTAAACAAAAGCAGCCCAAAGAGGAATTTTCCTCTTTGGGTTGTTTTTGATTTTTATGAAAGGTTGGTGGCATACCATTTCCAGATTAAATTGTTATGGATAAATTAAAGCATAGAGTCGTTTTCAGAGAAGTATGCTCCAACACTATTTTTTGTTGACTTGATTCAATTATGTCAATAATATTTTCTATTCCTTTTAAATTTAATTATTATTATCCTTTTTAAAATTAACAACAATAGCATCATCATTATTCAAAAACAAATTAGAAGAAGTATTAGATTGAATAGGGTCAACCTCATCAGTTTTATTATCCTTAAAACTAACTTTCTTTGGATTGAATTTTTTACTTGAAGGGCTATCATCGTTAGAATCTGAAATTGCATCACTAGAAGTATATTTTGCAAAATCATATTTTTTTCCTTTATGTTTCTCTTTATATTTAGGTGCCATAAAATTAATAATACCATCACTATTCTGAGGAGCACCATTATCTCCAACTATTTTATATGCGCATTTATCATCTGTTAAGAACTGCATACTACCAGCCATGATTTTATCTTTATAATCATATTTTACTTCTTTTATAGAACTAGCTGTTTTACCTGTTTTTGTGTCAAAATCACGTGGTTTATATATCCATTGTTTCCATTGACCAATTTCTTTTTGCCACCATTGCAACTCATCAATAGGAGCTGCACCACCAGTATAAACTTTACTTGCACAGTTAGAAAGAATAGTACTATTAAATTTAGCCATTGCAGAATTTTCCGAAACAACATTTCCAAGACTAACATTAGTAACACCAGATGTACCAAACATTGAAATACTTTGAGCTGAAATTGTAGTTCCAACACAATATTTTCTGTACATTGTAAATATTGTTTCTGTATCTTTTGTAACAAAATCAGGAAATTCATCAATATATAAGTAGTGTGGAATACGAGTTTTCTCATTTCCTGGTCTACGAAGTACGGCATTTTGCATTGATAGTAAGAAAAATAGTCCAAAAGCTGTACTTGCAAATTTTCCTGAATCACCACGACGTGTGCAAACAAAGATAAAGTTTCCGTTTTTTAATGTATCATCAAAGTTTATATTTGAATGTCTATTACATAAAATATTTTTAATTTTTGCAGAACGTAGTAAATTCTCTAGTCTACTTGATATGTAAAATGCGTATTTTTCCATATTTTCTTTACCTTTGCTTTCAGGGTAAAAATTCTTTTCGAAGAACATGGTAAGCATAGAATATTCGTCAGCCAGTTCGTGATTTCTTTTTAGAATTTCACACATTTTTTGTACTAAAGTGAAATTGTTTAATAGTTTTAGCAAATCTTCCATATTTGGAAGTACACCATCATTCATTTGAGGGTATATTAATTTTAAAAGTATTGTTAGATTTTCTAATATTTGAATAACTATATCTTCTGAATAATTATCATTATCTGGAGCTTTTATTCCATTTAATGTTGAAGAAATTGTTACTGCAATTGTATTAGGGTCATCATATACAAATGGATTTAGTCCAACTGAATCAGCTGGATTTAATGGGTCAAGTAATGTATAAGGTATTCCATAATTTTGACAAACATCAATCATGTTAAATATACTTTCACTATCAGGAGAAAGGTATGTCATACCAACATCTCTGTAAATTGGCTTTGGAGAAGTTGTTAGAGTCATTTTTTGCATAAATGTTTTATATAAAGTTTCTTTTCCAAAAGCTGGTGTTAACATATTTAATGTAAAGTTTGCATTTAAATAATCATTACTATAAGGACCAGAAAGTGTTGCAATTCCAGTTTTTAATGCTGTGAATCCAAGTTCTTTTGATGCTTCCTTAAAGAAGAATTTCTTTTCAATATCTTGTGCAATCATTGGCTCAAATATTCTTGAAGTTTTTCCTGAACCAGAGCCACCACATACTAGAAGTGATCTATATCTTGCTGTTTCACCATATACTACTTTTTTTCCTGTATTAAAATCATAAACAAAGCTTGTGTCACACATATATGCAGTATGTTTGATAGATGAATCGGATAAATTGATTCCTGCATAATCCCAAATTGATTTGATTTTTTCAGCAGAATCATTTATATCGAATAATATATTTTTGGTAATAAATGGGTAGAATGTTGCTAGTGGTAAATAAAGTGATATTGCTGAAAATGCGTGTCTTACCATACTTGGAAAGTTTGTAACTATATTTGCATAGTTTGGAACAGATAAAAATAACATCCAAAGACCTGCATTTAACCATTGTGTAAACATTGATATTGCTATTATATAAATTGATACAAGGTATGTATAAAATAGTGTTACTTTATGTGATCTATCATGTGCAAAACTTGATTTTCCTGAAAATGCAAATGCAAATGCCGGGCAAGCGAGTGCTAAAGTGTATCTAATTGGCCCCCAATATGAGGAAGAGACTCCTGTAAATATCATTAAGAGCATTTCAACTACTCTATCTATACATATGTAAAAAGAAATTAAGGTTAGTATAAAGGTGAAAAATGTGTTTCTATTTACATTTAATTTTTTTAGTAATTTGTCTATTAATTTCATCATATATTAATCCCTCTTATTTTTATATTTTTCAATCCATTCTATTATCCTACAAAATGAAGAAAATTACAAGGGAAAATGGGAAAAAAGTGTAATTTCTTGTTTTGTTTGATTGGAGGTGAATTTATATATATGTAAATGGTTTTAATATAGAGTACAAGGTATTTTGATAAAAATTGGAAAAATGCTTGACAAGTTCAAAAAAAAATAATATAATACCATATGTTGCAAGAAGAAGTATCCACTTCTCACCTTAACCACTAAGGGAAAAGGTAAGAAAATAAAATAATTAACCAAATTATTTGGCGTGGATTAATTGGCTTATCTTGTAACAAAGAAAAGTCAATTTTTTATTGTTTTAGGAGGTGTTTTTTATAAAACAAGAATTACCAATAAATGGTCAAATAAGAGCAAGAGAAGTACAATTAATAGGAGACGAAGGAGAAAAGTTAGGAGTTGTTTCATTAAAAGAAGCATTAGAAATAGCTGAGGAAAAAAAGCTAGACTTAGTATTAGTTGCTCCAAATTCAAAACCACCAGTTTGTAAAATAATGAACTATGGAAAATACAAATTTGAGCAAGCTAAAAAAGAAAAAGAAGCAAAGAAAAAGCAAAAAATAGCTGAGATAAAAGAAATAAGAATAACTCCAAATATAGAAGAACACGATTTTGGATTTAAAGCAAAAAATGCAAGAAAATTCATAGAAGATGGAAACAAAGTAAAAATAACAGTAAGATTTAAAGGAAGAGAAGTAAACAATTCTAAATTAGGAGAAGATGTACTAAATAAATTCATAGAAAATCTATCAGACATCGCAAATGTAGATAAAAAACCTAAATTAGAAGGCAGAAATATGTTTATTATGCTATCTAAAAAAGCGTAAAATATATAAAAATCAAAAAATTGAAAGGAGTTTTAATCATGCCTAAAATGAAAACAAATAAGGCTGCAAAGAAAAGATATTCTTTAACAGCTACAGGAAAAGTAAAAAGAACAACATCAGGAAGAAGACACTTATTAGCAAATAAAACAAAAAGACAAAAATTAAATAGCAGACGCCCAGGTGCTTATGCAGACAAAACATGTGAAAATACAATTAAGAAATTATTACCATATGGTAACTAAAAAGTAGAAAGGAGAATAAAAGAAAATGGCAAGAGTAAAAACAGCAAAAATAACAAGAAGAAGACATAAAAAAGTTTTAAAACAAGCTAAAGGATATTTTGGTGCAAAACACTATAGATTCAGAAATGCAAACCAAGCAGTATTAAAATCATTATCTTACGCTTATGTAGGAAGAAAAGATAGAAAAAGTGATTTCAGAAAATTATGGATAGCTAGAATAAACGCTGCTGCAAGAATGAATGGTTTAACATATAGCAAATTAATCGCAGGATTAAAGAAAGCTAATGTTACAATAAACAGAAAAATGTTAGCAGAAATAGCTGTAAATGATGAAAAAGCATTTGCAGAAATAGCTAATATTGCTAAAAATGCGTAAATAAATAATTAATGGCAACCTTTGTGAAAACGGGGGTTGTTTTTTATTGCAGGTGAGGGACCATTGGGGTCGGTTCTTTCGAGATTTAATTAGAAAAAGACCTACTATAAAAGCAGGTCTAAATCTGGGGTTATAATGCTACGTTTTTGATAATCTCCGTATGTATTGATAACCCGTTATCATACATATAAGCTGCATAAGCAACAGCTAGATAAAGTATAGAGATTAAAACGTAGAATAGTAATTTTTTTGCTTTAGTTTTCATAAAGTTTTTCCCCTTTCAAATTTTGAAAATTATCAGTATCAATATTATTATACTACCAAATTAAAAAGATGTCAAAAAATGTAAAATAAGGAGTACAAGAAAATGAAAAAAATATTAATAATATCTGCAATGGCAGATGTAGAACTAAACTATCTAATAGAAAATCTACAAGAAAAGCAAATAATAGAAAGCAAACTATGCAAATTCTACAAAGGAAAAATATATGAGAATGAAATAATCTTATGTGATTCCAAAGTAGGGCTAATAAATAATGCAGCAGCAACAACACTAGCAATAGAAAAGTTCGAACCTGATTACATAATAAATCAAGGATGTGCTGGAGCAATATCAAGAAATATTCATAAATCTGATATAGTAATAGGAACAGACTGTATAAACATAACATCAATAAATACAAAATTTAAAGAAGAAGGAAAAGGTTACAATCTAGATGACTGGGAACTAATAAATTTTGTTGCGGGAGAAAAAGACAGATTGATTCCGCAAAATGCGAGTGAAGAATTAATACAAAAAGTAAAAAAAATAGAAAAAAGTTATCAATATGGAGAAATTCATTATGGAAGAATTGGAAGTGGAGACATTTGGAATTCTGAATGTGATTGGTTAATCAAGATGAATGAAAAATACGAAATATTATGTGAGGAAATGGAAGGCATAGCTGTATATACAGTAGCAAATCAATATAAAATTCCAGTAATTGGGATAAGAGTTATATCAGATAATGAAATTCTAAAAGAAGAGTATGATAGAAAAGTTAGCATAAGAGCTCAAGAATTTACAATGAATTTATTAAAAGAAATGTTCTAATTTGTAGAATATTTCTTTTTTTCTACAATAAGAAAAGACAAATTTTTTATAATAAAGGGTCTATAATATAAATCAAGGTGAGGGCATGACAGTTTATTTAGATATTATATTTTTAGAAAATTTTATTTTAAATTTTATTATATTATATGCATGTGGATTAATCAGCAAATACAAAATGAAATTTTATAAAATAGCAATACGGCAGTATTTTAGGAGCAACTTATGTAATCATATATTACTACATTGATTTACAAAACAGTTTTAATATTTTAGGGAAATTTATTTTATCTGTTTTAATGATATATATATCTTTTGCACCAAAGAACATAAAAGAAATGGCAAAAATGTTGGTATTTTTCTATTTTGTATCATTTGTATTTGGAGGGGCAGCATTAGGAGTTATATATATGGTAAATTCAGGAAAAATATCAATTCAAAATGGAATAATAGTTGGAAATTATACACTTGTTACAGTATTTTTAGGAGTAATAGTTGCTTTCGTAATAATACTTTTAGCATTTAGATTTGTAAAAGCAAAGATATCTAAAAAAGATTTATATTGCAATATTATAATAAAAATAAATCAAAAAAGAATAAAAACAAAAGCGATGATAGATACAGGAAACCTACTTAAAGAGCCAATTACAAATATTCCAGTGGTGGTGGTAGAAAGTAAATTATTATTTAAAACCATCCCAAATGAAATATTGGAAAATATAGAAAACATATTAGGAGGTGATTTAGAAAAAATACCAGAAAACATAAAAAATGAGTATATGTCAAAATTAAAAGTTATACCATTTTCATCTCTTGGAAAGCAAAATGGTATGTTACTTGGATTAAAGGCTGATGGAATAGAAATTGAAGAAGAAAATAATGTAAAAAATGTGGATAAAGTTATACTGGGAATTTATAATAAAAGACTTAGCAAAAAAGATGAATATGGAGCCTTACTCGGAATTGACGTAATTTAGAAAGGAGGCAGCTTTGTTCAGAACAAAAAACAAGGCGAAGAAAAATGAATCTTATTGAAATGTTAAAGGAAAATGTAAATTCGTTATATGTAAAATATATAAAAAATGACGAAATTATAGAAGAACCTATTTTTTACATAGCGGGAGCGCAAACACTTCCACCACCACTTCCAGAAGAAGAAGAACAATATTTTATACAGAAATTATCGGAAGAGGATAATTTAGAGGCAAGACAGATTTTGATTGAAAGAAATTTAAGGCTTGTTGTATATATAGCAAAAAAATTTGAAAATACAGGAATTGGAATTGAAGATTTAATATCAATTGGAACAATAGGATTAGCCAAAGGTGTAAACACATTTAAAGCAGATAAAAATATAAAACTTGCGACTTATGCTTCTAGATGCATAGAAAATGAAATACTTATGTATTTAAGAAGAACTAATAAATTAAAAGGAGAAATATCACTTGATGAGCCATTAAATAAAGATGCAGATGGAAATGAACTTCTATTATCAGATATTTTAGGAACAGAATATGATGTTACTTCAAAAGATATTGAAGATGAAGTTGACAAAAAGCTTTTAAGAATTTCCATTGGCAAATTAAATGATAGAGAAAAAAATATCATGGAGATGAGGTTTGGTCTAAAAAATGGAGGACATGAAAAGACTCAAAAAGAAGTGGCAGACGAGCTTCGGGATTTCACAAAGTTATATTTCAAGATTAGAGAAAAAGATTATAAAAAAGATGAAGAAAGAGATTATGAGTAAAACTGGATAAAAATTTATCAAAACAAAAAATTGCAATTGGTACAGAAATGTGTTATACTAAAATTCGACAAAAAATGAAAGAGAGGCAACTTAAAATGCGGAAATAAATCGAAGAAAATAGCATTTTACACATTACGGATGTAAAGTAAATCAATATGAATCAAATGCCATGGCACAGAAATTTTTAGAAAGCGGATACGAAATTTGTGGACTTGATGAACATCCAAATGTTGTGATTGTAAATACATGTACAGTAACCAATATTGCAGATAGAAAATCAAGACAAGTTTTAAGAAAGGTAAAGGAAGAAAATCCTGAAAGCATAATTGTAGCAGTTGGTTGCTATGTTCAAGTTGCAAAAGAAAAAGTAAATGAGATGAAGGAAATAGATTTATGCCTAGGAAATGTTGAAAAAAAGGACATTGTTTCTAAGGTTGAAGAATGTATCAAAAAAAATCAAAAAGAAAATATAGAAATTTTCGATGTAAACAAAGAAACAGAATTCCAAGAGATGGGACTAATTACATTTTCTGAAAAAACAAGGGCAACGGTTAAGGTTCAAGATGGATGTAATAATTTCTGTACATATTGCTTAATTCCTTATGCAAGAGGTAGAATAAGAAGTAGAAAAAAGGAAAATGTAATAGAAGAAGTTAAGCAAATTGCTAAAAAAGGAATAAAAGAAATAGTAATAACAGGAATTCATATTGCATCATATGGAAAAGACTTTGACAACAATTACAGATTAATAGATTTACTTGAAGATTTGGATAAAATTGATGGAATAGAAAGAATTAGATTAGGTTCATTAGAGCCAACAATAGTTACAAATGAATTTGCCGAAAGGCTTTCGAAATTGTATAGTATTTGTAATCAATTTCATTTATCTCTTCAAAGTGGATGTGATGATACATTAAAAAGAATGAATAGAAAATATTCATGTGATGAATTTGAAAATGTTACTAAAATTTTAAGAAAGTATTTTGAAGATGTGAATTTAACAACAGATATAATTGTTGGTTTTCCAGGAGAAACAAATGAAGAATTTGAAAAGACATATGAATTTTTAAGCAAAATCAAATTTTATAAAATGCATATTTTTAAATATTCTCCAAGAGAAGGAACGCTGGCAGCTAAGATGACAAATCAGGTCGATGGAAATATTAAAGAAGAAAGAAGTCAGAAATTGATTGAACTTTCTAATAAAAATGAGAAAGAATATAATGAGAAGTATATTGGTAAGAGTGTAGAGGTTTTATTTGAGGAAGAGAAAGATGGCTTATGGTCTGGGTATACTAAGAATTATGTGAGAGTTTTTGTTAGGAGCGATGAGAATTTGGAAAATAGACTTCAAAAGATTGAGATAAAAGATGTTTATGAACTTCGGGCTTAGAGGATAAGATATTTTTTCTGATTGGGGACGGTTCTTTTTGCGAAAAGAACCGTCCCCAATCAGAAAAAATCCTTGCAAAAAAATATAAAGTTTGATATATTTAGAAAAAAACTAGGAGGAACAAAAAATGACACAAGCAGACAAAAATTTTATAGAAACATGTAAGGAAATATTAGAACATGGATATTCATCGGAAGGAACAGGTGTAAGAACCAGATGGGAAGATGGAACAGAAGCAAATTACATATCAATAGTAGGAGTAAGTAACAAATATGACGTAGAAAAAGAATTCCCAATGATTACATTAAGAAACAACACAAACACTGTAAAAAGAGCAATTGATGAAATTTTATGGATATGGCAAAAAAAATCAAATAAAGTATCAGACTTAAATTCTCATATATGGGACCAATGGGCAGGAGAAGATGGAACAATTGGAAAAGCATATGGATATCAATTAGCGAAGAAATATGAATTTAAAACAAAAGACGGAATGCAAACATTAGACCAGGTTGACTATATGTTATATTTATTAAAACATGACCCAGCAAGTAGAAGAATAATGACAAATATATTTGATTTTGGAGATTTAAAAGATATGAATTTAGAGCCATGTGCATTTGGAACTCAATGGCTTGTAAAGGGAGGAAAATTACATCTAATATTAAATCAACGTTCACAAGATATGCTTGCTGCAAATGGCTGGAATACTATGCAATATGCAGCACTTCAATGTATGGTAGCACAATGTGTAGGGTTAAAACCTGGAACATTAACACATAATATTGGAGATTGCCATATATATGATAGACATGTTCCTCTAATAAAAAAATTGATAGAGGCAGAGCCTATGGATGTTACACCAAAACTTGTAATAAATAATGACACAAAAGATTTTTATGAGTTTAAAGTAGAAGATTTTGAAATACAAGGATATGATTATAACAAAGATATCAAATTAGGAAAAATACCAGTGGCTTTATAGTTAACAGGTCGCGAAGTAGTAAGTGAATATATATAATAAAAAACGGAGGAATAAAAATGCTAAGTATAATAGTTGCAAAATCAATAAATAATGCAATAGGAAAAGATAATAAATTATTATGGAAAATACCAGATGATATGAAAAGATTTAAAGAAATAACCACAGGACATACTGTTATAATGGGGAGAAAGACATTTGAATCTATAGGAAAAGTATTGCCAAATAGATTAAATATCATTCTAACAAGAGACCCAAATTATAAAATAGATGATTCAAATGTAAAAATATTAGGTGGAGTATCAGATTTAGAAGAATACATAAATGATGAAAACGAAAATTTTGTAATAGGTGGAGCTCAAATTTATAGTATTCTTATGCCTAAATGCCAAAAATTATATGTGACACAAGTAGATAAAGACTTTGTTGGAGATACATATTTTCCTGTAATTCGTGAAAATGAATGGGAAGTTACTGAAAAGATAGAAGGTCCAAAGGATGAAAATGACTTTAAATATGAATATATAACATATAAGAGAAAAGGTAATAATTAATTAAAAATTGAATATAAATAATACTAATTAAAGATTAAGAAAGGACTGGTATTTCTATGGAAATATTTGAAAACAATAAACCTATAATTAGTATTATAAAAGGCACAGCTATATCTTTTTTAGCAACAATAATTGCACTAACAGTATTTGCTGTGCTTTTGACATATACAGAATTGTCCGAAAATACAGTAAAACCTGTTATAATTACTATAACTGGAATCAGTATTCTTTTTGGAAGTTCGATTGGAACTAAAAAAATTAGAAAAAATGGATTAATAACTGGAGGAATTATCGGGACTTTATATATATTAATTATTTATATAATTTCAAGTGCGATGAACGCAAATTTTGCTCTTAGTTTGGATTCTTCTATTATGATAGGAATTGGACTAATTGGAGGTGTGTTTGGAGGAATTATTGGAGTGAACACAAAATGACTTTTCTGATTGGGGACGGTTCTTTTCGCAAAAAGAACCGTCCCCAATCAGAAAAAAACTCTTGACATTTTGAAAACTATATTATATAGTATTAAAAACTAGATAGGGGGGATAAAATTTATGAAAAGAACAAAATTAGATGAAAGGATACTACCAACATACACAAAAGGAGAAGAAATCTTTAATATGACGTCACACATAGTAGGAGGGGTATTAGGAATAGTAGCATTAGTATTATGTGTAATCTTTGCAGCTGTGCATCACAATCCATATGGAGTTGTTGCAAGTTCAATATTTGGAGTAACTATGATTTTGCTATATACAATGTCAAGTATATATCATGGATTAAAACCAAATTCAAAAGCCAAAAAAGTATTTCAAGTATTAGATCATTGCTCAATATTTTTACTTATAGCGGGTTCATATACGCCATTTGCATTATGTACATTAAGAGAAATAGATACAGCTACACGGTTGGTGGATATTTGGAATAATATGGGGAATGGCAATATTAGGAATTATACTAAACTCAATAGACTTGAAACAATTTAAAGTATTTTCAATGATATGCTATTTAGCAATGGGATGGTGTATTATCGTTAAAATAAAATGGGTAATAGAAGGCCTTGGATGGACAGGCTTTACTCTTTTAGTTGCAGGTGGAATAATTTATACTATTGGTGCGGTTTTATATGGTTTAGGCAAGAAGAAAAAATATATGCATTCAATTTTTCATTTGTGTATTTTTACGGGTAGTTTGTTGCATTTTCTTTGTATATTATTGTATGTTGTATAAAAATTCCGTATTGGGGACGGTTCTTTTCGCAAAAAGAACCGTCCCCAATACGAAATTTACAACTTGATGAATCGATAATCAACATTACTATTAAAAACCAAACTACCATCATAAATAGTAGAGCTCTCAGTAGACAAAGGAATATTCAAAATAAAAGGACACGAATAAACTTCATTCAAATTATTAGTAATAGTAATTATAAAACTCAATTTACAAGCAAGTGAATTAAGAGTAATACCACATCTTTTAAGCAAACTTCCATCATACGAAATGTGAGAAATATTATCAGTCAAAGTGTAATCATTTTTTAAACCGGTATTTACATAGCAAAGAGTAATAGGATTGGCACAATTGTTAAATAATATAGGATTTGAAAAGTCAATTTCATCAGCAGAAGAAATCTCAAAATTTAATTCATTTTCAATTTTTTTGGATTCATCATAATTATTACTAGCAAAATCATTTAAGTTTTTAAAATATAAGTTGGGAGTGCCAACTGATGGGGATAGTTCGTAGGAAATATTAGACAATTTTACATTTTTTAATGTATTTTTAGCATCGAAATTTCCATTTGCATTATTATTTATGAATATTGCTATATCGGTATATTGTAATAAATTTGATATTGTAAAAGAAGAATTGGCATTTATTTTTGCATCTCCATTTGCACCACTAAAGTATACGATTTTATTAACAGAAAATGGTGAAGAAACATCCACAGAAAAAGCATTTTGCATCGCTTTTTCGGAAGAAGATTTTTTCTTGAATTCTTGTATTGATGTAAAACTTAAAAAAGCTAATAACAAGGTTGATAGTAAAACCACAATATATAATAAATATTTTTTCTTAAGCATTTTATTTCCTCCAAATCTTTTGTTATATTATATTAAATGATAGTATAAATTATTAATAAAGTCAATAAAACTTATAACAATTTACTTGCATAAAAAGCAAAAACAATATATAATAAAAAAGCGAAAAAAAGGATTTTTTTAGGGAGGTAAATTTTAATGAAAATATTGTTAAAAAATGCAAGAGTAGTAGACCATAAAAATAAATTAGATGGGAAAAAAGATATATTATTAGAAAATGATAAAATATCAAAAATAGCTGATAAAATAGAAGAAACAGCAGACAGAGAAATCGATTGCACAAATTACATAATAATTCCAGGAATGATAGATATGCACTGCCACCTAAGAGAACCAGGATTTGAATATAAAGAAACAATAGAAACAGGTTCAAAAAGTGCGGTAGCAGGTGGATTTACAACAATTTGTCCAATGCCAAATACAAAACCAGTACCAGATAATGTAGAAACATTAAAAATGATTATAGAAAAAGCAAAAGCAGTAAATTTATGTAATGTGCTTCCATTTTCATCAATCACAAAAGGTGAAAAAGGTGAAGAACTAGTAGACTTTAAAGCAATGAAAGAAGCAGGAGCAATTGCATTTTCAGATGATGGAATACCAGTTGTAAACTCAAAAGTAATGAGAGAAGGTATGATAAAAGCAAATGAAGTTGGTTCATTTACATCAGCTCATTGTGAGGAAAAATCTGTTGCCAAAGGTGCAATAAATGCAGGACCAATTGCAGATAAGTTAGGAGTAGAAGGAGTTTTACCAGAGGCAGAAGAAATAATGGCAGCTCGTGATGCAATAATTGCTGAAACAAATGATATACACGCTCATATTTGTCATATCAGTACAAAAACATCAAAAAATATGATAAGAGATGCTAAAAAAAGAGGAGTAAAAATAACTTGTGAAACTTGTCCACATTATTTTTCATTGACAGTAGATGAGGTTCTAAAAAAAGGAACAAATGCAAAAATGAACCCACCTTTAAGAGAAGAAAAAGACAGACTAGCTATTATAGAAGGATTAAAAGAAGGAACAATTGATTGCATAATAACAGACCATGCACCACATTCTGAAGAAGAAAAAGCAAAAAGTTTAGCTGATAGCCCAAATGGAATCATAGGATTTGAAACAGCTTTATCTTGTGAAATTATGAATTTAATTGATACAGGAGCTTTAAATTATGATGATTTAGTAAGAGTAACATCATATAATCCAGCAAAATTATTAGGATTAAATACAAAAGGTGCAATAGAAGTTGGATTTGATGCAGATTTAACTATTTTTGACCCTAATAAAGAATATGTTTATACAAAAGATATGATAGTTTCAAAAGCTAAAAATTCACCTTTTATAGATGAAAAAATGAAAGGAAAAGTTATGTACACTATTGTTAGTGGAAGAATAGTATATGAAGCAAAATAAAGGAAAGGACGTAAAAAAATGGAACATAAAATAGTACCAATTACAGTATTAACAGGATATTTAGGAGCAGGAAAAACAACACTTCTAAATTATGTATTAAACAACCAAGAAGGCTACAAAGTAGCAGTAATAGTAAATGATATTGGTGAAGTAAATATAGATGAAAAACTAATAAAAGATGGTGGGTTTATCAAAGAAGAAGATAAAGGAAATGTAGTACCATTATCTAATGGATGTATATGTTGTACATTAAAAGAAGACTTAATGAATCAAATAGTAGATATCTTAAAAACAAGAAAATTTGACTATATTTTAATAGAAGCAAGCGGAATATGTGAACCAATGCCAATTGCACAAACAATTATGGCATTAGAAGATTCAACTGTTCAATATGGATTGCCAAAACTATGTAGATTAGATAATGTGGTTACAGTTGTAGACGTTTTAAGATTAGCAACAGAATTTGGATGTGGAGATTATTTAGTAAAAGAAGATATCGAAGAGGAAGATATAGAAAACTTATTAATCCAACAAATAGAATTTTGTAACACAATTATACTAAATAAAGTTGATGAAATTGAACCAGAACAATTAAAAAGAGTTAAAGCAATAATAAGAGAACTTCAACCAACAGCTAAAATTATAGAAACAAATTTTGGTAAAGTTGATTTTAAAGAAATTTTAGATACAAATAGTTTTGATTTTGAAAAAGTTGCAAGCTCAGCAGGATGGATAAAAGAACTTGAAAGAGATGACAATGAAGATATGGATGAAGAACATCATGACCATCATCATGAGAAACATGACCACGAACATGATGAACATGAGCATCACCATGGACACGAAGAAGAGCATCACGGACATGACCATCATCACCACCATCATGAACATAATGATGAAGGAGAAGCAGAAGAATATGGAATATCAACATTTGTATATACATCAAGAAAACCACTAAGAGAAAATAAATTTGATGAATTTGCCAAAAATTTACCAAGAAATGTTATAAGATGTAAAGGTTTAGTATGGTTTTCAAATGATAATGAAATGTCATATTTATTTGAACAAGCAGGAAAGCAATTATCACTTTCAGAAGCGGGATATTGGCTTGCAACTGCTCCAAAAGAAGAATTAGAGCAAATTGTTAAAGCAAATCCTGATATTATGAACGATTGGGATGACGAAGTTGGAGATAGAATTACAAAGCTTGTATTTATTGGACAAAATATGGATAAAGAAAAGATAAAGAAGGATTTAAAAGATTGTGAGTAAATTCACATTGTCCCATTGGAACCGGTTCTTTTTGGGGCATTTTTCGTAAAAAGAATTGTCCCCAATACAAAAAAGTATTGAAAATAAAAAAAAATATGATATAATGTAACAAAAAACGAAAGGAAGATAAAAAATGAGAGAAATATATATATTCGGGCATAAAAACCCAGATACAGATACAGTATTATCTGCTTTAATACTAGAAGCAATAGAAAAAACAATGGGAGTGCATAATGTAAAAGCATATAGATTAGGAAAAATAAACAAAGAAACAGAATATGCATTAAACTATTTTGAAGCAAAAGCACCAGAACTTTTAGAAGAAGTTGAAGAAGGACAACCAGTAATGCTTGTGGATCATAATGAATTTGGACAAAGTGTAAAAGGAATTGAAAAAGCAAAAATTTTAAGAGTAGTTGATCATCACAAAATAGCAAATTTTGAAACACATGAACCACTATTTTACATGGCAATGCCTGTTGGGTGTACAGCTACAATTTTAAGAGATATGTGCAATGTAAGTGGAATAAAAATAGATAAAGTAACAGCAGGATTAATGTTAAGTGCTATAATTTCAGATACACTTTTATTAAAATCACCAACATGTACAGAAAAAGACAAAGAAGCAGCAGAAGAACTTGCAAAAGTTGCAGGAGTTGATTTATATGCATATGGAATGGATATGTTAAAAGCCGGAACAGATTTAAGTGATTTCACTCCAGAGCAAATAATAAATATAGACTCAAAGCCATTTTCTACAAAGGGAGTAAACTATCAAGTAGCACAAGTAAATACAGCATCAATTAATGATGTTATGAAAGAAAAAGCTAATCTAGAGGAAGCAATGGCAGAGTTTATGGAAAAGAATAATACAGACTTATTTATTCTATTAATAACAGATATAATAGGCAATAACTCACAAGTAATAGCACTTGGAATGCAAGATGTTGTAGAAAGAGCATTTGATGTTAAATTAGAGGACAATACAGCATTTTTATCAGGAGTTGTTTCTAGAAAAAAACAAGTTATACCAAGAATAGATTGTTTTATAGGATAAAAGATGGAGGTAAAACAATTGGAAGAAGAAAAAGTAAGTAGAGTTAAAGATGCTTTAGAGTGGGTATTATGTATAATAATAGCATTAGCAATTGCAATATTATTTAGATATTATGTTGGAACACCAACAATAGTAAAACAGCCATCAATGTATCCAACACTTAAGGAAGACCAAAGATTGTGGCTAAATAGATGGGGAAGAACAACCAAAACACTTCCTAAAAAAGGAGAAATTATAACATTTGAGGCACCATCTACAACAACACTTTCATTAGCAGAAAAAGAAGAAAGTCCTGTAGCAAGATATGAAAATGAACCCATAAATATATTTAGTAAATTTTCATACTATGTACTTGAGTTAAATAAAATAAGTTACATAAAAAGAGTAATTGGATTACCAGGTGATCACGTAGTTATAGCAGATGGAAAAGTATATATAAATGATGAATTGCAAGACGAAAGCTATTTACAACCAGGAGTTGTAACAGATGAAGGAAAAGGCTATTGTGTAGATGTAGTAGTACCAGAAAATTCTGTATTTGTAATGGGAGACAATAGGACACAAAGCACAGACAGTCGATGTTTTGGATGTATACCATTAGAAAAAATAGAAAGCAAAGTTTGGATAAGAATATGGCCATTAAATTTATTCGGAAAAATAGACAAATAGGAGTGAATGATTTGTTTGAAAATATATTAGGAAATGATAAAATAAAAAATGAATTAATAAACTCTGTAAAACAAAATAAATATTCACACAGTTATCTATTCCTTGGAACATCTGGAATAGGTAAAAGATTAATTGCAAGAGAATTTGCAAAAATGATTTTGTGTGAGGGGGAAGAAAAATATTGTGGAAAATGTAAATCTTGTTTAGAATTTGACTCAAACAATAATCCTGATTTTTTAGAAATAGAACCAGATGGAAACAATGTTAAAATTGAACAAATAAGAGAAATGCAAAGAAAAATTGCAGAGCAACCTATTATATCGAAAAAAAAGGTATATATAATAAATGAGGCAGATACAATGACAAGAGAGGCTCAAAACTGTTTACTAAAAACACTTGAAGAGCCACCAGAATTCGCCAATATTATTCTCATTGGTGCAAATGAAGCAAATTTTTTAAGTACTATAAAATCTAGATGTACAATTATAAAATTTAACAATATTCCGGATGAAGAAATAAAAAAATATTTGGAGCAAAAATATGAACTTGAAAATGTTCCAAAAAGCATAATATTAGCATCATCGGGCAGTATAGGAAAAGCAGAAATTATAAAAGATAAACAAGAACTATATAGTGCAGTAGATGAAGTAATAAACAACATTGAAAAAATGGATTTAATAGATACATTAAAAAAAGCAGATATAATATACAAATTACAAGAAGACAAAAATGAAATATTAGAATATATAAATATAGTTCTTTTTAAAAAAGCAAAACAAAATACTAAATATTTAAACTGTATAAATATTGTAGAAGATGCAAAAAAAAGACTAAAAGCAAACAGCAATTATAATATGACAATAGATAATATGATTATGACTATATGGGAGGAAATACATTGAAAAATATAGTTGGAATAAGGTTTAGAAGGCTTGGCAAAATATATTTCTTTAATCCACAGTATCTAATATTAAAAAAAGATGATACTGTAATAGTAGATACAGATGATGGGGAAGAAATAGGCAAAGTTGCAATTCCAAATAGGTCTTTAGATGAACAAAAAGTACAAAAGGAATTAAAAAAAGTAATTAGACTTGCCAATGAAAGAGATTTAAAACATTATGAGGAATGCAAGAAAAATGAGAAAGAAGCATTTAAATATTGTAATAAAAAAATAAAGCAATTTGGCTTAAAAATGAATTTAACAGATGTAGAATTTAAATTTAATAATTCTAAAGTATTATTTTATTTCACAGCAGATGGAAGAATAGACTTTCGTGAACTTGTAAAAGATTTAGCAGCAGTTTATAGAACAAGAATAGAATTAAGACAAATAGGAGTAAGAGACGAAATAAAACGTCTTGGCGGAAATGGTGTTTGTGGAAGACAGCTTTGTTGTTGTTCATTTCTAAGTGATTTTGAAACAGTATCTATAAAAATGGCAAAAGACCAAGATTTGTCATTAAATCCATCTAAAATATCTGGAAATTGTGGTAGACTTATGTGTTGCTTAAAATATGAGGATGAGGTATACCAAGAAAAAATGAAGAGGCTACCACATATTGGTGCAATTGTTAAGACACCAGATGGGGTTGGAGAAGTAGAATCTGTTGAAACATTAGCTGAAAGAATAAGAGTTAAATTTAAAAATGGCGAAGATTATAGCAAGAAAAAATATGATTTGAAAGATATTAAAATTATCAAAGACACTCAAAAAGAGGCTTTTGATGAGGAAGAAGAAAAGCATAAAAAAGAGCTAGAAGAACTAGAGCGTATGGAAAATGAAGATAAAAAAGGAGGCGATAATTATGGCATTTAGAATAGACAAAGATAAATGTATAGGGTGCGGAGCTTGTGTTGATGCATGCCCTATGGGATGTATAAAAATAGGTGATGATGGTAAGGCCGAAATCGATGAAGATATTTGCATATCTTGTGGTACTTGTAAAGCAACTTGTCCAGTTGATGCACCTATAGAAGGATAAATTTATATTATAAATAGTATAAAAAGAAAATAGCACAAACTTGCTATTTTCTTATTTTTTTTCAAAAAACAGTTGTAAAAAATCAAAAAAATTGATATACTACATATATCAAACCAAAAGGAGGAAAAAAGTATGGAAGAAAACGAAATAAAAGAAGTAGAGGAAGTAGAAAACGGAAAAGAAGGAATAAAAATATCAAGTGATGTAATAGCAGTAATAGCAGGAGTTGCAGTATCAGAAGTGCCAGGAGTATATGGAATGGCAGGAGGATTTGCAGGAGGAATAACAGAAGTCCTAAAAGGCAAGAAAAACCTAGCAAAAGGAATAAAAGTAGACACAACAGACAATAAGGCTAAAATAGATGTAAACATAATAGTAGAATATGGAGCAAGAATTCCAGATGTAGCATACGAAATACAAAATAGAGTAAAAACAGCAGTAGAAAACATGACAGGGCTAAAAGTAGAAGAAGTAAATGTACATGTACAAGGAGTAAATACAGAAAGCTTAACAGAAGAAGCAAAAGAAGAAAACGAAACAGAAAAAGAAGAAAATAGCATAAAAGAAGAAATGATGTAATAAAAAATACACATGAATGGAAGGGAAGAACAAATATGAAAAAATTAGATAAAGTAATATTAGCATTATTTTCAGTTTTAATATTTTTACAATCAGTGCTAGTAATCTGCATGATAGCAGGATGGATAAACATAGGAACAGTAGGAACTTTTGTAGCAATGGCATTAACAGAAAGTCAAACATCAAAAATAATATTAGCAGTAGAAATAATCTGTTTAATATGTAGTATAAAATGCATATTTTTCGACTCATCAGATTCAGAAAACAAAGCCTCACAAGGAGTTTTAATGCAAAACGATAATGGAAAGCTATTAATTTCAAAACCAACAATAGAAAACATAGTAAAATCGGTTGTTAACGGATTTGAGAGTGTTGAAGATGTATCTGTAGATATAGAACTAGACAATGTAAATAATTTAATTGTAAATGTAAATCTAGTAGTAAGTCAAAATGTAATAATAAAAGAAATAACATTAAATATGCAAAATAAAATAAAAGAAGCAATAAAGAAAACATCAGATTTAGAAGTAAAAGAAGTAAATGTAAAAATAAAAAACATATCTAATGAGCCAGAAAAAGACAAAGAATAAAAAATGAAACTTAGAAAGGATTTTCTTATGGGAAACTTAAAAGATTTTTGGAATAATTATAAAGGTGCAGTAATAGGAATAGTAATTGCGATATTAATATTAATTACAAAACTATATAATTTAATTGTAGCAATAATATTAATATTTGTGGGAGCTTTTGTAGGAAATTATGTACAACAAAACAAAGAATATGTAAAAGACAAAATAAAGCAATTTATAGACAGAATGTAAGGAGTAGAAAATGAAAAGAACAGAAATAAGAGAATTAACATTTAAACTAATATATAGTTTAGAAATTCAAAAAAATGAAAATCTAGATGAGCAAATAGAGCTATATATAGAAAATAATAACATAGAAGAACAAGATGCGATAGAATATATAAAAGATTGTATATATGGAATAAATAAAAATGAAGAAGAAATCAAAAAAATAGTAGAGGATTCTTTAACATCTGATTGGAAAATAGATAGAATTTCGAAAGTTAATTTAAGTCTATTAAAACTTGCAATATATGAAATAAAATATAAAAATATCCCATATAAAGTTGAAATAAATGAAGTTGTAGAACTTGCAAAAACATATGGTGAAGATACATCAAGTAAATTTATAAATGGAGCATTGGCAAAAATTGTTAAAGAAATGTAATTTATGGGCAAGTCTTAAATAAGTTTTAAGATTTGTCCATATTTTGTTTGAATAAGAGGTAAAAAATATGAATTATGAAACTATGGCAGTTAGTGTAACAGATTTAAATTTATATATAAAAGAAAAAATTGCGGGAGACGAGGCATTAAGTGCAGTTGTTGTAAAAGGTGAAATTTCAAATTTTAAGGCACATTATACAGGACATTTTTATTTTACTTTAAAAGATGATAAATCATTAATAAAATGCATAATGTTTAAAAGTTATGCAGAAAGGATAAATTTCAAGCCAAAAGATGGAATGAAAGTAGTAGTTTTTGGTGGCGTTTCTGTATTTGAAAGAGATGGAATTTATCAAATATATGTTAAAGCAATGGAACAACAAGGCATAGGAGATTTATATGCTGCATATGAAAAATTAAAAGCAGATTTAGAAAAAGAAGGATTATTTGAAGAATCACATAAAAAGAAAATACCTTTAAAACCAAAAATTATAGGAGTATTATCATCTCAAACAGGAGCTGTAATAAGAGATATAATAAATGTATCAACAAGGAGAAATCCAAATTGTTATATAAGATTATTACCTGTTCCGGTACAAGGACCAGGAGCTGCTAAGGAAATAGTAAAGGGAATAGAAACAATGAATAAAAACAATTTAGCAGATGTAATAATTTTAGCAAGAGGAGGAGGCTCTTTAGAAGATTTGTGGCCATTTAATGAAGAAATTGTTGCAAGAGCAATTTACAATTCTGAAATTCCAATAATTTCAGCAGTTGGGCATGAAACAGATTTTACAATTGCTGATTTTGTTGCAGATTTAAGAGCCCCTACTCCTTCTGCTGCAGCTGAACTTGCAAATCCTGATGTATATGAATTAAAAAATAAAATAAATACATTAAATGAAAGAGCAAGGTTGAGTTTGAAGAAAAGGCTAGAGTTAATGAAATTGAGATATAAAAATATAATGAATTCTAGAGTTTTTGTAGACCCAATGCAAAATATGCAGAATAATTATTTAAAATTGGATGGTTATATCAAGCAATTGGAGAATTTAATTACATTAAAGAAAAATGAAGCAGAAAAAATATTTCAAGCAAGTGTTTTAAAATTAGATGCTTTAAGCCCATTAAAGACGATGGTTAGAGGATTTTCAATAATAGAAAAAGATGGAAAAATAGTAAAATCGGCTAAAGATTTAAGCAAAGATGATGAAATAAATGTTAGATTAGTAGATGGAAATAAAAGTGCAAAAATTCTTTGAAAGGAACGATAGAAAAATGGTTAATAAAAAAGTTGTTATTATTTGTAGTATTATAGCCCTAATTATAGTTGGTGGAATTGTCGGAATTCAAATAAAAAAATTAAATGAAATAGAAAATGTAGGTGAAGTTCAGGACACAGCTAAACAAAATACATCTGTTAATCAAAATTTGGCAACATCAAATGAAACGGAAAATACGGAAAATGAAGAACAAAATAGCACACAAGAAAATACATCAGAACAAAACCAAATCAAAGGAGAAGAAGAAAAAGAACAAGAACCAACAGAGGAAAATACTGCAAATACAAATACATCAAATACTGAGGAAATGGCTGAAAATAATAATTTTTCTGCAATAGATTTGGCAAAAAAACAATGGGGAGAAGATGACTCAGTTTATTATACAATAGACCATCAGTCAAATGAAATATATACAATATCTGTAAGAAGCAAATCAACAACAGAGCAACTTGCCGAATATGAAGTAGATGTTAAAGAACAAACAGCAGTGATTAAATAAAATATAAAAAGGAAAAGTGATAGTCATGGGAAAAGAGGAAAATTTTGAAACAAAGATAGAAAGCTTAGAAAAAATTGTTGAAGAATTAGAAAAAGGAAATTTAAGCCTAGAAGATTCTGTTAATAAATTTGAAGAAGGAATGAAAATTTCTAAAGAATGTAGTAAACTTTTAGAAGATGCGGAAAAAAGAATTAGTATTATTTTGGAAAAAGATGGAGAGATAAAAGAAGAAGATTTTACAGGGGGAGAGTAAAACAAATGGATGTTTTTACACAATTATTACATAACAAATTTATGTGGGTGCCATTTTTTACATGGCTTGCAATTCAATGTTTTAAGGTGTTATGGGACTTGATAGCAACAAGAAAATTTAATTTTAAAAGAATAATGGGAGCAGGAGGAATGCCAAGTTCACATTCTGCAATAGTTATGGCAATAACAGTAATGATAGGCAAGAAAGTCGGCTTTGATGGCTGGGAATTTGCAGTAGCACTTGTATTTTCATGTGTCGTTATGTATGATGCTGCAGGTGTAAGAAGAGCTGCAGGAAAACAAGCAACTTTATTAAACAAAATAATTGAGACACCTGGACTTACAGGTGTACAAGTTCAAGAAAAGTTAGTTGAGGTTTTAGGACATACTCCACTTCAGGTACTTGTTGGAGCAATTATAGGAATTATAGTAGGGAGCATATTTTAAATGAAAGTAATAGTAATAGGTGGAGGACCAGCAGGAATGATATCTGCAATTCACTCTGCAGAAAATGGAAATGAAGTTATATTACTAGAGAAAAATAAAAGTTTAGGAAAGAAATTATTAATAACAGGAAAGGGAAGGTGTAATATTACATCTTCTTTGCCAATGGAAGATTTTATAAAAAATACACCTGGAAATGGAATGTTTTTATATAGTGCATTTAATAAATTTACAAATCAAGATATAATTACTTTCTTAAATAAGCAGGGGCTGGAAGTAAAAGAAGAAAGAGGAAACAGAATTTTTCCAGTAACAGATAAATCTCAAGATGTATTAAATTGTTTTGAAAAGAAATTAAAAAGCTTTAAAAATGTAAAGATAATTTATGAAAAGCCAGTTTCGGAAATATTAGTAAATGGAGAAAAACAAGTAATAGGAGTAAAGTGCAAGAACGGCGAATTAATAAAAGCAAATAAAGTAATACTTGCAACAGGTGGAAAAAGTTATCCATTAACAGGTTCAACAGGAGATGGATATGAAATGGCAAGAAAATTAGGGCATACTATAACTAAAATAAGGCCATCACTTGTACCATTAGAGACTTATGAACAAAATCTACATCAAAATTTACAAGGACTTAGTTTACGAAATGTGAAAATTAAATTTATAGATGAAGCAAAAAACAAAGAGATATATGAGGACTTTGGTGAAATGTTATTTACACATTTTGGTGTTTCTGGACCTGTAATTTTAAGTGGGTCGGCACATTTGGTTAGATATAAAAATATAGAAGAGTTACTTAAAAATAAGAAAATCAAATTAATGATTGATTTAAAGCCTGCTCTTACAGAGGAAAAGCTAAATGATAGAATTTTAAGAGATTTTGAAACAATTAAAAATAAGAATTTTAAAAATAGTTTGGATAAATTATTACCACAAAAATTAATTCCTGTAATAATAGAATGTTCCGAAATAAATCCAGATAAACAGGTGAATTCTATAACAAAACAGGAAAGAATGAAACTTGTTAAACTGTTAAAAGGATTTGAAGTTACAATAAAAAATTTTAGAAAAATAGAAGATGGTATAATTACAGCAGGTGGAGTTTGTATTAAAGAAGTAAATCCTAAAACTATGGAATCAAAGCTTGTTTCTGGACTTTACTTTGCAGGTGAAGTTTTGGACGTGGATAGTTATACAGGTGGATTTAATTTACAAATTGCTTATTCTACTGGCTTTGTGGCAGGGGAGTAAAATTTTTCGTATTGGGGACGGTTCTTGTAGCTCAAAAGAACTGTCCTCAATACGAAATGTAGAAAGATGTCGAACGATTTTTTATGATTTTTTGGAAAAACTATTGCAATTATAAGTATATATGTATATAATTGTATTAAGATTCAAGGAAACACTAAAATCAAGGTATAAAAAAACAGGCATATTGTCGGAATGCCTGTTTTTTGCTATTCTAATGAAAAACATTAAAAATAGCTTTTAGTACTTGAGCTATTTTCAAGATTATTTTTAAACAGTTTAAAATCTTATGTAGAAATCTTGCAATAACATTTGTACTTTTTTTCTTTTGTCGAACCTTCTTCAAGGAAATCACCTCCTTTCATCAAGGCATATAAATATTATATAATATGTTAACTAAAAAATTTGTCGAGAAAAATAAAAAAAATTAGCCATAAATTCAAAACTCCTGCATATAAATAAAAAGAGGTGTTAAAAATGGCATATTCAGAAAGAGAATTACTTGCAAGAATAATTGAATGTGAAGCAGGAGGAGAAGGCGACAATGGAATGAGGGCAGTTGCAACAGTTATAATGAATAGGGTAAATGTTTCTAATGGAGAATACTTTAGAGTATCGCAGGGAGGAAACATAAGAAATATCATTTATCAACAAGGGCAATTTGACTGTGCAAGAGAAACAATAGGAGGAAGCTACAACTCACAAAATATCTATAACATGAATCCAACAGACATTCATTATCAAATAGCGGACTGGGCTATTGCGGGAAATAAATTAAGTGAAATAGGAGAATGTTTATGGTATTTAAACCCATTCAGACCTAATTGTAGTTCAACATTTCCAAGTAACGGTTCAGGAACGTTGCATACAAGAATAGGAAAACATTGTTTTTATAGGCCAACATCTCTATATGCAAATACATAGAAAGGAGTTTGATATGGCAGAAATGGAACAAGAACAAAGAATAGACAAAGGAGAAGATAGAAATGTTGCAGTTAACCAGAATGCACCTGAAGTATTAACCAATCCTATTTATACACCAGCTTTTTTGCGAGAACAAATAGGCAGATTAATGAGAGTAGAATTTTTAATTGGAACAAATAATATGACTGATAGAATAGGTATATTAGAAGATGTTGGAGCAAGTTACATATTGCTTCGTTCTTTTGAAAATGACAGCCTAGTTTATTGTGATATTTATGCAATTAAATTTATTACAATTTCTACAACAGGAGTTTATGGCACAATGAATAATTTTCAAAATATGGGAGGAACAATGAATGGTGGTCCGATGATGAGGGGACCTATGATGTATTGATTTTGTCCATTTGGGACCGGGTCTTTTTGGTACAATGTACCATTGGGACCGGGTCTTTTTGGTGCAAAAATATTTGCAAATAACAACAAATAGTGTATAATACTATATAGAAAAAGAAAAGGAGATAAAAAATGTCATTTTCACAAGAAGTAAAAGAAGAAATAAGCAAATTAAATAATTTGGCAAACAAAGAAGAATTAAAGTACGAATTTTTAGGATATATGTCAAGTGACAATGCAATTCTAAATGAAAATTATATAAAATATTCTACTGAAAATGATTATAATATAGATAGATTTGCAAAAATAATTAGAAATATTCGGATTAGAAGAATTTGAAATAAACGTCAATGGCAAAGTTTTTTTTATAGAAATTACAAATAACTTAGAAGAAAATTTAAAAGAATTAATAAATTGGGATTTTAAAAATTTAGCCAAAGATAAACGTTCCAACCTACAAGCATTCATGAGAGGTTTGTTTATGGGAGCTGGTTCTATAAACAATCCAGAAAAAAAATATCACCTAGAATGCAAAATTATGGAAATAAACTTAGCCAAAAGCATAGTAGATATTATGAATTTAAATGATATATATTTTAAACAAAGGGAAAACACTATATATATAAAAGAAGGAGAAGAAATTTCAAAGTTTTTAGCATTTATTGGAGCAGTAAAATCGGTTATGAAATTTGAAGAAATCCGAGTTGAAAGACATATGAATAATAAAGTCAATAGACTAGTAAATTGTGAAACTGCTAATTTAAACAAAGTTTTAAATGCATCTGTTGAGCAAATAAATGCGATAAAAAAATTAAAAGAAAATGGCAATTTTGAGAAATTAGATGATAATTTAAAAGAAATAGCAATTTTACGATTAGAAAACCCTGATATGTCACTTATAGAACTTGGAAAAAAACTTACAATTCCGGTAGGAAAATCAGGAGTTAATTATAGATTGAAAAAGATTGTAAAACTAGCAGAAGAATAAGTCAAAAGAAAAAGGGGAAAAACATGGAAAATAATGAAGAAAAAGAAGAAATTATAATTGAAGAATTTCTAAAAAGGCTCAGAGAAAGCAAAAAATGGACTTATAATGATGTTGCATACAATTTGAACGATACAAACATACTCACAGAAGATATTAAGAAAATGGAAAGTGGATTAGAATATCCAGATTGGGATGTGATGTATAAACTTTCAGAACTATATAAAGTACCTGTTGAAGAATTTGTGAAAGCTAAAGAATATAGTTATGAAAAATTAAAAAAATCCTTTTCTGTAACATTAATAAAATGGATGAACTATTTATTTGGTATATCTTTTAAAATTTCGTTCATATTGGTAGTAATTTTTTATTTTGTTGTAGCAATTCGGGAGTTTATTATTCTTTATATCCAAAACTAACGAATGCATAGAACAAATAAAAAAAGATAAGGAAACGGATTGGTCAATGTCATGTGTGTTTAAAAGTGATAGCCAAAATATAGGACAAGAAGAGGAATTAGAAAATGAAGAAAATAGGAGTGTATATACATATACCATTTTGTAAACAAAAATGCTATTATTGTGATTTTATTTCTTATGTTAATAAAGAAAAATATTTTGATAAATATGTACAAGCATTGACTAAAGAAATGAGGAGTTTTTTATATAATAATGATGTCAAAATCCAAACAATATATATAGGAGGAGGAACACCTTCTTTTATAGATGCAAAATACATAGAAAGAATTATGATGGTATTACAAGAACAAAATCAGATGAAGAATGCCGAAGAGATAACAATAGAGATAAATCCAGGAACAATAAATAAAGAAAAATTAGAAACTTATAAAAAAGTTGGTATAAATAGACTAAGTATAGGTCTTCAAAGTACAGATAATAGTATTCTTAAGCAGATAGGAAGAATACATTGTTATGAGGATTTTTTAAATACATATGAATTAGCTAGAAAGGTTGGCTTTAGCAATATAAATGTAGATTTGATGATAGGAATTCCTAATCAAAAAATTTCAGATATAAAAAATTCATTAAAGGAAATTATTAAATTAAAACCTGAACATATTTCTGTCTATTCATTAATTGTTGAAGAAAATACCCCAATTGAAAAAATGATAAATGAGGGTAAAATGGAATTACCTGATGAAGAAACGGAAAGAAATATGTATTGGTATGTTAAAAACTTTCTTGAATTAAATGGATATAAACATTATGAAATATCCAATTTTGCAAAAGAAGGATATGAATCAAAGCATAATTTAGATTGTTGGAATCAAAATGAATATATAGGTTTTGGAGTTGCTGCACATTCTTATATTGAAGATATTAGGTTTGGAAATACTGCTAGTATAGAAGAATACTTAAACAATTACGAGAATGGTGAGCCTGAGAAGAATAAAATTATTGATGAAGTGGGAAAAGATGTTTTCAGTAAAGAACAAGAATTTATGCTTATTGGTCTTAGAAAAATTGAAGGTGTTTCTATTCAAGAATTTAAGAATAAATTTGGTGATAATCCTATTTTTGTTTTTAAAAATGAGCTAAATAAATTGGTCGATGAAGAGCTTCTGACAGTGGATTGTGATAGGATTAAATTGACTAATAGAGGATTGGATTTAGCAAATTTAGTGTGGGAAGAATTTGTATGATTTTTGAAATTAAAATAAAATGTAGTTAATTAGACTGATATGGAGGAATAAAAATGTCTTTTTTGGAATTAAGTGAAATATATATAATTTTTTTAATAATAGTATTAATAATTGGATTTATAAAATTTGATAAAAAAATAAAAACAAAAATAATGATTATACTTTCTATTATTTACAATATAGCAATTGGTTATATAGATACAATATTTTTTTGGCTTATTTATGCCTTTTTAAGTAATCAACCTAAAGGCAGTAGCTATGAGGTGCCTGAATCGGATGCTGATTTTAATATGATGTTAGGGATTATATTATTAGTAATATATATATGTGTATTAATTCCACTTAATATATTTATGAAGAAGAAATCTAATATTAGTACGAAATATTATGTTATTATAAATGGAATTGCCACAGTTCTGGGAGTAGCTATGTATTGGATTTTTAGAAAAATATATTAGAGAGAAATGATATAATTTAGATAAGGGAATAGGTGTTATTATACACCTGTTTTTCCTCAGAATATTAAATATTACAAGAAATAAATTAGAAATTTATTAAAATTAATGCAAAGTCATGAAAAATATGATAAAATGAATAGAAAAAAATTTTTAGGGAGTGAAAAGAATGACAGAAACTGAGTTAAAGAAATTTACTATTGAATTAATTGAAAGTAAAGAAAAAATAAACGAAAATTATATAAGGTATTCATATTATGAATTAAAAGTTAAAAATAATTTATCAGAAGAAGAAATTGATGAAGTATTAAAAATAAGTAGAAATTATTTTGAAAATAAAGGATATAATGTTTATTTTACAAATGCAGAATTTGAATATAAAAATGCTAAAAGGAAGGTTGAAACTAATGAATATATGATAGCATTTAGAGAATGAGGAGGAATGTGAATGAATCAATATGCATATTTTGTACTTGGTATTTATTGTTAATAAGAATAGTGTAAATATTGAAAATGTTCAAATTGAAATAGAAGAAAATACAATAACTTCATCTGGTTTAACGATAATTATTACAGATAAAAATGAAGAACCATATGGTTGGGGAGAAAACTATGGAATTGAAGAAAAAGTAAATGGAGAATGGAAAAAATTAAAGGCAAATATAGATTTCAATTCAAAGGCTTATATATTAGATGAAAATCATCAAATGCGACAAAATATAAATTGGCTAAACAGCTATGGTAAACTACAAAAGGGAATATATAGAATAGAAAAAGAAGCAGATGGAAATGTATTCTATTCAAATGAATTTATAATTAAATAAAGAATTTATTAGTTATGTATTTTTTCTCTCTAAAAAATATACCAAGAAATAAAGAAAAACATTGATGAATAAAAAACGAAAAAAAACATAAACTACTAATATAATTATTATATTAAAAGTTGTAAAATTCGTTGACAAGAGTGAATGAATTAGAGTATAATAATTATAGAAAGTAAATGTATCTCGCTTGTGGTTGGTGCGAGTAATAAATCATACCATTTCGTTAAATGTTCTCGCTTGTGGTTGGTGCGAGTAACAAATTATACCATTTCGTAAATAAATTCAGTCCTTTGTTTCTATAGAGGAATAAAGGACTTGTTTTTTATATAATATAAGGAGAAATACATATGGAAATAAAAGAAGGATATGTTTATCATATAAAAAATGATTATTTTGAATTAGTAAATGATGATAAACTTATGAAAAATCATGAAGGAAATTCAACAAGACCAAATTATTTTTGTGTTAAGATGGAAAACAAAGATGTTTTATGGTTTATTCCAATGAGTAGCAGAGTAGAAAAATATAAAGCAATAATAGAAAATAAAATAAAAAAATATAAAAAGTGTGATACTATTGTAATAGGAAATTATAGAGGTAAAAATCATGCATTTTTATTACAAAATATGTTTCCTATTATTGATAAATACATAGACCATATTGATACTGTTCAAGGAAAAGCACTAAAAGTACCATCTGAAACAAGAAGAATAATATTGGACAAAGTAAATAAGATATTCAAATTAAAACAAAAAGGAATAAATTTAATATTTCCAGATGTAGATAAAATAGAACAATTATTAATAGAAGAATTAAAAAATGAAAATGAGTAAAAGATTATCGTTTGATAGTCTTTTTATTTTTGCTAAGAAAATGGAGGTACAAGAGAATGTAAAAAGGAATTAAAGCGGAATTAGTATTGGTTATAGAATATGAAAGAGGGGATGGAGAAAGAATATATTTTGAATGCTGAAATTTCATGAAATTACCCTGCGAGAAAGGCCGAACATATTGAAATTAACTCAAAATTATGATATATTTAACTGAAATTTACATTTAATATTAATTAATGTTATTTAGTATTAAATAGTTTAAAAAATAAGTTTGTGACCGGATTCGTGTAATGACGAATTATGTTTACTAAAACAGACGAAAAAGCGAACAAATTACACGAATTTTTGGTTAATAGTTGTCGTTTTTTTCGGTCACAAAGGGAGGAAATATGTTTAAATTACACTCGGAATACAAGCCCACAGGCGACCAACCAAATGCAATTGAATATCTATCAAAAGGAATAGAAGATGGCAAGAAATACCAGACGCTTCTAGGAGTTACGGGTTCACGGGAAAACCTTTACAATGGCAAATATAATAGCAAAAACCCAAAGACCAACATTGGTTTTAGCACACAATAAGACCCTAGCTCGGACAATTATACTCTGAGTTTAAAGAGTTCTTTCCTGAAAACAGAGTTGAATACTTTGTGAGTTACTATGACTATTATCAACCAGAAAGCTACATAGCAGCCTCAGACACATATATTGAAAAAGATGCATCAATAAATGACGAAATAGATAAACTACGCCATTCAGCAACTTTGTCACTATTTGAAACAAGAGATGTAATAGTAGTAGCATCAGTATCATGTATATACGGTTTAGGAGACCCAGAAGACTACCAGGAAATGATGTTATCTTTAAGACCAACTATGGAAAAATCAAGAGATGAAGTAATGAAAAAGCTAGTTACAATGCAATATTCAAGAAATGAAATAGACTTCAAAAGAGGAACATTTAGAGCAAAAGGAGATATTTTAGAAATATATCCATCATCAACTAGTGAATCAGCATTGAGAGTAGAGTTTTGGGGAGATGAGATAGAAAAAATATCTGAAATAAATCCGCTAACAGGAAAAGCAATAGGAACTAGAGAACACGTCTTAATTCCACCAGCATCACAATATGTAACTAGCAGAGATAAGCTAGATAGAGCAATTGTAACAATAGAAGAAGAACTTCAAGAACGAATAAAATACTTCAAATCTCAAAATAAACTAATAGAAGCTCAACGTATAGAAGAAAGAACAAACTTCGATATAGAAATGATGAAGGAAACAGGATTTTGTCAAGGAATAGAAAATTATTCAAGACACATGAGTGGAAGAAAGGCTGGAAGTCCGCCATATACATTATTTGATTATTTTCCAAAGGATTATTTGTTATTGATAGATGAATCACACGCAACAATACCACAAGTTAGAGCAATGTATAATGGAGACAAATCAAGAAAAGATTCACTTGTAAATTATGGATTCAGGCTTCCATCAGCATATGACAATAGACCACTAAAATTTGAGGAATTTGAACAAAGAATAAATCAAGTTGTATTTGTAAGTGCAACACCTGCAGATTACGAAAAAGAACATTCAAAATCAAATGTTGTAGAACAAATTATTAGACCAACAGGACTTTTAGACCCTAAAATAGAAGTTAAACCAGTAACGAATCAGGTTGATGATTTGATAGAACAAATAAGAATTAGAGTAGAGAAAAAAGAAAGAGTATTGGTTACAACTTTAACAAAAAAAATGGCAGAGGATTTAACAGAGTATTTGAAAAGTTTAGATATAAAAGTAAATTATATGCATTCTGATACAAAGGCATTAGAGAGAATGGAGATAATTAGAAATCTAAGGCTTGGAGAATTTGATGTTTTAGTTGGAATAAACTTATTAAGAGAAGGATTAGATATACCAGAAGTATCTTTAGTTGCAATATTAGATGCAGATAAAGAAGGCTTCTTACGTTCAGAGCGTTCATTAATTCAAACAATAGGACGTGCAGCAAGAAATACAGATGGAACAGTTATAATGTATGCAGATGTTTTAACAGATTCTATGGAAAAAGCAATATCGGAAACTAACAGAAGACGTAAAATTCAAACCGAATATAATGAGATTCATGGAATTACTCCTAAAACTATAAATAAATCTGTAAGAGATGCAATTAGAGCAGTTCAAACAGAAGATATTGGAGTTGAATTTAAGGCTGAAAAAGGTGAGGATATTAAGGAAACTATTAGTAAATTGACTGATGAAATGCTTGAATTTGCTAGTAAGATGGAATTTGAGAAAGCGGCTGAGGCTAGAGATAAGATAAAAGAGTTGGAGAAATTATTGTGATTTTTTGCGTTAGGACTGTTATAATTTTAAAATGGGGGACGGTTCCTTTTTAAAAAAGGACCGTCCCCACTTCAAAAAAGTTAAATATATTCTTCAATAACTTTCCAAACATTCTCACAAAAAACTTTCTTCTCCGAAGAAAAAGGGAGCATTGTTGCATCCATCAGAGGATTAATCTCCTTTTGTAAACTAGCCACAGTATCCAAAACCTTAGTAGGAGCAATTTTATCAGCTTTATTTGCAATAATCATAAAAGGCTTACCAGAACGAATAATATAATCATACATTAACCTATCATTAGAAGTAGGAGAATGTCTAATATCAATCAAAAATATAATCAAAGAAATTTTATCTCTATGGAAAAGATACTCTTCAATAAACTGACCAACCTTAACCTGTTCAGTTTTAGACATTTTACTAAAACCATAACCAGGAAGGTCAACAAAATAAAATTTTTCATCAATATTATAAAAATTAATTTGTCTCGTTTTACCAGGTTCAGAGCTTGTACGAGCAAGTTTTTTTCTATTAATCATTGTATTTACAAAACTAGATTTTCCGACATTAGATTTGCCAACCAAAACAATTTCTGGTAAATCATTTTTAGGGTATTGCTTGGGGCTTACTGCCGAAATTTCAAATTGTGGATTTTTTACTATCATTAAATAACCTCCAATATCATAACTACATGTAATAAATTTTATCTAATTTATCTGTATCTATAAAATATTTTTGTGTATTTTCAGGATTATATTTAATCGTGAATTGTGTAAATTTATATTTTCTTATTAAGTCACTTACATCATAAAAATAGGGATGACTTTTGAATATGGTATCAAATCCGTTTATTTGGTTCGATGTACACATAATGTAATAACTTTTTCCTTCTTTTTCAACACTTACAAATTTACCATCAATAGATTTAGAATTTTTGAGAATTTTTTTGTATGTTGAAATTGGAACTGAAAACATAACTATGGATGCGACAGTAACAGGTAAACATATAAGTGATAATATTTTTAAAACAATATACATAAAAGAAGATGAATGTATACCAGAGAAAACCGTTAAATAGTTATAAGGGTTATTATTTAAAATGTATACATCACAAGAATCACCTAACTTTATTGTATTGTAAAACCCGCTTGCTTTTACAGTATATGTTTTTCCTTTATAAGTAAACTGGATATCAACTCTGGATATATTACGATCCTTTTTATATGGATTTCCTGAAGGATTTCCAGATTCTTCAATATTTGAAACAACTCCAGAGATTTTTTCTCCATTTTCTTTTTTATATGTTTCATTTTTGGAGAGTTGAGTTGATAATAATAATAATACACAGCAAAATATTAATATAAATACCATTATTTTTCGTTGGACAATTAAATTTCCCAAGTAAATATTTTTTCTAGATTTTTTTTTCATATGCTTGACCTCCAATTTTATTTTTTAGGACTAATTTTCTCAAGTCCACCCATATAAGGTCTTAAAACTTCCGGAATAACAACACTACCATCAGGCTGATAATTATTTTCCATAACCGCAATCAACATTCTTGGTGGGGCAACAACTGTGTTATTCAAAGTATGTGCATAATAATTTTCTTTTTCACCTTTAATCCTAATTCCAAGTCTACGAGCTTGTGCATCTGTTAAGTTAGAGCAGCTTCCAACTTCAAAATATTTCTTTTGACGAGGAGACCAAGCCTCAACATCACAAGATTTTGCTTTTAAGTCTGCTAAATCTCCACTGCAACATTCCAAAGTTCTAACAGGAATGTTCATGCTTCTAAATAGTTCAACTGTGTATGACCACATTTTATCATACCAATTCCAGCTATCTTCAGGTTCGCAAACTACTATCATTTCTTGTTTTTCGAATTGATGTATTCTGTAAACACCACGCTCTTCTATACCATGTGCACCTTTTTCTTTTCTGAAACATGGTGAATATGATGTCATTGTATAAGGCATTTTTGTTTTATCTAATATTTGGTCTTTAAATTTTCCTATCATTGAATGTTCAGAGGTTCCAATTAAATATAAATCTTCACCTTCGATTTTGTACATCATAGCATCCATTTCTTCAAAACTCATAACTCCTGTTACGACATTTGAACGAATCATAAATGGTGGAATGCAATATGTAAATCCTTTATTTATCATAAAATCTCTTGCATAAGTAAGTACCGCAGAATGTAGTCTTGCAACATCTCCCATTAAGTAATAAAAACCATTTCCAGCAACACGGCGGGCACTATCTAGGTCAAGGCCACCAAGGGCTTCCATAATTTCTCCATGGTATGGAATTTCATAATCTGGAACAACAGGTTCACCATATTTTTGAATTTCTACGTTTTTGCTGTCATCTTCTCCGATTGGAACTGATGGATGCATTATATTTGGTATTTTCATCATTCTAGATTTTATTTCTTCTGCAAGTTCATCTTCTAAAGCTTCGTTTTTTTCAAGTTTGTCATTTATTTCTTGAACTTGTCTCTTTACTTCTTCTGCTTGCATTTTTTCGCCACTTTTCATTAAGTTCCCAATTTGATTACTTAATGTTTTTCTTTGACTACGCAAGTTATCTCCATTTAATTTTGCTTCACGATTTTTCTTGTCTAATTCAATTACTTCATCTACTAAAACTAATTTTTTATCTTGAAATTTTTTCTTAATATTTTCTTTTACAAGGTCTGGATGTTCCCTTAAAAATTTTATATCTATCATAATATCAGTCCTTTCTTAATATGGGTATTATATAATATTTATGCCTATATATCAAGCTTTTAGAGAATAAAAAATTGCAAATTTACATATATTATATAAAAATATGTTAAATTAAGGAGATTTTGCTAATGGAAAATGAGTATATAAAGGAAAAGAAAATAAGAGATTTTACAGATGAAGAAAGAGATAGAGAATTGTTATTTAATATTATTGATACAAGGGAAAAATTAAAAAGGGCACATCGTAATTTTGAATTTGCAGATGGTGATTTAGTGGATTATTATACTTATGAGATTAAGGCTAATCAAGCAAAATTGGACTATTTGATTAAATTAGCTAAAGCAAAGGGGTTAGTTATGAATTGTAAAGTTGGAAATATGTTGGAAATTGAAAAAGATGTTGGATGAATTTTGGATAACTTTTCAAAAAATGTGTAAATATTTATGTAACTGCAGGAATATTCTTAGGAAGAAATGACAAATTATTACCAGAATAATAAAAAAGGTATTGCAAAGAATAAAAAAATAGTATAAAATAAAGTCATAAAAATAAAAAAGAAAAGAAGGTATAAAATGCAAATGATAAAAAACGCTAAAACCCTTGCAGGAGTACACACACACACACACACACTGATAATGCTACAAAAAAGAAAGAAATAAAAGACACGATAAAAGGACCTATATTTAAATAGGTTTATTTACCTTGTCTTTTTAGCGTTTTTTAAGCATAAAATACCGAAAAAAGGAGGAAAAAATGAATTTTACAAGTAAATTCAGGAAAAACAAAGGTATAACTTTAATAGCACTTGTAGTAACAATAATTGTGCTTTTAGTGCTAGCAGGAGTAAGTATAACAATGCTTACAGGACAAAATGGAATATTAAAAAGAACAGCACAGGCTAAAGAAGAAACATCTAATAAGCAGGAAGAAGATTTGGTGAAATTGGCAGTTTCATCAGCTCTTACAGATGGATTGGCACAAGGAAACCAAATTACGGATGAAAATTTAAGAAAAGAAATTAAAAATGCAATTGGAAGTGATGAAAATCTATCAGGAAATGGTCCATGGAAATATATAGGTAAAAAAACATATGATATTTCTTTAAATGGAGTTGTTGAAAATGCAGTAGATTGGGATGAAGTATTAGGAAATTTGCAAGATGCATCTAAAAGAAATGAATTACTTAATGAAGCAAAATCGTTAGGACAATCAAATACAAATTCGGATGTTGGAATTGGTACAGACGGTAATGTAGTAAATTTGGATTTATGGAAATATGGATTAACTAATTCAGGAAATGGAGTAGGATTACAAGAGGATAATGGGTCGAGATATGGTTCAGGATATGAAAATGTAAATATAACAGATGATGGAGAAATACAAGGGAAAGTACCACAATATATTTTTATGTATAGTAAAAATGAAATTTATCCAGTTGTTAGTATGAGTGGAACGTTTTATGCATGTACAAGTTTAAAGATAGCCCCAACAATACCAGACACTGTGAATAATATGCAACAAACATTTGATGGGTGTGATAATTTAACAACAGCTCCAACGATACCAGAAAATGTAACTAATATGCAGTGGACATTTAGAGATTGTGAGAGAATGATAACGGCTCCAGCAATTCCCAACAAAGTGAACAATATGAATGGCACATTTTCTGGATGTGCTAGATTAGAAACAGCTCCAACAATACCAGATAGCGTAACTATAATGAAGGAGACATTTTATTTATGTGCAAGTCTAACAGGTAACATCGTAATAAACGCTAATCCAGAAGTGGTTGAATATTGTTTTGATAGAACAATTAAACCAATCACCCTTTCAGGAACCTCTACAAAACTTGAAAGCCTAGCTAAAACCAGCTCAAATAATAATGTAACAGTACAAACCGAATAATTTAAGAGGAAAAAATGAAAAAAACAATTAAATATATAGTAACTTTTATATTAACAATGCTAACACTAATATCAATATTAGTGTTAGCATCAAGTATAAATAGCCCAAATATAAAAAAACATTTAATAGAATCTGCAGAATATCTGGATAAAAAACCAGGAATTGACAGAATACAAAATAAAAGAGAATACACATATTTACACACATATGCTGATTCAGTATTATTAAATATAATAAATTATATCGAACCAGAAAAACCATTAAAATCAATACTGCAAAGCAGATTTTATCAAAAATTAAAGATTGATACAAATGCGGACTTTGTAACAGCAATAGAAGAAAACCAAACTGCAAATGACGAATATTCTAGGTATTGGCACGGTTCAATATCTATAATAAGACCATTATTATTATTTTTCAATATAAAACAGATATATACAATATTATTATTAATATTTTTAATATTATATTCAACTTTCATTTTTACAATATTCAAAAAGTCAAAAAAAATCGCAATAGGAATACTTATTTCAAGTTTTGCGATAAATATATTTATAGTACCATTTTGTCTAGAATATTTTTGGACTATTGCATTAATGATGATAACATCAATTGTTGTAATAAAGAATGAAAAATATGGAGATGAAAGGTTAAAAATCATTTTTTTTATAACAGGAATTTTAACATGTTATTTTGATTTTTTGTCTACAGAAACGCTTACCTATACAGTGCCTATAATGCTAATATTTTTAATAAGAAAAGATGAAAACAAAGAAAATATAAAATTAATTATAAGTACAGGAATAGTTTGGCTTATGGGGTATATAGGGGCTTGGTTAGTGAAATGGATATTATGTGCACTTGTTTATGATAAAAATATCTTTTTATTTATAGGACAAAAATTACTAGTAAGGGTAAATGGCGAAGTAGAAGATGTAAGCAGAATACAGATGTATATTGAAGCAATAACCAAGAACATTAATACATTATTTCCGTTAAACATTGTACAAAGAAAGTGGAAATTAATAATTCCAACAACGCTAATTATAATGGGCTTCATAATGATATGTGACAAGAAAAAAATAAGAAAAAATAATTTTTTCTATGGTCTAGTACTATTAAGTTCTATACCATATGTAAGGTATTTAGTATTAGCAAACCATTCATATAGGCATAGTTTTTTTACATTTAGAGCACAAATGGTAACAATAATTGGAATATTTTTTATAATATTAGATTTGGCTGATAAGGAAAAAATTAAAAAAATATGGAGATATTTAAATAAAGATATAAAAATAAAAGGAGAAAAAAGGAAATGAAAAAAATATATGGATGTATAATTTTTATAATACTTATAGGAATAATAGCATCTTTAATTATTGCAAGACCACAAAAAGTTGATAAATTAGATGAAATAAAGGTATTAGATAGTTATGGAAATGAAATAGATAATTATAGTGAAAACAAAATGCCTTTTACAATAAAAAAACAAAATGATAATCAAACAATAAAAGTAAATGGAAAAAAATATGAAGACGGGGAACGCTTTTATGAAACAGGAGAATATAAAATAGAAGTTTCAAAAGGAATAATGAAGAAAACAAGTACTATAAAAATACAAGACATTGACAAAGAGAATGATGATAATATATATAATATATATATAACGACAACTACTTTACCTTCATTTATGGCCATGTTAGATATTTCTTCAAAAGATAATTTTCATGGTTTCTTTTGGACACAAAGAACACAATCTATTGATTTAGAATATTTAAAAAATACAAAAAAAGACATTAAAATATCTCAAAATCTTGGAATATTAAATAATGATGAATTCAAGGAAAAAGTTGTTGGTGAGATAAAAGAATACATAAAAGATGTTTTAAATACAAATAAAGATGCTTATTTTAATTTATATTTTGAGGATTATAGATTTTATTTAGAACTAGAATTATTTGGAAAAATTGGACTTGGAGATAATAGATATACAACATATATGTATTCAGATGGAACGTCAAGCTATACAAAAGAATATAGTATAGGAAATTCTTATATACATAAAGAATTTAAAATTCGTGAAGAAAATGGGTATAGTGATTTTGAAAAAGAAAAAGCAAACTATGATAAGTTGGTAACAGATTTAAGAAGCAATAAATTAAAAACAAATGATATGCCTGGAAGTTTCATGGTTAGAGAAGAGAATGATGAGTACAATTATGATTATCTTTTGATTTCTACTTTGAGAGACAATGTAAAATATTTATTACAATTTCCACAATTAATTGATTTTAAAGATGAAAAGGTTGCAAATGAAATGAAAAAAGCAAATTTTGTACAGATTGATTTAAAGAATCAGTATAATAATTTGAATGAAGAACAAAAAAAGCAATTTTTAGCTAGTATCAAATTAGAAAAAAGTGCTTTAGACCAACAGTATTTTTCAGATGCAAATAAGAAATATCTTGTTATAACAGGAACAAAGCCATATTATAAGGAAATGGATAAAAAAGATTTTGAAAATTTATTAAATAAAGTGAATAATGACTATAAAGATGAATATGAAATACTTTATAAGCCACATCCATCGGCATTACCGGATGAAGAAGCTACAGATTTTTTAGAGTCTTTAGGTATAAAAATATTACCAGGAACTATACCTATGGAGGCAATAATGTTTATATATCCTAATATAAAACTTGGAGGATTTGCAAGTTCGTTATATATGAGTGCGGAAAAAGGACAAACAGAATTCTTTTTTGCAAATAACTCAAATGAATTGGTTAAACCACTAAATATATTATATGATAGTTTATTTAGTAATGCGAAATTTTACAATTAATGTAGACTGAATAAATTAAAAATATACAATAATTTAAAGAAAGACATAAAGTAAATGAAAAATAAATTAAATAAAGGAAAATATTTAACAATTTTAATCCCATGTTTAAACGAAGAAAAGACAATAGGAATATGCTTAGAAAAATGTCAAAAAATAATAGAACAAGAGAACTTGGATGCAGAGATATTGGTTGTAGATAATGGATGTGTGGATCAATCAATAAAAATAGCAAAAAAATATGGGGCAAGAATAATCAATGTAAATAATAAGGGTTATGGAAATGCCTTAAGATGTGGAACAATGAATGCTATTCGGAAAATATGTTATAATGGTTGATGCTGATGATAGTTATAATATTTTAGAAATTATGCCAATAATAAGAGAACTAAAAAATGGATATGATTTAGTAATCGGAAATAGGTATAAAGGAAAAATAGAAAAGGGAGCGATTAGATTTTCTCATAGATATGTTGGAACGCCAATTATTTCATGGCTTATAAGAAAAAAATGTGGAGCAAAAATATATGATGCAAATTGTGGACTTAGAGGATATGATAAAGAGAAAATAATAAATTTGAATTGTGTATCTGAAGGAATGGAATATGCAACAGAAATGATAATAAAGTCAAAGCAGGCAAATCTGAAAATTAAAGAAATTCCCATTAATTTTTACAAAGATAAGAGAATGGGGAAGTCACATCTGAAGACTATAAAAGATGGAGTTAGACATTTAAAAATAATTTTTAAATAAATTAAAATAAAAATATTTTAGAAACGAAAACGGAGGGACAAATGGCAAAAGCAGCAAAAACAATATTTGTATGTAATGAATGTGGCTATGAAAGCGCTAAATGGATGGGAAAGTGCCCAGCATGTAATAGTTGGAATACATTTTTTGAACAAAAGATAGAGAAGATAACAGAAAATGGAATAAAAATATCAAAAGAAAGAAACGCTCCAAAAGCTCTAAACTCATATAAAGGAGAAGAAGTTGCAAGAATATCAACAGGATTTGGAGAACTAGATAGAGTATTAGGTGGAGGAATAGTAAAGGGCTCACTAATCTTACTTGGAGGAGAACCAGGAATAGGAAAATCAACATTAATTTTACAACTATGCAATAAAATACACGGAGAAGGAAAAGTACTATATGTATCTGGAGAAGAATCAGCAGAACAAATAAAACTAAGAGCAGACAGACTTGGGATTGATAATGATGATATAATGTTTTTAGGAGAAACAGATATATCAATAATAAATGAAAATATAGAAGAACTTAGGCCAAAACTAGTAATAATAGATTCAATCCAAACAATGTATTCAGATGAACTATCAGCAGCTGCAGGAAGTGTAAGCCAAGTAAGAGAAATAACAGCTCAAATCATGAGAATGTGTAAATCAAAAGGGATAACAACAATAATAATTGGACATGTAACAAAAGACGGAACAATAGCAGGACCAAGAGTTTTGGAACACATGGTAGACACAGTTTTATATTTAGAAGGAGAAAGATATTTCTCGTATAGAATCCTAAGAGGAGTAAAAAACAGATTTGGTTCAACAAATGAAATTGGAATGTTTGAAATGAAAGGAGAAGGATTGGTAGAGATTACAAATCCTTCACAAATATTAATTTCGGAAAGAGAGGATAATCCTTCAGGTTCAGCAATAGTGGCAAGTATAGAGGGAACAAGACCAATGCTTATTGAGCTTCAAGCTTTAACAACACTTAGTGTGTTTGGAATACCAAAAAGAACAGCAAATGGTTTAGATTATAATAGGTTAGCAGTATTAATTGCGGTACTAGAAAAAAGGGCGAACCTAAATATAGGTGGACAAGATATATATGTAAATGTAGTTAGTGGGATGAAGCTAAATGAACCATCAATAGATCTTGGAATAATCTGTGTATGTGCATCAAGCTTTAAAAATGTACCAATTCCAAAAGATACTGTAATAATGGGAGAAGTTGGATTAACAGGTGAAGTTAGAAGAATTAATATGATAGAAAAAAGATTGAAAGAAGCTGAGAAGATGGGATTTAGGAGATGTATAATTCCAGAAAACAATAAGAAATATTTGGAAGAAGATTATAAAATGGAAATTGTTGGGGTTAAGGATGTAAGAGAAGCTTTAAAGATTTTAAATATTAAGGGGTAGAAAAAAGGATGGCACAAAAAGAGAAAGGAGAAAAGAGATAGAAGAGCAACTACTAAACTTAATTTATCCACAAACATGCGGTATATGTGGAAAAGGCAAAAACACGAATCTTTGCAAGAAATGCGAAAATAAATTAAAGGCAATGGCATTATTTGGAAAAGATGAATATTTAAATAAATATTTTAAAAACCATTATTATATATTTATGTATGATGATGTAATAAGAAAGCTAATGATAGATTATAAATTTAATGAAAAGCCATATATTTATAGAGCTATTGCAAATTTTATAAATAAAAATAAAAAAATATATTCAAATTTATTTTTTTATGATATAATAATCCCAGTTCCGATAAGCTTAAAAAGAAAAAAGACTAGAGGATATAATCAAAGTCTTTTAATTGCAAAAAAAATATCCCAAATATATAACTTAAACATTGAAAAAAATGTACTTATAAAAACGAAAAATAATATTGCTCAAAGTACACTTAACAGAAATCGGAAGAGAAGAAAATGTTGTAAATGCATATAAAATAATTGAAAATAAAAAGATAGTAGATAAAAAAATATTATTAATTGACGACATTTTTACAACAGGAGCAACGGTAAATGAATGCAGTAAAGTCATGAAAATGGCACGGAGCTAAAAATATAGATGTATTAACAATTGCAAAAGATTAAAAGGAGGAATCACAATGGATGATTTAATAGAAAGCATATTAGACTATGTGCGTTCAGATTACACAGATTATGCTATAATGATAAATGGAGAATGGGGTTCTGGAAAAACTTATTTTTGGAATAACCAAGTCAAGAAAAAAATAGAATCTTCAAAATTAAATGGAAAAAGATTTACAACAATATATATGTCTTTGTATGGTATATCAAACTTAGAAGAAATAAGCAAAAAAATATTTATGGAAACATCTCAATTGATGGATAAAAATCTAAGAAGATACATGAATTCTAATAGAATAACAACAATTCCAGAATATGCAAAAACAGGAATAGACATGGCAAATTTCTTTGGCTCATCATCTAATGGAGGAAGAATAGACTATGATGAATTTTTTTCTACAGATGATAAAGTTCTATGCTTCGATGATTTAGAAAGAGCTAATGTAGATGTAATAGATATATTAGGTTATATAAATAACTTTGTTGAACACGACCATATAAAAACAATAATAATATGTAATGAAAAAGAACTTTCAACGAAAATAAAAAATAATAATCTAGAAATGAAAACATTTATTGCAACATATTTATTGGATAAACAAGGTGAACTAAACAGTGCAGACAAGCCAATGGGAGAAAAAATTCAAGATAAAATTGAGCATGTTTTTGATAAAGCAATAGATTATGAGCGAATTAAAGAAAAATTAATTGGCGAAACTTTTGAATATGCACCACAATTTGATTATATAATAAATGGAATATTTATGAGATTTGAAAAAAACAAAGATTTAATAAGATTCTTAAGGGAAAATACAAAAATCATAATTTCTACGTTTAAAAAGAGTGGAACAAGAAACTTAAGAATTTTAAAACACGCATTAAATGATTTTAGTAAAATCTATGAAGAAGTAAGTGATTTGTACCCAAATACCAATTATAGAGCAGTGCAAGCAATGCTTATTTTTACAATTGCGGTTTCTTTTGAAATAAAAGCAGGAAAGATAACTAAAGAAAAATTCAAAAATATAAAGGACAATGAAGAATATAAATCAATTTTAGTTTCTTCAAGAGTTTTAATGGATAATAGACAATTTTATATAAAAGAATTTGATGGAAATTATTATTATAATTTCAAATCAGAGTTTAGATTTTTCAAATTTATAGAGTATTATGTAAGAACAAGAATTTTTGATATGAAACTATTCAAAGAAGAATTAGAGGCGGTAAATGCTAGTCCTAAATCTAAGAAAGTTCCATCATACAAAAAAATACTTGTGGAAGAATATTGGAAAGTTCCAGATGAAAAATTTGGAAAAATCATAGAAGAAACACTTGATGAAGTTCAAAAAGGTGAAATCGAATTAATAGATATAGTGAAATTATTTGAATATTTTGTGTACTTCTCAAAAAGTGGTTTAATCGGAAATGATATTACTACATTAAAAACAGTATTTTTAAATGGAATGAATTTATCATCATTACACTCAAAATATTGCCAAAATGTTGATGAAGAATTAGGCAAAGTTGTAATAAGAGATGAAGAAAAATGTTCAGATGAGGATTTAAGGGAGGTTATGATTAGATTTTATGAACTAAATAATCAACTTCTAGAAAAGGAATATAAAGAAAAAGCTGATACAATATTTAAGTATATTCCTATGAAAATGGAACAATTTTATGAAAGATTTGATAAAGAATGTAGTGATATACCGATTTTGAAATATTATGATCCATTCCAAGTATTTCAAAGAGTTTCATGTGCAAGCAATGAGGACATTGTTGCTATTAAGGAGAAAATAGTAAAAAGAGCTAAGGAAAATCCAGAAATTATGAAAGAAGAAAAATCAAATTTGAGTAAGCTTAAGAGATTGATAGATGAGTATATTAGTGGAAAAGATATTACTATTAAGGTTGTTTTGATGAAAGAATTTTCTAAGGAACTTGGAGATATTATAAAAGAAACTACTAAAACTAAAACCAGAACTAGGACAAAGGCAAAGACAAACTCCTAAATGATAGTTGGATAATTGATTTTTAAAAATTCCCCCTGAAACAATAAAAGTTTCAGGGGGAAAGTTTTTATCCATTATTGTTTATCGTAACTGAATAATTTGTAAAAAGCTATGAGAGTAATTTTTCACGAAATTGCCAAAACTTTCATAAAATATAACAGATAATAAACTTTTATGAAAGGAAAAAGAGAAAAATGTCGAATTACATAATAGAAGGAGGCAAAAAGTTATATGGAGAAACTTATGTCTCAGGGTCAAAAAATGCATCACTACCTATAATGGCAGCAAGTGTATTAAATAGAGGAATAACAAAATTATATAATGTTCCCAATATCCATGATACTCAAATGATGATAGAAATTTTGAAAAACATAGGATGCAAAGTAAAGAAAAATCAAAATAAAATAGTAATAGATTCAAGGAATGTAAACAAATTTGAAATACCAGAACATTTAATGAGACAAATGCGCTCATCAGTAATTTTTGCAGGTGCAATTTTAGGAAGATATAGAAAAGTAACATTTTCATATCCGGGAGGATGTGATATAGGTTCAAGACCAATTGACCTTCACTTAAAAGGATTTGAAAAATTAGGAACAACAGTAAATCAAAATTTTGGGAAAATAATATGTGAGACAGAAAAAATAACACCATCAGAAATAAGTTTGGATTTTCCAAGTGTAGGAGCAACAGAAAATATAATGCTAGCAGCTGTATTATCAGATGGAGAGACAAAGATAATTAATGCAGCAATGGAACCTGAAATAGTGGATTTGCAAGATTTTTTAAACAAAATGGGAGCAAAGATTGAAGGAGCCGGAAGTAATGTTATAAAAATAAAAGGTGTAAAAAATTTAAAGGAAGTAAATTATAATGTTATGCCAGATAGAATAGAAGCGGGAACATTGTTATGTGCGGCAGCAATTACTGGGGGAGAAATAACATTAAAAAAAGTAAATGCATCTCATATTACTCCTGTTTTGAATAAACTTGCAGAGGCAGGATGTACTATAAAATTAAGAGAAAATGAAATAAAATTAAAAGCACAAAAAAGGTTAAAGGCAGTGGATATAAAGACAATGCCATATCCGGGATTTCCGACAGATATGCAGGCTATAATGGGAGCAACTTTATGCAATGCTACTGGAACATCAATTATTGTGGAAAACATATTTGAAAATAGATATAAATATATGACAGAATTGAAAAAAATGGGAGCAAAAATAAACGTAGAGGGAAAAACAGCAATTATAAAAGGTGTGAAAAAATTATATGGTGCTAAGGTTATGGCAACAGATTTAAGAGGAGGAGCAAGTCTAGTGTTAGCAGGATTGGTAGCTAAAGGCACGACTAATATTGAGAATATTGAGTTTATATTGAGGGGATATGAAAATTTGGATGGAAAGCTTAAAAATTTAGGAGCGGAAATTTATATGATTAGAGATTAGTGGGAAAGAGTAATCTTTTCCATTTTTTTTTAGTAGATTAATTGAAAAAAATGAATAAATGTGGTATAAATATTATAAATTAAAATGGAAAGAGGATAAAAAATGGAATTTATAGTAGCTGTTGATGGTCCTGCAGGAAGCGGAAAGGGAACAATAACTAAAATAGTTGGTGAAAAAGAAAATTTAATCTATATAGATACAGGAGCATTATATAGATGTGTAACTTTATCTATGGTAAGAAAAAATGTTAAATTAGAGGAGTTAGAAAAAATACAAGAAATATTAGATACAATAGATATCGAATTTAAGGAAGAAGATGACCAAAAAAAAGTATATCTAAATGGAGAAGATGTATCAAAAAAAATAAGAGAATCGGCAGTAAATAAATTTGTATCACAAGTATCACATATAGTAATTGTAAGAGAAGCAATAACTGAGCTTTCACGAAAAATTGCGGAGGGAAAGCAAGTTATAATGGAAGGAAGAGATATCGGGACAAATGTATTTCCAAATGCAGATGTAAAAATATATTTAGATGCATCTTCTGAAGAAAGAGCAAAAAGGAGACAAAAACAAAATGAAGAAAAAGGAATAAATATTCCTTTTGAAGAAATAGTAGAAAATATAAAATTTAGAGACAATAATGACAAAACAAGTCAGGTTGCACCTTTAAAGCAAGCTGAAGATGCTATTTATATAGATTCAAGTGATATGACAATAGAAGAAGTGGCTGAAAAAGTAATAGAAATAATAAATCAAAAGAGAAGGTAGGAAGAATGTATAAAGTAGTAAGAATAATATGTAATTTTTTTATATTTATATATTGTAAAATAGTATATAGAGCAAAAATAGTAGGATCAAAAAATATACCTAAAACAGGTTCTGTAATATTTTGTGCAAATCACAAAAGTTTTTTAGATCCACCATTATTAGAAGTAACCTGCAAAAGAAGAGATGTAAGATTCGTAGCAAAGGAAGAACTTACCAAAAACAAATTTTTAGCATTTTTAGGAAAAGTATTTGATGTAATTTTAGTAAAAAGAAATGATAAAGATTTTGGACCGATGAAAGAATCTTTAAAAACATTAAAAGAAGGAAAATGTTTAGCGATATTTCCAGAAGGAACAAGAAATGGTTTGAAAAAAGGTTTAAAGCCAAAGACTGGTGTAGCCTATTTTGCATTAAATTCTGATGCGGTTGTAATACCTGTGGGGATAAAAGGTGGAGAAAAGCCTTTTAAAAAAGCCACAATAACATATGGAGAACCTTTGAACTTAGAAAAATATAAAGGAAATAAAGAATTAAAGAAAGATAAACAAATCTTAGTTGAAGTTACAGGAAAAATAATGGAAGAAATTATAAAATTGGCAAAAGATTAGAAAAAATGCCTGAAAGCTATTGACATAACCTCAAAAAAGTTATATACTATTCGAGTATGAATTTTAGCGTTGAAGTCGAATGTGGCTACATCCTTACGGATGGAGGGAACTTCGATGGAGTATGTCATGGCTCAGACCAGGCGGTAAGTTTAATCTTAAAAAATTAAGAGAATAAAAATATAAAGCACTTATCCCAAAATATTCATGCAATTTGGGATTTTTAAATGGGAAAACACAAAACACCCGGGTGCATTATAACTTGCCAAGCTAAACAAATACAAAAAAATATAAGGAGGGAAAATAGCAATGGCAAATCAAGTTGTTACTAGTGAAAAAATCAGAATAAGGGTAAAAGCTTATGAATCTCAAATTTTAGATCAGTCTGCTGCAAAGATAGTAGAAACTGCTAAAAAGACAGGAGCAAAAGTTTCAGGACCTATTCCACTACCAACAAAGAAAGAAGTTGTAACAGTAATACGTTCTCCACACAAACACAAAGACTCAAGAGAACAATTCGAAATGAGAACACATAAAAGAGTTATAGACATTCTTTACCCAACACAAAAAACTGTTGATTCATTAATGAAATTAGAATTACCAGCAGGTGTTGATATCGAAATCAAATTATAAGATTTCAAAAAGGCTTATATATAAAGAAAGCCAAATACATAAAAAATAAAAACCAATGCTGGCCAAAAGCTGTCAGCCAATAGGAGGAAAGAAAGAAATGAAAAAAGGATTAATCGGAAAGAAAATAGGAATGACACAAATATTCGATGAAAACGGATTAGTTATTCCAGTAACAGTAATAGAAGCTGGACCATGTGTAGTAGCACAAGTAAAAACATCTGAAACAGATGGATACAATGCTATACAATTAGGATTTGGTGATGTAAAAGCAAAACATATAAACAAACCAGAAATGGGACATTTTGCAAAATCTAAATTAGACCCTAAAAAACATTTAAGAGAATTTAGATTAGATGATATTTCATCATTCAAAGTAGGAGATGAAGTAAAAGCTGATATATTTGCAGCTGGAGAAAAAGTTGATATTCAAGGAACATCAAAAGGAAAAGGATTCCAAGGTGTTATAAAAAGACATGGTCAATCTAGAGGACCTATGGGACATGGATCAATGTATCATAGAAGACCAGGTTCAATGGGACCAACATCTACACCAGGAAGAGTATTCAAAGGTAAGAAATTACCAGGACATATGGGACATGTAACAGTTACAATCCAAAACTTAGATGTAGTAGCTGTTGATATGGATAAAAATGTAATCCTAGTTAAAGGAAGCGTACCTGGAGCAAAAGGTGCAATATTAAAAATAAAATCAGCTGTTAAGGCTATAGACTAAGAAAGGAGGAAATAAGTCATGCCAAAAGTAGACGTATATGATATAAACGGTAAAAAGGTTAGTGATGTAGAATTAAATGAAAAAGTATTTGGAATTGAACCAAATGAAACAATAGTACACGAAGTACTAGTTAACTACTTAGCTAATCAAAGACAAGGTACACAAAGTACAAAAACAAGATCAGAAGTTCGTGGTGGTGGAAGAAAACCATGGAGACAAAAAGGAACAGGACGTGCAAGACAAGGAAGTATCCGTGCACCACAATGGATTAAAGGTGGTATAGCATTAGGACCAAAACCACGTTCATACAGATATACTGTAAATAAAAAAGAAAAGAGATTAGCAATAAAATCAGTATTAAGTTCTAAAGTATTAGAAAACAAATTAACAGTAGTTGATAAATTAGAGTTAGCTGAAATCAAAACAAAATCAATGGTTAATGCTTTAAACAATTTAAAATTAGAAGGTAAAACATTAGTTATATTACCAGAAAAGAACTTAAATGTCCAAGCATCAACAAGAAACATTGAAGGAGCTAAAGCAATACTTGCAAACACAATAAATGTTTATGATTTATTAAGATATACTAACTTAGTTTTAACATTAGATACTGTTAAAAAATTAGAGGAGGTGTATGCTTAATCATGATAGCAGAAGAAATAATAATAGCCCCAATCGTTACTGAAAAAAGTAACAATGGTTTACAAGAAGGAAAATATACTTTCAAAGTAAACAAAAAAGCAACAAAAGTTGAAATCGGTAAAGCCGTTGAAAAACTTTTCGGTGTTAAAGTATTAAAAGTTAATACAATGAATGTAAATGGTAAAAAGAAAAGAGTAGGATACCATCAAGGTAGAACTTCAGATTGGAAAAAAGCTATAGTTACTATAGATACAGATCCTAAAGCAGAAACATACTTAGCAAAAGGTGGAAAAGAAGTTAAAGGAACAAAGAAATTTAAAGATTCAATCGAAGACTTTACAGGTGCATAAACCTAAAAATAATATCGGGAAATAACCCGGAAAATAAATTTTATCTGTGGGCGAAGCAGGAAAAAATTCGCTAAAAAATAAAAAAGGAGAGAATAAAAAATGGCAACAAAAAGATTTAACGCATATACACCATCTAGAAGAAACATGACAGTATTAGACTACAAAGAGATAACAAAGAAAACTCCTGAAAAATCTTTACTAGCAGTAAAGAAAGAAAAAGCAGGAAGAAACTCTTATGGTAGAATAACAGTACGTCATCAAGGTGGAGGAAACAGACAAAAATATAGAATAATAGATTTTAAACGTAAAAAAGATGATATGGTAGCAGAAGTTATCGGTATCGAATATGATCCAAACAGAAGTGCAAATATAGCTTTAATCAAATATGAAGATGGAGAAAAAGCATATATCTTAGCACCTCAAGGATTAACAGATGGAGATAAAGTTGTATCTGGAAAATCAGCAGATATAAAACCAGGAAACTGCATGGAAATCAACAGTATTCCAGTTGGTACTTTAATCCACAATATAGAATTAAATCCAGGACAAGGTGGAAAACTTGTAAAAGCTGCTGGACAAAGTGCTCAATTAATGGCTAAAGAAGGAAAATATGCACATGTAAGATTACCTTCTGGAGAAATGAGATTAGTTTTAGCAAATTGTAGAGCAACAATCGGAGTTATCGGAAATGCTGATCACGGAAACGTACATTTAGGTAAAGCCGGAAGAAAGAGACATATGGGATGGAGACCAGAAGTTAGAGGATCTGCAATGAACCCATGTGATCACCCACATGGTGGTGGTGAAGGTAAAGCTCCAATCGGTCACGCAGGACCAATGACACCTTGGGGTAAACCAGCTCTTGGATACAAGACAAGAAATAAAAAGAAACAATCTAATAAATTTATAGTTAAGAGGAGGAAATAAAACTTATGTCAAGATCAAGTAAAAAAGTGCCTTTCGTAGCTCCAGAATTAATGAAAAGAATTGAAGCTATGAACGCTGAAAACAAAAAAGAAGTTGTTAAAACATGGTCTAGAGCATCTACAATTTACCCACAAATGGTTGGTCATACAATAGCTGTTCATGACGGAAGAAAACATGTTCCTGTTTATATATCAGAAGAAATGATTGGTCATAAATTAGGTGAATTTGCTCCTACAAGAACATTCAAAGGTCATGCAGGAGAAAAAACAACTAAAAAATAATAAATAAACAAATCTACTAATATAAAGAGAGGAGATTAATTTAAAATGGAAGAAATAAAAACAGCTCAAGCAACTCTTAAATATGCAAGAATATCTTCAAGAAAAGTTAAAATTGTTGCAGATTTAATAAGAGGAAAAGACGTAGACGAAGCTTTAGCAATAGTTAAATTTACACCAAAAGCTTCTTCAGAAATAATCGAAAAGCTTTTAAAATCAGCTATTGCAAATGCTGAAAACAATCATGAAATGAAACATGATAAATTATATATTTCTGAAATCTATGCAAACCAAGGTCCAACTCTAAAAAGAATTAGACCAGCTGCAAAAGGTTCAGCAGTAAGAATTAGAAAAAGAACAAGTCATATAACAATAGTTCTAAAGGAACACGAATAAAATCAAAGAAGGAGGCTAACAAGCTATGGGACAAAAAGTACACCCAACAGGAGCTAGATTAGGAATAATCAAAGACTGGAGCTCTAAATGGTATGCAGATGACAAAAATTTTGCAGACTATTTAGTAGAAGATCAAAAAATTCGTAAATTTTTAAAGAAAAAAGAATACGAAGCTGGAATTGCTAACATTGAGATAGAAAGAACAGCTAAATCAGTTAAAGTTAATGTTTATACAGCTAAACCTGGTATATTAATCGGAAAAGGTGGAGCTGGAGCTGAAAGCTTAAGAGCTGATATTAAAAAATTAATAGGAAAAGATGTAAACCTAAATGTTGTAGAAGTTAAAAATACAAGTTTAGATGCAACACTTGTTGCAGAAGATATAGCTTCACAACTAGAAAGAAGAATTTCATTCAGACGTGCCATGAAACAATGCATGCAAAAAACTATGAAATCTGGAGCAGCTGGAATTAAAACAGCAGTATCAGGAAGATTAGGTGGAGCTGATATGGCTAGAACTGAATTCTATAAAGAAGGAAATATTCCACTTCAAACTTTAAGAGCTGATATAGATTATGGATTTGCAGAAGCAAATACTACATATGGAAAAATCGGTGTAAAAGTTTGGATATATAAAGGAGAAGTTCTTCCAACTAAAAAAATGGAAGGAGGAGAAGCATAATGCCATTAATGCCAAAAAGAACAAAACATAGAAAAGTACAAAAAGGTAGAAATAGAGGTCAAGCAACAAGAGGAACAACAGTTTCTCATGGAGAATTCGGATTACAAGCTGTAGAGGCTGGATTAATCACAGGAAACCAAATAGAAGCAGCCAGAGTTGCTATGACTCGTTATATGAGAAGAGATGGTAAAGTTTGGATTAAAATATTCCCAGACAAACCAATTACAAGAAAACCAGCTGGAACTCGTATGGGTAAAGGTAAAGGTAATACAGAATTTTGGGTAGCTGCAGTAAAACCTGGTAGAGTTATGTTTGAAATAGCAGGAGTATCAGAAACAACAGCTAGAGAAGCTTTAAGATTAGCTAAAAATAAATTACCAGTAAAAACAAAATTTGTAATGAAAGAAGTTGCTATCGAGGAGGGTGAAAATAATGAAAATTAATAAAATAAAAGAAATGTCTTCACCTGAATTGGAAAAAGAATTAGGTGAATTAAAGACAGAATTATTTAAATTAAAATTTAGCCTAGCTACAAACACTTTAGACAATCCTATGAAAATAAGAGATGTTAAAAAAGATATAGCTAGAATCAACACTGTTTTAACAGAAAGAAAAATCGCTGAAAAGAAAGGGGTAAATGAGTAATGGATCAAACAAGAAATCTTCGTAAAACAATGATCGGTACAGTTAAATCTAATAAAATGGATAAAACTGTAGTTGTAGCTGTTGAAAGAAATGTAAAACATAGTGTTTATGGAAAAATCGTTAAGAAAACATATACATTAAAAGCACATGACGAAAACAACAGTTGCGGTATTGGAGATAAAGTAAAAGTTATGGAAACTAGACCTCTTTCAAAGGATAAAAGATGGAGAGTAGTTGAAATAGTAGAAAAAGCTATAGTTAAATAGTCAAAAAATTGCAATAAATAAAAAGAGGTAACATCAAATATTCACACGGAGGGACATATCTTAAAGCCCCAAAGAAAGACCCGTGATGAAGAAGATGTGTCCCTTTACCAAATAGAAAAGGAGGATACCGAAAAATGGTACAACAACAAAGTATATTAAAAGTAGCTGACAACACAGGTGCTAAAGAAATTATGTGTATCAGATGTTTAGGTGGTTCTTACAGAAAAACAGCAAGTATTGGAGATATAATAGTTGCTTCTGTAAAATCAGCAACACCAGGTGGAGTTGTAAAAAAAGGTGATGTTGTTAAAGCAGTTGTAGTTAGAACAAAAAATCCTATAAGAAGAGCTGATGGTTCTTATGTAAGATTTGATGAAAATGCTGCTGTAATAATAAAAGAAGATAAAACACCAAAAGGAACACGTATATTTGGACCTGTTGCTAGAGAATTAAGAGAAGGAGAATACATGAAAATACTTTCATTAGCTCCAGAAGTTCTATAAAAATATTAGCAGAAATTTAGAAAAAGGAGGAATACCTTAATGAAACTAAAAAAAGGTGATAATGTTATTGTTTTATCAGGAAATGATAAAGGCAAAACAGGTGAAGTTTTAAGTGTAATACCAAAATCTGAAAAAGTTATAGTAAAAGGTATAAATGTTAGAAAAAAACACGTAAAAGCTGCACCAAATAGAGAAGGCGGAATCGTATCTTCAGAATTTCCAATTCATTCATCAATAGTTAACATAGTTTGCCCAAAATGTGGAAAATCTACAAGAGTTGGATATGTTATTGAAGAAGGAAAGAAATTTAGAATTTGCAAAAAATGCAATAGCAAAATAGATTAATGGTTTTAAGAAAGGAGGAACAAATTAGATGGAAATCTTAAAAGAACAATATCAAAAAGAAGTAGTTCCAGCTTTAATGAAAAAGTTTGGATATAAATCAATAATGGAAGTTCCAAAATTAGATAAAATAGTAATAAACATTGGTTTAGGAGATACAAGAGACAATCCTAAATCATTAGAAAATGCAATAAATGATTTAACACAAATAACAGGTCAAAAACCAGTTATAACAAAGGCAAAAAAATCAATTGCTGCATTCAAAATAAGAGAAGGAGCTGACATGGGATGCAAAGTTACATTAAGACAAGACAAAATGTATGATTTTGCATACAAATTAATGAATGTCGCACTTCCAAGAGTTAGAGATTTCAGAGGAGTTTCAAGCAATTCTTTTGATGGTAGAGGTAATTACTCTATGGGTATAAAAGAACAATTAATATTCCCAGAAATCGAATATGACAAAGTAGACAAATTAAGAGGAATGGATATAATTTTCGTAACAACTGCTAACACTGATGAAGAAGGAAGAGAGTTGTTAAGATTATTAGGAATGCCTTTCCACAATTAATTTGAACTTAAATAATAATTAAGAGGAGGATTTAGGTTCTATGGCAAAAATGTCAATGAAGGTTAAACAACAAAAACCACAAAAGTATCAAACAAGAGAATATAATAGATGTAAACTTTGTGGTAGACCACATGCTTATATTAGAAAATATGGAATTTGCCGTATTTGTTTTAGAGAATTAGCTCATAAAGGTGAAATTCCAGGAGTTAAGAAAGCAAGCTGGTAGTCAAATCGATTAAAAACAGCAATCTGCACATTTTCGACATTTATTATGAACATCGGCATACAGACGTATAGCCTCAGCTCATAATAAACATCAAAAATGCACATCTTACTATTTTTAATCAATTTGACAGAGGAGTAAATAAATAAGAAAAAGAAAAAAGAAGAAGAAGGAGGTAAGTATAAATTGAATACTACAGATCCAATAGCAGATATGCTAACAAGAATAAGAAATGCAAATACTTCTAAACATAAAACAGTAGATGTACCTTGTTCAAAAATGAAACTTGGTATAGCTGAAATTTTATTCAAAGAAGGATACATAAAATCTTTTGAAGAAATCAAAGATAACACACAAGGTGTTATAAGAATTACTCTAAAATATGATGAAAAAGGAACAAGAGTAATTGATGGATTAAAAAGAATCAGTAAACCAGGATTAAAAGTATATGCTGGAAAAGAAGAATTACCTAAAGTATTAAATGGTTTAGGAATTGCTATAATTTCAACATCAAAAGGATTAATGACAGATAAAGAAGCAAGAAATGCTGGAATAGGTGGAGAAGTTTTAGCTTATATTTGGTAGGAAGGAGAAATAAGATGTCAAGAATAGGAAATAAACCTATTACAGTACCTGCTGGAGTTGATGTTAAAATCGATGGACAACATATTACTGTAAAAGGACCAAAAGGAACACTAGAAAGAACAGTTGAACCAGAAATTTCTATGAAATTAGAAGATGGAATATTAACAGTTTCTAGAGATTCAGATGTAAGAAGAAGCAAAAGCTTACATGGATTAACAAGAACTTTAATAAATAACATGATTACAGGTGTTCAAAATGAATTTACTAGAGAATTACAAATAAATGGTGTTGGTTACAGAGTTCAAAAACAAGGAAATAACCTAAATCTTTCACTTGGATATTCACACCCTGTAATATTTGAAGCACCAGAAGGAATTACTTTTGATGTTCCAAATGCTAACACAATTATAGTAAGAGGAATTGATAAAGAATTAGTTGGTCAAACAGCTGCAGTTATCAGAACAAAAAGACCACCTGAAGTATATAGAGGTAAAGGAATTAAATACGCTGAAGAAGTTATTAGACGTAAAGTTGGTAAAACAGGTAAATAGAATGATTAAATTCCTTGAGAAAAATTATGAAAGGAGAACAAAATGGTTTCAAAAACTGATAGAAAATTAGAAAGAGTTAGAAGACATAAAAGAGTAAGAAATAAAATAGCTGGAACACCTGAAAGACCAAGATTAAGTGTTTTCAGAAGTAACAGTAATATTTATGTTCAACTTATAGATGATGTAAATGGTTGTACTTTAGCTCAAGCTTCAACATTAGATAAAGAAGTTAAAGAAAAACACGCAAATAAAGTTGCTGCTAAAGAAGTTGGAACTTTAATTGCAAAAAGAGCTGAAAAAATAAACATAAAAGACATCGTTTTTGATCGTGGTGGATACATATATCACGGAGTTGTTAAAGAAGTAGCAGAAGCCGCAAGAGAAGGCGGACTTAACTTCTAATAACAACATAAAACCTAAATAAAATTAGGGAGAATCACTTTTTAATAAGGGTAGGGGCATACTTTGTCCCCATGGAAAGACCCGTAAAAAAGTGTGTCCCCTGTCAATAGAAAAAAGGAGGGAAAACTAATTAACATGGAAGAAAAGCAAGAAAATGAATTAAAAGAAAAAGTTGTTGCACTTAACAGAGTTACAAAAGTTGTTAAGGGTGGTAGACATATGAGATTTTCAGCAGTAGTTGTTGTTGGAGATGGAAATGGTCATGTTGGTGTTGGAAACGGTAAAGCTGCCGAAGTTCCAGAAGCTATCAAAAAAGCTATCCAAGATGCTAAAAAGAACTTAATAGAAGTTCCAATCGTAAATACAACAGTACCACATGAATATTTCGGAAAATTTGACAGTGCTAAAGTTATGTTAAAGCCAGCAGCTGAAGGTACTGGAATTATCGCTGGAGGTAGTGTTAGACCAGTATTAGAGCTTGCAGGATATAAAAATATTCGTACAAAAATAATTGGAACAAACAATCCAAGAAACGTAGTATATGCTACAATCGAAGGTTTAAAATCAATGCAAACAGTTGAATCTGTAGCTGCAAAAAGAGGAAAGAAACCAGAAGATATATTATAATAGGAGTTAATAGATAAAAGTAGGGAGAAGAAAGCCAATAAAAGAGCAGAACTTGGCAGAAAGTAAATGGCGTAACATCACATATTCACACGGGGGGACATATCTTAAAGCCCCAAAGAAAGAACCGTGGAAAAGAAGATGTGTCCCCCTACAACAAAGAGGAGGTGCGAAAATGGAAATCGAAGAATTAAAGCCAGCTATGAAAAGAGTAAAATCTAAAAGAGTAGGAAGAGGAATCGGTTCAGGACTAGGAAAAACTTCAGGTAGAGGTCAAAAAGGTCAAAAAGCAAGATCTGGCGGAGGAGTTAGACGTGGTTTTGAAGGTGGTCAAACACCATTATATAGAAGATTACCAAAAAGAGGATTTACAAATATTCATGCTAAAAACTACACAGAAGTAACATTAACAATGCTTAATAAATCTACTGCAACAGATGTTACAGCAGAAACACTTTTAGCTGAAGGAATAATTGGAAAAATCCAAGACGGAATAGTTGTTTTAGCAACTGGTAAGTTAGAAAAGAAATTAAATGTAAAAGCTGTTAAATTTACAGCAAAGGCAAAAGAAAATATCGAAGCTTTAGGCGGAAAGGCAGAGGTGATTTAATTGTTTAAAACAATAAAAAACGCACTAAAAACACCTGATATTAGAAAAAAGCTTTGGTATACATTGCTACTAATAATTCTTTTTAGACTTGGTTGTTATATCACAGTTCCGGGTGTTGATATATCAGCATTAAATAATTTAATGAGTGATAGTTCATCTAGCTTAGCTGGAATGATAAACTTGATTTCAGGTGGTGCTTTTGCTAAATTTTCAATATTTGCAATGAGCATTACACCTTACATAACATCTACAATAGTTATTCAACTTCTAGGAATGGTTATACCATCTCTAGAAAGATTGACTAAAGAAGGTGGAGAAGATGGTAAACAAAAAATAAATAAATATACAAAAATATTAACAATATTCTTAGCTTTTATAGAAGCTATAGGTGTATATTTATCTTATAAATCATACGGAGTTTTCGTAAATGAAAGTTTCCTTACAGGAGCAATGATAGTTGCAGGATTTATTGCAGGTACTTCATTACTTATGTGGCTTGGAGAGCAAATTACAAGCAAAGGTATAGGAAATGGAATTTCCTTAATAATCTTTATTGGTATTATATCTAGATTACCATCTGTATTAGTTACAATGTATCGTTTGATAGCAACATCAAACGGATTTAGCACAACTGGTTTCTTAACAGCAATTGGAATTGCACTTGGAGCTCTAGTATTAGTTACTGCAGTTGTATATATGCAACAAGCAGAACGTAGGGTACCTGTACAATATTCAAAAAGAGTTGTTGGAAGAAAAATGGTTGGAGCTCAAAACACAAATATACCACTTAAACTTGCAATGGCAGGAGTTATGCCTATAATATTTGCATCATCATTCTTGACATTCCCTGCAATGATAATTCAAATATTTAAGACAGATGTTGCTACATCTACAGGATTTTGGGCAACATTATATAAATTCTCTATGGCTACATCATCATCTAGTGTTGGATGGGGATATACTATAGCAAATGCGTTAGTTTATTTATTACTAATCGTAGGATTTACATTCTTCTGGACATATGCAATGACAAACCCTGCTGAAATATCAGCAAATATTAAGAAAAATGGTGGTTTTATACCTGGAATTAGAGCAGGAAAACCTACAACTGATTATTTATCTAATGTAATTTCTAAAATAACATTATTTGGTGGATTTTATTTAGCTGTTATCGCTATTTTACCAATGTTATTAAGATTTACTTCATTAGATATAACATTTGGTGGTACTGCACTTTTAATTGTTGTTGGTGTTGCAATTGAGTCAATCCAACAATTAGAATCTCAGTTAGTTATGAGACACTATAAGGGATTCTTGGAATAGGAATATATATATTTGGGGAAAATAGCAAAAATAGTTGCTATTTTCTTTTTTTAGTAAAATATAAACAAAAGAAATAAAGCTATTAGATACAACGTAATTGTAGCTAATAGCTTTTTAGAGGACATCAAATGAATGTATCAATGTATTTGATTATATCATCAATACTTTCTTGGACATATTTTTCCAATATTTGTGGATTATCAGGCTGATATTCATCATCACAAATTAATGTTTTTTTATTATTTTTATGACTATATCTTAACTGATACTTGTTTGTCTTCCACAACCAATTTAGATTAGAGTATACATGATACAATTCATCATTTTCAGGCTCATATAAACAGAGTTCTTTTAATAAGCCATATTGTGTTACTATACGGCTTTTAGCTTCTGTTCGGCTTAATTTTGTTATATCTGTTGTAGCCTGAGTATCCGAAAAATACAATAGATAGATTTCTACTTTTTTGCATTTTTGTAATTCATGCTTAGTAAAAATCATTCTTGTAAATGTTTTGTATAACTGAATTATGTTAAAACAATCGTCTACTGTTAAAGAATTGAAAAAGTTATCAATTTTTTGCCTTTGGTTACGTATTTGTTTTTTTCTTTTTTCAGTTAAATGAGAAACATTCACGGAAATATTTAGTGAATATCTTTCAATAGCAAAACTCCACCGATAAGGTGTTAGAAAAGAGCTTTGTATTGCGCCTATTATTTTTTTTTGCATTTTTCTTTCCCTCCTGTTGATGGTTGCTTTATAAAAAGGCAACGTAAAATGCTAATTTTAGTTTAACAGGATATATTGTATCAAATTTATGCTAAAAAGTCAAATTATGTAAAACGTTCTATTTTAATCCCAATCCATACAAATCTTCATCAATCAAAGTATGAACTCTAGTTAAAGTTCTCTCATTATCAGATTTCAAACTATTTTCAATAAATTCAGGATGTTTAACTAAAAATTCCTTCATAGTTTCATCAGGATTCTCGAAATACTTATTAATAAAATCCAATTGTTCTTGATTAATAGCACCATGAGCTAAGGCTTCTTCAAATAGATTTTTATTAACTGTTGCAAGAGCATGAGCAGTAACGCCAACTTCTTTCAAATTATCAAAACCACCTTGATTTCTATCAATAACAACCAAAGTATGTTCCATAACACCATTCAAGTTTTTAATAATAGGAACCCATCTTTTAATATAACTTGATGCAGTAGTAATTAGATCAGATAAATGTAAAACTTTTTCACCATTTAAATCTGAGATAGGGTTAGTAGTTTCAAAATCAGAAGAACTATAAATAGCAGACATATCTTTAAAAATAGTTAAATGTGGTTTATTTAATAAATAAGCTAAGATTACAGAAAAATACCAGTCTCTTCTTTCACCACCTGAAATATATTTAAAATTATCTATACCAATGTTAGTTTCTATATATTCTTTCATTTGGTTTATAACATCTTGATAAATCTTATTTGAATTATATTCAGCTAAAACTTTATCAAAAAGCTTTTTAGGTAAGTCTAATTTTTGGGTTTTACTTTCATTAATTGAAGCTAATTCATCTGTTATGTAATTTAAAAATTCAGTAGATTCTTTTTCTCCTCCGTATACGTATTGGCTATTGAAAAAATATGGAGAAAGTTTTCCTGATGTTAGCCAAAATGGTTCATTTTCTTTGCAAAATTTTATTGCATTTGATTCGAATAAATATGATAAAATATTAGACATGATTAATCTAACCTCCTTTAAATTTTAATATATATTAATATAATTCACCCAAAATGTCAACTAGCAATTGCACCAAAAAGACCCGGTCCCGATGGAGCATTGCACCAAAAAGACCCGATCCCGATGGAACATAAAGCAAAAAAATCAAAAAGTTTGCAAAAAATGTTGATATTTTTTTACATTTGGGCTAAAATAGAACAAGTTTAAAAAATAAAAAAGGAGGCTAAAGATGGTAACATTAGAAGATGTAAAAAACAATGAAGAAATAAAAGCCTTAATAGAAGGAGCTCAAAAGCAACTTGATGTGCTTCGGATACACAGAACATTCATATAGGCACATAGGAATAGTTTCTAAAAGAGCAGGAGACATATTAAAAGATTTAGGGTATGATGAAAGAACAGTAGAATTAACAAGAATTGCAGGATATATGCATGATATTGGAAATTGTGTAAACAGAGTAGATCATGCACATTCAGGAGCAATATTAAGTTATAATTTGTTAAAAGATATGGGAATGAATGTAAAAGAAAGAACTGAAATAATGATGGCAATAGGAAACCATGATGAAAATACTGGAACTGCAATAAGTGACATTTCAGCAGCATTGATATTAGCAGACAAATCAGATGTTGCGAGGTCAAGAGTTTCAAAAAACAATATAGCAACATTTGATATTCATGACAAGGTAAATTATGCTGTAACAAATGCAGAATTAAAACTTGATGCAGAAACAAAAGTAATATCATTAAAGCTAGATATAGATACAAAAATATGTCCAGTATTAGACTATTTCAAAATATTTATGGACAGAACAATTATGAGCAAATATGCTGCAAAATATTTAAAAATATGGTATGAGCTTATTATAAATAATACAAAATTATTATAAGATTGAAAAAAAAATAAGGAGGATAAAAAATTGAAAGAAAGAAAATTAAAATTAATAACAGAAATAACGGCTATTGTGGTTATATGTTTAATATCATTTGTAGGAATATATAAGGAACAAGCTAATAAAATGGAAAATCAGGTAAAAAGCTATGATTTGGGAAAAGACCTAAGTGGATACAGAGAACTAGTATTTAAAGTAAGTGATGCAACAGAGGTTTTAGATTCAAGCGGAAAAGTAGTTGGAAATACAGATAGTTATACAGACAGTGCAATTGAATCAAATTCATATCAAAAAACAGAAAATAAGATTAATGCTGAGCAAGACCTAACAGAAGAGAATTATGAAAAAGCAAAATCAATAATACAAACAAGATTAAAAACACTAAATGTTGAAGATTATAACATAAGTGTTAATAAAGAAAATGGAACAATTTATTTACAATTACCAGAAAACAGTGAGACAGACCATACAGTAAGCAATATTTTACAAGTTGCAAAATTTGAAATTAAAGATTCAGAAGACACATCAAAAGTATTTTTAACAAATGATGATGTAAAAAAAGTTTCAACAGTTTATAATACAACATCTAGTGGAACAACAGTATATCTTGAATTTAGATTTAATAAAACAGGAAAAAATGTTTTGGGAGAAATAAGTGAAGGAGATTATGCAACAAAGGAAAATACAACTTCAAATAGTACAGAAAATACGAATTCTACTGATGAGAATAATACTAATGAAAATAACACAAATGAAAATACTAATACAGAAAATAGTGAAAACAGTGATGAAAATACAGATTCAGAAGATACATCAAAAAAGGAAACTCAAAAGAAAATTATTTTATCAGTAGATAATAATGATATGATAACAACAAGTTTTGATACGAAAATTGAAGATGGTGTTATAGATTTATCAATGAATAAGGCAACAACAGACCAAGCTTCTATTTCAGATTCATTGCAATCAGCTTCAACAATAGCAGCAGTAATAAATTCAGGAAAAATGCCACTTACATATAAAATTGCTGAAAACAATTATATAAATAGTGATATAACAAAAACAGACTTAAGCAAAGTGATATATTTTGTTATAATTGTATCTGTAATTGTATTAGCTATATTGGTAATCAAATATAAATTAAGAGGATTAATTGCATCAATTGCATTTGTCGGATTTGCTGGGTTATATTTATTATTAGTAAGATATACTAATGTTACAGTAACATTAGAAAGTATTTGTGCATTAGCAATAGTTTTAGCAATAAATTATTTAATAACATACAAATTACTTTCAATAAAAGAAACAGATAATGAAATAAAATCAAAATTATATGTAAAAGAATTTAAAGCAATAATGGTAAAATCTATTCCAATATTTATAATTGCAGTAGTTTTTGCATTTATAAAATGGACTAAAATATCAACATTTGGAATGTTTATATTCTGGGGCTTGTTATTAAGTTTAATTTATAATTATGTAATAACAAGAGATATGTTAGATTAATTGGAAAGGAAGAAAATAGATGAAAGAACAAGGAAATGCAAAAAAAATAGTATGCATTATTGTAGCAATTATAATTATTATTGGTGCTATAATATGTGCAAAAAAAGGTTTCAATATTGAAATGATGTACAAAAATAGGCAAGAGATAATGATATCAAATAGTACAGAAATTGATATTTCAAAAATAGAAGAAATTTCTAAAAGCGTTTTAGAAAATAGAGAAGTAAAGGTTCAAAAATTAGAAAGATTTGGCAATGCTGTGGAAATAATATCAACATCAATAAGTGATGAAGAAAAACAAAATTTAATAAGCAAAATAAATGAAGAATGTAAAACTGATATTTCAACTGATGATATAAATATAATTAGTATACCAAATACTAGAATAAGAGATATATTAAAACCATACATATTACCAGGAGTAGTTACATTTGCAGCTATTTTATTATATTTTATAATAATGTATCATAAAATAGGTTTAAGAAAAGTTCTATTAAAAGGAATATTTACACCTATAATAGCAGAATTATTATATTATTCAATAATTGCAATTACAAGAATTCCATTTGGAAGAATTTCAAACTCAATTGCAATTGGATTATATGTAGTAAGTATAGGAATTTTATCAATATATTTCCACAAAGAAAAGGAAATGTTACCAAAAAATGACAAGAAGGAGAATGATTAAAATGAACGAACAACAAGAAGTTATATTAACACAAGAAGGATTTGACAAATTAGAAGAAGAGTTAAATTACCTAAAAACAGAAAAAAGAACAGAAATTGCAGAAAGAATAAAGACTGCAAGAGGTTTTGGAGATTTATCAGAAAATTCAGAATATGATGAAGCAAAAGGAGCTCAAGCAGAAAATGAGCAAAAAATTGCAGAATTAGAAACTAAAATAAGAAATGCAAAGGTTATTGATAGTAGTGAAATTGACACCAAAACAGTTCAAATTGGAAATTCTGTAAAATTATATGATGAAGAATTTGAAGAAGAAGTTATATATACAATAGTTGGTTCAACAGAAGTTGATTTGTCTCAAAACAAAATATCAAATGAATCACCTATAGGAAAAGCTTTACTAGGTAGAAAAAAAGGTGAAGTTGTTGATGTAGATGCACCAGAAGGTATTATCAAGTTCAAAATTTTAGCAATAAAAAAATAAGAATAAAAATATTATGTACGCATATATTTCAGTAGGTGAAATGTATGCGTGTTTTTTTATTAGAAGAAAGAGCCACAAAATGGTATGCGAAGAAAATTAAAATAATAGATGATAAAATCGTGTTAAATTACAATTTTGAAAAATTAAAAATAAATAAAAAGATAAAAATAGTGCAAAAATTAAAGATGATTCTAAATGAAAATAATGTGAAAAAAATAATTATTTCTGAAAATTTAAAAAAGGACAAAGATTTGTCAAACTTGCTATACAGCAATGGTTTTTCTATAATTGATGGTAAAGGGTTACAAAAAAAGCTTATAAATAAGATATTAGATAATATTTGCAAACAAAACGCATTAAAAGAGCAAGAAACTAAGTTAAGTATTTTGATAAACGGTATAAATACGTGGGGGTTAAATTTGATAGAAGAATTATCAAAAAAGTTTAAAAGTCTAAATGTAGTAACAAATAATATAAACTGCTTTAAAGGAGTAAAAGATAGGCTTTGGGAGGAATATGGAATTGTTGTAACACTGACAAATAATAAGAAAAAAGCTTTGTCAAATTCTGAGATAATTCTGAATGTGGATTTTCCAGAAGAGTTAATCAATAAATACATTTTATTTGATACTTCTATTTTAATAAATTTGGAAGAAAATGTGAAAGTAAAAAAGAAAAGGTTCTGTGGTAAAATAATAAATGATTACAAAATTTGTTTAAAAAAAGATAGTGATATTTATAAAGCATTAGAAAGTGATGTTTATAAAAATTATGATATAAAAGATTTAGCAGAAGTATATGTAATTGGTAATCCAAAGGAACTTCAAAATATAATAATATGTGATTAAAGAGTATAAATTTCCTTAAAAGGTAAATAATATGATTAGTTAAATTTTAAGGAGGATTATATGAGAGAGCATTTTAGAAATAATGAAGAAAAAATAACAATGTTGATGATTGTTGCAGGAGTTATTATAATTGGAGTACTTATGACTTCTTTGATTGTGTATTTGATAAATGTTAATAAGACAAATGTTCAAGGAGATGTTATATCTGATAGTCAAGAATTTGGAGAAAAAGAAAATAAAGATGATAATTTTGAGGCAGTTAGTATAGATGTTGGAAAATCTGTAAATGAGGCGGCAAATGAATTAAACGAAAGTACTGAAAATTCTACAAAAACAGAAACTAAAAATGAAAATAAGGTTGTAAATTCATCTTCAAATACAACTAAAAATACTAAAGAAAAAGAAGAAAATAGTAAGAACAATACTTCACAGTCACAAAATACTACATCTAATACAGATACGGAAACTAAAAAAGAAGAGATAAAATTTTCTGCACCTATAAAGGGTGAAATTTTAAGAGAGTTTGCATCTGATTCTCTTGTTTATTCGAATACTCTTGACGAATGGATAACACATAATGGAGTAGATATAAAAGCTGATAAAACTTCTGTTGTTAAGGCTTCTTGCAAAGGAAAGGTTGTATCGATTAAAAATGATCCAAGATATGGTTTGACCGTTATTGTAAGTCATGAAGGAGGTTACCAAACTCTTTATGCCAATCTTTTAACTGCTGAGTATGTTGTTGAAGGCGAAGAACTTGAAGAGGGTCAAACTATAGGTACTGTTGGAAATAGTGCTGCTTTTGAGATTAGCGATGAATATCATTTGCATTTTGAAGTGAGTAAAGATGGTGAGTATTTGAATCCTTGTAGTTTGATGGATTTTTAGGAAAAATTAAAAAAGCAATTACTTTATTTTGGAAGTAATTGCTTTTTTATAGACATAGCTAAATAAAAACTATGGACACTCATGTGTTAATATTATATGATAATGTTTAAAAAGTATACAAAAAACGATAGCTTTTAGAGCAGCTATCGGAATAAAATGATTACGTTCTTATAGAACGGACACTAATGTTTAATTTAGTATATTATAAAACAAGATTTAATAAAAAGTCAATAGAAATAAAATTACTCTGATACATATAATTATGGATAAAAAATGTGAAAAAAAGTTGCATCCGTGCAGAACATAATTTACTATAAATAAATCATAGATTAGAAAGCGGTGCTTCAATAAAATTGACAAATTTACATAATAAAGGTATAATAGATATTAGCAGGTGGTAAAAACCATTAAAAAATGCAAAACTAAACAATAAGGAGGAAAACAACATATGGGTAAAAGTCTTGCAGAGGTAACATTAAAAATAGCAAAAGAACAGGAAGAAGCACGGAAACGATTGGAAAACAAAGAAAAAATCCTTGCAAAAAAAATCTACAAGGAGGTAAAAAAGAAATTAAAAAATGGAAATTTTACTTCCAGAAAATCGGAATTTGATGGAGCTTATACCATCATGGTAAAATTGGAAAAAGCATCTAATTACAATCGAAAAGTAGATGAAGAGCTTTTTGGTCTTTTGGAAGCCAAGGGATTTCATTCGGCATATTGTGGAGATAAGGTTAATCTTACAATAAAAGAAAAATAGCTTGAATGTGTTGTCTGTCATATTGGCAAAAAAATAGGAGGGTGAATATCCTCCTATTTTTTCTGGCTAAAAATTATAGTAATGTGAAACTTTTGTGAACTAGCACACAATTCTTGACATTGCCAAAAAAAATATAATATAATAAACGGTGCACAAAAAATTTCGTATTCGGGACAGTTCCTTTTGCAAAATTGCCCCAAAAAGAACCGGTCCCAATGGGACATTCCCAATCAAAAAAGGAGGAAAAAATGATAAAATTATTAAAAAATCTAGGCAAAAAAGAATGGTTACTAGCACTAGTATGCCTAATACTAATAATAGGTCAAGTATGGCTAGAATTAAAAATGCCAGACTATATGTCAGAAATAACAGTACTTGTACAAACAGAAGGAAGCGAAATGTCTGAAATCGTAAAAAATGGAGGATATATGATAGGCTGTGCCTTTGGAAGCTTAGTATCTGCAATAATTGTAGGATATATAGCATCTGGAATATCTGCAACATTTTCTATGAAAGTAAGAAAAAAGCTATTTAATAAGGTTGGAAACTTAGCAATGAATGAGGTTAAGGGATTTTCAACAAGTAGTTTAATAACAAGAACAACAAATGATATAACGCAAATTCAAATGCTAGTTGCAATGGGACTTCAGCTAAGTATAAAAGCACCAATCACAGCAGTTTGGGCAATAACTAAAATATTAAATAAGAGTTGGCAATGGAGTTCATTAACAGCAGTTGGAGTTATAGTTTTATTGTCTGTAATAGCAACTTTAATGGCAATTGTAATGCCAAGATTTAAGATAGTTCAAAAATTAACAGATAGAATAAATGAAGTTACAAGAGAAAACCTTACAGGAATAAGAGTTGTAAGAGCTTTTAATGCTGAGAATTATCAGGAAAATAAATTTGAAGATGTAAATACAAAACTTACAAATCAGCAATTATTTAACCAAAAAGCATTTTCAGTATTATCACCAACAATGTATTTGGTAATGTACTTCCTAACACTTGGAATTTACTTTATAGGAGCATACTTAATAAGAGATGCAGGAATGGCAGACAAAATAGGAATTTTTGGAAACATGGTTGTATTTAGTTCATATGCAATGCAAGTTATAATGTCATTCTTAATGCTTGCAATGATATTTATGATGGTACCACGTGCTCAAGTTTCTGCAAACCGTATAAATGAAGTCCTAGATACAGAAATTACTGTAAAAGACGGAACTATTGATAAAAACACAAATAATGAAGTTGGAACAGTAGAATTTAAAAATGTTGGATTTAAATATCCAGATGGAGAAGATTATGTTTTAAGAAATGTATCATTTAAAGCAAACAAAGGTGAAACAATAGCATTTATTGGTTCAACAGGTTCTGGTAAATCAACATTAATCAACCTAATTCCAAGATTTTATGATGCAACTGAAGGTGAAGTTTTGGTTGATGGAGTAAATGTAAAAGATTATACACAACACTTTCTACATGACAAAATAGGATATGTATCACAAAAAGCAGTAATATTTAACGATACAGTAAGTGGAAACGTATCTTATGGAGATAATGGAAAAGGAGAAATTTCAAGAGATAAAGTAAAAGAAGCAATTGAAGTAGCACAAGGAAAAGACTTTGTAGAAAAAATGGAAAATAGTTATGATACACAAATGGCACAAAGTGGAACAAATGTATCTGGTGGTCAAAAACAAAGAATTTCAATTGCAAGAGCTATTGCAAGAGACCCAGAAATTTATATATTTGATGATAGTTTTTCGGCATTAGATTATAAAACAGACAGTGTATTAAGAAAAGAATTAAAGAAATATACCAAAGATGCTACAACTCTAATAGTTGCCCAAAGAATTGGAACAATTATGAATGCTGATAAAATTCTTGTATTAGATGAAGGAAAAGTAGTTGGAATGGGTACACATAAAGAATTATTAAAAACATGTGATGTCTATAAACAAATAGCACTATCACAATTGTCAAAGGAGGAATTAGATAATGCCTAGAGGAGGACCAATGGGTAGAGGAGGAGACCCTACCGATAAAGCAAAAGACTTTAAAGGAGCAATGAAAAGGCTTTTCTCAGAGTTAAAACCTTTTAAAATATTAATATTTATAGCAATAGTTCTAGCAATTCTAGGTTCTATAATGTCTATAATTGCTCCAAATAAATTATCAGATTTAACAGATAAAATATCTGAAGGATTAGTTGTAAATAAAGATAATATGCAAACTTTAGCAGAAAAAGTTAAGCAGAACTTTATGACTCAAAATATGCAAGAAATCGAAATTGATGGAACAAAAATAAGCATAGAAGACCAAACTAAATTTATGGAGATAATGAGTAGCATGGACGAAAATAGCAGTGCAACAGATTTATATTCAAAATTAGACGAAATGCCAGAAAGCATAAAAACAGTAGTTGAACCTAAAATGGATATGGATGGAGTTAAGAAAATTGCAATTACTCTTGCTTGTCTTTACATTGCAAGTGCATTATTTACATTTATCCAATCAATTGCGATGACAGATGTTGCAAACAAATTCGCAAAAAGTTTGCGTTCAAGAATATCACATAAAATTAACAAATTACCACTTAGATATTATGACAAACACTTAATAGGTGATATTTTATCAAGGGTTACAAACGATATAGATACAATTGCACAAAGTATGAACCAATCACTGGCAACATTGGTAAGTGCAACAGTTCTATTTTTAGGAACAATTGTAATGATGTTCTACACAAATTGGATAATGGCATTAACTGCTATTGGTGCAAGTTTAATAGGATTTATATTCATGTTTGGAATACTTGGAAAATCACAAAAATATTTCGTTGCAAGACAGGTGGAACTTGGAAAATTAAATGGGCATATTGAAGAAATATATTCAGGACTAAATGTTGTAAAAGCATATAATGGAGGAAAACTTGCAAATGAAAAATTTGACATTTTAAACAAAAATGTATATGAAGCAAACAGAAAAAGTCAATTTTTATCAGGATTAATGCAACCTCTTATGAACTTTATAGGAAACTTTGGATATGTTGCAGTATGTATAGTTGGGGCAATTTTAACAATGAAAAATATGATTTCATTTGGAGTTATAGTTGCATTTATTACATATGTAAGATTATTTACATCTCCACTTTCACAAATAGCACAAGCAATGACATCACTTCAATCTACAGGAGCTGCAAGTGAAAGAGTATTTGAATTCTTGGATGAAGAAGAAATGCAAGATGAAAGCAAATTCACTAAGAAATTAGATAAAGCAACAGTTAAAGGTGACATAGAATTTGAGAATGTAGTGTTTCAATATGATAACAACCCAAAACCTACAATTCAAAACTTTAGTGCCAAAGCGAAAGCTGGTCAAAAGATAGCAATTGTAGGACCTACAGGGGCTGGAAAAACAACTTTAGTAAATCTATTAATGAAATTTTATGACATAAATTCAGGAGATATAAAAATTGATGGAGTATCTACAAAAGAATTAACAAGAGAAAATATCCACGATTTATTTACTATGGTTTTACAAGATACATGGTTATTTGATGGAACAATAAAAGAAAACATAGTTTATAATACTGAAAATGTAACAGACGAACAAGTAAAAGAAGTTTGTAAAGTTGTTGGTTTAGACCACTTTATAAAAACATTACCAAAAGGCTTAGATACAGAACTTTCTGATAATGACGAAGTATCTGCTGGTCAAAAGCAACTTTTGACTATTGCAAGAGGTATGTTAAATAAAACTCCGTTTTTGATTTTGGATGAGGCTACATCTAATGTTGATACAAGAACAGAAGAACTTGTTCAAAAGGCTATGGATAAGTTAACAGAAGGTAAAACTTCATTTATTATTGCTCATAGATTATCTACTATTAAGAATGCGGATTTGATTTTGGTTGTTGATAATGGTAATATTATTGAACAAGGAAATCATGAGGAATTAATGGAGAAACATGGATTTTATGCTGATTTGTATAATAGTCAGTTTGAGTTATAATTTTGCATTGGGGACGGTTCTTTTCGCGAAAAGAACCGTCCCCAATACGAAATTTTGCAAAAAGAACCGTCCCCAATACGAAAAAATGTCGAATTTTGCGATGAAAAGTTAAGGAAAAATAATCAAAAAATGTTGTAAAATAGAAAAAAGTATGTTAATATAAATATGAAGTTTAATTCAAATTTGTTCTAGAAAAGTTTAAGTTAAATCAAAATTTTAATAAGGAGTGATTAATTCGAAAAAGATTTGGAGAGTTATAATACCAATACTTGCAGTAGCAATAATGTGCGAGAATTTTATTAGTTCAAAATCAACACAAGTAATGAAATTAAAATCTTTAGAAAATAATAGTTTCGTTCAAGAAAATTTGAATATCTCATATGTACAAAGTAGTGATGGTCAAATTGTACCAATACCAGAAGGATATGTAGTTTCTGAATTTGAAGAAGAAACATACGTAAAAAATGGCTTTGTAATTTATGAAAGAAATATAAGTTCAGAAAATAATTTAGATGGTAACAAATTAAAATTCCAATCAAAGTATAATCAATATGTATGGGTACCAGTAAATCAAGAAGAACTTTTAACGATATATGGTGTTGATAAAAATGGAAAAATGTGTGGAAAATTATATTCATATGATAAAAATGGAAGAATGAACAAAGATTGGTCAATTGTAAATGGAAAATTTTATGCAAAAAAAGGGGCTTTAGAACCGGGTTTAGGAACTGGTGCAAATGCCGACATCATTGGAGAACTTGTGATAGCATCAGAACTAGGAATGACTAGAGAGGAATTTCAAGAAGAGTTAGAAACAAGCTTTTATAAAACGATAAAAAGCATAAAAAAATATGGCGGATTTTATATTGGAAGATATGAAACAGGAATGGAAGATGATATTGCTGTAATAAAAAGAATGAACAATAATTTAAATAACCAAACTTGGACACAAATGTACAAAAATTCGAAAAAAATAAATGGCGAAAAAGATAATGTTTGGAGTACTATGATATGGGGTTCATTATGGGATTATACAATTTATTGGTTTATAAATACAGGAGCAAAAACATATGAAGATATATATTTATCAACTGATTGGGGAAATTACAATACATCTATATTCGAATATTATAAAGATACAAATGGAAATAAAACATCAAAAGAAAAAACAAGTGGAGAGCTAAAATTGATTCCATCAGGAAGTTCAGATTATACAAAAGTAAACAATATATATGATATGGCTGGCAATGTTGGTGAATATGCGTTAGAAATGTACAATCAATATGTGAGCTATAGAGGAGGAAGGTACGACGTAGCAGACGAAATGAAATCATGTGGATATAGAGAAAAACATAAAATCAATGAAAAAGATGAAACCATTGGAAGTAGAGCGATTTTACTGATAAAATGAAAGGAGGAATCAGGTATTAGAAAAAATATACTATTAATTGGAATAATAATTGTAACATTTTTCATATTAGCAGCACAAAATATGAAGTGTTTTGCAGGTGATTTTAATGATGAAGAAAATACTTTTATACTATATAATCAAGATGGTGAAAGCTATACACCAATTGAAGGAACAAAATTTGTAATCACAGATTTGGAAGGGAAAAATGTATTTGATGTAAATGGCCAAATTGTAGGTGAGTTGGAAAATATAAATGGAAAAGAATTATATGTTTTAACAACAAATAATAATGGAAAAGTAAGTGTAAATCTACCTAAAGGAAATTATAAAGCTATAAAAGTATATGAAAATGAAGCATATATTTTAGAAGAAAATGAAGAACATAGAACATATTATTTTGATATAGAAACATATGAAGAAGATAAAAACGAATGGATAAATGGAATAAGAGGTTATTCTTGGAATGACATAAAATCAACAATAAAAACAAGCAATAACCAAATAGTTTCTGTTGGAAGTGTTTCTGAATATTCTAAAGACGTAACAGGTGAATTTTTTGATGGAGTAGATCTAGATAATGACGAAAATATAGACCAAAAATCAAATGGACAAAAGGATGGAATAATAGTTTTTTATAATGATAAAGGAAAATATATAAAGTCAGCAATTTTAGGCGGAGAAGATGATGATAGCTGTAATCAAATTATTCAAACAAATGATGGAGGCTATATAATTATTGGATATGTAAGTAGTACAAAAGTAACATTAAATGGAAAGATTATTCCTAAGCTTTCAAAGAATAATTATGATGTTAAGGGAAAAGATGGTTTCATACTCAAAATTAAATCTGATGGAGAATATGAATGGGCAATAAGACTTGGTGGAAACCTAAATGATGAAATCATTAAAATAACAGAATGCGAAAATGGAGATTTGGGTATTGTTGGAAATTTTTGTAGTAATAAATTAAATGTTTATGAAAATGATGAAGATTATAATATTAAAGAAACTATGACTAACAATGGTGAAAAAAACGCATTTTTTATAGTATATTCAAAAGACGGAAAATACAAATGGAGCAAATGCATAAATGGAAATGAAGAAGTTGAAGTAAGTTGTATAGAAAAAATGTCAGACGGATTTGTGATAGCTGTTAATTATAAAGGAATGATTAATGTAGCAAATAAGTACACATTTAATATTAAAGGTCAACATTATATGAATTCAATAATTATAAAGTATTCTAAAGAAGGAGAATATCTATGGAGTTATGATATGTTTACAATAGAGACAAATATATATTTTACAGATAAATATATAAGAATTTCCAAAATAGGAATAACCAAGGAAAACAACCTTGTTGTAGCAGTTAATGTAGCAGGTACTATTAAAGGAAAAATGGGTAAAAGTAAATTTTATACAACAATTTATAATTGCCAAGAACAAGGAATATGTACAAATTTAATGATGTTTTCAGGAGAAGGAGAATTCATTAATAATATTTATGATTTAAATGCCAAAATAAATAATTCAAATTCAAGTAATGCCACAATTGCATGTACAGATTTAGTAATTACAAAAGACAACAATATATTATTTGGAGGATATTACTATTCTGAAAGTGACATTATAGTAGATAAAAATAAAGAAAAATCGAAGGAAAATGACCTTATGAAAACATCTTATACAAATGGATATGTTCTAAAAATAGATTTAGATGGAAATGTAAAATTTTCAGAATGTATGTATAGAAGCAATACTGCATTGGTATCAATAAGTGTTGTAAATAGTGTATTTGAAATGGAAGACGAAAAAATATTAATATCTGGAAATTTTAAATGGAAAACTATAACAACAAGAAGTTTATATAACACATATATAACAAAAGAATTGAATAAAAAATATTATTTAAATAGAATAGGAAATACAGAAGGTTTTATGTTTTGCGAAAGTATGAAAAGAGAATTTAAAGAGATAGCTATTCCTAAAAAGATAACAATTAACAGTAATAAAAAGCCAAATGTAGTAAAGCCAGATGTGACAAAAATAACTGAATTACCAATGACAGGAAAATACGACAAAAATGTATTTAGTATTATAGGAATAACATTAATATTAGTAGGACTATATCTGATAAACTATGCAACCTACATTAACAATTACCAAAAGGAGGAAAATGAGAATAAATAATTTTAGAAAAATTTTATCAATAAATTTAATTTTAATGAATATTTTGTCAATATTTAATTTAAATCAAAAAAGTTTTGCAACTATTACAGAAACGCAAAATCAAGCTAATATAAATATTACAAATATAGAAAAAGGTGTAAGTGCAAGTCTATACCAAATTGCAACAGCAGAGTATGATTATATATCAAATCAACCAAAAGAAGGATATAAATGGACAAGTTCTATACAAAATTGGATAGACACAAATATGCCAGAATATTCAAATACAGAGGATTTTTATAAACAAGTAGAAAATAACTCAGAAGAATCAAAAGAGTTTTATGATAAATTAACTTCTGAGATAAAAGAAAATAATATACAAATTGAAGCTTATGATATCAAAACAGCAGAAGGAGAAGCAAAATATCCAATATCAGAAGAAAATTTAGATGGAAAAATTACATTTTCAAAAGTAAATATGGGAACATATTTAGTATTAATAGAAAATGGATACATGGTTTATACTCCATCAGTAATCAATGTAGTTCCAAGTTTCAATTCAGAAACAAGTACGTGGGAGCTAAATGACAAAGATGTAGTTGTAAAGGCAAGTAAACCTTCAATTACAAAAACAGTTACAGATAATACAAAAACAGTTGATAATTATAGTACAATAGATGATATTACTTATACAATTAGTGCAGATGTACCAACATATCTAAAAAATAGTGTATCGAAAAAATATTGTGTAAGTGATAAATTAGATAACTCTTTGATTTTAAATGAAGAAACACTTCAAATACTTGGTATAAAAGTTGGAGAAGAACCAGAAGCGGTTACAGGATATTCTATAAATTTTAATAGCCAAAAACCAGATAATGGTGAAACAATGACATTTGTTATAGATTTTGATTATAGTAAAATAGAAAATTATGATTCTATAAAAATTACTTATAAAGCAAAATTAGCTAAAAATGACGACTTGACTATAGGTACAAAAGGAAATAGAAATATTGCATATTTAGATTATTCAAATAATCCATATAAAAACTCAAGCTTACAAACACAAAGTTCAGAAGAAGTAAAGGTTTATACTTATGATCTAGATATAAAATCTGTTGATAAAAATGACACAAGTAAAGTATTACCAGGAAGTGAGTTTTCTATAACAGATTCAAATGGTGATGAATTATATTTTGTAAAGGGAGAAGATGGAACATATTATTTAGCAGAAAAAACAGATGAAAATGCAACTAATAGAGTAGAAGTAGATTCAAATGGAAATTTAAATTTAAAAGGATTAGATGAAGGTGAATATTTGGTAAAACAAACAAAAGCACCAGAAGGATATAATATATCATCTAAAACTTATACCGTAAAACTTGAAGATAAAGACATAGATGGAGAAATTGATGATGATTATAGTTTGATTTTCCCAAATACAAAAGGATTTACTTTGCCAGTAACAGGAGGAAAAGGAATAATAGCATATGTAAGCATTAGTATAGTTTTAATAGGTATTGGAATTATGCTTGTAATATCTATATCTAAAAAGAAAAAAGTTTTAGAAAAACAAAAAATAAATAATTAGAAGTAATAATGTAGGTTGTATAGTTTATCAGATATACCTAAGAAAGGTCAAAAAATGAAATTTGTAAAAAGTGTAATTGCTATAATTTTGATAATTATTGGAATAATAATTTTATTATACCCAAAAATAAGTAATTACATAGAACAGAAAAATCAAATAGAATTTATAAAAGAATACAAAGAAAATATATCTAAAATGGAAAGTACAACAAAAGATAAAGAATATCTAAAAGCGGAAAAATATAATGAATATTTAAATGGACTAGAAAATAAAAATAGCAATTATGAAGAGATTTTAAATATATCCCAAAATGGTATCATGGCCTATATTGAAATTCCTAAAATATCAGTATATTTGCCAATATATCATGGTACAAAAGAGGATATTTTGAAAAAAGGAATAGGACATTTGGAAAATAGTTCACTTCCTATTGGAGGAGTTTCAACACATACAGTACTTACAGGTCATACAGGACTTTTAAAGGCAGAGTTGTTTACGAGGATAAGAGAATTAGAAATTGATGATTATTTTTATATTTACACATTAGGTCAAAAGTTAACATATAAAGTATACCAAATAAAGGTTGTACTCCCAACAGAGGTTGATGATGTGAAAATTCAAGAAGGAAAAGATTTAGTTTCACTAGTTACATGTACACCTTATGGAGTTAATACGCATAGGTTATTAGTTCAAGCTATAAGGACAGAAAATATAGAAGAAAATAATTTGGATAGTAATCAAAATGAAAGCCTAGAAAATGATAATCAAAGGCAAGAAAACTATTATATCATAGGATTAAAATATGGCTTAACAATGCTAATAATAATAATTTTCTGTTGCATTTTATTTAATATCATAGTAAAATACATACAGAAAGTGAGGAATAGATAATGAATATTTTAGCGGTTGGAGACATAGTTGGAACAATTGGAGTAAAAGAACTTCAAAAAAAACTTCAAAAAGTTAAACAAAAATATAATGTGGATTTTACGATAGTAAATGGTGAAAATGCGGCAGAAGGTATGGGAATAACAGAAAAGAATTTTAAAGACATATTACAAGCTGGTGCGGATTGTGTAACAATGGGAAATCATACTTGGGGTAAAAAGGAGATTTTTAAATTTATAGATGACCCAAAGATAATTAGACCAGCAAATTATCCTAAATCAGTTTGCGGAAAAGGTTATAATATTTATAATGTAAATGGAAAAAAAGTTGCAGTAATAAATGCAATGGGAAGAGCAGAAATTAACATTATGACTGATAATCCGTTTGAGGTTGTAAAAGAAATTGTGGATAAAATAAAAAAAGAAGCAGATATAATAATATTAGATTTTCATGCAGAAGCTACAGCAGAGAAAAAGGCAATGGGATATTATTTAGATGGAGAAATAACTGCAATATTTGGTACTCATACTCATACTCAAACAGCTGATGAACAGATTTTGGAAAAAGGAACAGGTTTTATAACAGATATTGGAATGACGGGACCAAAAAATGGTGTAATAGGTATGGATAAAGATGCGGCATTAAAGAGATTTGTTACTTCTTTACCTGAAAGATATAAAATTGCAACTGGAGAAGCTATTTTTAATAGTGTATTGTTTGAGATTGATGATGAAAGTAATAAAGTTAGAAATATTTTGAGGGTTAATGAATAGAAAGGATGAATAAATTTTTTGATAAAATGCTTAAAGAATATGAGGAAAAAAGAATTGCAGTAGTTAGTCATGGAGGGGCAATAAAGTTCTTTTTACTAAATTGGTGTACAGTAAATGAGAATGTTGAACTTGTGTATAACAAAAATACAATTTTAAATATAAAATCACCATGTTTGTTAAAGTTAACTTTTAGAAAAAATGAATTGATTAATTTAGAACAAATAGATTAAACTAAAAGCCATAAAATGAATTTTATTATAGATTCGTTTTATGGCTATTATCTAGTTATAACATTTGACAACCATACCGATATGATGTATAATATGGGTATGGCTGTCAAAAAAAGAAGGTGATTTTTAATGGATAATATAGAAAAAATTAAAGAACTAGTACAAAATAATAATGGCATATTATTAGTAAAAGAGGCACAAAAAAATGATATTCATAGACAATATATAAGGCAATTAGAAGAAACAGGATATTTGAAAAAAGTATCAAAAGGAATATATGCAGAAAAAGATAAAGAAATAAATGAATTTTTTATCTTAGGACAAAAATATAAAAAAGGAATCTTTTCACATAATACAGCATTATACTTTTATGATTTAACAGACAGGACACCGATAAGAATAGATATGACATTTCCAAGTTATATAACTGTACATGATAAATCTATAAAGGTTCATTATATAAAGAAAGAAAAACATCTTTTAGGATTAAAAGAGAGGAGATTACAAGATGGAACAACAATACAAATATACGATATGGAAAGAACAATATGTGATATTATTAGAGATAGGAATAAGATAGATCCACAAATATTTAATGATGCTATAAAAGGATACATTAAGAAAAAAGAAAAAAATCTAATTTTATTATATGAATATGCAGAAAAATTTAAAATACAAAATATATTGAAGAATTATATGGAGGTGCTATAATTGAAAAGAAATACAATGAGTTTTAAAGCTATAATAAATAACATGGCAAAAGAAAATAATGTAGCAGCACAATCAGTTTTACAAACATATATGTTAGAAAGACTATTAGAAAGAATATCGATTTCAAAATATAAAGATAATTTTATATTAAAGGGAGGAATGTTAATATCTGCAATGCTTGGAATTGATAGCAGAACCACAATGGATATGGATACAACAATAAAAGGCTTTCCGTTAACAAAAGATAATATTACAAATATTATAGATGAAATATGTAATATAGAAATTGATGACAATGTGACATTAAAAATTAACAAGGTTGAATTAATTAGAGAAGATGATGACTATGGTGGGTATAGAATTACATTTGAAGCAAAATATAATAATGAAATGCCAGTTATAATGAAAATAGATATTACAACAGGAGACAAAATTACATATAAAGAAATCGAGTATAGTTTTACATTAATGTTAGAAGATAGAAAAATACAAATATGGTCATATAATGTAGAAACTATCATTGCCGAAAAATTTGAAGCTATTGTAAAAAGAGGAGTGCTTTCAACAAGAATTAGGGATTATTATGATGTTTATATGCTTATAAATACTCAAAACAAAATTATTGATAAAAAAACCTTAAAAGATGCGATAACTTTAACAGCACAACATAGAGGAACAAGTGAAATAATAAAAGATTGGAAGAAGATAGTGGAGAAGATTGCAAATGATAGTAAAATGCGACAACAATGGAAAAGATATCAAAAAGATAATTTTTATGCTGAAGAGATAGAATATAACGACTTAATAAATGCTATAAGTAAAGTAGGAGAAATCTTCGATAATTGATGTTTTGTTTATTTTTAGATTTATGAGATAAATTTATAAAAAAAATACTACACAAATAAGAAATAATGTGATACAATAAAAGGTGAAAATATAAGATAGAGGTTTGAGAGCCTTAAAAAAACAGAAAAAAAATAAAGAGGAGGAAAAAATATGTCAGGACATAGCAAATGGAGTAACATACAAGCAAAAAAAGGAAAAGCTGACGCAGCTAGAGGAAAAATCTTTACAAAATTAGGAAGAGAACTATTAGTAGCAGTAAAAGCAGGTGGACCAGACCCAGCAGGAAACTCAAAATTAAAAGATGTAATAGCAAAATGTAAAGCAGCTAACATGCCAAACGACACAATAAACAACGCAATAAAAAAAGCATCAGGAGAGGGAAGTTCAGCAGTATATGAAGAAATAACATATGAAGGATATGGACCAAATGGAGTAGCATTAATAGTAGAGGCAAGTACAGACAACAGGAATAGGACGGCCGCAGATGTAAGACACGTATTTGATAAAGCTGGAGGAAACTTAGGAACAACAGGATGTGTATCATATATGTTTAGTCAAAAAGGAGTAATAGTAATAGAAAAGGAAAACTGTCCAATATCAGAAGACGAATTAATGATGCAAGCATTAGAATTCGGAGCAGAAGACTTCGAAGTAGATGATGATGTATATGAAATAACAACTGCACCATCAGACTTTTCGTCAGTAAGAGAACAATTAGAAGGCCTTGGATTAGAATTCTTAGAGGCATCAGTTCAAATGGTTCCATCAACAACAGTAGCCTTAGATGAGCATGGAGCTGAAAAAATGAATAGATTAATAGACAATTTAAATGACTTAGATGATGTAATGAATGTATATCATAACTGGGAAGAATAATTTAAAAGTTCTAAATAAATAAGAGAATGCATATAATATAAAAAAATATTATATGTATTTTTTTGTGCAAAAATTAGGCAAAAAAAATAAAAAAGGATGAAAAATGTTAAAAGATGTAATGGAATATTTGCCAGAAAATATAAAGGCAGAAATAAAAATATATTTAGAAAAGCAAAAAGAAGCGGAAAATAAAATAGAAGAAATTAGAATAAGAATTAACCAAAAAATGGCCATAAAAATTGGACAAGATATCGAAATGATAGGAAATAAAGTAACCACAAATGAACTAAATGAGACATTTGAAAATATTTGTGAAAAATCTATATATTCGTACACAAAACAAATATCAGAGGGATTTATAACGATAAAGGGAGGAAATAGGGTAGGAATAACAGGATCGTGTGTTATAGAAAATGGAAAAGTTAAAAATATAAATTATATTTCTAGCTTAAATTTTAGAATATCCAGACAAATTGAAGATGTGTCGATTCCTCTTTTAAGATACATAATAGATATAGAAAACGATACAATATTTAATACTATGATAGTATCAAAGCCAGGAGGAGGAAAAACAACAGTATTAAGGGATTTAGCAAAAAATATATCTAATCGGTATGCCAAAAATAAACTTTTCAGCTAAAACATGTGGCATAGTTGATGAAAGGTCGGAAATTGCAGCAATGTATAAAGGTATCCCACAAAATGATATTGGGATATTTTCAGATGTGATTGATAATGTACCTAAAAATATAGGAATAAATATGCTTATAAGGTCAATGTCACCAAGTATAATTTTTTGTGATGAAATAGGATGCAAGGATGATGTTGAAGCAATCCAAAAAATGGTATGTAGTGGAGTAAAAGGGATATTTACTGCACATGCATCATCAATAAAAGAAGTTATGCAAAATATTTATTTGAAAGAACTAATTGAAACAAAATTAATAAAAAGAGTAATTGTTTTAGACTGCAAAGAAAAAGGAAAAGTAAAAGAAGTTTATGAAGGATAAAAACTAGTTCTAAATTTAGGACAAGGTGCATAAATATATATTATAAAAAATGAAAGGGCGTAATATGGGATTTATAAGATATATTTTTTTGATTTTAGTAGTTACAGGAAGTACAAGTATAGGTTTTTTATTATCAAAAAGTTATGGAGATAGAGTTAAGGAATTAAAGACTTTATCAAACCTTATTAATGTATTACAAAATAAAATAAAATTTACACATAAGCCATTATCATCAATTTTTGAAGAAATATCACAAATACCACAAAATCAAAAAGAACATGGAATTTCAAAAATATTTTTTAAATCAGCGAAAAAAATAAAAACTCAAAAGCTAGAAGATGCATGGAATGATGCGATTTCAGAAGAACAATCTTTTTTGAATTTAAAAAATGAGGATATAGAATTAATAAAATCACTCGGAACGTTACTTGGAAAAACGGATATAGAAGGACAAATGAGCGAAATAGAACAATTTAAGACGATGCTTGAAACCCAAATAAAAATTGCAGAAGAAGAAAAAAACAAAAACTCAAAAATGTACAAGAGTCTGGGGACAATAATCGGACTAGCAATAGTAATTGTTTTATTTTAAGGTTTTCCAAAAAAAGGACGGCACCAAAAGGAAAGGAAGAAAGAATGAATGTAGATTTATTATTCAAAATAGCAGCAGTAGGGATATTAGTTGCGGTATTACATCAAGTACTATGCAGAGCAGGAAGAGAAGAACAAGCAATGATGACAACACTAGCACGGACTGGTAATAGTGCTTACACTAGTAATAAAAGAAATAAGTTCATTATTCGACACAGTAAGAACATTATTTAGTTTATAGAAAATGAAAATTAGGAGTAAAAAAGGATGGAAGAAATAATAAAAATAGTAGGAATTGGGCTTATAGCATTAATACTTATAATAATTATAAAGCAATATAGACCAGAATTTGCACTTTATATTTCTTTAATTGCAGGAGCACTAATTTTATATTTTGCACTAGATGAAATTAAAAATGTTATATACCTGTTAAGGCAAATTTGTGAAAAATCAGGGGTAAACAGCAAATTTTTATCAATCTTAATAAAAATGACAGGCATAGCGTTTTTATCTGAATTTGCAATAAGTATTTGTAAAGATGCAGGAGAAGGAGCTTTAGCAAGCAAGGTAGAGCTTGGAAGCAAAGCAATTATAATTTCTATGTCTGTTCCAATTATTTACAATTTGCTAGAAGTTATACTAAAAATTTTGCCTGTTTGACAAAAGTAAGTAGGAGTTTGCAAATGAAGAAAAAAATATGTGTAATTGTACTAACAATTTTAATTTTGATTTCTAAAAATTGCTACGCAAGTAATAATACAGAAGAAATAAATACAGATACAATTTTAAATGAGCAACAAGCTAGTTTCGGAATAAAAGATTTTTTGAAAGAAGCAGAAAATTATTTACCTGATTTCATTTCAGATATAGATATTTCCAATATATTTAATTCAGCTGTTAAAGGAAATATTGATAATAGTACATTTTTAAAAAAGATATGGGAAAAGTTGGGTGTACAAATAATAGATGCATTAAAAATATTTATAAATATTTTAATAATAATTTTAATACATAGTATTCTTAAATCCTTAACAGATGGCTTAGAAAATAGCGAAGTAGCAAAAATTGTTTATTATGTACAATACATTTTAATTGTAACAATAATAATGGCAAATTTTTCAGACATATTAAAATTAATAAATAATACTATCGACAATTTGATAGGATTTTCACAAAGTTTGATTCCACTTTTAATAACACTTATGGCATATACTGGAAGTATAACAACAACAACTGTGATAGAACCTGTTTTATTGTTTTTAATAGAATTTATAGCAAATATGATTAAAGTTCTTATAATACCAATAGTTTCAATAATTACAGTATTAATTATTGTATCTAATTTAACAGACAGAATACAAATTAGTAAATTAGGAAATTTTATGAAATCTAGTATAATATGGTCTTTAGGTATAATTTTAACATTGTTTGTTGGAGTAGTATCTCTAGAAGGAAGTTTAACATCAAGTATAGATGGAGTAACAGCAAAAACAGCAAAAGCAGCAGTAAGCTCACTTATACCTGTTGTACGGAAAAATTTTAGGAGACAGTGTAGATGCAGTTTTAGGATGTGGAGTAATTCTTAAGAATGCTGTTGGATTTGTAGGTGTTATTGTAATTACAGGAATATGTATTTTACCTATAATAAAGCTTGCAGCATTTAGTATAATGTATTCATTAGCATCTAGCATAATCGAGCCAATAGCAGATGGAAAAATTGTGAAAATGCTAGAAGAAATGAGTGGAATCTTTAAATTACTTCTTGCAATATTGTGTTCAATATCTGTTTTGTTAATAATAGGAACTACTTTGGTAATAAAAATTTCTAATAGTGGGATGATGTATAGATGATAGAGTTTTTAAGTAAATGGATAGAACAAATTACAATTTCTGTAATTATTGTAGGAGTATTAGAACTTATTCTGCCAAAAGGAAATCTGAAAAAATATATAAAGGTAGTATTAGGAATTTATGTTATATTTTGCATGATTTCACCATTTGTAAATAGTTCATCATTATATGATTTTAAAGATATAGATTTAAAGGATTATTCAAAAAATACAACAGAAAAAAGTTCAGAAGTAAACCAAGAAAGTATGAATAAGAGGTTACAAGATTTGTACATAGAAGAACTGAAAAAAGATATAGAAAAAAAGGTAAATGAAGAGGGATATTATGTTTTAAAATGTGATATAGATGCAAATTTAAGTGAAAATAGTGAAAATTCGGGAATTAATCAAATAAATTTAGTTTTAAATAAAGGAAAAATTGCAACTGTTCAAAAAGTTGAAATAGGAACACAAAATAATAACGAAAATATTAACAATGAAGAAACAGAAAAAATAAAAGAAAAAATTGCAAGTGAATATGAAATAAATAAAAATATAATTAATATTAAGATTAAATCACCTTAAAGGAGGGAGAGATAATGGGAAAATTTTTAAAGGAATTTGCTTCCAAAAATGAGGAAACAAAAAATAAAAAGAAAATTGAAAATATAGTTGTACTTGTTCTTGTACTAATTGTTACACTAGTTATAATAAATGTAATTTGGAAAGGCGATACAAATTCTAAAAATGATATTAAAACGGAAAATTACACAGACAGTGTACTTGCAAATAATAATCAAGAAAATAGTGAAACTGAACTTGAAAGAAAATTGGAAAATATTTTGGGAACAATAAAAAATGTTGGGAAGGTAAATGTATTATTAAATTATGCTGAAAGTAGTAGTTTAGTTCCATTATATAATGAAAGTACAACAACAAGTTCAACAGAAGAGGGGGATTCCACTGGGGGAACAAGAAATGTTACAGAAACAGAAACTAAGAAAGATGTTGTATTTTCAGAACATTCAGGAGAAAAAAATCCTGTTACTCAAAAAACACAGATGCCAACGATTCAAGGTGCAATAATTACAGCAGAAGGAGCAAGTGATGCAAATGTAAGAACAGATATCGTAAATGGAGTTTGTGCAATAACAGGACTTAGTATTGATAAAATTCAAGTTTTTGAAATGCAAAAAGAATTTTAGAAAAGGAAAGATGGTTTTATGAAAAGATTAAAAAAAGGTGAAATTACAATTTATGCGATTGCATTAATGTTAGTAGCTGCAGGCTATTTTAATTATACAACATTTAACAATGAACAAACACAAGAAACTTATTCTGAAGATGTAAGCCAAATGAATAATCAATATGCAAATACAGGAGATGCAGTTTTAGTAAGTAATAATGAAGTAGAAAATAAAGATAAAAATGAAACTCAAGAAACTGAAACACAAACAAGCCAAGATATTCAAAAAGAGGAAAAAAATACAAATGAAACACAAGATACAAATTCAAATTCAGTAGAAGAAAAAGATGATTATTATGCAGAATCAAAACTTGAAAGAGATAAAATGTATGCGGAAATGGTTTCGAATTATGAAAAAATAATAAATAATGCAAATGCCTCTGAAGCACAAAAATCAATTGCTACACAAGAAATAAGCAAAATAAATAACACAAAAAACGCTATTATGATTTGTGAGAATTTAATTAAAACAAAAGGTTTTGAAAACTGTGTTATTTTAGTAAACGATTCTAGTATAAATGTGGTTGTAAAAATAGAAGGAGGTTTAAAAACAGAGGCAGTTGCCAAAATCCAAAACATAGTTTCAAGAGAAATGAGCTGTGATATTCAAAATATACATATCAGTGAAAAATGATTAAGAGGAGCAAAAAGCTCTTCTTTTTTTGAGCCAAAAAAGATTGTTACAAAAATATTACAAAAATATTAATTTTATATTACAATACAAATATTTTGTTGATTTAAAAGATAAAATGATGTAAAATGAAAAATGAAGTGAGTAAAATATTTTTTTTTTATAGAGGAGGAATTTATAATGGCAACAAATCCAATGCAAAGACAGGCAAGAAATTCATTTTTATTAGGAATGATAATAACTCTAATAATAGCAGGAGCAATAGTGTTTTTATTATTTTCACAAATGAAAAAATTAAAGAAGGAATTAAAAGACGAAAAGAGTGCAACAGTTAGTGTATATGTGGCAAAACAAGATATTAAATCAGGAGACACTATAACAGCTAATTTATTTGAAATGAGAACAGTGAAAAAAGATGGTGTACCAGCAGATGCAACTAGCAATATAGCTACTATGATACAAAATTATTCTTTATGTGATAAGTCAGGAAATGATATATATACTGATGCAGAAGGAAATTTATATATGACAACAGAAAATGGAGGAAAAACAACAGTATACAAAGATGATGCTACAGGAAATTATTATACACAAGCATCAAACAATGGTCAAAAAAATTACATAGAAACAACACAAAAACCTCTTATAGCAAAAGTGGATTTGAAAGCCAATACAGTTATAGCAAGCTCATATGTTACAAGGTCAGATGAAGTAACAACAGATGATGTAAGAAGCCAAGAATATAATATGCTAGTTTTACCAGTTGATGTTATTACAGATGATTATGTAGATGTTAGATTACAATTACCAACAGGGCAAGATTATATAGTAGTATCAAAGAAAAAAGTAACTGTACCACAAGTTAATGGAGAATATTTAACAGATACAATAAAAATGAATTTAGCTGAGGCGGAAATACTTTCAATGTCAAATGCGATAGTTGAAGCATATAGGATGGATGGTTCTAAATTATATGTAACAAAATATACAGAAGCAGGTTTACAAGAAGCATCTACACCAACATATGTAGTAAGCGATAGTGTAGCAAAATTAATGGATTCAGACCCTAATATAGTAGAAAAAGCAAAAGCAGAATTAGTAAATAGATACAATAATGGATTAAAAGATTTAAGAAATCAATACATAAATAGTGCATTATCAAATTATGGAAAGGATGAAAATGTAACATCTAAAACTACAGAGAGTATAACATCAACTAAAGAATCAAGAAAACAATACTTACAATCATTAACAGGAACGGCAACTAATTAATAAAGAAAGGGATTAATATGAAGAAAATAGGGTTTATAGGGGCATATGATAAGGCTAATTTTATAACATATGTAGCAAAAATATTGAGAATTTTAAACTATAAAGTGCTAGTAGTAGATACAAGCAGTATACAAAAAATAAAATATGTGATACCAGCTATAAATCCTACAAAATCATATATTACATCATTTGAGGAAATCGATTTTGCAGTAGGATTTGAAAACTGGGATGAAATAGAAAGATATCTAGGAATAAAATTTTATGCAAGTGACGGTAAAAATGCTGAAATAAAGAGAGTTAGTTGGGATATATATGACTATGTATTACTAGATATTGACAGTTCAGAAAGCTTAGAAAAATTTGAAATTGAAAGCAATAATAAGAATTATTTTGTAACAGGATTCGATTTATTCTCACTAAAAAAGGGAATGGATATTTTCAAAAATGTAAATATACCGATGAATTTGACAAAAATTGAATTCACATATGAAGCATCAAAAGATGACGAAGAATATTTAAATTATATTTCTTTGGAATACAAAGTTAATTGGAATAGTTACACTCTATATTTCCAAATTTTTGGAGAAGACAATAAAGTATTTGAAGAAAATCAAAGACTTGAAAAAATAAGATTTAAGAGACTTAGCATAAATTATAGAGATTCTCTTGCATATGTTGTACAAGATATTTGCAAAGATCAAAATATAAGTAAAATAAAAAGAACGATGAAAGATTAGGAGGAATTTATGTCAGTAGTTACTTTTTGGAATGGAACAACAGAGCAGGTACGGAACAACATCCAGTTGCATAGCATATGCAACATGGTTATCAATACAACATAATATAAAAGTTTTACTTATCACAACATCATTTAATGACAAATTAATAAATGAAAGCTTTTGGACAGAACAAAAGAAAAAGTCATTTGGTTTCTTAGGAAAAAATTACAAAATAGGAGTGGAAACCAATGGAATTGTAGGACTAGATAGAATGATAAGAAGTAATAAACTTTCACCAGATATAATAACTGATTATGCTCAAATTGTTTTAACGAATAGATTGGAGATAATTGCAGGAGTACAAAACAATAAGGAACAATACGATTCTGTAAAGGAAAAATATGCTCAAATCATTACGCAAGCAGGAAAATATTATGATATGGTTGTTGTGGATTTAAATAGAAGTGTAGGAAAACAAGCTGAAATAGATATTTTAAATGCATCAGATATTGTAGTTTCTTTAGTACCACAAAGGGCTAAAATGATAGAAGAAATTAAGGATTTAATTGATAAAGGTGAATTTTTAAAAGAAAAAAATACTGTAATGGCGATTGGAAAATACATGAATGAAACAAAATACAACGCAAAAAACATTACCAGAAATTTACTAAGACGAAAAGATATAATAAATACAATCCCATACAACAATTTATTTTTTGAAGCATCGCAGGAAGGAACTGTAATTGATTTATTTCTTAATATCATGAGGGTAAAAGAAAAAGATATAAACTATACATTTGTTGATGAACTTAAAAAGTTAAATGATGCTATAAAAATTAAAATTGAGATGTTAAAAATGATGAGATAAATGTACATCAAGAAAAAAATTTCCTAAACTTAGAATGGAAAGGAGGATGTTTTTATTGGTTTCAAACTAATAAAAACAAAAACAATAATGACAATAACAAATCTTATACTTATTGTGGTAGTATTAGGTGTTGCAATATTTATGATATATTATCACATAAATTCGCAAAAAAATGCAGAAGTTGTAACCAAAATAGATGTTGATGACCAAACTTATACTATGGATAAAATGATAGAATTCGTTAAGAGAAGATTAGATGAAATAACAAAAATAAACTTATATGATATAGGTCTATCAGAAGAAGAATTAAAAAGAAGAAAAAGCAAAAAATACGAATTAAAAAAGGCCTTAAAAGGATGTACATATGGAGATGTTAATGATAAAAAATATGTTAAAGAGTTGATTTTTGATTTATTATCAAAAGAATATGGTGTAACTGAAATGAACGTATCTAGAGCAATACCTTTTGATATTCCTTCTGTATTAACATCACAAGATAAATTTGATATATTAATATATATTTACAAAAAGGAATTTGGTTATGAAGCTTTAAGTGAAATTATTAGAAAATATAAGCTTGATGAATTTAAATACATCCAAGGAGAAACAAAGCCTTGTTATGTAATTACGGAAGATGAAATAAATGAAATATTTGAAAAAGAAAAAATAGAATTGACTTTTAATGATAAATTGAATATTGTTGTACAAAGAATATATCAACAGTATAAGGGATATTCAAGCATAGACGAAATAAGAGATATGAATATAGATGGTGTATCTGGTGGTGTATCTGGTTTGCCAGAAAGTTTTATAAGCCAAGTGGCACAAACAGATTCAGCAGATTATTTAGCTCAAATACAAGAACACAAAGTTCAACGTGCATGTGACAGTATTTGGATAATGTTTCATGGTAAATCAATACGTTTAGCGTTTTTATCATTTGGAACAGAAGCAGAATTAAAAAGGGTTTGCCAAAATATTTATAAATATAATAACCCAGGACAGTTATCAGACACAAATGGTTATAAAATTAATGAAATGAAAGACGGTTCTCGTGTCGTTGTTGTAAGACCTTCAATGTCAGAAACATGGGCATTCTTCGTAAGAAAGTTCGACGTAAAGAGAGCAACACTAGAACAAATAGTTTTATATCCAGGAAAAGAAGATACAATAGCACTTTTAAAATATTTAGTAAAAGGAGCAAGAATTATATCACTAACTGGTGAACAAGGATGCCGGAAAGACAACAATGCTTATGGCAATGATTGAAAACATATATGAAACAATGAACCTACGTATTACAGAAACAGCGTTCGAGTTACACTTAAGAAAAATTTATCCAACACGTAACATTGTTTCAATGCGTGAGACAGATACAATAGCAGGTCAAGAGTGTTTGGACGTTCAGAAAAAAACTGACGGTTCTGTTAACATTATCGGTGAGGTTGCAACAGACCCCGTAGCATCTTGGATGATACAATCAGCCCAAGTTGCATCTAAATTTACATTATTTACTCACCATGCTAAAACATTCCCAGACTTAGTAACAGCACTTAGAAACTCAATGTTAAGAGCAGGAGTATTTAAAAACGAAAAAACAGCAGAAGAGCAAGTTGTACAAGTATTAAACTTTGATATTCACTTAGTAAAAGACTACAGAGGAAATCGTTACATAGAAAGAATTACAGAATGTGTGCCAGTTGAAAATAAAAATGAATATACATTTGACCATAGAAAAGAAACAACATTAGAAGGAAAATTTGATAAATTTTTCGACAATGCAACACATTACTTTATGAAAACAACAGACAAACAATTATATGTATACAGAAACATACTTGAATATGTAGATGGAGAATACATAATAACAAATAAAATATCAGACAAAAACATAAGAGAAATGAGATTAAATATGACAGATGCTGATGCAGAAGAATTTGATGATTTTGTTGCAAGACATTGGGGAAAAGAAAGTGTTTACAGAATGGAAGACGAAAGAATGGCAAAATCTAAAGTGACAGCTGGAACAACCAAAAAAACAAGAAATTCAAAAATCTAATTTTAGGCATTAGAAGAGGACTATTGCTAACAACAGTCCTCTTACCTTAGAAGGGAGGTGCAAATACAATGTCAACAAATATGTTACTTTATGTAATATATGGTGTAGGTGGCATATTTGCATTTATAGTTATAGCATATATAATATTAAACAAAAAAATGGGCAAATCTGATTACCAAAAAATAAAGAAATTAAGACGTGGTACAGAAACTAGCAAATTTTCTGCAGAAATAACGTATCAAAAGCTTTATATTACATATTCTAAATTGCCATTTTTGAAACATTATGTTTTAAAATTAAGAAGAAGACTAGAAATTTTGAATGTTGACGATGAATATGCAACTCGTCGTGATTCTGCCAAAATACTTAGTAAAACACTTCTAGTTTTAATTCCTATAGTAACATTATCGATAATATTAACACATACAAATTATTTGGTATTATCAATAATTTTAATATTTGAAATATTTATGGTAGATAGTTTCATTGATGGTATGGTTGACAAAATGGATAACACACTGTTAAAAGAGCAATTAGATTTTTTTGCTGAAATAAGACATGCTTATCATGAGTTCAACATGGTAGAAGAAGCAATATACCAAATTTCACAAGATGATGAAAAAAATATTTCAAAACAAGGAACAAAAATATATGAAGTTCTAATTTCGAATGATCCTGAAATGGAACTAGAAAAATATTATGATATTGCACCAAACCCTTATTTAAAGGAATTTGCGGGGGTATCATATTTAACAAAAGAATTTGGTGATAGAAAAGTAGATAAATCATCATTATACTTAAAAAACGTAAACAATATTACAGAAGAAATGCAAATTGAAATCCTAAAAAGAGATAAAATAGATTATGTGTTCCAAAGTTTATCGATTATATCAATCGTACCAGTACTTGGATTAGAGCCATTAAAGAATTGGTCTATAAATAACTTTAGCTTTACACAGAACTTTTATTGTGGAAAGGGTGGAATGCTAGTCCAAATTTTAGTAATATTACTTACAATAATATGTTATTTATTGCTAAGAAAAATAAAAAATAATGGATCAACAGAAAAAAACACACAAAATACAGAAAATCCATGGCAAGCAAAAGTTTACAAAAATCCAATTGGTAAGAAAATAGTGGATTTATTTATACCAAAAAAAGGAACAAAAGACTTTTTAAAAGTACAAAAATTACTAAAAGATTCGGCTTCGAAGCTCAAAATGGAGTGGCTTTATGTTAATAGAATAACACTTGCAATTGTTACGTTTTTACTTTCAATATTCTTATTTGTAGAGTTACATATAACAGCCGTTAATTGGATTTACACAGAACCGACAACAGACTATGATATAATGGGTGGATTAACAGGACAAGAACTTGCAAAAGCCAAAGCATTAACAGAAAGCGACAATAAGTTCTTAAATATGTTCAAAGGTAAAAAAGATACAAAAGAAAAAGACATAAAAAGAGCAATGCAAAAATCTAAAGATTATGCAGATAGCACAGATGAAGAAATAGATACAGCAGCTAAAAGAGTATATGAAAAACTACAAAAGATAAATAAAGAATATCTAGGTTGGTTTGAAGTTTTACTTGCAGTTGTATTTATGATAATAGCATACATGTCACCAATATGGCTTATGTATTTCCAACTTAAGATGAGGTTAATGGAAATGGAAGACGAAGTAATGCAGTTCCAAACAATTATTTTAATGCTTATGAGAATTGAGCGTGTAAATGTTGAAATAATTCTAGAATGGTTAGAGCGTTATGCAAATATTTTTAAAGAGCCAATTTCAAGATGTGTTAACAACTATGAAGCTGGTGCATGGGAGGCATTAGAAGAATTAAAAAATGAAACTACATATCAACAATTTATAAGAATTGTAGAAAGTTTACAAGCAGCAGTTGAAAAAATTCCAATTAGTGATGCTTTTGATGAATTAGATTCTGAAAGAGATTACTATCAAGCTAAAAGACGTGAGTCTAATGATAGATTAATTTCAAGAAAAGCTATGATTGGAAAGGTAATAGGATTTGCACCTATGGTTGTTATGTTTGTTGGATATTTAATTATACCACTAGTATTTATAGGACTTACAAGTATGTCAAGTTCAATGGCAAGCTTAAAATAAAGGAGATGATATTTTGGAAAACGCATCAAAAGCACTAATTATGGCAGGTGGAATGTTACTTGCAATTTTAATCGTATCTTTGTTGGTTTATGCTTGGAGTTTGTTTTCAAAATATCAATCTTCACAGGATGATTTGACAGATATTGAAGATACAGCAAAGTTTAATGAGCAATTTACTAATTATCAGAGGGATAATGTGAAGGGGTATGAAATTCTTTCTCTTGTAAATAAAGTTATTGATTATAATTATAGGAAGACAAATGCAGAGGGTGCACAAAATGATGAAAAATATAAATTTGTTACTATTATAATCATAATGGGAGATGATAAAAAACGTGAAAAACTTATAAAAGGACGGTGATGATAATACCAAAAATACATTATTCAAATCAGATAGATATATTCAAAACAATACATCAAATACATTTAAAGAGATTATTACAAATGTAAAAAACATAGAAAAAAATTATGGTAATGCAGATAGTGCTACAAAGTTAGCAAAAGCTATAGGTACAATATATCCTGATGATGATCAGATAACAAGAAATGAAAGCAAGGGAATGAGTAAGGATGATAGTTGGAAAGAAGCTAAAAGAATGTTTAATTTATATGATAGTAATGAAGGAACAAAAATTACAGCGAATGATACATCAGGCATAGAGCGAGAAATAAAAACGCACGTTCAAAATAATTTATATGCGTACTATGAATATATACAATTTAAAAAAGCTACATTTAAATGTACAAAGGTACAATATGATGATAGTGTAACAGGTAGTGGAACAGGTAGGGTAATAGAAATGGATTTTGATTTTACAGGTAATCTTTATTAAAGGAGAAATATATGGAAAATGCATCAAAAGCTTTAATAATAGCAGGAGGAGTATTAATTGCTATTTTATTACTAACATTATTTACATATTTATTTAGCAAAATGGCAACTGGAACATCTAAAATTTATGATATGATGGAACAATCTGAAATTGCTGAATTTAACCAAAAATTTTTAAACTATAAAGGGAGAGAGGACTTGAAAATTCAGGATGTAGTTACTATTATTAATTTAGCAAAAGATGGGACAGACGGACCTAATGCTAAAGCTAGTGTTACTGTCAAATTAGATGGAAACCGTGTAACTTCTACAGTTTGGGATTTGCTTTCTAAGTCTGCTAATTCAGCTAATCCTGAAAAAAAATATACATATACATGCCAACAAGTAATTGTAAATACGGACACTTTACTTGTGAAAGAGGTACAGATAACAACCAATAGTCCATAAAGATTTAAAAGGAATGAAAAAATGAAAAAAACTTTAATTTATATAATATGTATTGTTCTTATTATTTTATCTGTAATAGGAACAAAATATCTAAACTTCAAAGAACAAAAAAGCTTAATACAAAAATACAACCTTGAATATGAAGTCTATTTGAATCAAGATGTAACAGGAAGAGAGCTTACAACAGCAATAAACAGAGCAGTAAACAACAATGAAAAAAATTCAGTTCAAAAAGATGAAAAAGGTTTTTATATAGAGGATGACAATAATTCGGTAAAAATCGAAATAAAAATTTTAGATAATGACACAACATATCAAATGGAAACTTTATATAATGGTGGTATGGAAAATTTTATTCAATATTATGGGGATATAAATTTCAATTGTAGTAAAATTGATTATAATAGCAAAGGGAAGGTTAGTCACATAATATTTGAACAAAAAAATTAATTTAGTTATTAATATTAGGTAAAAATAATTATTCCATAAGATTATGTTTATCTATGAAAATAAAATAAAAATATGAAATTTAAAGGAGGAATTTATTATGGAAAACGCTTCAAAAGCATTAATTATAGCTGGTGCTATACTATTATCAATTTTAATTATATCATTGGGAATAATGGTATACAATAATGCCAAAAACACTGTTGGTAGTGCAAATTTAAATAAACAAGAAATACAAACTTTTAACTCTCAATGGGAAAATTATGAAGGAAAACCAAAAACTGCAAGTGAAATAAAAACTTTATACCAAGCAGTTATTGCAAGTAATGCAGCTGAAACGAATGCTGGAACAAATAGATTTGTATCTATTAGTGGAAATTCTGCTACTAAGTGTGTGGATGCAGGAACATCAACGGTTGATACTAATAAGCCAAAAGCAGCACCAACAGTATCTAATTCGGGTACATATGAAGTTAGATTGGGTTATTCTACTGCAGGTCTTGTTGTAGACATAGCATGGGGTCTACAAAATTGATGAAAGGAATAGTATATGGAAAACGCATCAAAAGCTTTAATTATAGCAGGTTCAATCCTAATAGCTATAATGATAATATCACTTGGAATAGTAATATTTAATAATTTTGGTGGCACTGCCAAAAAGATGGCCAATATGGACAAACAAGAAATAGCAGCATTTAACTCAAAAATTACACCATACGTTGGAGAACATATATCAGGTACTCAAGTAAATACATTTTTGCAGTATTGCTTATCTGTAAATATGTCAGCTAAGCAATCTAGCACTAATTATCAAGCTATAACTGTAACAATAAAAGAAACTGGAAAATCAGATCAAGTTTTAGATAAAGATTCTACATCTTATAACAGAGTTCAAACAGGAACAGGCGTTTCGTTTAAAGTTACGGCAGAAATAGATAATGATACAGGTTTAATGACTACAATAACAATAGAGCAAAATCCATAATTTTGAAAGGAGATATACAAATGGAAAATGCATCAGATGCTTTAATAATGGCAGGAGAAATGTTAATATTTATTGTCGCTTTAACAGTTTGTATATCTTCTTTTACAAAAGTAAGAGTTGAAATAGACAAAATTGTAGGGCAAAAAGAAACTGTGCAAATGGCTAAAAACGGCGACGAATATATAAATTATATTAAAAGTAAAGAAACTAAATCAATAAGGATTGTTGGAGCAGAAACTTTGCTTCCTTCAATGTATAGAGCAATTAAAGAAAATTATGTTATATATATAAAATTAAATGCATATGATGATGATTATATTAAGAATTCTGGAATTGTTCTTACGAAAGCAACAAAAGACGTAAGTGTAATTAAAAGAAATAGTGATGGTACAACAAGTTCTTCTACAGTTATACATAATGGTGATGATATTATAAAAATAACAATTGGTTCAAAAACAGCGAAAATAAATCAGTATGTTAATGCAATTTTAAAAGATAACGATAAGAAATTTTTTAATTATATAAAAGAAAAGGAATTTTATGAGTATCTCGGGGAATACCAAGATTCGGCAGAAACAGGTGTATCTTCAGAGGATAGAGCTATTCACAGAATAATTACGTATGTAGAAAAATAAAAAGAAAATATATAAAACTATTTACAAAATAGCTCAAAAAATGATATAATACGATTGTTAAAAAATATTTTTGAAAGGATGGAAAAAATATGGGAGATTCAGCAGTAACAATAGTTGCAATTTTTTTAGCAGCAATATTAATGTTTGTTTTTCCACTAATGACAATGGCAGATAAATCAGATGATGTTTCACAATTATCAATACAAACATCAACAACAGAATTTACAAATAAAATAAGAACAACAGGAGCTATAACGCAAGAAGATTACGATAATTTTGCGCAAACATTAGCAGCAACAGGAAATTCATATCAAGTAGAAATAACAGTACAAAAGCTAGACCAAAATCCAGCAAAAAAAGCAAGTGGCGATGGAACAACAATTGGTGATAATGTTTATTATACAATGTATACAAAGCAGGTACTAGAAGGCATAAGTACAGGTACAAATAATGTATTAAGCTTAAATGAAGGTGATATTGTATCTATAAGTGTAGAAAATACAAATACAACAATAGCAAGCCAACTTAGAAACTTTATGTATAAGGTAACAGGAAAATCATCAGGGAATATAGTTGCTCAAGAATCTGGAATTGTTACAAAAACAAAATCAAATTAAATAAAATAGCTTGTAAAAAAAAGCACAAGCTATTTTATTAAAAAATAACACTAAAAAGGGGGAACAAACATGTAATTTTTGTTTAAAATAAAAGTTAGATGTTTGTTCCCAATCTTTTTTTACGAAGGAAAGGATGAAAAAATGAAACTCCAATCGTTAGCAGTAATTTTTATAATAATAATAATGCCAATTACAATGGTATTATCTGAATATATAAATAATAAAATAAAGACTCAAGAAACAGAACTATTATATGATACAAGACTTTTAAATTGTACGTTTGATGCAATAAAAGCATATCAATTAAATACGATTAATAATGAATTTGGGGATGTAACAAATAAAAAAATAGAAGATATACAAGCAGCTGCAAAAACATTTTTCAATTCACTAAGTTCAAGCTTTAATTATACAGGATATAATTCGGAAGTAATGAAAGAATATGTGCCAGCTATTGTTTTTACAATGTATGATGGTTATTATACGTACTCGCCATTCTTAAATGTACTTACTAATGTAGGCAAAGCTGATGAGTCTGACGGATATGATTCTAGCTACAGTAAGGATGGAGAAAAACTTGAAGGACTAAAGCCTTATGTTTATTATTCTTGTAGATATACTAATGAAAATGCTTCAACAGCCCTTCCCGATAATACTGATTTTACAATTGTATATACTTTAGACAATTATATAACTATACAAGGTATGATTAATGGTGAGTATGTATATGATTATGGATATTTGTACTCGATTGGTAATAAGAAAGGAGGCATAACAAAGGAGGGAGAAGATTATATTTATGATGGAGTAAGATTTAAAAAGGACGATACAGAAGAATTAAAAGAATATGTTGGTGAAAAAGAATATTCATATGCAAAAATAAATGGGAAAAAATATTATTTAGATGAAGAGAAGTATACAGATAGAGATGGTAATGTTGATATTGGTGATGGAATGACTGTGTCGAAAAAGGCAGGAATATTTTATATATCTTCAACAACTGGTGAAAAGAATTATAGTCAGAACAAAGGATATTTAGAAGATTCAACTGAAGAAGCAAACAATAATGAATTTATAAAATACTGTAAGGCAATAAAAAAGAACAAGAGTGCATATGAATATTATAAAAATGCTTATGAATTTTCAAGTGCTGTATTAGGAGAAACTGAGAGATATGATAAAGCAAATACAAAACATTCACATGGATATAATTTAAAAGACTTATGTAACTCTGATGCATATATCTATAATAATGCATCTAGCGATACAACATCGCTTAAAAGTTTGGGGGGTATGAAAATATTTGAGGACGATTCTAATATCGCAATTCAAAATGCAGGTTCAAACTTTAACCAACATAGAAAAGCGGTTATAAGAAATGTTATAGAAACAAACTTAACAACAGCTATTGCATCATTTTCTTCAGGAGCAACAAATGTGGAGTTCATCATGCCAAAAATTTCTGAAGAAGACTGGGAAACAATTGAAAATGATGTTTGTGCTATATCTTTTATGCAGGGAATGAGTATAGGTTCTAAGAAATATAATGGATATTCTGTAGTTGCAAATACTTTAACAAAGGAATATGTGGATGAAAACGATATTTATATATTGGCTCAAGATACTGATACTAATGGTGGTATTTATTGTAAAGTAAATGATGATACAATTGAAAAGAGTAGCAAGATAAAAACAAAAGGAACAGAAACCAAAGATCTTACATATTATCCAGGAATATGGAAAATTAACTTTGAATCAAAGCAATATATAGATAATCATGGAAAGAATAACATTTATGTTCCTATTAAAGACTATGCAGGAAGTTACACAAGTATAATGGGAAGCTATGCTATAAATCCAATTGGAGAAGATATGTATACATATGTACATGTAACAGGAAATTCTACGTTAAAGAATGCCTATTACAAAGCCCTAGGCAGAGAACGTTGGGGAGCTTATAATGTAAATAATATAAATTATGAAATCTACAATGGAAATGGAGAAGAATACTTCTTGAATTCATATTAATTATTAAAATAATAGAGTTAACTATGTGACATTTATAAAAAATATAAAAAAATATTGACAAAATTAAAAAATACAGGTACAATTGATTATACTAATTCATGAATTATTATAATTTTTATATCAAAAAAAATTGTATCAGTAAAAAAATTGAAATCAAAATTTTTAACACAAATAGGAGGTAATAAATGTCACAAAAATTAACATTAAAAGATGATATTGTATTTAAAGCATTTTTTAGTAGAAATGAAAACTATTTAAAAAGCTTTTTAAGTGCAATATTAGGAAAAGAAATTAAAATAAAAAAGGTAATACATGATGCCAGATTAGAACAACTAACTAAAGAAATGAAATATGGAATTCTAGATTTAGAGGTAGAATTAGAAAATGGTGAAATTGTAAATGTAGAGATGCAATTAAGAGACCATAAAAATATCGAGAAAAGAACAACATTTTATGCATCAAAAAAAGTTGTTGAACAACTAGAACCAAAAGAGGATTTTGAAGAGCTAAAAAAAGTAATAGTTATTGCAATTTTAGATTATACATTAACAAGTTTACCTGAATATGTAACAGAAACGGTAAGAGTATGCCAAAATCATAAGGATTATGAATTAAACAACCTAGTAAAATATTACTATATTGAATTAGAAAAATTCAGAAAATCTAATCCTAATATGAAAGAAAAAATAAATCAATGGTTGTCATTTATCGATATGGAAAGGGGGGACCTATTTGAAATGGCTAAAGCAGAAAATAAAGAATTAAAGAAAGCATCTGAAGATTTTGATGTATTAACAGGAGATGCAGAAATTAAAAGATTAGCACAAATAAGGCTAATGTCACAACTAGAGGAAAAATCAGCTTTGGCAACAGCAAGAGATAAAGGAACTAAAGAAGGAATAAAAATTGGAATCGAAGAAGGAAAAAAACAAGGAATAGAAGAAGGAAAGAAACAAGGAATAGAAGAGGGAAAGAAACAAGGAATAGAAGAGGGAAAGAAACAAGGAATAGAAGAAGGAAAGAAGCAAGGAATAGAGGAAGGAAAAAAACAAGAAAAGGAAAAAATTGCCAAAGAATTATTTAAACAAGGAATAGAAATTAGCAAAATATCTAAAATAACAGGAATAACTATCGGAGAACTGCTAAAGTTAAAAAATGAAAAATAAGGAATTACAGAAAAATAGTAAAGTAACCACAAAATAAAAAGGAATGAACTCCAAAACAAGGAATTCATTCCCAAATTTATTTTTCATACAACTCAGAAATCCTAACATCCATTTCCTCAAAATTGTCCACAAAGCCCACTTTAGCAATATCTTTTGAAATTCCTTGAATCCAAACGGGTCTGTCCTTGTAAAAAACATCAAATTTTTCATCATTAGATAAAATAGAATTAATACGATTCATATCCATAATAAAATACCTCCACAAACCTTGTTACAAAAAGTATATACAAAATTTGTGAAAGTATTCATAAAAAATCATAAATAAATTCTATAATCAATATCAGGAAAAACACAGTCTTTTTCCTCAATTTCACTCAAAAATTTTCTATCGATTTTACCAGAATTAAGTTCTTTATAAAGTCTAGTAAATCTACCAATATGGTCTTTAATTCTCCTGTGAGCATAATCAACCATAGTATTATTAGTAATAATAAATAGCCAATCACTACTTTGAGCAAGTAACAGTTCACGAGCAGCTTGATTTAATGCACGAACTTGTAATTTTGTATTTCTGTACTTACTAGATGAAGTAATGGAAGTAATAGGCTTCTTCTCTTTTTTTAGTTCCTGAATTTGTTTATCTAAATCATTAAGTATATCATAAGAATCTCTAAATTTATAAGCTAATTCACACATTCTATCTCCTGCAGTATGTAAATGTTTATGAGCATAATCATTTGAAGGATTAAGCCAAACTTCACTATAACCATTTGCCCCCCAACTTGATCTGCAAGGCTGACATTGCTGAATTTCGGGGTATTTATCCATATATTCAGAAGGAGTAATAAGTTCAAAATTACACTCATCATAATAAATTTTTTTAAATAAAATATATAACCAATAAGGACCTTCATACCACCAATGACCATAAAGCTCTGCATCATAGGGACATAGAACAATAGGTGGTTTATTCATGTAATGTGATGCATTTTCAATTTGTTCTGTTCTAGAATTCAGGAAATGTCCGGCTTGACGTTCTGCTGAATCTTTTGCCCACTGGATATCATAAATATCTTTATTATCTGTATCACCTGTAATTCTGTGATATTTGATACCTGTATGAACTCTAACACCGTTGTGTGCAATATAAGGTTTGATATAATCATAATCAGCTTCGTAACCAATATCTCTATAAAAATCTCTGTAATTATAATCGCCTGGATAACCATTAATTGAGCTCCAAACTTGTCTAGAAGATTCCATATCACGTCCAAAAACTGTAAAGCCTTGAGGTGAAACTATTGGAGCAAGTGTACCATAAACAGGTGTTGGATTTGCATATAAAACGCCATGTGATTCAACAATTGCATAATCTACACCAAATTCTCTTAAATATTTATCTGCTTCTGGAACATATCCACATTCTGGTAACCAAATACCACGAGGTTTTTTTCCAAAATATCTTTCATATGTTTGAACTCCAACTGCAATTTGAGCTCTAACGGTTTTTTCATTTACATACAATATTGGAAAATATCCATGTGTTGCACCACAGGTTATTATTTCTAATACTCCAATATCCTGGAAATGCTTAAACTGGGAAATTAAATCACATTTAAATTCATCTCTAAATAATCTTAAGTCTTCAGAGTATCTTTCATAATAATATTTTGATAAGTTATTCATTTTTTCGTTAAATGTTGTTCTTTTAATTTCTTTTTCAGATAATTCTATTAAATTCTCTAAATAATTGATGTATTTTTGCTGCAATAATTTATTATCAAGCATTGAAAGTAGAGGAGGTGTCATTGACATTGTTATTCTAAAATTAACTCCTTCATCTACTAATTTTTTGAAATTTTTTAATAAAGGTATATATGTTTCAGAGATTGCTTCATATAACCAAGATTCTTCCAAGTAATCATTACTTTCTGGGTGATGAATAAAAGGGAGATGTGCATGTAATACAAAACTTACGTATCCTTTTTTTTGCATTTGAATTTTCCTTTCTTTACTACAAAGTAAAAAAATCTAGCTTACAAAACAAACGAAAGCTAGATTAAAGTTTTTACCAAGAACTTAGATTTCCTGATGATGGATTTCCAGAAGATGGGTTCATTCTATCAAATTTGCCATCAGAAATTTCATCTTTATATAGTTTTTTGTATAATTCATAAATATTAACAAATTTATTATCCTTAACAATAAATGGAAAGTCTTTAACATCTTTTTCTATAATTTGATTTGTTTTTACGTTTCTAAAATATATTTTGTTTGTGTTATTAAATAAAATATGGTCATTTGGTGCTTCTAAATTATTTGATGAGGATATGTAAATGAAAGGCACTTGAACTGGATTTATTGGACCATTTTTTTCTACATCATATTGTGGCATATAATTGTAATTTATAGGAATAGGACGTCTACCTAGTTCTATTTTGTATTCACAACTACTGTCATTTACATGGAAATACCAACTGTTTGCGAAGTCATTTATATCTATTTCAAATGAATAGTTCATTGTTAGGTTGTGTATAACTAAAACTGGTTTTGTTATTTCAAAGAAATATTGTCCATATTGTTCTTTTAGCTTTTCTCTATCGTCATCAGATATTTCCCAGTATACAAATAAATTAGTAGGGGTTTGAGCTAAAATTTTTACAACTGTTTTGTTATATCTGTATGGTAAATCATAGTATTCAGGTGAAAAAGTATGTATAGTTGGTTTAGTTGATTTTTTTTCTGTATTTTTTTGCAAAGTTTCTTTTTCAACAATTTGAGGTAATGTTTTTTTAGAAGTGTCAACTTTGTTTTTGGAAACTTCTTTCGTTGTTGATTTTTTTTGAGTTACTTTTCCCTTTTTTAATGAAGTAGAAGTTTCTTTTTTCGACTTCTTATCAGTTTTTTTTGATTTACTTTTTGGTTCTTTTTTCTCTTTTTTGGGAGATAAGAATTCTTTTATGTGTTCAATTGTATTATTTATTTCTTTAGTTTTTTTAGGCATTTTTTATCCTCCTGTTTTGTTTTTCTATATACTATACTAAAATGAAAATAAATTCAAGTTTTTTTGATAATTTTTTTAAAATTTATATGACCAATTATTCAAATTTGAAACACCTATTGCAAAAAATAAATTAATTATATATAATATAATAGTATAAAATTAAACGAGAAAGAAGGATAGGTTTTGAATAAAACAAAAAGAAAAATATTTGAAACATCAATGAAATTATTTGCAGAAAAAGGTTATGAAAATACAAGTATAGAGGAAATAACAGCAACAGTCGGAGTGGCAAAAGGAACACTATACTATCATTTTGCAAGCAAAGAAGAAATCTTTAATTTCTTAGTATCAGAAGGAGTAAAACTATTGCAAAATAGTGTAGACATAAAAACATCAAAATACAATAATTATATAGATAAAATAAAGGCAATAGTATTAATTCAGGTGAAAATTGTTGACAAATATGAAGATATAATAACAATATTATTAAGTCAATTTTATGGAAATGAACAAAGAAATCAAAAATGCAAAGAATACATATATGAATACATAAAGAAAATAGAACAAATCGTAAAAGAGGGAATTAAAGCAAAACAAATAAAAGATGGAGATGAAAAGATATATGCATCTGAAATATATGGATTGATATGTTCATGTTTAGTATACAAACTAAGAGATAAAGAAAGTTTCAATGTAGGAAAAGTATATAAAGAATTTGAAAATACAGTAATAAAAGGGTTGAAGGAGATATAAAAATGTTAGATAGAAACATAAAATTCGAAAATTTAAAAGAAATGATGACAATTTCATCAGAAAAATTTGGTGAAGAAACAGCTTTTTACAGAGATGGAAAAGGTTTAGAAGATTCAAAAAAAACAACATACAAAGAATTTTTCTATGAGATAAATAGTCTAGGTACAGCTATGGTAGAAATGGGATTAAAAGGAAAAAGAATTGCGGTAATTGGAGAAAATAGATATGAGTGGGAACTAGCATATTTAGCAGTAGCAACTGGTACTGGAATAATTGTTCCATTAGATAAAGCATTACCAGAAAATGAAATAGAAAGCTTGATAATTCGTTCAGAAGTTGAAGCCATTTTCTATTCAAAAAAATATGATGAATGTATGGCTAAAATACAAAAACAAGGAAATACAAAATTAAAATATTTTATATCTATGGACTTAGAAAAAAATGATTTTAATAAATATTCACAAAAAGAAATAACTGCCAAAGGAAAAGAATTATTAGAAAAAGGAAATAGAGAATTTGTTGACTGTAAAATTAATAATGAAGATATGGCAATAATGCTATTTACATCAGGTACAACAAATCAATCTAAGGCAGTTATGTTATCACAAAAAAATATTTGTACAAATATTCATGATATAAGAAATGTTTTTGAGCTTGATGAAACTGATCGATTCTTATCATTTTTGCCTTTACACCATACATTTGAATGTACAGTTGGTTTTTTATATCCATTATCAATTGGTGGAAGTATTATATTTTCAAAAGGTGTTAGACATATTGCAGATGAACTTAAAAATTTCAAAATAACAGCAATGATATGTGTCCCTGTTGTGTTTGAAAAAATGTATGATAAATTAATGAAAACAATTGAAGAAAAAGGAAAATTAAAAACAGTAAAAAAAGGTATAAAATTAAGCAATTGCTTATTAAAAGTTGGAATAGATATAAGAAAAAAATTATTTAAAGAAATACATGATAATCTAGGTGGATGCCTAAGAGTGATGGTTGCAGGAGGAGCAGCTTTATCTCCAGAAAAAGAAAAAGGTTTCTGGGATTTGGGATTTAATGTATTACAAGGATATGGTTTAACAGAAACATCACCTGTAATTGCAGCTGAACTAACTAAACAAAAAAGATTAGGTTCTATAGGAAAGAAATTTCCAAGTGTAGAAATAAAAATAGAAAATCCAAATGAAGAAGGTGTTGGAGAACTTTTAGCAAAAGGAAAATCTGTAATGCTTGGATATTACAAAAATGATGAAGCTAATAAAGAAGTATTTACAGATGATGGCTGGTTCCATACAGGAGATTTAGCTAAAATAGATAAAGATGGGTACATATATATTTCAGGAAGAAAGAAATTTGTAATTGTATTAAAAAATGGAAAAAATGTATATCCAGAAGAAATTGAAACTTTAATTGAAAAATCCGAATTAGTAAAAGAATGCATGGTATTTGGAATGCCTGCAAGAGATGGTGATGTTACTTTAGCTGTAAAGGTATGTTATGACAAAGATTACATTAGTAAAAACCTTGGAAATATAACAGAAGAAGAAATAAAAGAAAAAATATGGAATTGGGTAAAAGACGTTAATAAAACTATGCCAAAATACAAATATGTAAAAAAACTATTACTAACAGACAAAGAACTTGTAAAAACAACAACTTTGAAGATAAAAAGAAACGTAGAAATGGAACAAATTATGAAAAACTTAAAATAAAATGTAACGAATTTGTAATATTTTTGTTACATAAATGTAAAGAAAAGTTTAAGAAAATTCCTTGTAGTTTTTAGGGGAGTGGTGTATAATAAAAATGAATTATGTAGAAACTACGTTAAAAAATAACAAAGGAGGGAAGTTTACAATGTCTAAGTCTGGCATAGTAAATGTGAGAATGGTAATCACAGAAGAGAAAATAATATCGAATATAGATAAAGTTCAAAAACTTATAAATCCTAACAACAAGAAAAAAATTATTCAACTAGAAGAAGATACATATTTTAAAGATTTGATAGAATCTATAAAGACATATTTAATAGAATATCCTAAAAAGAAAAATTTCCCTGCAAGTGTGTATAATGCTGCTTACGGCTTGGTTGAATTCGCTATAAATCAATTTGAAGAAAATACAAAAAAAGTCGAAGAATTGATTAAACAAAGAGAAGAAAACATAGCTCTTGCCGGAAATTTAAATGAACTAATAGAAGCGGTAGATAATAAAGAAGATGGATGGAAAGAACAAGTTGAAGAAGCAAAAGATAAATATCCAGAAGAAATTATTGAGAGTTTAGCTATAGTTGGAAGATGTAAAGGAAAAACTTCTCAAAAATACAATGATGCAATGAAGATTTTAAAAGCAAAGGCAAATAACTTGGAATCTAATTTACATATAGAAATAGATATGGAGAGATTAGAAGATAGCTCAAAGGCATTAAGTTTTATAGGAATAGAAATATCAGATGCTTTGAAACTAATACCTGCACCAGAAGAAAGAGTCGAGAATATTGAAGAGGAAGTAATCAAGGAAAACAATGTTCAAGAAGTTAAGGAAACACGTAAAAAGGCTAAAAATAAAGTTAAAGCAAATATACAGAATATTGAAGAAAACGAGAATGTTCAAAGAAATGAGCAAAATAATGTACAAGAGCAAAAACTTGAAGAATATAAAAAGCAGACAACATTCAAAACAAAAACATCATTCTGGCAAAAAGTTAAAAATAATAAAGTTTTCAGAGCAGCAACTTATATATTTAGAATTAGGATTAGAATTGAATTACCAAGTAATGCACTTCCAGAGGGAAGAGGAGAAGACAATTAATAAAGAACGGGACTAAATTAATTTGGTCTCGTTTTTTGAATTAAAAAGAAATATATTGTGGAGCATAACAATACATTTAGAAAAATAAAAAAGTAGTCACTCATGACTACTTTTAAATATGGTGCTCCTTCAAGGATTCGAACCTTGGACCCACCGGTTATGAGCCGGTTGCTCTGACCAACTGAGCTAAAGGAGCATTTCCTAACGACATGCCCTAGTATATAATATATTTATTTTTTTGTCAATAGATTTGTCGAAAATTTTTAAAAAAAATCCGATAAATAAAAAGCGAACAAATTTTTATGAAAATATTGACAAAATAATTTTTAGAGTTTATAATGTGAAAAAGTTAAATCATTTAACTCAAAATCAAATTTTTATATCTTATAAAATTAAAAATCAAAAAGATACTCTTAGTAAAACGTAATATCTTTGTAGTAAGGGAGGGAGAAGTATGGAAGAAAAAAGAATTGAAAATCTATTATTAGAAATAATAGAAAAAATAGAAATAAGAGATGAATTATTAATAGATTTAACAAAAGAAATAGCACTATTAAAATTAAAAATCGAAGAACAATACAAATTGTAAATTTTTCGTAAATACTATTGAAAAAAAAAGCATTTATTGTTATGATAATAATGATTAAATATAATAATGTAAACAAAAGGAGAACAAAAGGAAAATGATAGAATTTAGAAATGTTACAAAGACATACGATACAGGTACAAAAGCAGTTAAAAATGCTAATTTTCTAATAGAAAAAGGAGAATTTTGCTTTCTAGTAGGAACATCAGGAAGTGGAAAATCCACACTAATAAAACTTATTTTAAAAGAAGAAGAACCAACATCTGGAAATATAATAATAAATGGAAAAGATACAACATTTATAAAACCAAACAGAGTACCATATTTAAGAAGAAGTATGGGAGTAGTATTTCAAGACTTTAGACTATTACCAGACAAAACAGTATATGATAATGTTGCATATGCAATGTATATAGTTAGGGCAACACAAAGACATATACGTAGACAAGTACCAATGGTATTATCATTAGTAGGTTTAAGCCAAAAAGCCAAAATGTATCCACACGAATTATCTGGAGGAGAACAACAAAGAGTAGCTCTAGCAAGAGCATTAGTAAACAATCCATCAATGTTAATAGCAGACGAGCCAACAGGAAATCTAGACCCAGATACAGCTTGGGATATAATGAACTTATTAAACGATATAAATATGAGAGGAACAACAGTAGTGGTTGCAACACACGCCAAAGATATAGTAGACAAAATGAAAAAAAGGGTAATACATATCGAAAAAGGCGAAATTATAAGAGATGATAAAAAAGGTGGTTATGATGAGATATAATGTATTAACCTATTTAATAGGAGAAGGACTTTCAAATATATTTAAAAATAAAAAACAAGCAGCAACATCTTTTGGAACGATGTGTGTAATAATGATATTTTTTGGAATATGCTTTATGCTAGTTGGAAATTTTAATAATTTCATAAAACAAGTAGAATCAGTTCAGGGAATACAAGTTTATATAACAAAAGGAGCAACAGATGACGATGTAAAAACATTAGGAGAACAAATAAAAGCATTAAATGGTGTAAACACAGTTGAATTTGTATCTAAAGAAGAAGGATTGCAACACATGAAAGACAAATTTGGCGAAAAATCATATTTGCTTGATATCTATGATGAAAGCAATGTTATCCCAGATTCATATGTTGTCACACTTACAGACTTAAGTTTAAGTTCAACTGTACAAACAGAAATAAACGAATTACAAAATGTAAAAAAAATAACAAGCAGTGATGAAACTGCAGAAACACTTGTTAGAATAGCAAAAGGAGTAAAAATAGGAAGTTATATAATAATTATTGCACTTGTATGTGTAAGTGTATTTATAATATCAAACACAATAAAACTTACAGTATATGCAAGAAGAAAAGAAATTTCAATCATGAAATATGTTGGAGCAACAAATAGTTTTATAAGATGGCCATTTATAGTTGAGGGAATAATAATTGGACTAATATCAGGAGCAATTTCACTTGCAATAATTGCAGGATTGTATATTGCAATTAGCCAAAATGTAGGATTTATAAGCTTTTTATCAAAAATAGGACTAAGTTTATTAGATTTTAGTGATATGTTTAATTTAATATTTATAGTTTATTTAGGATTAGGAGTAGGAATTGGTATACTTGGAAGTAGTTTATCAATGAGAAAATATTTAAAAGTATAGAATGAAAAAGGAGGATTTTAAAATGCGAAAAATATGTAAAAGTATAATGATTTGCACATTTCTTTGCACATTTTCCTTCGTTTCCTATGCAGCAGATTTAAATGAATTACAAAACCAAAAAAATGAAATACAAACGCAAATAGATGAAAGTAATTCACAATTAAATGATGTTAATGATGAGCTAACAGACAATTTAAAACAGATACAAAAATTAGACGAAAGTATTCAAAGTTCAGAAGAAAATATAGAAAAACTAAATGAAGAAATTACTAAAAAAGAAAATGAAATTCAGCAAATAGAAAGCGAATTAAAAAAAGTAACTGAAAAATATAATACGCAAAAGGCTTTACTAGATGAAAGACTAGTAGAAATGTATGAAAATGATAATGTAAAATATTTAGATGTAATACTAAAATCCAAAAGCTTTTCGGATTTTGTATCAAATTATTACATAATTTCAGAACTTACAGAGTATGATATGGATTTGTTAGAAATTGTTGATGACCAAAGAAAAGAAATAGAACAAAAAAATTTAAAATTAAGTTCACAAAAAGATAGTTTAGAACAAGAAAAATCAACTCAGAAAAAAACACAAATAGCATTATCAAATACCAAAGTTTTAAGGAAAAATTATGTATTAAAACTTAGCCAAGAAGAACAAGATTTACAAGCAAAAATTGATGAATATAACAATCAAGTAAATCAGATTGAGGAAGAGATAAAAAAATTAGCAGTTACTGCAAGCTTTGGAGAAGAATATAGAGGCGGAACAATGCAATGGCCAATATATGGACATTATACTATAACATCAAATTATGGAATGAGAACACACCCAATAACGGGAGTGTATAAACTACATACAGGGGTAGACATAAGTGCAACAATTGGCTCGGATTTCACAGCAATTGCAGATGGAATTGTTGTAAAGGCAGAATATAATGGGGCATATGGAAATATGGTTATTATTGACCATGGAGGAGGAGTTCAAACTCTTTATGCACATGGTTCTCAAATAATAGCACAGGTTGGACAAGAAGTAAAAGCAGGAGATATTGTATTAAAGGTTGGATCAACAGGATATTCGACAGGACCTCACGCACATTTTGAGGTAAGGATTAATGGTTCGCCAGTAAATCCATTAGATTATGTTTCAATACCACAAGAATAAAATACTTTAGACAAAGAAAGGGAATTTATTATGGTAAAAAAATTAAAAATACTAGTTATAGGAATGATAATTGTAATTACTGTAGCATATACTAATATGAGTATAGCAACAAGTAAAACAGATTTGCAAAATGAAAAAACAAACTTAAACAGTTCGATTTCACAAGCACAAGAAAACCTAGAAGATATAAAAAAGGAAAAATCTGATACATTAAATCAGGTTGAGTCATTAATGGGAAAAATATCTGATTATCAAGATGAAATAGACGATTTAGATTCTAAGATTTCAAGTTTACAAAAACAAATAAAAGAGGCAGAAGCAAAGATAAAAGAAGATGAAGAAGAACAGAAAAAACAAAAAACAGCTTTAGATGAAAAAATTATTACATTATATGAAAATGGTGATACATCATATTTAGATGTTTTGCTATCTTCAAATGGATTAATGGACTTTATATCTAGTTGTTATATGCTTTCAGAATTAACAGCATATGATACTGAAATGATACAACAAGTAGAAGAACACCAAAAACAAATAGAGAAAGAAAAAAGTGATTTAGAAAACAATAAGAATTCTTTAAATGAAGCTAAAACAACAAAGGAATCCAAAGCAGAAGCTCTAAAAGTTGCTAAGAAAGAAAAAGAAGAAAAAGCAAGTCAACTTTCAGATGAGGAAAAATCAACTCAAAAAGAAATTGAAGAAATGTTAGAAGATAAAGCTATTATTGATAAAGAATTACAAAAAATAGCTAAAGAGGAAGCAGAAAGACTTGAACGTGAAAGAAAAGCAAGGGAAGAAGAAGAAAGAAAGAAAAATAGTAGCAAAAATAATTCATCATCAAACTCTTCAAGTAATTCATCTAGTTCAGATATTATAAGCAATCCAAGTACATCAGGATTTATTTTCCCTGTCGCAGGTTGCAGTAAATCCAATATAAGAGTATTGTCATATCCATCTTATGCAGGTCATACAGGTGTAGACGTAAATATAGGAGTTACAGGAAAGACAGTTGTTGCAGCCAAAGCAGGAACAGTTGTCACATCAAAAGCATTAAAAAACTCAAATGGAGATTATAGAAGTTATGGAGAATATGTAACAATAAATCATGGAGATGGAACAGTTACATTATATGCACATATGCTTGCAGGTTCAAGAAAAGTAACATCTGGACAAAAAGTTTCACAAGGTCAAGCAATTGGTACAGTTGGTTCTACTGGAAATTCAACAGGAACGCACTTGCATTTTGAAGTACAAGTGCTTACAAATTCGGGAGGTACATATAAATTTAAACCGGTAAATCCAATACCATATTTACCATAATAAAAATAAATTTATTGAAGAAAGACAGTAAAATGGAAGGAGGTTATTTAAGAGGCTCTTAAGTACTTAGAGCCTTTTAAATAAATCAAAATGGAAAATAAGAAAAATAGAATTTATAAAACTATAATGTTAGTTGTATTAACTGCATTTTTAACATTTATGATAACAGCGTTTTCAATGTATTCATACTATAATGAATCATCAGCAATATCATTATTTAATACTACATCAAAAAGCAATGAAAATGTAACAAGTGATATAGACTTAGAAAAATATTTAAAAAGAATAAAGGCAACAATAAATAAGTATTATTTGTGGAATGACAAAATAGATGAAACAAAGCTTCAAGATGGAGCAATTAAAGGATATGTTGAAGGTTTAGGAGATGAATATACTGAATATATTCCAGCAGATGAAATGGAAGAATACACAGAAAATATAACAGGAAATTTCGTTGGAATAGGTATTTATATGGTAGCAGATGAAACATCTGGAAGAGTGGTCGTATATTATCCAATCCCAGAAAGTCCAGCTGAAAAAGCAGGAATAAAAGCAGGAGATAAAATAATAAGTGTAGATGGAACAGAATATACATCAAGTGATTTTAGTACAATTGCAGATTATATAAAAGGCAAAGAAGGAACAAAGGTTAACTTAGTAGTAGAAAGAGGCGAAGAGAGATTAACTTTTGAAATAACAAGAGAAAAGATAAATACAAACCCAATTACTATTGAAATGTTAGAAAACAACATAGGATATTTAAAATTACCAAGTTTTGATGAAGATACAGCAACAGATTTTGAAGAAAAAGTCAAAGAATTACAAGAAAAAGGTGCAAAAAGTTTAATAATAGATTTGCGTAATAATGGTGGAGGAATAGTAACTGAGGCAACAGAGATTGCGGATATGTTGCTAAAAAAGGGTGAAACAATAATATCAACTGTTGACAATAAAGGAAATAAAGAAATTACATATTCAGAAAATGAACCCAAATTCACCATGCCAGTAGTGTTATTAACAAATGAAAATTCAGCAAGTGCATCTGAAATTCTAGCATGTAGTCTTAAAGACAATGAAAGAGGTAAAATTATTGGAACAAAAACATATGGAAAAGGCATAATCCAAACATTACTATCTTTAAAGGACGGAAGTGGTTTAAAAATCACAACAGAAGAATACTATACACCTAAAGGAACAACAATTCACAAAGTTGGAATTACACCAGATGAAGAAGTAAAACTTCCAGATACAGTAAAAAGTATATATGCAGTATCTAAAGATGAAGATACACAACTAGCAAAAGCAATAGAAACATTAAAAAATCAATAAAATCAAATAAAATGAAAGGAAAAATTAAAATGAATTTGCCAAATAAGTTAACAATATTTAGAATAATACTTGTACCAATAATGGTATTAATTCCGTTTTTTAACATACAAGGAGAATTTTTAGGAATACCAATTACATATTTAATAATAGATTTAATATTTATAATAGCATCAATAACCGATAAATTAGATGGAACTATTGCAAGGAAAAAGAATTTAGTAACAACATTTGGCAAATTCTTGGATCCAATAGCAGACAAAATATTAGTGTTAGCGGCATTAATAATGTTAGTAGACTTTGGAAAAATACCAGCATGGATTCCTATAATAATACTATTTAGAGAATTTGTGGTTTCAGGATATAGACTAATTGCTTCACAAAATGGAGGGGAAGTTATTGCGGCATCTATATGGGGAAAACTAAAAACAGTAACACAAATGATTGCAATAATCTTATGCTTTATAGATAAATTCTCATTTGGAGATTTTATATTTAGAGTTTCAACTAAAGCTGAAATGCTTGCACAATCAGCTGCTATTTATATGACAACAGGGCAATATATAATAAACATAGCTACAACAGTTATGCTAGTAATATGTGTTATAGCAACAATATTTTCAGGATGGGATTATTTAAAAGGTGGTAAAGACTTATTAAAAGATAAATAGAAGGTGGTAAAATGACAATAAAAGAACTATTAAATCAAGCAGTAATAATGCTAAAAAACGAGAATATAGATGCACCTAAAAACAAAGCAAGAATGTTGTTAGAGGCTACTTTAAAAAAAACAAGAGAATATTTAATGATATATGATACAAAAGAAATTACCTCAATAGAAAGAGACAAATATATAAGAAATGTAAAAAGATTAATTGCAGGTGAACCACTTCAATATATAACTGGAAAACAAGAATTTATGAAATTAAATTTTCTTGTAACAAAAGATGTATTAATACCAAGGGCAGATACAGAAATCCTAGTAGAAGAAGTTATTAAAATTGCAGAAAACAAAACAAATCCTGTTATTTTAGATATGTGTACAGGAAGTGGAGCAATAGCAGTATCGCTTGCAAAATATGTAAAAAACGTAAAAGTTTATGCAATAGATATAAGTGAAAAAGCATTAGAAATAGCAAAGAAAAATGCCGAATTTAATGGAGTAAAAAATAATATTAAATTCATAGAATCAAATTTATTTGATAAAATAAAAGATAAAAAGTTTGACATAATAGTATCTAATCCTCCATATATAGAAACAGATACAATAAAAAAACTAACAAAAGATGTTCAAAATGAACCTAAAATAGCTTTAGATGGTGGAAAAGATGGCTTAGATTTTTACAGAAAAATTGCAGACAATGGATACAAATTTTTAAATAGACAAGGATATATATGCCTAGAAATAGGATATAATCAAAGAATAGCAGTTAGGAAAATTATGGAAAATAAAAAGAGATATGTTAATATAAAATGTTTAAAAGACTTATGTGGAAATGATAGAGTTATAACTGCACAAATTGGATAATAAGAATATTAATAAAATAATTGAAAAAATTAATAAATTAGGTATATACTGGAAATAAGATAAGTTCTTTTCCAGTATATTTTTATATACTTTAGAAATAATAAATTTAAGCAATAAAAAAATTGCTAAGTTTATGAAAGGATTTGGTGAAAGAAAATGAAAGTTGAAGAATGTATGTGTCAAGATGTATGTTTTGTAAAACCAGATTGTAAAGTATATGATGCTGCAAGAATAATGAATGAAAATCATGTTGGATGTATTCCTGTATGTGATGATAGTAAATGTGTTGTTGGTCTTATAACAGATAGAGATATCGTTTTAAGAACAGTAGCATGTGATAAAGACTATAAAAATACACCAGTAAGCGAAATAATGACAAGACAAGTATATACCTGTGGTTGTAAAGAAGATGTATGTCAAGTACAAAAAACAATGTCACAAAATCAAATAAGAAGAATACCAGTTTTAAATGAACAAAACGAGATGGTAGGAATATTAACAATTGGAGATTTGGCTCATCATGGAGAGCAAATAGGAGATAAAGAATTTAAAAACACATTAGAAAATATATGTGATTGTAAAGGTTCTATAAAAAACTGTTGCTAGGTTCAATTGGTTCAATTGGTGCCGTCCTTTTTTTAGACAGTATCCAAAAAAGGACGGCACCGACGGTACCAAAAGAATAGCCAAAAAAAGGACGGCACCAACGGTAAAAGAAAAAAGTCATAAATTTAAAACCTTCTAATATAATTATAGTAAATTATATTGGGAGGTTAAATTTTATGGAAGTACAAGTAAGCAAAGAAAATATATGTATAAATAAACTAGTTGCAGAAAAAAAGGAAATAATTTTTGTAAATAGTGATATGATTGTACCTGATTCAAAACCAGATATTTTGAACACAATTAACGTTTCAGGAAATGTATGTTTATATAAAAAAGAAGTAGCAGAAGACAAAGTGAAAATAGAAGGATGTATTAATACATATGTAATGTATTTACCAGATAGTAAAGATGATAATTTAAGGGCATTAAATTGTAATCTTGATTTTTCTGAAAATATAGCTATTCAAGGTTGCAAAGAAGGAATGATTTTAAATACAAAATGTGTAATAAGAGATATTGAATGTAAAGTGATAAATGGTAGAAAAGTTACAATCAAGGCAAGTGTAGAGGTGAACATAAAAGTATATTCAAATGAGGATGTTGAAATAATAAATAAAATAAATAATATTGATGATATACAAACTCTTCAAGAAAATTTTTGTATAAATTCACTAATAGGAAACGGGAAAACATCTGTATATGCAAAAGACACTGTTAATATTGATCAAGCTGATGAACTTGCAGAAATTTTAAAAGTTGACATAAATTTAGTGGATAAAGATATAAAAATAAGTTATAACAAGGTACTTGCGAAAGCTGAGGCAGAAGTAAAAATAATGTATCTAACAGAAGACAATAGGATTGGAAGAACTGTTGGAAGAATACCAGTTGTAGGATTTATTGACATACAAAATATTTCCGAGGACAATATTTGTGATGTTAATTACGAAATTAAAAATATGATATTTAAACCAAATCCAGCAGAAGAACATTCTATATATATTGAACTTGAAATTGAAGAAAGTTGTATGGCATTTGAGAAAAAACAAATAAATTTAATCCAAGACCTATATAGTCCAACATGTAATTTAGAATTTTCACAAAAGAGAATATCATCTTCGTCTGATAAAAGTGAAGTAACAAAAGATTTTACAATAAAGGACAATATAGAAATTTCTAAAATAACAGAAGGAAGTTTATTAGATGTTGAAGTTGTACCAAATTTATTAAATACAGAAATAACAAATACTAAAATAACTTATTCTGGAGATTTAAATTTAAATTTCATCTTTACCAACGAAAGTTCTGTTAATTCAAGAAGTGCAAAAATGCCATTTGAAATTTCAATGGAGAATGAAAGCAGAAGTGATAAAATAAATGTAGAAGCAGATATTTCTATTCAAAGTACAAATTTTGAGATTCAATCAAATGGAAATGTATCAGGAGAAGTAGAACTTGAAGTTGATGCAAGAACAAATAGAAATGTTAGTATGAATATTATAGATAATATTGAATTTTCAAATGATTCAGATACTGGAAAAGATGAGGATTATGATAGTTTGATTTTATATATTGCAAAACCCGGAGATTCTTTATGGAAAATTGCAAAAAAATTCAATAGTACAGTTGATGAATTAGCTAGAATGAACGGAATAGAGAATGAAAATGAAATAATCATTGGGCAAAAAATTTATATTCCTAAATTCAATTATATAAAGAAAGAAAAGATTGAAAATGCAAGAGAGCAAGTCGTCGTATAAAATTTACTCGAGAAGTAGATTCAATATTTTTAAAGGAAATAAAAAAAGAAACTCATGTGGAAAATTTCAAGAAAGTAGAAATAAATCTATATATTTTTGCATAATAATTTTAGTTGCAATTTTCGTATTCAATATATTAGGTAAATCTGTTGCTCCTATTTTTGAAACATTGTGTAAAGAAAAAGCACACGAAATAGCAACAGTTGCAACAAATGAAGAATCAACAAAAGTTATGGCAAATTATGAATATGGAGATTTATTCAATGTAGAGAAAGATGAAAGTCGGAAATATAAAAATGATTGTTGCAAATATTTTTACAATAAATGAAATCACATCAGATATTGCAATAAACATTCAAAAAGCTTTAGACAATTATGAAGATACTAATGTGAAACTTTCATTTGGAAGTTTTACAGGTAGTAAATTACTTTCTAGTATTGGACCTAATGTTAAGATTGGCTTATCATCTGTTGGAAAAGTTAATACAGATGTTAGAAGTGAATTTGCGGCTCAAGGTATAAATCAAACCATACATAGGGTATATTTGCAGATTGATTGTACAGTTAATATTTTGACGCCTTATGAAAGTATAGATACTGATGTTTCTAATCAGGTTTTGTTGATGGAGAATGTGATTATTGGAGAGATACCTGCGAATTATTTTAATGTGGAAAAATAATTTTTTGTTATGTTCCATTGGGACCGGGTCTTTTTGGTACATTAATGCTAAATGTACCAAAAAGACCCGGTCCCAATGGAACAAAATTATATACTATCCAAAGCTAGTTCAATCATTTTATTTAAGCCTTGTTCTCTTTCTTCAGAAGAGGCGTGAGAATCTTTGAAAATCGAATCTACAACAGTCATAAGGCAACTTGCATTTTTACCAAGTTTAAATGCATTATATAAAAGAGCAAAAGCTTCCATTTCAACAGAAACAGGATTAAAATTAGAAGGTATCCTTTTTTTATATTCATCTAATTTTATAATATATTCATCAAATACTTCAGAACAAATAGTGTTTCCAACAATCAATTTTTGATTTTTGCGGTTAGCAGTTTGTTCTATTTTTTCATTTAAAGTTTGACTTGCCTGCACTATATGAGAGTTTTCACTTGCAAAAGTTAGAGCATAATTTCCTTCAGTATAAACTTGATTACTAAGTACGATGTCAAACATATCTAGTTCTGGTACCATTGCCCCACATGAACCTATTCGAATAATATTATCTACATCATAAAATTTGAAAAGTTCGTATGAATAAATCCCCATACTTGGCATCCCCATACCAGATGCCATAACTGTTACTTCTTTTCCTTGATAGCTTCCAGTAAAAGCGTAAATTCCTCTTACATCATTTACCATTTTATAATTTTCTAAATATTTTTCTGCAATTAGTTTGGCTCTATTAGGGTCTCCTGGCATTATTACATTTTTTGCGATTTGACCAATTTTAGCATTATTGTGTGGTGTTCCCATAAATTTTCCTCCTTTTTTATTGTATTATATACAAAAGGAATGAAATATACAAGTATTTTTATAGAATAGAGGAAGAATAATTTTTGCATTGGGGACGGTTCTTTTCGCAAAAAGAACCGTCCCCAATCAGAAAAAATTCTTTAAACCTCTTGCAAAATCGGAAAAAAAATATTATAATATCAAAGTAGATTAAAATTAACACCAAAATTTCCCAAAAGCAATTTTAGGAAAAAAAAAACCAAATTTTTTGGTAGTTAAAATTTTAATCTTTTTTTATTTTAAAGATTAAAAATTCAAATTTGGTTTTAGAAAAGGAGAAACTATGAACACAAAATACATATTTGTAACAGGAGGAGTAGTATCAGGACTAGGAAAAGGAATAACAGCAGCATCACTTGGAAGGCTATTAAAAAACAGAGGATATAAAGTAACAATCCAAAAATTTGACCCATATCTAAATGTAGACCCAGGAACAATGAGTCCTTATGAACATGGAGAAGTCTTTGTAACAGACGATGGGGCAGAAACAGATTTAGATTTAGGACATTATGAGAGATTTATAGATGAAAACTTAACAAAAAATTCAAGTGTAACAATGGGAAAAGTATATTTATCAGTATTAGAAAAAGAAAGAAGAGGAGATTATCTTGGAAAAACAGTACAAGTAATACCACATGTTACAAATGAAATAAAAGAAAAAATTTATAGTTTCGAAGATACAGATGTAGATATAGTAATAACAGAAGTTGGAGGAACTGTAGGAGATATAGAGGGACTTTCAATTATAGAAGCAATTCGTCAAGTTGGACTTGAAAAAAACAAAGAAGATGTATTATATGTTCATGTAACATTACTCCCATATATATCAGGTTCAAATGAAATAAAATCAAAACCAACACAACATTCTGTAAAAGAATTACAAAGTTTAGGAATTCAACCAGACATTTTAGTTTGTAGAGCTGAGCAAGAAATACCTGAAAACATAAGGGAAAAATTAGCACTATTTTGTAATGTAAGAAAATCAAGTGTTATACAAAATAAAACAGCAGATTGCTTATATGCAGTACCATTAATGCTTGAAAAAGAGGGACTAGCTAGAGAAGTATGCAATCATTTAAGATTAGACAGCTTTGTACCAGACAATTCAAAATGGGAAGAAATGGTTGAAAATATAAGAACAATAAAACCAGAAGATAAGGTTAAAGTTGCAATAGTTGGAAAATATGTAAAACTAGAAGATTCTTATATTTCTGTTGTAGAAAGCCTACAACACGCAGGTTTTGTAAATAAAGTAAAAGTAGAAATTTATATGGTAGATTCTGAAACAATAGTAGCTGAAAATGTTAAAGAAAAATTATCAAAATATGATGCAATAGTAGTTCCAGGTGGATTTGGAAACCGTGGAATTGAAGGAATGATAGAGACTATAAAATATGCAAGAGAAGAAAAAGTGCCATTTTTAGGAATTTGTCTTGGAATGCAAATGACAGTTGTAGAATATGCAAGAAATGTATTAGGATTAAAAGATGCCAATTCTGCAGAATTTAGCGATACGACTAAAAATCCTGTAATTCATATTATGGAAACACAAAAAGACATAAAGAAAAAAGGCGGAACAATGCGTCTTGGAAGTTATCCATGTGTAATAAAAACAGGAAGTTTAGCAGAAGAAGTTTATGGAACAAGCAAAATTGATGAAAGACATAGACATAGATTTGAATATAACAACGAATACAAGGAAAGGCTAGAAGAAGCGGGACTTATATGCTCCGGAGTTTCACCTGATGGAAATTTGGTTGAGATTGTTGAGATGAAAGATCATCCGTATTTTATAGCAGGACAATTTCATCCTGAATTAAAATCAAGACCAAATAGACCAGCACCATTATTTGTTGGATTAATAAAAGCTGCAAAATAATGTCCAAAAAAGAACCGGTTCCAAATGAACATTGTTCACAAAAGAACCGGTCCAAAACGAACAAAAGGAGAAAAAAATGGAACTAACACTAACACAATATTTTTTATTATTTATGATATATTCAGTAGCAGGTTGGATACTGGAAGTAACATGCAAGCTAATAGAATATAAAAGATTTATAAACAGAGGATTCTTAATAGGACCTTATTGTCCAATATATGGATGGGGAGCAGTTGCAATAACATTTTTACTATATAGATATTCTTATGACCCACTAATTCTATTTTTTATGACATTATTAACATGTTCAATTCTAGAATACGCAACAAGTTGGGTTATGGAAAAATTATTTAAAGCTAGATGGTGGGACTACAGTAAACGTAAGTTTAATATAGATGGTAGAGTATGTTTAGGAACAATGATACCATTTGGAATATTTGGAATGATACTTACATATGTAACCAATCCGTTAATAATAAGTGGATTAGATAAAGTGAATCCTATGACGTTGAATATTATAGCAATCATATTGTTAGTAATTTATCTAGTTGATAATGTTCTTTCATCAATTGTAATTTTCGGATTTAGAAAAACAACAGTACAGGTTGGAAGAGAAGGAAGACAAGATAATACGGAACAAATTACAAAAAAAGTAAGAGAAATTTTAAGTTCAAGATCTTGGATGTACAAAAGACTTGTCGATGCGTACCCTAAACTTGTTGCAATTAAAACTAAAATAAAGGAAATCAAAGATGAAGTTAAGGAAAATGCAATAGAAGTTAAAAATAGTATAAATGAAAAAGCACAAGATGTAAGAAACACTATAAGTGAAAAGAAGGATGAGGTTAAAAATACAATTTCAGAAAAATTAAATGGAGAGAAAAAATAACCAATTGGTAACGGGGGTTTTTAGAATATTTTTATCTAGAAATCCCCGTCACCAATTGTGAAAAAAGGAGCAAAATGGTTTGAGTAATTTAGAAGCATACATAGAAAAAATAAAAAAAGAAACTCAAGGACTTAATGATATTGAAAAATTAAGATATATTTATATTGATTTAGGAAAAAGGTTTGCATTTGATTTGGATTTTTCATTTGGAAATACAAAATCAAAACAAAAAATATATCATCAAAGTGGTACTTTAGATGGAATAGAAGAAAGCCTCGAAAGCAATGTTATTATATGTAAAACAGTATCAAAGATGTATGAATATATAATGAGTAGTTTAGGGGTAGATTTAAAAACTATAGTTGATGATAGTGATAGTAGAAAATACCCTCATGTATATAATATATTAAAATCCGAAGATGGGAAAACGTATATTTTTGATTTACAAGAGGATATGCGAAATATAAAGGCACATCTAAGAACAAGATACTTTGGAATTCAAGCAAATGACGATTCTAAAACTATAATAAGCAGATGGGATTTAGATCAAATTGATAAAAAAATAGGATATGTATCAAAAAATATTGGCTATACAGATGAATACCTAGATTTGATAAGGATTAATATGAATTTTATATCAGATTTTAGGCAAAGGGTAGAATTTGTTTTAGAGGAGTTAGAAGCGTACTCAGATGAACAAATGGGATATGCTGATAGAAGATGGAGAATGGAAGACATGCTCGGAAACTATGGACGAGACGGACTTTTGTTTTCAGCAAATGAAAGCAAAAAAATTCATATAATTGATTGTTATAAAGACATTAATGGAAAAAGAATTTATAAATTGGGTGTTTTAGTAGATGGTAAGGGTAGCCCTGATATATATTTATTTTCAGAAGAAAAAAAGATGTATGAAAAGAAGAATTTGGATGAATTCGCAGACTTTATTCGAGATGGTTGGACTAATATGCAGGGAATACAAGGCTTGAAACAAGTATTAAGAAGTAAAAGAGAAGAAACTCAAAATAGCAGATAAGACAAGAGATATGGAGTAGTTATTAAACAGATATTTGATATTAAAATAGAATTGATAAAGCAATGGAGAATTTTCTAAAATACTTGCTAAACACAAAAGAATAGTATAGAATAAAATTATAAAAATAAAACCGAAGAAAAAAGGAGGAGTAAAAAATGAATTTAATGAAAAAATTCAGAAAAGACAAAGGTATAACATTAATAGCACTTGTAGTAACAATAATAGTTTTACTAATATTAGCAGGAATAAGTATAAATATGTTAACAGGTCAAAATGGAATACTAAAAAGGGCAACAGAAGCCAAAAACTTAACAGGAGAAGCACAAGAAAGAGAAAATATACAAGTGGCAATAACATCAGCTCAAACAGAGGATTTTGCAAAAGAATCAGAAATAACAGATGAAACATTAAGAAAAGAAATAAAAAACACTATGGGAAGTGATAGTAACTTATCAGGAACAGGACCATGGTGGTATAATGGAGAAACAAACGATTATATAATTAAGAAAAATGGAAAAATATTAGAAAAAGGAACACTTACGTATATGTATGAAAAAGCATTAATAGATAATTGTGAAAAAGCAGATGGAACATGTACAAATAGTGAACATTTACATATAGGTGACTATGTAGATTTAACAAATCCGACAGAAGGAAGTATAACAATTTCTGCGTCTGATTCAGGAATGGATACTGCAAAGAATAGTGCAATAACAGATCAAACATTTAACATAGCAGAAAATCAATTAAATTGGAGAGTACTGGGAGAAAATGATGGAGGAGAAATAGAATTAATAGCAGGAAGTCCTATGAAAAGTACTAATGTTGTTGATTCTAAAAATAAACCAGGATTATATCTAAATGGAGCTAAAGTATATATAAATGGAGTAGAAATATTAAATAATATATGTAGTTTATACAAAACAAATGATAAAACAGGATATATATCAAGTTCAAGAAGTGTAACACAAAACGATGTAAATAAAGTAGTAGGATTAACGACGATTGATATGATAAAGGAGAAAAATGTAGATAGGTACAACAATAATAAAAATAATTTGGGTTGGAAAGTACTAGGAGAAGCATATAGTTATGCAAATCAATATACTCCAGAAAGTTGGCTAGATGGCAAAACAAAAACAACAGTATCAGGAGAAATAACAGGATATAATTATAGCGTAAACAGTAATAGTACAAATGGTGCACCATCGGTAACAGTAAACGATAGGTTGTATAAAATGCTATTTGAAAATACAAATTATAATACGGGAAAAGCATACTGGTTGGCATCTCCTTCGATTTTAGGACGTTCTGGTTATGTTACTTACGGTTTGCTTACGGGCTGTATCACTATGGGTGATTCAGGTGTTAAAATGTATAGTATGTTCTTCTCTAATGGCAATGAGTATACTAGTTGTTTGGCAGTTCGTCCTGTAGTATCTATAAAATCTGATGTTACAAATACACAGGTACCAAAAATAGCAGATAAGACAGAAGAAACATGGAGTAATTAGCTAGTAGATATAGAGTTAGTACTATTTTTGCAAGAGTAGCATTTTAGCACATATAAAAAGACTAAAAAATATGCAAAAAATGTGCAAAAAGAGCTTGACAAAAAGAACAAAATAGTATAAAAAGAAAACAGAGAACGAAAAATAAAAAGAGGTATAAAATGCAAATGATAAGAAACGCTAAAACCTTTGTGGGAGTATATACACGGGCTATTTAAAAAAAGAAGAATAAAATATAAAAAAGCAACCAAAATAAACCTGTAAAAATATAGGTCTATTTTGGTTGCTTTTTGGCGTTTTATCAAAGCGGAATACCTAGAAAAGGGAGGAAAAAAGATGAATTTACAAAAATTCAAAGAAAAAAGAGGTATTACTCTAATAGCTCTTGTAGTTACAATCATTGTGTTATTAATATTAGCAGGAATAAGTATAAGTATGCTAACAGGGCAAAATGGAATATTAAATAGAGCGGGAGAAGCAAAAGAGCAAACAACAGCAGCACAAAAGAATGAAGAGGAAAATTTAAATACAATGCAGGATTTGATAGAGGAAAATATATCATCAAACAATGAATACAAAGGTATAACTATTACCGAAAAAAGTGCAGATGTTATATTTTTAAAAGCTGATGGAACAACTGAAGGAGATATAAACAATTTGGAAACAGGTGACATTGTGAAATTTGGAGATTATGAATATCATTATAATCAAGCATATTATACGAATCCTTATGGAACAGGATGGAGTACTGATGATACAATGGATGGCTGGGGTGCAACGGTAATAGATAGAAGCAAGACGGAATATGGAGAATTGTGTGGAACTATTTTTGGAAAACAACTTAAGAGTATTAATTACCTATTTGGGGGAGCAATAGAATATTTAGCTTGTAAAAATATTCAAAAAAGTCCTAAAATTCCATATGGAGTTGTTAGTATGGGAGGAACATATCAATCTTGTACGAATTTAAAAACAGCGGAAACAATACCATCAAGTGTAACAAATATGGACTATGCATTTTCTGGATGTGACAATTTGGAAGGAATTATTATAATTAATGCGAATCCTCAATCATATTATAATTGGTGTTCTGGACGAAATGCAATTACAATTACAGGATCATCAAAATTATTGGAGGAATTAGCGAGTGGGTATTCCAATATAACTATAAAGTAAAAAAATAGATAGTTATAGTCAAATTTCAATAACTAAATTAAAAAAGGAATTCTACATTAAATTTATTAATTATTTTAAATAAAAATCACTCAAAATACTTGCAATTCCACCAAAAAAGGTGTATACTATTTAAAGCATAAAGAGAAAGGAAAGAGCGGGAGCAAAAATCTCGCTCTTAATTCTTGTAAAATAGGAGGTAAAATTTGGCAAAAATCGAAGAAAAGGTTGAAAGCCTAGTAAAAGACAAAATAGAAAAAATAGGATATGAACTATATGACGTATTATATGTAAAAGAAGGTTCAAACAAAATCCTAAGAATAGTAATAGATAGTGAACATGGAATATCACTAGACGATTGTGAAAAAGTAAACAACGAAATAAAAGAAATAATCGACGAAGCAAATCCAATAGAAGAACAATACTTCTTAGAAATATCATCTCCAGGAATAGAAAGATTACTAAGGAAAGACTGGCAACTAAAAAAATTCAAAGGAGCAGAAGTAAACATCAAACTATTCAAAAAAGACGAAAACGGAAAAAAAGAATATGTAGGAACTTTAGGAAATGTAACAGAAAACACATTAGATGTTGAAACAGAAAGTAAAAATATAACAATAGACAGAAAAATTATATCACAAGTAAAAACAGTTTACACTGAATAAAAAAAATTTTCACAAAAAGAACCGGTCCCAATGGGAAATGGCACAAAAAGAACCGGTCCCAATGTGCCAAGAAAGGAAGTTAAAAAATGAAAGCAATTGATAATAAGGAATTAATATTAGCACTAGAAGACCTAGAAAAAGAAAAAGGAATAAAAAAAGAATATCTATTAGAATCAATCGAAGCAGCACTAGTTACAGCATACAAAAGAAACTTTGATGCACTAGAAAATGTAAAAGTAGTAATGGATAAACAAACAGGAGCAACATATGTATACTCAATAAAAGAAGTTGTAGAAAGAGCAAATGACCCTGTACAAGAAATAAGTTTAGATGAAGCAAAGAAAATAAACAAATCAATACAAATAGGTGATAACGTAGAAATTGAAATAGTACCAAAAAATTTCGGCAGAATTGCAGCACAAACAGCAAAACAAGTTATAGTTCAAAAAATAAGAGAAGCAGAAAGAGAAATTTTATATAATGATTATAGTGATAAAAAAGGTGAAATAGTATCAGGTCCTATTCAAAAAGCAGAAAGAGGAATCGTTGTAATGGACTTAGGAAAACTTGAAGGAGTTATGCCTTTAAAAGAACAAGTTCCAACAGAAAATTATAATGTAAATGATAAAATAAAAGCTTATGTTGTAGATGTTGAAAAAGGTGAAAAAGGTGCACCACAAGTAATAGTTTCAAGGAGTCATCCAGATTTTGTAAGAAAACTTTTAGAATTTGAAATACCTGAAATATATGAAGGTTTAATAGAAATTAAGAGCGTATCACGTGATCCAGGAAAGAGAAGCAAGGTTGCAGTATATTCTCAAGACCCAAATATCGATCCAGTAGGTTCATGTGTTGGTCAACGTGGAATACGTATTCAAAATGTAATAAATGAATTACACGGAGAAAAAATTGATGTTATAGAATGGAACCCAGATATTTCAATATATATAGCAGCAGCACTTCTTCCTGCAAAAATAATGGCAGTTGATAGTAAAGAAGATGAGAAATTTGCTCAAGTAATAGTTCCAGATGACCAATTATCTTTAGCCATAGGAAAAGCTGGTCAAAATGCAAGACTTGCAGCAAAACTTACAAACTGGAAAATTGATATAAAATCAGAAAGTCAATTTAGACAAATGTTACAAGAAAAAGCAGCTAGCGAGAATAAAGATAATGATGAAAATGAGGATTCTTCAGAAGAAACCCAAAACAATGAAGAATAGAATGTAAATCTAAAGAATATAAAATCAGAAGAGGGATAAAAAAGGAGAAGATTTAATTTGAAAAAAATACCACAAAGAACTTGTATAGGCTGTAATAGCAAAAAAGATAAAAAAGAATTGATAAGAGTTGTAAAAAATAAAGATGGTAAAATTTGCATAGATTTAACAGGAAAAAAAGATGGAAGAGGAATATACATTTGCAAATCTGAAGAATGTCTAAATAAAGCTATAAAAAATAAAAGAATTTCTAGAACTTTTGAGATGGAAATTGATGAAAATATATACGAGAGTTTAAGAAAGTTTATAAATGGGGGTGAGATTATTGGGTAAAATGAAATTATATGAACTAGCAAAAGAAATGGATGTGTCTAGTAAAGATTTACTAGAACAAGCAAAAGAGATGGGGATTAATATAAAAAGCCATTTGAGCGTGATTTCTGATGAAGATGTTAAAAATTTGAAAGATAAATATCAAAGAAAAGGTGTTTCAAATACAAGCAAAAAAGAAGAGAAAAAGCCTAAAAAAGAAAGTACACAAAATTCACAAAAGAAAGATAATCCAGTAATAATTAGAAGAGAAGTGATTATCGAAGAAGATGGAAATAAAGAGAAAAAACAAGAAACAAAACATAATGATAATAAAAATCCATTTGTACAAAGAAATCAAAAAAAGGATTTTAATATAGTTTATAGAAACAAACCAACTAAACCTATGACTGTAAGTGAATTGTTTGGTTTAAATAAAGATGAAAAGAAAATTGAAAATAAAAAGAAAGAGGATACCGAGAAAAAAGAAACAATGAAAGTAGAAGTAAAAAAGGTAGAACCAAAAGTGGAACAAAAAGTACAAGAAAATGTGGTACATACAAAAAATCAAAATACTAATATGAACAGAAATAATGATTTCCAAGATAGAAGAAATCAATCATCAGAAAGAGGAAATTACCAATCTCGTAATAGAAATAATGATAGGAATAATTATCAAAATAATAGAAGAGATGGATTTAGACCAAACAATAGAAATAATGATGGTCAAAATGGTTTCCAAAAAAGAGATAATAATAGATATCAAAATAATAATGGTGAGAAAAATTGGCAAAGAGATAATAACAGAAATAATGGCCAAAATAATTTCAGAAACAATAATCAAAATGGTAGAAATGGTTATAATAATGGTGGAAACAGATTTGGAAACAATAATAGACGTCCATTAGATGAAAAAGGTATAGAAAAAAATATTAAAAATATTATTACTGTTGAAACAAATATAGAAGAAAAGTCAGCACGTGAATATAGTAGAAATATGGATAAACAAAAAAATAATAACAGATTTGATGAAAATAGAAGTGCTAAAAAGAAAACCAGAAGAAACCAAGAGGATTATTCTATAAATGAAAAGAAATTAAATAACCTAAAACAAAGAAATAATTTATCAAATATGTTCGAAGACCAAGAAGATAGTATGCTTGATTACTATGATTTAACAACACAAAGAGGTAGAAAAGGTAAGAAAAAAGTAGCAAAAGGAGAAGAAAGAATAAAACAAAAAATCTTCAAACTTACAGAAATTACCATACCTGAATCTATAAGTGTTAAAGATTTAGCTACTGAACTTAAAAAGACATCAAGTGAAGTTATAATGAAACTTATGTCACTTGGAATTATGGCTACTTTAAATAATAACTTAGATTTTGATACAGCATTTTTAGTCGCTTCTGAATTTGGTGTAACAGCTAATAAAAAACAAGAAGTTAAAGAAGAAGATATATTATTTGATGAATCTGAAGATAAGGCAAATGAATTAAAAGAACGTCCACCAGTAGTTGTTGTTATGGGTCACGTTGATCATGGTAAAACATCACTTCTAGATGTAATCAGAAAAACAAATGTAATAGGTGGAGAAGCAGGTGGAATTACACAAGCAATTGGTGCTTATCAAGTAAAGGTAAATGATAGAGATATCACATTCCTAGATACACCAGGACACGAAGCATTTACTCAAATGAGAGCAAGAGGTGCTCAAATTACAGATATTGCAATACTTGTTGTTGCTGCAAATGATGGTGTAATGCCTCAAACTGTAGAAGCTATAAACCACGCAAAATCAGCTGGAATTCCAATAATTGTTGCAATTAACAAAATAGATTTACCAGATGCAAATCCTCAAAAAGTTAAAGAAGAATTAATGCAATATGAATTAGTACCAGAGGAATGGGGAGGAGACACAATCTATGTTGAGATTTCTGCTAAGAAGAATTTAAATATTGACCAATTATTAGAAATGGTATTATTAGAAGCAGATGTTTTAGAATTAAAAGCAAATCCAACAAAACAAGCAAAAGGTGCAGTAATTGAAGCAAGACTTGACAAAAACAAAGGTGCTATTGCATCAGTTCTAGTTCAAAGAGGAAAATTAGATGTAGGTGATACCGTAGTTGTTGGAACATCAATAGGTAGAATACGTTCAATGGTAAATGATAAAGGCAAAAAAGTAAAATCAGCTGGACCATCAACACCAGTAGAAATTATGGGATTAACAGAGGTTCCACAAGCAGGAGATATTTTCTATGAAGTTAAAGATGAAAAAATGGCTAAACACTTAATAGAAAGAAGAAAACGTCAAGCTAGAGAAAAATCAATAAATCAAGTATCAGCAGTAACATTAGATAATCTATTTGGACAAATGGAAGAAGGAAAATTAAAACAATTAAACCTAATTGTAAAAGCAGATGTCCAAGGTTCTGTTGAAGCATTAAAACAATCTCTAGAAAAATTATCAAATGAAGAAGTAAGAGTAAAAGTAATTCACGCAGCAGCAGGAGCAGTTACAGAATCTGATGTTACACTTGCAAAAGTTTCAAATGCAATTATAATAGCATTTAATGTAAGACCAGTTGCAACAGCAAAAAATGAAGCTGAAAAAGACGAAGTTCAAATTAAACAATATTCTGTAATTTACCAAGCAATAGACGACGTAGAAGCTGCTATGAAAGGAATGCTTGACCCTAAATTTGAAGAAGAAGTTATAGGAACTGCAGAAATTAGACAAATCTTTAAAATATCAAATGTTGGAACAATTGGTGGAGCAATGGTACTTACAGGAAAAATTGCTAGAAACGCAGGAGTTAGAGTTATTCGTGATGATGTTGTTATCCACGACGGAAAACTTATATCTTTAAAACGTTTCAAAGATGATGCAAAAGAAGTTGCAAAAGACTTTGAATGTGGTATCCAGTTGGAAAAATATAATGATATTAAAGAGGGAGACATCTTAGAAGCTTATATTATGAAAGAAATAAAAAGATAATTGCTCTTTTGGGACCGGTTCTTTTATGAACATGTTCTTTTGGAACCGGTTCTTTGGAGGACAAAAAGATAGGAGGCTATTAATTATGCCACAAAGAAAAACAACAAATAGAATGGACAAGGTTAATGAGGAGTTAAAAAAAGAAATTAGTGTTATAATTGACCAAGATTTAAGAAATCAAAATATAACAGGATTAATTAGTGTAACTAAGGTCAAAACTGCTCCAGATTTGCGTACTGCTAGAGTTTATATTAGTTTACTTAATTGTAAGAGCAAGAAAAATACTCTTGAGGGTATTAAGAAGGCATCTGGTTATATTAGATCTGAAATAGCTAAAAGAGTTAATTTAAGATATACTCCTGAACTTATTTTTGAGGTTGACGAGAGTATGGAGTATGGCTCTAGAATTGAGAGTATTTTGAAGGAAATTATGCCAGAGGAGAAAAAATAAAAACAGTGGCAACAAGCCCAAATGGGACCGGGTCTTTTTTGTCCCAATGAGACGAAATTCGTTTAATATTAAAAAATGGGACAAAAAAGACCCGGTCCCATTTGGGCGAGAAAGGAAGAAATATGACACTAGATACAATATTAGAAGAAATAAAAAAAGCAGAAAAAATTGTAATATTAACACATGAATTACCAGATGGAGATGCGGTAGGAAGTTCATTAGCAACAGGTTTAGCGTTAGAAGAAATGGGAAAAGATGTAGACATCATAATACCGGAATATTCAAAATCATTTGCATTTCTACCAGGAATAAATAAATTAAAAAAATCTACAGATGTAGAAAAATACGATTTAGCAATAGCATTAGATTGTGCAGATATTAAAATATTAAAAGGTTATGCAAAATATTTCGAAAAAGCAAAAACGAAAATAGTAATAGATCATCATAGCAGCAACATAATGTATGGAGACATAAACTTTGTAAATCCAGTTGCACCAGCATGTGCACAAGTATTGATTGGGATGTTTAGCTATTTTGGAATAAAAATGACTAAAGATATGGCAACAAGCGTAATGACTGGTATAATAACAGATACAGGTGGATTTTCTTATGGTGCTACAACAGAGACTTTTGAATTTGCAGCAGAAATTTTATCACTTGGTGTAAACATATCTGAAATATTTAGAAGAGCTTTACATACAAAAAATAAGGCTAATTTCGAGTTGACTAAAAGAGCAATGGATAGATTAGAATTTTTTGAAAATGGAAAAGTTGCTTTTACATATATAACTGGACAAGACCAGGAAGAGGTAAATGCCATACCTGGTGATCACGAAGGCATTGTTGATGTAGGTAAAAACATAGATGATGTTGAAGTTTCAATATTTTTACACGAGGTAAAGGGAAAAGGATATAAAATTTCTTTAAGGTCTTTAGAGTATGTTGATGTTGCAAGTATTGCCATTATGCTAGGTGGTGGCGGACATTTAAGAGCTGCTGGAGCTTATGGTAAGGGAACAGTTGAACAGATTAGAGATAAAGTGCTTAAAGAGGTTAGGAAACAGCTTAAATAAATATTTTGTAGTAGAATCGTTTCTTTTTCCATTGGGACCGTATCATTTCACGAAAAAAGGAGTTTGTATGGATGGAATTATAATAATAAATAAAGAAAAAAATTGGACATCAAATGACATAGTACAAAAATTAAAAGGAATACTTCACGAAAAAACAGGACATACAGGAACTTTAGACCCGCTTGCAACTGGTGTACTTCCAATATTGATTGGAAAAGGAACTAGTTTATCAAAGTATTTGGTAAATCATGATAAAGAATATATTGCAACTATTAGGTTAGGGGAAAAGACTTCTACAGGGGACCAAGAAGGAGAAATCATTGAAAAAAAGCCAGTAACAGATGATATGTTTGATGCAGAAAATGTAAGGAAAGTTCTTTCTGAATTTAAAGGAAAACAGAACCAAATTCCACCTATGTATTCAGCAATTAAAGTTAATGGGAAAAAACTTTATGAGTATGCTAGAAGTGGTAAGAAAGTAGAGATAGAACCTCGCGAGATTGAGATTTTTGATATTGATTTGATTTCTATATCTAAGGATATGAAGGAAATTGTGTATAAAGTTTGGTGTTCTAAAGGAACTTATATTAGAAGTTTATGTGAGAATATTGCTGAAAGACTTGGAACAGTAGGATTTATGAGCGTTTTAAATAGAACTAGAGTTGGGGATTTTAGAATTGGACAGGCTGTTAGGATTTCGGATGTTGTTGATGGTGATGGTGTTGTAAATAGGGATATTATAAAGAGTAAGTTTATTTCAATAGAGGATTTTTTGATGGACAAAAATGAGATAGTTCTTGATAATATGAAGATTAGAAAGTTCTTAAATGGTGTGAAAATTTTTTGTGATAAAAGTGATGGAATATATAGGGTATATAGCGAAAATAGAGTATTTGTAGGAAGTGGAATTGCTAAAGATAAAAAATTGAAAAGAGATATTATTATTAATTTTTAAAAAAGAAGAAAACCAGAGAAACTCGAATTATAGAAATTGAGTTTCTCTGGTTTTATTGTTTCATCTAAAATACTGTTCAAGCTTTGTAGAAATCTCCCGTCCGGAATTCTTCGACATGCATTTCTACGTGTCGTAAGAAGTGGTCCATCTGTTCTAAGCTCATTTTTGTCATAATATTAGACCTCCTGATATTTATTTGATACCTTAATTTTCCTACGTTTACATAAAAAAATCAAATTTGGAGAAAATTTCAAATTATTTATATTAAGAAAAATTGACAAAATAAAACAGAGGGGCGAGTTTACGTCCCTCTGTCGGAATTAAATTGTTACATTGTAGTGTAAGATTATTCTTTGGTATTTGAATACTCAAAAAATCTTACATAAGTAGATGTTAAATCACGGTAAGCTGCCACCAGAACCTTAAGCTGTCGTTCAGCCTTAGACTGAATAACTGAGATTTCATTCGGGGACAGGGTTTGCAACTGATGAGACAGTTTTTCCGCATACTCGAACTGTCTGACTGTGAATGCATGGAATGCATGCGCATTAGCCAGTGTCAGGTTGGGTAAACGGAATTTGCATCCTTTGTCAGAGCTACCGATTGTACGGAGCTCAACTCTTTTACCACTTGCATCAACGATATTCTTCGCCTGTAAGTCACGAAGAAATTCATCTGAAATAAGATTCTTTTCTTTCAGAATGTAGAATAAATCGTCGATTGCGGTGTCAACCTTAGATAACTCTGCATTTATACGCTGAAGGTACAATTTTGGGTTATCCAGAGTCCAGTCTCTTATTGGTGATGGCTCAGGTGTACCATAGAGTTCATCGTCTAACGCGCTGTTATGACGCGCTGCGTTCCGGGATACGTGATAGATTCTAAATTCGCTCATTTTAATTCCTCCTGTTATTATGTTGAATATTATTCAGTAACAAAGACATTATATAACATTATGTAAATTTTGTCAATACTTATTGACCAAATTATGTAAATATGATACAATATATCACGGTGAAACGCAGAAAACTCCGTTTACATCACAGAAACAAACAACAAAGAAAATAACAGGAGGAAAAATAATGGATTTAAACAAAGTGGATTTCGACAAAATTAACAGTTTAACTGCAGATGAAATTATCATTGTAAACATTCTGGACAAGGCTGCAAGAGAGGCGAATGAAGCAGTAGAATTAATCTACAACACATATTCATTCAAAATGGGAGAGGAAAAAATACTGGTATGGAAAAATGGAGATGGAAACTTTGAATACTTATCATATGAAGGCGAATGGGAAGGAACATACATAAAAAATGGAACTCATCGTATTAAATGTGGAAAAGATAATTCAAACATTAATGCCTATTTCTATGCACAGGCTCTAATAAAAGAAGGCTTTGTTACACCAGAAACTGAATTTTTAGACGGAACAACTTATGGAGAAATGAGTCTGGGAGCTATATATTTTCGTGACTTCATTCGCAGAACAAGAGCAAAAGCGAAGGAATTTGGAAAAGAAGAAAAGAGCAAGACTATAAAGAGACAGGCAAAAAAAACTAGTGAAAAGGAACCAGAGGAATTGGTCGTAGCTAGCAGCGAAACAGAAAATGAGGTGAGAGTTAAAGAGAAATCAAACTAAAAATCCAAAAAATAGAGTAGGTAGTACCTGCTCTATTTTCATAAAAAAATTCAAAAAACTACTTGCCAATTGTCGAAATATGAAATATAATTAAAATGTATAAAACACACTTAGGAGGAAAAAGATGGAAGATTTTGCAACATATATATTAGAAGAAAATGATTTGTCACAAAAAATGCTTATAACATACTATCTATCAAAAAAAACAGGAATATTTTTTGACAAATCCATAGTATTAAAAGCAGAAATAACAAAAATGTTTATAGAATATATGAAAATAAATGTAGATGAAAACTTAGTATTAACAGCGATGTTACTATGTAATTGCAAAAAAATAGAAAATGCCCAAAAAATAGGAAAATTAGAAACATTTGCGAAAGAAGGAGCAGACTATTTAGCAAATCTAGGATTTAATAAACGTTTTTGCAAAATATGTGAAGAAGTAAACAGATACAGTGGAAGTACACCAAGAGAAAAAGAAAGTGATATATTAGAAGTAGTAGACCAATTCACAGGATTAATATTAAATAGAGTAGAAAGAGACGCATTTACAACAGATGAAGCAATTGTAGTATTAAAAGAAAGAAACTTAAAATACGCAGATAACAGATACATGGAAATGTTTACAGAATTTATAAAAGAACTAGAAAATATAACAATAAAAGAAACAATAGATGTGCCAATAATAAAAAAATTAGTACATTTACATAACAAAGAAGCAAATGTAAAAACATTCATTGTAGCACTTGCAAACAACTATACAGAAAAAATAAATGCAGCATTAGAAGGACATATAAAGCAAAACGCAAAGAAGATATTAGATAAAAATGAAAATAACCAAGCATCAACTATGAAATCAGATTTAGAAAGAATGAAAGAACTAGCACATGAAGCAAAAAAGACAAGTAGAGCATTATTTACAGATGACACAAGAAAAAATGTTTTAAGTCATAAGTCGAAATACAAAGTGGAGGAATAAAAAATGTACGAAATATTTGCAGATTTACACATACATATAGGAAGATCAGAAAATGGAAAACCAATAAAAATAACAGGAGCAAGGAGTCTAAATTTCGCAAATATTGCAAAAGAATGTTGTGAAAGAAAAGGAATACAAGTTGCAGGAATTATAGATTGTGCATCACCTTATGTTATTGAAGATATTGAAAATTTTTTGAAAACAGGAGATGCGTATGAACTTAAAGATGGAGGGATAATATACAAAGAAAAAGTGTGTATATTACTTGGAAGTGAAGTTGAAACCTCAGAAAAGGGAAGAAATGGAAAATCTGGAAGTGCACATAATGTATGCTTTTTTCCATACTTAAAAGATATAAAGGGATTTTCTAATGAACTTTCACATCATGTAAAAAACGTAACATTAAGTACACAACGTTCAGATTTATCAGGATATGACTTGGTAGATATTGTTGAAAAATATAATGGAATTGTAATACCAGCACACATTTTCACACCACATAAAAGTTATTATGGAAATTGTACAGATAGACTAAAAGATATATTTAAAGAAAAATATGATAAAATATTTGCAGTAGAATTAGGCTTAAGTTCAGATACATTTTTAGCAGACGAGATATCAGAATTAGAAGGGAAAACATTTGTAACAAATTCAGATGCACATTCACTTCCAAAAATTGCAAGAGAATATAATAAAATGCAGGTAGAAGACATTTCCTTTAAAGAAATAGTAAAAGCATTGAAGAATGAAGATGGAAGAAAAATAGTTGCAAATTATGGTTTAGACCCAAAACTTGGAAAATATCATAGAAGTTTTTGCGAAGATTGTAATGATTCTATCGAAATTGACGATGTTGCAACTGTATGTCCAAAATGCGGGGGACAAAATATAACCTTTGGAGTTTTTGATAGAATAGAATTAATAAAAGACAAAAAAGAGACAAAAAGTCCAGAAAATAGGCCACCATACATATATCAGGTACCATTAAGTTTTATACCAGGAGTTGGTGGAAAAACAGTAGAAAAATTGTTATCTCATTTTGAAACAGAAATGAATGTTTTACATAAAGTTTCTGAAGATGATATTGAAGCTGTTGTTGGAGCTAAAGTTGCTAAAAATATTGTAAATAGTATAAACGGAAATATTCATGTTCACTCTGGTGGTGGAGGTGTTTATGGAAAAGTTGAAATAGAATAATAATTGGGTTCATTTAGTCCGGTTCTTTTTGAGTATAAACTCATTGAGGACCGGTTTTTTAATGTCCCAAAAAAGGACGGCACCAAATGGCAAATGGAAAAAGAATAAAATCACAACAAACAGAATAAACATTAAAAAAGTGAGGTACAAAGATGAGAAAATTAAAAATACTATCGACAATAAAGGAAACAATAGGAAAATACATATCAAACAATACCAAAGACTACATACTTGTAACAATAATATTTGTAATAGGAATTTTTATACGGAGTAATGTTTATAAACAACTGTCAAGAACAGCAAGAATTAACTATAACCACATACATATCAGACTTTATAAAAAAATTTCAATCAATTGACAAAATTGACAAATCAGGGCTACTTATAAATTCAATAAAAAGCAACATTAGCTTAGCTATAATAATTTGGCTTGCAGGAACAACTATAATTGGAATGCCAGTTGTTTTAGGACTAATACTATTTAGAGGATTTTGTTTAGGATACACGATATCTGCTGTAACAATTGTTGTAGGAACTGGAAAAAGTATTTTATTTTGTATGTTAAGCTTATTTCTTCAAAATGTTTTGTTTATACCAGCTGTTTTAACAATGGGAGTAAGCAGTATAAAGTTATATAAAGCTATAATGAATGATAGAAGAAAAGAAAATATAAAGATAGAAATTGCAAGACACTCGGTTATGTCTAGCTTAATGTTAGGAATTTTAGTATTAGCAAGTGTTCTCGAAAGTGAAATATCAGTACTATTATTAAAAATAGGTATAAAGTATATGTAAAAAAAATAAAAAAACTTTGAAAAACTATTTACATTTTCCGATTAGTTTGATATAACATATAGGTACCTTATGTAAATAAATTATTGCATAAAATATAAAAAAGATGGAGAATGGTAATGGAAAAACAATTAAAACAATTTTATAAATTTCTTGAAGTAGACAAAAAAGCATCTAATAATACACTTCAATCATACAAAAGAGACTTAAAGCAATTTTCAGAATATTTAGATGAAAAAGGAATTAAATATAACAAAGTAACAGAAAAAGAAATAAATGAATACTTACAATATTTATCAGAAGAAGAAGGAAAAAAACCATCAACAATATCAAGGACAATAGCATCAATAAGAGCATTTTATCAATATGAAGTAAAAAATAAAAAAACAATGCAAGACCCAACAGAAAATATACAATCACCAAAAATAGATAAAAGAACACCTTGTATATTAACATCGCAAGAAGTAGAACTATTATTAGAACAACCAAAAGATGTTGATTTAAAAGGAACAAGAGACAAAGCAATGCTTGAATTTGCATATGCAACAGGAATGAGAGTAACAGAAATAATATCATTAAACATAGAAGATGTAAACTTATCAGAAGGAACAGTTTTATGCAAAAATGGAAGTAGAACAAGAACAATTCCTTTAGGAAAAATATCTCTTAATGCATTAAAAGAATATATAGAAGAATCACGTAACATACTAGTAAAAACAGATAACGAACAAGCATTATTTGTAAATCTAAATGGTAGAAGATTGACAAGACAAGGATTTTGGAAGATAATAAAATATTATCAAGAACAAGCAAATATCACAAAAGATATAACACCACATACACTAAGACACTCATTTGCAACACATTTATTGCAAAATGGAGCAGACTTAAAATCAATTCAAATGATGCTAGGACATTCGGATATTTCATCAACACAGGTTTATATGCAATTTCAAAATGGCGGAATAAACGATGTTTATAAAAAAACACATCCAAGAGCATGAAATTTACATAAAAATATTGCATAATTTTACAATTTGTGATAATATAGTAAACATAATACGAAAATTCAATAAAAAAGCAAAGTAGATATATAAAAAATTGTTAAAGAGAAAATAGTCTTGGCTGAAAACTATTTCAAATTATATATTGAAATTTCACTTTTTTAGAACTTTTTGTGAAAGCTGCAAAGTAAGTAGTAAAAAGCGAGTAAACCACGTTATAGGTTTTAATAAGGTTAATTAAAGCTTTTAAGAAAAGCAAATTAATAAATTTAGGTGGTACCACGGAAAATCCATTTCGTCCTATTGTTGTAGGCGAAGTGGATTTTTTTGTAGTCAAGTGAATGGCAAAAGGGACAAATGGGACCGGGTCTTTTTTGTCCTATATCAAAAAAGACCCGGTCCCAAATGAGTAAAAAGGACAAAAAAGACCCGGTCCCATTTGTCCCAAAAAGAAAGGAAGGCAAAAGGTATGAAAGAACAAATAGAACAAATTAAACAAAAATCAATTGAAGAAATAAAAAACACAACTGATTTAAAAAAATTAGAAGAATTAAGAGTAAAATACTTAGGAAAAAAGGGTGAATTAACAGCTGTGTTAAGGGGAATGAAAGACCTATCTCCAGAAGAAAGACCAGTAATAGGAAATCTTGTAAATGAGGTAAAAACAGAGTTAGAAAACTTAATAGAAGAAAATGAAACTTTGTTTAAGCAAGAAGAATTAAACAAAAAATTAGAGGCCGAAAAAATAGACATAACATTACCAGGAAGCAAATTAAAAAGAGGCAGTCTACACCCTGTAAATAGAATAATAGAAGATATAGAAGACCTATTTGTATCAATGGGGTATGACGTAGTAGAAGGACCTGAGCTTGAAACAGATGAATTTTGTTTTGAAAGATTAAATTTACCAAAAGGTCATCCTGCAAGGGATATGCAAGATAGTTTTTATATAACAGATGAATATTTACTAAGAACTCAAACATCGGCAGTCCAAGCAAGAACAATGGTTGCAAATACTGAGAAAAGTCCGATAAGAATAATAACAGCAGGAAAGACATATCGTAGAGAAGATGATGCAACACATTCACACCAATTTAATCAAATTGAAGGATTAGTAATTGACAAAAAAGAAAGAAATGTATCTTTAGCAGACCTTAAGGGAACATTGGAAGTATTTGTTAGAAAGATAATTGGAGCAAACTTAGACTTAAGATTTAGACCAAGTTATTTCCCATTTACAGAGCCATCTTATGAGGTTGATGTAACTTGCTTTAAATGTGGGGGAAAAGGATGCAATCTTTGTAAACAAACAGGTTGGATTGAAGTTTTGGGTAGTGGTATTGTTCATCCAAATGTTTTAAAGATGAATGGGTATGACCCTGAAAAATATAGCGGATTTGCATTTGGAACAGGTATTGATAGATTGGCTATGTTTAGATATGGTATTACAGACATGAGATACCTTTATGCAAATGATGTTAGATTTTTAAAACAATTTGATAGAAAAGACGAGGAGTAGAAATTTCGGATTGGGGACAGTTCTTTTTCTGATTGGGGACGGTTCTTTTCGCGAAAAGAACCGTCCCCAATACAAAATCCGAAAAAAAGAAAGGAAGAACAAAAAAATGAAATTAAGTACAAATTTTCTAAAAGAATATGTAAATATAGATAAGAACCTAGATGTAAAAACTCTTGCAGAAGATATGACAAGAGTAGGAAATGAATATGATCAAGCAGAAAAGCTAATAAATGCAACGCATTTAATAATAGGAGAGGTGATAGAATGTGAAGAACACCCAGATTCTGATCACCTTCATGTATGTAAAGTAAATATAGGAACAGAAGTCTTAGATATTGTGTGTGGAGCACCAAATGTAAGAAAAGGGCTAAAGGTTATTGTTGCACAAGTAGGGGCAGAACTTCCAGGTGATTTCAAAATCAAAAAAGGTGTTATAAGAGGTCAAGTTTCAAATGGAATGTTATGTGCATTATATGAAATTGGAATTGATAAAAAATTCTTATCAGAAGCTGATAAAAACGGAATTGCAGAACTTCCCGAAAATGCACCAGTAGGAGGAAATCCTATTAAGTTTTTAAATCTTGATGATAGTGTTATAGATTTCGAATTAACAGCAAACAGAGGAGATTTACTAAGCGTTTTAGGAATGGCCTATGAGGTGTCAGCTATATATGATAAAGATGTAACTATTCCTGATATGAGTCACGAAGAGCCTGAAAACGATATTTCAAAGGAATTTGAAACTAAAGTTGAAACTGATAATTGCACAGTATTTTTAACAAGAAAGGTTAAAGATGTTCAAATTAAAGAGAGCCCAGAATTTATAAGAAATAGATTAATTGCATCAGGTATTAGACCAATAAATAATGTAGTAGACATAAGTAACTATGTTATGCTAGAACTTGGTCAACCACTTCATTTTTATGATGCAGATAATCTTGGAAACAAAATAGTTGTAAGAATGGCTAAAGATAACGAAAAATTAACAACATTAGATAGTCAAGAAAGAACTTTAACTAAAGATGATATAGTAATTACTGATGGCACAAAGGCAGTTGGTTTAGCAGGAGTTATGGGAGGATTAAATACAGAGGTTGAAGCAACAACTAAAAATGTTATAATTGAATCTGCTATATTTGATTCAGTAAAGGTAAGAAAAACATCAAATAAAATTTTAAGAAGTGAGGCAAGTAACAGATTTGAAAAAGGTTTAGACCCTGCAAGAACTTACATGGCAATTGAAAGAGCTTGTCATTTATTAGAAAAATATGCTGGAGCAAAAGTTTGCAAAGGAATGCTTAAATATGATGTAACTGATAACAAAGAAAAAGAGATTGAAATTGAATATAGATTTATAAATGATGTATTAGGTACAAATATTTCAAATGATGATATAAATGATGTATTTAGAAGATTAAAATTCGAAATAAAACCAGGTGAAAAATCAGTTTTAGTTACAGTTCCTACAAGAAGAATCGATATAGACATCAAAGAAGATTTAGTAGAAGAAGTAGGAAGAATTTATGGAGTAAATAATATTGAAGGCAAACTTCCAGTTGTTCCAATGAAAATGGGAAGTGTTGACAAAACAATGAGAAAAATTAGGCATAAAATGAGTAATTTAGGTCTAAACGAAACTTTATCATATATTCTCATAAATGATAAAGATGTAAAAAAATTTACAACTGATGAGTTTGAACCATTAAGATTGCTAGATCCAATAACAGAGGAAAGAAACACATTAAGATATAGTATAATTCCATCATTATATAAAATATATGAATACAATAAAGCACGTGAAAATAAAGATGTTTGTCTATTCGAAATTGGAAAGGGATTTTGGAATAAAAATGGAGAATTTGGCGAAAACAAAAAAATCTGTGTATTAATGACAGGAAAATATTATAACAAAATTGGATATAATGAACAAATTAATTTCTACGACATAAAAGGAGTAACAGAAGAATTACTTGATTTCTTGGGATATAACGGAAGATATAGTTTTGTTATGCCAAAACAAATGCCAAAAGAATTCCACCCAGGTCAAACAGCAGAAATTTCTGTAAATAATGACATTGTTGGAATTATAGGTAGAATCCATCCAGAAATGGAAAAAGAAAATGTGTATGTAATGGAAATTAATTTAGATAAATTACTTGCAAAACGTGTTGGAAAGATGAAGTTTAAAGAAATTTCAAAATTCCCAGTAATAAAAAAAGATTTGTCAATTATGGTTGATAAAAATATTACATCCAGCGAAATTGCTGCTAAAATTAAGAAAAAGGCAGGAAAGCTTTTGATTGATATTAATGTTTTTGATTTGTATGAAGGAAAGAACATTGACGCAAATAAAAAGAGTTTAGCTTATTCATTAACATTTGGAGATAATAGTAGAACTTTGAATGATGAAGAGATTGCAGCTATTGTGGATAAAGTAATTGCTGATTTAGAAAAAGATGGAATGGAACTAAGAAAGTAAATAAAAATAATATATAATTAACCTCCTAAAATATAATATTACTTATTTTAGGAGGTTTTTAATGTATGTAAGTTTATTGATTGTTTCCATTTTTTTGATTTCCCTTAGGAATAACAATATCTTTTTTCTTACCATCATTGTCATGCACAATATTAGATTTAATATGATTATACACAGGAGAAATATCTAAATCTTTACCATCTCCTGTAATAACTTCAATATCTTTTTTTTCTTCATTATTCATAGGAATTACCCCCTTTGTAATTTTTATACCACAAAAAAAATAATGTGGCAATAGTAAAATCAAAAAAAGAATAAAAATAATAACATGGCATAAGATTAAGAAGAAAAGTTTTCGGATTGGGGACGGTTCTTTTTCCGAAAAGAACCGTCCCCAATCCAAAAAAAATCACAAAAAACACTATACAAAAAAAATAATTTGATATATAATGAACGAGTAAAATTGGAAATAATTATTTCTTTTTACGAAAAATATCCTTGAAAGGAAGAGAAAAAATGAATTTAAAAAATATTTTAGACGGAATTGAAGGCTTAAAAGCCAAAGGAGAGTTAGATTTAGAAATCGAAGGAATTGAAAGTAATTCAAAGAAAATAGAGAAAGGATTTTTATTTGTTGCAATAAAGGGCTTCACTGTAGATGGTCATGAATTTATAAATAATGCAATAGAAAATGGTGCAACAGCAGTAGTTGTAGATGAGTCATGTGATTTAAAAGCTTTAAAAATACCATCAAATGTCACATTAATAGTAGCAAAAGACACAAGAGAATTTTTAGCTTTGGCATCAGCAAATTTTTATGGAAATCCATCACAAAAGTTTAAATTAATAGGAATAACAGGAACAAAAGGAAAAACAACAACAACATTTATGATAAAAGAAATTCTTGAAAAAGCAGGAAAAAAAGTTGGACTAATTGGAACAATTGCAACATATATAAATGGTAGGAAAATAGCAGATTCAGATAGAACAACACCTGAAAGTTTGGAACTTCAAAGGACATTTGCAGACATGGTAAAAGAAGGTGTAGAATATGTTGTAATGGAAGTTTCATCTCAAAGTTTAAAACTACATAGAGTAGATGGATGTCATTTTGATTTAGTAGCATTTACAAATTTCTCAGAAGATCATATAAGTGCTCATGAACATCCAGATATGCAAGATTATTTACAATCAAAATTAAAATTATTCCATATGTGCAAAACTGGATTTGTAAATATAGATGATTTACAAGGAAACAAGATTCCAGCAATGTTTCCGGATAGTGACATAACAGGATATGGAATAGATAATTTTGGAAACTTCTTAGCAAAAGATATAACAATTACAAATTCTTATGTAGATTTCAAAGCAAAAATAGCAGACAGAAATGAAAGAGTAAAAGTTGATATTCCAGGTAGATTTACAGTATATAATGCATTATGTGCGATATGTGTTTGTAGAAAACTTGGAATTGAAAGTACAGTAATGAAAGAAGCATTAGAAAAAATCAAAGTACCAGGAAGGTCAGAAATGGTAGAAAATAAGCTTGAAATACCAATTATGATAGATTATGCTCATTCACCGGAAAGCTTACAAAATATACTTCAAGCTGTAAAATCATATACAAGAGGAAGAGTAATTTCCGTATTTGGATGCGGAGGAGATAGAGATTCTAGAAAACGTCCAATAATGGGAGAAATATCAGGAAAAATTGCTGATTATACAATAATTACGTCAGATAATCCACGTACAGAAAATCCAGAGGCAATTGTAAATGAAATTGAAGAAGGAATCAAAAAAACAAAAGGAAAATACGAAGTAATTGTTGATAGAATCGAAGCTATAACAAAGGCAATTCAAATAGCTAATAAAACAGATATAATTGTTTTAGCAGGAAAAGGACATGAACCATATCAAGAAATAAATGGAGTTAAACATCCTTTTGATGAAAGAATTATAGTCAATGAAATAATTAGCAAAATAAACAAGAAAGGCAAGAAATAAAATGAATTTTCAAACAACAATACTTTTAATAAGTTTTGCGGTAGCAGTAGTTTTAGCACTAATAATTATACCAATATTAAAAAAAGTTAAAGTTGGCCAAATCGAAAGAGAAGATGGACCACAGTCACATTTAAAAAAACAAGGTACACCTACAATGGGTGGCATAATATTTATGTTATCTATTGTAATATGTACAACATTTAGTTACATATATTTAAAAGGAAAAGGAAATATAGAGACTGCTCAAAAATTAATTCCTATGTTATGCCTAACAATAGGCTTTGGAATAGTAGGCTTTGTAGATGATTTTAAAAAACTTGTATTACATAATACGAAGGGGTTAAAACCAAGTTATAAAATGCTTGGATTACTTATAATATCTGTGTTATATGTATTATTTATATTACGTTTCACAGGTCATGGAACAGAAATATTGATACCAATTATAAAAAATGAAGTCACATTACCATCGTTTTTATATATTCCATTTGCAATTTTAGTAATACTTGCAACAACGAATGCGGTAAATTTAACAGATGGAGTAGATGGATTATCATCTAGTGTTTGTGCAATAATTATAACGTGTTTAACAGTAATTGCGATGCTTAGAGGAGTAGGAGAAGTTGCAATTATAGGAAGTATTGCAGTTGGTAGTATTTTAGGATTTTTAATGTTTAACTTAAATCCTGCAAAAGTAATGATGGGAGATACAGGTTCATTATTTTTAGGTGGTTTGATTTCATGTTTAGCATTATATTTGAAAATGCCATTACTTTTGATTGTAATTGCATTAATACCAATACTTGAAACATTGTCTGTAATACTTCAAGTATATTATTATAAAAAGACAGGTAACAGAATATTTAAAATGGCACCTTTACATCACCATTTTGAATTGTCTGGATGGAATGAAAATAAAGTAGTTAGAGTTTTTTCAGTTATTACACTTTTGATGTGTATAATTGGAATATTGATTGTGTGATTTTTCATTGGGACCATAGGGGTCGGTTCTTTTTGGTCCCGTTTAATAAAATAATTTTACAAAACGGGACCAAAAAGAACCGACCCCTATGGTCCCAGTGCGAAAAAAGAAAGGAGAGTAAAAAATGGCAAAGAAAAAGAGCAAGAAATTTTCAAGCTTCTTAGAGAATCCAATAGACTATACATTATTAATAACGGTACTATTGCTTTTAACAATTGGTTTAATAATGGTATTATCTGCTAGCTCTCCAACATCTTTATCTGAGAGTGGAAAAAGTTATAAATATTTTGTAAAGCAGGCAACATTTGCAGGTCTAGGTCTATGTGCTATGGCTATTATATCTAAAATAGATTATAGATTTTACAAAAAATTTTATAAGATTGCATATATAATATCAATTATTTTGCTTGCAGCAGTATTAGTTGCAGGAAAAACAGTAAATGGGGCAAAGAGATGGATAGGAACAGAAACACTTTCATTTCAGCCATCTGAGCTTGTAAAATTTTGTATGATAATTTTCTATGCAGGAATCTTAACAAGAGATAGAGAAGAATTAAAATATTTTGTAAAAGGATGGCTAAAACATTTAGCGTGGCTTGCACCTATTATATTACTTATAATGTTAGAACCACATATGAGTGCATCAATGGTAATTATAGGAATTGTTGGGATTATGATGATAATTGCAGGATGTAAAATGTGGCAGATGGTAGTTCCAGGATGTGCAATTGGAATACCAGCATTAATTGCACTTATTATATTCGAACCATATAGATTAAAAAGGGTAACAACATTTTTAAACCCTTGGAGTGATGCAAGAGGTGATGGTTGGCAAGTAATACAAAGTTTATATGCTATAGGTTCTCGGAGGATTGTTTGGAGCAGGCCTTGGTCAGAGTAAACAAAAATATTTGTATTTGCCAGAACCACAAAATGATTTTATATTTTCAGTATTAGCTGAAGAATTAGGCTTTGTGGGATGTGTATTTGTTATAATTTTATTTGCAATTTTTATTTGGAGGGGAATTTTAATTGCAATGAAAGCACCTGATATGTTTGGAAGCTTAGTTGCAACAGGTATAACAGCTCTTGTTGGTATACAAGTTATAATAAATATTGCGGTTGTAACATCTTCAATGCCAGCAACAGGTATGCCACTTCCATTTTTTAGTTATGGTGGAACGGCGTTGTTTATAATGCTTTGTCAAATGGGCGTACTACTCAATATATCAAGAGCTTGTAGGAAAACATAAAATTCAGAAATGTACCATTGGGACCGGGTCTTTTTGGTACATTTTCCAAAAGGAACCGTCCCCAACCCAAAAAAGGACGGTACCAAATGAGAAAGGAAGAAAGCAATGAAGGTAATAGTTGCAGCAGCAGGAACAGCTGGACATATAAATCCTGCAATATCAATAGCAAACAAAATAAAACAAGAACAACCAGATTCCAAAATTGTATTTATACGGAACAACCAGAGGATTAGAAAATGACTTAGTACCACGTGCAGGATATGAACTAAAAACAATTGACGCATATGGTTTAAGCAAAAAAATATCCATAGAAAATTTAAAAAAATTATATAAAACCTTTAAAGGAATAGGAGAAGCTAAAAAAATTGTAAAAGAGTTTAAACCAGATATTGTAATAGGGACAGGTGGTTATATATGTGGAGCTGTTGTTATGGCAGCAAAAGCAAATAATGTACCAGTTTTATTACATGAAAGCAATGCATTTCCAGGAAAAGCTGTAAAAATGTTATCTAAAAAAGCTGATACAATTTTAGTTTCTTTCGAAGATGCAAAAAAAAGAATTCCGAATTGCAAAAATGTAGTATTTACAGGAACACCTGTTAAGATAAAAAAACGTGAATATAGTATAAATGAAAGACACAGAATAATTGGAGAAATAGGCTTAAATGAAACAAAACCTATTATACTAATTTTTGGGGGAAGTCAAGGTGCTCAAAAAATTAATGAAGCTTTAACAGATATTATTGAACAAAAGAAGAATAAAAACTATCAGATTATTTGGGCTACTGGACCTAAACAGTTTGATATTATAAAAAGTGAATTGTCTAAAAAATCTATAAATATAAATAATATTGCAAATTGTAAAATCCTTCCATACATATATAATATGGAAGAAGTAGAAAATGTAGCAGATGTTGTAATTGCTAGGAGTGGAGCAATGACGATTACAGAAATTGCAAATCTTTCTAAGCCATCTATTTTAATTCCACTTCCTAATGTAAGTAATGACCATCAAATGTATAATGCAAAAGTATTAGAAAATGTAGGAGCTGCAAAAATTATAAAAAATGATGAATTAAATGGAATCTTATTAAATGATGAAATTGAGAAAATTATTTTAGACAAGAATAAATGCATTAAAATGGGAGAAGCTGCATATACAGTTTCTAACAAAAATGTTGAGGATAAGATTTATGAAGAGATAAAAAAATTAGTTAAATGAAAGAGGGACTAAAATTGTTTAAAAAAAATACTCCATTAAAAGTAGTTTTAATTGTATTTATAACTGAAATAGTTATATTAATGGCTTTGGGAATTGCATTTCAGATAAACATAATAGGAATACACAATCAAATAGATCAAGAAACAATTACAACACTAAATCAGGTAGATTTAGAAATACAAGAATTGTCTAAAAAATGTGATATAATTTTAATTACATGTAGTGTGATATTTGTTGCAATAGCGGTAATGCTTGCAAATTATATGTCAAAAGTTATAGTATATCCATTAAATAAATATCTAAAAAGTAAAGATGATGAAAAATCAACAGAGCAAATAGAAATGAGAAAAATAGTATTACACACAACAGAGGGAATAGTTGTTTTTAATAGAGATGGAACTATAGCTTTAATAAATCCAGCAGCAAAAAGATTATTAAAAATTGCACCAGAGGATAATACATTTGAAGATGTATTTCACAAATATGACAAAAATATTAATATGGAAAAAATAATTTATTTAGACAACTGGACATCTACTACTCAAAAGGTAAATGTGGATGATGCACATTTGGATGTTTTGTTTTCGCCTTTTAGAAATAAACAAGATATTCCAGCAGGTGTAATTGCGTTTATACCAGATACAATAGAACATGAACGTTTAGATAATATGAGAAAAGAATTCGTTGCTGATGTTTCTCATGAGTTAAAAACACCTATTACATCAATAATGGGATATGCAGATACCCTTTTAGAGGGGGAATATGATGAGAAAACTCAAAAGGAATTCTTAGGAGTAATTGCAACAGAGGCAAGAAGAATGGCAAGACTTGTTACAGATTTACTTGAACTTTCAAGAATGGATAGCAACAGAAAGAAAATAAGAAAAGAAAATTTTGATTTGGGAAAAATGGTAAAAGAATGTCAAGATAAGTTAGCAATTGAAATCAAAAAGAAAAATCATCAGGTAGAAAATTTTGTTACAGCAGATGTACCACCTGTATTTGCAGATAAAGACGATATTGAAAGAGTTGTACTAAATATTTTAACAAATAGCATAAAATACACACCAGATGGTGGATTACTTAAAATTTATGTAGGATTTGTTTATAATGATGCCTATATAAAAATAATTGATAATGGAATTGGAATTCCAGAAGATGACTTAAATAGAATTTTTGAACGTTTTTATAGAGTGGACAAGGCTAGAAGTAGAGAAAATGGTGGAACGGGACTCGGTCTTTCTATTGCTAAAGAAATTTTAGATAAAAACGGTGGAAGTATTGATATTAAAAGTGAAGTTGGAAAAGGTACAGAAGTTGTAATAAAGGTGCCTACAAAAGAATAAAATGCAAAAATCTGTCAGAATACTGGCAGATTTTTGCATTTTATTCTAATATATGCTATAATAAACACGATTTTAAAAGAAAAGAGGTAAAAATGTGGAAAAAAGAAAGATACTAACATTAAGAAGAATATTAGTAACAATATTTTTAGTAGTTTGTGCAATATGTACATACATAAATTTTAGAGGAAGTTACCTAGAATATAAAGAATTAGGAGAAAACTACCTACAAACATTTTTAACTAAAGAAAAATATCATTATATGGTATTAGGTGTTAACTTTATACTGATATATTTAATAATGTACTTCACAGGAAGAAAAATAAAAAAAGGTTTAAAAACATTTTTCGAACAGGAAAATAAACCATTGCCAAAATTGCCAAACAAATCAATAGCAATAGTTGTAGCAATAATAGAGAGCTTATATGTACAGCAAAAATTCATTCCAAACATAATACTTTGTATAAGTAATACAAGCTTTAGAGAAGTTGACCCAATATTTAATTTAGATGTGTCATTTTTCATGTTTATAGAACCATTATTAAAAATGGCAACCCAATATTTCATATGGATATGTATAGCAATAATCTTATATTCATTTGGGTATTATGTAATAGTATTTAACAAATATTTTAATGGAATAGACAAACAAACATTAAAACAAAATCAAATAATGAAAACACTATATAGATGTGTAAGAAGCATAGCATTTGGATTATGTTTTTACATATTAATCTGCTCAATGGACATTGTATTTGATAATTTTCTAACAACAGACAATAATATAAAACTGGCAGGTGCAGGTCTTGTAGATAGCACAATAAAATATTGGGGATACAATATTTTAGCAATATTATTATTAATATCAATCTTTAGAGCGGTAAACAGTTTCAAAAAAGGAAAACAATCTAAAATATTAAAAAATTTAGCTGTAGTTCCAGCCTATTTGGTATTACTATTTATTGTAATGCTAGGATTTGACCTAATATTTGTAAATCCAAATGAATTTGACAAAGAAAGAAAATACATAGAAAGTAATATTTCAACAACAAAGAAAGCTTATGGAATTGACTGTAGCTCGGAAAATTTGGATTACACAGGAACAATAACAGAAGAAAATGTAGAAAAAAATCAAGATGTAATATATAACACAACAATAGTAGACAAACAAACAGTATTAGATAACCTAAATGAAACTCAAGTAGGAACAGGATATTATACATATAAAACAGCTAAAATTGCAAGTTATGAAATAGATGGAAAACAAAAATTAATGTATGTATCTCCAAGAGAAATCATAAACAATAAAAGAACCTACAATAGTAAAACATATGAATATACACATGGATATGGACTAATTTTAACATCAGCAACAGAGGCTAAAGCAGATGGAACAATAAAATATGTTCAAAATGACATAACAGGAAAAGAAAATAGTATTATAAATGTTGAGGAACCAAGAATGTACTATGGTCTAGAAACAAATACAACAGTAGTAACAAACACAAAAGACAAAAATGAATTTGATTACTCAGATGAACAAAAAGACTATGAAACAAATTATGAAGGAAGTGCAGGTTTATCATTAAGTTTTATAGATAGATTAATATTAGGAATAAAAGAAAAAAATCTAAATCTTGCATTTTCAAGTTCTGTAACATCAGAAAGTAAAGTTTTAATAAATAGAAATATTATAAAAAGAGCAAAACTAGTATTACCAGATGTTGTATATGATAACAACCCATATACAGTTGTTGATGAGAATGGAGATATTTATTGGGTATTAGATGCATATACAATATCAAGTAGTTATCCATATTCAACTTATACAGAAATAGAATATAATGGACAAAAAAGAGATATAAATTATATAAGAAATTCAATAAAAGTTATAATTAATAGTTATACAGGAGAAATTAAGTATTATATAACTGATAGAACAGACCCAATTGCAATGGCATATAGAAAAGTTTATCCAAAATTATTCCAAGACCTAGATACCGAAATTTCAAAAACAATACAGGAACAATTTATTTATTCAGAATTTTTATATAATGTACAAGCTACGATGCTTGAGGAATACCATAACACAAAGGCTGATGTATTGTATAGAAGTGACAACACTTGGGAAAAGGCAACATATAAAAATAATCAAACAAGTAGTAGTAAAAATAAAAATATTTTAAAACCATATTACACAATGGCGACAAACGAAAATGGAGAAAATACAATAGGTTTAATTCAGATGTATACTCCAAAAAATAAACAAAACATAACATCATATTTAGTTGGAACAGTAGAAAATGGTCAAAATAAATTAACTTTAAAAACATTACATTCTGATACAAGCATATTAGGACCAACTCAACTAGATACACAAATAGCACAGGATGAAAATATACAAAGTCAAATTGATAGCTTATCAGTTACAGGTGCTAAAATTACTAGAAATATGATTATAGTGCCAGTTGATAATACTCTTCTTTATATAGAACCAGTTTACCAAACACTTGTAAATGAAAGCAAATTACCAACTCTTAAGAAGGTTATTGTGGCATCAGGAAATAAAGCGGCAATAGGAAATAATTTGCAAGAGGCAGTAGAGAATTTGATTTCTAAATCTGCTACAAAAATTGAGTTAAATAGTACAGATGATATTGATGGTTTGATAAATTCAATAATAAAGGCGAATGATAATTTGTCAGAGTCTTTGGAAAGTAATAATTGGGAGCTTATGGGATCTGATATTCAGAAATTACAAGGTTTAATTCAAACTTTGAAAAAAAAGACTAATGATGAGAAGAAAAATGAGAATAATACAGTGAATGAAAATGGTGTTTTAAATGAAACGAATGAGACTGTAGATGATGTAAATTAAGGAAAATTGTAGTTGAAGTTATAATTGGAGAGAAAAAAATTCCACCTCAATGTTTTGTGAAATATTGAGGTGGAATTTTTTAAGATATAAATTTTTTCAAACTCATAAAAAATTATAATTTTTCTATTTCTCCAAACAATAAAAAATCTTTTTCCCCTTCTTCAAAATAGTATTCTCACAATCAAAATCCTTCTCAGAAAGAACATAAGAAATATCATTAATTTTCTCATCATTCAAACTAATAGCACCTTGAGAAATCAAAGTTTTCGCTTGAGACTTAGAAGAGCAAATACCACATTCAACTAAAGCCTCAGTTAAACTACAATATGGATTACTTAAGTTTACCCTAGGCATATTTTGAATAGAACCATTACCTTCAAATAAAGCTTGAGAAGCTTCTTCAGCCTTCTTCGCTTCATCTTCGCCATGAACAAGTTTTGTAATTTCATAAGCAAGAACTTTTTTAGCTTCATTAATCTTTTCATCTTTTAAAGAAGCCAAACGATTAACTTCACCCATAGGTAAAAATGTAAGCATACATCCAACTGTGTAAACACTACTATCATCAATATTTCTCCAATATTGATAAAACTCATAAGGAGATGTTTTTTCTGGGTCAAGCCACAAAGCACCTTTTTCAGTTTTACCCATTTTTTTACCTTCTTTTGTAGTAAGAAGTTTAAATGTTAAACCAAAAGAATCATCTTTACCAATTTTTCTAATAAGTTCAACACCACCGATTATATTAGACCATTGATCATTTCCGCCCATTTCAAGTTTACATCCATAAGTTTCATATAAATGTAAGAAATCATAAGATTGCATAAGCATATATCCCATTTCGAAAAATGTAAGACCTGTATCCATTCTATTTTTGTAGCAATCAGCAGCAAGCATTTTATTGATTGTGAATTTACTTCCGATTTCCCTCATAAAGTCAATATATTTTAAATCACATAACCAATCAGCATTATTAACAATTATTGCGGCATTTTCACCTTCAAAGCTAACAAATTTTTCAACTTGTTTTTTTATTGAAGAAACATTATGTTCTATATCTTCTTTTGTAAGCATTTTTCTCATATCTGTTTTTCCAGAAGGGTCACCAATAATAGCAGTTCCTCCACCCATTAAGATGATAGGCTTATGACCACATTTTTGCATATGGCTTGCAACCATTAAAGAAACAAAGTGACCAACATGTAGACTATCTGCTGTTGGGTCTATTCCTATGTAAAATGGTACGCTTTCCTTTGAAAACATTTCTTTCATTTGCTCTGGATGTGTCATTTGTTCTATGTAATTTCTTTCTTGTAAAATCTCAAATACGTTTTGCATAAAAGTTCATTCCTTTCGTTTTTATAATTTAAAATAAGAGGCATCACTTTTTAGATACCTCGTTTAATATTTATTTAAACAATTTTTTATATCCTTCAAGTCCATCATAATTTAGAAAACGGTTTAGATTTTTTTCTGAAATTCCTGTAGAAATTGAAACTTGATCTAAAGATTTTAATTCCATACCGTTATTTTCTACGAAATTTTTAAATGTTGATAATTCGAAATTATCTTTTTCTGTGCATTTGGGGCACACATATCCACCATTTGTATAAAAAGCTCCACAGCGAGAACATCTAACTACTTCCATAATAATTCCTCCTATTTTTTAGTATGTTTAATTTTAAAGCATTTTATCATAAATTATCATAAAAAGGAATGTTTTTTGAAAAAAAATATAAAAAAATTGGAAAGAAGAAAAATCTCCTTTCCGTTTTTACTAGCAACAGCCGCCTCTGTTTCCACCACAGCAACAGCATATAAGAAGAATAAGAATTATAATCCAGCAGCAGTCATCACCAAATCCGAATCCGCAGCCGCATCCACCTCTATTTTCTGGCATAATCATTCACCACCTTTCAAAAAAGACTAAATATTTAAGTATTAGCAGCAATTAGATTGTGGTCCATGATTACAACAGCAACCTCTATTTCCACATCCGCCACAGAAAAGGAGTAAGAAAAGAATAATGAACCAAAGAATTTCATCATTGTTACAGCACATATAAGAAACCTCCTTGCTTAAAGATTTTTGTTTTTTTACTTTCGTATGCTATATAATATGAATAAAAAAAAATTGTGTTACAGCAGTTGAAAACATAAATTTTTAATGATATAATTTTTTCATATTTCGCGAGGTGCCCAAATGGGACCGGGTCTTTTTTGTCCAATGTTCTATTAAGACCCAGTCCAGATAGAATTTTGGACAAAAAAGACCCGGTCCCATTTGGGCATCTCGCGAAAAGAGAAAGGAAGAAATTATATGGGAAACATAGTATTATTAGATGATTTAACAATAAACAAAATAGCGGCAGGAGAAGTTATAGAAAGACCAGCATCTGTAATAAAAGAGATGGTTGAAAACTCAATAGATGCAGGAGCAACTCATGTTACGATAGAGATAAAAAATGGAGGAATTTCATTTATAAGAATTACAGACAATGGAAAAGGAATTGCCAAAGATGATGTTGAACTTGCATTTGAACGTCATGCAACAAGTAAGATAAGAAATGCAGATGATTTGGATACTGTAAAGTCTATGGGGTTCAGAGGGGAAGCTTTGGCAAGTATTGCGGCAATTGCAAATGTGGAACTTGTGAGTAAAACAGAAACAGAGCCTATAGGAAATAGAATAGTAGTTGAGGGCGGGGATGTTTTATCTTTTGACGAAATAGGATGCTCAAAAGGGACAACAATCACTGTTAGAAACTTATTTTTTAATACTCCTGTTAGATATAAATTCTTGAAAAAGGATTTTACAGAATCAGGATATATTGAAGATGTTGTAACAAGAATAGCATTAGTTCATCCGGAAATAGCTATAAAATTTATAAATTCTGGAAAAATTGTACTTCAAACAAATGGAAATGGAGATTTAACAGGGGTAATATACAGCATTTTTGGAAAAGAAGTTGCAAATAATATAATAAAAGTTGATTATGAATATGAATATATGAAAATAAAAGGTGTTATAGGAAAACCAACTATTGCAAGGTCAAATAGGTCTAACCAAATATTTTTCGTAAATAAAAGATATATAAAAGATAAAACACTTTCATCAGCAGTAGAGCAAGCATTTAAAGGAATGCTTCCAATAGGAAAGTTTGCGTTTTTAGTTTTGGATATAGAAATGCCACCAGCAAAGGTTGATGTGAATGTTCACCCTGCTAAATTGGAGGTAAGGTTTGCAGATGAAAGTATTGCTTTTAAATCGATGTTTCATGCTATAAAAGATACATTGCTAAATGCTGGATTTATGACAGATAGAGAAAAAACAGAAGAAATAAAAAAGGCAAATGAAAAAGCATTTAAAATTGAAAATGTAGATGAAATGGCTAAAAAGACATATTCTGTAGGAACAACAGAGTCTACACCAAATATTGTAGAAGATGTATTTAATAGCAGAAAAGAAATGGAAAAGCCAAATTCGGTATTAGAAAATCCAAATGTAATGTCTAATCAAGAAATATTTGATAAATTAAAATCATTACAAGATGATTTAAAAAAGGAAGTAGAACAGAATCCGAATTTGCAATTAACAGATACATATAAAGAAATGGAACAAAAATATAATGAAATTATAACACCAGTTGTAGAACAAGAAATTAAAGAAGAAACGCATTTAGAAGAGAAAAAAGTGAATGCAGAAAATCTGGAAAATGAAACAATAATTCCAATAGTGTTTGATAATTCAGATGAGGAAAATGCTTTAGGGGAAGAAAATTTGGAGGAAAAACAAGAAATATATAATGCAAATCCAGAGGTAACTAAAAATGTACGAGTGGTAGAAGAATCAAATGAAACAGAACCAAAAAATAAAGAAGTACCAAAAGTAGAAAATAAAACAAAAGATGATAAGGAAAAAATATTATCATTTGAAGAAATGTATAAAGAGCTATTCGGAAAAGAGCCATATGGTGGAAGGAAGCAACCAGAAGAAGAGGAAAAAGATGATGAAGCAGGATTTTATGCTTTAGATGATAAAATGGAGGATAAAAATGTATCAATATTTGAGAGCAATAGTGATGCTCAAAAGATACAATATAAGTTTATAGGAATTGCTTTTAATACATATATATTATTGGAAATTGATGATGAATTATATATAATGGATCAACATGCTGCACATGAAAGAATTATGTATGAAAAAGTTAAAAAGAACTTCTTTGAACAAGGAGAAAAGTCATCACAATTATTATTACTTCCTGATATAATTACCTTGACTCATAAAGAGATGGATATAGCAAAAGATAATATGTCTTTATTTAGACAAGCTGGATTCATGCTTGAAGAATTTGGAGAAAATACCATAAAATTATCAGGAGTTCCAGAAGTTTGTGTTGACTTGGATACAGAAGAGTTGTTTAAGGAGACTCTAGATGAAATAAATACAGTTGCAAGAACAGCTAAACAAGAAAAAGAAGAAAAATTTATAGCAACAGTTGCTTGCAAAGCTGCTGTTAAGGCACATATGCAGCTTACTAAAGAAGAGGTAGATAGTTTAATGAAAAAACTTTTGGAGCTTCCAAATCCTTTCACATGTCCTCATGGAAGACCTACAGTTATTAAAATGTCTAAGTATGAAATTGAAAGAAAATTTGCAAGAAAATAGGAGAAGAGATGGAAATATTACTAGATGGAAAAAAAGTTTCTGAAAATATAAAAAAAGATTTTTTTACAAGGATAGAAAAAATAAAGAGTAAAAAGATGCCTTTAATTGCAGTACTTGCAATTAAAGGAGATGAAGCAAATTTAGCATATATAAAAAGAATTGAGAAAAACTGTAACAAATATGGAATAAATCTTATTATAAAAATGGCAGAAAATGAAGAAGAATTTATAAAAAATCTTGAAGAAATAAAACAAGATGAAAATATAACAGGTATAATGTTTCAGCAACCGCTTTCAAGAAAAATATCACAATTAATAAATCAAATTCCACCAGAAAAAGACATAGAAGGAATAAGTGAATTAAATATGGGCAAGCTTTTTTGTGGTAATAAAGATGTAAACATACCATGTACAAGCAAAGCTGTTATAAAAACCTTAGAATTTTATAATATTGATTTAACAGGAAAAAATGTCACAATTGTTGGAAGAAGCAATATTGTTGGAAAACCGTTAATACCACAGCTTTTAGAAAAAAATGCCACAGTCACAATATGCCATTCAAAAACAAAAAATATAGAAGAAATTTTACAAAAATCAGATGTGATAATAATGGCAATAGGAAAAGCAAGATTTCTAAAAAAAGAAATGATAAAAAAAGATGCTATTATAATCGATGTTGGAATAAATTTTGAAAATGGCAAAATGGTGGGAGATGCTGATTTTGATGACATAAAAGAAAAAGCATATGCTGTAACACCAGTGCCAGGAGGAATAGGAGTAGTTACAAATAGTTTACTTATTGATAATATAATTAGGACTGCCGAAAAATAAAAAAATTAAAAAAATTATTGGCAATAATAGGTAAAAAACGTCTCAATTCACATAATATCAAGCAAAAAAACAATTTTAGAAAATTTTGACTTTTGAGGGAATTTGTAGTATAATAGAATTGTTGATGACATAGAGAAGAAATTGTTTATTAACATAAAGAGTTGAAAGGAGAGGTTGTACATGTTTAATATAGGAGACAAAATAGTATATCCAATGCACGGAGCAGGAACAATTGATTCAATAGAAGAGAAAGATGTTTTAGGTGAAAAACAATCTTATTATATACTAAAAATGCCAGGAGAAGTAAAAGTAATGGTACCAATTGCAAAAGCTGAGCAAGTAGGAGTAAGAGCTGTTATCGATAAGGGTTCGGCTGATAAAGTTTTTGCAGTTTTAGAACAAGACGAAACAGAAATGAACAAAAATTGGAATAAAAGATATAGAGATAACATGGATAAATTAAAGAGTGGAAATATTTATGAAATCGCTGATGTTGTAAGAAATTTAAGCTTTAAGCAAAAAGAGAAAGGTTTATCTACAGGAGAAAAGAAAATGCTTACAAATGCTAAACAAATTCTAGTTAGTGAACTTGTACTAGCAGAACATTCAAATAAAGATGAAATGGAAGAAATAGTAGATAATAAAATTAATAACTCTTTTATTACATTTAGAGCAGGAGATACAATTAAAGAAAGTGTTGTTAGTAAATTTATTCCTTTTGATGGAAATAATGCTTCTGAAAATACATAGTAAATAAATTTATTGGGGCTGATTGGATTTAGTCTTTGAGGCCTCAGTATTATTTTTTTGAAAAAAATGTTGAAAAAATTTAAAATAAGTATTGACATTTGGAAAAATAAATAATATAATACTCATTGTCGTTAGGACATATACCAGTTTATATGCAGATGTGGCGGAACTGGTAGACGCACAGGACTTAAAATCCTGCGGTTGAATAAACCGTGCCGGTTCGATTCCGGCCATCTGCACCAATGACGTATCTGTTCGAACTTTTTATAGAACAGACGGTATGAAAATCAATCAGAAATGGTTGATTTTTTTTGTTGTAAAAAAAGTCATCCAATCTTAAAAGGAAAGGATGGTGCTTGAAATGAATATAATGAAAGAAGAATTACGATTTGAGGAAAACTTAAAGAAAAGACTTGAATTTATATGTGAGTTCTCAAAGGTTACTCCTACTTTTATCAATGGTAGCATAAGAAAGATTGATAAAACAAATATCTCATATATTGACCCACATAGAGTAATTATAAAAAACATTACATTTCCGGTCTTTAACTACTCAAATGATGTTTATATCTCTAATTTAGTAAATAAAATTCGTTTATCTGAATTAGAACAATATTTGAAAAGAATTTAGTTTGTAAAAATGTCAATCATTTTTGAAAATGTCTTAAAAAATTTTATTTATTAGCACTAAATTTTTATATTTTAGTGCTAATATTTTTATGAGACATCTTCTAACCTATGTTCTTGTTTTTTTACAAATTCTTCAAATGATTTTCCTTTCCATGGATGTATCATCCTCGGAATATAAATTTTTCTTTCTTTTATTTTTTCAATTTCATCAAAATTTTCTGATTTAGCTTGTATTTCTGATATTTTTTCTAATGCAAATATAGATTCATCTACCGTAGCAAATAATTGACTATTTAAAGACTTTATAACTGTACATTTGGTTCCTTTATTAAAATAAATAGGAGTACCATTTTTATTTATAAATCTATAATATTCATTATTATATTTTATTGAATGACCACTATCAATAACCCTTTGGAACAATATAGCTAAAGTTAAATTTATTTTTTCCTCAGAGGGTTGCTTTTCGAAGGCAGATTTGTTATTATTAATACACAAAGTAAACTTGTTGTTGTATTGAATTATGAATTGTTTTAAGAACTCATTAGCTTTGTCTATGGTAGTGATTTGAGCTATTCTAAGTTCTTGTGGAAGTCTTTGTTGTAGAGTTTGAAATAGTCTTTCCACACGTGGTTTAAATTCTGGTACAGAACTTGTTTCGATATGTATGCCTAATTGTTTACAGGCATAGGCATACTGCGTGAAAGTATCTTCTTCAACTTTAGAGGATGCTTTCTTCTTGTATTCAAATACCGTTCTTTTATCTGTTTTAATTAGATATGGAATACCATATTTAGAAAGTATTTGATGAGTTATATTGTAGTAACCATTCAAAGTTTCTTGCTTATCAAAATATAAACCAACTACTTGTCCAGTAGCATCATCAATAGCTGCGTGCAGAGCTGTTTTTTCTTCACCAAACCATGGATGTATACAAGCATCCATTTGAAGTTCTTCACCAAAATATTGGCATCTAGGTTGTCTTGGGTGAGCATCTTCAGCAAGTACCAATTTAGTTTTTAGCTTTTCTTGTTCTTTCTTTTTAGCTGTTTTGATTTCAGTTTCAAGTTTTTTTCTAAATTTTTTTTTAGTTGATTTATGAGTTCTAGGAGAGAATATAAATCTATCTCTTAAAATAACTCTAATTTCATCAACTGATAGATTTATGTTTTCTCTTCTTTCTAGTAATTCTTTAAATAAAGTATAAGTACAATCAAAATATTTATTTATGTATAATAATTCTATTTCTGTTTTTAATTCATCTGTAAGAGCATTCTTGGGCTTTCTACCACGATTTCCGTGAACGAAGAACTCTTTACCAAATTCTTTGTATCCAGCAATCATTCTATCAATTTGCCTGATAGATCTTTTTAATTTAACAGCTGCTCGTTGCTTGTTACCTTTTGTTTCTACTAATTTTTTTATTATTTTATATTTATATTCTTCATTCATTCTTAATTCTACCTTTCTCATAAGTACCTCCAATATTTTTATTAGATATACTTATATCATAAATTTTAAAATTAAGACATTATCATAAATGAATCATACATATTCGTTGAAAAAATGGCTGAACTATTGATAAATACAAGCTTTTATGGTATGATTATTAAGATTTAGCCAATAAGCTAATTATTTTTTATAATCTCCTTTTGGAGTTAACATATAAATCATAGGCATCACAATAATTATTGAAGGAGGAATTTTCATGGAAGAAAGGTTTAAGAGTACAATGAGATTTTATCTTTTGGCTACACAGCTGAAATATAAAATCAGAACTGGCTGGGATGGAACACATTGGAATGTAAGTAAAGAGAGAATTGAAAGCATTGCTGAACACATCTATGGAACGTGCATACTGGCATTAAGTATCGATTCTGAATTTGAAACACATTTGGACATCGGTAAAGTAATAAAAATGCTAGTACTTCACGAACTAGGAGAAGTTGTCATAGGAGATATTACTCCTTTTGATAATGTAACGCCAGAAGAAAAAATGCGAAGAGAACATGCTGCAATCAAGGAAGTTCTCGGCGACTTAATTAAGCAAAAAGAATACTTTTCATTGTTGCTGGAGTTTGATGAAAGGAAAACGAGAGAAGCAATTTTTGCTTATCATTGTGATAAATTAGATGCCGATATACAGGCAAAGGTTTATCAAGATATGGGATGTCAAAATCCTTTGGATAAGCAAGAAAACAATGTTGTTTTCAAAAGCAAAAGAGTTCAGCAAATGGTACAAAACGGAGCATCAACAGCATTTGACATTTGGTATGAATGGGACAAGTCATTATATGCTGATGATGAAAGATTCTCTGCTCTTCTCGATTATATTAAGGAGGTTGATACTCAGACTTTTAAGGCAACTCGTAAACAAAATTGTTAAGGAGGAAAGCACAATGGCAAATGAATTCCGAGCAGTATCAGATGGAACTTTTACCTTGCAAGAAACCAAGAATAAAAATCAATTTTATTTCTATCGGAATGACGGCGAGGTTCTAGCTGATATCGACAGAGAACCAATGGATTTGTATCAAGCCTACATTATGCAGAAGATGATGAGTGGCGAGATAACAGATATGGTCATGAATAACATCTATTCAGAGACATCTGAAGATGGAAAATGCATTAGACTGACAATCTGTGACATCGGCGAAAAAACTGCACATCACAACAATTTAACTGTCAGTAAGCAACCCAGCTTTTTGAAGCGTCTTTTTCATAAAGTATTTGGGTAATGCAGTGAAAGGTAGAGAAAGTTTCCAAACTATCTCTACCTTTCATTTTTTGAATAAAATATTTTATCAAATGCTTGATTTTTATTTAATAATTTGCTTTCTTTTATAGATTTCTCCGCATTTCCACCAATTCTTGGAAATTTTTTCAAAGACAGATACATTACGACCATGGGGCAATTGTTTATCGATATATTTACCTGCAAAATGATTTTTTAATTCTTTTTTTGTGTGACCATTAATTGTTTTTTTTTATCTTAGAAAATTCCTTCTTCAATATTAATTGTGCTGTTTATAATTTATATATGTCAACTTCAAAAGGAGATAAAAAAAATAAATCTGAACTTATTTTAAAATAAATTTACATAAAACTCAATTCTTTGTTATAGTTTATATTATTTTTTTTATTATTTTATTGCAATTTATAAAGAATATGATATACTTTAATAAATTGATTGATATTGAAATTGGAAAAGGAGATATATTATCAGAAAAAAGATACGTAATATCTAACTGATAAAGGAAATTGAGTAAAATGGAAGATAAGAAACAAATAAAAATTAGTTTAAAAACAGCAATAATAATAGTATGTATAATTTTTATTATAGTAATAATTGCAATTTATTTCAAAATTAATAAAAAGGATGTATTACCAAATTCTATAGATGAATCACAAAATTCAACAGATACAGTGATGGATTCAATAGATACATCACAAGATTCAATAGATGTATCGAAATATGCTGTATCTGATACGGTCAGTATAAAAAATTTTAAAAATAAAGATTATTATATTATTGAAAAAGATTATGCAGGAAGCTATGACTTAAGATATTTATCATTATCACAATATTTTAATTCAAACTCAGATATAAGAAACACATTTGAAGTAAAGGAAGAGATGAGCTACGAAGATTATAAATCATATTGTGATAAATGGGGAATAAAAGCAAAATATGCAGATTCTACTAAAAATTATATAGTCTATTCATACCTAGCATATGGTATTCCTAATTTATACGCAAGATTGGCAGCTGTTGAATATAATGATGATAACCAAGCAAACCTATATATGTGGGAATATGAATCAGGAGCTACAGAAGATATTTCTGCATTTGTTTTGGTAATTCCAACAGACCAAAATATTGATTCTATAAATATTGTACCTGTTAATACAAATTCAGAATATCTGAATATACAAAAAAAGGATTTGCCATCTGATTCATTAGATGATGATTCAAATGTATTATTTGAAAAACAAGTGATGTTCAAGAACAACAGCTAGAAATACCTAGAAGAACAGGATTTGTGGCAGTAGAATGGGGCGGAACGGAAATACAATAAGTAAAATTAATTTAATATAAGGAGAGAGGGAATAATGGAAATATATATTGCAATTGGTATAATTGTTTTAATCGGTATATATGTTTTAGTGCAATATAATTCTTTTGTAAAATTGGACAACATGGTAAAAGAAGCATTTTCAACAATGGATGTTTATCTAAAAAAGCGTTGGGATTTAGTTCCTAATCTTGTAGAAGTAGTTAAAGGATATGTAAAACATGAAAAAGATGTTTTAGAGGAAATTGTACAATTAAGGAATTCAACGTATACTAACATGTCATTATCAGATAAGATTGACACTAATCAACAATTATCAAGTGAATTATATAAAATCATGGCTATTGTAGAGGGGTATCCTGAATTAAAAGCTAGCCAAAACTTTTCAGACTTAGCCCATCAGTTATCAACAATAGAAGATGAAATAGCAAATTCGAGGAAATATTATAATGCAGTTGTAAGAAAATTGAATACAAAAATAGAAATGTTTCCAAGTAATATAGTTGCCAAAATGCTTAATTTTAAATCACAAAAAATGTTTGAAGCAAACGAAGATGAAAGAAATAATGTAAAGGTGGAATTGTGATATGGAGCAAAAAATAATTATTGGAATATTTGCTTTAATTTTATTATTAAGTATGTTAATTCCTAGCAAAACTTGTGCAATTAGTAGCAGTGGAGGGTATACAATCGAATCATATGATATTAATATGGTTGTAAATGAAAATAATACTTTTGATATAACTGAAACTATAAATGTTAATTTTACGGGTTATAACAAACATGGTATATTTAGAAAGATTCCTTTACGAAATACTGTAACAAGACTAGATGGGACAAAATCTAGTAATAGAGCAAAAATTTCGAATATAAGTGTAAATGATTCATATACGACTTCGAATGAGAATGGATACAAAGTATTAAAAATTGGCAGTAGCGACCAAACCGTTTCAGGGGAAAAGACATATACAATAAAATATAATTATAATATAGGAAAAGACCCTTTAAAAGATGCAGATGAATTATATTTTAATTTAATAGGAGATGAATGGGATACAAGCATTGAAAATGTAACTTTTACTATAACAATGCCTAAAGCATTTGATAAATCAAACTTAGGCTTTTCAAGTGGATATAAAAATTCAACAAATAGCGATAATGTTAATTATACAGTTACAGGTAATAAAATAAAAGGCTCTCTAACAAATGGACTATATTATGGACAAGCACTAACAGTAAGACTTAGTTTGCCAGAAGGATACTTTATAGGAGCTAGTAACAATTTAGATGATGTAATGTTACTTGAAATAGGAATTTCAATAATATTTGTAATTATAGCTTTTGGCTTATGGAATAAATACGGAAAAGACGAAGTGGCTGTTGAAACGGTAGAATTTTATCCTCCAGATGGGCTGAATAGTGCGGACTTAGCATTTATATATAAAGGTCGTTCAGAAAAAAAGGATATAATATCCTTACTAATATACTTAGCCAATAAGGGTTATTTAAAAATTGAAGAATTTGAAGAAAAAACATTAAAAGTAATAAAATCAAAAAAATTCAAGATTATAAAAGTTAAAGAATACGATGGAGATAATGAGGTTGAAAAGGCTTTTTTTAATAATTTATTTGAATCCGGAGATGAAGTAACTAAAAATGATTTATATAACAAGTTCTACGCAACTCTTTTAATGATTGCTGATTATATTAATCGAAAGGAGAATCAGGAAAAAATATTTGAGAAGGCTTCTTTAGGGAAAAGAATATTTTTAATTGTGATGATTATTATAGTTTTTTTGTTTATGGATGGTTTATCATTATTCAAAATGAATTGGTTTTCGGCAATATTTATAGTAGGAACTCCGATGGTATTGTTGTACAAAAAGCCAAATATTTGGACAATAATACAGGGGGTTGGACTCTTAGAATTTATGGCTATTTTTTGTATAGTATCTGACAATCTTCTATATACAACATATTTAGTTAAATTTATAATTGAAAGCATATGTTTAGTTTTACTTATAATATTTTTAGGAATAATTAAGAAGAGAACAGCGTATGGAACAGAAATGTTGGGAAAAATACAAGGCTTTAAAAATTTCCTAGAAATGGCTGAAAAACCACAACTTGAAGAATTAGTTATGAAAAATCCAGAATATTTTTATGACATTCTACCATATACATATGTGTTAGGGGTTTCGAATAAATGGATGAAAAATTTTGAAGATATTGCTTTAAAAGCACCTGAATGGTATTGTGGATATGATGCATTTGATAATTATACGTTTAACAATTTTATGAATTCTACATATTCATCAATATCAACTGCTATGTCGACAAGTCCATCTAGTGGCTCTGGAGGTGGATTCTCTGGAGGAGGCTCTGGCGGAGGCGGCGGAGGCTCGTGGTAATGAAAGGAAGGGGGAAACAAATGAACAAAACGAAAAAAATAATAACAACACTAATATTCCTAATACTATTCATAATATTAGGAAACACGAAAAGCAATGCAGGAAATTTATATTTAAATGACCTAAATTTTGATGCTCAAATTAATCAAGATGGAAGCATGAATGTAACTGAAACGTGGGACATATCAATAAATGAAACAAATACACTTTTCAAAACATTTAAAACCGACAATAGGAAATATTCATCAATAACAGATGTAAAAGTATCAGAAGTTACAGGGGGCACAGAAAAAAATTTTACAGAGATAAATTCACTGATGTACCATGTAACAAAAGACTGCTATTATGGTTTAAAAAATGATGACGGAAACTTTGAAATAGCTTGGGGAGTTGGACTAGATGATAGTAGAGCAACAAAAAAGTACAAAATTTCATATAAAGTAAATGATGCTATTGCAAAATATCAAGATTATGCAGAACTATATTGGCAATTTGTAGGAAGCGATTTTGAAATAAGCAGTGAAAAAGTTACGGGAACAATTTTATTGCCTCAAAATGCATCATCAAAAGAAGATATAAAAGTTTGGGGGCATACAGAAGGATTAAATGGAGAAATATATGCAACTGATACAAATAAAATAGAGTTTGAAGTAAATAATTTTGTATCTGGAAGATATATTGAAATAAGGACATTATTTCCTACATCAATAATAACAAGTTCAGCAAGAACATATTCTAGAAATAGATTAGATGAGGTTATAGAAAAAGAAACTGTGTGGGCAAATGAAGCAAATGCAAGAAGACAAAAAGCTGAAAATGCCAAAAAAACTGGAACAGCAATATTCGTAATTGTGGTTGCTATTGTAGATGTTCTACTATTAAAAAGTGGAATAAAAATAAGAAAAGAAGCGGCTCAAAAGGAAAAAATAAAACCATCACAAGAGATGGAATATTTTAGAGAAATGCCAAGGAAAAACGCAACACCTGCTCAAGCAATATATTTATATAATGAAACTTTGTCTACAGTATCAACAAACCAAATGGGAAATATTTTTTCAGCAACATTGCTTGATTTATGTTTAAAAAAATACATAAATTTTGAAGAAAATCCGGAAAGTAAGAAAAATATTATTATAGAAATATTAAAAAAAGAAGCAGATAGTAACCTTGAAAAAACAGAAAAGATAATACTTCAATATATAGTTGGAGCATCAAAAGGAGCTTCAAAAATAACAGTTAAAGATATTGAAAAATATATGAAAGCACATTCATCAAATTTAATAGAATTAAAAGATGATGTCGAAAAAGCGAGTATCAGAGAACTTGAAACAAATGGTTTATATGATAAAAATGAGGCACAAGAAAAACAAAAATATGATACAAAATCAATGTCTAGTTTTACTATGATAATAGTAGTTGCATTCATAGTAATGGGGGTATTGCCTGCATTTTTAGAAAGTATAAATGCATCAATATTATTATTTGGTACATTTAGTGTTATTGCATTATATTTATTTAAAGGTTTATCGATTAAAAAATATTCTAAAAAAATAAATGTATATACTCAAAAAGGAATAGACGAAAAGCAAATGTGGAGAGGCTTAAAAAAATATATGGAGGATTTCTCTATGCTAGATAAAAGAGAAATTCCGGAAATTGTTATTTGGGAACAATTTTTAGTATATGCAACAGCCTTTGGAATAGCAGATAAGGTAATCAAGCAATTAAAAGCAGTTTATAAAGAGCTAGGAAGAAGTTTTGATTTTGATGATTCTACATATGGATATATGTATTTTATGACAAATAATAATTTCTCAACAAGCTTTACAAATTCGATGAGTTCAGCATTTACATCAGCATATGCATCAAATTACTCATCATCATACTCTTCAGGTTCAGGAGGCGGAGGAGGCTTCTCTGGAGGCGGAGGAGGAGGCCGGTGGCCGGAGGTGGCGGCGGCGGTCGATAATTTTTGCAAAATGTTCCATTAGGACCGGGTCTTTTTGGAACATTTTTTTGAAAAGGGACAGTTCAAATACGAAAATGAAGGTAAGTTTGAATAATATCCCAAAAATGAAATTTTATTTATTCTAGTTTATGCCTTTAGGGAAGGAATGAAAGTAAAAATGAATATAAAAATAACAAAAAATATAAAAGAAGCAAATTGCATAACTCATGCAGGAACATTTCATGCAGATGAAATATTTGCTACATTGATATTATCAAAAATAATACCAGAAATAACACTAATAAGATTGCCAGAATTTAGAGAACAAGAAAAGAAAGTGGCGAAAGACGATGCAAACATATATGATATAGGAGCAGGGATTTATGACCATCATCAATTAGGAGGAAATGGTGAAAGAGAAAATGGTGTAAAATATGCTGCATGTGGTTTAATTTGGAAAGCATTTGGAAGAGATGTTTTAAACGAATATAATGTAAAAGAAGTGGACTATACATTAGATTATATTGACAAAAATTTAATCCAATTTATAGATTCAAATGACAATGGTCAACTTCCTAAATTACAAGCAGACTATAGAAATGTACATTTATCACATATTGTTTCTTTATTTAATCCAAAATGGGATGAAGAAGTAGACAGTGATGAAAACTTTATGAGAGCATTGAAGGTGTGTGAAGTTATATTTGATGAATTTTTACATGATACATTATCAAAAATGAGAGCAAAGGATTTAGTTGATAAAGCAATAGAGAATTCAGAAAATGGAATTATGGTATTAGATACATTTGCACCTTGGAAGGAATTTTTGTTAAATTCTAAAAATGAAAAAGCTCTAAATATAAATTTCGCAGTATTTCCATCTTCTAGAGGAGGATATAATGTTTATGCAGTGCCACTTGAACTAGGTAGTTTTACAAATAGAAAGAGTTTACCTGCACAGTGGAGAGGCCTAAGGGATAAAGATTTACAAGATGTAACAGGAGTTAAAAGTGCTAGATTTTGCCATAATGCAGGATTTATTTGTAGTGCTGATAGCAAAGAAGGAGCTATGGAGCTAGCTACTATGGCGAATAAATAAATGTTCCATTGGGACCGGTTCTTTTTGGGACATTTTGCAAAAGAAACAGTCCTTAATCGAAAAAAGTTGTTTGACACTATTTACATAAAGTGGTAAAATAGAGGTATGGCAAAATTCAGAAGTGTAGAGATTATTTGCCAAAAACAAAAGAAAGAGGAGAAAAAATATGATGTTATTTGGAAGTGCAACAAAGACAAGAAATGATTCTTTTGAGAAGATGGTTAATGAAGCCATAAACCGGACAAATGAAATCAAGGAAACCATTGGAGTAAAAACTGCAATTCAACAAAGAAAACTGAATTCGGTAATGGGAAGGATTATTGACTTCGAAGACATGGATGAATATGAAGCCAAAAAGATGGGGCTGATATATAATAATTTAGCTCCAGATGACACCAAAAATCCAATTTCAGCCAAAATGGTGAAAGACTTTTTGGAAAATGTTGTGAAGATTCAGAACCCAGAAGCCTACGAAAAAATAATGGATTATTATGATTTTAAAAAGGAAAGACCTGACAAATATGTTAAAAAACTTAGCATATTTGTGGAAAACATTTGGAATACATATAGAACAGTAGAATACTGTTACATGTATTCAAAAGGATTCCATGAATTTGTTGACCAATATGCAGTAAAAGTTGATGCAGATGGTCTGAGCAACATTGAAAAGATTAAATGGTTGAGATTGTGGCTTTTTATAATCAAAGACCAGGGCTTCTTTTGGACTGATATAAAATCTGATGGAAAGATTTATATCAAGGAACAACAGGATTTTGATAAGGAGGTATATTTATTTCCAGATTGTATGCTTTATTTAAAAGATTATATTGATAAATATCTTACTGATAAAGCACTTAATGTGGAAATGTTAAAACGGCTTATAGGAATATATCCAAATGATATTCAAAAGCAGGTATATTGCTGGGCTGAAATGGATAATAGTCATACTATCAATATGCTTCGTGCAGGCGAAGTAAGAATGGGGCTGAAACGGACATTATTTCCTATTACATGGATGAGCCCAATGAGTTTGTTCTGTCTGAATAATTATATGAAAGACAATAATCCAAAATATTTGGAGGCAGCTGTAGTTGCATACAAAAATGGTGGTGTCGAGAATTTGGACAGAATTGAGCAGAAAGGGACTGACCCATTTGATACTTTTAAAGTTAAAAGCTTTAAAAGTTATGAAGTTTTTTCAGCTGAAAAGAATGGAGTCAAAAAAGTATTAGTCGTCAATTCACAACGTGAACTTGAAATGTTTGCGGAAGTCTATAAATGGCTTCTTGAACATCCGGATTTTAGATTCGGCAAAGAAAATAAAACTATAGCCGAGTACGGAATGGAAAATCTGCTTGAAGAACCAGAAGATGAAGTAACAGATGAATGGTTCTTTGAAATGAATTTCGTAGCATCTGTAGAAGATATTAATTGGCGGTGTTTCGAACAAGTCATCGAAGGTGATGAAGAGATTATGTCAAAATACTTGAAATCAGAAGCAACTGCAGATGATGTATTCGACAAAATTGGTTTCTCTTCTGTCAACCAAGCAAGACTTGTTTGTAATAAAAAAACTAGCTTACTTGAATCCGAGGCAGTAAAAATGAGTGCTGCACTCAAACGTATTAAAATGTTTGGAGAGGCACAGGCAATTAAATCAGATATCATATATTTAAGGTCAATTGAAAAAGTAAATTCTATTTAGAAAAAGTAAAAGAAAGTTACCGATTAAAAGCTATTTAAAAGTAA
>CAKOVI010000002.1 GCA_934121905.1 uncultured Clostridia bacterium
TTGAAAGGAGTTTTCTGTCTACTCATCGCTGAAGCTTTCCCGAACCCCCAGACTATCTGGGGGTTTTCTAAACACAATAAAAAGCCATTCGTTTGAATGGCTTTTTGCGACGCTCAGCGTCTACGCGGGTTTGGTCCTTGTGAGACCAAAGTAAATAATATCTATCTACAATATATATTATTCTTTAAGTTATTAAAATTATACTACAAATTGTATTAATTGTAAATATTTTTGTAATATTTTTCAATCTTTTTTAGAGATAACATATAAAAATAAGTAAAAACAAGACCTGATTTACATAAAAATTGACTTTCCCCATATTTTATGATAAAATATAAATGTTAACGTAAACTTAGAATAAGCACTTGGAGAAAGGCAAGTGTAATATTGTAACCTTAAAAAACATGAATATAAAAAGAAGGAGAAAGCATTATGATGGAGACTACAATTATGACAGAAGGAACAATGGACAAGGCAGTTTATTTGAAAATTGCGAATGAAGATGTACAATTTATAGGATTTGTAAAATCTAATATCTCAATGACACAAGAAATGGAGGAGGTTGCAAATAAGATTCTTTCTACATTATACGACGTATGGACACAAAAATACGACCGTATTAATTGGATTACTCATAATTCAGAATTTAGATATGAATCATTGAAGAAACCGTTATTGGTTGCTTGGAATGCTGAAAAATCTAAATTAATTGATACCAAAAAAGCTTGTATGTCGATTACAGCGATATGCAATTTTCCTAAGAAGAAAAAGGCTTTTTGGGTAAATACAGGAAGTGATATGGTCTATGCAAGTAAAAGAGGAGGAAAAGTTTTAGAAGCATTATGCACACAGACCAAAAAACTTAAAACCTTTAAAGAACAAAGTGTTTTTACAATGGATAGTGATTATTTTTTCAAAGCAGAAGGATCTGTAATTAAAAATTATAAGACACTTTGCATTGTTTCTGAAGAAGCAATAAAATACTTTGAAGAAAACATAAAGGAGGGAATCAAAGTTACACAGGAAAGATTAGAAGGCTTTTCTTTTGGAAAACAGAATCCAATTATTATTGGACAAATAAGTGCTAACAATTAGAAAGGAGAAGAAAGCTTTATCCAGTTAGCAGTAACAAAACATCAACTATAAATTAACAAAGGGAGGATATATCTTATGAAAGATATTAGAAAGCAGTATGAAAAGGTAGTAGTTGGTAACAGATATGATTTATCCAAGGCAGGAGAACATACAATGAGCATCATATACTCAGGTATCAAGGCAAACAAAATGCCAGAAACTGAGAGAATGTATGTTGAAGCCAATCATGTTGGATGTTGTTTGCATTATAGCATGTATCTTGTTTCTTTATTACACGAAGCAGGAATTGAATGCTATTTTACAATAACACCTGAAGAAGATGGTGGAAATCATTGTAGTGTGCTTTACTTTGATGAGAAAGGAGATAAACTTATTGCTGATCCAGTTATGGATATAAAAGCAGGAACTGTTGACAAACATATGTGTATTCCATATGACGAATTTGTAGAAAATGCAATTCGACATGAGATTTCACATTATGATGTTTTTGGAATTAATGGAGAGGAGGCTTTTTTCAATGAATTCTTGTCTAATTGTAAACTGCAATAATTTGCAGTTAGTTAATAAAAAGTATCTTACGGGAGGTGCGGTACTTTTTTTTTTAACAATTTTATTGATTTTTTATTTTTATAATGATAGTATATTGTTAGATTATTATATTTTATGTACGGAGGAAGAATATGAGTGATGAATGGAAAATTGTTCAAGGATTAAAAAGAGAAAACCAAAATAATAGTTTTGGTAGGAATCGTTATATAGAAACTGGCGAAACCATAGAGTACAAGCCTAGAAAATTAACAGAAAAAGAATTAAGAGATAAAGAATGGAAGGAACTCGACTCTGATATAATATTCACACCATTTTCAAAAGAATCTCCTGATTATGATCCAAATTTAGAAAATTATAATATTAAACAAATAAGGTCATTTATTAAAGAATGTCAAGAACAAGGTAAACCATTATCTATGAGAGTTGGAGAATTAAAAATTGATATAAGTGATACTAATCCAAAACAAGTTACTTTTACATCTAATGGTAGACTTAGTTCAGGAAAATTAGTGACGCATAATAATTTTCCATATAGTTTAACAATAAGAGGTAATGAAATTTTTTCTCAAGTTAATCTAACTGATGATGAAAAATATGTAACATATATGACAATTGGAAAAAAATATATTCCTGTAAAAATTAATCAACAAATAGATATTATAAATGCTGAAGATATTACAGAAAGATTTATTATTAAACCAAAACAACAAGAATATGATATATCAGAAGATATGTCTGAATATGTTTCACAAAATAGTGAATTTCAAGTGGAAAATCATAATGAACTCGTTAGAGAAGTTAGTAATCATAGTGAAAAAATTAAAAGATTATACTATACGTATGATGAAATGAGAGAATATGCAAGTTCAAGACCAAAGGGATTTACAATATATCCAAATGACATGGAAGGATTCTCAACAGGATTTTATGAAACATATGGAGATTTAGTAAATTACAACGGGAGATACGGTAAAAAAATTATAAATGAAAATTTAACTACATATGAAGATGCTATTGTAATTGCCAAAAGGATTGAAGCTCATTGTAAGTATATATATTCATTAATTATGGAAGCAACTAAAGGAATACTTGAACAATCAAAAGCTAATGAAAGTAAAATAACTAATCAAGATACAATTCAAAATGATACAACAAAATCACAAGAAAGTCCTACAATGAATTATGATACAGATGTTGAAAGTTTAAGTGAAGAAGAATTAGATGCATTAATTGAAAAAATGGAAAATCTACAAAGAGAAAAACAAAGTAAAATTGAAAGATTACAAAAAATTAAAAAAGCACAAGATTTAATTGCTTTAAGTAAAGACCAAGATAAGATAATAGCAGACTTAGAGAGTCAAATTGAAATTGAAGGAGTTGATTTTGGTGAAAAATAGTTTGATACCGATTGAAAAAGTTTCGATTTTTCAGAAATTAAAAAACTTTTTTAAATTGACTTTTCTTCATAAAAATAAAACAGATCCACATTTGGAAGAATGTAATAATATTACTACTAATATAAAAAAGAATAATATAAACACTTTTACAGAAGATTTAAAAACTAATATTGATAGCAAAGAATTAAAACTTAAACAATTCACAAAAGAAATTGAAAATAATCCGAGTTTAATTGTTAATCTTTCGAATGATAGATTAGATAAATTAATAAGCTACTATGAAAGAATTACAAGTGAAAAACAAAATAAAATTGAAAAATTAAAAATATCATTAAATAACGAGGTATAAATATGGATTTAGAAAAAGAAATTGAGCAAATAAAATTAAGAAATAAAAAAGTTGAAATAGATAAGGCATGGGAAACAAGTGGAACAAGAAAAGTATGTATTATGATTCTAACTTATATAGTAGTAATCATATATTCTTACATTATAAAAAATACAGATAATATACTTTTAAGTTCATTAGTACCAGTAATTGGTTTTGCCCTATCAACTTTATCTTTAAAAGGTATAAGATATTTTTGGGAGAAGAAATAAATTGAAGAAAGTCAAGATAAAAAAACTTTATCTTGACTTTCGGATTTTTTTATTCTATAATTCCATTTAATGATATTCTAATTCTTCTTCCTGTTCTTTTTTATCAAATTTGTTTACATCAAGTTGTTTTTCAATATCAAAATTCATATATGTCTCTTTTTCAAAATCTCTTATTAAGTCTTCTTCAGATGGTGCAGAAAACTTGTGACATACCCAAGAGATAAACTTTTGAACTGTAATCTTAAATCTCTCAATAACTTTCTTTAAATAATTATTTTCATTTTCTAACTTGTTTATAATTTTTTGATATTGATAGTCTATTTTATATAGTTTCGTGTTCATATTTATATTTTAATTCTTTTTCTTTGTTTAAAAAATCTAATTCTAAATTTCTACATTTGATTTTTAATTCCGTATTGGAATTTATTAAATTTTTTTGTTCTTTTTCAAATTTCTCAGCTTTATCAATAATTGTAGTTTGTTTTGATAATTCTTTGTGAAGTGATAAATTTTCGCTATATAATTCTTGTATTAAATCATCTTTAGGTTTTATTATTTCATTTTTTATTTTTTCATCTCTATTTAGCATAATTTTTTTGAAATCCTTTATATCTGGTGTTTCTGGTAGTTCTAATTTAATGCTATTTAGTAATTCTTTTGTATTTTCGAAATTGGTGATTCTCTTGTATTCTTGCACAGAATAATGCTCTCTATTGGTTACTTCAACTAATTCTCCTCTTTCTAATTTAAATCCTTTTTCAGAGATATGTTTAAAATAAGCATTTTGTAAATCTCTATAACTATTTTTTCCTTTCCAAAAATCTCTACAACATACTTTATCAATCTTATTTCCTTGCTTATCTATTGTATGAACTACGGGAATAAATAATAAATGCATATGTGGGGTATCTTCGTCCATATGAACTACTGCAGATATTATATTTTGTTCGCTTAGATTTTTATATTCACATATAAATTTGTAACTTTCTTCAAAGTATCTTTTACTTTCTTCGTAACCAATTTTATCAAAAAATTTTTGATCAGAAGTAAATACTATTTCGCACATTATATTGCTATTACTTCTGATTTGACCTTTTAAATCATATTTTTCTTTTATTTTATCAAATTCTTTTATATAACTTAATTCATTTTTCTTTAAATAATAATTTAGTTCTGTTTTAGTACTATCGATATTTTTATTTGAATGATTTCTTGTTTTTCTTTCATTATGCTTATATGCTCCCATAGCTTGTGCTCTAGTTAGTTTTTCATTTCTAATTATAGCATAGTTCATATATTCCTCTTTGCTCCTTCTAAAATTCATGAGATAAGATTTTCTTGTCTAACACACTAGACAAGTTTTTTCAAAACTTATCTGTGTGGCAGGAGTTCCTGCCCCCTTTCCTAAAAAATAACTAAAGTATTTTTTAGGCTTGATTCAAAATAAACAAGTCATTTTGAATCAAGTGAAGTTGCAATATAAAGCATACTTTTGCAACTTCATATCAGAGCAAAATTTTACGAAGATGCTACTGCGTTTTTGCCAACAAAGTTAGCATATAAGCTATCAAAAAATCCATTTGGATATTTTCTTTCATATTCACGAGTAGAATTAGCAGTTCTATTTTGTGATTTTATAGTGCCATTTCCTAAATTATTATATAAGCAAATCATTAAATAATTAATTATGTTTTTGATATTATTACTACTTTTCGCAATATCTAATAATTGAATTAAGTTATTTTTATTTATTAAGGCTAGTTTAGATAATATTTTGGAATTAGTAATTATAACACTACCAACTTTTAAAGTATCCGCATAATATAATCTTTCAATTACATCTTCTAACATAGTTTGTTCCTCTTTTGAAAAATCATTTAATTGGCATTTTTCCTTTACAACATTTAATGAAATACATACATTATTATTTTGAGGATTGATAGAATCTGTATTGGTTATATTAGTTTTTGTATTATTAGGATTGATTGTAGGGAATTTTTCCGCATCAAGAATAGTATTTTTTACTTCTCTAGAACCGTAATTTTTACTGTTCAAGACTTGTAAGTTTTCCTGTTCAATATTAGTTATTATTTCTTCGTGTTGAATTTTACCAACATAAATTAAATTAGGTTTTCCTAAACCTTGTCTTTTTTCTGCTATTAAATTTGTATCTGTTAATTGTTTAAATGCTTTTGTAACTGTCTTTTCAGATAAACAAAGTTTATCTTGTACTTCTTCTCTTGTAAATATTAAATATACTCTATTTAATTCATCAAACCAATGATTCTTTTGTGATAGAGATAATCTGTCTAATAAAAAAGCATATAATATTTTACTATCGGAATTTAATTTCTCTTTATATAGTTTATTTATAAATAATTCTTGTGGTATTTGATAATAACTGTTTTCCAATATTTCATTATTTTTATAGTAATCTATTTCTTTCATCTTTGTTCCTTTCTAAGATGAAAGAGCATTTTTAAGTTCTGCTAAGTTTTTTAGAACTTTTTAAAACATTTTTTAATTATCTAAAATTTTTTTTAAACATAGATTTTAGAACTATTTTAAAACTTTTTATAGAATTTTTGAGAACTTCATAGAAAAAGAGTATTAACCAAAATCCTTTGATTAATACTCTTTCAGACTTTTGCAATTTTCTTGAGTTTCCTCAAAATTGCTATCGTATGGTCGAGGTGACAGGGATCGAACCTGCGACCTCATGGTCCCAAACCACGCGCGCTACCAACTGCGCTACACCTCGATTAATTATTTTACTCAATTGACGCTATCTATAATAACACACTTTTTTTAGAATTTCAAGACTTTTTTGAAAAAAAATCAAAATACTATTGCAAAATTCGAAAAATACAAGTATAATGTTATCTGTATTAATTAATTTAATACGTTATGCACCAGTAGCTTAGCTGGATAGAGCACTCGGCTACGAACCGAGAGGTCGGGGATTCGAATTCCTCCTGGTGCACCAATCTTTTCTATTTCAATCTTTTTAATTTTTTCTTCCTAAAATAACTCTTATACTCTTCTTACTCTCGCCCCTTACAACTTCTAACTCTACTTCTTCTCCTGGTAATTTGCCATAAATAAATTCTCTCAAATCATTAATAGTATTCAAATTTTTTCCGTCAATACTACAAACTAGATCTCCCTCTTGTAAATCAGAATTAGCAGCTGGTCCATTTACAATAACTTTAGAAACATATACTCCCCTATTTAACTTGCTCTTTAAATTCAAATAATTTGCAACATCTCCATCATAAGCATAAATTCCCAATGTAGCTTCATCAAAATTCCCTTTTTCTTTAAAAGATTTTATCACAGGTTTAACTACGTTTATAGGTACTGCAAAACCTATTCCTTCAGCAGATGTGATTTTTACAGTGTTTATTCCTATTACTTCTCCATTCTCATCTATAAGAGGTCCTCCACTATTTCCAGGATTTATTGTTGCATCTGTTTGTATCAAATCTGAAATATAACTTGTAGTATCATTTTCATCAATTTTTATAGTTCTATTTAATGCACTAATAATTCCTGAAGTAACAGTTTTTCTAAATTCATATCCAATTGGGTTCCCAACAGCAAAAACACTTTCTCCAACTTTTAAATTTGAAGAATCTCCAAAATCAATATATGATAAATTACTTGCCTGAATCTTTACAATTGATAAATCTATATTTGAATCATTCCATACAACATTTCCCTTATATGTATTTTCATCTATCGTTACATAACATGTACTATATTTTTCGCCTGTCACATGGCTATTACTTAATATATAACCATTATCACTTACAACTATTCCTGTTCCTAATCCTATTTCATCACTTGCTATATTGTTTAAGATTGATCCTCCTGCAGTACTTAATTTAGAAATTCCAACAACACTATCAGTTACTTTTTCTAACATATCAACCGTGTTTATCTTATTTTCCGTAGACTTATCCACATTTTGTGCATAAGTTGTGGATATTGATGTTCTTTTTGCTTCATATTCATTTGATATTTCTATATTCTGATACATTATATATAAATTATATATAGTTAAAACTAGTAAAATCATCATAAATATCCCAATAACTATTTTTTGTTTATTTTCCTTTTTTTTCATGCTCAAACTCCTTTTTTTATATTATTTCCAAATTCAACCAATTTAATCATTTATATCTTGTATATTTTTCCATTTCTGATTGCATTTTCCGACAAAATAATGTATAATATGTGTAAAATTTTAGGAAAATAAAAGGTAATAGGTGATTATTTAATGGAACAACAAATAATGTATGAATTAACTAACCCACAAAAAAGTATCTGGCTAACTGAGCAATATTTTCAAAACACAACAATAAACAACATATGCGGAAGCTTAATAATAAAACAAGATACAGATTTAAAACTATTAAATAAAGCTATCAATATTTTTGTTAAAAATAATGATAGTTTTAAATTAAGATTTAAACAAAGTGGCTCAAATTTAGAGCAATATTTCGCTAAAGATGAATACTTAAATTTTGAAGTTTTGGATATTTCAGATGAAAATCAAATAGAATGGTTTGCTAAAAAAATAGTAAATACTAAATTTAATATTTTTAACTCTAGAGTTTTTGACTTCAAATTATTCAAATTATCATCAGGATTTGGTGGATTTATTGTTAATGTTCACCATATAATTTCTGATGCTGCAACTTTTTCTCTTATAGGTACAGAAATAGCAGAAATTTATTCTAAATTATTAAATAACGAAGAAATCCCTACCAAAAATTATTCATATATTGATTATATAAACTCTGAAAAAGAGTATTTAAAAAGCTCTCGCTTTGAAAAAGACAAAGCATTTTGGGCAGAAAACTTAAATCCTCTTCCTGAAGTAGCAACTGTTTTCTCTTTAAAAAATGTTGCTGATATAAATGATTACAAAGCTAAAAGATTGGAATTTATTTTAAATAGTAACCTAATTTCAAAAATAAAAGATTATTGTACACAAAATAAAGTAAGCCTTTTCAATTTTTTTATTGGTATCTATTCAATATATTTAGGCAGAATAAATAATATGGACAATTTTTTGATAGGTACACCTATTTTAAATAGAACAAATTATGCAGAGAAACACACTTCTGGAATGTATATAAGTACGTCTCTTTTAAATATAAATACTTCATCAAATTTGCCATTCACAGAATTTGTAAAAAATGTTACAATTTATTGCATGCAAATGCTTAGACATCAAAAATATAATTATCAGTATATTGTTGATGATGTAAGAAAAAAAGATAATACTATATCAAATTTATATGATGTTCTAATTTCGTACCAAATAACTAAGGCAACAGATACATCTATTGGTATTCCATATTCTACTAAATGGTATGGTACAGATTATATTGGCAATACTTTGGACATACATTTTCACGATAATGATGATACTGGATGTTTACTTGTTGAATATGACTATCAGGTTGCAAAATTGAATAGTTCTGATATTAATGATATGCATAAAAGAATTTTGTACATAATAGATCAAGTATTATCTAATTCTAATATCAATATACATGATATTGATATTGTTACACCTGATGAAAAAGATTTAATTTTAAATACATTTAATAAAAATGCAATGGACTTTTACCCTAAACACGATATTATTGAAACTTTTAAGACTTATGTTAAGAATAATCCTAATAAAATAGCATTAGTATTTAAAGAACAACAAATATCTTATAAACAACTAGATATTATGTCTGACAACCTAGCTCAATATTTAATTAACTTAAATGTTAAAGAAAATGAAAAAATTGCTATTTTTTTAGATAAATCTATAGAAATGATTGTTTCTATATTGGCAGTCCTAAAATCTCATTCCGCATATTTACCAATTGATATTTCTTATCCTCTGGAAAGAATAGATTATATATTAAATGATGCAAATGTAACTAAAATTATAACATCTTCAAATTTATCTATATCTATTTTCAATAATTGTAAACAAGTTTTTATAGATAAATTGGATTTAAATACTGATACAAACTTCGATTATAAACCAAGAAGTATGGATGCAACTTGCTATGTAATGTATACATCTGGATCCACAGGAAAACCAAAGGGAGTTATAATAGAGCAAAAAAGTATCCTAAGATTAGTTATTAATCCTAACTATATTAAGTTTGAAAAAGAAGAAAGAATTCTTCAAACTGGTTCTATTGTTTTTGATGCATGTACTTTTGAAATTTGGGCTGCACTACTACATGGTTTTTCATTATACATTTTAGCTAAAGAAGAATTATTGGATTCAGAATTTTTAGCACATTATTTGGTTAAAAATAAAATAACAATCTTGTGGCTTACAGCAGCATTATTTAACCAACTTTGTGACATAAATAGCAATATGTTTAAAAATGTAAAATATTTATTAACAGGTGGAGATATTCTTTCTACTAAACATATTGAAAAAGTTATGAGAAGTAATCCTAATTTAAAAGTTATAAATGGGTATGGTCCTACGGAAAACACTACTTTTACTTGTTGTTTTAATATAGATAAATTTTACTCTACGAGAATACCTATTGGTTATCCTATTTCTGGAACAACTTGTTATATTGTTTCTAAATTTGGAAAGCTTCAACCTGTTGGTGTCCCTGGTGAACTTTGGACAGGTGGATTAGGAGTTGCAAAAGGATATTTGAATAAACCAGACTTAACTGCTGAAAAATTCATAAAAAATCCATTTAATGATTCAGATATAGTTTATAAAACTGGAGATTTAGTAAAATGGTTGCCAAATGGAAGTATTGATTTCCTTGGAAGGAATGATAATCAGGTTAAAATTCGTGGTTTTAGAGTAGAATTAAATGAAATAAATAATACTATCTTATCATATAGTAGTGTAAAGAATTGCGTTACAATCATTCAAAATATAAATGATTCTAAGTCAATTTGCTCATATGTTATACCTAAAAGTGTTTTAGATGTAATGGATTTAAAAAATTATTTATCTAAAACTTTGCCAACATATATGATACCATCTCATTTTATTATAATGGATGAATTTCCTATAACAGTAAATGGTAAAATTGATAAATCTAAATTACCTTTACCTAAAACTCATCCTAGTAAAAAATCTATTGTAAAACCTGTTTCTCCTCTGGAACACGAGATTTATTCAGCTGTAATTAGCCTATGTTCTGAGGATAAAATATCTATTGATGATAATCTATTTTATGATATTGGCTTAGATTCCTTAGATGCAATGCAATTGTGTTCTAAATTGTATCAATATCATATAAATATACAAGATATAAGCAATTTTCCTACAATTAGATTACTAGCAGATAAAATTGAAAAAAACTATAACATTTCAATTTTTGAAAATAATCTTCCATATATTCCTATCATAGATAGGCCTGTTTCATTTGATTTATCTAGTGTCTTAATTACAGGTGCTCTGGGGTATCTATCCATGCATTTACTTTACGAACTTTTACACAATGATTCTGTAAAAAAAGTTTATTGTATGGTACGTAATAAGAGTAGCGTGAATTATTTAGTACGTTTTCAAAAAATGATAAACTATTATTTTGGTCATACTTTAGATGATTTAATAGCCAAAAAAGTTAATCTTATATGTGGTGATTTTGTAATTGAAAATTTCAATATGAGTGATTCTGATTTTGAAGATCTTGCCAATTCTATAACAACTGTTATACATTGTGGTGCAACAGTAAAGCATTTTGGTAATTTTAAAAAATTTCATCAAACAAATGTAATTGGTACTGAACACATTATTGATTTTTGCAAAATTTCTCAAGCTAAACTTGCACATATTTCTACCATTTCTGTTGGTGGATATTGTCAATCAAATAACGAAATATGTTTATCAGAAGATGATTTTAATATTGGTCAAATTTTCAATAATCATGTTTATATGATCACAAAATATCTTGCTGAGTACCATGTGCTACAAGCTTTTAATAGTAATAAAATTGAAGGTAAAATCTTTAGACTTGGTAATATTATGCCCCGTTTATCAGATAATGTATTTCAATATAATTTCAAGGATAATGCTATTGCTACAAAATTACAAATTATGCTTGATTTAAAATATATGCCTGAAAGTTATTCTAATTTAATTTTGGATTTTAGCCCTGTTGATTTATGTGCAAAATCTATTGTAAAATTATTAGAACTAAACGATTCTAAGACAGTTTATCATATTTATAACAATAATATTATTCAATTAAAAAAAATATTGAATTTTTCTAAAATTAATTGTAAAATAATATCTGATGAAAAAATGATTGATATTGTAAAAAATTCATCTAACCCATTAAGTGTTCACATTTTGGATGATTTAATGCATAAAAACTATCATTTGACCCCTACAGATAATAAAAAAACTACTGAACTATTAAATTCAAATGGTTTTTATTGGAATTTGACTGATGAAGAATATATATCTAAGTTTTTAAACTTGTTTAAATAATATACGAAAGGATTTTATTATGAAACACATTAAGAGAAATATTTATGGAAAATTAATTTTATTGGAGGTTGTTGTAACAATGCTTATGAGCTTTTTAGTTCCTAAGCTTTCCAATTATCCTCCAAATTCTGAAAATATGGAATTTCAAAAGCAAATTGAGCCTCTTACTCATAATATGCAATATTTGCTTTTGGGTTCTCTTGGTATTATATTATATATATTTTTTGTAAGATTTATTCTAAAAGATGTTTTTAAATATATCAAAAACTATAATAAAGTAGAACCCTCTTTTCAGGAATTAGAGCATATAAGAAAAAAATGCTTTAGCTTTCAAAAACAAATAGTTTTTGTACAATTAATTGCAATTATTGTTATACTTATAATATTATTTAGCTCGATGAAATTGGATTTACACCTTATTTGTAAATTTTTGCTAATTTATTTTTCTTTCTTTTCAGTTGCAGGCTTACTTTCTGGAATTCTTGTACAAAGTGATATTGATACAATTATAAAGTCAACCTACAACATAAATAACAATTATGCAAAAATAAAACATCCAACAAAATTTTCAAGAGAGTTATTATATAATCTTTTACCATTTTTTATAGTTTTACTTATAACCGTTTCCTTGCTTGGTTATTCTAGGACATGTAATTCTATTGGTGAAGAAAATTATTATTATTATAAATTATATGTAAATTACCTTAAATGCAATGGCTCTACAATAAATGAACTTAAGAATTTATTAAGTTCTATACCTTTAAAAAATAATGATGATTATTATTTTATAATATCTGATGAAGATACTATAATTTCAAACAATACTGGCAATATTTCTGACTTTTTTCTAAAATATGCTAATATGTATTTAGATAAAACTGATGGTAGAGTATATGAATACTATGGTGTTGAACAAGAAGGCTACGTTAAATCTGTCACCCTAAATAATGGTAAACAAGTTTATATTGGTTTCAAATATTCAACAACAAATTCTCAATTAATAAGATACTTCTTTACAATTTCTATTGTTTCTACAATTTTTTATACCTTTATACTTATTATTTGGTCTAAAAAAGTTAGTAGAAATATTATACAAGTTGCTGATAGTCTTTCTGAAATCGCAGATCAGAAAGTTACTAATTTCAAAAATCTACCTATTACAGATACCAATGAAATTGGTCAATTGACTGTTGCCTTTAATGACATTCAAAAAATTACTAAAAAGAATATTAATACTATCCAAGCAAATCAAAATCAGCTTATTGAACAAGAACGTTTAGCCTCTCTTGGGCAAATGATTGGAGGTATTGCCCACAATTTAAAAACTCCTATAATGTCAATATCTGGAGCTAGCGAAGGGCTTTCTGATTTAATTACTGAATTAAATAATTCCATTGGTAACCCTATTGTTACAAATGATGATTTTCACGATATTGCTAATGATATGTCCTCTTGGGTTAAAAAAATTAAAGATTATACAGAATATATGTCTGATATTATAACAGCAGTAAAAGGTCAAGCTGTGAATTTGTCTGAAGCAGAAAATATTTCTTTTGATTTGGATGAACTTGTTAAGAGAATTGATATTTTAATGAAACATGAGCTTAAAAATGCTATTATATATTTAAATGTTCATATGTATATTGATAGTAAAATTATTATCCGTGGCGATGTAAATAGCTTAGTTCAAGTTATTAATAATATGATTTCTAACGCTATTCAGGCTTATAATGGTAAAACTGAGGAGGAAATTAATCTTGATTTTAATATAGATAATAATAATTTAATTATTTCTATTGAAGATCATGCTAATGGTTTGCCTCAGAAGGTTAAAGATAAGCTTTTTAAAGAGATGATTACAACAAAGGGTAAAAATGGTACTGGACTTGGTCTTTATATGTCATATTCTACAATTAAAGCTCATTTTAATGGCAATATTACCTTTGAATCTGAGGAAGGTAAGGGAACTAAATTTAATATTATTTTGCCTTTATAATACTTATACAAAAAGCCAGTTAAGAAATGAAAAGAAATTAAATTTTCATTTTCTTAACGGCTTCTTTCATCTCTTAACCAGCTCTACTGTATATTTATTATTTGTTAAATTTCGGTTTGATATTTTTGTTGTATTTCTTTTATTTCTTCATAATCATTTTGTAAAATATCTATAAATAAATCATCTAAATCTGGGTCAAATTGTGTTCCTTTGCAGCGCTTGAATTCCTCTATGACATTTTCTAATGGTAAGGAATCTCTGTATACTCTTTTTGAGGTCATAGCATCGAAGGTGTCTGCTATTGCTGTTATTCTTGCTAGATATGGGATTTCTTCTCCTTTTAGCATTTCTGGATATCCTCTTCCATCATATCTTTCATGATGATATTTTACTATTGGTAAGATGTCTTTGAATATTGAGGCTGTTGAAAGAATGTGTGCTCCTATTGTTGGATGATTTTTTATTTCTGAATATTCATTTTCTGATAGTCTACCATTTTTTTGTAATATGTTATCTGGTACTCCAATTTTTCCTACATCATGAAATAATCCACCTATTCTAAGCCTCTTTATGTCTTCTTCTGATAACCCTAGTTTTTTTCCTATTAATACTGAGTATTCTGATACCCTGTCTGAGTGTCCTCTTGTATATGTGTCTTTTGCTTCTACCGTGTATCTTACGGTTTGAATGCTTTCCATGTATGCTTGTTCTAGTTGTTTAAAAGTATCTGATAATTTAGCATTTATAGCTTTTATTTGACGCATTTGTTCTACTGATTTTATTCCTGATTCTATTAGTAATAATAATTGGTCAAATTTGTCACTTTTTTCACAGTATCCTTGTATATCTAATCTTCTTATTGTTTCTAAAGGAGGAGCTAAGTCCTTGTGCCCTGTGAGTAATAGAATATATATTTCTTTATTAAATTTTCTTATTTCTTCTACTACTTGGTCTCCATGAAGTGGCGTCATTATAAAGTCTAGTAGTAGTAAATCAAAGTGTTCATTTCTTACTCTTTCAATTGCTTCAACTGGGTCTGTTATTCCTGTAAATGAATATCCTGATCTTTTTAAGAATATTGATAGCGAATCAATTATTCCTATTTCGTCATCAACTGCTAATATTTTGTATGTGCTATTAGCATTGTTTTCGGCATTTTGTACATTTCCTATTCTCATTGATTTACCTCCTTAATATAACATTATTATAAATATAATTTTTTTAAAAAGCAATATTTTTTATATATTATATTAATATTTTTCTTTTATATAACAATGTTATACTATTTTACACCTTTTGTGGTTTATTATTCGTTCAGTTGTATGTACAAACTAAAAAATAGAAGTAATTTTCCATATCATTACCTCTATTTTTTAATTTATATTTTCATACTTAATCCAACTTTATGTCTTTCCATATCTATTTTTATAACCTTAACTTTAACGATATCTCCAACTGAAACTAATTCAGATGGATTTTTAATATATTTATCACTCATTTCTGAAATATGAACTAGTCCATCATATTTTACACCAATATCTACAAATGCACCAAAATCTATTACATTTCTTACAGTTCCTGGAAGTATCATTCCTTCTTTTAAATCTTCAAATTTTAATACATCCTGTCTTAAAATTGGTTTTGGCATTTCATCTCTTGGGTCTCTTCCTGGTTTTGATAATTCATCTACTATGTCTTTTAGTGTTAGTTCCCCAATATCTAGGTCTTTTGATTCTTTGGCAATATCAACTGATTTTAGTTTTTCTCTTAAATCAATTACTTTTTCTTTGTTTTTTAAGTCTTCTTTTTCAAATCCTACACTTTCAAGTAGTTTTTCAGCGGCATCATAGCTTTCTGGGTGAACTGCTGTTATTTCTAATGGGTTTGTTCCATCAACTATTCTTAAAAAACCTGCACATTGTTCGAATGCTACTTTACCTAGTTTTGGGACTTTTAATAATTCTTTTCTTGTTTTTAATTTTCCGTTTTCATCTCTATATTTTACTATATTTTTTGCAATGCTTGAGTTTATTCCAGATACATAACTTAAAAGAGATGGTGTTGCTGTATTTACATCTACTCCAACTTTATTAACTGCATCTTCTACTACGCCTGTAAGACTTTCAGCTAATCTTTTTTGGTTTACATCGTGTTGATATTGTCCGACTCCTATTGCTTTTGGGTCAATTTTTACAAGCTCTGCAAGTGGGTCTTGAAGTCTTCTGGCAATTGATATTGCTCCTCTTATAGATACATTTATGTCTGGATATTCTTCTGTTGCAAGTTTTGATGCTGAATAAACTGATGCCCCTGCCTCACTTACTATTACATAGTTTACTTCGTGTTTAGCTTCTTTTATCATGTCTGCAACAAATGCTTCTGATTCACGTGATGCTGTACCATTGCCAATGGCTATCATATTTACATTGTCTTTTTCTATTAGTTTTAATAGTTCTTTTTTAGCTCCTTCTACATCATTTTGTGGAGCTGTTGGATATACTGTTGCTATATCTAAAACTTTTCCTGTTTCGTCTATTACTGCGATTTTACATCCTGTTCTATATGCTGGGTCAAATCCCATTACTGTTTTTCCTTTTATTGGTGCTCCAAGAAGTAGTTGTTTTGCATTTTGTCCAAATACTTTTATTGCTTTTTCTTCTGCTTTTTCTGTTAAGTCTGAACGAATTTCTCTATCTATTGATGGTTCTATTAATCTTTTGAAACTGTCTAAAATTGTGTTTTTAAGCATTTCTGTAAATTGTGTTTGTCCTTTTATAATTTCTCTTTCAATAGTTTGAAGAATTTTTTCTTCATTCTTGTCTATTTTTACTTTTAGAAATTCCTCTTTTTCTCCCCTGTTTATTGCTAGAATTCTATGACTTGGAATTCTTGATACTACTTCACTATAATCGTAATACATTTCATAATTTGATTTTTCGTCTTCTTTAGCTGCTTTTGTGGATATTAGGCCTTCTCTATAACATATTTTCTTTACCTTTTTCCTGAATTCGGCGTTGTCTGATATTTCTTCTGCTATTATATCTAATGCTCCAGCTATTGCGGCTTCTTCGTTTTCTACAACTTTGTCTTTATTCTTTTTATCTTCTTCTGATAGATTTTCTATGTTTACATATTCTTTTGCAATTTCATATATGTCTTTTGTTTCTTTTTGTTCTTTTATTATTTCTGCTAAAGGCTCTAATCCCTTGGCTTTTGCAACTGTTGCTCTTGTTTTTTTCTTTTGCTTGTATGGTCTATATATATCTTCTACTTCTGCTAATGTAGTTGCTATTTCTGTTTGTTTTACTATTTCGTCTGTTAGTTTTCCTTGTTCTTCTATTGATTTTATTATTTCTTGTTTTCTTTGCTCTAGGTTTCTTAGGTAGCTAAGTCTTTCTCCTAATATTCTTAGTTGTTCGTCACTTAGGCCTCCTGTTACTTCTTTTCTATATCTTGCAATAAATGGTATTGTATTTCCTTCGTCTATTAATTTTATTGCGTTATCTACTTGTGTAGGTTTTACTTGTAATTCGTTTGCAATTGTTTGTGTTATTTTATCCATTTGTTTTTGTCCTTTCTGTTTTTTTGTTATTATAACAGATTGGAGTCACAGTTTTCAAGGGGGTGTTAAAATTATTTTCAGTTATAATTCTGTTCCTTAACTTTACATTTAAGATTTTTATAATTTCTGTCGAATATTGTCTCATTTTGCATTGACATTTATTTTTACTTAATGTATCATATATTTATAAAAAGAAAGGGGTGTATATATATGGTTTCTTCTGATTTCAGAAAAGAAGCACGTGAAAAACTATCTGGCAAATGGGGAAAAGCTGCATGTATTACTTTAGCTTATGTATTTATATTTGCAATTTTAGGTTTTATTGAGGGACTTTTTTCAGATACAATTGAAGCACTACTATCAATAGTTGTGACTATTATAGATGTTCCTTTAGCTTTAGGATTAATAATTTCACTAGTGAAATTATTTAATAATGAAGATGTTAAAGCTTTTGATTTCCTATCATCAGGATTTAATAACTTTGGAAAAAGTTGGTGTATTCTTTGGAATATGATTAAAAAATTAATATTTCCAATTATTTCATTAGCTATTTCATATATAATTATTAGTATTGGTATGTTCCAATATCTACGTTGGCCAATCCTTCACAAATCATCTACATTATTTATTCCTACTTCATTAATAATAATAGGATTTATCTTATTAATTGCTTCTTTAATTTGGAATATAACAAAATCTTACTATTATCAATTATCATATTTAATTTCAGCTGAAAAACCTGAATTGTCAGCTAAAGAAGCTGTTGAAGAAAGTGAAAAATTAATGGCAGGAAAACGTGGTAAATTGTTCTGTTTGCAATTATCATTTATCGGTTGGGCTATTTTAGCTGTATTTACATTAGGAATTGGATATTTATGGCTTGTTCCTTATTTTCAATTTGCTATTATTGTATTTTATAAATTTGCATGTAGTAACTCAGAATATAAAAAAGTTGATGGTTCCTTTATAATTGAAAATACAAATAAGCAATAATAAAAAATAAAAATCGCAAAATTTTCACTTTGCGATTTTTATTTTTTATTCTACTCCTAAATACTCATTATAAGTAACTTCTCTATCTATGACTTTTCCATCTTGTTTTATATCAATAATTCTATTTGCGACTGTTTGAGTAAGCTCGTGGTCGTGTGATGTAAATAAAATATTTCCAATGAATTTTTTCATTCCTTCATTTACAGATGTAATACTTTCCATATCTAAATGATTTGTTGGCTCATCCATAATTAAGAAATTTGCACCAGATAACATCATTTTAGAAAGAACACATCTTACTTTCTCTCCTCCAGACATTACCTTTGCTTTTTTTAGTGCTTCTTCTCCTGAAAATAACATTCTGCCTAAAAAACTCCTTACATATGTTTCATCTGGATCTTTAGAATATTTTCTAAGCCAATCTGTAATATTTTCATCTGTTTCAAATAAATAGCTGTTATCCTTAGGGAAATAAGTATGTGTGATTGTTTGTCCCCAAATTATTTCTCCTTCGTCTGGTTCTAATTCTCCTTCTATTATTTGGAACAATACAGTTTTTGCATTTTCATTGTCTGCTAAAAAAGCAATTTTGTCTTTAGATTTTACTGTAAATGAAATATTGTCTAATATTTTTTCTCCATTGATTGTTTTTGAAATATTTTTTACTTGTAATATTTCTTTTCCTGGTTCTCTATCTGGCTTAAAATCCACATAAGGATATTTTCTGTTTGATGGTCTTATTTCATCTAATTGAATTTTTTCTAATGTCTTTTTTCTTGATGTTGCTTGTTTTGATTTTGATGCATTTGCACTAAATCTCGCAATAAAATCTTGTAATTCTTTAATTTTCTCTTCTTTTTTCTTGTTTTGTTCCCTTGCTTGTTTTAAAGCTAACTGACTTGATTCATACCAAAAATCATAATTTCCCGGGTATACTGTTATTTTCCCAAAGTCAACATCAGCTATATATGTACAAACTTTGTTTAAGAAATATCTATCATGTGATACTACAATTACCGTATTTTCAAAGTTTATTAAAAATTCTTGTAACCAGTTTATACTTTTTAAATCCAAATCATTCGTAGGTTCGTCTAGCAAAAGTATATCTGGATTTCCAAATAAACTTTGTGCTAATAATACTTTTACTTTTTCTCTTGCTTCTATGTCTTTCATTAATTTATAATGATTTTCTGGTACAATTCCCAAATCATTTAAAAGCATTGCTGCATCTGATTCTGCATTCCAACCATCAAGTTCTGCAAATCTTTCTTCTAATTTTGCTGCTTTCATACCATCTTCTTCTGAAAAGTCTGGTTTTGCATAAATTTCTTCTTTTTCTTTCATGATATCATAAAGTTCTTTATTTCCCATTATAACTGTATCTATTACAGTAAAATCCTCAAATGCAAAGTGGTCTTGCTTTAATACTGATATTCTTTCTCCTTTATCTAATGTTACATCACCTTTGCTTGGTTCCAATTCTCTTGACAATACTTTTAAAAATGTTGATTTTCCAGCTCCATTTGCACCTATAATTCCATAGCATTCACCTTTGTTGAATTTTATGTTTACGTCTTCAAATAAAACTCTCTTTCCAAATCTTATTGTTACTCCATTTGCTGATAACATTTTTTTCTCTCCTCTCTAATTTGCTTTGTTTATTGTACTATAAAAATTACATAAAATCAATATTATTGGAAAATATTGTTGACTTTAAATATTAGTAATAGTAAAATTATTGTGAAAATATGGAAAGGAATTAAAACTATGAGAAATAGAAGATATAAAAGAAAATTTCAAAATAGTAATTACCAAACATTAAATATAATTTTTAAAACCTTATTTTTATTAGTTATTTTATGTTTAGTAATATTTATTACTTTATTAATTAAAAATAAATCTATAAAAATTGCCACTAAAGATTTATCAAATAATCTACCTACCCCAGATACTTCCAAAATTTTTGATGATACATCAAGCCAAGAAAACTCTATCTCTGAAGATGCTGAAAATACAGTTCAACAATCTGAATCACAAAAAAAACAAGAAACTACGATAAATATGGCATTTACGGGTGATATAATGTGCCATAATACTATTTATAATGATGCATTTAATAAGTCATCTAATACTTATGATTTTTCTTACCTTTTCGATGATATAAAATATTATATACAAACAGCCGATATTGCTGTTGGAAATTTGGAGACTACTTTTGCCGGCCCTAAAAAAGCTTATAGCAGTTATCCAACATTTAATACTCCAGAAAATTTAGCTTACACACTTAAAAAAATTGGTTTTGACGTTTTATCAACTGCCAATAATCACTGCTATGATACAGGCTATTCTGGTATAGAAAGTACTATTGATTATTTAGATGATGCAGACATATCCCATACTGGAACATATAAGTCTCAAGAAGACCAAAATAAGATTTTAATAAAAAATGTAAAGGGAATTCAAATTGCATTTTTAAGCTTTACATACGGAACAAATGGAATTAAAGTTCCTTCTGATAAATCTTATTCTGTAAATTTAATTGATAAAAACCTTATTTTACAACAAATAAATCTAGCCAAACAACAAAACCCAGATATGATTTGTGTAAGTATGCATTGGGGTATTGAATATCAAACTTCACCAAATTCTGAACAAAAAGATTTAGCTGATTTCTTATTTAAAAATGGGGCAGATGTAATAATTGGAAATCACCCTCATGTCTTACAATCCATGGAAAAAAGAGAAATTACTTTAGATAATGGTGAAACTAAAGATGGCTTTGTCGTATATTCTCTTGGTAATTTCTTAGCAGACCAAAACAAAAATTATACAAGAGATTCGGCTATTTTAAATGTAAATATTACCAAAAATGATGAAGGCAAAATATCTATAAATTCTGCAACATATACTCCTACTTATATTTATAAAGATACTTCTAAAAGTTCGAAAAAATTTAAAATTGTAAATTTAAAGAATTCAATTGATAGTTATGATGCGGGATATGATACTAATATTGTAAAAAATGTTTATAATACTTTTAAAAATGAGTTAAATAATATTCGTAAGCTATTAGGAGATGAAATAAAATAAAGAGAGCAAATTGGCTCTCTTTATTCTATTATTAATTTATTATTTAACTCTTCTATTCTTTGTATTCCTTTTTGTTTCTTTAATAAATCTAATTGCTTTTTTGCTATATCATTCAGCTTTATAATTCTGTCTGTTTGAGGAATTCCATCTTTTATCATCTCTGCATTTAAGTTTTCAAGATTTGATAAGATGACTAAATGTAATATATCAGCACTATCTCTAATATTCCCAGAAATATTAGGATTACTATTACGCCATTCTTTAGCAGTCATACCAAATAATGCAACATTTAATACGTCTGCTTCATTTGCATAAACAAATTTTTTCTGCTTTTCTGTTAAATTAGGAATAATGCATTCTTTTATACTATCCGTATGTAGTACATAATTTGTTTTAGATAGTTCTCTTCTTACAGACCATTCAACTTCACTCTTATATGATTCATTAGTCTTTAACCTTTCAAATTCTGTTATTAAATATAACTTAAACTCTGGACTCAACCAACTAGCAAACTCGAATGCTATATCTGGATGAGCAAATGTACCTATGCTATATCTTCCTCCTTTTGAAATTATTCCTATACTATTAGTTCTTTTTATCCATTGTGATGGAGACATAGCAAAAGAATTCTTACCATATTCAGTTTTAATTTGGTCGAATTCGACCAAATTAAAATTCGAATTATGCAATTGTTCCCAAAGCCCAATATAATCTATTGTACTTACTCTTCTTAACCAATTTTTAACAGTAAATGATGGGTCAGTTGAATTTTAATACTTTGCTAAATCCGTTAGGGATATAAATTCAGCATTCTTAATTCTAATAATTCCTACTGATGTTCCCTTTACACTAATTTCATTTTTATTAATTTCGTTTTTTGTCAATAAACACCACTTCCTATACTAATTTTTTAATTTGTTTTTATTAATCTTAAATCTTCTCCAAAAAAATAATAAATATCATAAAATCCAGCTATTCTAGAGCCAATTCTTTCTTCATAAACTCCAAAAATTTTCTCAATACTCAAATTTGTAGAAATAATTGTTTTTGTAACTCTATTATTTAAATTTAAACTTCTAGCATTTATTATCGTAAATAGTTCACTGATTTTCATGCTATTTATACACTCTGTACCTAAATCATCAATTATTAATAAATCAACATTTAATACTTGATTATTAAAATCACTCATACTAGAATTTCTATATTTATTAAACTTATTATCAATTATTGTTTCAAGTAAAACAGGTGCTGTTTGATATAGTACTGTTTTTCCCTGTTTTATTAATTCATTTGCTATGCAATTTGTCATATATGTTTTTCCAAGTCCAGTATTACCTGTAAAAAACAAATTTTTAACATCTGCATTATTAAAATTTTCTACAAAATATTGGCTAGCTTTTTTTATATTTTCTATATTTTCTCTTGGGGAAATATTCATTTTATACTTCTCTATATTAACTTCATTTGAAAATCTATTAATATCAAAATTTTTAAAATTTTCTTTTTGTAAATTACTTAAATTTGATTTATTATAAGATATATTAATAAGTCTTTGTTTTAGGCAATTACACATTTGGGTCTTTTTATCTGAATATGTAATATAACCTGTATCTTTACATTTTTCACATTCATATTTAGGTTTAAAAAAACTTTCATCAATTTGTTCGTTTTCAAGAATTTTCTTTCTTTCTTCTTTTAATTTCATTAAATCGTTTTCAAATTCAGTATTTAAGCTATTTGTTAACTTATTTATTAAAATACTTTTTGTTTTATTAATAGATATTTTATTAATTTGCTCATCAATTTCTTCTAGTCTCGGAATTTTTTTATAAATTTTTTCCTTTCTCTTTTCAAGGGCAAATTCTGCATCTCTTTTCTTTTGCCCATATTCTACTAATAAAAGGTCTAAATCACTGGTTGCCATCATGTGCTCCTTCTATATTTTTATTTGCATATAAGAAACTTAAATTACTATATGCTCTTTGTTCAAATGTTTCTTTTTTAACTTGTTTTTGCAATTCTTTTGTATCCTTATTTTGCTTTTTCCTTTGCTCTAAAAACTCGTTTACCTGAGCAGGTGTTCTTAAATTTCTTTCATTCCAGTCTTTAATTATATTATTTATATATTCAAAACTTGGATTAGAACGCAAAGTTGTTCTTTTTAATGCAATTTCTATTACAGATAAATCATATTTGTATTCATTTACCCAAGTTTCTATATATGCTTCTTCATATTGAGTAAGTCCGCCTCTTCTTCCTAGTTTTTTTGCTATTTCTTTTTTTATTTTCATTAATTTTTCTTGACCCATATAATAATTCTCTAAATCATCAAGATTTTTTATTTTGTTTAATCCCCATGCCTCTGCTACTGCTTGTACATAATTTTTATGTAAGGCAGATTTATTATAGCAATAGTCAAATAAATTAATCATTACCTGCTCATCAAAACCGTATTTGTCTAACCAAGTATCTATGTCAGAATACCAAGTTGGACCCATAACTCCTTGAAAATATTTATTATTTAAATATTCCACTAATCTTATTCTTTCCTTGTTTTTCAAGTTTTGTTCTATTTTCTCACTTGTTGGTTGGATTTTTAAAGTATATAAATTGTTTAAAGTCTTTTGTTGCAAGTCCACAACAATAAAACCTTGTTGTTTTCTTAATATAAGCTCTTCTTTTTCCAAATAATTTATACCTTCATTTATAACATTGATTGGTAATGCTAATTTTTTAGATAAATCATTTACTCCTATTTCTCCATTGTACTTAGATAAAAATATTAAATACAAATATATTTTTAAATAATCTCCTGGCATATTGCTTAAATGTTCTGCAAAGAAAATATTTGGTACTTGTGTTGTTTCAAATAGCATTGCTTTATCATTTTGTTCAAATTTCATATCTCTTTCACCTCATTTGTCAAATTATATCATTATTTTATAATTTTTCAAATATGGAATTTGATAATAAACTTAGAAATTTAAAGATTTTGTCATTTTATCTACTATAAAAAAGTAATTTTGGTTTTATTATAAACTTTGACATGTAAATTACAACACTTATCAAATTGTCCCCATTGATTCCAACTATGCTAAATATAAGCATTGGAAACATAGCTATTATAAATAAACATATTTTTAAACTTAAACTATTAAAAATTGTATTAACTATTAAAAACACTATTCCTCCCCATATCAAATTTATTATTGCTGTCTGGTAATCCATAATCCCTAATAGTTTTGTATTAAATTTATAATTTTGTGGAAATATAAATTTCATTTTCACCTCCTCATTTTACTTTAATGTTGATTTTAAATTGCTTATTCCAGATTGAATAGTTGTAGAAATACCTCCAAAAAATTCCCTTACAATAGAATTAGCTCTTATAAGTGCATAAATTCCCCCAATATAAATAAATTTATTTACCAAGTTTTCTTTTGAATAATCCATTGAAAATAACAGTAATAAAACAATAGATACTATAATTTGTATAAATAATAATGAAAATAAATTTTTATACCATGATTTAAAAAAATGTGATGTTTGGTTCAACATTAGTGATAAAAAAGCAAATGGTGAAAGTAATATAAATACCTTTATCAGAACATATCTCAAAGAATATGAAAAAACTAGATTTAAAAGGGATACCGTAAGAGTTCCTTTTATTAATCCATCTAAAGTAAAAACATCGATATTATCCTTACTTATAGATAAATTATCATTCATCTCCGAAATTAACCCTGTAAAACATATATTCTTTCCCCATAACTCTTCTCCTACACCCTTTATTAAAGAGCATACATTATTATTTAATCCTAAAATTTGCTCTATTATAAAAAATGAACTATTCATACATATTCCAAATATTACACATTTAAAAACAAATTGAAATGGGTTTTCTATTTGTTCATACGTAAAATTAGATAGCATATATCTGGCTGCATAATAAAGCAATATTCCTATTAATAATGAATTTGCAACAAGTAACAAACCATTTGCTACATCTGTTCCAAATATTTTGCTAAAATATTTATCCTGTAAAATATCGTTATTTACAAAAACTAAATCATCTAAAACTCCGTATAAGCTATTATCTATTGAAGAAAACATATTTTCAAATATAGTGTTTATTGTATTTATTATATTTTTTGTAACATCTGCATTATTTTCCAAAATTTCACTTCCATTCTATATTAATGATTCAATTGCAGATAGTACTAAATCTATTGCTAAAATAAATACATAAGAAAATAATGCTGTTTTTACAAGCTTTTTCCCTGTTCGAATTTTTTCTTCATCACCCAAACTAAACTTTTGCATAAAAAGTCCTGAACCCACTGCAACCGCTGCCATAGGTGTTGCAAGCTTAATAAGCCAAGATTCAATACTTTGAAAAGCCTTTTCAAGTGTACTTACAAGCTTTGGCGTACCAACACATAAACTTTGATTTATTAAACTTACTACGAATATTATTGATAATACAAGTATAAATCTTGAAAAAAATTTCATTTTATTTTTAATCATATTTCCTCCTTTTCCTCTAAAAAATATGGATACATTCCTATTTTTGTTGGTTTTAAAATTTTATTTCCATTTGATAAAAAGCAAAGTGCATTAAAAGTTTCTAACTCCTGGGTAAAAAAATTAGTATCATACACGTAGTCATTTTGTGTATAAATATTTACACTTTCTGATATACTTGAATCTTTATTCACTAAAGATTTGGTTAAATAATTATATTTTGTTTGTTTTGCACTCTCAGATATGTTTTTAGAAACCTTCTCTTTATCTTCTTTCCCTAGCTGCTTTTGAGCTTCCTCTATTGTAAAAATATCATCTGTTCTAAACCATATTTTGTTTATCAAATTTTGGCATATTACTTTTACAGATGTTTCATCTTTTAGTGTATTTTTTAATGATGAGTAACTTTGGGTACTAACAATATTTATACATTTGGCTTCTCTGCTTAAAGCAAAAAAATCACTATCTGTTTTTGTTACGTATTCTGCATATTCATCACAAATAAATGCTGTAATTCTCTCTTTTTGATTACTAAGACTCCTCATTATTTCTGTTTGAAAATCAAGTTTTAAATATGCAGCAATTATTTTAGACAAATTCTTGTATTCGGCTATATTCATGTTTAAAATAACTATTTTGCCATTTTTTATCACATCTTCAAACCCTAAAAAGGTTAGCTCTTCCCTGTTGGGACTAAATGTTTTTACTACATTATAATCAGAAATAAATGTATTGGTAATTCTTGTTATCTCAGATTTTAATATACCTAAAGTCCTTGAATCTAAATTTTCAAATTCTCTCTCAAAAAAATTCAATGCCATATTTAGCTCATAAATTTGTTCTCTATCGAATTTATTTAAAATGAATAACTCTCTTAAATTTTGTATTTTTTCTTTATAATAATCTGGTTTCGTAACCAAATTATGAATTTCTGCAAATGTTACATATCCATGGTTATATAATCTGCATAATTTTATTGCTTCTGCTAAAATTTGCTCTGCTTTATCAAGCCAATAACTTTCTGAATTGTTTTCAGAAAATAGTTCTAATATAGTCTTTAGTCTATTTGCCAATACTATTGGTTTTAAATTTGGCTTATGTAAAGGATTATATGTTATATTTGTGTTTAATTCTATTACAATTAAATCATCTTGCAAATTATAATCTTTTACATATTTTTTTACCTGGCTGTAATAATTTCCTTTTACATCTAAAATTAACATTCCTATTTTTTTATTTGGATTTAAGTAATTATATTTTATAAGTTGCTTAGTAAATGGATACATCGCTGAACTTGTTTTTCCTGACCCAATTGTTCCCGTAATTAAAAAATTTTGAAATAAACCTGATTTAGGTAAATAGACCTTTTCCCCTGTTTTTCTGTTATAGCCTATTAATAATTTTAAATCATTATCATTTTCTATTTCTTTTTGTTTTTTCTTTTTCTGAGTTGGAATTTTGTTATATAGTAAATTACTACATATTAAGTTTGATGTAAGAAATATTATCATATATATTATTTTTATATATTTCCATAATTCTGCATTTTTGCTACATATGTCAAATGGCTTTACTCCATAAGTTATTATTACTTCTTCTGCTACAAATATAGGTTTTAATATATTAGCAAATACAGTTGTACACATTAATAACATTAGTGCACAAAATATCACTCTTTTTATATTGTATCATCCCTTTGTGAATTTATTTTTTGTTGTTTGATTTTTAGCTTTATTCCTTGTTTATTTTGGAATATTCTGAAGTCTAAAAAGTTATAGATTGTATAAAGTGTTATGAATAAATTTATAATTAATGTTATAAAGAAAAAATTTGTTAGTTTATTTATGTTTTCTTACTCCTTTCGTTTGGTATGCTACCATAATATTATTTTTCTTCTTTGATTTTTTCCATTTCTTCTCCAGATATATCTATCACCTCTTTTTTGATTTTAAAATTTGATTAATCTTTGAATTTAATTTGTTAAAAATTACAAGAAACCGTAATTTCTCATATTTATAGCTTGAAATAAACCATGACATATAACCTACGTTTGACATAGTAGCACTTTTTTTGCATTTTGTCTATACTTTTTTCAAAATTTGTGTTAAAATATTTTTATGTGAATTAATTTTCACTGTTTTATTGTTAAATTTAAGGAGGGTAATTATGAATTTTAATAAAGATACTTTGATTGGTGAAATTTTAGAAGTTGCACCTGATAAAGCAGATATTTTACTAGAAATGGGCATGCATTGTCTATCTTGTCCTGCCTCTCAACAAGAATCTTTAGAGGAAGCTTGTGAAGTTCATGGCATAGATGTTGAAGAAGTTTTAGAAAAATTAAATGCGTAAAAATCTTTACATTTAAGTAGATATTTAGCATTATTTTATATCTACTTAAATATTTTATTTTTATATTAAAAAAAATTTTAATTTTTTTAAAAAAACTATTGACAAACAAGTCGAAATATAGTATTATAATATCGTTCTGTTTGCGAACAGGCAACAGACGGGCTATTAGCTCAGGTGGTAGAGCACTTGACTTTTAATCAAGTTGTCCCGCGTTCGAGTCGCGGATAGCTCACCAAATAAAAAATGAATATTAAAGCAACATTTAATATTCATTTTTATATATGGCCCCTTGGTCAAGAGGTTAAGACATCGCCCTTTCACGGCGGGGACATGGGTTCAATTCCCGTAGGGGTCACCATTTAAATTTAATATGCCACTTTAGCTCAGCTGGTAGAGCAACTGACTTGTGGGATAGATAAACCTAAGTTGTTTATTTTGAACTATCTTGCACCTTTATGAGGAAACTTATAAAGTGGACATCGCTAATTCGGGGAAGACTAAATATTTAATATATGTTAATCCCGAGCTAGGAAAGAAATTTCCGAGTGTAGAGACTTTATACGATGTACCTAAGGCTTCAGCTATGGTAAAGAGAAAGTCCAGACTACAAACATAAATTTAATTTATGGCAATGAAAATTGTGGTGGTATGAATCAGTAGGTCGTCCGTTCAAATCGGACAAGTGGCTCCAATATTGTCAATAGTTTTGAGAAGGCTCTTAATTGTTGGCTTTTTTTTATACTTAAAATCAGGTGATTCTATGTTATGTTTAAATTGTAATTCAAAAATAAATAATAGAAACAAATATTGCTCAAATAAATGTCAATTGGAATTTCAATATAAAAAATATATAAATGAGTGGAAAAAAGGCCTGCAAACAGGTATGCGAGGAGACTATCAAATTTCATTACATATAAAAACATATTTGTTCAAAAAGTATAATAATCAATGTGCAAGATGTGGATGGGGAAAAATAAATCCATATACAAATACTATACCACTTGAAATCGACCATATTGATGGAAATTATAAAAATAATAATGAAAATAACCTTATTCTTCTTTGCCCCAATTGCCATTCACTAACCGCGACATATAAAGGTGCCAATTTAAATAATGGAAGAAAGGCAAGAACAAAATATTATATAAAAGGAGAAAATAATCATGTCCAATAAAATTATATTAATAACAGGTGCTTCACGAGGCATAGGAAAGCAAACAGCAATAGATTTAACTCAAAAAGGTTATACCGTAATAGCTAATTATAATAAATCTGAACAATCTGCAATAGAACTACAAAAAGAATATAATATAGACATCTTCAAAGCAGACATATCAAATAAAACTGAAATAAAAAAAATGACTGATTATGTATTAAATAAATACAAAAAAATAGATGTACTAATAAATAACGCTGGAATTTCACAATCAAAAATGTTTACAGACATAACAGATGAAGATTGGAATTTAATGATTAATACTAATCTATATTCTTGCTTTAAACTAACTCAAAACTGTCTTCCAAGCATGATTCATAACAAATCAGGCTGTATAATAAATATTTCATCTATGTGGGGACTAGTAGGTGCTTCATGTGAAAGTTTATACTCAATCACTAAAGCTGGCATTGATGCAATGACCAAATCTTTAGCAAAAGAACTTGGTCCATCTAATATACGAGTAAACTCTATTGCCCCAGGTTTCATAAATACAGATATGAATAAATGTTATACTTCTGAAGATATTGAAAACATAAAAAATGAAACTCCCCTTGAAAGAACAGGTAATCCATATGATATTGCTAAATGTATAGAATGGCTTATTGAGGATAATTTTACTACAGGTCAAATCATTTCTATAAATGGTGGTTTAGTTATAAATTAAAAAATGTTATCCACATAGTTTTAACATTATGTGGATAACATTTTTTAATTTTCATTATTTATTCTTTTTCTATAATTTCCAGATATTACTTTTGGCAAATATGTTATTACTTTATAAACAGCAAGTTTTATTTTTTTACTCCATATATATGATTTTCTTAAGCTTTTTGCTGTTCCTATTGACTTTGGCTCATCATCTAACACAATTAATTCTTGAGATACTTTTTCTAATGGAAATACATAGTTTTCTCCATTATTATTATCCCATTCATTTTTATCATTTTTGAAGCATAGCTCAAAGCTATCCCCTTCTAATAATTCTATTTCAGTTTGAAAACCTAATTCAGTTTTTTCCATTTCTATATCGTTTACATTATTCCATTGCTTACCAAAACCATAGTGAATTGTTACTTTTTCACTATTTTCTTGATAGAATTTTCCTGTATAAGAAATTTTTACCTTACTATTTTCAATTAACTTATCTGTATTAAAAAATATATTTTTAGTTAATTCCATTTTACATCTTCTCCCTTTTTTTATCTTTTGCTATGTGCAATTATATTATATTTTTTCACATTTATCAAGTATTTTTTTGAATTTTTTTCAAAATTTTCCAAAAGCTCCTATTTTTCTCCTTTACAAACAAACTCTTTTATGCTAATATTTTATTGAAAAATTAATATAAACGAGGTATACAATGGATAAAAAAATAAAAAAAGTTTTTCTAGTTTCATTTATTGTAATTATTTTATTACTGCTCTTTTTTTCAGTAATTCTCTCTCTTATTAATATAAATAATACTAATATTTTAAATGGCATATCAATAAATGGAATAGACATTTCAGGGCTTTCAAAGGAAGATGCTATATCAAAAGTATCTAAAATTATTGATAATAAAAAAAATAATAACATTATAATATCTTCCGATTCCAACGTAACAACTACTTTTGACTATTTAGAGATTAATTATAATATAAACGATGCAATCTCACGAGCATACAATATTGGGCGTTCTGGTAATATATTTCAAAATAATTTTGAAATACTGAATTTAATTTTCAAACCTGAAAATATTAATTTCAATATAGAGCTAAATAATGATAACCTAAATTCTTTAATAAATGAAATATCTACTAGCCTTCCAAACAAAGTAATACAGAGCAGTTACTATATAGAAGACAACAATCTAGTAATTACTAACGGTTCATCAGGTAATATTGTAAATGCTGAAAACTTTACTCAAGATTTACTAAAAGCTTTAAGCAATTTATCTTCATCATCTACATATATAACCCCAACTATTCAAACAATAGAGCCTAATAAAATTGATATAGATGCAATCTATAATGAGATTCATAAAGATGTGCAAGATGCTCATTATGAAAAAAATCCTTTCAAAATATATCCTGAGGTAATAGGCGTTTCTTTTGATAAGGAATTTGCCCAAAAGTTATTAGAAAACCATCAAGATGAATATGTAATAAAGCTTAATTATACATATCCTAAAATCACTATAAATGATTTAGGAATTGATACTTTTAAAGACAAACTTTCATTTTTTTCTACTAACTACGATATGTCAAACAAAGATAGAACCACTAATCTAGAACTTGCAGCTGAAAAAATAAATGGAACAATATTATCACCAGGCGAAGAATTTTCATATAACACAACAGTTGGTGCTAGAACAATTTCTAATGGTTATAAGGAAGCAAAAATATACTCTAATGGTAAAGTTGTAGATGGAATTGGCGGAGGGATTTGTCAAATTTCCTCAACTCTCTATAATGCTGCCATGTTTGCAAATCTAAATATTACTACACGTTACAACCATCAATTCTTAACGTCATATGTTGCTCCTGGACGTGATGCTACGGTTGTTTATGGTGTTAAAGATTTGAAATTTATAAATAATCGTTCATATCCAATTAAAATTGAAATGAAAATTTCAAATGGAATTGTTTATTGTTCTTTCTACGGAATTAAGGAAGATTCAGAATATGATGTAAGTTTTGATACTCAAACAGTATCTGTTACAGAGCCTGAAGTTAAATATGAGTATGATAATAACCTTTCTCCTGCTGAACAAAAAATCAAGCAAAGTGGCGCTCAAGGAATGACAGTTAATGTGTACAAAGTAACTAAACTTGATGGTACAATTATTTCTAAAGAATTAATCTCTCAAGATATTTATAACACTTTAGAAAAAATTGTTGTTAAAGGTCAATAAGCTAAAAATAATACCAAAAAATCCGCCAAAACTATTGACAAAATCTACCCAAAGGCTTATACTAGTAAAGTATTCATAAAAGGCTCATTAGCTCAGTTGGTAGAGCAACAGACTCTTAATCTGGCGGTCCTCGGTTCGATCCCGAGATGGGTCACCAAAAAAGACTAAGTATTGAAAAATATCTTAGTCCTTTTTTATAATTAAATATTTAAAAGAATAATAGCTATTAACGAAAAGAACAAAACCGGCATTGTTAATAGCTATTATAGAACCAAAATATATATATTATGTTAATTATATCATATTTATTATGCAAAATTTGTCATAATTTGAAATATATAAAAAAATCTCAAAAAAAATTGGAGCATTTTACATTACTCCAATTTTTTTATATTATTTAAATAGAACTTTCCTCATCATTATCAACGATTTCAATACTAACAACCTTACCACCATCATTAGTTCTCATTAAAGTAACTCCTTGTGTTGACCTACCTAAAATACTAATTTCTTTAACATTCATTCTAATAATAGTTCCTGTATCTGTTATAAGCATAACATCTTGACTATCATCTGCAATCTTAACTCCTACAAGTTCACCAGTCTTAGGTGTTATTTTATATGTGATAACTCCTCTTCCTCCTCTTAATTGAACTCTATATTCATCAAGTTCTGTACGTTTTCCAAATCCATTTTCTGTAATAGCAAGTAAAGTTGCTTTACTTCCAGTTATAATTGATTCCATTCCAATGACTTCATCATCATCTGCAAGTCTAATTCCGATAACACCTTGTGCTATTCTGCCAATAGGTCTTACTTCTTTTTCTTCAAAGGTAATACATAAACCTTTACGTGTAACCAAAACAACATTATCTTGACCGTCTGTTAATTTTACAGATATTAATTCATCATTATCTTTTAAGGTTATACCTAATAAACCTGTTTTCTTTCCTGAATTATATTCAGACAAGGCCGTCTTTTTAATTAAACCGTTTTTTGTTCCCATCAATAAGTATTTACCTTCTGCAAAGTTTTGAATTGGAATAACTGCTGAAATTTTTTCTCCAGCATCTAGACTTAATAAATTAACAATAGCTGTTCCTTTTGCTGTTCTTCCAGCTTCTGGAATTTCATAGCCTTTTAATTTATATAATTTACCCTTGTTTGTAAAGAACAATATTAAATCATGTGTAGATGATGTAAATATTTGTTTAACAAAATCGCCCTCACGTGTCGCAATTCCAGTAATTCCTTTTCCGCCTCTTCTTTGGCTCTTATATGTGTCTATTGGCATTCTTTTTATATATCCAAAATGTGTTAGGGCAATAACAGTTTGCTCTTCTTTTATTAAATCTTCAACATCAATTTCACCTTCAGCAGGTTTTATTTTTGTTTTTCTTTCATCTCCAAATTTTTCTCTAACTTTAATTAGTTCTTCTTTAATAACTTCAAATACTAAATGTTCGCTATTTAATATGTCTCTTAAATGTGCAATTAGTTTCATTAACTCATTATATTCTTCTTCTATTTTTTCGCGTTGTAAACCTGACAATGTTCTTAATCTCATATCTAAAATAGCTTGCGCCTGAATATCTGTAAGTTTAAATCTTTCCATTAATCTTTCTTTGGCATCATCATATGAGCTTCTAATTATTGCAATTACTTCATCAATATTATCAATAGCAATTCTTAAACCTTCTAAAATATGTGCTCTAGCTAGTGCTTTATCTAATTCAAATTTTGTTCTACGAAGAGTTACATCTTTTCTGTGTTCCAAATAATAGTCTAAGCATTGTCTTAAAGTTAATATTTTAGGTTCATTATTTACTAATGCTAACATTATTATACCGAAACTTGTCTGCATTTGCGTATTTTTAAATAATTGGTTTAAAACAACTTGTGCATTTGCATCTTTTTTTAGTTCTATAACAATCCTAACTTTTTCTTTTCTATCAGACTCATCTCTTATTTCTGAAATTCCCTCAATACGTTTTTCCCTAACTAAATGAGCCATATTTTCAATTAATTTTGCTTTATTTACTTGGTATGGAAGTGAGCGTACTATAATTCTTTGTTTGTTTCCTGACATTTCTTCAATTTCTGTCTCGGCTCTTAATATAATCTTTCCTCTACCTGTTTTATATGCTTCTCTTATTCCTTCTGTTCCAAGAATTAAGCCTTCTGTTGGAAAATCTGGTCCTTTTATGATTTTCATTAGGTCTTCGTCTGTTACTTCATCTTTATCTATAATTTCTATAAGACCATTTATAACTTCTGTTAAGTTGTGTGGTGGAATATTTGTTGCCATACCTACGGCTATACCTGATGAACCATTTACTAATAATGCAGGTATCTGTGCAGGCAATACTGTTGGCTCTTGCAATCTATCATCAAAGTTTGGCATAAAGTCTACTGTATTTTTTTCAATATCTGTAAGCATTAATTCTGCTATTTTTGACATTCTAGCTTCTGTATAACGATATGCAGCAGGTGGGTCTCCGTCAATTGAACCAAAGTTTCCGTGTCCATCAATTAACATATATCTCATAGAAAAGTCTTGAGCAAGTCTTACTAAAGCATCATATACAGATGCATCACCATGTGGATGATATCTACCTAAAACGTCCCCAACTGTTGTTGCTGATTTTCTGTATGGTTTATCTGGTGTCAACCCATCTTCATGCATTGTATATAAAATTCTTCTATGAACTGGTTTTAAACCATCTCTAACATCTGGAAGTGCACGTTGTACTATAACACTCATTGCATAACTTATGTATGCGGTTCTCATTTCTTCATCGATGTCTCTTTCGATTATTTTTCCATCTTGTCTTTCTGCCATTGTTTTTACCTCTTTTCACTTGTTTTTATATTTTGTATTATACTAAAAACACCGATATTTTGCAAGGCTATTATTATTTATTTTATTAATTTTTTCGCAAGTTCTAATTCTTCTTCACTAAGTTCAAATCTCATTCCATTATTTTTAACTAAATTATGAATATTTTCTATGTATCTAGCATTATTTATAGTGTTCTCAATAGGAACCAACTCTTTAAGCTCTGTCTTAATTTTATTGTATTCTTTCTGCATTCCATCAAAGTCTCTATTATTATAAAATTCTTTCCAATTATCTATATATTTCTCTACCTTTTTTGCACTATTTACTTGCCCATTCAAAGTCGATTCAATGTTTCTTTCAACACTTGACAAAATTGAACTTTTTCCTTTTTTTAAAGCTTTTCCAATAGAATAATTAATTTTCCCTTTATTAACACCTATTTCGATTGCACTATCAAGTACATCGGAAATTTTATCTAATATTCCTCCTGTTTTTATTGCCTTTTGTATTTGTGAAATATTTTCAAAATTACCAGATAAAATTCCAATTGCCTCTTTTCCTGTTTCAATGCCAGAATCTATTGATTTCTTTATTCCATCTTTCAATCCAAAATTTATTAAGTTATCTTTGAGTTCAATAATTTCATCTTCAACAATATCAGGAAGTAAATATCTTAGTCCGATATCTATACCATTATTTATTGTTTTCCAAAGTGTGGAATTTAAAAATTTATTTTGCTCTTTTTCCAATATCAATTGATTGTTTTGTTCTAACTTTATTTCCATTTGTCTCATCCTTTTTAATTTAATTTATTTAATATTTTTGAATAATATATTTTTAGTTTTTTGTTTTCATTATCATAATTATTTTTTTCATTAATTTTGTAATCACAATAATTACTAAATTTTATATATCCTAAAATTTTTATTTTTTCTAAAATATTTTTTGCTATCTTTTTATTTATGGAATAATTATTTATTTTATTAAAAATAACATATACATTATTATAATTAATTTTATTATTTAAAATTATTTTTTCAATTTTATTTTTATTTATTTTAATTTTTTCATAGCTCATTTCCAAAATAAAAATTATTTTAAAAGCACTACAAATTCTTTTTTTTACCTCAAAATAATCATCAATATCTAACTCCACAAATTCAAAATTATTATTTTTTACAACTTGAAAATTGCTTAGAATCGTTGTCTTTCCTACATTTTTACAACCTATAATCAAAATCATTTTTTTATTTTCTAAATTATTATTTTTATATTTTGTTAGTTCATCATCTTTTTGTTTTATAATATTTTTTAGTGTTTCAATTTCTTCAAATAATTTTTCATTATTATTTAGTTTTATATCTTTTATTTCTTTAATTAAATCTTTAACATTTATTTCGTCTATATAAAAAATATTTTTTATGTTATTATTTTTTAATAATGTTTCTAATTCATTATTTTTATTTTCCAAAATAAAAAATATATTAATTTCATTATTTATTTTTTTTATTTCATTTATTAAATTAGTAAAACTAATTTCACCCAATAATTTTTCATATAAAATTATCAAATCTATGTCTTTATTTTTTTCTAAGATTTCTAAAATTCCTTCTCTATATGAAATATCATTTTCAACAATTTCAATTTCTTCATTTTCTTTTAAATTGTCATTTAAGTTTTGATTGCCTATAGCAGTTATAACTTTTATATTTATCCTCTCCTTTTTATAATGTTATCCACATTTTTTAACAAATTGTTAATAACTTAACTATTATCCCCTTCTAGAACTTTCTTTTCTTTTTCAGAACATTCTACTTTTGCAAGTACATGATTATCTCCTATAAACATTAGGCTTTCTCCTCTTTTCAAAGATTTAATTTCAATTTTTTCCTTTTCTGATAAATTAACATTTTCAGATAAAACTTTTATATTTTCTTCTTCTAATAAGAAAAATGATTTTATACTTGAATTGTTTAAAATACTTTTTCCATATATTCCGTTTTCCAAACTAAACAAATCTGAAACATCTTGTGTAATTGCAACTGCACTCCCTCCATATTTCCTTATTGTTTTAAAAATTTTATAAATAAATGATGCTACTTCTTTATTTGATGTAACTCCAATTAGCCTCCAAATTTCATCTAGATAGATTGCTTTTTTATTTTTTCTATTGATTTTAATTTTGTCCCAAAATAATTCTGTAAACAAAAAAATCCCAAATTTTAAATTTTCTTCACCTAATTCATATACATCAGCAATAATCAATTTATTGTCCAATTCTATATTGGTGTAATTATTAAAAAAATTTAAAGATCCTTTTATGAAAGGAATTAATTTAATACTAAATTTTTTTGTTCTTTCATCATTTTTTAAAATTTCATAAAATTCTTCTAAAATAGGCATATCAAAACTTGATTTAAATTTTTTTGAAATAATATTATTTTTGTTCTCAATAAACAAACTTTCATCATCAAAATTAATATTTTTTAAACTATATAACTCAATTATTTTTTCCTCCAAAATTGCTTTCTCTTCTTCATCTAATTCTCCAAAAATCAAATTAAAAAATCCAATTAATTTCGCAATTTTAGTAGCCAGATATCCTTTTTCTCCGTCCTCTAAAGATTCTTCCCTTATATCAAAAACATTTACAAAAGTATTTGAAGATGGCCCAATTTTTATTTCTGTGCCATTTAGTTCTTTTGCCAAATTTACATATTCTCTTTCTGGGTCAATTACATATTGTTCGATTCCCATTAATCTATATCTTAAAATTAACAACTTCGTATAAAAAGATTTTCCTGCTCCAGATGTTCCAAAGATACACATATTTGCATTTCTATATTTTTCAGTATTATATCTATCTACAAAAATTAAGGAATTATTATAAATGTTTTTTCCAATAAAAATTCCTTCTTCATCAAAAATGCTTGATGTTATAAAAGGATATGTTGATACTAAACCACTTGTCAAAACATTCCTCCTTGCTGAATTTTTAATATCTATATCATTTTCCATTATAGGCAAACAACTTCTAAAAATCTGCTCTTCCCTAAAGTTTGCTCTTCTTGTTTGCAAACCTTTACTTTGCATTAGACCTTCAATGTTGTTCAAATAGAACTTTAAATCTTTAAAATTATCTGCAAAAACATCTACATAAATATATAAAAAATATAAATCCTCATTGTTTACTTGCATTTCTTTTCTAATATATTTTGCATCATTATAAGTATAAATTGCAATATCAATATCCTCTCTATTTTGGTTTTTACCACTAATATCAACACCAACATTTCCAATATGGTATGTTAAATCCTTTATCGTTTTATATTGATCTTGCTTTTCATAAAAAATTGATAGATTCATATTTATATTTGTTTCTAAAATTGACTTTAATAAAATATCATTTTGTTCTCTATAATAATTCACAATAATTAACCCACTATAAAAAATATTATCAATTTCTATGTATCTTGGATTTCTTAGATTAATATATGCAGGAGCTACCTCATCATTAATATTTGTTGTACCTTCATAAAATTCTATCTTTTTGTTTTTATTTTCTTTTTTTAATATATCTATAAAAATTATAATCTCCTTTCTATGTAAAAACTATTTTAAATAAATTCTTGAATTTAAAAATACGTTTAGTATATTTTTTATATCTTTTTTTGAATTAATATCTTCAGCAATATTTCCACATCTAAATAAACATTCTTTTATTTTAAAATATTTTTCATTTAAACTTTGAAAAATATTATTTTCATTTTGACCATTTTCAGAAATTATAATATAAAAATTTTTACTTGATGAATTTTTTAATGAATTAAATTTTTGAATAAAATTAAAATAATCATCTGCTAATTTATTTAAATATTTTTTATTTTCTTTTTCTAAATTTTCTTTTATTAATTGAATATTTTTATTTAAATTTTCTTTACTGCTTTGAATTAAAATTTGAATATCAAAATTGCACGTTTTCAAAAAAATTTTATATGAATTTAAAATTGATTCTTTTTCTAAATTGGATTTTAAATTAAAATTTATTGGTTTTACTTTTATAATTTTTACATATTTGCTATTTTTTAATTTTATTATTCCATTATCAAATATTTTTTCCATCATTATCCAATCTTGAGTTGTTCTATTTTCTTCCATTCTTCCTCCTTCTTGCTTATTATATTACAAAATCTTCAAATGTCAAGAAAAATCGTTCGACAAAATTCGACAAAAGTTTCAACTACTAACTTATTATTAACAATATTTAAGCTTTAATTATACATTTAATTGTGTCATCTAAATATATAAAAAAAATTTTAAAAAAAATGTATATAATTTTTAAATTTGACCATAATATATTTAGTAAGGTTAATAACAGTTGTTCCAAGAGGATTATTGGATTAAATATATTTAGTTTAATAATTTTCGGACAAAGATGTATATTAGTTTAAAACTTAGATTAATATATGTCGGCGATAAGAGTATATTATTTGTAGGTAGGCTATAAATATATGGTTACAATATAGGTAATATATTTGAGATAAGATTATTTTTATATTTCTTAATGGTCTTTATTAGTCCATTTTCGGATAAATAAGGTTATTAAAAGTGTATTCATAGTCGAGCAACTGATTTATAAGTTTGGTTTATAGCTTATTTATATAGTAATATATATTAGGTTAAAAAATTAGGTTTATAAGTTTGAGTTAAGATTGTTATTAGCTTTACTTAGGGATAAAAGGGCATATCGATTATTCGATATGCTCTTTATCCTTTTAATTCCAAAATACTAAACATCTAAATTAGTTACTTTACTTGCATTTTGTTCAATAAATTCTTTTCTAGGTGCAACTTCATCACCCATCAAAATAGAAAATGTTTCATCTGCCTTTATTGCATCATCCATAGTAACCTTAATTAAAGTTCTTGTTTCTGGATTCATTGTAGTTTCCCATAATTGTTCAGGGTTCATTTCTCCCAAACCTTTGTATCTTTGAAGGCCTAATTGGTCTCTTTTTATACCTTTTTCTTCCAAATTTTTATATGCTATCTCTAAGTCTTCATCAGTATAACAATATACATCATCCATACCTTTTTTAGATAATTTATAAAGTGGTGGTTGAGCTAAATATACATTTCCATTTTCGATTAATGGCCTCATATATCTAAAGAAAAATGTTAATAATAAAGTTCTAATATGTGCTCCGTCAACATCGGCATCAGCCATTATTATAATTTTACCATATCTAATTTTTGTAATATCGAACTCTGCTCCAATACCTCCTCCAATTGCAATTATTACAGGATTTAATTTATCGTTTCCATAAATTTTATCGGCTCTTGCTTTTTCAACATTAAGCATTTTTCCCCATAAAGGCAAAATTGCTTGAAATTTTCTATCTCTTCCTTGTTTTGCACTACCACCTGCTGAATCTCCTTCGACTATATATACTTCACATTCTTCTGAAATTTTGCTACTGCAATCAGCTAATTTTCCAGGTAATGTTGTAGTTTCTAAAGCTGATTTTCTTCTTACTAATTCTCTTGCCTTTCTTGCAGCTTCTCTAGCTCTTGATGCACTCATACACTTTTCTAATATAGCTTTTGCAACAGAAGGATTTTCCTCTAAGAAACCAGATAGTGCTTCATTTACCATGCTCATTACAACACCAGTAACCTCACTATTTCCAAGTTTAGTCTTTGTTTGTCCCTCAAACTGAGCTTCTTTAACTTTTACAGATATTACAGCTGTAATTCCCTCTCTTATATCCTCACCTTGTAAATTTGATTCTTTTTCTTTTAAAATATTGTGTGACCTTGCATAATCATTGAAAACTTTTGTTAAAGATCTTTTGAAGCCTTCTAAGTGAGTTCCACCTTCTACTGTATTTATGTTATTTGCAAATGTATATATATTTTCTGAATAACTTGTTGTATATTGAATAGCTATTTCAACTGGAACTTCTCCATCTTTTTCAATATAAATTGGTTTTGCATTTATTTTTTCTTTATTTTTATTTAAAAATTCAACAAATGAAATTAAACCACCTTCAAAACAAAATTCCGACCTTCTTACTTCTTCTCCTCTTTGATCTTCAATATTGATTTTTAAACCTTTTGTTAAAAAAGCTATTTCTCTGAATCTTGTTTCTAAAGTATCAAAATTATAATCTCTTGTTTCAAAAATTGTGTCATCTGCTAAAAATCTAACTTTTGTTCCTGTTTCGTTTGTATCTCCAATTTTCGTAATTGGTTGTACTGTTTTTCCTCTTTCAAATCTCATTGTATAAATTCCGCCATCTCTTTTAACAGTAACTTCTGTCCATTCTGAAAGAGCATTAACTACAGATGCACCAACTCCATGAAGTCCTCCAGCAACCTTATATCCACTATCTCCACCAAATTTTCCACCTGCATGAAGAACAGTATAAACTGTTTCAAGTGTTGAAAGTTTTGTTTTAGGGTGAATCTCTACGGGAATTCCCCTTCCATTATCTGTTACACATATAACATTTCCTTTTTCTATTACTACATCTATTTCTGTGCAATACCCAGCTAATGCTTCATCAACACAGTTGTCCACAATTTCATAAACTAGATGATGAAGTCCTCTAACTGATGTACTACCTATATACATACCTGGTCTTTTTCTTACGGGTTCAAGCCCTTCAAGAACTTGTATCTGTTCTGCCCCATATTCGTGTTCGTATTTTTCCATTAATGTTGTCCTTCCCTTCTTCGTAATTTATATCTTATATAATAATTGTAATTTCTAAATTTGTCAAATCATTTTTTTATTTTTCCAAAAAAATTTCTCCATTTTTAACATTAAAAATTTTTGCATCAACATTATTTAATAATAATTTATCTGTACAAGTTATAATAACTTGTGTATTTTTTATATTTTCCATAAAATTATTTCTTCTTTTTTCATCAAGTTCTGACATAAAATCATCTAATAATAAAATTGGGTTTTCTCCAATTTCATCAGCAATAACTTGTAATTCCGAAATTTTTAAAGATAAAATTGCAGTTCTATGTTGACCTTGTGAACCATAAACATTTACTAATTTATCGTCAATAAAAATTTGAAAATCATCTCTGTGAATTCCTCTTGTAGTGCATCCTCTAATAATATCTAATTTTCTTCTTTCTTTCAAAAAATCTTTAAATTTATTTTTATCTAAACAATCACTAATATACTGGATTTTAATATTTTCCCTATTTCCCGTAATATTGTTATGAATAATATTTATTTTTTCTTTTATTTTTTCAATAAATTCATTTCGATAATTTGAAATAATATTTCCATAATTAATTAATTGTTCATCCCATAATTCTAATAAATTTTCATCTACATTTTCTAATTTTATTTTTTTTAAATAATTATTTCTTTCATCCAATGCCTTTTTATATAAATTATATACGTGCATATAATTGGGTCTTAATTGGCTTATCATAATATCTAAAAATTTTCTTCTATTTTGAGGTCCACCTTTTAAAATATTTATATCATCAGGTGTAAAAATTACAGTGTTTATATTTCCCAATAAATCACTTAATTTTTTTATTTTTATTTTATTAATATTTATATTTTTTTTATTTGAAATTCCAATTTCAATATTTCCACTTCTATCTGATTTGTGAAAATCGATTTCTATTCTTGCAAAATCTTCTCCAAATTTAATTAATTCACTATCTTTTTTACTTCTAAAAGATTTTCCTATACTTGCTAAAAATATTGATTCTATAATATTTGTTTTTCCTTGAGCATTTTCTCCATAAAAAATATTTAATTTTTTATTTAATTTTATTTCTTGATTTTCATAATTTCTAAAATTACTTATTTTTAAGTCTTCTATCCACATATTTTCCTCACATTGTTAATAAATAAAAAGTCTTTTATATTTTATAGATTATATTACGATATATTATTATATTAAAATACTATATAAGGTTAAAAGTAAATAATTTTCTTTTTATTACTTTATTTTTCTTTTTTTATCTATCTCTATCGATTTATTTCAATTTTTAGAAAAATATTTTTTTTAATATAATTATTTATAAAAAATATAAAAATCGCTTATTTTTGATTCTCACGAGCCGTTTTTTGAGTGCTTTCAGAGAATATCCACAATTTATCCCCAATTTGTCAATATATTGTGGATAACTATCAAAAAAAAGCACAAAAACAGCCCAAAATCTAATTTTTTTGAGCTATTTTTAATATTTTATTCACCTTTTAATCTAATTGGTAAAATCATATATACATAATCTGCATTTTCAACAGATTTTATTAAACATGGAGATACATTTGTTCCAAATTCGACATATATTTCTTCTTCATCAATAGCTTTTAAACTATCTAGGAAATATTTTGGATTAAATCCTACTTCTAAGTTTTTTCCTTCTGTTGATATAAATACTTCTTCTTTAGCATCACCAGTTTGGTTAGTACATAAAATTGTTAATTTTCCAATATCAACAGTTACCTTAACAGGATATTTTTTTTCTTTTTCTATACTTGAAGAAGATATCAAACTAATTCTTTCAAAACTATTTTGTAAAGCTGCTTTTTCAACTCTAATTCTTGTTTGCCAAGAATTTGGAATTACAGTTGAATAGTTTAAAAATTCTCCATCTAAAATTCTTGTTACAATTTTACAACTTTCCATTTCAAAAACTGCTTGATTTTTTGAAACTCCAATTTTTATTGGTTCAAATGAATCAGTTAGAATTTTGTTTACTTCGTTTAAAGTTTTAGCTGGAATTACAGCTTTAAAGTCATTTACAGGAACTGGTATATTTATTGTTCTTAATGCTAATCTAAATCCATCTATTGCAACAACATTTAATTTATTGTTTTTAATCTCAAATAAACATCCTGTAAAAATAGGTCTATTTTCTTCAGTACTTACAGCAAATATTGTTTTTCTAATCATATTTTTTAAAGCACTTTGCTCTAAACTGATGGAATTTTCAATTTCAATTTTAGGTAATTCTGGAAATTCATCAGGATTCATAGTTGCTAATTTATATAGTGAACCTTCACATTCTATAGTTAATAAATTATTTTCATTAACACTAATATTGATTTCTGTATCTGGTAACTTTCTTATAATTTCTGTAAACATAGTTGCATTTACAACTGTACTTCCTTGTTCTATAACTTCACATTGCATTGTATATTCAATACCTAATTCTAAATCATAAGTTGTTAGTTTAATTTCATTATCGTTTGTTTGAATAAGTATACCTTCTAATATCGGCATTGTAGTTTTAGAAGCCACTCCTTTTACTACGGAATTAAGAGCTTTTATAATTTTGTCTTTATAGCAAACGAATTTCATTAATCAATCATCCTTTCTTTTGGCATATTTATTTATAATATTAATATAATATATATAGTAGTAGTAGTAGTAGGTGCTGTGGAAAGTGTGGAAAACTATGTGGAAACATTATGTCCGTAGCAAAAGAGGTATGGATAACTCTGTGGATAACTAGGGTATGTTATCCACAGTTTCCACATTCATGTGTGGAAAAGTAGTTATCCACAGTTTATCAACAGCTTATCCACAATAGGTATGTGGATAACTGATGTAGATATTCCGCAATAAGGAATATAAGTTTTGTTATCGAACGTAATTTTCCACAAACATTAATTTATTAAAACTTGTGTAATCATTTATACTCTAATATTTCCTAATTTTCGACATTTAAAATTATGTTTTTCACACTTTCCACAATTAACTTAGTATTTGTTTTTTCTTTAATTTCTTTAGCAATTTTTTTATAAGCATGCATTACTGTTGAATGGTCTCTTTTCCCAAAATCTACCCCAATTTGTGGAAAACTCATATTTGCAACTTCTCTACAAAGATACATTGCAATTTGTCTTGGGAATGCTATATCATTTGAACGTTTTTCACCAGCTAATTCTTTTTTGTCTATACTGAAATATTTAGCAACAGTTTCTTGAATGTATTCTGATGAAATCACTTTTTCTTTTTTAGATATGAATTCATTTATAACATTTTCTGCAAGTTCAATTGTAATTGGGCTATGTGTAAGTGATGCTCTTGCTACGATTTTATTAAATACACCTTCTAATTCACGTATATTTGAGTCTATTTTTGTTGCAATATCAGCTAATATCTCATCATCAATTATAATACTTTCATCTAGGGCTTTTTTTCTTAAAATTGCAACTCTTGTTTCATAATCTGGGCACGATATATCTGCCAAAAGTCCCCATTCAAATCTTGATCTCAAACGTTCTTCCAGGAAGGGTAAGTCTCTTGGCGGTTTATCACTTGAAATTATTATTTGCTTGCCGTTTTCATATAATGTGTTAAATGTGTGGAAAAATTCTTCTTGAACTCTTTCCTTATTTGCAATAAATTGAATGTCATCAATTAATAATGCATCTGCAGAGCGATATTTGTTTCTAAATGGGTCATTTTTTCCTTCTCTGATGGAATTTATCAAGTGATTTGTGAATTTTTCTGATGTTACATAAACAATATTCATTGAACGGTTATTTTGTAAGATTCTATTACCAACAGCTTGCATTAAGTGAGTTTTACCTAAACCTACTCCACCATAAATGAAAAGAGGATTGTAAGTTTTTGCAGGATTGTCACCAACAGCTAGTGCAGCAGCATGAGCAAATCTATTATTGTTTCCTACAACGAATGTTTCAAATGTATACTTGGGATTTAAACTTTGATTTGAATAATCAATTTCTTCTTCTGGGTTTTTCTGAGATGAAATGATGACATTTTTGTTTTCATCTGTTTTTACATATTTTTCAAGAGAATGCACTGAAAATGTAAAATTTCTATTTGTAATATCTTGCAAAGCATTTAGAATTAAACTTGCATATCTATGTTCTAGCATATCTTTTTTGTAATCTGTATCAACTTGGAATACAATGTTTGAATTATCTATTTTTTCAATGATAGTTTGATTTACATAGGTATCAAAAGAGATTTTACTCATTTCAGGGCGTAATTGATTTCGTAGTTGGTCCATCAATTCTTTTGGGTCTAAATTTAAGTTCATAAAACATCTCCTTTCTTTTATTTTTTTTAAAAAATGTAACAAATTATGTAGATTAATCATATTTATTTTTTGAAAAAGTTATCCACAAAGTTATCCACATGTGTTGATAAGTTTGTAATATTTCCGTAAAAAACAATACTAAATCCGAACATAAATTTATAGCTTAAAAGCAAGTAGCCTAGGCGAGTTCAAGTTTTTTACAAAAATAAAATTGACTTGTAAAATTTATTCACAGTTTGTGTGGACAACCTGTGGATAACCTGTGCATAACTTTTTTAAATTTACATTTTTTTGAAATATTATAACGTTAAAAGTGTTATACAACATTTTCTTTGAAATTGCAACAAAAATTCGAAAAAATATACAAAAAAAGCTCTGTAAACCGTATTTCCTTAAGAGAATGAAAAAAAATTCGAAATTTCATTGACTTTTCTTTGGCTTTAAGGTATAATATTTTCACTTGCGTTTTTATGATTTTTAATAGGCGTATGTAAAACAAAAAATTATATATAAAAATAAAATTAAGTGGAGGTGTTTTAAACATGAAAAGAACTTTTCAACCAAAAAAAAGACAAAACAAAAAAGTACACGGATTTTTCGCAAGAATGTCAACAAGAGCTGGAAGAAATGTATTAAAAGCCAGAAGAGCAAAAGGAAGAAAAAGATTATGTGCTTAAGCTTTACACATTGGGGCTAATATAAGCTAATTAAAGTTTGTATAACCAAACGAATAAAGCTTATTTAGCCAAAGGATGTGAATAAAAATGAAAACAACAAAAATGTTAAAGAAAAACTATGAATTCAAGCAAGTTTTAACAAAAGGAAAATACTATTCGGGACAATATATAAAAGCATTTATAGAGCCGAACCAAAAAACAAATAACTATTTAGGACTAGCTATAAGTACAAAAGTACGGAAAAGCAAATAAAAGAAATCGAATTAAAAGATTACTTAGAGAAAACTACAAAAACTATGAAAATAGTTTAAAACAAGGTTATAGCATAGTATTTTTAATAAAAAAAGGAATAGATGTTCAAGAAATAGATTTTCAAAAAGTAAAAAAAGACATGTTAAAAATCTTAAAAAAAGCTGAAATCATAGTATTGGATTAATAATGAAAAAAATATGTATAAAAATAATCAACTGGTATCAAAAAAATATATCATTATGGTTAGAAAGTAAAAATATAAGGTGTAAATATTATCCAACATGCTCAGAATACACAAAACAGGCAATTGAAAAATATGGAGCCTTAAAAGGAATACTCTTAGGAATAGCAAGAATTTTAAAATGCAACCCATTTTCAAAAGGTGGTTATTACCCACTAAAATAGAAAAGTATTCCATAAAAGTGGAGGGATTATATGATATCTTTTTTTGCAAACTTATTTGGATATGTTTTAAATTTTTTGTATGAAATCATAGGGAATTACGGCTTTGCGATAATTTTATTTTCAGTTTTAATAAAAATTATTATGCTGCCGATTTCAATAAATCAGCAAAAAACAATGAAAAAAAGTCAAAAAATAAATGACGAAATGAAACAAATTCAATTCAAGTATAAAAATGACCCCGAAAAATTAAACCAAGAAGTTATGGCATTATATAAAAGAGAAAAACTAAGTCCATTTTCGGGATGTTTTAGTGCAATAGTACAGATAATATTATTATTTGCAGTATTTTACTTGGTTAGATCACCACTTACATTCATGAAAAAAGTTGATACAAATGTAATAGAAAAAATGGAAAATGTAGTATCACAAGAGGGAAATACAAGCAATTACAAAGAAATAGCAGTAATAAATTACATGAATAAACTAGAAAAAGAACCTCAAGAAGAAACAGAAAAAGCAAGTGATGAACAAAACAGTGAATCTCAAGAGGAAAACAAAACAGAAGAAACAAAACAAAATGAAAATACTGAAACAGAAGAGAAAGAAACATTTAACATAAACGATTATAAAGACTTAGCATACATAAATATGGACTTTTTAGGTCTAGATTTAAGTAAGGTTCCAACAGAAGACTTAGGGGATTTAAAAGTACTTATAATACCTGCTTTATATGTAATATCATCATTTATATCAATTAAATTATCAACAAATACAACGAAGAAAAATAAAGATGAAAAATTACTAGGAGATGGAACAAAAGCTGAAGAAGAATATGATGCGATGGAACAAGCAAATAAAAGTATGTCTTGGTTTATGCCATTGATGTCAATATCAATAGCATGTATAGCACCACTTGGACTTGCATTATACTGGCTTGTTAACAATATTTTAATGATTTTTGAAAGAATATTCTTAAATAAATTTTTAAAAGATGAAAAAGAGGAGGCAAAAAATAATGCCTAAAAATAGTATTATTTCAGAAGGAAAAACAACAAATGAGGCCATAGAAAATGGTTTAAAAATATTAAATGTTTCTAAAAACATGGTAAATATAAAAGTATTAGAAAATGAAGATAAAAGAAGTTTTTTTAGTATTTTAGCACCAAGAGTTGTAAAAGTAGAATTAACACTAAAAGAAGATGGTTATGATGAAAACCATTCAAAACATGAAGAAAATAAAAATAGCGAACATGAAAAAGAAAGAAAAATAAAGCGTGAAAAAACACCAGTATCTCAGGAATGTATTGAAAAATCTGAAGAAAATGTAAAAATATTTTTAGATGAATTTTTAAGCAAATTTGGAAATGAAGTAAAATATGAAATAAAAAAAGATGAATATGGAATGCAAATTAATATAGATGGTTCAGATTCTGCAATACTTATAGGGTACAGAGGAGAGACAATGTATGCTATGCAAACACTAATTTCAACAATTGCAAATAAGAACTGCGATGAAAAAGTTAGAGTTTTATTAGATATTGGAAATTATAAAGAAAAACGTGAAAAAACATTAATAGATTTAGCAACCAAATTAGCAAAAACAGTTGAAAGAACTGGAAAAACTGTAAAACTAGAGCCAATGCAAGCATATGAAAGAAAAATAATACATTCTGCATTGCAAGATTCTGAAAAGGTAAAAACTGAAAGTATTGGTGAAGAACCAAGAAGAAGAGTAGTAATAAGTTTAAAATAATTAAATAAAAAATCAGAAGTCAAAGTTCCGATTTTAATCTAAAAAGATTAATGGAATTTTGACTTTTTTTAAGGCTTTTGAAAGGAGAAATTTTATGAGTACAATAGCATCAATATCTACGGCTCCACGGAATAGGAGGAATAGGAATAATAAGGATGAGTGGTGAAAAAACGTTTAGTATTTTAAGTAAAATATTCATTGCAAAACATCCTAAAGATATATCTGAAATACCAGGATATACAATGCAATATGGAAATATTATAGATGATGGTAAAATAATAGATGAGGTTTTAGTTTCTTACTTTAAATCTCCAAAAAGTTATACAACAGAGGATATGTGTGAAATAAATTCGCATGGTGGAAATATTATAATGCGTAAAATATTACAAATTTGCCTAAAAAATGGAGCAGAATTAGCAGAACCAGGGGAATTTACAAAAAGAGCATTTTTAAATGGAAGAATAGATTTATCTCAAGCAGAATCTGTAATAGACATTATAAATGCTAAATCTGATAGAGAGGCAAAAGAAGGAATAAAACAATTAGAAGGATATTTAGCAGATGAAATTGTTGGAATAAAAAGCCATATTTTAGATGTAATGACAAATATAGAAGTATCAATAGATTACCCTGAATATGATACTCCAGAAGTATTAGAAGATGATTTGAGAAAAAAAATAAATATTGCATTAGATAAATTAAAAAAACTAGAAAAATCTTTTGATAATGGAAAAATCATAAAAGAAGGAATAAAAACTGCTATAATAGGTAAGCCAAACGCAGGAAAATCTTCTCTTTTAAATGCAATTTTAAAGGAAGATAGAGCAATTGTTACTGAATATGAAGGAACAACACGTGATACAATTGAGGAATTTGTTAATATTAATGGTATACCTTTAAAGCTTATAGATACCGCTGGAATAAGAAATACAGAAAATAAAGTTGAGCAAATAGGAATAGAAAAATCTATAAAATATGCTAAAGAAGCAGATTTAATAATATTGATAATAGATGCAAGTAAAGAGCTAAGCCAAGATGATAAAGAAATATTAAATATTGTTAATCCTAATAAAACGATAATTATATTAAATAAAATAGATTTAGAGCAAAAATTAGATGAAAACATATCGGAATTATCAAATTTTAATAACATAATTAAAATATCAGCATTAAAAAAAGAAGGATTAGATAATTTATATGAAAAAATAAATGATTTATTCAATCTAAATAAAATAAATGTTGATAATGATATTGTTATTACAAATGAAAGACACAAAATTCAAATTCAAAAAGCAATACAAAATTTAGAAAAAGCAATTAAAAGTCTAAATGATAATATGCCTATTGACATTGTTGCAATAAGTTTAAAAGATGTTTTAAGTGATTTAGGAGAAATTACGGGAGAAGAAGCAAGTGAAGAAATTATAAATGAAATTTTTGCCAGATTTTGTTTAGGAAAATAATTATCAAACAGACTCTTAAAATGAAAAATAAACGAATTTTAAATAAAAACAGATACAGTTTATTGTTAAAAATAAAAAACGCTTAATTTTGATTGTGAATCGAATTAATGATTGAATTGATTATTAAATTGATAAAAATAAATATAACATATCCAAAAGCAAAATTATGTTAATCGAACACCGTTTTTTGTTCCACGAGAAAATTGGAAAAATATGGTAGAACGAAATGGACTATATAAAATTAAATTTAATAAAATATTAAAAGGAGGAATGTTCAAAAATGAGTTATATAGCAGGAGATTATGATGTTGCAGTAATAGGTGCAGGACATGCAGGATGTGAAGCAGCTTTAGCATCTGCAAGAATGGGAATGAAAACATTAGTATTTTCAATTAGCTTAGAGGCAGTTGCAAATATGCCTTGTAATCCACACATAGGAGGTAGCTCTAAAGGTCACTTAGTTAGAGAAATAGATTGTCTTGGTGGTGAAATGGGAAAAAATATAGATAAAACGATGATACAAATAAAAATGTTAAATACATCAAAAGGGCCAGCAGTTCACTCATTAAGAGCACAAGCTGATAGAAAAAGATATCAAATGGAAATGAAACATACATTAGAAAAACAAGAAAATTTGGAACTAAAACAAGCAGAGATTGTAAATATTGAAGTAAAAAATGGTAAGGTCAAATCATTAGAAACAGATGTGGGAGCAATATATAATGTGAAAAACATTATTATTGCAACAGGTACATATTTAGAAGGAAAAATATTTATTGGAGATTATTCAAAAGAAAGCGGGCCAGATGGTGTATTTCCAGCAAATAAATTAGCAAAATGTCTTGAAAATTTGGGTGTTAAATTAATAAGATTCAAAACTGGAACACCTGCAAGAATAAATAGAAAAAGCATAGATTTTAGTAAAATGGAAGTTCAAAAAGGAGATAGAGATATAGTTCCATTTTCTTTAGATGATGAAATAAAAGAATTTGAACAACAAGATTGTTATCTTACATATACAAACGAAGAAACACACAAAATTATAAGAGAAAATTTACATAGGTCTCCATTATATGCAGGCAAAATTGAAGGAACTGGACCAAGATATTGTCCATCAATTGAAGATAAAGTAGTAAGATTTAGTGATAAACCAAGACATCAAGTATTTATAGAACCAATAGGTCTTGATACTGACGAAATGTATGCTCAAGGAATGAGTTCATCTCTTCCAGAAGATGTACAAATAGCTATGTATAGGACATTACCAGGTTTAGAGCATTGTGAATTTACAAGACCGGCATATGCTATTGAATATGATTCAATCGACCCATCTAAATTAAAATTATCTTTGGAATATAAGGATATAGAAGGATTATTTTTTGCAGGACAAACAAATGGTACATCAGGATATGAAGAAGCAGCATGTCAAGGTTTAATTGCAGGAATAAATAGTGCTTTAAAATTAAAAGGAAAAAATCCATTAGTTTTAGATAGAACTCAAGGATATATTGGAGTATTGATTGATGATATTGTTACAAAAGGTACAAATGAGCCATATAGAATGATGACATCTAGAGCAGAATATAGGTTATTACTTCGCCAAGATAATGCAGATTTAAGGCTTACAGAAATTGGACATGAAATAGGTTTAATTTCTGATGAAAGATATCAAAAATTTTTAAATAAAAAAGAAAATATAGAAAAAGAAATTAATAGATTAAAACAAACAGTTGTTAAACCAACAGAAAAAATAAATGAATTTTTGAAAGAAAAAGGAACAACACCATTATCAACAGGTTCAAAGCTTTCAGAGTTATTAAAAAGAACAGAAATTAGATACAAAGATCTAGTTTTAATAGATGAAAATATGCCAGAACTTACAGCTCAGGAAAAAGAGGAAGTTGAAATTCAAATAAAATATGAAGGATACATTAAAATGGAAGAAGAGCAAGTGGCTAAATTCAAAAAAATGGAAAGCAAAACACTTTCAGAAGATATTGAATACAAAGATATAAAAGGTTTAAGCTTAGAAGCAAGACAAAAACTTGATAAGATAAAACCTTTATCAATAGGACAAGCTTCAAGAATTTCAGGAGTTTCTCCTGCTGATATAAATGTATTATTAATCTATTTGCAATTAAAAAATAAAAATTCTTAAATTAGATGATAATTTTCTAATGTATAAATTTTAGTAAAGAGAAGGGATATAAATTTAATGGATAAAAATTTTGATGAAATATTTAAAAAATTAGCAAAAGAAATTAATTTAGATATAGATAATTCTAAAATTGCTAAATTTTATGAATATATGAATTTACTACTAGAATGGAATGAAAAAATCAACCTTACAGCAATAACTGAGCAAAATGATATAATTTTAAAGCATTTTATTGATTGTTTAACTATAAAAAAATATTTAAAAGATAATGATAAAATTGTAGATATAGGTACAGGAGCAGGATTTCCAGGAATTCCTCTTGCAATTATGAGTGAAGCAAATAAGTTTACTTTAGTAGATTCTTTAAATAAAAGAGTGAATTTTTTAAATGATGTTAAAGAAAAAATTGATTTAAAAAATATTGAAGCTATTCATTCAAGAGCTGAAGAGTTTGGGCAAAATAAAATATATAGAGAAAAATATGATGTTGCGGTATCAAGAGCGGTAGCAAATTTAAGTGTATTATTAGAATATTTACTTCCAACAGTTAAAGTTGGAGGAAAGGTTATTTGTATGAAAGGAAGCCAAGTACAAGATGAAGTCAATGAAGCAAAATATGCATTAAAAGAACTTGGAGGTGTAATAAAACTTACTGATGAATTTTGTTTGCCAGAAACAGATATGAAGAGAAATATTATTGTAATTGAAAAAATAAAAAATACTCCAAAAAAATATCCTAGAAAATCAGGTACTCCATCAAAGCAGCCTTTAAAATAATACTTTTTTTGAAAAATTGTTCCACGAAAATTTAATTTGTCTGTGGAACAATTCTTGCAATTGCGGATTGGAGTTGGCTTTAGATAGATTTTTGAGATGCAATTTGTCGAATTTTGTCGAAAAATGTAAATAGTACTTATAATACATAGTTTTAGTTTTAATGAATAAAAATAAAAATTTGACATATAATAAAATATGTGCTATTATAATAGTGCTTAAGCAAATCAAGTCAAATAATATTGAACAAAAAACAGGGAAGTATCGGCTTCCCTGTTTTTCTCATGTTTATTCCTCTATATGTTTTACGATTAAGTAAATCAAATAAAGTTTCAACAGCTTAATCAAGTCTTTCATATTGAACCTCCTTTCCACCTTTAGGAGAAAGGCATTAATTACTATAAACTATTTATATAATTTTGTCAATAAATTTAAAAAATCATATTGACATATGGCGAATATTTGTATATTATAGGGTATATTAAATAAGGGAAAAATATAGAAAAAAGTTAACATAAAGATAAATAATAAATACACAAAATGGAGGGAGAAAATTGGGAAAAGTAATATCGGTGGCAAATCAAAAAGGTGGAGTTGGAAAAACTACAACAACAGTAAATTTAAGCACAATTTTAGCAAAGAGAGGAAAAAAAGTATTATTGATAGATACTGACCCACAAGGAAATGCAACAAGTGGATTAGGAATTGAAAAAGAGTCAGATTTATCAACATATGACTTATTAATAACAGATGTAGCAGCAGAAGATGTTGTACAAGAAACACCAATAAAAAATTTGTATATATCTCCTTCTAATATGAACCTAGCAGGAGCTGAGGTACAGCTTGTTTCAATGATGTCAAGAGAGCAAAGAATGAAAGAAAAATTAGATTCAATTAAAGGACAATTTGATTACATTTTAATAGACTGTCCACCATCTTTAGGACTAATTACATTAAATGCATTCACGGCATCTGATAGTGTACTTATACCAGTACAATGTGAGTATTATGCACTAGAAGGATTAGGGCAACTTTTAAACACAGTTGAGCTTGTAAGAAAACATTTAAACAAAAATTTATATGTAGAAGGAGCTTTGCTGACAATGTATGACATTAGAACTAATCTTGCAAATCAAGTTGTAAAAGAAGTAAAGAGATTCTTTCAAAATAAAGTATATAAAACTGTAATTCCTAGAAACGTAAGGGTTAGCGAGGCACCAAGCTATGGAATGCCAATTACTATATATGACCCAAAATCAAAGGGAGCAAAAAGTTACGAAAAATTTGCCAAAGAATTTTTAAAATGGAATGAATTAGAACAAAAGGCAAGAGCCTCAAGATAAATAAGTTAGAAAGGAAATGATACAAATGGTAAAAAAGACAGGACTTGGAAAAGGATTAGATGCGTTATTTTCAATGCCAGTTCAAGAAGAAGAAAATTTACAAACAAATGATTCTTTACAAAATCTTAAATTAGTTGATATAGAGCCAAATAGAGAGCAACCAAGAAAGTTTTTTGATGAAGAATCTATATCAGATTTAGCAGAATCAATAAAAATGTATGGAGTAATTCAGCCAATCGTTGTAACCAAAAAAGAAGGATATTATGCAATAATAGCAGGAGAAAGAAGATGGAGAGCAGCAAAAAAAGCAGGATTAGTTGATATTCCAGCAATAATTAGAAATGATGATGATAAAAAGAACAAAGAAATTGCATTAATAGAAAATATGCAAAGAGAAGACTTAAATGCATATGAAAAAGCATCAGGAATAAAGGCATTAATGGAAGAATATAACATGACACAAGACGAAATTTCTAAAGTTTTAGGAAAAAGTAGAAGTAGTATTGCAAATTCAGTAAGAGTTTTAAATTTATGTCCAGAGGTTTTAGAATTTGCAAAACAAGGAAAGATAACAGAAGGTCATTGTAAGGCACTACTTGCAATTACAGACCCTAAAAAGCAGCTTGAAATGGCAACAAGAATGATTGAAAGAGGAGAATCTGTAAGACAAGCTGAAAAGAAAATTCATCATCAAAAGGTTAATAAAGGTGTTGCAGAAAAATATGCTGTTGTATATAAAGATATAGAAGATAAATTTCAAGGATTTTTTGGAACAAAAGTAAAAATTGATGCAGGAAAACGTAGTGGAAAAATAATAATAAATTACATGAATAATGATGAGTTAGAAAGAATACTTGGATTGATAAATAAAGATTAAGGAACTAGGAGGATTAAATTGAGTTTTTTACATAGTGATTTATTTTTAATAATTATACTTGTACTAAATCTTATTTTATTGATTTGGTCAATTATAAGTAATATCAGAATAAAAAATATACATAATAAAGATAAAATTTTCATGGAAAAACTTGGGGATGGAAAAAATATAAAAGAAGACTTGGAGAGATATATGAGAAGAGTTTCAACAACTGAAGAAGAAATTAGGAAACTTTCATTATATTATAAAGAATTGGATAACAAAACTCAAAAATGTATTCAAAAAGTTGGAGTTGTAAGATATAATGCATACAAAGATACTGGAAGTGATTTAAGTTTTGCCGTGTGCTTACTTGATGAACATAATGATGGAGTAGTATTTAATGGAATATATTCAAGAGATATGTCTAATATTTATGCAAAACCAATTGAAAATGGAGTATCTAAATATAAAGTTACCCCAGAAGAGATGGAAGCAATAGAAAAGGCAATTAATTATTAAAAATATAGCTTATAAGATAGTTTGGAACTATTTTATAGGCTTTTTTTATTAAATTTAAAAAATATATTGCAATTTAATTTTATTATTTGTATAATTTTAGACATAAGGGGGGAATTATTTTGAAAAAGAAAAAAATTATAGGAATACTTATTATAATAGTTATTTTAATTCTTATGATAGTGGGGGTTAAGAAAAATTATAAAAAGAATAATTTAGAGTTAATAAGTATTAAATCCGAAAAACAATTAATGTCCATTTATGATGGAGATAGTAGTGAATTTAAAGAAAGGTTATTATATTACTTAACATTGCCTTTTAGTTTTGATTTTTACCCAGTGGTAATTGGTGGAACTAATGGTGTAATGGCTAAAAATGATATTATGGATAGTACTTCATCAAGTACAGTAGGAGACTCAATTGTAAAAAACATAGAAACAGTAACTACGAACCAAGACAGTATAAATCAAGAAGAAAAGAGTTCTTCATCAGAAAAAGAACATTCTACAACAAATATTCAAGTTGAAAATGTTGATGAAGCAGATATAACAAAAACAGATGGTGATTATATTTATTCGATGTCAAACAATAAAGTCATAATTACAAATGTTAAAGATCCTGCAAATATAAAAATAGAATCAAAAATAATTTGTTCAAATGGATTTATTCCAGAAGATATGATTTTATATGGAAATAAACTTGCTGTAATTTCAAGTAATTATAATTACGAAAAGGATACAATGGTTACAATTTATAATATTTCTGATAAAGCTAATGCAAAAATAGAGGAGCAATATACATTATATTCAGAATATTATACGTCTAGGTGTATAAACGGAGAACTTTTCGTAATATGTTCAGGAGATTTAAGAGAAGAAAAAGATAAGATTGTGACATATTATACTGAAAATAATGAAGATAAAGAAATAGGATTGGATAATATTAAATATATAAAAAATGAAAAAAGTAGATATCAAACAATAATATCAAGTATTAATTTAGATAAAATGGAAAATGTAAAGGTTAAAGCATATTTATTTAATGTTGAAAATGCATATGTATCTGAAAATAATATTTATTTATTAAATAGTCAATATACAGGACAAAAAAAGGATTTTATAAAAGATATTAAGGTTTTGATGACAAAAGGTGTTATTGGATATAGAAATTATAAAGAATATGATTGGGACTATTCATATGATATATACACAAAAATATATAAATTCAAAATAAATGAAGATGGAAATTTAGAATATAAAAATAAAACACAACTAAAAGGTGAAACAATAAATCAATTCTCTTTAGATGAATACCAAAACAATTTAAGAATAGCACTTGAAAGTAATGATGGTTCAAGAATAGTTGTATTAGATGAAAAATTAAATACTTTAGGAGAAACAGAAGATCTTTCAGAAGGTGAAAACATGTATTCAACAAGGTTTATAGGAAACAAAGCATACATGGTAACTTATAAAAACACAGACCCATTATATGTGATAGACTTATCAAATCCACGTAAACCTAAAGCATTAGGAAAATTAGAAATACCTGGATATAGTACATATTTACACCCATATGATGAAAATCATTTAATAGGAATCGGTATGGAAACAAAAGAAGAAATAAATAGAAATTCATTTGGAAAAGTAATATCAGCTAGCACTCAAGTCGTTGGAATGAAGATGGCCTTATTTGATGTAAGTGATGTAAATAATCCGATTCAAATTTCTCAAACTGTAATAGGAGATAGTAGAACAACATCTGCAATTTTAACTAACCATAAAGCATTACTATTTTCTAAAGAAAAAGAATTATTAGCAATACCAGTAAATAAATATTCTTCTGATTTTGAATTAGATGTTGATGAAGATGATGATATAAGTTCTGTTATAGATTCATATAAAAATTATGATAAAGATTATATTGCTGAAGGGTATTTAGTTTATAAAATTAATTTAGATGAGGGATTAAAATTAAAAGGTATTATAGAACATGAAAAAAACGAGAAAAAATCTAATTATAAATATTCAACATATTCAAATTATGGTAGCAAACTTTTGAGAGGTCTATGGATTGAGAATAATTTATTTACTGTATCAGAAGACATGATGAAGGTTAATAATTTAGATGATTTAAGTTTAATTTCAGAATTGAAAATAAAATAATTAATTAAAAATTTATATATTAGGAGAGAATATTATGAGTGAAGAAATAAAAGATAAAAATAAAAGTGTTATGGCTGTAGCAAGCTTACCTTTGGGAATTATATCAATAGTGTTTTGCTTTTTTTGGTATATTAGTGTTCCAACAAGTATAATTGCTATAATATTTGGATCAAAGACTATAAAAGCGTTTGGAAGTAAAATGGGAAAAGCAGGATTAATTACAGGGATAGTAGGAATATCTTTATGTACTTTTTTATATGTTACTATTATTATTCTTAGTATAGTTAATAATTATTTGTATTAAAAAATAGTATAAAAAAATTAAAAAAACTATTGACAAACAATAATCAAATATGTTAGTATATAAACTGTTCTTAGCGAGAGCTAAAAACAGTTGGAGAGGTGGTCGAGTTGGTTTATGGCACCAGTCTTGAAAATTGGCGTAGGTTTGTAGCCTACCGTGGGTTCGAATCCCACCCTCTCCGCCAAAATAACGTAGAAAAATTGTCATAAAGCAATCTTCTACGATTTTTTTATAATTTAATATATACAATTTGGAGAAATACCCAAGTGGTGAAGGGGACAGTTTGCTAAACTGTTAGGTCGAGTAATCGGCGCGAGGGTTCGAACCCCTCTTTCTCCGCCAGAAAGCGTTATGATTACGCAGAAGAAACACATTAAGGAAATTTTGCTTTCTTAATGTGTTTTTTTATAAAAATTAAGGAGAAATAAATGAATAGTGTTGATTTAATGAATTATTGGATTCAAAGTGCAGATAGAGACTTTGAATCAATGAAGAAAAATTTTGAAACAGAACAATATACATGGGCTTTATTTATAGGACATTTGACAATTGAAAAATTATTAAAAGCAATATACGCTAAGGTTAACGAAAATGCACCTTATCCTCCAAAAATTCATAATCTAAATATATTAGCAGAGAGATGCAATCTTGAATTAGATGAAAGAAAAAAGAAAATTTTAATGGTATGTAATTCTTTTAATATAAGTGCACGATATGAAGATTATAAAAACGAATTTTATGAAAAATGTACAAGAGATTATACCTTTGAACAAATAAAAAATATTGAGGAGGTTAGGTCATGGTTAAAAGAAAAATTGACATAGATATTTTAACAAATGTAAAAAGATACGTTGACGAAATATCTAAACATTATAGTATTAGAGAAGTATATTTATTTGGTTCATATGCAAAGGGAACAAATCATGAAGATAGTGATATAGATATAGCAATCATAGTTAATAGTGATAGCAATGTTTTTGATTTAATGGTTGAACTTATGATGCTTACACAAGATATTGATTTAAGAATAGAACCACACCCAATAAAAGTAAAAGATTTTGAAGAAGGGAATCCTTTTGTCCAAGAAATAATTGATACGGGAATCAAAGTGGCATAATAAATGTTTGGAGGTAGATTATGAAAGTTATTTATCCAGTATTATTTCATGAGAAGAAAGAAGAAAAAATTAGATATAGAGACTAGAAAAGTCCTATATCTAATTTTTTTAATTATACATCAAAAGCCTCAACCCAAACTTAAAAACACTCATTCCATGAGACACATTAAGTCTAGGAATCTCAAAATTATTATCATTTCTACTAGCCTTTTTATAATCAGATTTATTTGGTCCATATTTAAAAGCCAATTTATATCCAGAAGTTTTTAAAGCATTTTCAATATTATTATTATATTGTCCAAAAGGGTAGCAAAAAACATCAGTATCTTTATAAAAATTATCGAAAGATTTTATATCATCTACTAAGCTATTTATATCCTGATTAATAGCACCTTGATAATGCAAATTATAGGAATGAGAATAAATTTCAATATTAGGATATTCGTTTTCTAAGCTATTTAAAATATCTTTTGTCATATAAGTTTTTATATTGCCATCCCAATCATTTTGAGTAGAATTATCAATAAAATTTCCTACCACAAAAACAGTAGCATTCATATTATAATCTTTTAATAATTTAAATGCATATTGATAATTAGATAAAAAGCCGTCATCAAAAGTAATTAAAACACTTTTATATGGCAACTTTAATTCACCTGTTTTCCACTTATAAAATTCATCCATAGTTAAAGTTTTATAATTATTCTTTTTTAAATAATCAAGATGAGCTTTGAAATTATCAGTAGTAATAGTCCAATCATTTTCGTCTGGAAAGTTTTCTTTTTCTTGTTCTGTTGCGATATTATGGTAGCATAGAACTGCAATTTTAGGGTTCTTGTAAAGATATATTAATGTAAACAAAATAAAAATTATAATAAAAATCAAAAAAAATTTAAATTTATTTTTCATATATATTAGCTCCTTTTAAATGATATTTAATATATTGTAAGACAAAAATTAATTTTTAGCAATAAAAAATCAAAAAAATTGAACCAGACTATGCTATAATACATCTAATAGGTAGATATGTCTAAAAAGGGGGTAAAAGATGGAGCTAGAAAAAATAAAAGAAGCAAAATCAGGAAATAAAGAGGCATTTGAAGAAATAATAATGGAAAACATAGACTATTTCTATAAAATTGCATATATAATTTTAAAAAATGAAGAAGATGCTTCAGATGCTATATCAAATACAGTATTAAAAGCATATACAAAAATCAAACAACTACAAAAAGATGAATTTTTCAAAACTTGGATTACCAAGATATTGAAAAATGAATGTTACAATATTATTAGAAAAAATAAAAAAATTGTTTATATAGAAGAATATAAACAAGAAAATTTAAAATACTCACATGAAAAAGACGAACAAGTAGATATAAAAAAAGCAATAAAGTCATTAAATGAAAATTTAAGTCAAATTGTTATTTTATATTATATCCAAGATAAAAGCATTGCAGAAATTTCCAAGATATTAAAAATACCGCAAGGAACGGTAAAATCAAGATTATCGAGGGCAAGAAGTGAAATTGCAAAACAGATTAATTATAAAGAAGATATTATATAAGGAGGGGTGAGATATGAAAGAAGAATTTGATAAAATTTTAAAGGACAGCATAAATGAACAAATTAAAGCACCGGAAAAATTAAAAAATAGAATTAGACAAGAGATAAGACAAATGGATAATAAAAAGAAAAAAACAACATTAGTAAAAACAATGCAAGGAATTGCAGCAGTTGTGGTTGTTGGAATATTGAGTGTAACTTCATATGCGGCTGTAACAGGAAATTTAAGTTTACAAAACATGGGATTTTTAAAAGCAAGTAAAAATTATAGTGAAAATGCTGTAGAAGTAAATAAAGTAATAGAAAATAAATACATAAAATATATATTAAACAATGTTGCGTGTGATAATACATATTTAATCACAGAAAGCACTATAGATTTGAAAGATTATGCTATAGAACAATATGGAGAGGTAGAGTATGATGAAAAAAATAAAAATTATACAATTTCCATAGATTCAAATACATTTGTAAATAATGAGAAAATACATCCTTGGGGAACAGATATACAAAAAGTTGGAGACAAAGAATATAAATTTGTTGAGATTTACGATGTTTCAGATATTCAAGAAAAAGATTTGAATTTTGAGTTAGATATTTTGAGTGTTAGAATAAATAGTGAAAATGAAACAGAAGCAAATCAAGCAGATGACACTATGGATGATGTATTTACAGAAGTAAAAAGTATATCTATAATGCAAGAGATATCAATGGATATAAAAAGAGAAGAAAGCAGAAAGGAAAAATTTGAAGAAATATCACAAACAGTAGGAAATAAGACAATAGTTGTAAAAGAAGCTGCAAATACAAATTTTTCAACTATTATTAAAGCAAGTATTATAACAGAAGAGAGTTATGATGAATATTCAAAAAATGAAGATGAAATTTTAGACTATAATAATTTTTTGGTAACTCAAGGAAATGGTGATGATATATCATATGAGGTATATGAAGATACTAATACTTATGCTATTACAGATGATGGAAGTGTGTTTACAGTAAATGATTTATATGATTATATATCAAATCAAAAAGACGATGGAGAATTTGCATCAATAACTGGTGGTATATTGGGAACAGTAAGAGATTCAAACGTTTTAAGCTATGACCAAATTGTTGAAAAATATGGAAATGATGAAAATTTAGATCAAAAAGTTGTAAAAATACAAAAGAATTATACAATTAAAATTGGAAATAAAGAAAATGGAGAAGATGTAAAAAAGGTTAAATTATTACCTATTAAAAAGGAATTTCTTAATGATAGAAATGGTGAAGAAGAAGACCATTATAATAATATTAAATGGTATAAATTAGAAAACAAAAAATTCGTTGCTACTAGTGAACTTGGTGGAACATTAGAAATTACAAGTATAGATATAACAGATGATAAAATAATATTTAATTATAATACAAAAGGATTAATTGGTGAAGACAATTTAATATTGATGAGAAGTAATATTGGAGAATATAATTTGTTCTATCCAGAAAAGGTTGAAGAAAAAGGATTATCATCAAATGAAAATAAAATGATTTTTGCTAGAACTAATAGTACTGCAGCATGTACTATGAGCTTCAATATTCCAATGGAAGAGAAGGGAGATTTATTGAACGATATCTCTAAAGATGAATTTACAATGCTATTTGGAAAGGAAAATGGAACTCAAATTATTGGTGATGGATTAATAATTGATGTACCAAATAAAATAACAGATAAGGTTTCTATTGAAAATATTAATACTAAAGATATATCTGGAACTTGGTATGAAAAAGAAAAAACTGATGATAGATTGTTTAGTGCAATAGATGATAGTAATACAAGTGATAATAATTTTGGGGCAGGTGACACAAATTCTGTGGAGAATGATTATGCCCAACAAGATAAGAATGCTATTACTCTAGAAGAATATAATAAGTTATTTAATAATGCTAAGTCTAATCTAGAAAAGATTAGTTCAAATGAAAGTAAGATGAATAAAGACAAAGCATCAATTTCAGGAATTAAGATTGGTACTTCAATAGATGAAGTTCACCATATATTAGAAGATGAACACTATGAAGTTGAAGGTGATGAAGAATTCCGTAGAGAGCAATATATAGAAGGGCCAACGGTTGTATATGAAAAAAAGAATAATATATTTTGCGTAACTTCTATTAGTACAGGTGATGGATTAAAAACAGATGTAGGTATTAAAGTAGGAGATAATGAAGAAGATGTTATTAGAAGTTATGCAAAGGATGAAAATCTATATAAAATTAGAAAAAATTTGTATGACAATGGATGGGTCTTATATGGTGATGAAAAAGCAGCTGATATCAAAGATGTTGAAGGTTATATTATTAATGATGAAGGGGGACAAAATGCATATTATTTATTGAATAGTTATATAGATGGTTATAGCAAAGAGGATTATAGTAGAAGAACGATTTTATATTTTGATGATGACGTTTGTATGGAGTACTACATATATGACGACGTAGTATGTGAAATTAGTCTTTTTATAGCAGAGGATATGCCAGAATATTAATAAAAATGAGCTGATTTATAGTGAGAGCTATATATTGGCTTTTTTAATAAAATAGGGAATTATGTAGACAGAAGTTGCAAAAGTATTGACAAATGTTGGAATTTAGGGTAAAATTAAAGATGGAGTTGTGTAAAAACATATAAATTATAAAAAAAGTGAAAGAAAGGGAGGATTTATTATGGGATTGTTTAGGAAAATACATGGAAAGCTCGATGAAATTGGAGCTATTGCAGAATTAGAGAATGCAGGTATAGCCGATGAGCAAATTAAGTTATATCACAAAATGGAAAAAAAAGAAAGAAATTTAAGTGATTTGAGAGCTGATGTAGTCGCAAAATCAAAAAGAGATTTGAGTAATATATTAGCGTGGGAAAATAAAATGAATAAAATGACGAAAGACCATCCATTTTTATCAAGGATAAAGTACAGCAGGATTTTCTTCTGGAGTAGAGAAGGTAGACAATACAGACAAATAAAAAAACAATGGAAACGAGCAAAAGAAGATTTGTCAATCTCAAACAAATACATTAAAATAATGGATAAAAGGATTAAAAAGCATGAAAAACAACTAAAAGTTGCCTCAAAATATTTAAGAAATATTTGGGTTAATAAAAAGGATGAAATTAAATTAATAAATTATTACGAAATAAATAAACTAGATATGAAAAATTATTATAATAGTGAATCTTGTAAATTAGTAGAAAAATATATTAAATGTATTCAACAAAATAATGCAATAAAAATGTCGGAAATGGAATATACAACAAAAGGATTATATAGTGAAATTAAAAAAGGCATAGATAAAGTAAATGCAGGTTCTAAATTAAAAGAAAAATTAGAATTATCTATTATAACAGTAAAAAAACAACAAGGTAAAGATAATAATGAATCAGATGTTAAATCAAATGCGCAAAATTCACAAAATAATTTTAAAAATAATATTGCGTATAAATATAAAACAAAAGCCGATTATGTTAGCAAAACTATTGCAAGTTTAGGAGAATTATCTCAAGATGCTGCAAAACAGCCTAACAGAATACAATTAGCTTATATTGGACATGTAATACAAGCTATGGAAGCAGGTGCAAGTTTTACACATGACGACCTTCTAAAAAACACTATCGAATATGAAAAAAATGACCAAGGTTTAAATGATGTTGCATCAAAAAGAGCTGATGAAGAACTTGGAAAAAGTCTAAAAGATATTAGAGATGAAATAGATACATATACTCAAAAAATAGAAGAAGCAAAAAATAATAATCAAGAATATGCAGAAATGGAACATTCAAAGGAAGCTCTAGAGTGTATTTTTACAATTGCAAAAAAATATAAAGATATTGAAAAGATGGATAAAGTAAAAAAACAACAACAGAAACAACAACAACAAAATAAATCTCAAGGACAACAACAAGCTATATAGAATAATTTGTCGAAATATAAAAATAAATGTTGCAAAAAAAATAAAAAAGATTTATAATAATATAGGATAGTGGGTGATGGAGATGAAGAAAAAATTAAGAGTAGTTATAATATTATCAATTTCATTGATTTGTTCACTAAGTATGCACTATTATAGTTATGGAGTTTTAGTATATAATCAAAGATTAGATGAAAAACAAGTTTTTGAAATAGAAAATATAAAAGTTGCCATTGATACGGACATAACATCTGATAAATTTCTAGAACAATATGATCCACATAAATCTGCAACGGGTAAGGTGGAGAAAATAACATCACCAGTTACTACTTTTATAACAACCATTGTCAATAAAATCTTAGGAATATTACAACAAATTGGTGGATTGCTAAGTATAGTGTCTGTAGCTATGTTTGGTTTTGCTTTAATAGTATCTGGAAATGGAAGATTAGCAGGAGATTTAAATTTAAATATAGGTGGCAAACCACAAGGAAAAAAGGAATTGCTAGATTTTAGTAGAAGCTTTTTAATAGGTTCTGTGTTATTATTTTCAAGTGCAACATTAGTAAGAGTGGTATTTAGTATATTTAATATTTCATAATAGAAAGAGGGTGGTTTGAATATGAAAAAAGTATTTTTTACAATTATGATAATGATTATATTTTTAGTAAATTCAAGCCAAACAATTTATGCAGCAAGTAGTGATGATTGGGTATCAGATGCATTTTCTGCAGCAAGTAAATTTATGAAAGAAGATGCAAATAACGATTTAAAAATAATAAATCCAATTTTTAAAACATTTAAAAATATAATACAGGCAGCTAATAGAATATTGCTTGTATTACTTGCAGGATTATCTATAATAGCTTTATCTGTAACGGGTATAAGGTACATGATGAGTGGAGCTTTACCAGAGCAGAAAGAAATAGCAAAACAGAGTTTACATACAATATTTATTGGAATGGCTATGGGATTTGGAGCATATGTTATATGGAGAATTGCAATGTCAATAGTTACATTAATTATAGAAGCATTTGCCACATAAAAAGATATTAAATTTTATAAATAAATATTTATTTAAAGGAAGGAGGAATTATTATGAAAAGAATAAGTAAAGTTTTAGCAATATTATTTGTAGCTGTTTGTACATTTTTAATAATGCCTAATAATATAGCAATGGCGGCTGGGGGAGATGCTTTAAGTGCAGTTTCAGGAGTACAAGATCAAATAAAAGGACCAGACAGTTCATATACAACTAATTTACAAGCAACTGTTGGAAAATTATTAGGATTTTTACAAGTTGCATCTGGATTAATTGCTATTTTAATGATTGCAATAGTTGGTTTTAATTATATTATATCAACACCAGAAATAAAGAAAGAGCTAAAAGATAAAATGTTACCAATTATAATTGGACTTGTATTAGTATTTGGTGCTGTATCAGTTGCTAAATTTATCTTGGGAGTTGTTCAAGGATAATACATGAAAAATACAATTTATGATATTTTTATCATAAATTGTATTTTTTTTAGAATTTTTATGTTATAATAAAATATATACACATAGAAAAATTGTCGAAAAGGAGGAGATTGATATAAAAAAAATATGTAAAATATTAATTATATTAGTTATATTTTTTTCTACATATAATAGTTTACTTGTAAACGTTTCACTGGCAGCTGAAAATGTAAAAATTGCAAAAACAAGTGTAGATGGAGAAATAAAAAAATTTAAACCTGATATTCCGTATGATGTTGGTTCCAAAGATTTAAGAACAGTAATTCAAAGATTTTTAGGAGTACTTAGAATTTTATCGGGACTTATTTTATTAATTGTTATAGCAACAAGTGGATATGAATATATTGTGTCAGGAGCTAACGTAAGAAGTGAAATTAAAGCGAAAATGATACCAATTATATTGGGATTGATACTAGTGTATAGTGCTGTATCGATAGCAAGATTTTTTGTGGGAGCAACAGGAAACTAAATTTGTTGAAAGGAGGAAAAAAGATGAAATATATAAAGAAAATATTGGTAAGTGTTTTATTTGCAATGCTTATATTAACTATTTATAATCAAAATATTTCTAATGCAGCAACTGATTATAAAGGCGGAAAATATAGAGTAAGTGCTGTAATGCAAGAGGTAGGTTTGTTTCCAGAAGATATGTCCGGAGAAGATTTTGTATCAGAGTTACAATCTACAATTGGATATATAATAGGTTTTTTGCAGGTAGGATCTGGTCTTGCGTTATTATTAATAATAGCTTTTACGGGATTTAATTATATATTTTCAACTCCTTCAGTAAAAAGTGAGATAAAGAGTAAAATGTTACCAATAATAATAGGGTTAGTATTAGTTTTTGGAGCAGTATCTGTTACAAAGTTTCTTCTAGGAGTTGTAAAATAACAATATTACAATTATGTTACAAACACATTACAATTATATTAAAAATACAATTTATGATAAAAAAATATCATAAATTGTATTTTTTTTGGAGATTTTATGTTATAATTAAATAGTATAATTAGATTTGGAAGGAGTGGTTGTATGGCAGGAGGACCATATAATATACCAAGAAATACTAAAGGTGAAGGAAGATTCTTCTATATATTTTCAACTAAGGCACTTATCGTTACAGGAGTTATGGCAGTATTTGCATATGTTGTATTTTGGTTAATAGGACAAATGGTTGGAGTTAAAAAATTGGGAATAATAGGAGCAGCTATATTTGGAGTGATAGGATTTGCAATAACAAGTTTTAAAATTCCAGATTCAAATAACTTTGAGTTAACAAGAAAAGCGGGAGGAGAATATATAGATCAAATTATAATGAGATATATAAAGTTTAAAGCACAGAAAAATAAAATATATACTTTTTTTACGGAGGAGAAGAAAGATGAGTAATGATAGTGTTGTTCAATTATTAATATTGTTAGCATGCGGTATAGGTTTATTAGTAGTGATACTAATAATTGTAGGTATAATGATAAGAGTAAAAGAAAAAAGAATAGAAAAGGAAAGAATGGATGAAGAAAACGAAAAGAAGCATGTAAAAAAGTCACAAATAATCTATACACCAGAATCTATAATTGATTTTATGGATTTTGAGAAAATTGAAGATAATATGATTATACAAAAAAAAGGAAAATTTTTAATGGTTGTTGAATGCCAAGGAATCAATTATGACTTAATGTCTGATATGGAAAAAGTATCTGTTGAACAAGGGTTTATTTCATTCCTTAATACACTAAGACATCCTGTACAATTATATATACAAACTAGAACAATAAACTTAGAAAGAAGCATTGATGGATATAAGGAAAAATTAAAACAAATAGATGAAAAGTATAGAGAAATTCAACAAGAATATGAGACTTTATTAAAAACAAAAGGTTCTACATTAAATGAAATAGAGAAAATAAAATATGAACTTGTAAAACAGAAAAATTTAAAAGAATATACTGATGATATCATAAGAGATATTGAACGTCAAAGTTTAAATAGAAGTATTTTAAGTAAAAAATATTATGTAATAATACCATGTTATCAATCTGAAATAGAAGCTGGTGATTTTGATAAAACAGAAGTAAGAAATATGGCATTTTCAGAACTATATACTAGAGCAAGAGCAGTTATAAATGCTTTATTTGCGTGTCAGGTAACAGGAAAAATTTTAAATTCAGAAGAATTAACTGAATTACTATATATTGCATATAACAGAGACGAGTCAGATTTATTCTGGATGGAAAAAATTAAACAGGCAGGATTTGATGAATTATATTCAACAGCTCCAGAAGCGATTGATAAAAAGCTTAAATTATTAGATAAAAAAATTGAAGAACAATCAGTAAATCTTGCAAATCAGAAAATTAGTGAAGCACGAAGAGACAAAGAGATAAAAGCTATGGAGATGGAAAAAAATACAGACAATATTGTAAGAAGTAAAGCAAAAGAATTAATAAAAAAACACAAGAGATATATTGGGGAAGAAATAGCTCAAAAAGCAATAGATAAAATTGATGAACAACAAAAAGAGGATGAAAAAGTAACAATATCGAAAGATGATGATAAGGAGGAAAGTGAAAATGGCATTGTTCAAGAAAAAGGAAAAAGAGGTAGACCAAGAAGAAAAGCGTGAAGATGAATACAAGGTTTTACATAAAAAGACAATTAAAGAAATAATTGCACCTGCAGGTATAGATGCATCTAAATTAGACCATATGGAAATTGTATCTAATGTAACTAGATATGCAAGAAGTTTTTTTGTTTCAGGACTTCCAAGGTCTTGCACATTTCCAGAATTATTTAGAAATTTATATATGTTTGGAGACATAAATACATCAATATACATATATCCAATATCAGAAGCTAACTCTCAAAATGATTTGAATAAAACTATTGTTGAATTGGAAACAGAAAGATTAATGGCAAGTGATAAGGGAAATATCAATAGGGAAAGTGATGTTTCTCAAAAAAGGTATGAAACAGAAATATTAAGAGATCAAATTGCCGCGGGATTTAATAAATTATATGAAGCAACTATTGTTTCTACATTATTTGCATATAGTATGCAAGACTTAGAAAGATTAACAAAGTTACTTTCAAATGAAATGTCAAAATCATTAGTTAGTATAAAAAGCGCATGGGCTATGCAAGAAGATGCTTTTAAATCATGTTTACCTTTGATGGAAAATACAGTTCAAAAAAAGCAAATTTTTGATAGACCATCAATGGGGACTGTATTTCCTTTCTTAACTTCTGAAGTTGGACATCCAACGGGTGTACCTTTGGGAATAAATAGGCAAACAGGAGAGCCAATATTATTTGATAATTTCCATCCATCACTTACCAATTATAATATGGTTATATTTGCTAAATCAGGTGCTGGTAAATCAGTTACAATGAAAACATTAATTTCTAGGTCATCAGTTCTTATGGGAATTGAAAGTTTAGCACTAGATGCAGAAGGGGAATATTATGCAGTTGCAGAAGCATTGGGAGGAATAAATGTTATTATAAGCCCTAATTCTTCTACAATTATAAACGTATTTGACATAGAAGTGGAAAGAGCAAAAGATGCAATAACTGGTAGAGAAAGAGAAATATTAAATGTAGAAAACAAGGTAGAAGATGTAACACAGGCTTTAATGACAATGGCTAAAGGTAGTACAAAAACAGAACAAGTAAACGAGCTTACAAAGCAAATTATATCAGAATCGGTTGCTGCCGAATATGCAGCTTTAGGTATAACATCTGATCCAATGAGCCTTTATGAAAATGCAAGGATAACAGGTACATTTGGTAGAAAGAAGAAACAAATGCCTACAATAGGTTCATGGTATAGAAGATTAGAACATATGGCACAAGAAAATGATAATGATGATTATAGATTCCATTATAGTTATTTGTTAAAAGTTATGAAACAGTACATAAGAGAATTTGGTGGACAAATGGCATATTTTGATGGACAATCATCTTTTGAGTTGTTAGATGGTGCACCATTTATAAATATAGATATATCTCAACTAGAGGAAAGATTTGCAAGACCTCTTGCACAACAAATATTACTTTCTTGGATTTGGGAAAAATTTGTTAAGAAAAACAGTGAAGATAGAAAAAAAGCAAGACAAAAAAGGGTTATAGTTGATGAGGCATGGATGTTACTTCCTTTCCCTGAGGCTGTAGACTTTTTAAATAAAATGGCAAGACGTGCAAGAAAAAGAAACGTATCTTTGGCAATTATTTCACAGAGATTTCAAGATTTCTATGAAAAACCAGAAGCTCAAGCAGTACTTACATCGTCTGATACTAAGCTATTCTTAGCACAGGACAAGTCTGAAATTGCACTTCTTCAAGAAGTATTTAAATTAAGCTCGGGAGAAGCATCATTTTTGGTTACTTGTACAAGAGGTGAGGGTCTTTTGAAAGTTGGCTCAGAAACTGCGATATTGCAAATTACACCAACACAAAAAGAATTTAAATTTGTTGAAACTAACTTAAATAAGTTAGCAAAAGAAAGCTAGAAAAATAATGAGAAAGGAAATAGAAATTTGAAAAAAAGATTTGTCTTAAAGTTAATATTAACATGTATTATATTAGTTATATTTTCGTTTTTATTTCCTTATCAAAGGGAATATGGATACAATACACATACAACAGACGAAGGACCAGATGTTTCTGACACAAGTACTAAATGGTATTTTACATATTATTCAGATGGAAATGGAGGACTAGCACATACAAATCCTAATACAGGAGCTAATTTTCAACAAAGTGATTGGACAGTTAATGAAACATATGGATGGCATGAATGGGAATATAATGGCAATAAATATGTAGTTATGGCAGCAGCAACATGTGAATACTTAGATGATTTACCGAGTGAGCATTATCCATTTTTATCTAAGCAAAGTAATATCCATTATTTTCATTATGGTTCAAAGGAAAACAACTGGAAATATTCAACATTCCAATTTAAATTTGAAAATAATGGAGATACAAACGTATATAATGGAATAGTGCTGGATACATGTGAAATGTCAATAGACCCATCAAACCCTGCATGGGATACTGCAGCAGGGGATAATTATGGATCAAAGAAACCGAATACACAATGGCTTGATGTTCATGTTGAATTAGGGTATCCTGAAAAAAGTAAATATAATAAATTTAATGGACAACAAATAACATTGACATCAGATGGTACGTTTTCATCAACATCGGGAACAACTAATAAATCTAAAAATAAAATAATTTTTTTAGAGATTTTAAAAGGATTTTTTTCTGTACCATCTGATGTAGTAAATATGCTTATGAATTATACTGCAACGGAAGGAAAATACGGCATAAAAATAAAATCTGAAAAAAGTGATATTGAACAAGACAAAAATTTAAAAAAGAAAATTAATATAGATGATGCAATAAGTGAAGATGAAATTGATACAAAGAAAATAAAAAATATAATAAAAATAGCTAATATAGAAAGTACAATCGATAATAAAAAAGGCGAAAAGGAAACAGTATTTTCCGAAAACACAGAAATACCTACAATACAAGTGGATCCATATAGCCTAGCAATGGGAATTTTTCAGATATTCGATATTGATTTTTTTAATACTAATAGCAAAAATACCAATAAGATATGGAAAGGATTCAGAAATCTTGTAGCATCTATAAGTCATACTGTTATGTATATTTCAGCTGTTTTGTTGTTAACAATGCTAATATGGAGAAGTATATTATTTGTAAAATCTTCTTTTGATGGTAACCCAAAAGGAGCTCAAGAATCTAAAACAATTATAGATAATGTGATTAAAGCAGTTTTGATAGTTTCTTGTACATACGCAATTATGTTAGTTTTGCTATATTTTTACAATAATATATTGTCACTTATTTTAAATGGCAATAAATCGATTTATTTAATAAGGGCAAATGTTGAGAAAATATGCTCATTTAATACAAATTATGTTGGATATTTTAAATATTTGACAATGACAACAAATAGTGTTGCTGGTTTATTGTATTCTTTACCATACTTTTTTTCTACGATATGTACACTAGCGGTGTTTTTAGGAATGTTTGCAAGGACAGTAATTATAGGAGCTTTAGTTGCCCTTGCTCCAATTAGTGCAGTTTTTACTATGCAGGGAAAAACAATTAGTGAAAAACCTAAACTATCTAATATTTTAATATTCGAGTATTTTATAAAGTTTTATACAATACTTTTATTTGCACCATTAATTATTGTTATTTTATATAGAATGATGTTAAACATAGTGTAGAAAGGAGGAATATAGTGAAAAAAAGATTTCTAAAATTGATTATTATTTCAATTTTAATTATTTTGTACCTGTTGAATTGTAGTGTTACCTTAGCTGTAGATGTGCAAGAGTTGACGAACGGGAGAATTGCTAAAAATGTTGATACTAAGTTAGTGGTAGCTCAAGATGTAGTTGCAGAAAGTAATATGTTCGATAGCACGATTCAAGCTAAGTCAGCAAGACAGCAATGTGTAGAGTTTATGAAAACATCATTCCGGATATACTGGAAATGATGTAACAGAACGCATGAAAATAACAACAAAATTACAAGCAAAAGGAACATGGAATGGAAAATATAAGTTATATGTTGGAGAAAAAAACAGCAATAGTTATGGAAAACCACCTTGCGTACAAAAAAATTTATCAAAAGATGATTTAAAAAATATTTATGGTTATCAAGATTCTTTTGGAAGCAATTCATGGGATGCAGTTTTAATAGTTTCGCCTGTATCGAAAGGTTTGGATTCTACAGATATTGAACATAACGGTTTTCTACTAACAATTGAGGAAGTATATACAGGAACAGATGGAATAGCAGCAAGCAGTCAAGCGACAACAAGTGACAATACAGGGTCTATGGAAAACTTTGACGGTCAAGATGCTGCAACAAGTGCGGTAGAAACAGCAGCAAAAGTAGCATCATGGGCAGCGGAATTTTTGAAAAACTCTGGTGGAAAAATGACAACAGTAATAATGGATGGTCTATTATTTTTAGCAGATGGAATACAGTACTGGGCAAGTTCTTTTCAAACACTAGGTGATCATACTGCAAGAGATTTTACTATAACTTATACATATGATGATTTAAAGAAAGATGCTGAAGGAGAAGACATAAAAAAAGATAAAATAAAAAATAGTGAAGAAGCAATTGGAAATAGAGATAAATATACAAAAGTATCAGGATATAAAGAAAAAGAAACTGAGTCTTGGCAAAAGGAAATTAATTTAGATAAGCAAACTGAAGATGCATATACAAAAGAAAATGAAATACCAGTAATGGTTGGAGATGTATATAATGTTATAGTAAATCATATAGATTTTTTTGATATTAACTTTTTTACAGGAAATAAAGACAAAAAGGCAGATGGAAAAACAGCAAAACATGCCAAGGATTCTACTTGGATGGTTCTAAGAAATTTCGTAACATCTGTTATACATATTGTTATATATATATCAGCTACAACTTTGATATTATCATTAATTTATAATGGAGTAAAAATAGTCGGACACTCTTTGGATAATCCTTCAGCTAGAGCTGAATACAAAAAAGGACTTGAAAGGTTTTGGAAAGCTTTGCTTATGTTAGTTGGTTCAGTAATAATAATGGGATTATGCATTTTTGGTGCAAAGACATTCTATGAAGATATAGAAAGTAATGATTCATATGAATTGCCAATAAGAGTTAATGTAGAAAATGCAGAATATAGCTTTAGTACAACTTTTACAGGATATGTAAGATATATGGCTGGAATTGAAGATATTGACCAAGCATTAAAAAAGACAGTTTATACTATGGGATATATAGTACTTGCAATAATAAACTTTATTGCTATGCTAGGAATGGCAATTAGTGTATTTGCTTTATTTGGACTATCTATGTTGGGACCGATTCTTGCGGCTTTATATGTTTTTGATAAACAAGGACCTATAAGTTATGCTTCATGGGTAGAATTGTATGTAGGATTTTCTATAATACCAATATTTGTTATGTCCATTGGATACAAATTAGTTTTGTCGACGGTTGGATAGATTATATAGGAAAGGAGGAATTATCATTGTTTAAGTATTTGTATAAAATATTATTTATTTTTGTATTAATTGTAATTAGTATAAATACGATTACATATGGTGCAAACCAAAAAGATTTTTTTAAAGAATTTAATACAAAAACCATTGCTACATGGTATCCAGACTTTACAGTTGAAAGAAGTACAGATGAAAGAATGGCGGAATGGCGAAATGAATTGATTAGTAAAATTAATTCTTCTGTAAATTGTGGAAGTGGCATTAATACAATTACTAAAACGATGATTTTAGACTCTAAAATATGTATTGTAAAAGAGGGCTCGGACTCGAAAAAATATAAAATTAGAATTCGGAAATGACATTGATGGTATTGAAGAAATTTCGGTTTCTAAGAAGGATTTAAAAAATGAATGGGGATGGGATGGTTCATCTAATGAATGGGATGCAGGAATAATAGTAAATGCATCATTTGTCGAAGGAGGAGGCTATTTACCTAAACATATATTTTTTATAAATCTATTGTATTGTGGAAAAGGGGAAAAATTTAACAAACAGGTCGAAAAAATAAAAAATGATTCAAGTTCAGGGATAAATGATGAAATTGATTTTGGGGTTGATTTAAATGCGGTACAAAATGCAGTAAATGGTCTAAAAGATGCAGCAGATACTATTCTTGATTTTAAAAGCAACTTTCAAAAAAATCAATTTGGAACTTTGGTAACTTTGGGGTTAGATATTTTAATTAATGCTTTTGGAGATACACCTCAATCATTTGCAAATATGATTCAAACCGTAAGTGATGGAACAGTTAGAGATAAAAATACAGTAATGTATGAATATTCAGAGTTACAAGATGACGGTGCTGGAAAAAATTCTGACAAAGGAGCTGGAAATAGAGATAAATACACTAAAGTAGGAGTTTGTCAACTAGGGCAAGGCGAAAAGTGGCAAAAAGTTATCGACATAAAAAAGGATAATACAGATAATTTAACATTTAAGACCAGTACAAAAATTCCAGTAATGTCAGGAGATGTATATAATATTGCGGTAAACCACATAAATTTTTTTGATGTAAATTTTTTTAGAAAAGATTCATCTACAGAGAGATATACTAATAATAAAATAGTAAAGGTTGGTGACAATAAGGTACTAAAATCTTTAAAAAAATTTATCTCATCATCAATTCATGTTACTTTGTATGTTGCAAGTGCAATGTTAATAACAATGTTAATTGTTTATGGAGTACAAATTGTAAGACATTCATTTGACAATCCTCAAGCTAATGAGCAGGCTAAAGAAGGATTAAATAAGTTTATAGAGTCAGTAGTTATGTTAGTGAGCTCTGTTATAATTATGGCAATATGTCTATATGGCAGTGAAGCAATTTTTTCTCAAATAGATGAAGAAGATACATATGAGTTACCAATAAGGGTAAATGTTGAAGAAACAAAATATAGCTTTAGTACAACTGTAACAGGATATGTAAGGTATATGGCTAGTATAGAAGATGTAGATAAATATGCAGAGAAAGCTTTTTATTCATTTGGATATATTTTTCTTGCATTAATAAATCTTTTAGCAGTTGTGATGATGCTGGTAAGAATGTTTGGATTATGGATATTATCTATATTAGGACCAATAATCGCAACAATGAATATATTTGATAAAAAAATTATTATGAGTTATAAAACGTGGGTTGAACTATATATAAGTCTATCTATTATCCAGATTGTTGTTACTATGGGATATAAAATAGTGTTAAATTACTTAATGTATTAAAGGAGGTTTTTAAATGGATATAGGAATGTCGATTCTAATATTGGGAGGAACTGTTATATTGCCTTTCATTTTAGTATTTTCATTTGCGGCAAAAAAACTTGGGTTAAATGTAGGATTTAATGGACCAATGAAAATGATAGGAGGAGGAAAAGGTGAAGGTGAAAAAGCAAAACAATTTGATAAACCTCCTGTAACAAATCCGGCGGAAGCAAATACACCTAGAAATAATATGCAACCATCAGGAAATGCTATGTATAATTCAAATTTATTACCAGATATGAGAGGGATAGATAATGGAAACAATATGCCCGATTTATCAAATTTAGCTGAAACAGCAAATGTGGCAAATGCAGGTGCCGTAGGCCGAGTTGGGGCAACTGTAGCAATTGGTTTAGCAAATCTTATAGGTGTGGTAAATCAAAGTGGAGAAGTTAAGAATCGTTTTAGGGCTAGACGTCAGATTATGGGAAATGTAACTCAAACAGCTTCTATGCTAAGTAATATAAAACTAAAAGGTCCAAAGGGATTAGCACAAAATGCAAGTAATATTGTAAACAATACTAATCGTGGAAGAATTAATATGAGTCAGAATGCACCAGCTTTAAATAATATTGCACGAGGAAGAACAAGTTTGAGCCAATCAGGAAATGCAACAAACCTTATAAATGGAAACATAAAAAGAATTACATCTAGTCAAAGCCATATACATACATCTAATTTAAAAATGAGACCTATATCAAGGGTTCAAAGCTTAAATGTACAAAATTTTTATGCTAAGAAAGGTCTTTCAATGAGACTAAGTAGAATGGCCAATGGATTACCAGTAAATAATTCTAATGTTAAACAAATAGAGAATAATAATAACATGCAAAAAGGTGAAAATATTCAATTCAATGTAAATGATTTAAATGTACAAAGAAGTAGTAATTATAGAATGGTTAATCAACAAATTTATGCAGGAAAAAATCTGATTGAAAATGAGGTTGAAAGAAGAAAACAATTTGATGCTAATCCAAAAAATAACATTTTAAATGAAACAGAAAAAACGAAAGTTTACAATATAAGTAGGTATCTTGAGCAGAAAAGTGTCGGAGTACCAGCAAAACAGTATATAAAACAAAAAAATAAAAATGAGAAAGTTCTAGATGCAGTGAGGGCAGTTGTAAAAGTTTATCCTGGTGCAACAGAACAAGATTTATTAAAAATAAGCCAACTTGCTCTAGAAAAAAATAAACAAAGAGATAATAATAGAAAAGCAATTGCAGCACAGCAGGCAAGTATGGGAAATAACTATGATAGTGATACTAGAAAACAGATATTTAATGAAAATTTAAGGGGTTCTGAATCTGCAAGTATAAGAATGGAAGATTGGGTAAATAAGAATTTTTCAGATCAGATTAATGGTATAAGTGAAGAAAGAATGCAAGAAATTAGAAAACAGGCAGAAGAATATGAGTTAAAAAGTAGAACTATTTCACTTGAAGATAAGGAAGCTCAACATGCAAGAGATAATGGAGAGGAAATAGATGAAGTTGATTCTTCTGATTACTATGGAAATATATCTAGTGACCAAGATAGAGAAAGAGTTATACAGCAAAAGATGGAAGAACTTACAAATCAAGAAGTGGAAAGTAATCGTCAATCTATTATAGAATCAATAAAAGACCAATTTATAGAAAATCCGGATGACTTTAGAACGATTTTAGGCGATGAATTTGTTGAAAAATATAAAACGGCTTTAAACGGTTCAGAAGCAGAATTTGAGAGAAAATTTGTTGAGGAATTGGCTAAAATTGATAATAAGGAACAAAAAGATTATTTAGATAAGAATCCTGATAAGAAAACAATGAACTATTATGAAGTTTACAAAGCACGTAAACAACAAGAATTTAATCAAGATATCGTCCAAGCAGCGGGAGAATTATACAACCAAAACGGACAAATGGCTCAATATCAACAAACACTTAATGCAAATTTACCACAGCCTGAGGTGAATTCATCAAATATTTATATAAATAGATATGCACAAGAGCAATTATTAAATAGCGAGAATGGTTAAAAGATAAAAAGGAGATTGAAATTTGGTGAGAAGATTACTAAAAAGACTTAAATGGATTATTTTTATATGTGCTATTTTTTCATTAATAATTTATGCAGGAACAATAATTCTTTTAGATGGAATGAATATTATTGATGCAGGAGCAGCAACTGGTTCATCATCCAATATAAATACAGCTATTACTGATGAAGAATTGAAAGAATTAATAAAAAAGTCAGATTCTGAAATATGGCAATTATTAACTGGAACAGCATATGATAGTAAACCTACATTATCTCAGGTACCAGAAAGCTTAATGGAACCTAGGATAACAGATATAACAGTTCCAGTTAGAACTGCTAATGGAGATTCTACTACTGTATTTCAGGTAAATCAAGCACTTGCAGGCTTATTTACAGCTTTCTTTAAAGATTTATATGACCAATGTCCAGATTTTTATGTTTCAAATTCTGGAGGATATGTTTTTAAAGATGTTAATAATGGAACCACAGGAGCAATGTCAGCACATGCTGTAGGTGCAGCAGTTGATATAAATGATGAGTACAATCCGTGGCAAGCTGAGCCATATACTAAAGAACAATATAATAGTTTAGGTGAGCCAGAAAAACATTATGTAATATATTATGATTCGCCTATGGTGCAAATTGCTAAAAAGTATACATTATCTTGGGGTGGCTTTTGGACAAGAAAAGATGGGATGCATTTCAGTTTTATTGGTGACTGGACAAGAGCGAGAACATTACAAGAATATGGTATAAATTAGGGTACAAAAAGGAGAAAATATGAAAAATAAAGCAAATATAATAAAAAGATTAATAATTGCTTTAATATGTATATTGTTTGTTGTTATTACTATTATTTTATTTTTGAATATGCAAAAAAAGGACCAAAATAATATTCAAAAGGAAATGGAACATGATGATGACAATGGTATAAATTCAACAGAAAACGATAATATAATATCTAATACATTAAATGAAACTGATAATAACATTCAGATTAAGTACTCTTATAAATTGAAACCGGTATATGATATGAATACATATTTTTTAATAAAGCAATGTATGGAAATTTATTACGATTCAATCGCAATTGATGATGTACAGGTCTTGATTGATGAAGATGTAACGGAAAAAATGAATATTAATGATATAGAATCAATTAAAAATACAGATTCACCGGCATTTAGTATAGATAATATATATAAACAAAGGTTGAGTTCAAATTTGAATATTTATGTAATTTTTTATAGAGTCGAAAAAAATTCGACTAATAGCTTAAACTCTACAATATGGATAAAAGTAAATGATAAAGATAAAGACTTTAGTATATATCCATATGAGTATTTGAAATTAAATAATTATTTAAACTTAAAAGAAAATGATACAATAAATATAAGTACAACAAAAAATATAAATAAAGATAAAAAAAATACATATAATGATGATATTTCATATGGAACAAAGGATTGTATGAATGAATTATTTAAAAGATATAAATTTGATTTAGTATTAGATCTAGAACATCTATATAATTCTTTAAATGAAGAATATAAAAATATAAAATTTCCTACATTTGAAGAATTTCAATCTTTTGTAAATGAAAATGAGAACGATTTATATTTAGATTCTATAAACACTTACAATGTAACAGATTACGGACAAAGTATAGAATATAAAGGAACTAGTGGTACAAATAGGACATATGTATTTAACATAATAAATTTAATGGATTATAGATTATCTTTCGATGATTATGAAATAGTTCAAAGTGAAGAATTTTATGATAAGTTTTTACCACAGGCAAAGGCAAGATATTGTATAGATAGGATTGTAAATGCTATTAATAACAATGACTACGAATTTGTTTATAGTAAATTAAATCCTATACAAAAAAACAATTATTTTGAAAATATAGATAAGCTTGAAAGTTTTATAGAAGAAAAATTTTATGAAGAAAATAACTATGAAATTAATGAAGAGTATTTAATTATTTCGGACGATGTTTATCAATTTGATGTTAAGATGACAGACAAGACAGGAAATTCAAATAGTGCAAGAAATTATACAATGACAGTAACATTAAAAGAAAATGCAGATTTTACAATTAGCATAGTGCTTAAATAATAATCTATTAGAAAGGAGCAATATATGGAAAAAAGATTAAAAAATAAAATTTACATAGTAATATTTACAATGATTATATATATGATATTGTTGCTAACTTTTGGAAAGTTATTTGGTGCTATAGCTGTAGCAGTTAAAGAACATCCAGATCCTGGAGATGTAATTGAAATACCAGATTTTAGACAATGGGGAGCATCACATGAAGAGGAAAATATAAGCTGGGATAAAAGTACAAATCAATACAAGGTAAATCAACTTTGGATATCACAAGGTATGACAAAAGACGAGCACAATTGGGCATATGTAACTGTTGCAGGAGAAAAGTGGTTTTTAATCGCAGTTGCTCCAGTTTTTGGAGATGTTGGGGATTATTTGAAAGTTGACACTAAGGCCGGAGAAACATACTATTGTATGATTGGAGACGAAAAGGGTGATGATGCACAGTTTTTTTATGAAGGAATACATTGGGGACATTATGATACAGGTCCACCAGAAGATACGAATACATGCAACATACTAGAAATGTTATTATATTTAAATGATGGCTCTAGTATTCCACATAAATTTATGGGGACACTAGGTGAAATAGCAAGAATACAAAATGGTGGAAATTATTTTGAACATCCTGAAGGACCTGTTAATTTAAGTGGTAGTTCGTCAGGTGCCAGAGATGAAACATCAACCATTATAGGTGTTATTGGTTCTTGGATTAGAAATGTATGGAGTTCATTAGACACATTTATTGATAATCATACCACAGGACGACAAGATGTTACGGTATTATATCAATTTAAAGATGATGGTGATGAAGATTCAAGTTTAGGCAGTGCGGGGAATGGAGATATATTGTCATCATGTGAATTAGTTACAAAAATGCTTTTAGATAGAGGATGTACATATTCTCGTGGTGAAGGCCTTATTTCAGGGGATATTGATAAGCAATTGTATCAAAGCAATAGATTTTGTTGTGCAACATATGTTGCGGCCGTTTTATACTATTCAGGTTTACTCACTGCTGATCAAATTAATGCATATAATTACCATTGGACAGGTTCAGGGGGAATCCCAGATATGTTAGCTGCTGCGGGATGGAAGCAAGTTAGTCCATCTGAAGCACAACCAGGAGATGTAGTTAATGATTATGAAGTTCATGCGATGATTTATGCAGGAGATGGAAAAATTTGGGATGAAACAAGTTGCGTTGTTATGTCAAATGGAAGACCACCTTCAGGGACTACATATGAATATGATATTTCAGGATGTCAAGTTTGGAGGGCTCCATAGGTATTTAACAAGTTATGAAAGGAGATAAATCATATTAATATATAATGATTTTGGTAAAAAATGAAAAAATTAAAGTTAATTAATGTTAGTATGGCAATATTGATAATATTATTTGTAATAATATTAATGATAGTGATTGTATTAAAAAGAGATTTAAATAATAATAACGAAGTATTAGTGAATAACGAAAGTAATAATTTGGTAACAAATGAAAATGGAACTTATAAAAATGAAGAGAGTAATGAAGAGACTCTGCCAAACGAAATTTTACAGCCAATAATAGAAGACGCGGGTGGAATAGAATACAATTATGAAGAAGTAGAGAAAGTGAATAATCCAACATATTTTTATACAATACAGAATTGTTTGGAAGCATATTTTGATAGCATTGATGATTTAAGTGACGAAGACGATGAAAATGATGAGCAAAATAAAGAAGAAATAGTGTTAAATCAACTGGATAAAAATTATATACAGGAAAATAACATAAGTATGAGTAAGCTTAAAGAATTACATAACGAATACTCATTTATAACAATAACACAAATGATTCAATATTTAGTTAAAGAAAACAATGTAATAAGATTTGTTGCACATGTAATGTTTGCAAATCAAAATAAAGAAGTGAAATACTTAAATTATATCATTTATTTTGATTTTAAGAATTTAACATATAGTATTAAACCAATTGAAAAATCCATTTCAAATATTGATTCTTTGAATCTAAACCAAGTAATAGACAGTGTAGAAAAAAATGATAATAATCAATACAAATATGAAATTGTAACAACAGAGAAATTAATGAAAAAGTACTTAAAAAGTTTTAGCCAAATGTGTTTAAAAGCACCAAGTGAAGCATATAACTATTTATCAGAAGATTATAAAAAAGAAAAATTTTATAATATAGATTTATTTAAATCTTATATTGATGAAAATAAAAATAAAATAAAAAATATTAATTTAAATAATTATGTGGAATCTAATAATAATGGAAAAAAAATATGCACATGTTATGATACACAAAATAACTGTTATATAATAAATTATGATGATGTTATTATGAATTTTGATATTGAATTAGATGCTAATGTATAGAAAGGAGGCATATAGCAGTGAATAAAATAATAAAATTTTTCTGTATTGCAATATGCATATTTTTGACTATATGCCAATTAAATACAAAAGTTTATGGATATACATTAAATGAAGTAAAAGAAATGATTGATTTTACATTATATGACGGAGATAAGGAACCGGAAGATTATGATATAAAAATTGATGCATCTGAACTGTTATCTAATGAGAAATTACCATGTATTGTAACGTCAATAGAAAAAATACTATATAGTAATGATGGAATTTTTGATATAAACTTTTTAGGAGATAGTACCAATATTGATGATAATAGTAGTAAGAAAAAAGATAAAAATAGCGTAGTAAGTGATGTCGAAAAAAAATCTAGTGAAGATGCAAAATGGCTCCGAAATGTGGTTAGAACTGTTTTCAAAGTATCTCTATATATTTCAGCTGCATGTATGCTTACATTACTTATCTATATGTCAGTTATAACTGTATCTAAAGGGATTTCTGAAAGGTCTACATTTTTGCCATTATCTAAAATTTTCAAGGATACAAGTAAAAAAGGTGGAGGAAAGCCGGTTCAAAAAAGTATGCAGGCAAGAAGGCTTGTTGAACAATGGATTAGTGCGATATTATTGTTAGTCTTATTACCGTATTTAATCAATTTAATGGTAGCATTTTCAAATTATATTTCTAGTTTGGGAGATGATAAAAAAATAGAGGAAGATTCTATTACAGTCTATGTAAAGAATTCGGTAATACCTAAAAAGGAAAATAATTCTAAAGGCACAATGGGAACTTCAGCATTATCTACGGGAGTAGAAGAACTAATTACTAGTAGTGCAGCAGGTGGAAATTGGTCTGTGTATGCCAAAAATTTAAAAACTTCTTCTAATAGTGTTTTATATAATACAAATAAAGCAATGCCATCAGCTAGTGTTATAAAATTATTTATTGCCGCAACTGCTTATGATAAAGCAAAAAATTCTTTAGGATATACTGTTAATGAAAGTGACATGAGTAGTATGATTACAGTTAGTAGCAATTCTGCAGCTAATAATATAGTCCGTTCACTAGGTGGATATGATGCGGTTAATCAATATGCTTCTAAAAATGGATATTCAAATACAAGTTTAAATAGAGATTTTGGTATAACGGTATTTTCAAAAGACAATTATACATGTGCAAATGATGTTGGAAACTTATTAGAAAAGATATATAGTAATTCTATACCAGGGGCAACTAATATTTTAAATTATATGAAGGAACAAACTGTTAGAGGAAAAATACCACAAGGTGTTGAATCAGGAGTTACTGTTGCAAATAAAACTGGAGAATTAGGAAGCAATTATCCAAATGGACCAGTAGAAAATGATGCAGCAATAGTATATAAAAATGATGCTAATTATATATTAGTTATCTTATCTTCAAATTTAAAAGATGATGCAGCAGCAATAAATACAATAAAAGATATTTCTCAAAGAGTATATAATGGAATTAGTAGTTCAATTGAGGGAGGCACAGCCAGTTCGAATTCTACATCAATAGTAGATACGGCTACAAATAATAGTTTGAGAAATCAAGTTGTAGAAATCGCAAGAAACAAGGATAATTTGGGAATAACTCAAACAGCTTATTGCGAAGGATGGGTGGAAGAAGTATATAGGAAAGTATTAGGAAAAGATAGAAATGGAATACCTGGGCAATGTTGTGCACATCATGCAGCAGAAAAATCTATTGTCTCTAATAAAAAAGATGATATAATTCCTGGTGCAGCTGTGTTTTCATTCCAAGCATCTGGTAAAACAACATGTGGTGGAGTAAGTGCAGGTCATGTTGGTATTTATATCGGAGATGGAAAAATTGCAAGTTATGTTGGTAATGGAACAGTGGGTATATGTACTATTAATGAGTGGGAACAAAGTTGGCAATTTTCTGGATGGGGATGGTTACCAGGAACAGAAGAAATTGCAACAGGAGGATCTAGCGATGGTGGACAAACAAATAATACAACAATAAATTATACTTTTAAAACCAACCCAGAAGGATTAATGATGTTCCAGTCTCAATATAATTGGGGAATGGCAGGAAAGAATTTTAGCAATATGATAGGTGGAATTGCAATAGCTATATTTAAGTATGTTTTATTGGGATTATATATTGTAAGAGCAATAATACTTGCAATGATTACAGCTATTTCACCAGTGATTATATTAGTTAATGCATTTAAAAAAATAACAGGTAGCAAAGGGTATTTAACGAAATGGCTAAAATTATATTGGTATTTGCTTTTAGTAAGACCAGCGATATCATTGGTTTATTATGTATTGTGTCAACAAAATATGGCGATTGTGAGTGAAAGACCAATTTATATTGTAATTGTTATTGTTGGAATAACGATAGCATTAGTAAAATCTATTAAATATTTAATAAAAGATTTAAATAGTCAACATAAGAAAAATGCAGCAAGTAGAAAGGTGAGTACATAAAAGGAGTATTTTTATATGATAAATAGATTTAAAATATGGTTTAATAGAAATGATATGAAAATAATAACTATTATTGTAATTATTGTTCTTGGTAGTTTGATTATAAAAAATTTAAACAATCATTACAAAAAACAGATAGAGAAGGAGAAATTATCAACGGAAAACACTACAACTGAAGAAAAAATAACAAAATCTCCAATACAAAGTGAAGATGATTTGCAAAAAGTAAATGAACAGACTGATGAATATAAAAAAGTAACGACTGTATTAAATATAATCCTAAAAAATTTGCATTTGGCTCAAGAGAATAATGACCAATCAGCAAAGGAAAATGTTTTTAACTTTTGTACAGATGAAGTAAAAAATAGAATAGTTGTTAGGGGAAGAGCAATTACAACTGATAATATTTCAGAGCATTTATCAGGTGTTGAAGACATGGGATATCTTACTTTAGATGGAATATTTAAATTTGACGACAATAACAATGTAAAAAGATATGTTGCCAAAGAAATTTATGATAATCATGGACCTGCAACTTATGCACGATATATGATTATAAATATGGATTATAATAATAATACTTTTTCATATGATGGTGAGTTTTTAGTACTTAGTTATATTGATTATAACAAAAAAATAGATAAAATTGAAAATAAAGGAAATAATGTTTTTTAACCAAAAGCACAGAGTTTAATAAAAACTCTGTGCTTTTAGCTAGATTTAAAAATATTAAAGATTCCATTAAAAATATGTCCTAATATGTCAACAATTAATTTAAATACCTCATTATCATTATACAACCCAACAAAATACTCCCTAACAGGAGGAATAAGCCACAAAATAAATCCAACAATAATAACAGCTACAATTCCTAAAATAACCGAAAAAGCAATTTTAACCTTTTCCTTAAAAGGTTTTTCATATTCAATCTCATAACCCATATTTTTCAAATTATTAATATAAGCCTGATTATAAGCATTATTGTAAGCTTGGTTATAAGCGTTATTATAAGCTTCATTCATCATATTAGTATAATCTTTCTGAAATCTACTAAAATCCTCAAAATCATTAGAATCATCATACAGATGAGGCTTACGTATAACCTTTTTCTGTGGATTACTTTGATTATAGCCCTGATTATTAGAATAATTATTTTGATTATTATTTATTTTTGCTTTTACCTTTTCAGCAGTAATACGTTCAGCTTGAAGCTTTTTATCATAACCTTCCCTCTTAATCTTATCAGACAAAACCTCATAAGCCTCATTAATTTCCTTAATTTTCTCCTCAGCAGCTTTTTTTTCACCATCTGGTTGTAAATCTGGATGATATTTCTTAACCAAAGTAATATAAGCCTTTTTAATAACTTCTGGTGAAGCTTTTTCAGAAACTTCTAACAATTCATAATAATTTTTCATCAATTTCTCCTTTTATACACGTCATAAAGGTTTTCTAGCAATTAACTTGAAAACCTTTATAATGTTAATTTTTAGAATTTTTTAAATTATCCTTAGCAACAGCCATCATAAGCTTAATTCTATTTGCTTGGTTTGTTTCGCTTGCACCTGGGTCATAATCAACAGGAGTTATATTTGCATTTGGGTATTTACTTCTAATAGTTTTAATAACACCTTTTCCAACAACATGATTTGGAAGACAAGCAAAAGGTTGAACACAAACAATATTTGGAATATCATTTTCAATATATTCTACCATTTCAGCAGTTAAAAACCATCCTTCACCTGTTTGATTTCCAATAGATAAAATATCCTTAACTTTATCTTCTAAGTGGTAGATATCACAAGTTGGTAAATAATTTTTATTTGATTTTTCCAAAGCCATTTTTGTATCTTTTTCCATAAGATTAATCAATTTTAAAGCAATTTTGCTTACAGTTGCAGATATTTTATTACTATTTAATAATTGATTAAATGTAATTTTATGTGTAGCCATAAACTTTACAAATCCCATAAAATCTGGCAAAACAACTTCTGCACCTTCTTTTTCAAGTAGGTCTGCAACATAGTTATTTCCAAAAGGGTGATATTTAATTAATACTTCCCCAACAATTCCGACTTTTGGTTTTACTTTTGTCATATCAACTTCAATTTTTTCAAAATCATCTACCATATCATAAATTGCTTGTTTAAATTCTGAATTTGTACATTTTGTAACAAGTTTTTTAGATTTTTCCATCCATTTATCAAATACTTTATCTGTGTCGCCTTTATTTATTTCATAAGCTCTATTTTTATGAAGCATTTTTTGCAATAAATCTCCTAAAAGTACGGATTTAATCATTTTGTCCATCATCTTTGGAGTAAGTTTAAATCCTGGCATTTTTTCCATACCAACAACATTTAATGATATTACAGGGACTTGTTCAAATCCTGCATCGCGTAGGGCTTTGCGGATAAATCCTATATAGTTTGTAGCACGGCAACCTCCACCTGTTTGTGACATTATAAGTGCTGTTTTATTTACATCATATTTTCCAGATTCCAATGCTTCTATCATTTGGCCGGTAACTAATATTGATGGGTAACATGCATCATTATTTACATATTTTAAACCAGTTTCAACTGTATGCTGAGTACATTCTCTTAAAAGTACCATATTGTATCCACAAGAGTTTACAGCTGGTTCTAATAATTCGAAATGAATTGGTATCATCATTGGAATTAGTATAGTGTAATCTTTTTTCATATCTTTTTTAAATACTTTTTTGTTAATTGCATAATTTCCCTCTAATTTTTCTTTTGCACGTTTATTCATGCTTGCAAGAAGTGAACGGATACGTATTTTTACTGCACCTAAGTTGTTTACTTCATCTATTTTAATTAAAGTGTACATTTTTCCGTAACTTCTTAGAATTTCCTCAACTTGGTCAGTTGTTACCGCATCGACTCCGGCATCCAAAGGAATTTAATTGCACAAGCTCTAGATTATCGTGTTTTCCAACAAAATCTGCTGCTGCATATAATCTTGAATGGAACATCCATTGGTCAACAACCCTTATTGGTCTTGTAGCCTGAGTTTGATTTGAAATACTGTCCTCTGTTAAAACTGCAAGTCCAAGAGATGTAATTAATGTATCAATTCCATGGTTTATTTCTGGGTCTATATGATAAGGTCTACCAGCTAAAACAATTCCTTTTAGGTTATTTTCTTCTAGATAACGTACGGTTTCAATACCTTTGTCTTGAATATCTTTTTTACATTTATGATATTCTGCTTGTGCTTTTTCAGCAGAGTCTATCAATTCTTGTTTGGTAAATTTATATTCCTTAAATTCATCTAATTCTAAAATTTTCTTTACTAAATTTGGTGTATCAAATGGTAAAAATGGGTTTATAAATTTTATTTCCGGATTTTTTAATCCTTCAACATTATTTTTTAAAACCTCTGAATATGAAATTACAATAGGGCAGTTGTATTTATTATCAGCCTTTTCATATTCTTTTCTTGAAAATGGCATACAAGGATAAAATATTGTTTTTATTCCTTTTTGCAATAAATTTTCAATATGACCATGTGATAATTTAGCAGGATAACATACTGATTCTGATGGCATAGATTCCATTCCATCTTCATATGTTTTACGAGTACTTTTATCTGATATAATTACTCTAAATCCTAAGTTTGTTAAAAATGTAAACCAAAATGGATAATCTTCATACATATTTAAAACCCTAGGGATACCAATAGTTCCACGAGTTGCATATTGTTCTTCTATTGGTTTATAGTTAAATATTCTTTCATATTTGTATTTAACTAAGTTTGGTAAATTTTTATGATTTTCTGTTTTTCCAGCACCTTTTTCACAACGGTTTCCTGAGATGTAGCGCTTTCCATTACTAAATATATTTACTGTAAGTTTACAGTGGTTCTCACATCCATTACATCTTGTATGATTTATTTTTATGTCTAATTTATCTAATTCATCTTGTTTTAATATAGTAGAATAATATTCCATATCAAGGTTTGTTTCATATTGTTCTTTGGCAATTAAGGCCATTCCATAAGCACCCATAAGGCCTGCTATATCTGGTCTTATAACATTTTTACCAACAATTTTCTCAAATGCACGAAGAACGGCATCATTATAAAATGTTCCACCTTGTACTACTATTTTGTCTCCTAAGGTATTAAAATCTCTTATTTTCATAACTTTTTGCAAAGCATTTTTAATTACAGAATATGAAAGACCACTTGAAATATCTCCAACAGAATATCCTTCTTTTTGTGCTTGCTTTATCTTAGAGTTCATAAATACGGTACATCTAGAGCCTAAGTCTACTGGTCTTTTAGCTTCAATTGCTTGTTTTACAAATTCTGAAATTTCTAGATTTAAGCTTTTGGCAAAAGTTTCTATAAATGAACCACATCCTGATGAACAAGCTTCATTAAGCATTATGCTATCTATTGCACCATTTTTAAGACGTATATATTTCATATCTTGACCACCGATGTCTACTATACTTGTAACATCTGGTTCAAATTGTTTAGCAGCTGTAAAATGTGCTATTGTTTCAATTTCGCCAATGTCAACATTTAAAGCTGTTTGAATTAGTTTTTCACCATATCCTGTAACACCACTAAATCTAAGTTTTGCTGTTTCAGGAAGAACCTCATATAAATTATTTAACATCTTTATAACACTTTGCAACGGATTTCCTTCATTGTTTCCATATAATGAATAAAGTAATTTCCCCTCGTTATCTATTAAAACAATTTTGGTTGTTGTTGAACCAGCATCAATTCCTATAAAACAGTCTCCCTTGTAATCTTGAAGTTTTGCTTTTTGAACAGAAGCTTTAGAGTGTCTTTTTCTAAATTCCGTATATTCATTATAATCTTTAAATAATGGCTCAATTGGGCTTGTTGTAGTATCTTTAGATACTTTTAAATTTTGAATTTTGGTTGCTAATTCCTCATTAGAAAAAGGTTCTTCATCTAGGGAATCAAGAGCTGCACCTGTAGCTACTAGAAGATGAGCTTCTTTGGGTATTATTATTTCATCATCCTTTAATTTTAGAGTTTCTATAAATCTATTTCTTAATTCTGAAAGATATGTAAGAGGTCCACCTAAAAATGCAACTTTTCCTCTAATTGGTCTACCACAAGCGAGACCAGAAATTGTTTGATTAACAACTGCTTGGAAAATTGATGCCGCAATATCTTCTTTTGCAGCTCCTTCATTTATTAAAGGTTGTACATCTGTTTTTGCAAAAACACCACATCTTGATGCAATTGGATAAATTGTTTTATGATTTTTTGCAAGTTCATTTAATCCCGCAGTATCTGTATGAAGTAGAGATGCCATTTGGTCAATAAAAGCGCCAGTTCCACCAGCACATGTTCCATTCATTCTTTGTTCAATTGATTTATCAAAATAAATTATTTTTGCATCTTCTCCACCAAGTTCGATAACTACATCTGTTTCAGGAATATACTTTTCTACTGCTCTTTTACAAGACACAACTTCTTGTATAAAATTTACACCTAAAAACTTTGCTGCAGACATTGCACCTGAACCTGTTAAGGCAAGTGTAAATTTACTGTCTGGATATTTTTCATTTAACTCATTAAGTACATCACATACTGTATTTTTTGTATCTGAAAAATGTCTTCTATAATCTTTATATATTGTTTCTTTATTTTCGTTCATTACTACGATTTTTACTGTTGTAGAGCCTACGTCTAGTCCTACGTGTAATATGTTTTGTGCCATATTTATCACTCCTTTAAATCCTTTTAATTCTATACAATTTTCGACATTTTGTCAATTGGAATTAATGGAAAATCATTGACAAAATCATATAAATATTTTATAGTAGTTGGTGCCGACTTGCTAAGAGGCAGGAAGGAGGTTTTGTTTTGAAAGATTTCCTAAGGCTATTTAAACTTGTAATACTTTACTTAATTGTAAAAATATTATTTGAAGAATAGCACACAAAAAAGACTAGGTTATGCTCGTTACCTAGTCTTTTTTATTTTGTCTTGATTGATTTCCTTTTTCAACGTTGTTGTAATTATAATAGCACATATTTTATTATATGTCAAATTTTTTAAAATATGCTTTTAATGAACTTTATAAGTATAATTTGAAATTTTTTCAGTTTTAACAACTTCTCCATTAAGTTTCAAAGTCCTATATGTAGCAGACTTAATATAAGAAGAAGTACGACTTGTTACATTTGCAGAAACACTGACTTCATATTCAGGTTCTTGTTTAAATCCCCAAATTTGGAATGAGGCCACACCATTTGCAACAGAGCAATTAATTTTTATAGCATAATTTCTAGAGTTTTTAAATTTAAAATCTTTAACTCCATAAACAACAGTAGCATCACGACCAGCGGTTGCATAAGATGGAATAAATTGGTGATTATATAATTCTACAATTTCTAAGTTAGAAAATAGTACAGCATTAAATAATGTTGTAGATATTTGGCAAATTCCACCACCTAAACCATCTACTACTTGACCGTTTTGGTATATAGCAGCATCTTTATAACCTGCTGAAATGGTTCTTTCACCAACTACATTGTTATAAGAAAAAACTTCGCCTGGTAATAAAACTGTTCCATCTATTTTTCCAGCTGCAAGTCTAAGATTTGTTGTTCTATTTTTGTTTGATGCAACATATTTGGTTGAATAAGATGCAAGTAAATCTGGAAATGCTTCTGATCCAATCATATTATTTGTAACATTTGGTTTTAATACTGTTAAAGGAATTGTACATTCATTATCTGATGTTTCAAGTATTTTCTTGGCATTATCAACATTAAAATCTATTCCATTTTCAGCTGATGTTATTGTATGTGTTTCAGGTTCAAATGAAGCATCTTTTGCGTCTTTATGAACTTCACTATATATTTTATCTATATTAATTTCATCAGGACTTTTTTGATTGGTAACAATTTCTATGACTTCGTTAATATAACGTAAGTTTGACAGTTTTTCTTCAATTTTTTTTGCTGTTGCATCTACATTTACCACGTATCCATCAGAGCCTTTTGTTATTATTAAATTTTTTCCTTCTATGTAATATCCACTTTCAACAACTGCATCAGGTAATTCAGCAGATAAATTATTTAATAATGTTTTTAATGCTTCTTCATCAAAGTTTACAGTTGGCATTATATTAATACCATTTATCATTGCATTAAATATATTGTAATTGTCAGAAAATATGTTGTTTGTTTTTCCGCATTGATATGCATAATTAACAGCTGAATTTATATCAAATGTTAGGTTTATTTCAGATGTTTTTATATATGATGTATAATCATTATGTACAACTGTTATATCATTAGAAAGCTTATCTGAATAATAATTTTCTAATTTTTCTTTTGCTTCTTCTTTGGTTAAATTTGAAACGTCTATACCGTTTATGTGTATACCTTGTGAGATTGTGGTATTTTGACTATAATTATAAAATGTAAATACACCAAATATAATTATGATAAATACTAAAAAACTTATTAAAAAAATACAAATAGCTATAATCCAGTGGTTAGAAGTTTTTTCCGAATTATTAGGTATTTGCTTAAATTCTTGTTGTTCTGTTTTTGTAGAATCTTCTACGATTTCTACTTTTTGTTCTTCTTCTATAATCATTTTTGTACCTCTATTTTTATTATATGCTTTATTATTAGTTTTGTTACTTTTTTACACATTTTATCGTACAATATTATTGGTTCTTTGTCAATGGATTTTTCTAGAAAACGTTAATAAGTTAAAAATTATTCGAAGTGAAAAGATGCAGAAATATTTTTAAAAAATATATTTTGATAATTTATCCACTTTATATAGCAATATTTTTATAGTAAAACAAAATCCGGTACATTTTTTTGTACCGGATTTTACCAATTATTCTGATTGCAACTGACTTGCCACATCATAAAATTCATCAAATCCATCACACAAATTACCCTCAATCACAATCTTAATAGAATTAACTTCATTTAACTGTTTCAAAGTATTCAAAGCACAATTAATCATATTAAATTTTTGATTATCATCTTTAAAATTCAAAAACTCATTAGAAAAATTCAAAATAACACAATTATTTTCAAACTTAGCATCCAATAATTTAGTATTTTCTGGAAAAGCACTAGTCAAATTTTCATTTTGAGGTCCAGAAAGTAAAAGTTCAATTAATTGTTTATATGGATTTTGTAATAAATTTGCAGAATCTATAAGTCTACCTTCACTTTTTATATTATTATCAGAATCTACAAAATATAAAGAAACAGTAGTTTCTCGCATTTGTTTAGAACTTATCTCCTCTTGGGGAGTATATTCAGAATATGCGTTATTTTCATCTGTGGAATTTTTTGCTTTAAAATTTTTAATTACAAAATAAAGTGAAATTAAAATAATTATTAAAACCAAAATAAGTAAAAAGAATAATCTTTTATTTTTCATAGTACAAAAAAGCCTCCTTAATTTTTCTTTGGTAAATAATATTTTTATGTTGTCCATTTTAGAACTTTATTTCAATATTTTATAAAGCTTTATATAATTTGTAAATCTTTTAAAATCATTTAAAAAACATTCAACTTCATTTAGGGATTTACATGTGTTTTTTTTCAATTTTTTAAAATCAACCATTTTATTTTTAGGCTTTTTTGAACCTGGTTTAGGTGGCGGCGGTTTTGGAGGAGGGCAAGGAGGCTTAGGAGGAGGCGGTGGCGGAGGACAAGGACCTTTTGAAGTTGGCTTAGGAGGTGGAGGACAATTTTGACCATTTGCAAAAAATAAATTATTCATTGAAAAAACTCCTTTTTTAGTGTATAATTTTTATATATAATATGAAAGAGTTAATTTATGGTGAGATAATGGAAATAGAGTTAAAAGAAAATGAAAGAATAGATGATTTAGAATTTAAAAACTTAAAAATAATACAAAATAAAGATGGTTTTTGTTTTGGTATAGATAGTGTATTATTAACTGATTTTGCAAAAAATTTAAAGAAAAATTCAAAAGTTATAGACTTAGGAACAGGTACAGGAATTATTCCAATTCTTTTATCTGGAAAAACTGTCAATTCCAATTTTGTAGGAATTGAAATACAAAAAGAGGTAGCCGAAATGGCTAAAAGAAGTGTTAAACTAAACTCTCTAGAAGATAAAATAGAAATATTAAACATGAGCATATTAGACCTAAGTAAAAAATTTGAGAGAGGAAGTTTTGACGTTGTAACAACAAACCCTCCTTATAAAAAATTAAATACAGGGGTAATAAATGAAAACAATAAAAAACTAATTTCAAGACATGAAATAACTGCGTCACTAGATGATTTTGTAAAAACAGCAGCATATCTATTAAAAGATTTTGGCGAATTTTATATGGTACACAGACCTGATAGGTTAGTTGATATTTTTAATGTAATGAGAAAAAACAAAATAGAACCTAAAAAAATAAAATTTGTTTATCCAAATAGAAATAAAAAAACAAATCTAGTTTTAATCAAAGGTGTAAAAAATGGAAATCAATTTTTAGAATTTGAGGATAATTTGTATGTTTACGAAGAAGATGGAAATTACACAGAGGAAATTTTAAAAATATATAACAAAATTTAGAAAAGAGAGGAATAGGAAATGAGCGGAAAATTATATTTAGTTGCAACACCAATTGGAAATTTAGAGGATATAACTCTAAGAGCATTAAGAATTTTAAAGGAAGTTGACATTATTGCTGCAGAGGATACAAGAAACACATTAAAATTGTTAAATCATTTTGAAATAAAAAAGCCACTAATTAGTAATCATAGACATAATGAAGATGACAGAGAAGATGTTTTAATTAATAAATTAAAAGAAGGAAAAAATATTGCAGTTGTGTCAGATGCAGGGACACCTGGAATTTCTGACCCAGGAGAAGTAATTGTAAAAAAAACAATAGAGGAAAATATCCAAGTGATTCCTATACCAGGAGCGTGTGCTGCAATAAATGCGTTAATAGCTTCAGGTTTAGATACTAAAGAATTTACATTTTTTGGATTTTTACCATTAAATAAAAAATTAAGAAAAGAAAAATTAGAAGAAATAAAAAATGAAAGTAAAACAAGTATTATTTATGAAGCTCCACATAAGATTAAGGATTCTTTAAAAGATTTAAAAACAGTAATTGGAAATAGAAAAGTAGTTTTAGCAAGAGAAATAACAAAAATCCATGAGGAATTTATAAGAGGAAATATTGATGATATTATTGATAAATGTGATGACTTAAAAGGTGAAATGATTTTATTAATAGAAGCTGGAGAAAAAGAAATTTTAGAGAATGTTTTAAATAATTTAAGCTTGGAAGAACATTATAATGTATATGAAAAACAAGGGTTAGATAAAAAAGAAATAATCAAAAAAATTGCAAAAGATAGGGGAGTAAATAAAAACGAGATTTATAAATATTTTATAAAATAAAAAATAAATACATAAAATTTTAGGATTTTATGTATTTATTTTTTTATTTAATCATTGTCTTCCATAGTTAAATTAGTTATTTTTTCAAGACATTTTTTACAAATTAATTTATCTTTATAAGATACTAAATCCTTTGAATTGTTACAAAAGATACATCCTGTTTCAAATTTTCTTAAGACAATAGATGTACCATCTAAATAAATTTCTATTGGATCCTTTTCTTCTATATCTAGTTTATTTCTTATTTCTTTTGGTATTACAACTCGTCCTAGTTCGTCTAGTTTTCTAACTATTCCTGTTGATTTCATTAATGCGCCTCCCTTTACTATATTTATTTGTACCACTTACATATATTACCATATTTTTGGTATTTGGTCAATATAAATAACCATTTTTTTCCAAAAAATATCAATAAATCGACAAAAAGATGTGTTTCTATTATGCTTTGTCGTATTTTGTCGAAAAGTTTTTCTTGACAATTTTTGTAAAAAGATGTATTATGTGAGGGAAGTAAAAATTAAATCAAAGGAAAATGTTATGATTCTTAAAATTTTATTATTTATATCAATATTTGTTTTAATAAAAAATTTAGTTATTAAAATTTTATCATTAAAATTAATAAAAGAACTTAATAAAACAAATAAAAATCAATAAAATTAAATTTAATTTTAAACAAAATAAGTTATTAATCTTGTAGAGAAAATAAAGTCAATGTAATCTATAAAAGCCCCTTAAAATTTAAAATAATTAATTAAAGAAAATATTTTTATATTTGCCACCAATAAATATAAAAAAATGTAATTGTAAAAACAATTACATAGATAAAACCTCATTAAATTATTTATTTTCTCTACAATAAATATAAATTAAATATGTATTAAATTACCAGGTAAATCCCTACTTGCAATAGAAAGAGTAAAATTATCTAAATTAGTTCCATTAGAAATTAACTCATCTACTACTGTTTGATAGGCAAGTTCTGGAAAATTACTTTCTTTACTTAAATGCCCTAAAATAGCATTTTTTAACCCAGATTTTATTAAGTAATTTATAGTTTGTCCGGCAACTTTGTTAGAAAGATGTCCAGTAGGGCCAGCAATACGACTTTTTAATTTAAAAGGATATTTCGTATATTTTAATACCTCAGGGTCGTAATTTGCTTCTAATAAAATAAATTCACTGCCATCAATGTGTTTTAGAATATCATTATTCATATGTCCAATATCAGTTGCTATACTTATCTTTTTATTATCAGAAAATAAAGTATAACCACATGGATTGGCAGCATCGTGTGGGATTGAAAATGGTAATATATCGATATCTCCCACAGAAAATTTTTCATCAATATTTATATTTTTTTTGTTAGAGTCTGCTATTTTTTCACTTTGTTTTGACATTGCATCAAAAGTTTGTGAAGTAGCAAAAACAGGAATATTGAATTTTTTTGATAAATTTCCAACACTTTGAATATGGTCAACATGTTCATGTGTTACAATAATTCCATCTAAATTAGAAGCTGAAACTTCTAAACCTCCGAAGTGCTTGTTCAATTTTTTTTAGACTTACACCAGCATCAACTAAAAGCTTGGTATTTTCTGTTTCAACAAATAAGCAGTTTCCACTACTACCACTATATAAACTACAAAAATTTAACATATGTATTTTTCCCTCTATTTTTCTATAACGCGTTCTATTTTTGCTCCTAAATCACGGAATTTTTGCTCGATATTTTCATAACCTCTGTCTATATATTCTAAATTGTATATATCAGTAGTTCCTTTAGCAATAATTCCTGCGACAATAAGTGCAGCACCAGCACGTAAATCTGATGCATAAACAGGGGCACCAGTAAGTTCTTTAACACCTTCGAAAAAGGCTGTTTTTCCTTGGGCTGTTATTTTTGCTCCCATTTTATTTAATTCTTCTGTGTATTGGAAACGTGATTCCCAGATACTTTCGTTTATAACACTTGTTCCATCAGCAATTGATAAAATTACTCCCATTTGAGATTGCATATCTGTTGGAAATCCAGGATAAGGAAGAGTTTTTATAACTGCTTTTGATGGTCTTTTATTACAGTGAACACGAATTGAATCACCATAATCTTCTACAATTCCACCAACTTCACATATTTTTGCTGTAATTGCTTCTAAGTGTTTTGTTATACAGTTTTTTAATAAAATGTCTCCTTTTGATGCAACAGCTGCAACCATAAATGTACCAGCTTCGATTTGGTCTGGAACAATTGAATATGTAGCATTTCCCGTAAGTTCTTTAACACCTGTTACTTTTATAGTATCTGTTCCAGCTCCTTTTATATTAGCTCCCATTGTATTTAAAAAGTTTGCAACATCAACTATATGAGGTTCTTTTGCAGCATTATCTATTACTGTTACACCTTCTGCTAATACACTTGCAAGCATAACATTTATTGTAGCTCCAACAGATGTGATATCCATATAAATAGATGTTCCTTTTAATTTTTTTGCTTTTGCTACTATTTTTCCTTGACCGATTTCTACATTAGCACCTAATGCTTCAAATCCTTTTATATGTTGATCTATAGGTCTTGCACCTAATTTGCAACCACCAGGCATTCCTACTGTTGCAGAACCTTTTCTGCTTAGTAAACTTCCTAAAAGATAATATGATGCTCTAAATTTACTTGTTAAATCTAATGGTGCTTCTGTTGTTGTTATATTACTTGAATCTATTGTTATTTCATTGTTGGAATTCCAATGTATTTTAGCTCCTAATGTTTCTAGTATATCACAATATATTTTTACATCACTTATGTTTGGTAAATTGTTTATTGTACATGTTCCATTTATTAATAAAGCAGCAGGTAGGATTGCTACAGCTGCATTTTTCGCTCCGCTTATTGTAACTTCACCTTTTAAAGGAGTTCCTCCAGTTATTACTAATTTTTCCAATTGTATACCCCCAAAATATTATATCTTAATTCTTAATTTTTTTTACTTAAGTAATATACCATAAACTTTCGGTTTTTACAAGCAGATTTGCATAATTTGGAAACTTTTATTTCAATTTTTGGCTGTTAGAATGTGATTGTGAGAAAAAAGCTCAATTAATTTAAACTTGAAATTTATTGTAGAGTCATTTCTATCAGAAATTAGTTTATATTCTTCGTCTGTTAAATTGTCTTTTAAAGTTTCTTTGGATTCCTCAGGGACAATACCTGAAGTTACATCAACAAAGCAAAGTGAAGGATATAATACACACCACCAATTTTGTCCACTAGAAGAACCTAAATTTACTTTTAATGCATCATAATATCCTGCTGGAAAAGATGTATCACCATATGTCTTAGTGGGAAATTCAAAATTTCCAATTTCTACGTTTGCGGTATATGAAAAACCATTGTCTTTTATTGTTTGGTTTGCAATATCAGTAAAATCTGAAATATGATTAGATACAACCTCAATGGTTTCTTCTTTTGATTTACAGTTATTACATAATGTATTCATATAATTAATTAAATTATCTCTTACAATATATTTTAAATTTTGGTCTTTTTCTGAATTACTATTTGCTATTACATGGAGTCTAAAAACACTATTACTTATATCATTAGAAACCAGATTCACGTAAGAAAAGCTACTGACCAAAATATATAGAAAAAGTAAAATACTTAAGCTTAAAAAACATTTGAATTTCTTATTTGTTAAAAAATTTTTCATATGAATTCCTCCATTAACATTTTTTTCATTGTAAGTATTTGCAAATCTGAATAAATTTATACATTTATGGTTTTTATATTAAAATGTCGATTTATGATGTCGAAAAAAATCAATGAAATAATATTGAAATATTATTGACATATTTTTGAAATAATGGTAAAATTTTCCAAAACGAAAGGATGATGGATATGATTACAAAAGAACATGAAATTAAGAAATACTGTTGTTTTTATGCGAGTGATTTTCATTTGGAAATGATACTTTTGCCATATATAAAAGAAAATATTGATAATACAAAATTTATGATATTTACAGAGGAAAATTTAACAGATAGTATGAATATATTGTTAAATCGAACTAATTTTAGTATAGATGAAAAGAAGCAAATGATGAAATTAAATTGGAATAATAAAGAAATAAGTATTTCAAATTGCGATTTAGATAATTACACAATTATCATAAATGGAGATAATAAATATATTTCAAATGTCAATGAAAAAATAAAGCAATTAAATCCAACTAAATTAAATATAATAGATTGCTATAATATTAATGATAAAACCCTAGAGGTGAAAGGAATAGAGGAAAAGTATGACCAAGTCTTAAATACCCAAAATTATAAAAAAAAATAAAAAAATAAAAAAAGTATTGATAAAAATTCAAAAAAGGTGTATATAATAAAAATATAACTAAAATTTTATCGAATTCAATTAAATACTAATTGATTTATTTTGGAAGGGAGAATGTATATGGAATACAATATTGAAGAGATAAAACGTAAACTTAAAAAGTATGGCCAAGAACATTTAATGAATTTTTATGATACTTTAGATGAAAAAAAGCAACAAAAATTAATTGAACAAATTGAAAGAACTGATTTTGAACTTATAAATAGTTTATACAGCAAGACAAAAAACATGAATAAACAAGAAGATGCAGATATAGAGCCAATTGATTTTATTGATAAATATAAATTAAATGACAAATACAAGTATTACGAAGAAATTGGAAAAAAAGCAATAAAAGAAGGAAAATTAGCAGCTGTTACTATGGCTGGTGGACAAGGAACAAGACTTGGACACAAAGGACCAAAAGGTACATTTGACATCGGATTAGATTCACATAAGTCATTATTTGAGTTATTATGTGATTATTTAAAAGATGAATCAAAGAAATATGGTGTAGATATACCATGGTTTATAATGACAAGTAGACAAAACAATGATGAAACAGTTGAATTTTTCAAGAAAAATAAATATTTTGGATATGAAAAAAATATTCATTTCTTTATACAAGGACAACTTCCAATGGTAGATACAGAAGGAAAAATCTTAATCGGAGAAGATGGTTTAATTAAAGAAGGTGCAGATGGACACGGTGGAGTTTATGAATCACTTGTAAAGAGTGGAATGGTAAACAAAATGAAAGAATTAGGTGTTGAATGGGTATTTATTGGTGGTGTAGATAACTGTTTAGTTAAAATGGTAGACCCAGTACTTATGGGAATTGCGATAGATAAGCACGTTACAGCAGCTGGTAAATCAGTTGTTAAAGCAAATCCACACGAAAAGGTTGGAGCATTTTGTAAGAAAAATGGTAGACCAAGTGTTGTAGAATATTCAGAAATTACAGATGAAATGGCAGAAGCTAGAGATAAAAACGGTGAATTATTATATGGGGAATCTCATATTTTATGTAATTTATTTAATATTTCTGCAATTGAAAGAATGGGTAGCCAACCACTTCCTTATCACTCTGCTTTCAAAAAAGCTACTTATATAGATAAAGATGGAAATAAAGTTGTTCCAGATAGCCCTAATGCATTTAAGTTTGAAGCATTTTTATTTGATGCTTTTGGCGAAGTTGATGATATGGCTATTTTAAGAGTTAAAAGAGAAGAGGAATTTGCTCCTGTTAAGAATGCTGATTCTGCTGGAGTTGATTGCCCAAGTACAGCTAGAGAGTTGTATAATAATTTTTATAAGAAGAATTAAAAATAATAGAGTTATGTTTTTATAGACATAGCTCTATTTTAATTTTATAAAAATATTTACATCAAACAACTTTTGTGGTATTATGACCAAAGGAAAAGGAGGTAACCCAAATGGATTATTTAAAAGAATACAAAAAATGGTGCGAAAGCGATGAATTCGACGAAGCAACAAAAGAAGAATTATTAAAAATAAAAGATGACGAAAAAGAAATAGAAGACAGATTTTACAAAGAACTAGAATTTGGAACAGCAGGACTAAGAGGAGTAATAGGAGCTGGAACAAACAGAATGAACAAATACATAGTAGGAAAAGCAACACAAGGCCTTGCAAATTACATATTAAAAAGAGGAACTGGGAATAAAGGAGTAGCAATCAGTTTTGATTCAAGAAGAATGTCACCAGAATTTAGTACTCAAGCAGCTTTAGTATTAAATGCAAATGGAATAAAAACATATATATTTGACCATTTAAGACCAGTGCCAGAATTATCATTTGCCGTAAGAGAACTGGGATGCACAGCAGGAATAATGATAACAGCAAGCCATAACAAACCAAAATATAATGGATATAAAGTATACTGGGATGATGGTTCACAAATAATTGCACCAGTCGATAAAGACATAATGAGCGAAGTACAAGCTATTACAGATTATAAAGCAATAAAAGAAATATCAATAGAAGAAGCAAAAGAAAAAGGATTATACAATGTAATTGGAAAAGAAATAGATGATAAATATATACATGAACTAAAATCAAGAGTATTAAATCCCGAAATCGTTAGGGAACAAGGCAAAAAGCTAAAAGTAGTTTATACACCTCTTCATGGTGCAGGAAATGAAATGGTACAAAGAATTTTAAAAGAAATTGGACTTCAAAATGTATATGTAGTACCAGAACAAGAAAAGCCAGATGGAAACTTCCCAACAGTAGATTATCCTAATCCAGAGGCAAAAGAAGCATTTAAAATGGCTTTAGATTTAGCTAAAAAAGTAGATGCAGATATTGTTTTAGCAAATGACCCAGATGCAGATAGATTGGGAATTTATGCAAAAGACAGTAAAACTGGAGAATATATGGATTACACAGGAAATATGTCAGCTCTATTAATTGCAGAATATAGATTATCACAAATGAAAGAAAAAGACATTTTACCAGAAAACGGAATGTTTGTATCAACAATTGTTTCATCAAATCTTGCAAAAGCAATTGCAAATGAATATAAATTAGACTTTAGAGAAGTTTTAACAGGATTTAAAAATATAGGTGAACAAATAAAAATAGAAGAACAAAAAGCAGATGGTAAAAAATATGTATTCGGATTTGAAGAAAGTTACGGTTGTTTAATTGGAGACTATGCAAGAGATAAAGACGGAATTTCAGCAGTTATGAGCTTATGTGAAGCAGCGTGCTATTATATGTCTAAAAATATGACTCTATGGGACCAAATGATTAATATTTATGAAAAATATGGATATTACAAAGAAGGTCAAGTAGCAATTGTACTTGAAGGTGCTGAAGGTGCTGAAAAAATTAAAGAAATGATGGAAAACATGAGAAATAATTTGCCAGAGAAAATTGGTAAATATAAAGTATTAGAGTTTAAAGATATCAAATTAGATATTGTTAAAAATTTAGTTACAGGAGAAACTTCTAAGACAGGACTTCCTACATCAAATGTTCTTTATTATGAACTAGAAAATGATGCTTGGTGCTGTGTAAGACCTTCTGGAACAGAACCTAAAATTAAACTTTATATGGGTGTTAAGGCAGATAGTATGGATAAGGCTGAAAGTGATTTAGAGGATTTGAAAGAAGCTATGAGTGCTTTGGTAAAATAATTTTTTTGCATTGGGGACGGTTCTTTTTGCGAAAAGAACCGTCCCCAATGAGAAATTTTTCAAAACATTGACTTTTTATATTAAAATTGCTATAATGACAATGGTCGTGCTTATGTTCCTATAGCTCAGCAGGATAGAGCAGTCGCCTCCTAAGCGACCGATTGTGGTTCGAGTCCGCATAGGAACACCAAAACAAAAAATAAAAAACGAAAGCAAAATATAGAAAATAGAAAAACAAAAGCGACCATGAAAAATTTGGTCATTTTTTTGATTTAAGGGGTAGAATAAAATGTTTTATAATCCAAAGGAATTTATTGAACAAGATTTAAGATATAAAGGTCCGATGAGAAGAAGATATGATGAATTATTAGAAGTATATAAAGGCTATAATATACACAGATACAACAGAGGGGAATGGGAAAGAATAGGAGCCGAGATAAAAGATGATGATTTAATTGTAGAAGCTGATACAATAGAAGAAGTAAGACAATGGCTTGATGAAAATATAAAATAGCTAAATAGGAGGTGCATATATGTGAATGGAGACGAATTAATAGATTTTAATAAAGCAACAGAGATACCACCTGAATATAATGGAAGCGAAAAGAAAAAAACCATGATTTTAGATGGAAAAAAATATTTAGTAAAATTTCCAGATTCCAATAGGTCACCGAAATTAAATATTTCTTATATAAATAATGTTTATTCAGAATATATAGGTTCAAAAATATTTGAGTTATTAGGAATAAACGCTCAAAAAGTTAAATTAGGTTATTATCATCAAGAAGAGAGAATGTTTTATGTATGTGCTTGTGAAGATTTTACAAACGAAAATACCAAGTTAATAGAATTTGAAAAGCTAGAAAATGCTAGTTTGGATTCAGAAGGAGAAAGAAAAGATTTATCAGATATAAAACATATAATAGAATTAAATACCTATAATATTGATAAAACATCTTTTAAAAATTTCTTTTGGGATATGTTTATTGTTGATTGTTTAATAGGAAATACGGACAGACATAATGGAAATTTTGGTTTTATCAAAAATATTAAAACAGAAGAATTAACATTAGCACCAATATATGATTGTGGCTCTTGTTTATTTTCAACTTTTACAGATGAAAAGATGGAAGAATTTTTAAATAATGAAGGATTACTAAGAGATTGTATAAAAAACACATCATCAGCTATAAAATATAATGGTTCAAAGATAAAATATTATGATTTTATTGCAAAATTAGAAAATGATGATTGTTCTGAAGCTTTAATGAGAATGTATCCAAGAATAGATATAAACAAGATTAACGATATAATAGATGAAATTCCTTGTATAACTGATATTAGAAAGAAATTCTATAAAATAATAATAAAATATAAATATGAAGATATTTTACAAGTTGCATATAAGAAAAAATTAAAGTAACAATAAAACCTCATTAAGAATACAATATATAAAGTATTTTTAGTAGAGGTTTTTATTTATGGAAAATATCAAAAAAATAATAATTTTAATAATAATAGGAGCATTTATTATATCAATAATAAATTTAAATAAACAAGAAAGAGATTTGCAAAATAATGTAATAGAAAATCAAACAGAAGTAAATATATCAGCAGAACTACCAAAATTAACAGTTCAAGACGAAGAAAATCTAGAAGAACAAGAAGTTGAAGATGAAGGATTTGAGCTTCAAGGAGAAATAGCATATGAAGGAGGAAAATCTCAAAGATGGAATTTAAATGTATCAGGAGAGCCAAAATTAACATATATAAGCCAGATTGATAATAGATGGAAAAATTATCCTTACACCGTAACAAATAATAAAAATCAAACTATAGGAAGAAGTGGGTGTGGAGTAGCAACAGCTGCAATGATAATTGATAGTATAGTAGGAAATGTATCTGTAACAGAATTAGCAGATGCGTTTGTAAAATATGGTTACAGGTCGCCTAATAATGGGACTTATTGGTCAGCAAATAGAGCAATAGCAGATGAATTCGATATTGAATATAAAGAAACATCTAATTTTAGTGTTATGTTAGAAATGTTAAAAAATAATAATTATATTATTGCATCTGTGGGCAACGGTTTATTTACTACTGGTGGACATTATATAATGATTTATGGAATTGAGGGAGATAATTTAAAGATATATGACCCTTATTTATATGTTGGAAAATTTGATACATCAACACGTAGAGGAAAAGCGTATGTGGATGGAAATACGGTTATTTGTAGTACTACTAATTTTAAAAATTATGCAAATTATAAAAGGTTTTTCTGTTATAAATATAATGTTAATGAAAATGGTAAAACTAATTCTAATAATAATGTTACTATGCCAAGCTATACAAGATATGTTAAGGTATCAAGCAGATTAAATATAAGAAATGGAGCAGGTATTGGAAATAAGATAGTTGGAAAATTGAGTAATAATGAAAGGGTTACTGTGTATGAAACAAATGGTAATTGGAGTAGAATTGGTGAAAGCAAATGGGTTTCGTCAGATTATTTAACGGAAAAAAGTACTAATGTGAATCGAAACACAGTGGGACAATATAAGAGGCTGAAGAGTAGAACGTATTTGTATTCGAAATCAAATTTAACAGGAAAAAAATATACGTATTTAGCAAAGACGCAGGTTAGAATAATTAGAAATGTTTCGAATAATATTGATTATGTTTATGTTGTGAAAACTGGGAGATATGCATATATTAAAACAAATGCTTATAAATAATTTTGCCATAAATTGACATTTATGCAATCTGTTGATATAATATGTTCAAAAAAGAACCGGTCCTAAACGAACAAAAAGGAGAAAAAATTGCAGGAAAAAGAAAAATTTATGAAACAAGCTCTAAAAGAAGCAAAAAAAGCATACGAAAAATTAGAAGTGCCAGTTGGAGCAATAATTGTAAAAGACGGAAAAATAATAGCAAGAGCACATAATCAAAAAGAAACAAAATTTGATACAACCAAACATGCAGAAATACTTGCAATTCAAAAAGCAAGTAAAAAATTAGAATCATGGAGACTTATAGATTGTGATATGTATGTAACATTAGAGCCATGTTCAATGTGTGCAGGAGCAATAATAAATTCAAGAATAAAAAATGTATATATTGGTGCATCAGATGAAAAAACTGGTGCCGTAGGGTCTGTGTTTAATTTATTTACAGATTATAAATTCAATCATAATGTGAATTTTGAAAAAGGAATACTAGAAGACGAATGTAAGAATTTGTTACAGGAATTTTTTAAGGAATTAAGAAAACAAAAAAACGGAACAAAAAGAACCGGTCCCAATGGGTAAAATGACACAAAAAGAACCGGTTCCAAAAGAGCAAAAAGGAGAAAAGTATGGCAAATCAAAGATTTAGTAGAAAAATATTAAATATTTGTATAATATGCATAATAATTATTGCAATAATATTTACAGCAGTAATGTTAATATTAAATTATGACGAAAAAGGTGAAACTAATATGCCATTTAAAGTTTCAAAAATATCAATAGTATCTACAGTTAATGGACAAGATGTGGAAAACTCTGAGGCAAAGTGGGATATTAATGTAATTCAAAATAATGATGTTTATATTTATATTGAAAAAAATGATGAATATAAAAAACAAGAAACAATAAAGTCTGTTAAGTTGGAAAATATTACAATAGCAGAGAAGCCAGAAGTAGGTGAAATAAAAATTTATAAACCTGTTTCAAATGATACGGTTTTGTTTGAAAATAAAGACGAAAATATAGTTAATGAACTTGAGTATATAGGTGCAAAATCTACAGATGCAAAAAAACTTCAAATATCAAATCAGGGTGGAGTTTTGATTTTTAGATGTGCAAATAATAATATAGGTACATATACATCAAATGACGATGCGGAAATTAATTATAATAATTTAATTAGTAAATTGAACATATCTGAAAATAGTTTAATTTCTAAAATTAAATTTAATATAACAATTACATTAAATTCTGGAAAGGTATTTAGAGCAGATGATGTAGAAATTCAAGTTCCAAATGATGGAATCGATAATAATGGAACGGTTGGACACGAATATACTGATTTACAAAGCATTGTATTTAAAAGAATTGAAAATTAGAATATTTTTATTAAAGAAAAATTAGAAAAAAACTTGCCAAATTTAAAAATACGTTATATAATTGCAAATGGTATGGAATTAAATTCTTGTATGGAGGGCATCCAATAAAAGCCTATGAACCTTGTCAGGTCCGGAAGGAAGCAGCAATAAGTAGATACTTTTGTGTGGAATGCTTTCCATAGAGGAATTTAGTTTCACACCATTTTTAATATTCTAGGGGGTGTAAGTTTTGGGGTATACAGCACTTTATAGAAAATTTAGACCTACAAAATTTTCAGAAATAGTAGGACAAGAACACATAAAAAAAACATTAAAAAACCAATTAATATCAGATAGAGTAGGACATGCATATCTATTTAATGGAGGTAGAGGAACAGGAAAGACAACAACTGCCAAAATTTTGGCAAGAGCTGTAAACTGTTTAAACCCTAAAGATGGAGAACCATGTAACGAATGTGAAATATGTAAAGGAGCATTAGATGGCTCACTTACAGATATAATCGAAATGGATGCTGCATCAAACAACAGTGTAGAAGATGTAAGAAGCATAAGAGAAGCTGTAAACTTTTTACCAACAAAAGCAAAATACAGAGTATATATTATAGATGAGGTTCATATGCTATCAACAGGAGCTTTTAATGCATTATTAAAAACATTAGAAGAGCCGCCAGAACACGTAAAATTTATATTAGCAACAACAGAACCACAAAAATTACCAGCAACAATTTTATCAAGATGTCAAAGATTTGATTTTAAGAGAATTTCAAATGAGGACATAATAAAAGACCTAGAATATGTATGTAAAGAAAGCGATATAAAAATAACGCCAAAAGCATTAGAATTGATTGCAGTCCTTGCGGAAGGCGGAATGAGAGATGCTTTGTCAATACTTGAAAGATGTAGCCAAGAAGGAACAGATGAAATAGATGAAAACAAAGTAAAAGATTTAGTAGGAATTCCAAAGACAGTATTTATAAATAATATTGTAGAATCTGTTGTAGATGAAGATGTAGAAGGAACTTTAAATAATTTACAAGAAGTTATAGAAGATGGAAAAGACATAAATAATTTAGTTTGGGAAATTATTAAATATATAAAAGATGTTTTACTATATAAATCAACAGGGAAAACAGAATTATATAATGATGAAGAGATAGAAAAAATAAAAAATATTTCTGATAAAACATCAAAATTAGATTTAATAAATTTAATATGTGAGCTATCAGAAATAGAAAATAGTATGAAATTATCTACACAAAAATTAATAATTTTACAAACAGGATTAATAAAATTATGTAACAAACAACCTGTAAAAACAGATATAAATTCGTCAGCAGACGGCGGAAATGCACAAAATGCAGACCTAGAAAGAAGAGTTACAAAAATTGAAAATTTTTTACGAGCTGGTAATTTTGCAAAAGCAGGGGTTAATAGAAATGGAGCAAGTGCGCAAGGAAATACTACGGCAAAAGCTCAGGAAATGCCAAGCAATGTTGAACCAAATAAGGCAACTGTATCAAAGCCAAAATATCAAGGAAAAACACAAGATTACTGGCCAAAAATTGTAGAAGATTACAAAACAAGTGGCAAAATGTTTATGTATATGAATTTAGCTGGAACAATTGCTAGGGAAGCAAATGATATGACTTTGGAGGTGGAATTTCCAAAAGGAATGAATAAAGTTGCAAAAGACTTTTTAGCAAGACCTGATGTCAAACAAAATTTAAGAGAAACGGTTCATTTTGCTTGTGGAAAGGAAATGCAAATTAAATTTGTTGATACAAAAGAGGTTAGTAAGACTAGTAGTAATGAATTTGAACAGTTTATTGAAAATAATGATATACCATTAAATATAATATAAACTGCCAAATGGGACTGTGTGGCTAATGCCCCCAAATGAGACCGGGTCTTTTTTGTCCCATTGCATAAAATTACTTTAATATTAAAAAATGGGACAAAAAAGACCCGGTCCCATTTGGGCAACAGCCATGGTCCCATTGGGCAAAAAAGAAAGGAATGATTTAAAATGGCAAAAAGAGGTGGATTCCCAGGAGGTATGGGAGGATTCGGAGGAATGAATCTAGGAAATATAATGAAACAAGCACAAAAAATGCAAGCAGATTTAACAAAAACACAAGAGGAACTTGCAAGCAAAGAATTTGAAGCATCATGTGGTGGAGGAGCAGTTGAAGTAAAGGTTAGTGGAGCAAAAGTTTTAAAAGAGATAAAAATAAAACCAGAAGTTGTTGACCCAGAAGATGTTGAAATGCTACAAGATTTAATAATGACTGCTATAAATGAAGCATTAAGAAAAGTTGATGATGCAAGCAGTGATGCTATGGGAAAATATAATATTCCTGGATTAATGTAGTTTAAAAGGAAGTAAGGTTAAAAATGTCAGAATACGCACCATCAATAGAAAAATTAATAGAAAGTTTTGAAAGACTTCCAAGTATACGGACACAAAACGGCAGCGAGACTTGCTTTTCACGTGTTAGATTGGAATGAAGAACAAACAAATGAATTTGTAAATTCAATAGTTAATGCTAAAAAGAATTTAAAATATTGTAGCAAATGTTTTAACATAACAGATACAGACCCTTGCCCAATATGTTCTAACCCTAAGAGAAATCGAGAAAGTATTTGTGTTGTAGAAGATGTAAGAGATGTTGCTGCGATGGAAAGAACACATGAGTTTAAAGGTGTTTATCATGTTTTACATGGCTCTATTTCTCCTATGAATGGAGTTGGACCAGATGATATCAAAATTAAAGAGCTTTTAGCAAGGCTTATGGATGGACAAGTTAAAGAGGTTATTATTGCAACAAACCCTAGAGTTGAGGGCGAAGCAACTGCGATGTATTTATCTAAACTTATTAAACCACTTGGAATTACTGTTTCTAGAATTGCACATGGTATTCCTGTTGGTGGAGATTTGGAATATACGGATGAGATTACTTTGACTAAGGCTTTAGAAGGTAGAAGAGAAATGTGATTATTTTGAAATGGGGACAATGTACCATTGAGACCGAGTCTTTTTGGTACATTGCCCTTATTTTAAATTATGTATTATTTTTTGGTGGCAAAGGTGAAGCGATTGAAAGGGCTAAATTATCACCTAAAGCAGTAAAAAATGCCGCTAAAAGTCCAATTTCATCTGTTGTTAAATCTTGCGACGAGATTAAAATTGCCAAACTACTTGCAAGAGCAATTAAATTAGAACCAGATAAATTGGATAAGTTCATAGATAATTCACCTCTTTATATAATATTAAAAAATAAATGAAACGTGATAAAATATATCTACGTATTGACAAATGGACATAAATAGCTTATAGTAGTTGGTGCCGACTTGCCTAGTGGCAGGAAGGAGGACTTGTTTTGAGAGACATCTTGAAACTATTTAAACTGGTAATACTTTACTTAATTGTAAAAATATTATTTGAAGAATAGCACAAAAAAGACTAGGTTATGCTCGTTACCTAGTCTTTTTTACTTATTTTGATTGACATCTTTTTTCCAACGTTGTTGCAATTATAATAGCACATATTTTATTATATGTCAAATTTTTCAAACTATTCAAAAATAACCTCACAAATATCTCTAGTTGAATTAGGCTTAGCAATTTTTTTTATGCAATCTCTCATAACCGTAAGTTTACCATCACCATTTAACAAAACCTTCAAAACAAAATTAATATCATCATTTTTCTTAAGCCAAATAGCTGCACCATTAGCTTCCAAAAACTCAGCATTTTCGCTTTCTTGCCCAGGAATTGGATTAATTGCAACAATAGGCAAATCTGAAACTAAAGCTTCTGTTGAAGTTAAACCACCAGGTTTGGTAATTACCAAGTCAGATGCAGACATAAATTCGGCTACCCTATCAGTAAAACCAAGAACACGAATTTCATTAATTCTATTATACTTATCAACCAGTTTTTCAAAATTAGTTTTTAAGGTTTCATTTTTTCCACTAATAGTAATAACCTGAATATTGTCAAAATTCTTAGCTAAGCATTCAAAAATCTCCAAAGTTTTAGACCTTCCAAGACCTAGTTCTCCTCCGCCAAAAAATAAAATTGTTTTTTTATTTGGAGTTAAATTAAGTTCATTAAAAGTTTTATTTTTATCATAATTTTCTAAAAATTTATCAGATATAGGAATTCCTGTTGCGAAAATTTTATCACAAGGAACGCCTTTTTCTGTCAGTCTTTCTTTAATTTTATTATGTGCCACAAAAATATAATCAATATATTTATAATTACAGGTCCATTCATTATAAGGATCTTCACCATAATCTGTAATTACTGTTGCAAGTTTTGCATCAATTTTGCCTTTTTTCTTTAAAATAGTACACATGTGTCCAACAAAAAAATGTGTAGAAATTATTAAATCAGGTTTTAAATCTCTTAATAATCTACCAAGTTTATATGAAAGAACTTTATTAGACAAAGACATAATTCTTTCAAAAATAGGTTCTTGTGTATTATAATAGATTTTTCCCCAAAACCAGGGAATATTTGTTGTTATTTTCGAATATGTAGAACCACAAACCTTATCAATTACACGATTTATATATTTCATACAGTCAAATAAAAATACTTCTGTATCTGGATAATTTTTTTCAATATATTCTTTTAAATTTTTTGCTGCAGACAAATGACCTCCACCGTAAGAGGCATAAGATATCATTATTTTTTTCATAATTAAATTCCTTTTTGTAAAAATATAATTTAATAAATATTATTAAACCAATTTACATTTTAACATAAAAATCAAAAAATTGGAATAATTTTTTTTATTTAATACAAAATAAAAAAAGATATTTTTAACAAAGAAAGGAATATTAATAATGAAAAAAACTAAAAAAATTATAATGTGGTCAATAATTGTAACTTTAGCAATAATTATTGCAATTTTGGGGTATTTTTTATATAAGAAAAATAATGAGGTAGAACTTGCAAGCAGAAATTTATATAATAGTAATTTTTATGAATTAATAAATTATGTACAAAATGTTGAAACATATTTAGCAAAATCCACAATATCTGAAAGTAGTACACATAGTGCAGAAACACTTACACATTTATGGAGAGAGGCAAACCTTGCACAAACATATTTAGCAAGTTTACCAATCGAAAGTCAGGAACTTGAAAAAACAGAAAAATTTTTAAATCAAGTAAGTGATTACAGTTATACTTTATCTAGAAAAAATATAAAAGGAACAGATTTAAATGATGAAGAATTAAAAAATTTAGAGGAACTTCATAATTATAGTACAGAATTAAAAAATGTATTAAACCAATTAGCTACTGATTTAGAACAAGGAGCTATTAGTTGGAAAGATTTAAAATCTAACAGAAATGAAGAATTTGCTCAAGCTGTAAGTTCTAATTTAGATGTATTTAATTCATTAGAGGAAGATTTTCACGAGTATTCTGGGTTAATATATGATGGAGCTTTTTCAGAACATTTAACATCTACGGAGCCTAAAGGGTTAACAGGAAATGATATTTCAGAAGATGATGCAAAAAATAAAATCAATGAAGTTTTTGGAAAGGAAAATATAAAAGAAATTTCAAGTTTTGGTGAGAATGAAAATTCAGAGTTACCTTCTTATAATTTTTCTTTAAAAAATCAAAAAGATGAAAATATAACTATTGCAATAACCAAAAAAGGTGGACATATTGTTTATTTTAATTGTAATAGAGATGTTGGAGAAGAAAAATTAAGCTATGATGATGCAAATAAAAAAGGTCTTGAATTTTTAAATAATCTTGGTATAAATAATATGAAAGAAACTTATTATTTGAATGAAAATGGAATTATTACAATTAATTATGCTTATAATCAAGACAATGTTATTATGTATCCAGATTTGATTAAAGTTAAAGTTGCTTTAGATGATGGGGAAATTTTAGGCATTGAAACTAAAGGATATTTAAATAATCATACTGAGAGAAAAATTTCTAAAAATGTGATTTCAATTGATGAAGCTAAAAAGAAATTAAATAAAAATTTGAATATCCAAAGCCAAGGAATGGCTATGATTCCTACGGAATTTAAGACAGAGATTTTGTGCTATGAATTTAAGGGAAAGATTAATGATAGTGAATTTATGGTTTATATAAATGCTGAAACTGGAGATGAAGAGGATATTTTGATTGTGTATAATACTCCAAATGGGGTACTTACTATGTAAAATTAATTCCATAAAAATCAAATTTTGAAATAAATTTATAATTATAATAAATTAAAATTTGTAAATAATAAATTTGTAGAAAAAATTAAAAATAATTTCTACAAAGGGGGATTTATTATGTCTAAAAATAGTAAGCTAATGTCTGAAAATTTAAAAGAAGAAATAGCAAGAGAGCTTGGAGTATATGATCAAGTTAAAAAAGATGGAGGATGGGAAAATGTTTCATCTAAGACTTGTGGTAATATAGTTTCTAAGGCAATTGAGATAGCAAATAGAAGTGTAAATAGTTAGTGATTTGAAGTCTGAGTATTGAGTTAATCAATATTTCAGACTTTTAATTTACATAATTATTGCAAATGATGAAAAAAGGTGATATAATATAATGAGTAACTTGAAGTTTAGGTATCAAAGCTAAAAATTTAGCAGAAAGGAGATTGTATGTTTACAATCCAAAAAATCTATTTAAGAACTTGGTGCAAAAAGAATTCTGCTTGCGTCAAAGCAGCAAACAGAAATTCTAAAGCTGTAATTCGGAGCCTGAAAAAAATGGCTAGAAACACAACGAAATGTCATTGTGTCCGTGACATTATTATTACGCGGTATAATGACGGATACGGATTTGATAAAACCAAGGTGTGTGGAATTGGTGGGGAAGTTATTTATGACGGTTGTGCCACCAACAACACACTCGAGAAACTATTAGTGAAAAATGGTTACAAAAAAATAACCGATACACATTTTTCACTGTAAACACCACAGTCTGACTTTTTCTATAAAAGTCAGACTGTGATTTTTTTATAAGAATTTATTATTAATAAATATCACAGAAATATTGTAATTTTAATATTTTAATACTATAATAAAAAAAATTAATCAAAACAGGAGGCAAAAATGAATTTAAAAATAAAAGATATATTAAAATGCACAAACGGAAAACTAATAATAGGTGATATAGAAAAAGAATGCACAAATTACTCAAAAGACACAAGAACAATAAAAAAAGGAGATACATATATAGGAATAAAAGGCGAAAAATTTGATGGAAGTTCATTTTGGAAAGATGCTCTAAATAATGGAGCAGAAACAGTAATAATAAATAATATAAAATTAAACGAAATAGAAGAATATAAAAAACAAAATAAAAATATTATACAAGTAGAAGATACAATCCAAGCAATAGGCGAAATGGCAAGTCTAAAAATGAGAATACTAAAAAACACATATAATCTAAAAGTAGTTGGAGTTACTGGAAGCGTAGGAAAAACAAGCACAAAAGATATAATCGCAAATGTACTTTCTGAGAAATATAAGGTTCTAAAAACAGAAGGAAATAATAACAATCATATAGGCTTACCATTTACAATTCTAAGATTACAAGATGAGGAAATAGCAGTAATAGAAATGGGAATGAATCATTTAGGAGAAATAAGCTATTTAACCAAAATTGCAAAACCAGATATTGCGGTAATTACAAATATAGGAACATCTCATATTGGAAACTTAGGTTCAAGAGAAAATATTTTAAAAGCAAAATTAGAAATATTAGAAGGAATGGAAAAAAAGAAAATAGTTATAAATAATGATAATGACTTATTAAATAAATGGTATTTAAAAAATAAAGGAGACATAGAAATATATACATTTGGAATAAAAAATGATAGCGAATTTAAAGCCAAAAATATAAAATTAGAAGAAAACTCAAGTGAATTTACATGTGAAAATAAAAATGAAAAGATAAATATAGAAGTTCCAGTAGGTGGAGAACATTTTATATTAAATGCATTATGTGGTTTAACAGTTGGAAAATTATTGAACTTAAATAATGAAGAAATAAAAAATGGAATAAAAGACTTTAAATTAACTGCTAAAAGAATGGAAATAAATCATTTAAAAAATAATATAACAATTATAAATGATAGTTATAATGCAAGTTATGAATCTATGAAAGCATCAATTTCAAATTTAAAAAATATGCATGGAACAAGAAAAATTGCAGTTTTAGGAGATATGTTCGAATTAGGTGATTTTTCAGAAAAATTACATAGAGAAGTAGGAACAGAAATCTACAAAAACAAAATAGATAAATTATATTTAGTTGGTAATTATGCTAAATTTATTGGTGATGAAGCAAAAAAAGAAGGATATGCAAAAGAAAATATTTTGTATTTTGAAAATAAGGAAGATTTACTAAAAGATTTAAAAAGCAATTTACAAAATGGAGATGTAGTCTTAATAAAGGCTTCAAATGGTATGAGACTATTTGAGGTCGCAGAAATTTTAGAAAAGGAGTTTAATAAATGATAAAAATAGGTGTTGTTTATGGCGGTAAATCAACGGAAAGAGAGGTTTCAAAAAAATCTGCTAAGTCAATTTTAGATAGTTTAGATAGTCAAAAATATGAAATATATCCGATATTTATTGATGAAAAAGGAATGTGGTATGAGGATAATAAATCAACCAGAAAAGAAATAGAAAATATAATAAAATACCTACAAAAAATGGATATTGTGTTTCCAGTATTACATGGTCTTTTTGGCGAAGATGGAACCATTCAAGGTTTATTTGAAATTGCAGGTGTAAAATATGTTGGATGCAAGGTTTTAGCATCAAGTGTTGGGATGGATAAAGTGTATTCAAAAATAATTTTTGAAAAGGCAAAATTAAATCAAACAAAATATTTATATGTAAAGAGCTATAAATACGGAAAGTATATTTACGTGGACGAAAACTTAGCCGAGAAAAATATAGAAGTTGATGAATTGTTAGATTTAATTGAAAATGAATTAAAATATCCTATTTTTGTTAAACCATCAAATTCAGGTTCATCAGTAGGAGTAAATAAGGCAGAAAATAGAACAGAATTAAAGAAAAATATAGAAGAGGCAGCAGTATTTGATAATAAAATATTAATAGAACAGGGAATTATAGGAAAAGAGGTAGAATGTGCGGTACTTGGCAATAGTAAAATTGGTGTAGAGGTAACAAATCCAGGAGAAATTTTGCCATCAGGAGAATATTATTCTTTTGACTCAAAATATAATGACAAAAATTCTCAAACATTGATATCTGCAAGAATAACTGATGAGCAAAAAGAAGAAATAAAAAAATTAGCCCAAAAAGCATTTTTAGCAATAGATGGAAATGGTCTTTCAAGAGTTGATTTTTTCGTGGAGGATAAGACCAGCAAAATATATATAAATGAAATAAATACAATGCCAGGATTTACAGAAATAAGTATGTACCCAAAATTATTTGAGGCATATGGATATAATTATTCAAAATTATTAGATAAAATAATAGAAATAAATTTATAAAAAGAATCGACATAGTCTATTTTTGTAGAATTATGTCGAACTTTTTTTCTTTACAAATACTGTAAAATATGGTATTATAGGTATGGTTTATTTCAATATAGAAAGATATGATTTACAAAAATAAATTTATAAATATATTAAGTTTTATAATTACAATAATAATATTTTTAATTCTAAACAGTTTCACTTCGCAAAATTCTGTTATTAGCATAAGAAATATTTCTAATATAATTTCAAAAATAGAATTCCCTAAAGCAATATCTAAGGTAAAAGAACAAAATAATGAAAGCCTAGACATAGAAATAGGAAACTGGTATATAGAGATTCCGAGCATTAACTTAAAAGCACCAATAGCAGAAGGAACAGATATAGATACATTAAATACTAAAGTGGGGCACTTTAATGAAACAGACAAAACTGTTGGTAATGTTGGATTAGCTGCACATAATAGAGGATATAAATATAACTATTTTGAAAAACTAAAAAAATTAAAAATAAATGATGAAATTATATATAAATATGAAAACTTCGAAAAAAAATACTTGATAACAAAAATAGAAATAATAAAAAATACAGATTGGAGTTATCTTGAAAAAACAGAAAAAAATAAGATTACATTAATAACATGTGTAGAAAATGAACCTCAATATAGGCGCTGTGTCCAAGCAGAAGAAACAGAAAATTAATGTATATAAATTTAATTTCCAGAATAAAAATGTAGTAGTAATTTTTTAGGAGGAAATTAGATTATGAAAAGTAATAAAAAAATTTTTTACATAATGATACTTGTAGTAATAATTTTATTAGGAATAATTATTTACAAAAATGTGATTAAAAAATCAAAAAATGGAAACAATATGAGTAGTCAGGAAATCGTAGATTATATTTTAAATAAAACAACTTATACTGCAAAAATTTCGGTGCAAGTAAACAGTAATAAAAATACAAATAAATATATTTTAAATCAAAAATTCAACAGTGAAAATGAAAGTATGCAAGAAGTAATTGAGCCATCAAATATAGCCGGAGTAAAAATAATAAAAAAAGATGGTAATTTAAAAATAGAAAACACTACTTTGAATTTATCAAAAATATTTGAAAATTATAAAGGACTTGGAGAAAATTGCTTAGACTTAAATACTTTTATTGATGACTACAAAAAAAATGAAAAATCAAATTTTGAAGAAAATGATAAAGAAATTATAATGAAAACTAAAAGTAGTAATCGAAATAAATATACAGAAAACAAAATATTATACATAAATAAAGAAAGCAAATTACCTACAAAACTTATTATCGAGGATAATAACCAAAATACGACAATAAACATACAATATAATGAAATAGAATTTAATTAGAAAATGGAATCTGAAATATATTTTAATTTCCATATTTCAAATTAATCTACGAATATACAGACTTTTAAAATATGCTAATAGTGGGAGTGAATAATTATGACAATAAAAAGAGGAGATATGTTTTATGCTGATTTAAGTCCAGTTGTAGGTTCTGAACAAGGAGGAGTTCGTCCAGTTTTGATTATACAAAATGACTTAGGCAATAAATACAGTCCAACAGTAATTGCAGCAGCAATTACTTCACAAACAAACAAAACAAAGCTTCCAACACATATAGAAATACAAGGAGATACACAAGGACTAAAAAGCAATTCTGTTATTTTAACAGAACAAATTAGAACAATAGATAAAAGCAGACTTAAAGAGAAAATAGGACATATAGATGATAAATTAGTTATGAATAAAATAAACAATGCACTAGGTGTAAGCTTTGGATTGGAAGAATAAAATAAAAAGAAAAATTAATTTTAGACTTTTTAATTTAAAATTAATTTTTCTTTAAAAAATATATTAAACCTTTAATTTTTTTATAACTTTAACTTCTTCAAATAAAGTATTAATTTTATTTTTTCTTAATTCAAGTGCTGATTTATAATTTTCCAAAACCGTAAAGAAATTTCCAACTGTCTCATTTTCTTGTAGATATAGTTTCATATATTCTAAATAATAATTTTTTTGGCTTTCTTTTTTACTTTTATTCATTTTCTCATAAAGTTTTGTCACTTTTTCCAAACGTTTAATATTTTCTTGTAAATAATTAATATAGTCTTGCGCACAAGATATTTCATAATAGATATCATCTAAAACTACCTTTATCAATACTTTAACAATTGCAGGATTGTTTTTTCCAAGTTTTTCGATATCTGGTTGTTCCTTTTTCGCTTCTTCTTTAAATCTGCCATTTGGTTGAGCATTTTCTATAAGAATTTTTAAGGTATCGGTAATTCCAATGTGGGTTTTATATTGACGTTTACTAACTATTGCATCATATTCATCAGCTACTCTTATTATTTGAGATTCATATGGTATATCTTTTTTAGTCAATGCCTGAGGATATCCTGTACCATTTAAAGCTTCATGATGGTAATATGGTCCTGCGGCATATGGACGAAGCTTTAAGTCTTTCATACACATTTCATAGCCTATTGTTGTATGTGTTTTTATGATTGCATATTCTTCATCTGTAAGTTTCCCTTTTTTTTGTAATACTTCTGATGGAATGAAAATTTTTCCTATATCATGTAAATAAGCACAAATTGTGCAGTATTCTGTGAATCCCTTAGAACAATGTAAATATTCGCATAATCGACAAGTAATTGCTGCAACATTTTCACAGTGCTTTCTTGTAAAAACATCTAATGAACCTAAAGCATTTAGCTGATCTTGCATTGTTTTATCTAAATTGTAGGACTTAAGTGAAGTCCTATCGTAAAAATCAAAAACTTCTTTTTTCATAAACGTATTTCTCCTTTAATTTTATCCTAGATAGATTATACTATAATAATTTTAGAAAATCAATTTTAAATATTAATATTTTTTTGGTTTAATTTGTTAAAATAAAATTGTAGCGATTATTGACTTTTCTTTACAAAATTTATATAATTTCCCAAAAGAAGGTGATAAAAATGTCTCTAAGAATAATCTACGGAAAAGCAGGAACAGGAAAAAGTGAATTTATTTATAAAGAAATAAATGAAAAAATAAAAGAAAAAAATAAAATATATATAATAACTCCAGAACAATTTTCATTCACAGCAGAAAAAAAATTAATGGAAAATAAAAAATCAATTATAAATGCAGAAATAATAACATTTAACAGAATGGCATATAGAGTCATGAATGAAATTGGAGGAACTATAAACAGTAATTTAACAAAATGTGGAAAGTCAATGTTAATATATTCAATTTTAAAAAATGAAAAGAACAATTTGAATTTATTAAATAAATCAGACGAAAATATAGATTTAGCAATGAGAACAATTTCTGAATTTAAAAAAAATGAAATATCAATTGAAGATTTAAAAGAAGAAATAAATAATATTCAAGATAATTATTTAAAAATAAAATTACAGGACATGGTTTTAATATATGAAAAATTTAATAATAATATAGAAAATAAATATATAGACGAAACAGATTTATTAACGAAATTATCAGAAAATATTGAAAAAATAGAACTATTTAAAAATTCTATAATATACATAGACGAATTTGTTGGATATACAAAACAAGAATTAGAAATAATAAAAAAATTATTAAAAATTTCAAAAAGTGTAACAATAACATTTTGCATAGATAATTTAGAATTAAATTCTAATCCAGATAAAGATATATTTTATCCCAATAAAGTTACACTAAAAAAAATATTACAATTATTAAATGAAGAAGAAAAAATAGAAACTGTAAATTTAAATAATTTATATAGATTTAAAAATGAAGAATTAATTTATTTAGAAAATTATTTATATAATTTAAAAATAAAAAAATATGAAAAAGAAGTAAAAAATATTAATTTATTTTTATCAAAAAATCAATATACAGAAATTGAATATGTTGCAAAAAAAATAATAAATTTAATAAAAATAAAAAAATATAAATATAATGAAATAGGAATAATAACAAAAAATGTTAATACATATGCATCATTGGTAAAAGCTATTTTTTCTAAATATGAAATACCTGTATATATTGATGAAAAAAAAGATTTAAATCAAAATATATTAATTAGGTATATTTTAAGTGTACTAGAAATAATAATAAAAAATTATTCTTATGAATCTGTATTTAATTATTTAAAAATTAATTTTTTAGAAATAGATGAAGACGATATTTTTAAATTAGAAAAATATTGTATTAAATATGGAATAAAAAATAATAAATTTAAAAAAGATTTTATATATGGAATAAAAGAAAAAAATGAGGAAGTAAATTATTTAAATGAATTGAGAAAAAAAATAATTAATCCAATAATTAATTTAGAAAAAAAAATAAATAAAAAACAGAGTGTAAAAAATATAATAAAAGAAATATATTTATTTTTTATTAATGAAAAAATAGAAAATAATTTAAATAAAAAAATAAAAAAATTAGAAGAAAAAAATAATTTTGAGTTAGCAAAAGAATATAAAATAAGTTATGAAATTATAATAAATATTTTTGACGAAATTGTAAATATATTTAATGAAGAAGAAATGACATTAGATAATTTTTATAAAATATTAAAAATTGGACTTAAAAATAGTGACCTTGGAAAAATTCCAAGTAGTCAAGATGGAGTTACAATAGGAGATACTGAAAGGTCAAGAACGCATAAAGTTAAAGCAATATTTATTATAGGATTAAATGATGGTGTATTTCCTAGTATAAATAAAGATGAAGGATTCTTTAATGATGCAGATAGAAGCTTTTTAAAAAATCAGGGAATTGAGCTTGCAAAAGGAACAATAGAGATTATGTATGATGACAACTTCAACATTTATAAAGCATTTACAACAGCAGAGCAAGAAATATTTTTATCATATTGTCAATCTGATACAGAAGGAAAATCATTAAGACCATCAACATTAATTTTAAAAATAAAAAAAATATTTCCAATGTTAAAAGAAAAAAGTGATATTTTAGAGTCAGATGAAAATGATAATTTAATAAATGAAAAAAATATGTATGAGAATTTTATTTTAAATTTATTTGGAGAAAATATAAATAATAATTCATTTTTATTTTATAAATATTTTAATGAAAATGAAAAATATAAAAAAATACTAAAAAATAATTTAGAATATATTAAATATTTAAAAGCTCCTGAAAAAATAAAAAAAGAAAATATTCAAAAATTATATGGAAATAAATTAAAAACAAGTGTATCTAAATTAGAAATGTTTAAATCATGTCCTTATGAATATTTTTTACAATATAGTTTAAAATTAAAAGAAAAAGAGGAGTTAAAGGTAAGAAATTTAGATACAGGTTCATTTATGCATGAAGTAATAAACTCATTTTTTGAAGAGATAAAAAAACAAAATATCAGTGTAAGAAATATTGGTGATGAAAATATTGAAAAAATAGTAAATGAAATAATAAATGAAAAATTAGCAAATAATAAAAATTATATTTTTGTTGCAACAGAAAAATATAAACTATTGGTAAAAAGATTAAAAAGGATAATTTTAAAAGCATTAAAATATATAATTATAGGGTTAAAATCAAGTGATTTTGAAATTGAAGGAACAGAAGTTGCGTTTGATGAAAAAAACGGAAAATATAAACCTATAAATATAAAATTAGAAGATGGAAAAAATATCGAAATAGTTGGGAAAATAGATAGAATAGATATTGCAAAATGTGAGAATGATAAATATATAAGAATTATAGACTATAAATCTTCTGTAAAAGACATAGACTATACAAATATTTATGCAGGATTGCAACTTCAGCTTATTACATATTTAGATGCAATGTGTAAAATAGAAGACTTTATTCCGGCTGGAATATTATATTTTAATTTATTAGAGCAAATGATAAGTTCAGAGAAAAAATTAACAGATGAACAAATAGAAGAAAAAATAAAAAATAATTTTAAAATGAAAGGTTTAATTTTAGCAGATGTAAAGGTTGCTCAAATGCAAGATAATAATTTGTTACCTAGTACAACATCAAAATTGATTCCTGCATATATGGATAAAGAGGGAAACTTAAATCCTAAAAAAAGTAAATTAGCCACAAAGGAAGAATTTGAGAAATTACAAAATTATGTAATAAAAACAATAAAAGAGATTTCAAATGAAATTCTTGATGGAAATATTAAGCTAAAACCATATTATAAAAATAAAAAAACACCTTGTGAATATTGCACATTTAGAGGTATGTGTGGTTTTAATTCAGGAATATTTAAAACCGAATATAATTTTATAAATAAAAAATGTAAAGAAGATATTTTAAATAAAGAGTAATTTTTGTTTGGGAGGATTTGAAAATGGATTTATCAAATGAAATTGTTGTTCATGTAAAACATGAAAATATGGAATATTTACAATTTAGAAGATTACTAAAATATTCAGATATTTTGGAGCATGCATATTCATTAGGGATAGATAAAGACTATAGAACATATAGAGCAAACAAAACACCATTGCCAAAAGAAGAGTATGAAAAAAATATTGGTAATTACAAAAAAATATGTGATGTAAATAATATAAATTATAAAAATATTGTAAAAGCAAGCCAAGCACATACAGATAATATTTTAGAAATAGCAAAAAAAGACATTACAGAAACAATAGAAAAAGTAGATGGATTAATTACACAAGAAAAAGACATAATACTTGCAACTACAAATGCAGATTGTATTTTATTATTATTTTTTGACCCAATAAAAAAAGTGATTGCAAATACACATTCAGGCTGGAGAGGTACACTTCAAGAAATTTCTGTAAAGACTGTGAAAAAGATGCAAAACGATTTTGGTTGTAATCCAAAAGATATAATAGTATGTATTTGCCCAAGTATAAGAAAATGCCATTTTGAAGTAGATGAAGATGTATATAAGTTATTTTTAAACAAATTTAATAAATTAGGAAATACTGACAGATTTATAGAAAAGAAAGGCGAAAAGTGGCATATTGATACTGTTTTAATAAATAAGATAATTTTAGAGCAAGCAGGTATATTAAAAGAAAACATTGAAGATTGTGGAATATGTTCAGTATGTAATAAAAATTTAGTTCATTCATATAGAGCAGAAGGTGCCAATTATGGATTGGCAACAGCTTTAATTACTCTAAAAGACGAGAAAGGAAATTAATATGATACCAAATAAATTAAAAAAAGGAGATTGTGTAGCCGTAATTGCACCATCAAACCATGTAAGTGAAGATGATTTTATATACATGAAAAAAACAGAGGAAATGTTTAATTCCGTAGGATTAAATGTTGTATATGGGAAAAACATATACTCAAATACATTGGGGTATGGAGCAACTCCCAAAGAAAAGGCAGAAGACTTAAATTGGGCATTTAGGAATAAAGACATAAAGGCTATTTTTTGTGCAAAAGGGGGAGAAAATTCAAATACAATTTTTGAATATATAGACTATAATTTAATAAAACAAAATCCCAAAATATTTTGCGGATTTAGTGATTCAACGTTTCTTATTAATATGATATATGAAAAAACAGGACTTACAACATTTCACGCATCAACTTTTAAAGCAATTTCAGATTGGGATGAGGCTTCAGTATTTGAAGATATTGTACAAAAACTAATTAATGGAAACAAGACATTAAATTTTATGCTAGGTGAACCTAAAGTTATAAAGGAAGGAAAATGCGAGGGAACACTAGTTGGTGGAAATTTAAGTTGCATAAGAGAAATGGTTAGCGGAAAATATTCTATAAATTTCGAAAATAAAATATTATTTATTGAAGATTTAGCAGAAGAATCTAATCCAAAATTTGAAAGTAATTTTCTTTATTATATGAAGCAAAATGATGTATTCTCAAAAATAAAGGGACTATGGATAGGAAATTATGAACATGAAAGTAAAATACAATTAGAAAAAATTGTACAAGATGTTTTAGAAAATGAATATAATTTTCCTATTATAAAATCAAATAATTTTGGACATATATCTAATAAAATAGTAATTCCAGTTGGAATAAAGGCAAAAATTGATACAAATAGTGATGAAAAAATTAAGCTTATGGAAGAAATTGTTAAGTAAAATTTTTTTAAATATGTTGCGATAATAAAATTTATATAGTAAAATAAATCGAAGGGGAAATAAATTAAAGATAGGATGAAGAACAAATGAATCAGATTATAGGACAAATAGATGAAATCGAAGAAATAAAAAAAGATAATAAAAAGAAAAATAATAATAAAAACAAAGGAAATAAAAAGAAAAAAAGAAACATAGGAAAGAAAATTTTAATAACTCTGGCTATTTTATTTGTGATTGGTGTTAGCTCAGTTGGAATATTACTTTATGGTCCATACAATGGATTTAGAGATTGGTTAATTACATCTGCAATGACAACGATGACACATCAATGGATTGCATATCTATTTTATGACCAAGAAACTATTGATGCAGTAATGGCAAATAACAAAGTAGACGAAATTCAGGAAGACACAGACACTAATGCAATTGTTGTTGGAGTTCAAGAACAAACTACATATGAAAATGAATATGAAAGAGCAATATTAGAAAAAGAAAATCAAAATGATACATATAAAATAATAGAAATAAATGGAAAAGGATATAGCGGATATTTAGCTGCAATATATGACCCATCAAAAATACATACACTTGTAACTTCAAAAATAGGTTCAAGCGGACAATACTTAACAACAATGGCTAAAAACAATAAAGCAGTTGTTGCAATAAATGGTGGAGGATTTGATGACCCAAATTATAGTAGTAATGCGGCAAATCCACTAGGTATAACTTTTTCTAAAGGAAGGCTTGTAACTTCATATTATTATGCAGGAGCAGGTGGTATAATAGGTTTTGACACAAATAATAAACTTGTATTATCTTCAAAATGCACAGAAGATTCAGCAAGGGCATTGAAAATTAGAGATGCCGTAACATGTGGACCATTTTTAATTGTTAATGGAAAAGCATCAGGAGTTGTTGGAAATGGTGGTTGGGGAACAGCACCACGTACGGCTATTGGACAAAGAAAAGATGGAATTGTATTATTCCTAGTTGTAGATGGTAGAACAGTTAAAAGACCAGGAGCAGATATGGATGACTTAATAGAAATAATGCAAAATTATGGAGCATACAATGCCGCAAACTTAGATGGTGGAACATCTACGGCAATGACTGTTAATTACGAATTGATTAACGACCCAGTGGATAGTACTGGAGCTCATAAAACAAGGTTTGTGTCTACAGGTTTTGGGCTAATAGAATAAAAATAATATTCAAAAAATCCATAAAAACTATGGATTTTTTTTGATTTACCTGATATAATGAAACCACTTTTAAATTTGGATAGGATAAATATATCCGCAAAAAGCAAGAAAAGCTTGAAATAACAAGAAAAGGAGGAAATTAGCTAAAAAGGGGCTAAGAAGAAAAGATGGTTTTTAAAGATTATTACAAAATATTAGAACTAAAGACAAATAAAGTATCTTCAGAGCAAATAAAAAATGCATATAGACTAGCAGTTAAAAAAAATCATCCAGATTTAAATGTACAGGACAAATTAGCTGAGGAGAAAATTAAAGATATAAACGAAGCATATAAAGTACTATCAGAAAATACATCAAAAAGAAAATATGATAGAATATGGCTTAGAAACAACATGAAAGTTAGGCAACAACAATATAAAGAAGAAAGTAAAAAAAATAACACATCATTTGGAGATTTCTTCAATATGTTTTTTGGAACTAATGAAAATACAGTACCCAAAAAGACAAACAAACAAGAAAAAAATCCTATAAAAGGAGAAAACATAGAAACAAGTATAGATGTTGATATTGAAGAAGTTTTTTATGGACTAGACAAAAAAATATCATTAAGAACAGTAGATGGAAAGTTAAAAGTATTCACGGTATCAATTCCAGCAGGACTTAGAGACGGAGAAAAAATAAGACTACTAGGGCAAGGAAAACAAGGAATAGATGGTGGAAAAAATGGAGACTTATTTATCAAAGTAAACATAAAGGATAGTGATAAATTCAAACTAAAAGGAAATGACTTATATACAAATCTATATCTAACGCCATGGGAAGCAGCACTTGGAACTAGAACAACAGTATATTCAATAGATGACGGAACAGTAGTATACATACCGGAAGGAATTGAAACAGGCGAAGTATTAAAGATATCTGGAAAAGGATATAAAGATGGAAAAGGCGGAAGAGGAGATTTAGTTGTAAAAGTAAATATTATGGTACCAAAGAAATTAAGTCAAGAAGAAAAAAAATTGTTCGAAAAATTAAGCACCGTATCGAGCTTTAATCCTAGAAAAATATAGATTTTTCTAAATGCTATTGACATAAAGTAGAAATATTGTTATAATAAAAAGTGGCTGTATAAGGAAAAATCTATGTAATAAAATCATAGAAAATGGAGGAAAATAAAATGGAATCATGGAAAGGAAAACATTTTAGCATAACAGATCCAAAAGGAGTAAATACAGTTATATATGAGGTATATAAAACAAAAAAGGAATATCAAAAAAAATATCCCAAATTTACTGTTGAGAGACTACGTTCAACAGAGCAAATTGTAGGAGATTTAAAGAAAAAAACTTTTTATGTAGAAGACCCTCAAGAAACAGGAAATCAACTAGTAATATTTTCTTTTGCTAAAGAAAAAGTTGTAATAAATAATGGACTGCTTATAAATGATGAAGTAAAAATATCAAAAAAACCAATTCCATTTAAATTCGATACAATATATTCTGAAGAAGCAACAGAAATAAGAGATTTTAAATATACTCCAAACTTTAAAAGAGCAATAACAATAATTGACCCTGAAACAACAGAAGAAATAAAGCCAGTTCTTTATTATGATGATGAAGCTGACGAAGTAAAAGGAAAATGCAAATTAAAACCTAACAAATCTTATTTTGCGTTTGAAATAAGAGATGATAAGAATTAAGGAGGATTCTAAAATGACCAAAAAGGAGAAAGAGGCTAAAATAAAAGAAATGGAACAATTTATAAATGAAGGTGTACCAGAAGAAGCAAAAGATAGAGACTATGAATGGGAAAAAGAACCTGAAATTCACGTATATGCGATAGAGCCAAAACAAAGAGTAAATGAAAAAAATAATCATAAAACTCTTGAAGTTGGAAACAGTAAAGATGCTAAACCGGTTCCATCAGAAGACGCAATTATAAAAGTAGTTGATGATGAGAAAGAAAACACAAAAACCAAAAGAAGCAAAAGTGAACGATCATCTAGATAATCAAAAGAAAAGGGTGAAAATTTATGAATTATAAATTAGAATCAGCACTAAAAAAAGGGAAAACAACAATAATAGTAGCAGGAATACTATGGCTATTACTAGCTATAGTATTTATCATGCCTTGGACTTGTGGAATTTACACAAAAACATTACTTGGAGAGTTTAACATGGACTCATTTCTAACGGTATTTATGAGTGCAGTAACAAATCCGGGTAAGGGATTTAAAACATTAGCGGAAAGAGGTATCATTTTAAATTACATAAAAAATTTATTTGGATTTTCATTATTTTATATAATAGTAGTAATAATTGGAATATTCAAAATGATGCCAAAACATAGATATGATGATATAGAACATGGTTCAAGTGACTGGAGCGAAAATGGAGAACAGTACAAAGTATTAAGTAAAAAATCAGGAATAATACTTGCTGAACATAACTATTTGCCACTAGATAAAAGAGGAAACGTAAACGTACTAGTAGTCGGAGGTTCAGGTTCTGGTAAATCTGCATCATACTCAATACCAAATGCATATCAAATGCTAGGATCATATGTATTTACAGACCCAAAAGGAGAACTATATGATAGAACAGCAGGGTATTTAAAAGAACATGGTTATAAGATAAAAGTTTTAAACCTTGTACATCCGCAGTTTAGTGACGGATATAACCCATTATTACATATATCATCAGAAATAGATGTAGACGTAATTGCAAATACAATAGTAAAAGGACAAAAAGCTGAAGGTGGAGGTTCAGATCCATTCTGGGATGATTCGGCAGAAACCTTGCTAAAAGCATTAATATATTACTTAATGGCAACAAGACCAGAAGAAGAGCAAAACCTTGCAAGCTGTGCGGAAATGGTAAGAGCAGCGAACTCAAATGGAGGAAGCAACTTACTTACAGAATTGATGAGTCAGTTACCATATGATCATCCAGCAAGAATGAACTACAAATCTATAGAAATCGCACCAGAAAAGACATATAGTTCAATTTTGAGTACATTGCAATCAAAACTTGGAAAATTCGATTCAAAAGAAATAGCAGAACTTACATCAACAGACACAATAAACTTTGAAGAAATAGGAAGTGAAAAAACAGCGGTATATGTTATATCATCAGATACACATGGTGCGTATGATTTCTTATTAACAATTTTCTTTGCACAAATGATACAACAATTATATGATTTCGCAGACAACAATGGAGGAAGGCTAAAAGAACGTACATATTTTATACTAGACGAGTTTGCAAACATTGGTAGAATACCAGACTTCGATAAAAAAATATCAACATCAAGAAGTAGGGGAATATCATTTAGTGTTATCTTACAGAACCTAGACCAATTAGAGGCAATATATGAAAAAGCACATGAAACAATCATAGGTAACTGTGATACACACGTATTTTTAGGAAGTAACTCACAAAAAACCGTTGAGTATTTCTCTAAAGCATTAGGAGAAAAAACAATATCACATGGAAGCACTTCTGTAAATAGAGATAAAGAGCATAAAAAGACTGGAACAAGTGATTCTGAACAAATAATGGCAAGAGCATTAATGACACCAGATGAATTAAGAAGAATGGACAATGACTTGTGTATTATTTTTGAAAAAGGAATAAGACCTATAAAAGCACCAAAATTCTATTACTTCAAAAAGCCTATGGCAAAGGAAATGGCAGCATTAGAGATAAGCCATAATGATATAGGAGAAATTGAAAGAGGAAATTGGAGAAAATACAATCCATATAATCCTTATGTTGAAGAAAAAGATAAGGAAACAGTTAAAGATTTAAAAGTTGAATCTTTAGATGACTTGTTTGATGACCCAGACCCAATTGAAGAGCCTAAAAAAGAAGGCAAGCCTAAAGATGAAATACCAAAACAAGAAAAACAAAAAATAGAAAAATTATCATTAGACGATATAGATACAAATGATGCACCTATACTTCCAATGAACGAAGACCCAGAAGACGAATATGACTTGCAAAAAGAATTAGAAGCAAAATTTGATGAATTATTTGGACCAATAGATGACGATAATTAAATAAACAGAAACACTTAATTGCAAAAAATTAAGTGTTTCTATTGTTTAAAAGCCAAAAACGTAGTATAATAAAGAAGATTTAAGAAAGGAAAGAAAAGTATGTTTGAAAAATTAGAATTAGTAGAAAAGAGATATGATGAATTAAATTCACAAATAAGTGACCCAGAAGTAATTGCAAATACTAATGAATGGAGAAAATTAGTAAAAGAACATAGTTCGATGGAAGATGTTGTACAAAAATATAGAGAATATAAAGAAATTATGAACAATATGAATGAGGCAAAAGAAATGCTAGAAGACCCAGAAATGAAGGAATTAGCAGAAGAAGAATATTACTCTTCAAAAGAAAAACTAGCAAAAGTTGAAGAAGAACTAAAAGTTTTACTAATTCCAAAAGACCCAAATGATGATAAAAGTGTTATATGTGAAATAAGAGGTGGAGCAGGTGGTGAAGAAGCAGCACTATTTGCAGGAACACTATTTAGAATGTATGGAATGTATGCAGAAAGAAAACACTGGAAAATAGAAGTCTTAAATGAAAATGCTACGGAATTAGGTGGATATAAAGAAATCTCATTCATGGTAACAGGAAAAGGAGCATATAGTAGATTAAAATTTGAAAGTGGAGTACACAGAGTTCAACGTGTACCAGACACAGAAAGTAGCGGAAGAATACATACATCAACTGCAACAGTTGCAGTACTACCAGTAGTAGAAGATGTTGAAATAGAGATAAATCCGGCAGACATAAAAATGGAAGTATTTAGGGCATCAGGAGCTGGAGGACAACACATCAATAAAACATCATCAGCCGTAAGATTAATACATGTTCCAACAGGAATAGTAGCAGAATGTCAAACCCAAAGATCACAATTACAAAACAGAGAATATGCAATGAACTTATTAAAATCAAGATTATATGATATAGAAAAATCAAAACAAGATTCAGAAATTGCAAATGCTAGAAAATCTCAAGTTGGTTCTGGAGATAGAAGTGAAAAAATACGTACTTACAATTATCCTCAAGGAAGAATAACAGACCATAGAATTGGATTTAGCGTATATCAAATGGAAAATTTTCTAAATGGTGATTTAGATGAAATGATTGATAATTTAATTGCAGCAGATAGAGCTGAAAAATTAAAAGGTGATGAAGAATAAAAATAATTATCTATCAAGATAATAAAATGAAGGATACTATGTAGATGATAAGTAAAAAGAAGTTTATAAAAATAATTGATATAATTTATTGGACTATTATAATACTAATTGTAGCATTAAAAATTTTTAATGATTTTAAAACAGGTAATATAAACATAAATGACGAAATACCAACATCAATGGGAATAAGAGAATATGCAAATGGGTTGGTATCAATTTTATTTATAATTTTTATGTATACAGTATTTGCCATTTTAAAAACATTTTATATAACAATATTATATATTGGAATAAGATTGGCATATAAAAAATATAATAAAGAAAAGTTAAATAAAATTGATATAAAAAATGATAGCTATTATAGAGATATTATATCAACATATTCGCCAGGAGTATTAAGCTATATTGATGATTTTAAATTAGATGAAAAAGATATAGTAGCTACCTTAATTTCATTAGAGCTAAAACGAAAAATTAAAATTGATAATCAAGTAAAAATAGTTGATGCTACAAGTAATAATTTAGAGAAAAATGAAAAATATATTTTAGAAAAAATTATTCAAAATAAAACAAAGGAAATTAATTTTATAGATTTCGAGGAAAAAATTATTGAAGATTGCATAGAAAATGATTTGATAGTAGAAAGGTCTGAAATAGAAAAAAAATTAAAAAAGAAAAAAACAGTAGTTATCTGTATATATATAATTTTAATTTTTCTTTTTTTCAGTTTACCAGAATTATTATTTAGTAATACATTTATGAGTAATGGAATACTTTCATTTATATCAATTGTTTCAATTACAGTGATATTTTTATTGTTGATTAGCTTACCATTTATAGCTAATGTATATTTGAAATCATATAAACTAATGAATGATTTAAATCCATATATAAGAAATAAAAAAGGTAATGATATAAACTTAAAACTTGAAGGATTAAAAAAATATATTAAAGAATATTCTTTATTAAATGAAAAGGAACATAATGATATTGTGATTTGGGAAGATTATTTGATTTATTCAATTATATTTGGACAAAATAAAGATATGGTTGAGAAAATCATTAAAATTATAAAAAGCAATTGACAAAAATAAAAAAACGTATTATTATATTAACATAATACAAAAATAGTAAGAGAAAAGTAAAATAGAAAATATCTTTAAAAGAGAAGTTAGCCAAAGGCTGAAAGCTAACCAAAGTAAAACTATTCGAAAACTACCTCTTCATATTTCTGGTGAACAAGCCAGACGATTAGAATCCGTTATAATTCTATTAATTAAGAGAAAACAAGGATGGAACCGCGTAAAATATATACGCTCCTATGGATGCAAAAAAGTATCTATAGGAGCTTTTTTGCATAGAACAAAAAGGACCGGGTCTTTTTTGTGCGAAATAGAGAAAAGGAGGAATAAAAATGATTAAAATAACATTAAAAGATGGAAGCATCAAAGAAGTAGAAGCTGGAAAGAGCGTATTTGATGTAGCAAAAGAAATAAGCGAAGGGTTAGCAAGAGTTGCAACATGTGCAAGCGTAGATGGAAAAGTTGTAGATTTAAGATATATTTTAAACAAAGACTGTAACCTAGAAATACACACATTCGAAAGTTCATTAGAAGGAAAAAAGGCATATTGGCATACAACATCACATATAATGGCACAAGCAATAAAAAGAATAAAACCAGAAACAAAATTGGCAATTGGACCATCAATAGATGAAGGATTTTATTATGATTTCGATGTAGAGAAAAACTTTACAGATGAAGACAAAGAAAAAATAGAAGCAGAAATGAAAAAAATAATAAAAGAAAATTTACCTATAGAAAGATTCACACTTCAAAGAGAAGAAGCTATAAAATTCATGGAAGAAAAAAATGAACCATACAAAGTAGAGTTGATAAAAGACCTACCAGAAGGAGAAGAAATATCATTCTATAAGCAGGGGGAATTTACGGACTTATGTGCTGGACCACATTTAATGAGTACAGGAAAAATAAAAGCTGTAAAAATCCTATCTACATCAGGAGCATATTGGAGAGGTGATGAGCATAATAAAATGCTACAAAGAATATATGCTATATCATTCCCAAAAGCAAGTCAAGTAGAGGAATATTTAGCAAAACTTGAAGAAGCAAAAGAAAGAGACCATAGAAAAATAGGAAAAGACCAAGAATTATTTATGACACATAAATTGGTAGGTTCAGGACTTCCTTTATATTTACCAAAAGGAGCAACAATAAGAAGAGTTTTAGAAAGATACATTCAAGACAAGGAATTAGCTTTAGGATATCAACACGTATATACACCAAGCTTAGCAAATGTAGCATTGTACAAAACATCAGGACACTGGGACCACTATAAAGATGATATGTTTCCAATGATGAAAATGGGAGACGAAGAAATGGTTTTAAGGCCAATGAACTGTCCTCATCATATGTTAATATATAAGAGCAAAATGCGTTCTTATAGAGATTTACCAATCAAAATAGGTGAGCTTGCAAATGACTTTAGATACGAAGATAGCGGAAGTGTTTGTGGATTAGAAAGAGTTCGTCAAATGTGCCAAAATGATGCACACCTATTTGTAAGACCTGACCAAATAAAAGAGGAAGTTGGAAAAGTATTAAGTTTAATAAAAGAAGTATATCAAGAAGATTTTGGATTTTCTGCATCTGCATTTAGTTATAGATTATCTTTAAGAGATAAAAATAACAAAGAAAAATATATAGATAATGATGAAATGTGGGAAACAGCAGAAAGTCAATTAAGAGAAATCTTAACAGAACTAAATATAGACTTTTACGAAGCAGAAGGTGAAGCTGCATTTTATGGTCCAAAAATAGACATACAAATAAAAACAGCTCTAAACCATGATGTAACAATACCAACATGTCAATTAGATTTTGCTTTACCGGAAAGATTTGAACTTGAATATGTAGGAGAAGATGGAGAAAAACATAGACCGGTTGTTATTCACAGAGCTATACTTGGAAGCTCAGATAGATTTATTTCATTCTTACTTGAAGAAACAAAAGGAATTTTACCAGTCTGGCTTGCACCAGTTCAAGTTGAGGTTATGCCAATTACTGATAAACAAAGAGATTACGCAGTTAAAGTAACTGATGACCTACGTAAAGCAGGAATTCGTGTTGAATTAGATGATAGACAAGAAAAGATAGGATATAAAATCCGTGAGGCTCAATTAAATAAAATTCCTTATATGTTGATTTTAGGAGATAAAGAAGTTCAAGGCAATCAAGTTGGAGTTCGTGCAAGAGGCGAGGGAGATATTGGTGCTATGGATGAAAGAGAATTTATTGAAAAAATAGATGAAGAAATTAAGAATTTTAGAAAATAAAAAATATTGCAATGTAAAACTCCTTTTTTTAAAATATCAAAAATTAGTAGTAAAAATTAAAGTTAAGTGATATAATAATAAAAAAATTAAACTAAAGGAGGAAAAAATGAACGAAAATCAAAGAAGAGAATTACTAAATGAAAAAAAATCAGGATGGCTAGAAACATCAGATGAAAAGTTTGGTCAAATATTTGACTTTTGTAACGGATACATGGAATTTTTAAACCGTTCTAAAACAGAAAGAGAATTTGCTGCAAATGCTAAAAACATTGCGGAAGCTAATGGATTTAGAGATGTAAATAAAGTAGATTCATTAAAAGCAGGAGATAAAGTATATTTTGTAAATAGAGAAAAAAGTATATATTTTGCAGTAATTGGAGAAGAAAAATTAGAAAATGGATTACACATAGTAGGAGCACATATAGACTCTCCAAGACTAGATTTAAAACCAAATCCATTATATGAAGATGGAGAACTTGCATATTTTAACACACATTACTATGGGGGGATAAAAAAATATCAATGGACAACAATTCCATTAAGTATACATGGAGTAATGATAAAAGCAGATGGAGAAAAAATCACAATAAATATTGGAGAAGATGAAAATGACCCAATATTTACAATAACAGATTTATTACCACATTTAGCAAAAGACCAAGAAGCAAAAAGACTTAGGGAAGCAATAGAAGGAGAAAATTTAGATTTATTGGTTGGAAGTATTCCAATTTTAGATGATGAATCAAAACAAAAAGTAAAACTAAATATTCTAAAAATATTAAATGAAAAATATGGAATAACAGAAAAAGATTTTGTAAGTTCAGAACTAGAATTAGTACCAGCATTTAAAGCACGTTCATTAGGATTTGATTATGGAATGGTAGCAGCTTATGGACAAGATGATAAAGTATGTAGTTATACAGCTTTAAAAGCTTTAATGGAAATAGAAAGACCTCAAAAAACATCTATATGCATACTTTCAGACAAAGAAGAAATTGGAAGTATGGGAAATACTGGTATGGAATCACATGTATTTGATTACTTTGTTTCAGAGTTATTAAACAAAACAGGTGAAAATAGAGTAAACTTATTAGACAAAGTATTTTGTTACTCAAAAATGTTATCATCAGATGTAGATGCAGGCTTTGACCCATTATATGCTTCTGTTTCAGATAGAGATAACAGTGGATATTTATCAAAAGGAATAACTTTAAATAAATATACTGGTGCAAGAGGAAAATCAGGTGCGTCAGATGCAAATGCTGAATATGTAGCTTGGGTAAGAAATCTTTTAGAAACAAACAATATAAAATATCAAGTTTCAGAACTTGGAAAAGTTGATGTAGGTGGAGGAGGAACAATCGCTTACATTTTAGCTAATAAAGGTGTAGATGTAATAGATTGTGGAGTTCCAGTTTTATCAATGCATGCTCCTTATGAAGTTACAAGTAAATTTGATATTTATGAGGCATATAGAGCTTATAAGGTATTTTGGAATAAAGATTAAAATTATGACAATAGAAAAAGCGAGTAATTTAAGACAAATTACTCGTTTTTTCCAATTATCTTTCACTCATTTCTTGTTCAAGTTTTTGTTGTTTTTCCATAACTTCAAGTTGTTTACTCATAACTTTGTCCTCTAACTTGTCTAAAAGAGAATTAGCATTTTCACGTCCTGTATTTACAATATTTTTTAAACTTTCGGGTCCAACTTTTTCAACTGTATTTTTTGCTTTTTGTACAGCTTCTACAGACAAGGCACCTACTCCTAAGGCTATAGTTCCAGCAGTTTTGAATCCTCTAAATACTTTTTTTCCAACATTTTTTACACCTCTTGCAAACCTTACTGGTCTAGAATTTAAGACAGCATTTTTTGCATTATCGACTTTAGTATGAACGTAATTTTTAGCTTGTTCTGTTTTATGATGTGCAAAAGTTTTAGCATTAATTTTTAAGTTTTCAGCTTGAGCTAGAGTATAATCTTTGGCAAGTCTAGCTGCTCTGTGAGATAATTTTTCGTTAGAATCTATATCATGTATTTCATAATATTCAGCATCAATTATATTTTCATCTTCATTTTTTTCATCGTCAAGTTCTTCCTCAACTGAATTTGATTTATCTTCATTTTCTTCTTCATCAATAGATTCTTCTTCAATTGAGCTTGAATCATCGTTTTCAAGTTCCTCATCTGAATCAGATGTTATTTCATAGTTATTTTGCATTTCTTCAATTTGTTCCACAATAGATTTCAATTCTTCTTCATACTCCATTCTAATTTGTGGGTCAAATTCATTTTGAAGCCCTTCTTCTAACTGCTTTTTTGCAGTTTCTAAATCATTTAAAATTTTATCATTATCATTCATCTTACATTTCCTCACACATTTTATCCAAAATTTTATTTATTTTATTCTTTTTTAAAGATTGGTCATCTTGTAATTCCTTAAGAATTTGTCCAATTTGAATATCATCTAATTTATTTAAATCTAAAATTGTACCATTATAAATCATTTTTCCAAAACCATTATCCATTGTAACCATACTCCTTTAACATATTATCAAAAATATTTTTTGTTTGAATTATACCATCTTCTATAAGTGCTATATTGTCTATGGTTGTATCATATATTTTATTATTAGTAATAGTAGAATTTCTTTCTATTTTCTGAAGTTCAGCATTTGATGAATTTAATACAAAGTTTTTAACTTTTGAACCACCAGTAAATAAATTAATAAATTTTTGAAAAATATTAGCTTTTTTTACAATTAAAGAATTTTCTGTATTATAAAATATTTGATTTACTTCAACTTCCATATCTTTTTTGCAATCTAATAATTGTTTTTTACATTCTTGAATTATGGTTTCATAGTTATTTATTTTATACTCAGATGCAGCTTCTTTAACATCATTTTTTGAATATATAGAAATTTTACAATTTACTATTGATACTTTTTGGTTATCGTAACAGTTTTGCAATTTAGTTATAATAGCGGTAAATCTAGTAGTATATAGATTTATTACCTCTTCAATTAAAGTAGAATATTTAGCTAAAATTGAATTTATTTCTTTTAAATATTGTTCTTTTCTTTTTCCGTAAAATTTTATTTGATTTGAAATGCTATTTTCTATTGATTGTAATTTTTCTTTTTTTAAATTTTCGCATGAGTTTATAAAATATGCTGATAAAATTTTTATTTCATTTTGTTCACTATTGTTTAATTCTTTTAAAGTTGTCATTAGTTCTTTTTCTAAAGACATATTTTTTGTATTTATCATCTTTGGTTTCCTCCAATTATTTTTACTAAAAAAAGTATAGCAATAAATATGAGCTTTGTCAAGAAAATTAATCAGGATGTTAGAAAACTAATAAAACCGAAAGCCACTAAAAAAGCAGCTTTCGGTTTATTTTATTTAGAGGAATTTTTCCTCTTTTTAGATAAGTATTCAATGGCCTGCAAGGTATTATTGAAAGCAGATGAAACGGCTTTTTCATAATTTGGCAAATGTTTTAAATTTTCCAATTCGACGAAGATATTATTCACATATTCTTCGTTGATGCTAGAAAAATTGTTGCCTTTCCTTAAATCAGAAGCCATCTTATAAAGAGAATCTCCTACTTTTAAAAGGACGGTTCCAATTTCTGCTGAGCCATCATCAAGCAGCCATAAATCAACACACGCATTTCTTATGTGTGAATTAGGAGATGTTAAGTCTGGCTCGACATTTGTTTTGGGTTCATGCAGAATTGCTAAAGCATGAAGCAATCGTATCATCTGATCTGCACGATCCGAAGAAACAGATGCATGTTTTCTTAATTCAAATGTCAAATCAGATTTGATTTCCCGCAAATCATTCTTTGTAAAATCAGGTGAGATTGGTGCGAAATAGCACTTGTTCTCTGGTTTATCAAAATAATTTTTTGGGAATCTGCCTCTTTTGTCGATGGCTTTTTGAAGATTTTCAAGGTCTTCAAAATACCATCCATGTTTAATAGCTAAGAGATAGTTTCCTTTACATAAATAAGTTAAAAATTCGTCAGTCATGTTAAATCCTCCTGTTATATAATGGTAATTGCCGTTACAGTTTAATTATATAACAATAAAAATATTATGTCAAATTGCATGCGATAGAAAGCAATAATAAAACAAACGAAAAACTTTACAAAAAAACATATTTAGTACTATAATAAATATTAAGTATATAAAATTACAAAAATGGAGTGATTTAAAGCAATAAAATAAAACATTTTGTGACCAACAGGTTGAAAAATAAAGTATGTAAAGGTAAAATAAAATCGGAGGAATTAGTTAATGGAAAAAGAAAATAAATATGTAGAATATACAAAGAAAATGTTAAATAATATAGAAGATGAAAGAATAGCTTCACAGGGGTTTCAGATTAATACAAGTAATAAAGAAACTAGATACATATTATGTATGGGAATTAATCCGGCAGGAAATACAACACATGCCAATATAGAAAGACAAAATGAAAACTATATTTTTTTAGGTCATATTCCAAATATGAAAATTCAAAATTACGTAAACAACAAATTTTATGGAAGTATATATAATATGTTCAAAGATATTTTGGGTGACGAAAAAATGTTAAAATGGAATTGGTGTAATATGACCCAAAATGAGCTTGATAATTTTCTTAGCAAAAATGAAGATTTAAACAAAGAAGAAAAAGAAGGTATAAAAAAATTTTATATTGAACATAAAAATGCCAAATATACTATAGTTATGGGAGAATTCTTTTATTATCATCAAACAGAACAAGGAAAATTAAACTTTAATGATGAGAACATAAAAGAATATATGAAGGAAATACTTAATCTACATATAAAAGAATTTGAAGATAATAATTTGAATTTAGATTTAATTTGGATAAACAATGCACATGCATCTCAAAAATTGTTATATAGTTTAGGAAAAAATAAAGATACTACTCAGTTCAAATATAGAGGACAAGGATTAAAAAAAGAATATACTGTTATTTGCGGAGGAATGTTATCTGGACGTATGGATAATTTTTCAAAGGCACGATTGAAAAATGAAATAAAAGAGGCTTTGCCAAAAACTTAAATTTGAAAAAATGGGAGGAAAAATGCAAACGGAATTTCATGAATTAGACAATTATCTTAATATAAATGAACCAAATTTGATTTTATTAGGAGGACTAAAAGATGTTGGAAAAACAACATTTTTGATAAATATTGCAAGTAATTTAGCAATACATCAAAACATACCGGTATTATTTTTTTCGTTAGAAGAAGATTATATAAGAGCTGATATGAAAGAGTTAAATTATGGTGAATTTACAAAACAAATAAAAGATTTACCAAATAATTTTAGTTTATCTGATAAAATTATTTTAAAGGAATCTTCTATAACAACCGATGAATTAAGAATGATAAGAAGTCCATATTTAGGCGAAATTTCAAATGAAGATTTATATTTAGAATTACATTATACTATAAACAATTTAAGTCAATCAAAATTATTTGTAAGAGATAAAATGCCAATTACAATTGATGATATAATAAAATATATTGGAAAATATGTTGAGGAAGAAGATATAAAATTTGTAATAATAGATAATATAAAGCTTATTCAATATGAAAAAGATAAAATGTTTGATAAAAGAGATGAAATACAGCATAGTCTTGAAATATTAAAACAACTTTGTGCTGTATTTAATATTACAATTTTGGTAACAGATGATTTTGATTATTTTGATATAGATAATATAAAACTGTCAGAATTTTTGAAAGAAGAATATCTTAGAAGTATAGATACATTTGTAATAATGGATAGAGAATACAATAATTTATATAATATAAATGACATTACGGAAATATATATTCTAAATCAAAAAGACTCAGAAGCAAATAAAGTAGAATTAACATACAATGAATGTAAATTTCAATATTTAGATGTATCTAATAAACTTTTAAAAATAAAAGAAAATAGGATAAGAAAATTATTTAATATAATAAATAAAAAAGATGTTATTTTTTTAAACCCAAATGAACTTAATATTTCTAAAATTATAGATATTATTGAGAACGAATTTAATAATAAAAATATAAATTACAAAATTTGTGATTTTTTTGAAGGTATTGCCATAGAAAAAATAATTGACAATGATATAGAAGAATATATTAAGACATTTAAAGATTTTGAAGTAGTAGTATTTATTATATATACTTACGATTTTACCGAAAAAATAAAAAAATTTATTTATAATACTTGTAAAAAAATAATAAATACTGGAGTTAAGAAAAAGAGTATATTTATTTCAAATTTTTATGGTGTGGCACTTTTTTCGGGTCCTGAAGAATTTGGACAAGATGATGATGATGCTATATTTTTCTAATTGAAATTTATATGGTAACACAAGTTGCTAAAAAAATATGAAGAACAAGAGCTTTGAAAAATTTTCAAAGCTCTTTTAAACGTGCATTATGTGACCAGTGGAGTTGATTTATCAAGTGAAAAAATATATAATTCAGAAAAAATTTATTTAATAGGAGATGTAAAAAATATGAAAAATATACTAGAAAATGATATTGAAAAAGAATTAGATAATATTTATGGAATAGAAAATAGCAAATGGGAGATTTTAAATTATGCAAAATACTTAGAAATAAGTAACAAAATCCATTTCGCAAATTATAACATAATAATACACAATAATTCAGATTATCCATCAGAAACAAAAAATAAGCTTGTAGAATTTTTATATAAACTATTAAAGAATAACAACATAATAGAAAAAGGTTATGAATTCATAACTGTAGATGATATTGGTAAAAAAGAGGTGAAAAGTGATTTGATAATTATCGACTCTGAAAAAATATTGAGCGATTTTGATGAGCATAGAGATAAAATAATAGGAATGATAAATAAACTTAAAGATAAAGTTTTTATAATTATTGATAAAAATTATTGTGTGGGGGAAGTAAATGCACTATTTAATAAATATTTTGATTGGTTTTTTCAAATTGATAAGATATCTGAAGAAAATAAAAGAGATTACATTAATGATATTTTGAAAAAAAATCAAATTACTTTTAGTGATGGATGTAATTATATAAATGAATTAATTAGAGAACCATTTTTTATTGTTAAGTCAAAAATGAATCATGTCATTTTGCAATGTAAAATAAATAATATTGAAAATATTGATGATATGGTTGCAGAAAAATATTTAAAAGATGGAAAAGATAAAATTAATAATAAGAAAGAAAAATCACAAAAAGTTGAAAAAAATTATGAACAAAATTTAAACTTTAACTCATTAATTGGTATTAATAATATTAAAGAAGAAATAAATAAGATTGTAAATTATGTAAAAATTTGCAAAAGAAGAAAAAGTAATCTACCAATGTTACACATGTGCTTTACTGGAAACCCTGGAACAGGAAAAACAACAGTAGCAAGAATTATTGGAAAGATATTTAAAGAGGAAAAAATTTTATCTAAAGGCGAATTTGTTGAAATTCATGGTCGAGACTTAGTTGGCCAATATGTTGGATGGACGGCAAAAGAAGTAAAAAAGTGCGTAAATAGAGCAAAAGGGGGAATTTTATTTATTGATGAAGCTTATAGCTTAAATTCAGATAGAAAAGGCTCATTTGAAGATGAAGCAATAGCAACATTAATAAAGGAAATGGAAGATAATAGAAATGATTTGTGTGTCATATTAGCAGGATATCAGAATGAAATGAATGATTTAATAAAAAGAAATCCTGGCTTTGAAAGCAGAATACAATTTTATATTGATTTCCCTAATTATGATGAAGAAAATTTATATGCAATTTTTAAAAATCTTGCTAAAAAAGAAAATTATAAAATTTCAAGTCAAGTAAAAGAGAGCTTAATAAGTGATTTTAAGCATAAAAAAATAAATCCAACTTTTTCAAATGGAAGATATGTAAGAAATATATATGAAAAAATAAAAATTGAGCAAGCAAATAGGGTTTCACTAGGAAATCTTGATGATATAAATTTAATTAAAAAATGTGATGTGGAAAAAGTGTTATTATATGAAAAAAAGACAGAAAAAGTGAAAACAAGAATTGGCTTTGCGGTTTAATAAATTTTACGTATTTTGATTAATGTCATGTGAAAATTGATATAAAAAGTAGACTGTCGAATAAAAGTATTTTTACATACCTTTATTCGGCAGTTCAAAATTTATGATATTATTTTATATTAACATCCCTGATTTACTTCCTTACTAACTTGGTCGATTAATTCAAAAAAATCACTTAATTTAATATCTAATCTAAATTGACATTTTTCAAATACAGAAACCAATGTATCAAATTATTAGTAGTCTGAGCTTGATATAAGCTACTTCTATATTCAATATTGTATTCATCATCAATAGCAATTAAATCAACATTGTTTTCTATACATTGCTTTAAAATAATAAATCTACCTATACGACCATTACAGTCCTGGAATGGATGAATTTGTTCAAATTAAAAGTACTACTTTCAAGTTTATTGGAATGATATAAATACTCTATTTTTAGGGCATCATAAAAAGAATTTTTTATTTTTGATAATTTTTGTATTGCTTTTACATTTATTTTCATAGTGTCACCTCATTTTTATTTTAAAATAACCCACAACAAAATCAAAATATTTTGTTGTGGGTTATTTATATTATGGTGAGCCAGAAGGGAATCGAACCCCCGACACCAGGCTTAGAAGGCCTGTGCTCTATCCAACTGAGCTACTGACCCATATCAAATCAACAGAACTATAATAACATAAAAATAAAGTGTTGTCAATAAAAAGTAACAAAAAAATACAAATTTTATAAGATTTACATAAACTTATTCTGCGTAAACATCATCAAATACTGAATCTGGAAAGAAATCTACTAAGGTTATATTAAAACCTTCACAAATATGTAACATAGTATTCATTCTTAGATGTTTAGTATCATTTTTCATAAAATCAGATATTGTAGGTAGTGATACTCCAGCAGCAGTAGCTAGATTCTATAATTTCATATTATTATCTTTTAATAGTTGACTAATTCGTATTCTAGTTGCATCTGAAAGTTGCATAATTACACCTCTTTTCCTAGCAAATTATACCAAATAGTGAACATAAAAACATAAGGAAAAACTTAAAAATTAAGTTTTTCCTTACTATAGTATTGCAAAAAATATATATAGAACATCAATTTTCAACCCTACCTTCCGTAGCCTTCCCCAACTTAATTGTGAACTTTCTGTGAAAACCATTTACAACCAAAACCATAAATGATAATATAATCATGTTAAATCAAAGAAAAAAAGATAAGGAGGAACCACCCGTGATTGAGGTAAAAAATGTCACAAAAAAATACGGAAGCTTTGTAGCCGTAGACGATATCAGCTTCACTATAAACGATGGAGAAGTTGTAGGATTCCTAGGACCAAATGGAGCAGGAAAAAGTACAACAATGAACATGATAACAGGATATATCGAGCAAACAGACGGAAACATTATAGTAGATGGCTTTGATACAATAAAAAAATCAAAAAAAGCAAAGAAAGAAATTGGATATATGCCAGAAGGAGTACCATTATATACAGATTTAACAGTAAAAGAATTTGTAACATACATGGCAGAACTAAGAAAAGTAGAGAGAAAAGCCAAAAAAGAAAAAGTTCAAGAGGTACTTAAAGAAACTGGGTTAGACCAAATGCAAAACAAACTAATAAAAAATCTATCAAGAGGACAAAAACAAAGAGTAAGTTTAGCAGGAACACTAGTCGCAGACCCAAAAATATTAATACTAGATGAGCCAACAGTAGGACTAGATCCAAAACAAATTACGGAAATAAGAAGCCTAATAAAAAATCTAGGAAAAAAACACACAGTAATACTAAGTTCACATATCCTATCAGAAGTAAGTCAAATATGTGATAGAGTAATAATAATAAATAAAGGAAAAATAGTTGCAATAGACACTCCTGAAAATCTAGAAAAGAAAGTATCAGATAACAATGTTGTTTATGTAACAGTAGAAGACAAAGAAAACAAAATAGATGGAATAAAAGAAAAAATAACAGGAATAAAAGACATAAAACTAATAAAAGAAAATGAAGACAAAACAAAGAGATATGAAATAACAGGAGAAAATGACGTAAACTTAAACAAAACAATATTTAATGAATTTGCAAAAGAAAATATAACAATAATAGAAATGAAAAAAGCAGAAGCAACACTTGAAGATGCATTCATGAAAATAATAAAAGAAGGAGGAGATAAATAATGGGAGCAGTAATAAAAAAAGAACTAAAAAATTACTTCTTATCTCCAATAGGATATGTTGTAATAGGAATATTTTTATTAGCATTTAGTAGTTTCTTTTATTTAACTACAATAGGACAATCAAGTATAGACTTAACATACTTATTTTACTATACGGCATTATATGGTTTAATGTTTATAACACCACTTCTTACAATGTGGACATTTTCAGGTGAAAGAAAATCAGGAACAGACCAATTACTATTAACATCACCTGTAAGTATGTTAGGAGTTGTAATAGCAAAATTTTTATCAGCATTCCTATTAATATTAATACCAGTTGTATGTACATTAATGTATTTTGGAATTTTATGTTTCTTTGAAATGCCAAATGTTCCAATATACTTAACATCAATTTTAGGATTTTTACTACTTTCTATGACATACATATCATTTGGAGTACTTGCATCAAGCCTTACAGAATCACCAATAATAGCAGGAATAATAACATTTGCATTTGTATTTGTAGCAACATGGGTTCCATATTTAGTAGATAGTTTATCAAATCTATCTTTAATGGATCAATTTATAAATTTCCTATATGGACAAATAAATATAGGTTCTTGCGTAATATTTGTAACATTAACAGTAGCATGTATTTTAATAACAATGATAGTTATGCAAAGAAGAAAAAGCGTGAAATAGGAAAGGAGTAGGAAAATTGAAAGAGAAAAAAGAAAAAAAGCCAGAAACAAACAATAAAGAAAAGTTTGGAACAAAGTTTATAAACACAATAAAAAAGAGATGGCTAATAAGTGGAACAAATACATTACTTTTAATTGCGATATTAGTTGCAATAGTAATATTAATAAATTCTATTGTACAATCACTTGACTTAACACCTATAGATTGTACATCAAACAAAGAATATACATTAACAGAAGAAAGTAAAGAAAGAATAAAAAATATTGGAACAGTAATTAACTTATATTTTGTAGGATATGATGACAGTTCAACACAAGTAAATTTAGCAAAACAATATAATAAAGCAAATAGTAACATAAATGTAGAAGTAATAGATGCAAATGAGAGAACTGATATTGCATCAAAATATGATGTTACAAATGATAGTAAAGCAATAATAGTAGAAAATGGAGAAAAATCAAAAATATTATCTTCAAATGATTTATATACATATGATACATCAGGTACTATTGATATAACAGAAGAAAAAATAACTTCTGCAATATTAAATGTAACATCAGAAAAAATTGCAAATGTATATTTCTTATCAGGATATTCTAATTACTCACTAGAATATTCAGGTGGAATGTATTATTTATCATTATATTTAAAAGATGAAGTTTTAAATTATCAAACATTAGATATGATGGTAAAGGGTTCAATTCCTGAAGATTGTGATACACTAGTTATAACAACACCAAATAAAGATTTTGATGAATTAACAACAAATGAAATAATAAAATACATAAATAATGGTGGAAAAATTTTATGGCTAAATTCAAGTTATTCTGAGGCAAAGGATTTGCCAAATGTAAACAAAATTCTTGCACTATACGGAATAAAGCCATTTGAAGTTGGTTACATATATGAAACAGATGACGAAAGAACAGCTTTAGGATATGCAAGTTGTATGGTTGAAGATTTAGGTTCAACAGAAATTGCACAAAAATTAAAAAATGTAATTTTACTAAATTCAACAAAAATAAATGTAAACACAGATGAACTTTCAAACTTAGGTGTTACAGAGCAAGATATAATATCTACACCAAGCACATCATATTTTAGAAAAAATGTTTCAAATACATCTGATGATACAACTGGTGATGAGCAAGGTGGATTCACAGTTGGAGGAATATTTACTAAAAAAATATCAACAGAATCAGAAGAAAATGCAGATGAATCTGATAATGACGAAAATGCTCTTTCTTCAACACTTGTAATTTTTGGAGATAACAACTTTGTATCAGATATACAATTAACAAGCCAAACAAACCCAATGCTAATATTAGCAAACAATAAAGACTTAATGCTAAACTCAATAGCATATCTAACAGATAATAATGAAGACATAACAATCAGAAAAGACTATACAAAAGCAAGTGACTTTACACCAACAGATGCACAAAAATTAACAATCATCAGAATAATATTCATTGTACCAATTGCAATTATATTATTAGGATTTATAGTATGGCAAGTAAGAAGAAGAAAGAAATAAAATCATAAATAAAAAACTCCTGTATATACTAATACAGGGGTTTTTATGATTTTATTTACAATTATAGGTGCAATAATAGGAGCAGGTTTTGCTTCACGGTCAAGAAATATATTTATTTTTTTATAGATTTGGTATTAGCGGAATGTGGGGAATTATAATATGTAATATAATTATGGCTCTAACAATTTATAAAACATTAAATATAGTTAATGAAAAAGAAATTTATTCATATAAAGAATTTTTGAATAGTATTTTTAAAGAGAGAAAGTTTTTAATAAATATTACAAATATAATAATAAATATTTTTTTGTGTGCTACATTTTTTATAATGATTTCAGGTTTTGGAACATATTTATCGCAAGCATTTGAAATTAATAAAATTATAGGAAGTAGTATTTTAGCAATAATTTCATATTTTATTTTTCTTAAAAATATTGAGGGAATAACCAAAATAAATAGTATAATTATACCGTCTTTAATTTTAATGGTTATAATAATTGGTATACAAAATATTTTAGGACTAGATATAAAAAAGATAGGTACGAATGTAACAATAACTCAAAAGTCATTTTGGATAATACAAGCAATTTTATATGCAAGTTATAATCTAATTTTGGTAATACCAGTTTTAATTAATTTAAAGAAGTTTTTGAAAAATAAAAATCAAATAAAGTTAATAACTATTGGTGTAGGAATAGCAATGTGTTTAATGTCAATGTTAATTTTCTTGCTATTGGTAAATGTAGATACTAATTTCTCAAATCTTGAGATGCCAATTATTTATGTTATTGAAAATAAGTTTTCAGTTTTTAAGTTTGTATATGGAATAATAATTTTAACAGCAATATTTACAACTGCTATTTCGGTTGGAATAGCTTTTTTGAACAATGTATGCCCAAAAGAGAATAGTTTTCCACAAATTGCAGCTATATTGTGCATAACTAGTATCTTAGTTTCTCCAATTGGTTTTTCTAATTTGGTAAATAGTTTGTTTCCGATATTTGGGTATTTAGGGATTGTTGAAATATATTTTATTTTAAAATAATATTTGTCAAATTTTTTATATTGATGCAAAAAATTTTATTGATATTTTTATATGTATTTGATAAAATATAAATCAATAAAAATCCAAAAAAAGGAGAACCTAATGGAAAAAGAAGAATATCAAATACAGAGAGAACTAAATATAAGGAAAGTAGTTATAATATGTCTAATTACAATATTGATAATAGCAATAATAGTAATAATTTCATTATATATCGCAGAAGAAGGATTCAGAAAATGGGTAGATATAAATGTATTTAGAAAAGACATATTATCAGAAAATACAGCTACAATAGACTTAAATGTAGATAAAAATAATCAAATAATATGTTTCGGAAAATATATAGGAATACTAACTGAAAAAAATCTAAAATTATATAATCAATCTGGAGAAAGCATTACAGATATATCTGTAGACATAAATACCGCAATATTTACACAAAATGATAAATATTTAGCAATAGCAGAAAAAAAAGGTCAAGAATTTTGCCTAATACTAGATAAAACTTATTTATGGAAACAAAAAGTTGATGGAGAAATACAGCAAATATATGTAAACAAAAATGGCTATGTAGCAATTGTTATAACAGATACTACATATAAATCCATTATAACTTTATATGATTCAAATGGAAAGCAATTATTAAGAAATTTTATGTCATCAACAAGAGTAATAGATGTATCGATATCAAATGACAATAAATATTTAGCATTTGCAGAAATGGATACATCAGGAACATTAATAAAATCCACAATAAAAATAATATCAGTAGAAAAAGCAAGTACAAATTCAAATCAAGCAATTGTTTACTCAAAAGAAGCAGGAACATCAGAAATGATTGTAAAAATACAATATCAAGAAAAAGATGATTTAATATGTGTATATGATGATGTGGTAAAAGTTATAAAAGACAATGAAGAAAGTGAAGTAGTTTCAAAAGATGATATAATGACATTTGTATCAGGCAATTTAAACAATTCTATTGCATATATAAAAGAAGAACAAAAAGGAATATTTGATTCAAGTTCAACATTAAATATAAAAAACACATTAAACAATCAAGAATATAAATATAGTTTTGATGAAATAGCGAAAGAAATGTATACATATGGGAATATTATTGGAATAAACATAGGAACAGAAATGTATTTTGTAAATACAAATGGAATGTTAATAAAAAAATATGTAGCAAAACAAGAAATAACAAATGTAATGATGTCAAACAATTTAGCAATAATTATATACAAAGATAGAATAGAAATAATAAATTTATAAAAAGGAGACTAACTATGGGAATATTAATGGATTTAATTATAATTGCAATTTTGGTATTAAGTATAATAATGGGATACAAAAAAGGCTTAATAAATGTTGTTTTTAATATATTTGCATTTTTTATAGCACTAATTGCAACAATTATTTTATATAGACCAGTTGCAAACATAATAATAAATAATACAGAAATAGATGACAAAATAAAATCTGCTATAATAAACAATACTACAGAAGAAAAGCAAAGTGAAGAAAGTTCTAGTAATACAGGAATGCAAAAATATATAGAAGATGCAATAAAAAACACCGCAGATGAAGCAAAATCACAGGTGATTGAAACAGTTGCAAATACAGTTTCAATTAGAGCTGTTGAAATCTTAACAAGTATAATTCTATTTATAGTAATTAGAGCAGTGCTAATTGTACTTAAGGTATTTACACAAGCAATAGCTAATTTGCCACTAATAAAGCAATTTAACGAACTAGGTGGAGTGGTATATGGAATAGCTAAAGGCCTAGTAATTATATATATTATATTAACAATAATGTATTTTGTAGTATCAATCAACGGAAAAGGAAATATAGCAGAAGCAATAAATAATTCATATATAACAAAAATTTTATATAATAACAATATTATTGTAAACTATTGCCTTTTAGGTAAAAATTTGATATAATTTGACACATAGTTTTTAATTTAGAAAGAAAAGAGTGAAAAATAAAATCAAATGAATAAAAAAGTGAAAGATATAAAAGAAAAAAAGCCTAAAAAAAGACATACGGCTTTAAAAGTAATATTAATAATATTGTTAGTAATAATTTTGATGATATCAATATTTGTATTTTTTAGTGCATACAAAAATGGTTGGGGAGTAAAAGGAATGATACAAACAGCCATGGGACAGGACGAAAGAAACTTAAAAGATTTAGACCCATTTACAGTATTGATCATGGGAGTAAGTGAGGACATTTCTTCAAAACTAACAGATACACTAATGGTTGCATCATACAACCCCAAAACACAAAAAGCAACATTAATATCAATTCCAAGAGATACATTTGTAGGGACAAACAAGCAAAAGGCAACATCATATGATAAAATAAATGCTTTGTATCAATCGAGTCCAGAAAAAACACTAGCGGCTGTAAATAAAATAACAGGATTAGACATAAAATACTATGTAGTAATAAGTAATAATGCATTAGTACAATTAGTTAATGAAATAGGAGGAGTCGAATTTGATGTTCCAATAGACATGAACTATGATGACAGCTCACAAAAATTAGCAATTCATTTAAAAAAAGGAAAACAAAAATTAAATGGAGAGCAAGCAGAAGGATTAGTAAGATTTAGAAAAAATAATAATGGAACATCATATCCAGCAGAATATGGAGATAATGACCTTGGAAGAATGAGAACACAAAGAGAATTTATAACAGAAGTTGCAAAACAAACATTACAATTAAAAAATATAACCAAAATAGGAAGTTTTATAGATATAGTAAAAGAAAATGTAACAACAAATATAACAAATTGGTCAACTATAAAAGACTATATTGCATATGCAGTAGACTTTAATACAGAAAATATCCAAACAGCAAGTATACCAGGAGAAGCAGATTATTATAATAAATTATCATTTTTCATATATAATAAAAAAGAAACAGATAAACTTGTAAAAGAATTATTTGAAGAGCAAAATGGAACAACAGAAGAAAATCAAGAAGAAACCGCAAATAGTTCTAACACCACAAATGTTACAAATACAGCCAATACAACGGAAAATACAAATACAGTATCTGAAAACTCAAAAATAAAAATCGAACTGCTAAATGGTAGTGAAGATAAAACACTTTTAAATAAGGCAACAAAAGAGCTAAAAGCAGAAGGATATAATGTATATAAAACAGGGACAACAACAGTAACATCAAAAACAATAATAGTAAATAAAACAGCAGTAAAAAACGATATTGTAAATGATATAAAAGATATATTAGGAGTAGGAGATATATCAAGTAAAATATCAACATCAAGTACAATAGATATAAAAATAGTAATAGGAAAAGATTACAAATAAAAGGAGGGATTACATTCCCTCCAAATTATAAATTATAATATTTAGATTTTCTATTTTTCTTTTTTTTAGAATTCTTAAATAAAATTAACATCAAAATTAAAGCCAAAATCAAAATTAATAAAATTCCAAAAATAAACATCAAATGTTCATCTAATTCAACATCATGTGAAGCTAATAAATTTTTTGTGTAAGAAACTGAACCGATATTATATGTAACAGTACCTAAAATAGCATTTTTTGCGATAGGAGCAGAAACATTTTCCTTTAATGTAATTTGAGGAGCTGGCACATCACTAGAATTATTTAGAATACCTGAAACAGAATCTTCTAATACCAAATCTAAATTTCTTGTATCTTTTGTACCATTTGCAATTTCAATTGAAGATAAAATGTCATCTTTAGTAGCAAATGTTCTTAATGAAAAGTTAGAGTATCCATATTTAAATAAATTTATAGAATCTATATACCTAGAACTTTCGCTACCATTAATTTGATTTGCACCTAATACAACACAAATTAGTCCAAGATTATTTTTTGCACAAGCAGAAATTAAACAATTTTTAGCTTCTTTAGTATAACCAGTTTTAATTCCGACACATTCTTCTAAATAATACTTAGAAGATGGATTTATTAAATCATTTGTATTTGTATATTTTCTTACATCAGATTTATTTGTACTATTTATAGTACAACTTTTTTGAGAAACAATTTTCTTAAAAGTAGAGTTTTGCATACAATACCTTGCAATTAATGCCAAGTCATATGCTGTTGAATAATGATTTTCATCATGAATTCCACTAGGATTTGTAAAGTGTGTATTTGTACATCCAATCTCTTTTGCCTTTTGATTCATCAATTCGGCAAAATTTTCAATAGAGCCAGAAATATGTTCTGCAAGCACATAGCCAGCATCATTAGCGGAATGAACCAAAAATACGGTTATTAAATCATTTACAGAAATTTGTTCCCCTTCTGATAAATATGCAGAAGAATATCCTGACGGAATTGCAGAAATTGCAGATTTAGAAACAGTTACAATATCATCTAAATTACATTTTTCAAGAGCTATAATGGCTGTTAAAATTTTGGTAGTACTTGCAGGATATTTTTTCTCATCACTATTTTTGGAATAAAGTACAGAACCAGTTTTTGAATCTATTAAAACCGCTGCATCTGAATATATATCTAACTTATTGTCTGGAGAAATATCATTTGTAGTTGCTCCATAAACAAATTTAGTTTGTAATATTAATATTAAAAAAATAATTATTATATTTAAAGTCTTTTTTTTCATATGTTCACCACTTCTATAAAATTTCGTATATAAATATACAATATAAAATAAAATTTTTCAATAATTTTAATAAAAAATCATAAAATGGAGGTAAAAATGTTAGAAAATTTAACTAAAAAACAAAAAATAATCTTAAGTATAATTGCAATACTTGTAGCAATAGGTATAATATATTTTATAAATAACAAAAATCAAACAAACAATATAGAATTAGATGAAAATATTCTAGTTTCAAATCAAAATACAAAACAAATGAGTCAAGATACTGAAGAAATAGTTATTGTACATATAACAGGAAGCGTCAAAAATCCAGGAATTGTAAAATTAAAAGAAGGAAGTAGAATAGAAGATGCAATTGAGGCAGCAGGTGGTTTAACAGAAAATGCAGATATTTCGAATGTGAACCTTGCATATGTACTAGATGATGGTACAAAAATAAAAATCCCTAATCTAGATGATGAGGATATAGGTGATGAAGATGTATTATCAAAAGATAGTGGAGAAGGGATTATTCAAGAAGATGAAAAAACAACAAATACTAACATAGTAAATATAAATAAAGCAACTGAAAATGAACTATCGACTTTGCCCGGAATAGGAAATTCACTAGCTACAAGAATTGTAGAATATAGAAAGCAAAATGGTAATTTTAAAACAATTGAAGATATAAAAAATGTAAGTGGAATAGGAGAAAGTAAATTTGCAAATATCAAGGATTTTATAAGTATAAAATAATTTGAAATTAATTGAAGAAATTTTGTTTTTAATATGCTATAATAAAACAAAAAGTGGAGGTTAGAACAATGCCAAGTATATTATTTCATGAATTTATAGGAGATAAAATAGCAAAAAAGTATAAAAAATATGATACAAATAATTTTTATTTAGGACTTATGGTACCGGATAGTGTAAATGCATATGGTTTTGCAAGCAAAGAGGATAGATGGAGAACACACAGAAGAGATGAGAGCTTGGAAAAATGGAAAGAAAATATTATAAATTATTATAAAGAAAATATTGATAAATATGAAAAAAATTATTTAATGGGATATTTAATTCATGTACTTACAGATATTATTTGTGATGAAATTTATCAAAATGAGTTGTATCCAAAGCTACTAGAAGAAGGGTTTGATTATAATACTGCATATAAACATTATGAGGAAGGAATAGAGAAATTTGAAAATAGTAATATAAATGAAAAATGGTGGGAAGAAGCTAAAAATAAATTCGAAAATGCAGAGGTTTTTCCTATAAATGGTATGAGTGAGAAAATGATTTTAGATGAGGTTAAGTATACATTAAATAAATATAGTACAAGAAGTTATGAAGAGAATGGGTTCATTTCGGAAGTTTTTGCAGATGAGGTTGTTGAGAAAATTGAGAAGAGTATAAAGTTTTTATAAAAGGAGTTGATAGTTATGAACGAATTAACAACAGGAATTAACAGAAGATTCAACTGTTGGGAAATTCCCAACAGTTGAAATTGAAGGAAACCGTAAGGTTAATAGAAATATTGATTATTACAATCTAGATATGATAATTGCTGTTCGGATATAGGACAAATTCAAAAATAGCACACCATAGAATATGTTGTTACTACTTTTTTGTGATAACAACATATTCCATCCAAGCGATTCTACGTACATCTATTTAATATTTTGTTTAATTCTATTTCTGCTTTTTTTACAAAAAAATTATTAGTTTCTATTGGTATTTCCAGATTTATTATAATATCTTTTAATTTGTCTATTGTATCAAAATTAGAATTAGGTTCTGTTTCAATTTCAATTAAAAGATTTCCATTTTTTATATCTTTGATAGCTAATTCAAGATTTTCTTTTGTATAAATTACATCATTTTCCTTTATATTCATAATTTGATGATATCCAATGGCTTCTAATAGTAATTTTGCTTGTTCTATATCATAAATATCGCAATTTATAGATTTTTGACTTAGTATATCTCCGCTATCAGCAAATTCTTTTATTTTATATGTAATTTTTTTGTGATATAAGTTGTTTTCAAATATATTTCTTATAATTATACATTTGGAAATAATTTCTCTTGTAGTTATATTTTCTATATTTATTTCATTTGGAATAAAATAATAATCATCTAATAAAAAGGTTCTTCCTGATGTAAACCCTTTTTGTTTCAAAATAGATAGTAATGCTTCTTTAGAACAAGTTACTTTTACTGTAATTTCATTATTTTCTTTTACAATCATTTTTAATTTTCCTTTCAATATATTAGAATGAAGATTTTATTCTTAAATGGTTTGACAATTATCTAGATTTTGTGTATAATATGGATAGAAAATGAGAAACCATAGATAATATGGTTACCACTTTATATAGTAATAACAACACATTCCCTTCGGTCAAAAAGTAGAATGTGTTGTTATTTTTATTCCTTATCTATAATTGAATTTACATATTGACTATGTATTATCGCTAATAAGGCTACGTTTATAGTTATTGAAACCATTAAGGCTATTATTAAAAATAATAAAAAACTCATAAACACCACCTCACTTTCCGATAGTAAAACTATCCAAGTTGAAGTGGCAACACAAATCTACTATCTCATTTCCTATGTTTGATATCATATAACATTTATTGGTAAATTTCAAGCGAACATATAAAATTTTAAAAATTTTTGAACTAATATATGTTAAGATGTACTCAAAAAACTCCAATAACTTTGAAAGTGAAAATGCCCTATTACTATGGATGTAAGGCAACAAGTAAATTTATATAAAAATAAAAAACGTTGAAAAATCAACGTTTTTATTATACTTTTGGAGGCGACTATCGGAGTCGAACCGATCATCAGAGTTTTGCAGACTCGTGCCTTACCGCTTGGCTAAGTCGCCATATATTAAATTATATGCACTAAAGTAAAAAATAGTACAACAAAATTTGGAGCGGGAAACGGGGCTCAAACCCGCGACCTCCGCCTTGGCAAGGCGGCGCTCTATCAACTGAGCTATTCCCGCAAATTACTTTCCTATAATAACAAAAAAAGTAATAAAAGTCAATAGGTTTATAAGAAAAATTTGCGAATAGCCAAGGCTCAAAAGTAAAATTTGCAAATTTCTCTTTATTTCTATAAAATTAAGAATAATTATAACCTTTTTAATGCCAAAAAGCAAAATAATTCTCTAGGAAAAATTTCCAATAATCTAAAACATTTTTTCTGGAAAGCAAATTTTTATTCAAAATATTAACAGAAAAATATTTCATATCTCCAACAAAAAAATCCATACTTCCTACAATATCACCAGCGTTTAAGGGAGCTTCATAAAAATTAGAAACAGAAATAGGAGTATAAATATCATCTAAAACATCATTTTTAATCGCAACTTTTTCATACAAAAAATTAGTATCATCCAAGCAAAAAGCAACATTTGTAGAAACACCTTTTTCAACGAAAATAGAACTTGAATAATGAGAAGACCATTCATCAAAATTTGCATTTAAAATATCTTTAACATTAACAATAGAAAAATTATCAAAGATATAATTAATAAGTTTTATACTATCTAAAGTTCTATCTTTTTTAGTATCACAACCCAAGACAACACAAACAATATCTAAATTTCCTCTTTTGCAAGAACTAACAAGACACCTATTAGCACCATTTGTAAAACCAGTTTTTACTCCATAAACACCGTCTAAATATCCAAGTAATTCATTGGTATTATTTAAGTTTTTAGGTTTTCCACTAATAGAAACGATATAGTTTTTAGTATAAACAATCTTAGAAAAAGTTTTATTATTAAGTGCATAATCAGCAATCTTTGCAAGTTCAAAAGCAGTTGTATAATGTTCATCTTGGTCTAAACCATGAGGAGTAACAAAATGGCTAGATACAAGACCTAAAGAATTAGCTTTTTGGTTCATCATTTCTGCAAAATTTTCTACACTACCACCAACAAATTCAGCCAGAGCAACAGCTGCATCATTACCTGAAACCATTAAAAGACCATAAAGTAAATCATTAACCGTAACCTCATTATTATATGCAAGACCTAATCTCGAACCACCTGTACCAGAAGCTTTTTTAGATACAGTTACAATCGAATTCAAATCAGAAGTATTTTCAAGAACAACTATTGCTGTAATAATCTTAGTAGTTGAAGCCATTTTACACTTTTCATTTTCACCTTTTCCATATAATATGGTTTTAGATGCTCTATCTAAAACAACAGCATGTCTTGCATTAATTACAGGAGCTTCTGTCGAATGGGCATTATTTTCAAAAGATACCTCAACACTTTCTTCTAAAAAATCATCAGCAAAAGAAACAACTGGATTTACTATAAAACAAAAAAAAACAAAGAAAATAAAAACATTTCTAAAGTTCATTATAACCCTCCCAACAATTTACAATAAATTATATAAAAAAATAAAAATAATATAACCTTATAGCCCTAAAAATCCTAAATTATTGAGGACAAAACATTGATTTTATTACGAAAATGTAATATAATTGTAAAGGAACTGTAAAAAACTTAGAAAACGACAGTCCGTAAGCTATATTGGTGACACAAAAATAAATTAACAATAACATATTGAAAAAAACAAACAAAAATAGTAAAATAAAATATAGCAAAATTTAAGTAATAAGGAAGGTATTTATGAAAATGAGAGGAAGTATCAAAAAAGTATTTATCGTAATGCTTATGGTTATTTTAGGAATCGGAACAACCTCAAGCTTTGCGATGCAAGATTACCAAGAAAATGATGCAAAAGGCCTAACACTATCATATTTTAGATATGCTAATGGTAAATTTACAGATGGGTATGCATTAAGAACAGTAGGAGCTGGCGGAGAATCACATCATCCAGTATACCAAATAATGAGTGGAACAAAAACCAATTATTATTGTTTAAATGCAACAGCAGGGGAAACATGGTTAAGTGGAACAGTTGGAACAGCAGCAACATATAATAGGTCATATAACTTAAATCTAGAAAGTGATATAGAATTAATAAAAAATGACAGTGCATTATCTAGTACTTACAAAAATATTGTAAACAGTAAATACTTAAAACAAATATTATGGATATTGGACAACCTATATATTCCAAACAGTACAGACCAAAATGATGCAAATAAAAAACAATTTCTTGCAAATGCTGGACTAGTATATGGAGACCTAGATGATGCAGTACTTGATGATGGAACAAAAGTACAAGGATATAGATATATAAAACAATCAGATTATGACTATTCAAGCAAAGTTTCTGATACTGGAAAACAAGGATATTACTACGTTGATCCAAGTGATAATATACAAATTGTAGAATTACCAGATGAATTGATAGAAGTAGCACAACAATCAGCTTTATGGTATTTTACAAATTATCTAGATAATAATGATGCTAAAAGTGAAACATATAATGTAAAAGACCAATGGTTACCACTTGTAGGATCAAATGGATCAACAAGTACAAATACTAATAATTGGAAACCATTAGACGATGTGTCTACAGAAGTTGAAACTATTGTAAGTGGCAAAAAAGCCAAAGTTGGAAAATGGAAAAATGAACAAGCAGCTATAGTATGTAATTATTTAATAGATGCAGCAAATAACTATGCAGCGAATTCAGAAAATACTACAGAAGAAAGCCCACTTAAAGTAACACCAACAACTGCCAATATAACAGAAAAAACATTAGATAGTACAAAATATTATGTTGTAGGACCTATAAAAATAGAAACACAAAGTGCAAAAGTATATGAATTATCAGATACAATTTCAGTAAATGGTATGACAGATACAGGAGCATATATATCAAATGCTGAGGGAACAAGAGATACAAATCAAACATTAGGAACACATATAGGCAAAGAATTTTATATAACAATTCCACAAAATAAAATTACAGGAAGCAGTATAAAAATAAATTTCGAAGGTTCATACAAAGCTAATAGCAAAACATTATGGATTTCAACAACAAAAACAGAACAACCAGTTATAGAAGTTGATCCAGGAAAACAACCTTTTGAATTAACAGTAAATGCAGGAATAACAAAAGAATTCGACTTAGCACTTAGAAAATCAATAAAAGCATTAAAAAAAGCAGGAGCAACAGAAATTAATTCAAAACTAATTGCAAATGAAGCAGGAAAATTAGCAAACAGAAAAGTAACATATATAGCAAGTGACATCGAAAAAAATGGAACAGCAACATATAATCATAGAAAAGACCCAGTAGTTGTAGAAAAAGGTGACATTATAACATATGAAATAACAGTCTACAACGAAGGAGATATGAATGGTTACGCATCAGAAATAGTAGACAAACTACCAGAAGGATTAAAACTAAAAGGTGAAAAAACAGGAACATACCAATCTGGAAACATAAAATATTCATATGTATATGATGAAACAGCAAATACAATAACATTTACAAATGTAAGCAAAAATGTATTAAATGCGTATGATGGTGGAAGTAAATTATCATCAGAAACAATAGAAGTTGAATGTGAAGTAACTCAAGCACCAGCTTCAGGAGCAAATACATATTTAACAAATATTGCATATATATCAAAAGAATATAACACTGAAACAAATTCAGAAGTAACTAAAGATAGAGATTCAGATGTTACTAAAATTCCATCAGCAGAACTTAAAACAACAGGAGACAAATATAATGGATATCATGGTGGAAATAACAAAAATGGTGATAACAACAAAAATGTTTATAATGATGGAACAAATAATGATGACTACTTCCCAGGAAGAGAAGATGACGACGATTTCGAAGTAGTAGTGGTTAAACCAGCAGAATTCGATTTAGCATTACAAAAATATATATCAAGTATATATTCAAATGGAACAACAACAGTAGGAAGACAAGAACCAAAAATTGATACAACAAACTTAGCAAATAAAACAACAACAACAGCCAAATACACACAAGACAAAACACCAATACAAGTAAAACATGGAGACTATGTAACATATACATTTACGGTTTACAATGAAGGAGACATAGATGGATATGTTAATAAAATAAGAGATAACATTCCAACAGGTTTACAATTTGTATATCAAAAACAACCAACAGATGGAAAAACTATAATTGCTTGTGATTCACAAGGAAAATCAGAAGAAATAGAAGTAGATGAAGCAACTTATAAATTAGTTGGAGACAATAATGCAAAATGGGAACTAGATAAAACTAGTGAAGATGCACTTATGACAGATACATATAATGGAGAAAAAACAATAAGTGTAACCTGTAACATAAAAGACAACGGAGGAGACAAATACAAAAAATTAAATGCATATGATAGTAGCAAAGATAATAACTACAATGGAGATGGCTTAGATAGAACAAGTATTACATTAGTATTAAGAGTATCTGCGGCAGATGGGGCTGGAAAGACAATAAGAAATGAAGCAGCAATAACAGAAGCAGAAGATACAAATGGAAACAAACAAGATGAAAGTACATTAAAAGATAGAGACTCACAAACAAATCAGTGGCCAGGAAAAGACGGAGATAAAAAATATCAAGATGATGAAGACTATGACAATATAATTCTTGGAAAAGTAGACTTAGCGTTAACAAAATTCATAACAGCAGTAAGTGATGATATAAAAATAGAAGATGGAGAATATCTAACAAAAGATACAACTTCAAAAAATGCAGGAAGTGTTACAAACCCATATATAAGAGCAACAAAGGTAGATACATCAAAATTAAAATCAGACCCAAATTGTCATGATGCTACATACGAAAGGGTAAAAGACCCATTAACTGTACCTGAACAATCATATGTGCTTTATAATATAAGAGTATATAATGAAGGTGAAACAGACGTATATGCAGGAGAAATTAAAGACTACTTACCAAATTACTTAGACTATGTAGATTGTGATTTTAATACTGCATATGGCTGGAAAATAGGTTCAGACGGAAAAACAGTAACGACAAATTATTTGGCTTACAACAAGGACGACACATCAGCTAAAAATTTACTAAAAGCGTTTGACAAACAAAATGATGATGGAGCAGGTTCAGGACTTGACTATAGAGATATACAAATCCTATGTAGAGTTAACTCAAAAGCTCCAGAAGATACAAAATTAGTAAACTCAGCAGAAATAACTAAATATCAAGACAAAAATGGAGGAGATTTAACAGAAGATGTTGACTCAAAACCAGAAAATTTAAAGAACAAAAATCAAGAAAACAGAGAAGAAGATGATGATGACTGGGAAGTTGTAAAAGTTGAGAAAAAGAAAGTAGACTTAGCATTAACAAAATTCATAACAGCAGTAAGTAATGATACAACAATAGAAGATGGAGAATATATAACAGCAAACGGAAAAATAGGAAGCAAAGAAAATCCATACACGAGAGCAACAAAAGTAGATACATCAAAATTAAAATCAGACCCAAATTGTCATGATGCAACATATGAAATGGTAAAAGATCCATTAACAGTACCAGCAAAATCATATGTACTTTACAATATAAGAGTATATAATGAAGGCGAAACAGACGTATATGCGGGAGAAATAACAGACCACTTACCAGACTACTTAGACTATGTAGATTGTGATTTCAATACAGCATTCGGATGGAACGTTGGAACAGACGGAAAAACAATAAAAACAACATATTTAGGATATGACAAAGACGACACAACAGCTAAAAATTTACTAAAAGCATTTGACAAAAAAACAGACGATGGAGCAGGTTCAGGACTTGATTATAGAGATGTTCAAGTACTATGTAGAGTAAATGATAAAGCTCCAACAAATACAAACATAGTAAATGTTGCAGAAATAACAAAATATGAAGACGACAAAGGAAATGACGTACCAAAAGACATAGACTCAACACCAGACAATGTAGACAAAAACAATGAAGATGATGATGACTATGAAGTAATATTAATAAAAACATTTGATTTAAGCTTATTAAAATATGTATCAACAGTTTATGTAACTGAAGATGGAAAAACAACAACTACACAAACTGGAAATACAGGCGATGATAATACAGATAAAATACCAAAAGTAGAAGTAAATAAAAAGAAATTAAATTCTACAGTTGTAAAATTTGGATATACAATAAAAATAACAAATGAGGGAGACATAGCAGGTTATGCTAAAGAAATAACAGACTATGTACCACAAGGACTAAAATTCTATGCTGAAGACAACCAAGGATGGACAGATGAAGGAAATAACGTAATATCAACAAGACTACTTGAAAATACATTATTACAACCAGGAGAAAGTGCTCAAGTAACAGTTATTCTAAGATGGATAAATGGAAGTAGCAACCTTGGATTAAAAACAAATACAGCAGAAATATCTGAAGACTATAATGACGAAGGTGTTCCAGATAGAGATTCAACACCAGACAATCAAAAGCCAGGTGAAGATGATATAGATGATGCCTCAGTATTACTATCAATAAAAACAGGTATACAAGAAAATGCTGTTAAAATCATAACAATAGGAGCTGTAATTTTAGTAGTATTATCAACAGGAATAATCTTAATTAAAAAGTTTGTATTATAATAAAATAAAAGGAAATTTTTGAATAAATTTCCTTTTTTTTTTGCGGTATTTTTTAGATAAAATCATTTACAACCAAGTTGGGTTATGTTATAATTTAAACGTATAAATAGAAAGGAAGAATGTAAATGAATCAGATATTAGCAGTAGAAAAACCACAAGCAAAAAGAAAACATAAATCAGGAATCAACTCAATTTTAACTGTATTTGCAGTTATATTAATGATATTTGGGTTAGGGCTAACATCATCAGGAGGATATGCTTTTTATAAAAGTCTATCAAGCAATGTAGATAATAATGTAGTATCATCATCAAGCTCAAAACCTGTAATAACAATAGAAAGAGAAAGTGCATCAACAATAAATATAGTAGTTACACATGATAAAGCAATAGCAAATGTAACATACACAATAAATGACGAAGAGCCAGTACAAATAGACGGAAAAAATCAAAAAGAAATAAAACAAGAAGTAGAATTACCAGTTGGAAGTTCAACAATAAACATAACAGCAAAAGATGTGAATGGAATTTCATCATCTTATGAAAGTCAAACAGAAGTTGAAGAAAAACCAACAATAACATTAGAACAAGTCGATGGAAAAATAAAAGCAACAGTAACAAGTAAAATAAATATTGACTATATAATGTATTATTGGGATGAAAACGAAGCAGATGCAAAACAATTTACAGTAAATGATGTAAAAACTGAAACATTAATAGATGTATTAGAAGGTACACATACATTAAATGTTGTTGCATTAGATACAAATGGAAACAAAACAACAAAACAACAAAAAGTAATAGGAGACAATAAGCCAGAACTAGAAGTAAAAACAAATGGAAAAGTATTTAGAATAATAAGTTCAGATGATGAAGCTTTAGCAAAAATAGAATACAGTTTAAATTCAGGAGAAGTACAAACAGAAGAAATAAACCAAAAAGAATATAAAAAAGATCTTGAACTTGCAAACGGAAAAAATACATTAACGGTAACAGTTTATAATAGTAATGGATTAATTGCAACAACAACAGTAGAATACGTTAAGGAGTAAAATGATGTTAAACGAAGTATATATAATAGACGACGATGAATCTTCAATTATAGTATTTAGAGAGCTATTTAGAGATGATAAAGAATACAAATTCATAAGCGTAAAAACAGAGCAAATAGATGTAGCCTTAAAAAATATACCCTCACTAATAGTAATAAATGAAGATGCGATAAAAATTGATGTAATAGATGTATGTAGAAAAATACGAAAAGATGAAGACAATACAATTACGCCTGTAATAGTTGTATCATCAAATGGCGAAAGAAACCATAGGATGAAAATTTTAAGTGAATCGATAGAATATTTCATAAGAAAACCAGTAGATGAAGGATATTTATATTACACAGTAAAAAATCTAACTAGGCTATTAACAATAAACAGAAGAATGAGCCCATTAACAGGACTTCCTGGAAATGTACAGATAAATTCAGAACTAAAAAAACATCTCATGAAAAACGAAGAATTTTCTATATTATATTTAGATTTAGATAATTTCAAAGCATATAATGATGTATATGGATTTTTAAAAGGAGACCAAATAATTGAATACACAGCGAATATTATTGTAAATGCTGTACATAATTATGGTAATGGTTTTGTTGGACACATAGGTGGAGATGACTTTATTGCAATAGTGCCTAGTAAAGACGTTGAGAAACTATGTCAAGCTATAATATATAATTTCGACAATAATGTACAACAATTTTATAACGATAAAGATAGAGAAGATGGATACATAGAAGTAGCAAATAGAAAAGGAATAATAGAAAAATTTCCCATAACATCAATATCTATAGCAGTAGTTGTTGTGGACAAGGGCAGATTTGCAAATATTTTAGAGATAGGTGATACTGCAGCACAAGTAAAGCACGCAGTAAAAGCAGTTATGGGAAGTAGCTATGCAATAGACAGAAGAAGACATAAGTCTTAATTATGGAGGGATTAATTATGTACGAAAGGAATGCGATAGTATTAGAAAGATATTTTAATCAGATGTTCGGATATAATATGAAAAGTAACATAAAAACAAACTTTAAAGATTATTGTGATTTAGTAGAATGTTTGGAAAAATATAAAGAAATTTCGAATGAGGATGAAGATATAATTCAAGAATATGATATGATAGCCAATCGAATAATGGAGATACAAAAGAGACAAGAAGTATTGAATAAAAAAAATACAAAATTCCAAAATGAAAGAGTAGAAATATTTCAGGTTATTGATGAAAACTCTGATTTTATACAAAAAAGATTTGACACAGTACATAGTAATATTCAGGAAGTAGACAATCAAATAAAACAAAATTCACAAGATTTTATAAGTGCTGTAGCCGAATTTAATGAAAAAAGTAAAATTAGGACAGAATGTGGGAAATCAAGAAGATCAATAGAAAAAGACTATAATAAAATACTAAATAAAACATTAGATGACTACAAAGAAATAAATGCAGAAATTGTAGAAAAGACTAAACAATTTAGAGATATTTCAACAGAAGAAATAGAAGATGAAATAAAAGGAAAAATAAAAGAAAATGGGGAAAAAGAAAAAATACCATTTAATATGGATGTAATAAAAAAAGCTATTTCACTAAATGTTGATATACAAAAGAAAGAAACTGAAATTTTAACAAGCATATATGATAAAACTAGTAAGCTATTTACGGAGATAAAAAAAAATAATACAAAAAGTGAAAAGCATAAGAAAACAATTAAAGATGCAAAAAGTAAACTTGAGTTTATTGGAGCATTAAAAGAATATTTGGTTCAATTTCTTGATAATGAAAGACTAACTGCTGTAAATGGGGAAAAAGAACATAACAAATTAATGAAAGAAGCATGTAAAAATCTGGACGAGGATTTAGTGCAGATTAATAATTTATATACATTATTATTAAAAGAAATAACTAAGAAAACTACAAAAAAATCGTATGCTGAATTATATAATTATGGCTATTTAATAGCGTTAGAAAATAAATCGGAAGAATTTGATAATGAAATAAAGAAGCTAAACTTACCTGTAACTATAATAAATCCTAATTATTGGAGAATAGAAGGAATGAAAAAAATCTATGACGTATTTAACAAAAATGTCACAGAAAAATATGGCAGAGATTTATCTGAATATATGCCAATAGAAGATGTTGAAGAATCTTTTGAAGATGAAGAAGATGAAGAAGTTGAAGATGTTATAGATGAACATAAAGATGAAAACGTAGAAATAAAAGATGTAAAAGTTGATAAAAGGAAAATAAAGACTGGAAAGAATAAAAAAGAAACAGAAGAAGAAGAAATGAAAGCAGAGATTGACAAAAAAATAGATATGATTTTAGGCTTTAACAATACAGAAAGTGAAGATGACTTTGAAGAAGAGGATGAAATAGATGATGATGTAGCTAAAGAAAAAGATGATGAAGTATATTATGATATCTGGGGAAATGATATAAAAAAAGAAATTGATAATGATGATGAAAAAGATGATGAAGATGATTGGGAAGACGACGAAGATTGGGAAGACGAAGATGACATTGACGAAGAAGATAATGAGGATGATGCTGATTTTCAACTTGACAATGATGAAGACTGGGAAGACGAAGAAATTGAAGATGAAGACTGGGAAGAAGAGGAAGACAACGACGATGAAGAAGAATTGAAAGACGAAGACGATTGGGACGATGATATTGCGGATGATGATTTTATGCACGATAATTTTATCGATGATGATGAAATAGAGGAAGAAACTAAAACAAAAGCTAAAAAGACATCAAAAAGTAATGATACAGAAGAAGATTGGGGAAATGAATTCATAAACATTGACAAGAAAGATAAAACAAAAAAGAAGAAAAGTTTTTTTGATAAATTTAAAAAATAATAAACAATATAAAAATCCAAAGCTGATATTTCTTTGGATTTTTTATATGAATGCGAAATATTTATATATTTTTTTCTAATAGTTACAATAAAAACTCGGAAGTAAAATTCCGAGTTTTTGTATTTGCATATAATAATATATAAAGATTATCTCTTTGAGAATTGTGGAGCTTTTCTAGCTTTTTTAAGACCATATTTCTTTCTTTCTTTCATACGAGGATCTCTTGTTAAGAATCCGTTTGATTTTAAGATTGGTCTATATTCACTATCAGCTTCATTTAATGCTCTAGCTATACCGTGACGAACAGCACCAGCTTGACCTGTGTATCCTCCACCTTTTACAGTAGAAATTACATCATATTTAGCTGCCACATTAGTAACTGTTAAAGGTTGTTTAACTATAACTTTTAAAGTTTCTAATCCAAAATATTCATCTAAATCTTTTCCATTAACTGTTATTTTTCCAGTTCCTTCTATAAGTCTTACTCTAGCTACTGCGTCTTTTCTTCTACCAGTACCGTAGTAATATTTTTTATCTGCGTTAGACATTTATATTCCTCCCTTTAAATTAAAAATTCCATATTTCTGGTTTTTGTGCTTGATTTTCATGTTCTGCTCCACCATATACTCTTAATTTTTTAAGCATTTGAGCTCCTAAAGAGTTGTGTGGTAACATTCCTTTAACAGCTAACATCATAGCTTTTTCAGGATTTTTTTCTAACATATCTTTAGCAGGAACTTCTTTCATTCCACCAATATATCCAGAGTGATGTCTGTATATTTTTTGGTTTAATTTGTTTCCTGTTAATACTACGTCTTTACAATTTAAGATTATAACATGGTCACCTGTATCTATATTTTTTGTATAGATTGGTTTATGTTTTCCTGCAAGTAATCTGGCAGCTTCTGTTGCAACTCTACCTAATGGTTTATTAGCTGCATCAATTATATACCATTTTCTTTGTATTTCACTTTTTTTAACACTATATGTCATATTATTCATGGTAAAATGTACCCTCCTATTTTAATTAATATATATATTTATATGATAATTAAATTTAAAACCACCGGGGAGAAGTCTTACATTTAATTCATATTTTCTCATAATACTGAATAATTTTATTACAAAAAAGTAAATTTGTCAAGGGGTTTAGCGATTTTTATGGAAAATAAAAGGGAAAGTATTGTAAAGGGAATTGTGTCACTTTTGATATCACAAATATTTATTAAAGTGATAGGATTAATATATAAATTATATTTAACAAATAAAGATGGATTTGGAGACTCAGGGAATGCAATTTATAGCAGTGGTTTTCAAATTTATGCATTACTATTAACTTTTTCATCTACAGGAATTCCAAATGCAATATCAATACTTGTTTCTAAAAGATTAGCTGTTGGAGATAATAGGGGAGCACATAAAATTTTTAAAATTGCATTTGTAACATTTGCAATTATAGGAATAATAGGTACTATACTACTGTTTTTAGGTGCAAAAACTATTTCAAATGAATGGATTCAAATTCCAGAAGCAGAATATTCTTTAATTGCACTTTCGCCGTCCATATTTTTTGTATCAATAACATCTGTTATAAGAGGATATTTTAATGGTAGACAAAGCTTTTCTGTGGCTGCAAAATCTCAATCATTGGAGCAAATATTTAAAACAATATTTACTATAATTTTGGTCGAAGCAGTTGTCCTAATAGGTAAAAAAAATACAACCCTGATGGCAGCAGCAGCAAATTTAGCAACTACTACTGCGACAATTTCAAGTTTTATATATATTTATTTATATTATAAAAGTAAAAGACAAGAAATAGGTCAAGAAATTAATCAGACAGTAAATTACACACCAACAAGAATTCGAAAAACAATAAAAACAATTTTAACAGTTGCGATGCCGATATCTATAAGTAGCTTAATAGCATCATTTAATAAAAATATAGATTCATTTACAATTGTAAGATTTTTAAAACAAATTACAACAGAAGAAGAAGCAAAAATTCAATATGGAATCTTAAGTGGAAAAATAGATAGTCTATGTAGTTTAGCATTTTCGCTAAATGTCGCATTTGTAACAACTATGGTTCCAAGTATTTCGAAATCTATGTCAAAAGGAAATAAAGAAGAAGTAAGTAAAAAAGCAAGTCAATTCATTCTAATAAGTATGTTAATTGCTATACCAATATCTGCAATAATGTTTATGTATCCAGATCAAATAATAGGACTACTATTTCCAAATGCACAAAGTGGAGCAATATATTTAAAATTTAGCAGTATTACAATAGTTTTCATGATACTTGCTCAAACAATAAATGGAATATTACAAGGGATAGGAAAAGTAAATATTCCACCAATTGCATTTGGAATAGGAATGATAGCAAAATTTATATGTAATATAGTTTTAATACCAAACCCTAAATTTGGAATATTTGGAGCCATAATTGGAAATATTATATGTAATATATTAGCATTTTTAATTGGATTTATAATATTAATAAAAAGTCTGAATTTGAAAATTAACATTAAAAAAATTATAATAAAACCAATTTTAATAACAATTATTATGTGTTTAATATCAAATATTTTATATAATAAGCTACAGTGTATAAAAATGGGCAATATGGCAATAATAGTATTATTAACAATAAGCATGATAATTTATTTGCTAGGTATTATAATTTTTAAGATATTTTCCCTTGAAGAACTAGAAATATTAAAGAAAATTTGAAAAATTTATTGAAATAAAGAGGGATTTTATCGAAGATTGGCGAATAAGTTAAATAAAGTAGGTTATAAAAGTGCAACAAAATAGCATTAAAAGTAACTACATAAACACATATTTTAGGAGGTAATTATAATGAACAAAGCTGAATTAGTTGCAGCAATCGCTGCAAAAACAGGAGAAACAAAAAAAGCAGCAGAAGCATCAGTTAATGCATTTGTTGATGTAGTAACAGAAGCATTAAAAAAAGGAGATAAAATCCAATTAGTAGGATTCGGATCTTTCGAAGTTAGAAAAAGAGCTGCAAGAAAAGGAAGAAACCCACAAACTAAGGAAGAAATAAAAATACCTGCATCTAAAGCTCCAGTATTCAAAGCTGGTAAAGCATTAAAAGATATCGTAAATAAAAAATAATTTTATTTAATATATAGGCTTTTGCGTTAAATCCCAAAGTGGATAAAGCAAAGGCTTTTTTTGTTGAAAAAAATTTGAAATAGTGGTATAATAATGGAAGATAAACCATATTGGGGGATTTTCATAAGGAGGAAAAAATATGAAGAAAAAAATTTTTCTTAATGTTTTTGTAACTGTTGGTTTGCTGGTAATAATTGCAGCTAACTTTATTTTCTTAAAAGAAGTAGGACGGTACTGTATAATATCGTTCGATACTAAAGCCATTGAAAGAGATGGAGATAGTATTGTATATACCAAGGATGGTGCTACAAATGGTTGGGAGGTAAATCCAGACCTTGCAACCGAATATGAGAAAATGAAAAATGAAAAATCAGAGCTTATAAAAAGTTCTGATGTGGCAAAATGGGTCAGCAGATCTGCTGAAACAATTACAGGTCAGGTAATTCGGCTTGTAGCAATACTTGTTTCAGCTATGTTGCTGGTTTTAGCAGCATATGCATTAATCAGGGTTCTATTGCAAGACATAGGATACCTGATAGAAATACTCCGCATTGAATAATGCGGGGTATTTCTTTTAAACATTAGTAATAAGAAAAAGAATTTTCACATATAATCTAATAAAAACAATATAAGTGAGGTTATTATGATTATATTAAACAAAAAAAGAATAACACTAATCCTATCAGGAATATTCCTATCAATTTTTGTATTCATCCTAACCACGGGAAACAATGAAGAGCAAAACAAATACATATCAACTGTAAGCCTACCAGCATCAGGAAAAACAATAGTAATAGATGCAGGACATGGAGTTCCAGACGAACGGAGCACAAAGTAGCAATGGAACAACAGAGGCAGAAACAAACCTAAAAATAGCATTAAAACTTCAAAATTTACTAGAACAAAGTGGATGTACAGTAATACTAACTAGGTCAGATGAAAATGCAATATATGATATAGACAGTAAAACACTAAAACAGAAAAAGATATCAGACATAAAAAATAGAGTAAAAATAGGAAATGAAAGTTCGGCAGACATATTTGTATCAATACACTTAAACAAAATACCACAATCACAATATGATGGTTGGCAAACTTTTTATAAAGAAGGTAGTCAAGATGGAGCAAAACTTGCAAAATCAATACAGGAAAATTTAAATAAAACAATACAAAAAGAAAATAATAGAATTGCAAAAACTATAGATAAAGTATACATTATAAAACATGTAGAAATCCCAATAACAATAGTGGAATGTGGATTTTTATCAAACCCAGAAGAAGAAAAAAAGCTATTACAAGATGACTATCAAAATAAACTTGCATGGGGAATATATAATGGAATTATAGATTATTTTTATGAATAAATATTGAAATATTACAAAAAAAGTGTTATTATAATAAAAGTTTAGGGGGCAAAGGAAATAATTGTTTTTATTTCCTTTGCCTTTTCGCGTTAAAAAATAGGAGATGATAAAAATAGAAGAAAAATATTATAAAATATGGATAACATTAATTAAAGGAATGGGCATAAAAAAATATATAAATCTAATAAATAAATTTAAAACAAGAAAAAATATATTTAATGCAACAAAAAAAGAATTAGAAAATATAAAATTAATAGACGAAAAGACTGTTAACAATATACTGAATCCACAAAATAAAATACTTGCAAAAAAACATTTAGAATATATGGAAAAAAATTTTATAGATATAATCTCGATAGAAGAGGAAGAATATCCATCATATTTAAGAGAAATATATAATCCACCGATTTGTATATATATAAAGGGCAATAAAAACATTTTTAGAAATAAAAGTATAGGAATAATAGGTTGCAGGGAATGTACCCAATATGGGAAAGAAATTGCACAAAAATTCAGCTATGAATTAGCAAGAAATAAAATAAATATAGTAAGTGGATTAGCACGAGGAATAGACAGTTTTGCACATTTAGGAGCAACTTATAGCAAAGGACTTACAACAGCGGTTTTAGGAAATGGAATAGATATAGTATATCCGAAAGAAAATTATTATTTAGTTCAAAAAATTTTAAATACAAATGGAGCAATTATTTCAGAATATCCAATTGGAACCAAACCAGAAAAAATGAATTTTCCAGCAAGAAATAGAATTATAAGTGGAATATCAAATGGATTGTTAGTAGTAGAAGCAAAGAAAAAAAGTGGGACATTAATCACAGTTGATTTCGCATTAGAACAAGGAAGAGACGTTTTTTTAATTCCACGGAAATATAAGTTCGGAGAATTCAGAAGGTACGAATGATTTAATAAAACAAGGAGGAAGACTAGTAACAAGCCCCAAAGATATTTTAAAAGAATTATAATATGTAAATTACATAAAAAGTGGAAAAAAGTAAATAATAAAACCATGAAAGGAATTTTATATAAATGAAAAAATTTATGATAGAAACAGCAGAAACAATATTAGGGGCATTTATAATGGCTATAGCAGTATCATTGTTTTTGTTACCTAATGAGCTATCATCAGGAGGATTTTCAGGTATAGCAACAATAACATACTATATTTTGGGAATACCTATGGGAACAGCTATACTTGCATTAAATATACCACTATTTTTATTAGCAACAGTAAAAATAGGAAGAAAATTTATCGAGAAATCAATTGTAGGGACAATAAGTCTATCAATTTTTATAGATATATTAGACAGGTTTGAGCCATTAACAAATGATAAAATTCTAGCATGTGTATATGGACGGAATACTTACTGGGCTTGGAACAGCATTAATTTTAAGAGCACATTCTTCAACAGGAGGTTCGGATTTGGCAGGTATAATAATAAAAGAATATAAACCTACATTTAGAACAGGAAATTTAATAACTATGATAGATTTTATAATTGTATTGTTAAATGTAATTTGTCTAAAAAAGATAGAAATAGGGTTATATTCTGCAATTGCGATATATTTAATGGGAAAAGTAATTGATGTTTTATTTGAAGGAATATATTTTACCAAATTAATTTTTATAATTTCTGATAAAAATCAAGAAATATCAGACTATATAGAAAAAAATATAAAAAGAGGTGTTACGGGAATATACGGAAAAGGCATGTATACAAATACAGAAAAATTAGTTTTAATGTGTGCAATTGGAAGAAATGATTTGGCAGAGATAAAAACAAAGATAAAGAGAATTGACCCTAAAGCTTTTTTAATTATTACAAATTCAAGAGAAGTTTTGGGTGTAGGATTTAAGGAAAAATAATACTCTTTAAAATTTGACATATAATAAAATATGTGCTATTATAATTTTAGCTAGCAAAGCAAATCTATTAGTTAAAGATTAACAAAAAAGACCAGATATTAACGCACTTTATCTGGTCTTTTTTATGCTATTTACTCAAATGTTTTACTATGTAGTAAATCAATATAAGTTTTAGCAATTCTAGCAAATCTTTCATTAAAGATTAACCTCCTTTCCACCTTTAAGTGAAAGGCAACAAATACTATAACTTAATTGTATAATTTTGCCAATAAAAATTGACAACCAAAACCTTTTATAGTAGAATAAGCTTGTAAAAATATAAAAAATCGGAGGAAAATTATGAGTAGGGGAAAAAGATATGATACAGAAGCAAAACTAAACTACAAAAAAGTTTTTGCAGTTGTAATAGCAATAGTAGTTATAATAATTTCAATAATTGCAATACAAAAACTATTAACAAAAGCAAAAAATACAAAAACAGTAGAAACCGTAAGTTATTTTGCACTGTATAGTGATAACAAATGGGGAATAATTGGTTCAAATGGAGAAACAATAATAAATCCAATGTATCAAGAAATGCCAATAGTTATAGATAGTAGTAAAGACGTCTTTTTATGCACATATGATATTAACGAAGAGCAAAATACTTATAAAACAAAAGTTGTAAATAGCAAAAATGAAGAAATATTTACAAATTACGACAAAGTTGAAGCATTAGAAAACTATGATAAAACAGAGAATCTATGGTATGAAAAAAATATATTAAAAGTACAAAAAGATGGAAAATGGGGACTAATAGATTTAGATGGAAAAGAAATTGCCCCAATAATATATGATAACATAACAACCTTAAAAGGAGTAGAAAATAGTCTAATTGTTGAAAAAGATGGAAAAAAGGGACTAATAAACGATAAAGGAAGTAAAATCATAGATACAGAATATTCAGAAATACAAAGTTTTGGAGAAAACTACAAAAATGGATATATAACAGTAAATTCAGAAAATAAATATGGAATAATAGGTTTCTCAGGGGAAAAAATATTAGACAATAACTATGAAAAAATAGAAAATATTTATGGAGAAAAATATTTTGTAATAAGAGAAAATGGAAAAGAACAATTAATAGATAAACAAGGAAACAAAATTATAACAGAAGGATTTGATGAAATAAAGCAAATTGCAAATTCAGGAATTGTTTATACAAAGCAAAATAAATATGGACTAAAAGACTTTGAAGGAAATACAAAAATTGAACCAACTTATGATAATCTAAAAGAAATAAATAAAGACATCTTTTTAGCAACAAAAGATGGAAAAGTAGGATTAATTGACCAAGAACAAAATGAAAAATTAGGATTTGAGTATAAAGACATTCAATATAATGAAAAAGCAGGAATATATATTGCAGATGACGAAAACTACAATTCGAAAATATTAAACTCAAATTTTGAAACAAAAATAACAGGAATTCTATCTGAAATAAATACAGATGAAGGATATTTAAAAATAAAACAAGATGAAAACTATAAATACTATAATTTTAAATTTGAAGAAAAAAACATACAAGACATATTGCCTAAAAATAAAATATATACAAATAAGAAAAATGGAAAATATGGATTTATAGATAATAAAGGAAATCAAGTTTTAGAATGTATATATGATGATGCAACAGAATTAAACAAATATGGCTATGCAGCTGTGAAAAAAGATGGACTATGGGGAGCAATAAATAGTGACGGAAAAGTTATAATAGAACCAACATATAAATTAGACGAGAATCTAGTAATAGATTTTATTGGAAAATGGCACTTAGGATTAGATTTGAATATGAATTACTACTGTGATAAATAAAAAAAAGGAGAAAAAATAAATGGAGCTAAAGACAAGATATCAATACACATATTTTATACATACTTTTATTGTAAAAGAAAATAAATATAGTAAATATATATTAAAATTATTAAAAGACCAAAGATTTAAATTAAGAATATTTAATAAAGATAAAGATTTAGAAATATATACACATTTTTTGCCAAAAATACGCGACTTTCTATTTGGAACATTTGAATTAGATGATAGATATAAGGAATCAAAATTAAATGAATTGCCAATAGAAACAAAAGCAGCAGTGCTTAGTAGATATCCAAGTGTAACATTTGAATACGAATTAGAACAAGATATCCAAGGTAAGACTATAGATGAAAGCAGTATTTTCTTTAAAATTCAAAAAATAGGCTTAGTATTATTTAATACTGGAATATGCTTTTTATATTTAAAAACAAATATTGAAGGAAGTGAAGAATTTTCAGATATATTAAATTTTAATTATAAATTTAGAGACATAAACCAAGAAGGCAATAATTTAAAGAATTATGAAAATATCAAGGTACAAGCAAACTCTTTTGAAAATATAGAAGCAATCCAAGATTTTATAAATAGTATTACAGGACCTAATATAGATGCCCTAAAATTAAATCTGGATGTAGAAAGATTTTATACATATTCGTACACATGCATAAAACAAGATGCATGGAACATAAGCACATCATTTGATAATATAAAAAATGACTTTTTAAAATATGTAAATATACTATCAAATGATAGCAATACTAATTCTGTTATGTGTGAAAACTCTAAGGTCATTGGAACTTCTAAATATTCTAAAATAGGAATTTCAAAATTAGGTGTAAATTTACTTAGCTCAGATTGTGACATAAACAATTATACGGTATTACCTACGGAATATGAAAATCAATATTTTTATACTTACATACTTTCTTTATATTTGAAAGTTTATTTGAAAAAATTAAATTTTGAATTTAAAGAAGGTAAAGATTCTAAAGAAATAGAAGTAACCAGAAAAAAATTTATTAATTTTACGAAAAAATTATGGATTCAAGAGATAACGTCTGATGATGTGGGTAGCTTATATTATACATACATTAAGGATGTTTTAGAGATTGAAAAGTTATATAATGATGTAAAAAATAAATATAATATTTTATACAGCGAACTAAAAATCGAAAAAAACGAAAAAATGACAGGGTTTATTATACTAGTTCTGATTGCAACATTAGTATTTAATATTGTTAATTTTATAATAAGTTTTAATTAGTTGAAGAAGGGAAAGATTCCTTTCTTCATTTTTTTGAAAATGTACCAACAAAATTATTGAAAATTGACCAATAAAATCCTTGAAAATGTACCAATAAAAATCTTGAAAATTGACCAATGGTATAGTATAATACATATTGAAATAGGAAGGGCAAAAATATGAGAGTAAAATGTGGAGTAGATATTATAGAAATAAATAGAATACAAGAAAGTATAGAAAAATTAGGAGAAACATTTTTAAATAAAGTATATACAAAAAAAGAAATAGAATATTGTGAAAGCAAAGGAAAAAATAAATATCAGCATTATGCAGCAAGATTTGCAGTAAAAGAAGCAGCATTTAAGGCAGTATCAGAATCGGTAGAAGATAAATTTGCAATATCATGGAAAGACATAGAAACCACAAACGATGAGCAAGGAAGACCAAAGACGGAAATATTATTTTTAAAAAATAAAAAGGTAGAAAATATAGATGTAAGTATATCTCATTGCAAAGACTATGCAATGGCTAATGTTACAGTATTATTTAAGTAAGAAAGGAACGCAAAAATGGAATACTTTGATACACATATGCACCTAGATGATGAAAAATTTGATGAAGACAGAGAAGAAGTAATTCAAAAAATTCAAAATGCAAATGTAATAAAATGCATAAATATGGGGTGTAATATAGAAACTTCAAAAAAAGCGGTAGAATTATCAAAAAAATATGAATTTATATATTCTGCAGTTGGAATTCATCCAGAAGAACTTCCACAAACAGAGGAAGAACTGTGGAAAAGTATAGAAAAAATCGAAGAATTAGCAGTATCTAACAAAAAAACGATAGCAATTGGTGAAATAGGTTTAGACTATTATTGGAAAAACGATAATAAAGAATTTCAGAAAAAAGCATTTATAAAACAAATAGAGTTAGCAAATAAACTAAACTTACCAATATCAATACATTCGAGAGAAGCCATAGATGATACAATTGAAATAATTAGAAAATATAAAATAAAAAAATCAGGAGTACTTCATTGCTGCCCATTTAATCCAGAACTTGTAAAGCAAGGGTTAGAAGTAGGGCTATATATAGCATTTGGAGGAACTTGTACCTTCAAAAGCTCTAAAAATGCACCCAAAATAGTAGAAATGGTGCCAATGGGTAAAATGCTTATAGAAACAGATGCACCATATTTAGCACCAGAGCCTGTTAGGGGAACAAGAAATGATTCAAGTAATTTAAAATATATAGTTCAAAAATTAGCAGAATTTAAAGGTGTTGAGCCAGAAGTAATTGCAAAGGTAACTTTCGAAAATGCAACAAAGTTATTTTTAGAAAATAAATAAAAGGAGATGAATAAAAATGCTAGAAGTAAAAAGAGACGATTTTGATGAAAATTTAGAGGACATAATGAACAGCATAAACGGAATTTTAAATAAAACTGGAAAAGGTTATGAAACAACTGAAGATGACGAAGAAGAGAAAAAGAAATAAATATAGAAAGAAGGATTTAAAATGTTAAAAGAAGAATTAATGCAAGATTTAAAAGAAGCTATGAAAGAAAAAAATACAATAAAAAAGGATACTGTTCAAATGGTAAGAGCAGCAATTTTACAAATTGAAAAAGATAAAGGAATAGAAGTTGATGATAACAAAATAATTGAAATCATTGCTAAAGAAGTTAAAGGAAAAAAAGATGCTTTAGTAGAATTTGAAAAAGGTGGAAGAGAAGATTTGATAGAACAAACAAATAAAGAAATTGAAGTGCTAGAAAAATATTTACCAAAGCAATTAAGTAAAGATGAAATTACAGAAATTGTTAAAGAAATAATAGTTTCTCTTGGTGCTACTTCAATTAAAGATATGGGACCTGTTATGAAAGAAGCTAAGGCTAAAATTGGGGCAGCTGCTGATGGTAGAACAATTAATGAGGTGGTTAAAGAATTATTAGGATAATTTTTTATTAGGGACGGTTCCTTTTCATATTGGAACCGTTTCTTGCTTATAACTCTATAATATCTAAATCATTTGGCACTATGACATTACTACTAAAATATTTTTGATGAAAAAGCATTAAAAAAAGCTCATGAAGAATATGATAAATATATGACAAATCATTTAATACAAGCAGAAAAAGACTATTTAGAAATAATGGGTGAAGATATTAAAAAATTGAAATGTAAAATGAATAAAATTATATAATCAATAATAAAGTCTAATAGAGGTGAAAATATGGATATAATAAAAACCACACTATTAGGCTTATTTTTTGGCACATTTGGAACAACACTAGGAGGGATAATAGGATGTTTCTTCAAAAATGTGTCAAATAAATTTTTAAGTTTTATACTATCATTTGCATCAGGACTAATGATGTCAATAATATGTTTTGATTTAATACCAGAAGCTTTAGGAATAGCAAATATACCTACTGTGATATTTGGAATATTTTTAGGAATAGTAGCAATGATATTTTGTGATTTATTAGTAAGCAAAAAATTTAATCAAAAAAGAGAATTACAAACAAATAATTTACTAAAAACGGGAATTATTGTAAGCATTGGACTTGCAATACATAATTTTCCAGAAGGATTAGCAATTGGTTCAGGGTTTGAAGCATCAACAAAATTAGGTATAGGTCTTGCAATTGCTATATGTTTACACGATATACCAGAAGGAATATCAATGGCTGTTCCAATGAAAAATGGAGGAATGGAAATATGGAAAGTAATTTTCTATGTTGTATTATCAGGTGTTACAACAGGAATTGGAGCGTTCTTTGGAGCTATAATTGGAAGTATTTCTGAAACTATTATAGCAATAAATTTAAGTTTTGCAGCAGGGGCAATGCTTTATATTGTTTCAGGTGAATTAATTCCAGAATCAAATAAACTTTATAGGGGAAGAATGAGTGCTGTTCGGAAATATGATTGGTTTTATTCTTGGAATTTTAGCAACTAAAATTTAATTTTAATATATTAACAAAAAAAAGATTTTTTGTCGAGTTTTGTTAGTACATTAACAAAACTTAACAAAACAAAAATTCGCAAACTATTGACAACAAAAGACAAAAAATATATAATACAAAAGCAAATAAAAATGCTCGATTGGGACCAAAAAGAACCGACCTAAATAGGTCCCAATTAAGCAAGTGGAGGAGAAAAAGAAATGCCAGAAATACTAAATGGATTAAATGATAAACAATACGAAGCAGTAGTAAACACAGAAGGACCAGTACTAGTAATAGCAGGAGCTGGAAGTGGAAAAACAAAAGTATTAACACATAAAATTGCATATTTAATACAAGAAAAAAATGTCTTACCATGGAATATCTTAGCAATAACATTTACAAACAAAGCCGCAAATGAAATGAAAGAAAGAATAGCGGGTCTAGTTGGGGAAACAGCAAAAGATATATGGATGGGAACATTTCACTCAATATGTGTAAGAATACTTAGAAAACATATAGATCAAATTGGATATGATAGTTCATTTATAATATTTGATACATCAGACCAGAAATCATTAATAAAAAAATGTCTAAAAGAACTACAAATAGATGATAAACAATTTTCAGAAAAAAACGTGCAAGCAGAAATAAGTAATGCAAAAAATGAAATGTTAGAGCCAGACCAATATGCATTTAAAGTACATGGAGACTTTAGAAAAGAAAAAATAGCAACAGTATATGAATTATATCAAAAAAGACTAAAAGAAAATAATGCAATAGACTTTGATGATATAATAAATTTCACAATAAAAATATTTAATGAAAAACCAGAAATAGCAAATTACTATTCGTCAAAATTTAGATATGTATTAGTAGACGAATATCAAGATACAAACAAATCACAATTCACACTTGTAAAAATGCTTGCAGAAGTAAACCAAAATATTACAGTTGTTGGAGATAATGACCAAGGAATATATTCATTCCGTGGAGCAGATATTTCAAATATTTTAAATTTTGAAAAAGACTTCAAAAACACAAAAATAATAAAATTAGAGCAAAATTATAGATGTACAGGAAATATCTTAAAAGCTGCAAATGCCATAATAAAAAACAATGAAACAAAATATGATAAAAAATTATGGACAGAAAATGGAGAAGGAGCATTGCCTAGAGTATATTCTGCAGATAATGAGTATGATGAAGCATCATTTATTGTAGAACAAATTTCAAGACTAAAAAGAGAAGAAAACTACAAATATTCAGATTTTGCAGTATTATATAGAATGAATACACAATCAAGAGCAATAGAAGATATTTTAAGAAGAGAAGCAATTCCATATAAAATGGTTGGAGGGCTAAAATTCTATGAAAGAAAAGAAATTAAAGACATAATTTCATATTTAAGATTAGCACAAAATCCATCAGATAATTTAAGTTTAATAAGAGTTATAAATGAACCCAAAAGAGGAATTGGAAAAACAAGCTTAGACCAAGTAGAACAACTAGCAAATCATAATGAAATATCTATGTATGAAATCATAAAAGATGCCAATTTATATGGTTTAAATAGAATATATTTAAAATCAAGAGATTTTGTGGATTTAATAGAAGACGCAAAAACTAAAAAAGAAACTATGGGAATATCAGATTTTATACAATATATGTTAAAAAAATCTGGATATATAAAGGCATTAGAAGAAGAAAAAACAATTGAAGCAGAAAACAGAATAGAAAACTTAGAAGAATTTTTAACTGTTGCAATGGAATTTGAAAAAGAAGAAGCAGAAAATAGTTTACAAAATTTTTTAGAAGGAATGACATTATCATCAGATATAGACAATGTAGAAGATGAAGATGATTCTGTTACATTAATGACATTACATAGTGCAAAGGGACTAGAATTTCCGGTAGTATTTTTGGTAGGAATGGAAGAAGGAATATTCCCAGGATTTAGGTCAATAGGAGAGCCAGAAGCAATTGAGGAAGAAAGACGTTTATGTTATGTTGGTGTAACAAGGGCAAGAGAAAATTTATTTTTAACATGTAGTAAAATGCGTACAGTTTTTGGTTCTACAAGTTGCAATCTACCATCAAGATTTTTAGAAGAAATTCCACAAGAATTGCTAGACGGATATGATGAAGCTTTTGGAAATGGAATAAAGAAGAAAAAAGAAGAAAAAGAATATGCTTGGACTTACGGAAACAACACAGGAGCAAGCAAAATTAAGTCATATAATATTAATGATGTCAAAAGTAAAACTGTTGCCGCAGCAAGTTCTGTATTTGGAAAAGCCTCAAGTTTCGGAAGGTCAGCAGAAAGTTTCATAAATGGACTTGGAAAAGCTCAAAGTACGGAAAATGTGGACTTATCTAAGTACACAACTGGGGTTAAAGTATTCCATAAAAAATTCGGAGAAGGTGTAATTACAAAAACTGAACCAGAAGGCGAAGATTTAAAAGTAGATATTAGCTTTGATAAGGTTGGACATAAAAGGCTTATGGCTAAATTTGCAAAACTTGAAATTATTTAATAATAGTTGTAAATTTAGTATAAAAGTGGAGTAATTTGAAAATATCTTAAGAAAACAAAAGATAAGTATAAGAAATTCAAAATTGAAAAAAGAGTGATTATGGTATAGAATATAAAAAATTATGATTATTGGGAGAGATTTTGTAATGAAAAATGTACTTATCAAAGTAAGGACTTCATTGAAATTCTTTATATTAGTAAGTATAGCAACATTTCTTATAGCAGGTGCTGTAATTCTTTTGTACAAGCCTATATATAGCGTTACCCTAGATGGAGAGCTTTTAGGGTATTGTGCACAAAAGAGCAAATTGCAAGCTAAAATAGATGAATATGTTGAAGGATTAGATAGCGAAGAAAAAAATGTGGCATTTGTTGAATTAGATGACATGCCAACATATAATTTATGTTTACTAAAAAGAGGAATAACAACAAATGATGAAGAAATATATGATAAAATAGCCGAGAAAGGCACTACATATTATAAATATTATGCAATATTAAAAGATAATGAAGAAAAACTATGTGTATCTGACTTTTCAACAGCAGAAAGTATTATCCAAGGACTTAAAGACAAAAACAGCGAAAACATAGACAACATACAAATTATAGAAAAATATGATACAGATTTAGCAGACTTTGTAAATGCAGAACAAGCAATTGCAAGTTTATATGAAGAAAAAAAGGTAGAACAACCAGTAGTAAAAATAGCATCAACAAAAAATAGTTCTAAAAAAATAACATCAAAATCAAGTGGGAATGCATCAGGATTTTCAACATCGTCAAACTTATCTAGGTCATCTGCATCATTAGGAATAGGGCTTATTAAACCAATTACAGGAACAATAACCTCAAGATTCGGTTCTGTAAGTAGCATTAGGTCAGGCGCCCATACAGGGCTAGATATTGGAGCATCTTCAGGTACACCAGTAAAAGCAGCAGCATCTGGAACTGTAATATGGGCAGGTTATAAGGGGTCACTTGGAAACTTGGTTGTTGTATCACACACAAATGGTGTGCAGACATATTACGGACATTGTAGTAAAATTTATGTATCTAGTGGACAAAGTGTTTCTCAAGGACAAACAATATCAGCTGTTGGATCAACAGGAAATTCCACAGGACCACATTTACATTTTGAGATAAGAGTAAATGGTGTGGCATATAATCCACAAAATTATGTATATTAATTTTGCATTGGGGACGGTTCTTTTAGCTCAAAGGAACCGTCTTCGTTTTAAAATAAAAATTCATTCGAAAAAATCATTGCAAAAAAATAATAAATATAATAAAATTACATAAACTAACAATAAGAAAAAATAGGAGGAGAGAAACTATGCCAGAAAATCAAGATGAAATGAAAATAAAACAAATGATAGACGAATTAGTAGAAAAAGCAAAGAAGGCTTCCAAAGAATACCTAAAACTAGACCAAAAAACAGTAGACAACATAACAAAAGCCATGTCAATGGCAGGACTAGAACATCATATGGAATTAGCAAAAATGGCGGTAGAAGAAACCGGAAGAGGAATATATGAGGACAAAATAACAAAGAATATGTTCGCAACAGAATACATCTATCACAGCATAAAACACGAAAAAACAGTAGGAATAATAAGAGAAAATGATGAAGATGACTATGTAGAAATAGCAGAGCCAATAGGAGTAATTGCAGGAGTAACACCAGTTACAAACCCAACATCAACAACAATGTTCAAATCAATAATAGCTGCAAAAACAAGAAATGTAATAATATTTGGGTTCCACCCATCAGCACAAAAATGTTCAGTAAGAGCAGCTGAAATTTTAAAAGAAGCAGCAATAAATGCGGGAGCACCAGAAAACTGTATATTATGGATACCAGAGCCATCAGTTACAGCTACAAGATTACTTATGAACCATCCAGGAGTTGATTTAATATTAGCAACAGGTGGAACAGGAATGGTAAAATCAGCATATTCATGTGGAAAACCAGCATTAGGAGTGGGACCTGGAAATGTGCCATGTGTTATTGAAAAATCAGCAAAATTAAAAACATCAGTAAATGATTTAGTAATGTCAAAATCATTTGATAATGGAATGATATGTGCATCAGAGCAATCTGTATTAGTTGAAAAAGAGATATATCAGGAATTTGAAGAACTAATGAAAAAAGCAGGATGCTATTTTGTAAATCCAGAGGAAAAAGAAAAATTAAAAAATGCAATGTTTGATTGGAATGATGAAACAGGTTTTAAACTAAAATCATTTATACCAGGTCAAAGTCCATACCAAATTGCAAAACAAGCAGGATTCGAAGTACCAGAAGATACAAAAGTACTTGTAGTATATGAAGAAGGAATAGGAAGAGATTACCCATTCTCTAAAGAAAAATTAAGCCCAGTTTTAACTTATTATATAGTAAATGATTATGAAGAAGCTTTAGAAAAGGCTGAAAGATTACTAGAATTTGGAGGATTAGGACATACAGCAGTAATCCATTCAGAAGATAGAGAAAAAATATTAGAATTTTCTGAAAAAATGAAAGCAGGAAGAATAATTGTAAACTCACCATCAACTCATGGAGGAATAGGGGATATTTATAACACAAATATGCCATCATTAACACTTGGATGTGGTTCATTTGGAGGAAACTCAACAACTGCAAATGTATCTAGTGTAAACCTTATAAATATAAAAAGAGTTGCAAGGAGGAGAGTAAATATGCAATGGTTTAAAGTTCCAGAAAAAATATATTTTGAAGCAGGTTCAATTGCTTACCTAGAAAAAATGCCAGATATAGAAAGAGCATTTATCGTAACAGACCCAGGAATGGTTAAATTTGGATATGTAGATAAAATTTTATATCATATAAGAAAAAGAGCAAATCATGTACATTGTGAAATATTCAGTGAAGTTGAATCTGATCCATCATTTGATACAGTAAATAGAGGATTAGAATTAATGAATAACTTTAAACCAGATGTAATAATAGCTTTAGGTGGAGGAAGTGCAATAGATGCAGCAAAAGGAATGTGGCTATTTTATGAACATCCAGATGCAGACCCAGAAGGACTTAAATTAAAATTTATGGACATAAGAAAGCGTACTTACAAATTCCCAAAACTTGGAGTAAAAGCAAAAATGGTAGCAATACCAACAACATCGGGAACTGGCTCAGAAGTAACATCATTTGCTGTATTAACAGATAAGGTTAAAAATAAAAAATACCCATTAGCAGATTATGAATTAACACCAGATGTAGCAATAGTAGACCCAGACTTAGTAATGAGCCTACCAAAATCAATTACAGCAGATACTGGAATGGATGTACTTACACATGCAATCGAAAGTTATGTATCTAATATGGCATCAGACTATACTGATGGATTAGCTGAAAAGGCTGCAGAATTGGTGATAGAATATTTATTAGAAGCATATGAACATGGGGATAATAAAGAAGCTCGTGAAAAAATGCATAATGCAAGTACAATAGCAGGAATGGCATTTACAAATGCATTTTTAGGAATAAATCACTCTCTAGCACACAAAATAGGGGCAGAATTCCATTTACCACACGGTAGAATAAATGCAATTTTATTACCTTATGTTATAAAATATAATAGTAGTAGACCTACAAAATTTGTGTCTTTCCCTAAATATGAATACTTTATAGCAGATGAAAAATATGCAAGACTAGCTAAAAAAGTAGGACTAAAAGCAGATACAGTTGAAGAAGGAATAAATTCTTTAATTACTAAAATTCAAGAGATGAATGAAAAATTAAATATCCCTAAGTCTTTTAAGGATGCAGGTGTAGATGAAACTGAATTTATGGCAAAAATTGATTTATTAGCAGATAGAGCATTTGAAGATCAATGTACTACTGCAAACCCTAGAGTGCCTTTGGTTTCTGAGATGAAACAGATTTTGATTGATAGTTATTATGGAAATGAAGTGAAATAATTTTTTGCAAAAGGACCGTTTTCTTTCGAAAAAAGAAACGGTCTTTTGTGAAAAGAAACGATTTCTATGAAAAATATTTGAAAAAAAGGGGAGAAAGTAAAATGCTTTTAAAAGCAAAATTAAAGAAAGACAAAGGTATTACATTATTAGCTCTAGTAGTTACAATTATCATCATAATAATATTATCGACAATAACAATAAGCATGGTAACAGGTGAGAATCGGGATAATGAAAAATGCAACTAAAGCAAAAGAGAAAACTGAAATTGAAAACGAAAAAGAAATAGTTCAAAGAGCAACAGTAAATGCTATTGGAAAAAATAAATACGGAGACTTAAAACAAGATGAATTGCAAAATCAGTTAGATAAAGAAGCTGAAGAAAAAACGGAAGCTATAGACGTAGGAAACGAATTTGAAATACTATTTAAAGGGTCAAATAGATATTATGTGGTGGATAAAGATGGAAACATAAGCGAACCACAAATAATCATTGATGATAAAAATCCAGGGGATATAACAAAAGATAGAGAAGGAAATGAACTAAAGGGAACGGCACAAGCCCCTTATGAAATATGGTGCGTAGAAGATTTGATAGAATGGTCAAATAATTATACAAAATATGTGAATAGTTATATAATTTTATGTAGAAATTTAAATTTTAAGTCTAAATATTCTTATCAAGATAGTCAGCGAACAGACTATGGGGATTTGAATGGAATTGAAGACGATGGAAATATTTTGATGCATGAGTTAATAACGGGAAGTGGATTTAATCCTATTTATAAGTTTATAGGCACTTTTGATGGAAAAGGCTTTACAATAAAGAATTTATATATAGTAAGTGATAACGATGCAGGTTTTATTGTGTATGGAGAAGGTGTGCTAAAGAATATTTCAATAATGGGAGAAATTAGTAGCAAAAAAAATGCAGGAGTTGTTATATATCTTAGAAATGGAGTTTTAGAAAGAGTAACTAATTATGTAAGCATAAATGCAACTACAGCTGCAGGATTGGTAGGAGATGGAAGTGGAGAAATAAACAAATGTAGCAATTATGGCGATATTACTGCAGAAGCAGCTGTACGGAGGAATATGTGGAGATAGATTTTCTGGAAAAATAGTTAATTGTTTAAACTGTGGAGCTGTAAAATCAAATGGAAATAATAATTACGGGGTAGGTGGAATCTGTGGAAATACGTCATCAGATGTAACAATTGAGAATTGTATAAATAGAGGAAAAATATCTTATCTAGGTAAAAGAGCAAGTTGGTATTTTGGAGGAGCAGGAGGTATAATTGGTTTAATTAGAAATAAAGTAATAATAAAAAATACTATAAATGTTGGAAGTGTGGAATCAACTTCAGTAAGTGGAGCTATATGTGGAATGGAACTTTATTATTGGAGTAATGGAAGTAAGTATGAACGAGAAAATTTATATTATTTAGATAATGTGAAATTATGTACAGGAAGTATAGAAGACGATACTGAAAATATAAAACTTTTTCATAAAGAGGAGGCTAGAGATATTGTGACAGAATTAAATGACTATATTGAAAAAAATGAAAAAGAAACTGATTATTTAAAATGGAATTTAGAAAATGATGGATACCCTGGTTTAATTTTACAGGAAAATTCGTAATAAAATTTTAAAGTTTGTAAAAGGAAAAATGGATTCATAAAATTTTTTTCATAAAAATGGAAACAAAAGCATATAATATACTAACACCAAACAACAGAAACAAAAAAGTAAAATATTACCAAATTTGACAAAATTCGAAAAAGGCGGTATAATAAAGACTGTTGTTAAAGGAGGTATCTGTTATATGCAGAAAAACAAAAAGAAACTATCATTAATAAAAATGATAATAATATGTTTAATATTAGTCTTGCTTTCAGGAGTGGGAGTAATGGCTGTAACAACACAAGTAAACACAGTAAAAATCCAATTAGCAAATGGATATGAAATGACAGTGCTTACATCAAAGACAAATGTAAAAGAAATACTAGAAGATAATAATATAATACTAGAAAATAATGAAAAAGCAACACCAAATGTTGATGAAGAAATATCAGCAGACAAGCTAATAAAAATAACAGACAAGTCTAATCAAGAAATAGAAGTTGCAAAAGTATCAGAAAGTGGAATAGAAACATCACTTGAAACAATACTTGGAGCATACTCACAAATAACAGAAAAAATAGTTGAGGAAGAAGAAGCTATTCCATTTGAAACAATAACAAAAGACATATCAAATGGAGCTGCATCAACAAAAAATAAAGTGCTACAAGAAGGTGTAGAAGGAAAGAAAAAAGTTACTTACAAAGTAAAATATCAAAATGATACTGAAATAGAAAAAAATAAAATTTCAGAAGAAACAATCCAAGAGCCAGTAAATAAAATAATACAAGTAAGTTCTAATGTGATATCATCAAGATCTGAAGGAACATCTAGAGGAAAAATAACAGGAACAGCTTCAGAATATCAAGAATATGCAAGAGAAAGATGCTCTGCATATGGATGGTCTGATGGAGACTTTGGAGCACTTGTAAAATTATGGAATAGAGAAAGTGGTTGGAATCCAAATACACGTAATAGTAGCTCAGGTGCATACGGAATACCACAAGCATTACCAGCATCAAAAATGGCATCAGCAGGTTCTGATTATATGACAAATTACAAAACTCAAATAAATTGGGGATTAAGCTATATTAGTTCAAGATATGGTAGTCCGTCTTCAGCTTGGAGTTATTTCCAAAGTAATGGATGGTATTAGAATAAAGGGAATAGCAAGTTGGGAGTATTTTCAATTTGCTATTTTTTTGTTTAAAAAAAATAGCAAAAAAATTTCAAACATCAAAAAAACTTTACAAAACGCCAAAAAATTTATATAATATACCCATACAAAATTGAACCAAAAAGACCCGGTTCCAATAGTTCAAAAAGAAAGGCAATCAAAATATGAAATTAATATCATGGAATGTAAACGGAATAAGAGCATGCCTAAAAAAAGGATTTGAAGAATTTTTTAAATCACAAGATGCCGACATATTCTGTTTACAAGAAACAAAAATGCAAATAATAGAAGGACAAGAATCAAAAGAAATACAAGAAATTTTAAATTTACCGATATTCAAAAATTATCATTGTTACTGGAACAGTGCCGAAAAAAAAGGATACTCGGGAACAGCAATATTCACAAAAAAAGAGCCAATATCAGTAAAATATGGAATAAATATACCAGAACATGACAAAGAAGGAAGAGTAATAACATTAGAATTTGAAAAATTTTATATGGTAGATATCTACACTCCAAATTCAAAAAGAGAACTTGAAAGGCTACGGATATAGGCAAATTTGGGAAGATGAGATAAGAGAATACTTATTAGAGTTAAATCGACAAAAGCCAGTAATTATGTGTGGAGACTTAAATGTAGCACATAAAGAAATCGACCTAAAAAATCCGAAAACAAATAGAAGGAATGCAGGATTTACTGATGAAGAAAGAAACAAAATGACAGAGCTATTAGATGCAGGTTTTACAGATACTTTTAGATATTTATATCCAGATAAAAAAGACTGTTATAGTTGGTGGTCATATATGGGAAAAGCCAGAGAAAAAAATGTAGGATGGAGAATAGATTATTTTATAGTGTCAAATGATATAAAACAAAAAATAAAAGAGGCAAGTATTTATTCAGACATATATGGAAGTGACCATTGTCCAGTGGGGTTAGAAATAGAAATTTAATAATTGCCCCATTTGGACCGGTTCTTTTTGGGAAAAATGCCCCAAAAAGAACCGGTCCAAATGGGGCAGAAAGGAAGTAAAAAAATGAAAGAAGAAATAAAAAGTCACGGCAAAACATGGTTGTTTTTCTTCACAATAGGAATTGCACTAATGCTTGCATACAAAATAATAGAAAGTATAGGAAATTTAACAAATGTTATAGGAAACCTAATATCAATTGTTTCACCATTTTTTGCAGGATTATTAATGGCATACTTATTATACATACCAGAAAATAAAATAGAAAAATCATATAGAAAAGCAAAACCAAAATTTATAAGAAAACACGCAAGAAAATTTGCTATTCTCACAACATATCTAATAGCAATTTTATTATTGATAATAATCATAAATTTCATATTACCTGTTTTAATAGAAAGTATAAATGAATTAATAGGAAATTTGGAAAATTACTATAATAAAGTAATAGAAACATATAACAACTTACCAGATGACTCAATTTTCAAAACAGAAAAAGTATATAATGCATTAAAAGAGTTGCAAAACTTTGATGTACAAAAATATCTGAGTTTTGATAGAATTACAGGATATGTAAAAGGAGTAGTAGGATTTGCAACAGGAATATTTGATATATTTGTTGCTCTTGTAGTATCAATATATATATTAGCCGAAAGAAATGAAATACTAGCATTCTTTAAAAGGTTAACAAAAGTGATGTTTAAAGAAAAAACAGTAAATCGTATCGAAAAATATTTTTATAGAGCTAATGGAGTATTTTTCAAATTCATATCTAGTCAATTTATAGATGCAGTTATAGTTGGGGTATTAGCTACAATTGTAATGAAATTATTACACATAAAATATGCATCATTATTAGGATTTTCAATAGGACTATTTAATATGATACCATATTTTGGAGCAATAATTGCAGTGTCTATATCTGCAATAATAACACTAATAACAGGAGGGGTATCAACAGCAGCAATAATGCTTATATCAATAGTAATTTTGCAACAAATAGATGCAAACATAATAAATCCAAAAATAATAGGAGACTCGCTTGAAATAAGTCCGATACTTGTTATATTATCTGTAACAATTGGAGGAGGATATTTTGGTGTACTTGGAATGTTTTTAGGAGTTCCTGCTGCAGCAATTTTAAAAATTTTGGTAAATGATTACATTGACAATAAGCTTGAAGTGTAGTATATTAATGGTGGACAAGTAGATTAGTGCAATGAAAGGAGAAACTTATGCGAGAAACCAGAAATGGAAAAATAATAATAAAATTTAGTCTAATGTGGTTTTTTATTGCCATAATTATAATTGCGTTAATAGTATCATTTTTCAAAAACAGAATATTTGCCACAAATACAAATGATGAAGAAAAAGAAACATTAGTAGCTTTTGAGCAAAATCAAAAGTCAGTTGATGTAATTCAGGTAATGTTGGATAACACAGATTCAAACAAAAAAATGGTAAATGAACAAAGAGTAGTAGAGTTTCAAACTGAATATGAAGATAATCCAAATTTACCAAAAGACGAAGAAAAAGTAAAGCAAGAAGGAAAAAATGGAAAAGTTCAAGTAACAGCACTTCAAGGATATCAAAATAATGAAATGGTAAGTGAAGACATAATAGAAAGCACAACTTTAGAAGAAGTTGTAACCAAAATAATATATAAAGGTACTTCAGAATTCTTAAAAAAATACAAAGTACATATTGATGACCAAATGTATCTATTAGAAGCAGAAGACTTAAAAGAAGCAGCAACAGATGATTCAACAACAATATGCAAAGTTCCAAGATACTTAAATGTAAAACTAAAAGAAGCAGGAGAAGAATGGATAAAAGTAACTTATAATGGAAAAGACGGATATTTAAAAACAACAAACATTACATCAGAAGCTGTAACGCCAATAATAAAAGAAAAAAATAGAGTTGCAACATTAAAAAATAACTTAAATATAGATATGGACTTAAGTTCACCAAGTGGATTAACACTTAGCGATTATAAAACTGTACTTTCAAATAATTTAAGTGACAAAAATAAAATATTTGAGCAAAATGCAGAAGCATTTTATAAAGCAGAACAAAAATATAAAGTAAATGGAATTTTTATAGCAGCAGTTGGAATACATGAAAGTGCATGGGGAACTTCAAAAATAGCAAGTGACAAAAAGAATTTATTTGGATTTACAGCATATGATAGCGACCCATATAATAGTGCAACAACATTTGACAGTTATGAAAATGCCATAAACAAAGTTGCAGAAACATTATCAACAAAATATCTACATACTGCAGGAACCAAAATAGGTGATGATTTAATTGCAACAGGAGCTTACTTTAATGGAACATCAGCAAAATCTGTAAATGTTAGATATGCAAGTGATGAGGCTTGGGCAGATAAAGTATTTAATTATATGCAATATCTATATGGAAAATTGTAAAATAAAAAAGGTAATAAGGTAAAAAAATGAAAATCAAAAGAAAAGAAAAATACATATTGCTTGTTTTATTAATATTAATAATTGTTTTATTATTTTTAGGAGGAAGAATAATATCCAAAAATATAAAAGCAAAAAGATTTGCAAGTCAAGAATTTAAAGTATATGAAAATAACCAAGAGCAAGTTTTTAAAATAGAAAAAATTATTGTATGTAGTAGTGCAGGAGCTACAGATTTAAGCGAAAAACAAAATTTACAAGATTTAAATATATACCAATATACCGACATTGCAGTATATATTGATAATGGAGAAGAACTTAGCAATAAAAATACAATAAAAGAACTTTATATAGATAATATCAGTTTAGAAGGACCAAATGATATTGGTCAAAAAAGCTTAAACTATAAAAATATAAACAAACTTGGATTAAAAAAAGATGCAATAAAAAAAGACAATCAAAGTGATGGTATATTTAGTAGTTTAAATAACAATACCAATACATCTAATTCAATTGATGTAGGTAGTATTGCTACTAATGAAACAGATAATACAACAGAAGATGTAGACAATGAACAGGAAAATCAAGATAATATTCAAAATGAAAGAATTGATTTTAACATAGTATACACAAATGAAGAAAATGACTCTGCAAATTATAATAATCCAACATTTTATACAGACTGTTCAAACCCTATAACGCTAGAATATTTAAATAACGATATAGTTACTCATTATAAAATGGATGAAAATAAGACAATAGCATTTGATGGCAGTATTCTAAAAGAAGCAGGAGTAGACTTACAAACTTTAAATTGTAAGGTTAAATTCAAAATAAATATTGTAAATAACATGAATCAAAAATATTCTTGTTGGATTAATTTTGCAATACCTTTAGATGACATATATGAAGGTACAACTCTTAAAGGAAAATCGACCAATAACCAAAAATATATATTTTTTAGAGAATAAGATAGAAATTTATCTTATTCTTTTTACATATATTTCACTTTATACTAATAAAATTAAAAGAATTGCAAAATATATGTATAGGTGATAAAATGCAAAAATTTATTGAATATGTAAACAATTTAAAAAGAAAAATAAATGTAAATAAAAAAGATGTATTATTTATTTGCATAGGGACAAAAGAAATACTTGGGGACAGTATAGGCCCAAGGGTAGGAACATATTTAATTAAAAAAATTGGAAAAGAAAAGGTTATCGGAGATATTGAAAATAATATATGTAGTAATATAGATTTGATAAACCATTATTCTAAAATGAAAGATAAATTTATTGTAGCCATAGATTCGGCAATTTCAAATGAAAAATTAGATGGTGAAATATTTATAACAGAGAGTCCAATTGTTATGGGACAAAGTCTTAATAAAAATAAAGGAATTATTGGTGATATTGGAATAAAAGTTGCTATATCAAATTTGAATTTTATTGATAAAAGTTATGTAGAACTAATTTCAAGGCAAGTTGGTCAAGGAATTTATTTTTGGTATAAAAATTAATAAAGAGGCTTACTTCATTATATTAGAAGAAAACCTCTTTTTATTATTTTCCAAAATCAACTTTAACATTTTTACGTGCTTCATCATCACTTTTAAACAGGTCACGAGCTGAGAAATTGAACATTCCAGCTATGATATTTGATGGGAAAACTTGAAGTTTAGTATTGTACATTGTAACTGTATCATTATAGAATTGTCTAGAAAAAGATATTTTGTTTTCAGTATTACTTAATTCTTCTGATAGTTGCATAAAGTTAGTGTTTGCTTTTAATTCTGGATAGTTTTCAGATACTGCCATTATTGTTTTTAAAGAAGCTGAAAGTTCATTGTCTAATTTTGCTTTGTCTTCTACTGTTTTAGCATTTGCCCATGATGTACGTAGTGTTGCAATTTTTTCGAATGTTTCTTGTTCATGGTTCATGTATCCTTTTACTGTTTCTACAAAGTTTGGTATTAAATCAAATCTTCTTTGAAGTTGTACGTCAATTTGACTCCATGCGTTGTCAACTTTCATTTTTGATTGTACTAGACCATTATATGTAGATATGATGAAAGCTATTAGTATTACAATAATAATTAGGATAATCCATAGCATTTTTCGTTACCTCCTATTTTTTGTTTTAATATATCATATTATTGTGATTTGTGCAAGAGGGATTTTTTTGTTTTAACGGAAAAAGGACGGCACCAAATGAGAAAAAATCCACAAAAAAGAGGGAATTATGTAAAATACGTCGAATAATATAATATAGAAAGCAAAATAAAAGAGAAAGAGAGGTTAAAAAGTGCGATATAGTGATGAAATACTAAATGAAGTAAGAGAAAATAACGATATAGTAGAAGTAATATCACAATATGTACATTTAAAAAGAAGTGGGAGAAACTACTTTGGTTTATGCCCATTTCATAATGAGAAATCCCCATCTTTTTCAGTATCACCAGATAAGCAAATATTCCATTGTTTTGGTTGTGGAGTAGGAGGAAATGTATTCACATTCATAAGCAAAATAGAAGGAATAGGCTTTAAAGAAGCAATAGAAAATTTAGCTGATAGAGCAAGAATTGCACTTCCAAAATCAGAAAATAATGAAGACAGCAAAAGGGAAGAATTAAAATCAAAAGTATACAAAGTAAATAATTTTACAGCAGAGTATTACCATAAAAGATTATATAAGCCAGAATCAAAAGCAGGACAAGAATACGTAAAACAAAGAAAATTAACAACAGAAACCTTAGAAAGTTATAATCTTGGTTTTTCTGGAAACTATGATGAATTATATAAAGTACTAAAAAAAGAAGGATTTAATGATGAAGAAATACTAGAATCAGGTCTTGTAAAGAAAAACGAACATGGTCAATATGTTGATTTCTATAGAGATAGGTTTATGATACCAATTTTAGATGTTCGAAATAGAGTAATAGCATTTGGAGGACGAGTTTTAGGAGATGCTAAAAGATTTAAGTATTTGAATTCGCCAGAAAACATAGTATATAGTAAAGGAAAGCACTTATTTGGTTTAAATGTAGCCAAAAAATATGACCATAAAAAACTATTAATAGTAGAAGGATATATGGATGCAATATCTTTACATCAAAGGGGAATAACAAATGTTGTTGCAGCACTTGGAACAGCTTTAACCACAAACCAAGGATGGTTATTAAGAAGAAATGCAGAGCAAGTAATTTTAGGGTTTGATGCAGATGGAGCTGGTCAAAATGCAATAATGAGAGCAATGGAAGTTATGCAGAATATGGGATGTGATATGAGAGTACTTCAAATGACAGGTGCAAAAGATCCAGATGAATTCATTATAAAATATGGTTCTGCAAGATTTCAAAAATTAATGAATGAAGCAATTTCATTATTAGAATTTAAGGTAAAAGTATTAGAGCAAAATTTAGATTTAGAAGTTGCAAGTGACAAAGTAAAATTCTTAAATGAAATAGCAAAACTAATTGCAAAAATTGATAATTCAATAGAGCAAGAAATATACATAGAAAAGCTTGCAAGTGGATATAATATATCTAAGGAAGCAATTTTTGGACAAGTAAACAAATTACAATATTCAAGTAAGTCTCAAACAAATAATTTAGAAAAATCTAAACCCGTAATTATCCACAAAAGAGAAGAAAAAGTGGATAATAACATATCTGAAGAAATTATAAAAAGAGAAAATACTATTATTTCAATTTTAATAAATAATCCTGAATATTTTAAAACGATAAAGGAAAACATGAAAATTGAAGATTTTAAATATGATTTAAACATAAAAATTGTAAAGGAATTGTACCAAGAATTGGAAAAAGAAGATAACAATATAAGCTTGGTATTAGACAAAATAGAAGATGAAGAAATAAAAAATCATTTAACTGCAATTATGGCAGAAGATTACGGAATAACTGATAATTCAAAAGCAATAGAAGATATTTTAAAGAAATATGAAAGAGAAAAATTAGAAAAAAGGCGTGATGAATTAATTGCCTTAAGTTCAGCGGAAAAAGATTCAGAAAAACGAAAAGAATTAGGAAAAGAATTAAATGAAGTAATTTTAAAATTAGTAAAAATAAAATGAACAATTTTATTAAGAAAGGATGTTCAAGGTGAAAGAAGATAAAAATAATACAAAAAAAGAAGTAAAAACAGAAAAAATTATGAGTAATGAAGAAAGAGAACAAGCAAAAGAAAAGGTTGCAAGCATTGTAAAAAAAGCAAAGGAAAAAGGTAAAATAACATATGGGGAATTAGCTGTAGAATTAAATGATGCAAATCAAGATCAAATAGAAAAAGTATTTGACATAATGGAAGAAATGGGAGTAGATGTCTTAAAAGATGATTTTGATGATGAGCCAAATGAAGAAGATTTAAAAGAAGTAGAAAATTTAAAACTAGATGAAATTACGCAAGACGATACATTTGAAGGAATCAATGTAGATGACCCAGTTAGAATGTATTTACGTGAAATTGGTAGAATAAAACTATTAACATATGACCAAGAATTAGACCTAGCAAAAAGAATTTTAGATGGAGATGAAGATGCAAAGCAGGAGCTAGCAGAAGCAAACCTAAGATTAGTTGTAAGTATAGCTAAAAAATATGTTGGAAGAGGAATGCTATTTTTAGACTTAATCCAAGAAGGAAACATGGGATTAATAAAAGCAGTAGAAAAATTTGATTATACAAAAGGATTCAAATTTAGTACCTATGCAACTTGGTGGATTAGACAATCTATAACAAGAGCAATAGCTGACCAAGCAAGAACGATAAGAATACCAGTTCACATGGTTGAAACAATAAACAAATTAATAAGAACATCAAGACACTTATTACAAAAACTAGGAAGAGAGCCAAGCCCAGAAGAGCTTTCAAAAGAACTTGAAATGCCAATCGACAAAGTAATGGAAATTCAAAAAATAGCCCAAGACCCAGTATCACTTGAAACACCAATTGGTGAAGAAGATGATAGTCACTTAGGAGATTTTATCCAAGACGAAGATTCACCTGCACCACAAGATGCAGCAGCATATACACTTCTTAAAGAGCAACTTGCAGAAGTAATGCAAACACTTACTCCTAGAGAAGCCAAGGTTTTAAGACTAAGATTTGGCTTAGATGATGGAAAAGCTAGAACTCTAGAAGAGGTTGGAAAAGAATTTGATGTAACAAGAGAAAGAATACGTCAAATAGAAGCAAAAGCATTAAGGAAATTAAGACATCCTAGTAGAAGTAAGAAGTTAAAAGATTATATGACATAGTGAGAAAAGGGACAAATGGGACCGGGTCTTTTTTGTCCTAGTTGCTCATTTGGGACCGGGTCCTTTTGGTGCAAGGACAAAAAAGACCCGGTCCCATTTGGGCTAGCTGAGGAGGAAAACATGGAAAAAACAATAGAAATAATAAAAAACTTAAATGCCGAAACACTGATGGACTTAGTAATAGCAATAATAATACTAGCAGTTCTAGATATATTTAGCCCATTATTTTCATACGTAATTTTAAAACTATTCAATTTTGACAAAACCAAAAAACAAATAAAAAACAATCCATTTTATATGCCACTAAAAGCATTTTTTAGGGTAACAGGAATATATGTGGCAATTTTATTTGTAAGACCAACATTTGAATTATCAGATAATTTTATGCTTATGGCAAACAAAATATATAAAGTAATAGTAACAATCACAATCGCAAATAGCTTAGCAAATAGTATGACTAAAAAATCAAGATTTATAAAAGCAATAAGAGATAAAAGTGAAAAAGAGATAAATGATGCATCAACAAAAATGATGATAAGACTTATAAGAGTTGGAATATATATAGTTGCAACATTTTTAGTATTCTATGAAATTGGATATGACCTAAGTGGATTAATAACAGGACTAGGACTTGGAACTGTTGTGTTAACATTGGCTGCACAAGATACAGTTAAAAGTTTGCTTGGTGGATTTATAATATTTGCAGATAAACCATTTAAGGTTGGAGATTATATAAAAGTACAAAACTATCAAGGAACAGTTGAGGATATGACATTAAGAAGTACAAGAATAAGACAATTAGATGATTCTATACTTCAAATACCAAATTCGACAATAGCATCTAGCTCAATAGAAAATTTAAGTAAAATGAGACGTAGGAGATATGTGTTAAAACTTGATATTGTAGAAGATACAAAGACAGAAAAAATTGTTGAATTAAAACAAAGAATATATGAAGATTTAATGAAAAATGAAAATATAATAAAAGACACAATAAGTATATACTTTACAGAAATAGCAGAAAGTAGTTTTAGAATTTCAATAATTTTCTATTTTGATGTCACAGATTACAATGAATTTCTAGAATTAAAAGATGGAGTAAATAGAAATATTGTTACAATATTAAACAAAGAAAAAGTAGGCTTAGCATATGACACAAAAACAATAGAAATAAAAAAATAAATCTACATAAAAAATTCATAAAATCATCACAAATATAATGTATAATAAAAAAAGCTATCAAAATAGGGAGGATGCTTACAAATGGAAAATACTACTATTTTAATTGTAGATGATGAAGCAAGAATGAGAAAATTAATAAAAGATTTTTTAACTAAAAATGATTACAAAACACTAGAAGCAGGCGATGGAGAAGAGGCAATTGATGTATTTGAGGAAAACAAAAATAAGATAAGTTTAATATTACTAGATGTTATGATGCCAAAATTAGATGGATGGTCTGTTTTAAGAAAAATTAGAAACGAATCTCAAGTTCCGGTAATAATGCTTACAGCAAGAGGAGAAGAACAAGACGAATTATTTGGATTTGAACTTGGAGTTGATGAATATATTTCTAAGCCTTTTAGTCCTAAAATACTTGTCGCAAGAATAGAAGCAATTTTAAAAAGAATCAATGGTGACAAAGAAAAGGTTAGAGATTATGATGGTATAGTAATTGACGACCAAGGTAGAACTGTAACTGTTGATGGAAAGCCTGTTGATTTAAGTTTAAGAGAATACGAGCTTTTAAAATATTTACTTGATAACGAAAAAATAGCTTTATCAAGAGATAAAATTTTAAACAATGTATGGAACTATGACTATTATGGAGATTCTAGAACAATAGATAGTCATATAAAAAAAATTAGACATAAATTGGGTAAAAAAGGAAAATATATTGAAACAATTAGAGGAGTAGGATATAAATTCGAAATTAAATAAACTTAAACGAAGTTGGGATAAAGCATAACTTGTCTCAACTTTAAATTTTAGTATGAAAGCAAAAATATGCGGTTATGAAGGGAATTGAATTATGAAAAACGAAATAGGAATTTTTAAATCAATAAGAACCAAATTATTTTTATCATTGTGTATTATTGTTATTGCAATAATTATATCTCTAATTTTACTTAACAATTTTGTATTAAGAAAGTTTTACGAATACAATAAAGAAAAGCAGTTAGAAAATGTTTATTTAACTATAAACGAATATTATAATGATGATTCAAATCAAAAAAATTTATCAGATGAATTGGACAAAATTGCGATAAATAATAATTTTGATATATTGATAAGAAGTAATGAAAATGTAAGTGTTTACAGCTCAAACAAGGACTTTTATTCGGCAATAGGAGAGATGATTATTTCAATTTTAAGGGAAGAAAAAAATCAGTCTGATGTGTTAGAGAGAAATGAAAAATATACAATAAGTAAATATAGTGATAGCAAAACAAAGATCAATTACATAATGCTTATTGCAAATTTAGATAACTCATATCATTTATATATAAGAATGCCTGTTACATCTATTGATGAAAGTGTAAAGATATCAAATGAGTTTTTATCTATAATTGCAATATTTGTTATAATAATTGGTGGAACTGTTTTATCTGTGGTCTCAAGAAGATTTAGTGAGCCTATTGTGGAACTTAATCAGATTGCTAAAAAGATGTCAAACCTAGATTTTAGCCAAAAATATAAATCTTCTTATGCAAATGACGAGGTTGATATGTTAGGAAACAGTATAAATAAATTATCAACGACGCTTGAGGAAACAATTAGGCAATTGCAAAATAATAATAGTCAGCTTGAAAGGGATATAGAGGAAAAGTCTCAAATTGACGAAATGAGAAAAAGCTTTATATCTGATGTTTCACACGAGCTAAAGACGCCAATTGCATTAATTCAAGGCTATAGTGAGGGATTGATTGAAAATGTAAACAGTGATGAGGAATCTAGAAAATTTTATGCTGAGGTTATTCAAGATGAAGCAAGTAAAATGGATAGATTGGTTAAAAGATTATTAGAACTTATGAAACTTGAATATGGTAAAATGGAGTTTAATAATAAGGAGTTTAATATTGTTGAACTAGAAAATGAAATTCTAAGAAAATCTGTTGTTATGATGGAAAAAGAAAATGTGAAATTAGAAAAAAATATTGATTTGTCTAAAGAAATTATGGTTTATGCTGATGATTTCTATATTGACCAGGTTTTAACAAACTATATTACAAATGCTATTAAATATTCAATTGAGATTAATGGCGAAAAAGTTGTTAGAATTGAAAATGAAATTCTAGAGGACACTAATAAGGTAAGAATTAAGGTATTTAATACTTTCGAGGAGTTTTCTAAGGATGATATGGTTCGTATTTGGAATAGATTTTATAAAGCAGATGAATCTCGTAATCGTGACAAAGGGGGCAGTGGTATTGGTCTTTCTTTGGTTAAGGCTATTATGAATAATTATGGTAATAGCTATGGCGTTAGAAATGTTGCTGGTGGTGTTGAGTTTTGGTTTGAGTTGGATTTTGTGAAATAATATTGCAACTCAAAACCGGTGCATATTTGCAAAGCCTTTTATTATAGAATACTTGCGAGGAGGTTGCAAATATGAATAAATTAAGAATACCACAAAATCATAGCGGAGTTAGTAAAACTTTGAGATTACCAGAAAATATAGTAGATGATGTACAAAATCTTGCAAATCTTAAAAATTTGTCTTTTAATAGGATTGTAATTTCTTTGTTGGAGTTTGGGCTTAATAATTTGGATGAGAGAGATTGTATGGAACTTAAGAAGATGCAAAAGTAGAGTAGCAATTTTAAATTTGCTACCCTATTTTTAGGTTAATGGGACCAAAAAGAACCGACCCCTATGGTCCCAAAACAATCCTCTTAGCTCTTTCAACATCATCATCATTAGCCTCACGAACACCTTCCAATTCATACTTATCACCATACTCAAGCCATTTATATTTGCCCATAGTATGATAAGGTAAAAACTCAACCTTTTGAACGGACTTCAAAGAGCCAATAAAATCCCTCAATTTAATTAAATCATTTTCAGCATCAGTAAACGTAGGAACTAAAACTTGTCTAATCCACATAGGTTTACCAATATCGCTTAAATACCTAATAAAAGCAAGTTCTCTTTCATTAGAAAAACCAACTAAATCTTTACATTTGTCAGGGTCAATATGTTTAACATCTATCAAAAATAAATCAGTTAAATCAATGAGTTCCTTCATTTTATCAGTCAAACCAACCATACCAGATGTATCAATACAAGTATGAATTCCTTTAGCTTTAAGCTTCTTAAAAAGCTCAATTAAAAACTCAAACTGTAAAAGAGGTTCACCACCAGAACATGTAACACCGCCATTTTTTATATAGTTTTTATATCTCAAAATATTATCAAAAATATCATCTAAAGAACGGTAATCTCCCGCATTTATGTCCCAAGTATCTCTATTATGGCAATATTTACATCTTAGGCTACATCCTTGTAAAAATAAAACATATCTTATGCCTGGTCCGTCAAGGGTACCAAAAGATTCGACTGAGTGTACTTTTGCATAATATTTTAAATCATCTTTGTTTTGCATATTTTTATCCTTTCATTTTTTGTACGAAAAAGAACCGGTCCCAAAAGAACAATGTTCTAAAAAGAACCGGTCCCAAAAGTACAAATTAAATTATATTTTTTCGTGAATAGTTCTGTTAATAACATCCATTTGTTGTTCTCTTGTTAAAGAAGTAAATTTAACTGCATAACCAGAAACACGAATTGTAAGTTGAGGATATTTTTCTGGATGGTCCATAGCATCTAGTAATAAGCTTCTATCAAATACATTAACATTTATATGATGTCCAGTTTCTGCGAAATATCCATCTAACATATTTACTAAATTTGTAACTTTTTCATCCTCAGTTTTTCCAAGAGTTCCAGGAGTAATTGAGAATGTAAATGAAATTCCATCTTCAGCTGAATCAAAAGGCAATTTTGCAATTGAGTTCATAACAGCTAAAGCTCCGTTTTTATCACGTCCGTGAAGTGGGTTTGCTCCGGGTCCGAATGGGGCACCTGCACGACGTCCATCTGGAGTATTTCCTGTTGCTTTACCATATACAACATTTGATGTGATTGTTAATATTGATAATGTGTGTTTTGCATTTTTGTATGTTGGATGTTTACGTAGTTTTTCCATAAAGCGTTTTACTAAATCAACTGCTATTTGGTCAACACGGTCATCATCATTTCCGAATTGAGGGTATTCTCCTTCTACTTCATAGTCTGTAGCAATTCCATCTTCATCACGAATTACTTTTACTTTTGCATATTTTATTGCAGATAATGAGTCTGCTGCAACAGAAAGTCCAGCTACTCCACATGCCATTGTTTGGAATACATCTTTATCGTGTAATGCCATTTCTATTGCTTCATATGAATATTTATCATGCATATAGTGAATTGCATTTAATGCTTTTATATAAATTTTTGCAACATAATCCATCATTTGGTCGTATTTTTCCATTACCTCATTATAGTCTAAGTATTCAGAAGTAATTGGTGCAAATTTTGGTGCAACCTGTTTTTTTGTTACTTCATCAACACCACCATTGATAGCGTATAGTAAAGTTTTTGCAAGGTTTGCACGAGCTCCGAAGAATTGCATTTGTTTACCAATTCTCATTGGAGATACGCAGCAAGCTATTCCATAGTCATCTCCTAATGTGATTCTCATTAAGTCATCATTTTCGTATTGGATTGATGATGTTTTTATTGAAATATCTGTTGCAAATCTTTTGAATCCTTCTGGTAATCTTGTAGACCATAAAACTGTCATATTTGGTTCTGGAGCAGGTCCTAAGTTTACTAGAGTGTGAAGTAATCTAAATGAGTTTTTAGTAACTAAAGTTCTTCCATCAATTCCCATTCCACCGATACTTTCTGTTACCCATACAGGGTCTCCAGAGAATAGTTCGTTATATTCTGGTGTACGAAGGAAACGTACTAATCTTAATTTCATTATAAAATGATCCATTAATTCTTGTGCTGTTTCTTCTGTCAAAGTACCATTTTTCAAATCTCTTTCTATATAGATATCTAAGAATGTAGATGTTCTACCTAAACTCATTGCAGCACCATTTTGGTCTTTTATTGCTGCTAAATATCCAAAGTATAACCATTGGATTGCTTCTTTTGCGTTATTAGCAGGTTTTGAAATATCAAATCCATATTTAGATGCCATAACTTTTAAGGCATTTAAAGCTTTTATTTGTTCAGCAACTTCTTCACGATGACGAATTATATCTTCTGTAAAGCAGTCTACATCTAATTCTTCAAGTTCATGTTTCTTTTCTTCTATTAAAACATCAACTCCATAAAGTGCAACTCTTCTGTAATCTCCAATTATTCTTCCACGTCCATATCCATCTGGTAAACCTGTTAATAATTTATTTGAACGAGCTCTTCTTACATCTGGTGTATACACATCAAATACTCCATCATTATGTGTTTTTCTTATTGTATGGAAAATTTTATCAACTTCTGGGTCAACTTCTCTTCCATAAGCTTCACATGATTTTTCAACTATTTTGATACCTCCAAATGGCATAATTGCTCTTTTTAAAGGTTTATCTGTTTGAAGTCCTACTATTTCTTCTAGGTCTTTGTCTATATATCCGGCATCATGTGCTGCAACTGTTGATACAGTTTTTGTATCTATATCTAAAACTCCACCTGGAGCTGCTTTTTCCTCTTTGTATAATTCTAATACTTCATCCCACAATTTTTTTGTTTTTTCTGTTGGATTTGCTAAAAAGTTTGAATCTCCTTCATATGGTGTGTAATTTCTTTGTATAAAGTCTCTTACATTTATCTCTGATTGCCAGTCACCTTTTTCAAAATCGTTCCATGCATCAAATTTCATTTATATCATCCTTTCATTTTTACATTTGTTTTTATTATTTACATTTTCGAACGAAATTATGATATCATAATGGGGAATTTATAGCAATATATTTTTTTGAAATTTTTGTGAATTTTTGGATAAAAAAGACGTTAATCCAATTTTATAGTACAAACAGCTATGATTAAAAAAGATTTTCAAATGGTATTGTAAAAAAATAGCATAATTGGTAAAATATAGCTGTATAATTTATTTTACAAAAGAAAGCGAGGTGAGAACATGGAAGAAAAGAATGTTACAAAGATAAGTTTATCAACGTTTTTCCTAATATTAGCAGTAATTGCAATAATAGTTATGGGCATATTCATTTATAAGCTTAATAATGATAAAACAGCAGAAACTCAAAAATCTGCTGAACTTCAAGCACAAGTAAATAGCCTAAATGGAACTGTTGGTGAATTACAAGGAAAGATAAATACAATTTCTGATACTGTTTCTAGTAAAGATAATGCAAATACTAATACTGTGGATAACACTATAAATAGTAAAACAGAAAATCAAACAACAACATCATTGGTAAATAAAAGATTATACAAGTTATATAGCAATCAAAGATATATTCTTTTAATGGATGATAATGCATATGATACTGATCAAGACTTTTTAAAGAAAAAAACATATATTTTAGACTTAAACATGATAAATGGGAATGAACTAGTTAAAGAAGTTAATTTATCAAACAAATTAACTCCATTTGTCAATGAATATATTAATAAAAATAAAGGTTCAAAAAATGGTACTTGTACTGTAGAATATTTTGGAGTTGAAGATATGATGACACCTCCTGATATTAATGAAGAAAATGAAGTTGCTTTTAAAGTATATTATAGGTGTGTTGATGGAAATACAGAAACAAGTATGGGATCTGAAATATATGCATATAATGTAAAAACAGATACAATACGTGATTTAGGTAGTGCAAATTAAAAAATATAAAATAGAATAATTGATGACCAATAAAAAATTATTGGTCATCTTTCATAATTAGTTAGTATTGTTTTTCTGACTTTTGCACCGACATTGTAATGAGTTTTATTGGCTTCTTTTTCAAGTATAACAGCAGTATGTGGTTCTACATAAGCAATGCCAGTTTTTTTCTACCATTCTCAAATTACAATTTTTTATCTTTGGTTTACAATTACTAAAAGTGCAAGCCCATTCAATCTTAGTACTTATTGCTATTTCTTTTTTTACTGTAGATATCATATCACAGAAACCTCTGTTTTCAATATTTTGAGGCTAATTCTTATTTTTTTTACCAATCAAGATAATTAAAAGCCAAAAAAATAAGCCGACTAAATCGACTTATATATCGTGAAATAATATTTACTTTTGTTTAATTCAAATTCGCCTGTCTCAATAATTACAAGTAGTTCGACGAAAACGCATAATAGCCACAAATAAATTAGCTATTTCCTAATTAATCATTGTGCCGCCCCATTCAACGACCACAAATCCATTTCTTTCAGGGGTATCTAATTTTTGCTCTTCAACATTTATTGGCTTATTTAATCCCTTATATGTCATTAAAACTCTAATCAATGTATTTGGATTAGGATTTATACTTATAGGCATATTATTATTTATTTCATCAATGGTTGCAAATCTTATATAATTATATTTATTGTGTTCAAGTTTTGGCAACCAATAAATAATAAATTCTTCAGATTCTCTTTCATTTAAACCTAAAACAGCTAATTTTTCTTCTAAGAAAGAACTAGCATCACTTCCTTTGATTACAAATCCATCTTTTTCTATTTTAGGCTTAATAACACTTTTACTTTCATAATATAAAGAATACAAATTTTTCTTTGTAGACAAGTCTATTAAATTGCCATCAGGTTTTGCTAAAACATGCCATCCAATATTTGGATTATATTTTGGATATGAAACTGTTATATTATTGCTATATTGTAGATTAACGGTTATATCAGTATCCTCTTGTGGGTATAAATATATAATTGGTTTATCTATAGTAGTATTTGCGTTATTATATACATTTAGAGCAGTCATACATACAAAAATAATTATTATGGAAGCTATAATTATTTTTAAAAGTCTAAGCATTGTTCCTTTAATACTTTCATCTTCAGATTTTTTTAAGAATGTAGAAAGTAGAGTTATTAATGATATGAGAACAATTATTGTTCCAATCAATTTTTCATATTGGTAGGTGTAATCAGATAAATATTTAATTTTTGCTGTAGTTGTTTTTTTGGGTACAGGAATAAAATATGCTTTTCCTATAATACCAGTTGTATCCCCAGTAGCATTTATGTAGATTTCCATATTTACAGATGTACTATGTTCGTTTACAGAAATTAATTCTGTATTTAAATGCGCAATGCCCTTATATATAATTTCTGTAAAAATTAAAGAATTGTTTTCAAAAAAATTAGAATCATATGTATATTTGATGTCTTTCCAACCGCATTGCTTAGCTTTTTTTAGTAAATTACTATATTCGGAATAGTTATTTAGTAATAAGTAGTCATTATCAGAGTCGACTAACGAAGGTGGTAAGTCTTCAGAACTATAGTAATTAATCATTTGATAGTCGCCAGTATAATTGTGGTCATGGGCATTATATAAATAAAAGCCTATTAATAGTAGAAGTATTTCAAAAACTATTATTAGCAATTTTGAAGAAATACGTATATTTTTTATTGATTTTTCTTTTTCCATTATTTTAACTCCAATCTTTTTTCTTAAATTTTAGCATTCAATATTATCAATAATATTTTCTATTTCAATTCCTATTTTCTCTATAACACCAACAACTAAAGCATTTCCCATCATAAAATTCCTTTTCCTATCAGGCATATCAGTATTTGTCCAATCATCAGGAAAACCATTAATTCTTTCACATTCGATAGGGGTTAAAAATCTTTTCCTACCTGTTACAAAATCCTCAATAACATGTGTTGATCTACCAATACCACCTTCACTAGTAAGCATTGTTCTAGCTGGTCCATCAAGATTATCAGGGTAGGGCATAGAACCTTCAGAATAAAAGTATGGTGTACCATCAGGTTTAACTCTTGGGATTTTTTTACTGCCTTTCAAAGTAATAAATTTTTTATCTTGTTCCTCTGTTAAAAAATATTTGTTATCAACAGCATTGGATTCTCTTATATTTCTTAATGGGAAAATTAACTTACAATTAGCTTGTGTTTTAACAGTATAAATTTCTCCATTCATCATAACACCAGCATTATAAAATTCACATTTAAAATTATCACTTACTTCAAGTAAATCTTTATATTTAGCAACGTTATTTTTAGATATTGCTAAATAATCTTCATAAATAGGAAAAGGCTTGAAAAATAAACCTTTCTCAAAAATGATATCATGTTCCTGAATAGTCTTCATTTTTCTATAATAATTGGTAGAATTATGATATGCAAAAATATATGTCCTTCTTCTTTTTTGCGGAAAACCATATTCACCAGCATTAATAACTCGCCATTCAACATTATAACCATTTTCATAGAAACTTCTTAAAATCATCCCAAAATCTCTACCCCTTTGTTTAGCAGGAGATAGAAGCAATCTATCTACATTTTCTAATAAAACAAATGGAGGATGCTTAACAGATAAAGTTTCCTCAATTGCCCACCATAATACACCTTTTTGTCCTTCAATTCCTTTACTGTTAGATAGTGTTTGAGCAACAGAGTAATCTTGGCAGGGAAAGCCTCCAACTAATAATGTATGGTCTGGAATATCGTACTTATTAACCTTAAATATATCTTCATTACTTATATCATCAAAACCAAATCTTGTGCCATAACAATTATAAGCATATTGAACCTTTGTAGAAGGCTCCCATTGATCAGCCCATAAAAACTTCCAATTTCCATTTTCTTTAGTTTTACCGTTCTTTAATGATACTTTATTTAAACCACATCTAAATCCGCCAACACCAGCAAATAATTCTATACATGTTTTTTCCATTTAAAATAACAGTCCTTTCTCACTTGTTTAAATTAAAATTTTTTCTCAGCTTGTTCAAAAGCAATAATTATATTATAATATAGTTGATTAAAAAGATCAACCTTATTGAAAAATATTATACTAAATTTTTTAAAAAAGATCAACTTTTTTACAGATATTTTATAAAAAATGAAAGGGGAAATTTATGAAAAAAGGTAGATTATATAATAGAGAAGAAATTGAAACAATATCAAAATCGGCAATTGGAAAAACAGTAAATGATATCTTAAATGAAGAAGGAATAACAATTAAAGAAAAAACAAATAACAAGGGTGAAGTAGGGCAACTAGTTGAAAAATATCTATTTGGAATAGAAAACAACAATGCTTCAGAACCAGATTTTATGCCAGCAGGTATAGAATTGAAAGTTACTGCTTATAAAAAGATAAGAAAAGGAATGTTATCAACCAAGGATAGATTGGTTTTTAACGTAATTGATTATATGACAGAATACAAAAATGATTTTAGACACAGCCACTTTTGGTTTAAAAATAATAAAATCCAATTATTATGGTATTTATGGGAACCCAATAAGGATAAAAAGGACTATGTGATTACACATGAAAAAATGTTTGAACTAGATAAAAATGAGGATTTAAAGCAGATAGAAGAAGATTTTAATTACATTGTTCAAAAAATAAAAGAGGGCAAAGCACATGAAATATCAGAAGCAGATACAATGTACTTAGGGGCATGTCCAAAAGGAGACAAAAAAACTAATAAAAGAAAGCAACCATTTAGTGAAGAACTCGCAGGGCAAAGGGCATTTTGCTTTAAAACATCTTACATGACAGAACTAGTTAGAAAATATATAGGGAATTATTCTGATGTAGAAAAGGTATTAAATGGCACTACAAATACATTTAATGAATTTGTAAATAATGTTATAAATAAATATAAAGGCAAAACCAGAAAAGAGCTAATGAAAGAATTTGAAATTAATTCAAATGCAAAAAATATCAATAGTATGTTAATTAGTAGAATGTTTGGTGTAAAGGGAAAACTTTCTGATACTGATGAATTTAAAAAGGCGAATATTGAGCCTAGAACAATTAGAATAGAAGAGAATGGAAAAATTAAGGAATCAATTTCTTTTCCATATTTTAAATACACAGATATAGTAAAACAAACTTGGGAAGAATCAGATTTAAAAAATGAGTTGGAAACTACTAAATATATGTTTTTTTTATTTAAAAATGAAAATGGTGAGTATGTATTTAAAGGAATAAAATTATGGAATATGCCTGAAACTGATATAGAAACATCAGTTAAAAATATGTGGCAAAAAACTCAATGCACGATTAAAAATGGAGACATTGTTAGAGAAATTTCTAGTAAAGGAAGAAGAAAGACTAATTTTGTTGGGATGAAAGACAACCTGGTTTGCCATGTTAGACCCCATGGAGGTGCAGCAATAGATGTATGTGAGCTTCCTGTTGAAGACAAGTTTACAGGGAAGAAGGAATATACTAAACATTGTTTTTGGGTTAATAGTAGTTATATTAGGGGGATTTTTGAGGAATTTATATAAAATTTGCGAATAAAGTTAAATGGTAATTTTCTATTGTAGAGAAATGGCAAAATACTAATTGTTGTTAAAGAAGAAGGAGAAAAAAGATGGAAAAAATAAAAAAATATTTTGGTTTGATTATGATATTAATTATAATTGTTTTAATAGTTAGTTATATACTGGTTACTATAAATAAAAAAAGTAGAAATAATACAAATAATGATAAAGTTCCAGATGGGTATATAGCCGTATTTTATGGCGGCAGTGGAGAAATAACCTATGAAACATATATTTACAAAATTAATAATAAACAAGCAAATTCAGGATTTAATTATGTAAATGTAACTAAGACTACAACTCATTGGGGAAGTAGTGAAAGGAATACGAAAATTACAAAAAGTGGCTCAGTTCAATGGACAGATGATGTATTTGAAATAGCAAGAGAAAATAACGCTTATTCCTGTGTGACATTACCAAATAGTAATAAGATATATACAATAGAAGAATATATGCAAACGCTTTTAATGAATTAAAAGATAAGTCTCTACTTTAACATAACATTTTCATTAGCAGTATTATCTAAATTTTCAGCTTTAAGATATTCTTCAATACCATATTCTTCTTATATCATGTTTTTATCATGTAATATAATAATTTTCTATTGTAAAGAAATGGTATAAATGGTAAAATATTAATAGTAATTTAAAGAATGGAGGGAAAATGATGGAAAACAAAAAAGCTATTAAAATAAGTTTATCAACATTCTTTGGAATTTTGGCAATAATTGTAATTGCTATAATGTTTTATTATATAATCATCAATAATGAAAAGAATTCAGAGATAAGTAAAGTTTCAGAATTGAATAGCCAAATAAGTAGTTTGGAAAATACAAAAAATTTAAATGTATCTTATATTGTTTTAGAAGTTGAAGATACAGATGCAAAAGAAGGGCTAGCGTATAAAAAAAAGAAAATAACAAACAAGGAAAAAATTAACTTATTAATGAAAATTGTTGATAGTGCGGAATCGTATGAAGAAAAAAGTTTTATAGCAGATTTCGGAGATGTCCCACCAAGTGCAACAATATATTTAACGAATGGCGAAAAATATAGTATTTCTGCCGGCGATGAGATAAATGACAATGGAGATACCGTTAATCTTATGACAAAATGGAATAGCAACGATGGTAGTGATAAGACTTTATATAAAGTGAATACGAAATTAGGAGAATATATTGAAAAATTATATAGTGAATAGTTAATTTTAACGATATTGAGTTAATAGCTCATATAACAAAAGGAATGTAACAAAGAAATAGTAGGTTAATAGTACTATTTCTTTTTAATGCAATTTTAATGTAGTTTTACAAGTTTTTTATAAATTTTAATAGATTTTTATAAGGTTATATTATTTTAGTATATACATAAAAAGCTCATTTTTCAATACTTTGGAAGTTGTATGGATTTTTATAAAGTTATATAAATTTTAATAAAACTATAATTATTGGAGCGAACGTCGTAGTTATTTACAACTTTTTCTCTCATAATGATTGATATAAATATCAATCAATTTACTTAACTTTAACATAAAATTTATATTTTTGCAAGTTATTTTTCTAAATCTTTGCAAACTTTTGTTCTGGAATATATTGACTTTTATACTAGAACATTGTATAATTTCAAAGAAAAAGGAAGTGAAATATTTATATGAATATAAATAAAAATATAATTAACATTATAAAAAGAAATGATACTAAATTTAAGAATATAAAATTTACGCAAGATGAACAATTGAAAAAAGGATTTTTTACATCATTGAAAAATTATGAGTTTAAACTAACTGAACAATCAGCTTATGAAATAGCTTTGTGGATAGAATCAAAAGAAAAGCACTTGTCTTCTTCTCAGAAAAACAATTTTACTAAATATAGTTTAGGAGAAATTCTTTTGGTTGATTTAGGTTGGAATAATTATGATAGAGAATTTGCTTATATACATCCTGCTCTTGTTATAAAAGAAACTGCTACTAAAATATTTATAGTACCTTGTTCAAGCGGTACACCTCGAAAAGATAAAAAACGGAAATATTTATCCTGAATTTGAAGTCGGAACAGTTAATGATGGATTTCAAAGAGATACTGTAGTTATGCTATATGAAGCAAAATATATTGATAAAAACAGGGTTATTTCAAGATTAGGAAAAACATCAAATCAATTTTTTGATAAGATTTATAATAAACTATTTGAGCAAATTTTTGAGCCAATACATTATAAAATGCAAAAACTAGAAAATAATCAATAATATTCTTATTTTTGCATATACTAAGTATAGAAATATAAAAGAATTTTTTATATTTGTAGTGTTACAATAGATGTGAAACAAAATAACTAAAAATTGAAAAAGTGATTTAAATCATATATAATTGAGTTG
>CAKOVI010000003.1 GCA_934121905.1 uncultured Clostridia bacterium
TTTATTTTAGTTGCTTTTTTATATTTTATTCTCATTGTTTTTAAATTACCCGTGTGTGTGTGTGTGTGTGTGTGTGTACTCCTGCAACGGTTTCAGCGTTTCTTATCATTTGCATTTTATACCTCTTTTTATTTTTCATTCTCTGTTTCTTTTTTATACTATTTTGTTCTTTTTGTCAAGTTCTTTTTTGAACCTTTTTTACATATATAAGAAAATAATATTTTATCATTTTAGAGTATTATAGCTTTTCTTTTGAACTATTTTTATTATATATATAATATTGCTCTAAAACCAACACTTTCAGAGGTATCTGTGTCCAGAACTTTATACTGCCTATCATCTTCTCCTCTAAATGCCGTATAATAATTAGGATTTGAAAATCTTCCTCCTCTGTTTACAACTCCAACAATACCATTAGAACCTCCCATACCCCAATTAGCTGTTTCTGTTGTCCATTCTCCCAAATTTCCAGACATATCATTTATCTTGCAAACTTCATCCGAATTTTTTCCAGTATTTTTCAACTCTGTATTCTTTGTTACCGCTCTTGAATATTTAGTATTTTCTGAACATTTTTGCATATATACAATAGCTGTATCCCATGCATATCCATTTATCAAATAACTATTTGTATTTACATATAAATTTTCACATGCTGTAATTGCATCTACTTGAGAAATACCATTCCATAAAATTCCTTTTTCTAATTGATCAGCTGTTGTGCTATTACCTATACTAACTCTAGAATCTGCTTTTCCATTTGTACCATAGCTGGCCTCATATCTAGCGATATAATATCCCCCATTTGTTGCAACACTTAATTTATAATTCTCTATTGGTCCATTTTCGCCTCCAGTTATCCAAAAAATTGTATGGTCCTGTGGTTCGGGATCAAACGGCCTTATACTTTCCTTAGATACTTCATTGCCATCCTTACCAAAAGCATATTTGCTTAATTTAATTTCTGCACCATTCGATAAAGTTCCCTTTCCTGCATATGGTGTAGTAGGATCTCCATTTGTATCTTTTGTTACTGGAACCCATACATATTGGTTTCCTTTTCCATTCAAAATATCGTCATCTTCTATTACAATTCCCTCTATTACCGTTGCCCCACTATCTTCTGCTACTTTGAATCCTTTTGGTATTACTACTGTATCTCCATTAATATCCTTTAATGTTTGTTTTTCTTCTACATATTTTCCGCTTTTTTTTAGCTTTCCATATTCCGATTCGTCTATTCCTAAAATGCGATTCATATTGTTTTCTGTTGTTTCTAAATCTTCTTGTTCCTGTGTTTGTGTTTCTTCTGTTCTTTCCTTTGCTTCACTTGCCCTGTTTAATATTCCATTTTCTCCTGTTAGCATACTTATGCTTATTCCAGCTAATATTAGTAATACAATTATTGTTACTACAAGAGCTATTAAAGTAATACCTCTTTTTTCTTTGAATTTTTGTAAATTCATCTTTTTTCCTCCCTTTTCTAGGTATTTAGCTTTGATAAAACGCCAAAAAGCAACCAGAATAGACCTATATTTTTATAGGTTTATTTTAGTTGCTTTTTTATTCTTATTGTTTTTAAATTACTCGTGTGTGTATGTATGTATACTCTTGCAACGGCTTCAGCATTTCTTATCATTTGCATTTTATACCTCTTTTTATTTTTATTCTCTATTTCTTTTTATACTATTTCGTTCTTTTTGTCAAGTTCTTTTTTGCATGTTTTTTGTCAAACCCATTGCAGAGTATTTTAATATCACACTTATTGGTAATTCTATATTTCTTTTCTATTCTTGATATTTTATTTTGATTTCGCAGCCAGAATCAGTACTATTCCATTCCGAATCCCAACCACTTGGTGGGTTTTCTCCTAATTTGTATGGTACTGTTACTGTTATTGAAGGTATTCCGATAAAAAATCTCTGATTCCATTGTAGTTACACTTGATGGTATTGTTATATTTGTTAAACTACTACAAATAGCAAATGCTCCACTTCCAATACTTGTCACACTTGATGGTATTGTTATATTTGTTAAACTACTACAAATAGCAAATGCTCCAACTCCAATGCTTGTCACACTTGACGGTATTGTTATGTCCGTCAAATTACTGCAATTACTAAATGCACTCTCTCCAATGCTTGTTACACTTGATGGTATTGTTATATTTGTTAGACTACTGCATCTATTAAATGCTCCAAATCCAATGCTTGTCACACTTGATGGTATTGTTATATTGGTTAAACTACTGCAATCGCTAAATGTATAGTCCTTAATACTTGTCACACTTGATGGTATTGCTATATTGGTTAAACTACTACAATTTTCAAATACTCCACTTCCAATATTGGTCACACTTGATGGTATTGTTATATTGGTCAAACTTACGCAATTTCTAAATGATTCCTCTCCTATACATGTTACACTTGACGGAATACTTATGTTTTCTACTCCTGCAGTTCCCCAAAAAGTATAGTCTCCAATTTCTTCAATTCCATATGAAATTATTATTTTTTTTATTGTTTTTTGCCCTTTTACATAGCTAGACCCAAAAGAAAATCTAATGCTATCATCACGAATATCATCACTCCAAATTGAATAAACATCATCATTATCTATTCCCACTTTCCTTACTTTTTTTCCACCGATATAATTAGGGATTACAACTTCTGTATCACTTCCTTTATATCCTTTAATTGTTAATGTTCCATCATCGTTGGGATCATATTCCCAATCTGCCACATTCTTTGGTTCCACAACAGATTTATCTTCTCCTGTTATCAATGTAACTTCTCCATTGTCAACTCTATAGTTATGATTTGTTTTAACAAATTTTACATAAAAAACTCTATTTCCCATATCTGTTGTTTCTGTTTTCGATGTTCCATCTTCGTTTTTTCCAACCACTTCATTTAACTCATTTTGCAATTCTTCTGCTGTTATTGATTCACCTAATTTTCTTGTTATTGCTGAATTGTATGATAGTTGTAGTTGTTCTTTTTCAGTTGAATTAGAATATTCTTCTTTTGCTTCACTTGCCCTGTTTAGTATTCCATTTTGCCCTGTTAACATACTTATGCTTATTCCAGCTAATATTAGCAATACTATTATTGTCACTACAAGAGCTATTAGAGTAATACCTCTTTTTTCTTTGAATTTTTGTAAATTCATCTTTTTTCCTCCCTTTTCTAGGTATTTAGCTTTAATAAAACGCCAAAAAAGCAACCAAAATAGACCTATATTTTTATAGGTTTATTTTAGTTGCTTTTTTATATTTTATTCTCATTGTTTTTAAATTACCCGTGTGTGTGTGTGTGTGTGTGTGTGTGTGTACTCTTGCAACGGTTTCAGCGTTTCTTATCATTTGCATTTTATACCTCTTTTTATTTTTCATTCTCTGTTTCTTTTTATACTATTTTGTTCTTTTTGTCAAGTACTCTTTTGCACCTTTTTTTGCTTACTCAATAATAATTTTTTTATTTTTCCACCATCTGCAATTCAACTTCCGAATTTTCATAGTTAATTTTATACAAGGTGTCTTGCTGTAACTCTTTTTCTATTATGTTTTCTATTTGTTCTTTATATCTATATACAAATACGAAATCATATTTTCCAACAACATTATTAAATTGCTCTTTTGTCCCAAAGTTTCCATCTTTAAAATCTGTTATTTTTATAGGCATCATTTCATATTCATTAATTGTAATTAAGTATTCTTTATCTACTGCATTTCCTGTAATAAACAAAATCTTATCATCTTCATTCAATACTGATTTATATTTTGCAATTCCTGTATAGCTAGTTCTATTAATATTTGTTTTTATTATACTTCCTTTGTGTTTAATGTATTTTTCAGAAAAATTTTGATAAGGAAACATAACCAAAAACATTGTAAAAATTATAAAACCTTTCTTTAAATTTATCTCAATTGCACAATCTGTCAATACAGCAAATTCGAATATAATACCTGCAAGTAACATTGTAGAACTATATCTGTCAAAACATGCAAAAACATCTGCCTCTATTTTTTCAAATATAGTTATGTAGCTTACATATAAAGCTACCATGTATATAATTATAGAAATAACTATTGAAATAATATAATATCTTCCATTACAATTTTTTTCTTTTAGTTTTTTGTCCACCAAAAATCCAATGCAAATAATTATACATGTTGATCCAAAGATACTAACCTTTCCTTCTGCTATACATGTAGATTCAAAGATAACTTTTAAAAATTCATTTCTATATGTGTCATCTTTTTCTTCGTTTGATTGAACATATTTTTCAAAATCCCATCTCTTCTTTGCGCCATTTGCTTTTATGTACCACGTTGAAGTAACTAGAGTTACTAAAATTATTATTATTATGCTTTTTATTATTTCTTTTTTATCTTTTTCGCATATGTTTTTAATAAATATTATTATAAACGCTACAACAGCTAATGCTATTCCTGTTGTTTTTGTTAGTGTCATCATTGTTAACATTGAAAATATATTTATGCTTTTTAACACTGATGTATCTTTTTTGCACGAATAAAAAATACACATTCCAAACATTACACCTAATAACCCATCAACTAGAATGTTTAAGTAAAAATTTGGATAAAACAACATTGGTATAAATATTATTGAAGGAACTATTACCAATAAATTTTTTAATCCTTTATTCCATTCTATTTTTTCTGTTATTGGTATAATTATAGATATATACAATATATTATTTGCAGTTATTATTATATCTTCACTATATACGTTTTTGACTGTTAAAAATATATATTCGAAGATTGCAGTTAGTGGCGGATATTCATTAAATGTTATAATTGAATTTTCATTTGTACCATATGTATTAAATAAAAACATATTTTTTATTATTTTTCCCCAATGATTGAATTCATCTATATCATCGAATTTTCTTCCTTTATTTATTACTATCATTAATGTACATAATATTATGTAGATAATTGCTCCTGGAGTTATAATATTTTTCATTTTTTCTTTTATTACTTTTTTGTCTTTCTCTTTGCATAATAAGGAAAGGGCTATTATTAGCCCTATTATTGATATTACCCTTATTATTGTAACTCCCAGTTTTAGATTATCAAACATTCCTGTAATATATATAATAATTATCATGAATAATGTGCTTACAGGTATTGTTTGTTCTATTCTTTTTTTTAGTATTGTTGATAATATCGTTGAATATATCAATATTATACTTATTGGTATTATATATGTCATTTGTTACCTCTTTTATTCTTGGTATTTTATTTTTATTTCGCAATCGGAACCAGTACTATTCCAGTTCAATTTCCAACCACTTGGTGGATTTTCTCCTGATTTATATGGCACTGTTACTGTTATTGAAGGTATTCCGATAAAAGATTTGTGAGCCCATTGTAGTTACTCTTGATGGTATTATTATGTTTGTCAAACTTCTGCACCCCCAAAATGCTCTTTCTCCAATACTTGTTACACTTGACGGAATACTTACGTTTTCGACTCCTACGGTTCCACAAAAAGCAAAATCTCCAATCTCTTCAATTCCATATGAAATTGTTATTCTTGTTATTGTTATTTGCACTTTTATAGATGTAGACCCCAACCATATTTTGCTAGCACTATTATCATAACGAATGGCATCATTCCAAATTGAATCTATATTAGAGCTTTCAATTCTCTTTACTTTTACTCCACCAATATAATTAGGAATTACAACGTCTGTGTCACTTCCTTTATATCCTGTAATTGTTAATGTTCCATCATCATTTGTTTTATATTCCCAATCTGCTACATTCTTTGGTTCTACAACAGATTTGTCTTCTCCTGTCAACAATGTAACATCTCCATTATCAACTCTATAGTTATGGTTTGTTTTAACAAATTTTACATTAAAAACTCCGTTTCCTTTATCTGTAACTTCTGCTTTTGATGTTCCATTTTCTTTTCCAACAACTTCATTTAATTCATTTTGTAATTCTTCTGCTGTTATTGAATCACCTAGTTTTCTTGTAATTGCTGAATTGTATGATAGTTGTATTTGTTCTTTTTCAGTTGAATTCGAATATTCTTCATTTGCTTCACTTGCTCTGTTTAGTATACCATTCTGCCCAGCTAACATACTTATACTTATTCCTGCTAGTATTAGTAACACAATGATTGTAACTACAAGAGCTATTAAAGTAATGCCTCTTTTTTCGTTAAATTTTTGTAAATTGATTGTTTTTTTCATTTGCATTTTTATCCCTCTTTTCTTTTTATTTTTTTCATTCTATACTATTTTTTTCATTTTGACAAGCATTTTCTAGTTTTTCTTTAAATGTTTTAGCACGTTAATTGCAATAGCTATTGAATCCTTTACCGGGTGAAATCTGCTCTTTATATTATTCTCTAAATAAATTGTATCTATTGGTATTTCCTCAATATTTATATTATTTTTTAAACAATATAAAATCATATTAGTTTCATATTCAAAACCTTTGCCGTCTATATTTATAAAATCTTTTAAATATTTATATGGTATAAATCTGAGTCCTGTCTGTGTATCATTTATTTTTATACCTGTAAAAAGCTTAATTATTTTTGATGTACATTTATTTCCGATTTTACTTTTTAATGGAATTTTACCATCATTAAAATTTCTGCTTCCTAAAATAACATTATTATTAATATTTAAATAAATATTATTTACATCTTCTATTTCGTGTTGAGCATCATCATCAAGTGTTATTACTCCTTTTATATCATCAAAATTATTAATACAATATTTGAATGCACTTTTCAAAGCTTCCCCTTTTCCCATATTTATATTGTGTGTAAGTATTATTGCATTATTTTCTAAACTTTTAAATATGTCATCACTATAGCTTCCATCATTCACAATTACTATATTGCTGTATTCATTTTTTCTTAGTTCTTTTTCAACATTTATTAGATTATAATCAGGATTATATGATGGAATAATTATTACTACATCTTTTTTCATTTTTATTTTAATATCCCTTTCTTTAAAAATTTTTACATTAATACTTTTTTCTTTATTCTAAATGTATAATATCACTAAAATTAATCATACTAAAATAAAAACGGAGGTATACCATGCATGCAATAGCTAAATTTCAAAGTCACAAACCTGGCGAGATAAACAAATTTTTAAGTGAATATTATAATACAAATCTTGAAATTGAAAAACACTTAAAATGGGAAAAAAAGTACGAAAATCCAATAGAGTTAACAGATTTGATAGCTGCTTTTATTGATAATGCCGAAAATTTCGACATAAAAATGTGGATTAGTTTGGATAAAGATATTTTTATAAAAATATCAGAGTACAATGCCAATGATATAATAAAATATCTATTCGAACGTTATCCCTACTAATCCAATTAAATGTTATTCTGTTTTATTGTCGAACCCCTCTTCACTTGATGTTCCATCCCATACTGAATTCTTGTTTTCTTGTGTATTATTATCTGTATCTGACGAGCCATTTTCATTCACTTCTTCGCTATTGTTTTCTTCTACAACTTCTACTTCCATAGCAGGCGTTTCTTCAACTACTGGTTGCTCTTCTCCACATTTCGGACAAAATTTTGCATCTTTATCCATTGGTTCTTTACATTTAACACAATTTTTTAAATTTGATAATTCTAAAATTTCTTTATGGTATTTTTCTATTTCAGCAGATATAATATCAATTTTTGCACATTCTTCTTCTAGATCTTTTTTTATGCATAAGTCTTCATTTGCTGTATGTTTTTGATAAACTTTTCTTCCTATTTCCTGATATAATTCGTTTATTTTAGATTTGTTTTCATTTATTTTCATTTTTAGTTTTGCTTCTTTTGCTAGTTTGCTTGTTTTTTCAGCAGCTCCTTTGTATGTTTCTGTTGCTTTTTTTGTTAATTTGTCAAAAAATTCCATACATATCATCCTTTCTTTTTGCCTTTTTGGGACCGGTTCTTTTTAGTACATGTTCTAAAAAGAACCGGTCCCAAAAGTACAACTTTTATTATATTATGTATTAATACAATAATTTTATACTTAAATTAATCTTCTTGTTTCTTCTTTCTTGTCATTAACATTTCAACAGCTTTTTTAGGGTCTAAATTGTTGTATAAAATATCATAAACAGTATTTAAAATAGGAAGTTCTAGGTTTAATTCATCACTTAGTCTTTTTGCAACTTCTATATTATCTATTGATTCTATAACCATTCCTACTTCTTTTTTTGCTTCTTCAATAGTTTTTCCTTGACCAATTAAAACTCCTGCTCTTCTATTTCTTGAATGTTCGCTTAAACATGTTACTATTAAGTCTCCTAATCCACTTAGTCCATAAAATGTTTCTTTTTCTCCACCTAAGGCAACTCCAAGTTTTCTAATTTCAACTAATCCTCTTGTTATTAATGCCGCAAAAGTGTTGTCTCCAAAACCAATTCCAGCTGCAACGCCACTACAAAACGCTATTATATTTTTTAATGCTCCACCTAGTTCTACACCTTTTATATCATTTGATGTATATATTCTCATATATTCATTCATAAATGCATCTTGTACTATTTCCTTTATTTCTTCGTCTTTTGAACCTATTACTAAAACCGTTGGAACAGCTATTGATACTTCTTCTGCATGGCTTGGTCCAGATAGAGCTCCTACTCTTGCTCCTGGTATTTCTTCTAATATTACTTCATCTAAAGTGTCTGCTGTATCTTTTTCTATTCCTTTCGAACATACAACTATTGGTTGTTTTTTCACATCTATATATTGTTTATATTTTTTTACGGTATCTCTTGTAAACTTTGATGGAGTAACTTGTAAAACAAGCTCTACTCCATCTAGTACTTTTTCAAAAGATGTATTGCATTCTACATTTTCAGGAATTACTGCGTTAGGTAAAAATTTACACTTTTTTTCATTATTTATTAAATCTGCTTCATCTTGTGCAAATGACCATATCTTTACCTTGTTTCCATTTTTTGCTAAGTGTATTGCTAAAGCAACTCCCCAGCTTCCACTTCCTATTATTGCTATTTTTCTCATTTTTGTTTACTCCTTTTCATTGGCTGAAAGTACCATTTTTATCTTTTTTAATAAATATTTTCAAAGAAATTATTTATTCGCATTTTTAAAACTTAGTTTATTTTCTGTTCCATTTGCAATTCTTTTTATATTTGCCCTATGATTAAATATGACTATTGCTGCTAGAATAACACTAAATATAAAATATTTCATTCCACTTGCTTCAACTATGAAGTTTGTGTTTATAAATAAAGTTAAAACTGGGAATAAAATTGCTGCTCCGACTGATCCCATTGACACCATTCTGCTAAATGCCATTATTGCTAAAGCAAAAACTAAGCATATTAGTCCTATTTTCCAATTTATCATCATTATTACTCCAAGTGATGTTGCAACTCCTTTTCCTCCTTTGAATTCAAAGAATATTGGGAAAGTATGACCAACTACAACTAGTATTCCTGCTATTTGAACAAGTACAGCCTTATCTACATTTTTTACAATACTTCCTGCAATTAATGCTATTCCTATAGCTACAACTCCTTTTAAGACATCACATAAAAGTGTAATTGCCGCTGCTTTTTTTCCAACTGAGCGTAACATATTTGTTGTTCCAGCATTTCCACTGCCTTTTTCCCTAACATCAAAGCCTGCCATTTTTTTGCTTATTAGTACAGAGAAATTTATGCTTCCTATTGCATACGCTATTATTGCTATTATTATATATGTTGCCATAATAATTCACATTCCTTCCTTTTTATATGTCTTTCCAATATTTATTCTTCTTATATAAGAATATTGCTATACCTATTAAAACAAATGCAATTATAATTAATGTTGCACGTCCCATACCTGTTTTAGGTAATATTTTATTTGATAAGCTATTATCATTTTTTGACTGTATACTACTTACTTTTGTACTATCTTTTGTACTATCATTATCTTTCACTGTATTGTCATTTTTTTGTATTGTTGTTACTTTTATATTTACTTTAGCAATATTATTATATATGTCTTTTACCTCCACTGTTTCCTCAATGTTGCTATCATATGTTTTTGTTAAAGATAATTTGTCACTTGATAAAGTCCAGCCGTCTAATTTTTGTAATTCATTATTTGCTATTATTTTTGCTATTACTTTACCATTTTTTGTCTCATATTCTACATTAACTTTTAAATCTTTTTTTGTTGTTTCTTCTTCACTGTTTATATTGGTTATTTTAATCTCTACCTCTTGGATATTTCCAGCCAAATCTTTTATTTGTAATTTTTCACCATTAGAATCAGTATTTTTTGTATATGTCTTTGTTAAAACCTTTTCACTATCTGATAATTCCCAACCATCTATTTTTTGTATTTCCTCGTCTGATGTAATTGTTACTTCACAACTTTTTTTATCATCTGATAATTCATAACTGACTTTCACAACAGGTGCCTTTTTATCTATATTTTCAACTTTTACATTTACTTTCAAACTTTGCCCATTTTCGTCTGTTATTGTTACATCTTCTCCATCTTTTGATGTATTTTCGCTATAAATTTTTGTTAGTGCGTTTGCATCTTCAAGTAAAGTCCATCCTTCAACCTTTTTTATACTTTTATTTGCAGTTATAGTTACAGTTACATCTTTATTGGTTTTTGCTTTTGTTGAATAACTAACTGTTGCTAACAATTCTTCTGCCTTATTAATATCAGTTACTTCTATAGTTGTTTCTGTTTTATTTCCAGCTAAATCTACAATTTCTACTTTTTCTCCTCCATTTGGAGTATTATCAGTATATGTTTTGCTCAATGTTCTTTTATCTGTCGAAATTGTCCAACCTTCAACTTCTTTTATCTCCTCATCTGCAGATATTGTAACCTTATTTGAATTTTTGTCTTGTGCTAATTGTTTAGAAACTGTTATTTTAGGTGCTACTTTGTCTATATTTTTTATAGATATAGTTGCACTTGCAGTAGTTCCTTCTGTATCTGTTATTGTTATATTTTCATTTACGTTTTCTGTATATGTTTTTGTCATTACTTTTTTATCTGTTGTTGATAATGTCCATCCACTTAACTCAGCTAACTCTTTATTTCCTGTTATAGTTACATCAACATTTTTGTTTGTTGGTTCTGTTGTCGAATATGTAACCTTAATAGTTAATTGGTCTAATCTTTCATTTACAATTCCTGTTACAATTACATTTTCTGTAACTGTATTTCCGGCTAAATCAGTTATAGTTACATTTTCTCCAGAATCCAACGTGTTTGATGTATATGTTTTGGTTAGTACTCTATTGTCATCAGATAAAGTCCATCCGGTTTACTTTTTGTATATCTTTGTCTGATGTTAATTTAACATCACAACTTTTTTTGTCTGATGCTAAATTTATTTCTTTTGTTATAACCGGACTTGTTTTGTCAATATTGCTTACATTCACATCTACTTTATATTCATCTCCTGAGCTATTAGATATAGTTACATTTTCTGTTCCATTTTGTGTATATACTTTTGTTATTGATTTGTTTTCACTTGATGCTAAATAATTCCATCCGTCTGGTTCTTTTGATATAGCTTCACTTGCATTTATGGTTACTGTTACATCTTGGTTTGTTAAATTGGTTGTTGAATATGATACAGTTGCCGTAAAATTGCTTGTTGAGTATTTTATTGAATTTGTTTTTGCGTAATTTATTACATATTCTGCATCTTTGTCTGTCATTATTGTTAAATTTGTACAGTCTTTAAATGTGTCACTTCCTATATTTGTTACTGTTTTAGGAATTTTTATAGTTTTTAATCCTGTGCAATTTAAAAATGCATATTGCCCAATTTGTGTTACTCCACTTGGTAATTCTACATTTTCTAATTTTTCGCAACCTGAAAATGAATTAGCTCCAATCTGTGTAAGCGTACTTGGGAAATTTATATTTGTTAAATTTGTGCATCCTCTAAATGTACCGTTAATAGTTGTTATTCCCTCTCCAAGTGTTACATCTGTTAAATTTGTACAGTTACTAAGATATGAACCTACTTCTTCTACACTACCTGGTATATTAATTTTTCTCAATTTTTTACTAGACACAAAATTGTTTGATCCTATATATGTAACCCCATCATGTATTTTTATCTCTGTTAGATTTTCATTATATATGAAAGCCGTATCACCAATTTTCTTTATACTTGATGGTACTTCATAAGTCGTCACTTCTTTTCCAGCTGGAAAAATCATAATAACTGTTTTATCTTTGTCACATAAAACACCCTCATAAGAACTATATGTCGCATTATCTTGACTTACATTAATTTCCTTTAAACCAGTACATCCTTCAAAAATATTATTTTCAATTCGTTTTACATTTTTTGGAATTGTTATAGTAGTTAAACTTGTACAATTTTTGAATGCACCATTTCGCAACACTTCTAGTGAATCCGGTAACACTATATCCTTTAGTGAACTGCATTCAGAAAAAACGCTCATTGCAATTTCTTTTAAAGTTGATGGCAAAACTAAACTTGTTAATGACGTACATTTGTTAAATGCGTTCATTTTTATTCGAGTTACACCTTCAGGTATAGTAACACTTGTAATTTTTGTACATCCCATAAATGCTTTTAATCCAATACTAGTAATTCCATTTTCTATTACTACTTTTTTTATATTTTCTGCCTCACTACACCATGGACCAGCATCGTCACTTATTGCACTTCCGTCTGGATTATCTCCGCATTGTTCCCTGACCACTTATTGTTAAAGTTCCATTTGCATCTAAAACAGCACTTGCATTCCCCCAAGTCCAAGAATTATTTGAAGCCTTTGCATGTGTTATTTCATTTAACTTTATTACATTTGTTACAGTCCTTTCTGAATAATTTATTAACAATATTCCAACAGTAATTATTGATATAATACTCATTATATACATAATCATTTTCTTTTCATTTGTCTTCATATTATTTATCCTCCTTTTGATATTTTTGATATTTTCAATATAGCATATTATTTATTTTTTTTCAATATTTTATCGAAAAAAATCACTTGACATTCTCCCTCTTTTACGATATCATATAATTTGTGAAAAACTACAAATTTAGCACTTTTCACTAAACAAAAATCTAAAAAAGAAATGAGGAAAATACAATATGATATGTTCAATGTGTAAAAAAAATCAAGCCTCTATCTTCTCTAGTAAAATCACACCAGATGGAAAAAGAGAAATGGAAGGTTTATGTATAAATTGTGCTAAAAAATTGGGAATAAATACCGACGAAATTTTAAAAGCACAAAATCAATCAATTATAAATAATCAATCTGAACAAATGAATAAACAATTAGAAGGATTGTTCAAAAATCTTTCCGAAAATTTAGGTTCAATTGATGGCATCGAACTTGGAGCAATTCCTATAAATGAAACAGATGACTATGAAAATCAAGATGACGAAAATGAAGCTCCAAAAGTTTTTGCAGGTGCAATACCTTTAGGTTCAATATTTGGAAATATTTTTGGAGAACCAGAAGCTCAAAATCAATCAGCATCAGGTGGTAATGGAAATACCAAGAAAAAAGTCAAACCCGAAAAAAAGAAAAACAAGAAAAAGAAATTCTTAGATACTTATGGTACTAACCTTACTTTCAAAGCACAAAACAATGAACTTGATATGGTAATTGGACGTGAAAAAGAACTTCAAAGAGTTATCCAAATTTTAAATAGACGTTCTAAAAATAATCCTTGTTTAATTGGAGAACCGGGTGTTGGTAAAACTGCAATTGCAAATGCTTTGGCTCTAAAAATTGCATCCAAAAATGTCCCTGCTAAATTATTAAATAAAGAAGTTTATCTTTTAGATATGACCTCAGTTGTTGCAGGAACACAATTTAGAGGTCAATTCGAGGCAAGAATGAAAGGAATAATTGCAGACTGCATTCAATATGGAAATATAATTCTTGTAATAGATGAAATTCATTCAATTATAGGTGCTGGTGCAGGTGGAGACGGAGATTCAGCAATGAATGCCGCAAATATTTTAAAACCTGCTTTAGCCAATGGTCAAATTCAACTTATTGGTACAACAACAATTAAAGAATATCGTAAATATATTGAAAAAGATACTGCCCTAGAGCGTAGATTTCAACAAGTATTAATAGAAGAACCTTCTGTTGATGATTCTATTGGCATATTAGATGGAATAAAAAGATATTATGAAGATTATCATAAAGTAAAAATTTCAACAGACGTAATTAAACAAACTGTTATCATGTCTGAAAAATATATTCATGATAGATTTTTACCAGATAAGGCAATAGACATTTTAGATGAAGCTTGTTCAAGAATCAATTTAGAAAATAAGGATTTATATAAACTAGAATTATTACGCCAAAAATTAAAAGAAGTTCAAGAACAAAAAGATGAAGCTGTCACAACTGACTCAACAGAAGATTACCAAAAAGCAGCTAATCTAAAAACTGAGGAATGTCGCCTAATGGAAGAAATTGATAAAATTAATTCATCAATGAAAATCCAAAATCTTACTATTCAAGATATAGCAAATGTTATAGAAAGTTGGACAAAAATTCCTGTAAGTAAAATAACAGAAGAAGAAACACAAAAACTTCTAAACCTAGAGGCAAATCTTCATAAAAAAATAATTGGTCAAGAAGATGCTGTAAATTCAGTTGCTCGTGCTATTCGTAGAAATAGAGCAGGTTTAAAATCAACTAAACGACCACCTTCATTCATATTTGTAGGTCCTACTGGTGTTGGTAAAACTGCTTTAGCTAAAGCCTTAAGTTATGAAATGTTTGGCTCAGAAGATTCAATCATCAGAATAGATATGTCAGAATATATGGAAAGTAACTCTACTGCAAAATTAATCGGTGCTCCCCCAGGATATGTCGGCTATGATGATGCAGGTCAATTAACTGATAAAGTAAAGCGCCATCCATATTCTATAATTCTTTTAGATGAAATAGAAAAAGCTCACCCAGATGTATTTAATATTTTACTTCAAGTTCTTGATGATGGTAGACTTACAGATTCTCAAGGAAATACAGTAAGTTTTGAAAATACAATTATAATAATGACTTCAAATGCTGGTTCTAATTTGAACAATAATTCAATAGGATTTGGTAAGTCAGAAGTCGATAAATATAAAATCGAGGAAAGATTAAAAGACGTCTTTAGACCTGAATTTTTAAATAGAATCGACGAAATTGTTGCCTTTAATAGCTTAACGAATGAACAATTAATTGATATTGTTGACTTAATGCTTAAAGATACTTCTTCTGCTCTACTTGATAAAAATATAACTATGGCGGTTTCTAAAGATGCTAAAGATTTCTTGCTTGAAAAAGGAACTAATCTTAAATTTGGTGCTAGACCTCTTCGTAGAGCTATTCAAAGATATGTTGAGGATGAAATTTCTGAGAAGATTTTGAGAGGTGATATTGTTGATGGAGATAGTATCAACGTTGATAGAGATGGAGATAAATTAGTTTTCGAGAAGTAAATAATAAATAGCCATTGCCCCATTGGGACCGGTTCTTTTTGGGTTCAATGTTACTATTTAAATTGGGTCCAAAAAGAACCGGTCCCAATGGGGCAAAAAAGGAGGAACATATGCCAAAATTTGAAAAAAGAAACATACCAAATTATTTAACAGTAATAAGACTAATTCTCGTACCAATTATCTTTGCACTCATTCTATTGGAATACTACTGGGCTGCATTTGCATTTTTCTTAACTGCCAATATAACAGATGTATTAGATGGAAGAATTGCAAGAAAATATAATATGATTACAGACTGGGGCAAATTAATGGATCCTTTGGCAGATAAAATTACACAAATTAGTACAATCTCTGCCCTTATTATAAAAGGTATTATTCCTTTTTGGATTCTAGCTATTTTAACATTAAAAGAACTTATTATGATTACAGTTGCTTTTGTTCTTTATAAGAAAAAAATTGTAACTGTTCACAGTATGTGGTATGGAAAAGTTGCAACAATTTTGTTCTTCATAGCTATTGTTCTTTCATTGTTATCAAAAGGGATTCCTTCACTTTCGGTTATAACTATTTATGCCTTTTATATTGCTATTGGAATGACATTATTTGCTGGAATTATGTATGGCAGAAAACTTATTTTTAAAGAATTTTAATAACAAAAATGTCGCTAAAAATAATTTAAAGCGACATTTTTTTAACTAACTTTTATTCAAAATCTTCTAGCAACTGATTTAATTCCTGAATTCCTACTACATTAATCCCTTCTTGTAATTCTTTAACATCCTCTTCTCCTAAATATTTTGTACTTATATCTGTAACTCTATATAAAATTTCCTCCCCTTTTTCATTTATATAATACACATTAATAAATCCATCATTTTCTCTTAAAATATACTGCTTATTTTCATCATTTAAGTTTTGGCCTGTCTCTTTTATTTCTTCTTGTACTGTTTTACTATAATCTTCCCATTCATTTACACAGTCATCTGTAACATATTGACTTGAAATCTCAGTTTCATTTTGAACAATGTTAGTATTTTCTGCTTTTTTTTCTTTATTATTCGATATATTAAAAATTTCTATTCCTACAATTAATAATATTATTAAACCTATTGATAATAAAATTTTTTTCCACATAACAAATACACCTCTTACATATTTTGGCATATTTATTTATTTTTATTCAACTTTTTTCGTATTGGGGACGGTTCTTTTGAGCTACAAGAACCGTCCCCAATTCAAAATGAATGCACCATTAGGACCTAAGTCTTTTTAGTGCATTTTTAGTTTTTAATTTGTTTTTAAATATGAAACTACAGCTTGCTTAATTAATTCATTTATTGAAATATTTTGCTCTATTGATTTCATCTTTGCCTTACAATGTAAATCTGTTCCAAGTCTTACATTTAACGAACCTTTACATTGTTTATCTGGCTTTTCATTTCGTTCTTTACATACAGATAAATAATGGTCAATTGCTTCCTTAAAATCTTTTTTCAATTCTTTTACAGTTGTTCCCTCAAATGATATACTATCCTTTGTTAACCCCTCTATTTCTCCACAAAAACACTCATCTTCTTCACTATAGTTAATTTCTGCCCAATATCCTTTGTATGTCATAATGTTTTTCATTTAAATCACTCCTATCTCTTTTAATTTATTTATCAATATATTTATCTGATATGGTTTTAAAACATTTCCAGGATACGGCTTATGTAATTCAATTTTTATTTCTTTATTATTAATAAAAGCCACCCTTGAACCTGATGTTTTGCCCTTATTTTCTTCATAAAACTCCAATTTATTCAATAAGCTTTTTGCTTCATCATATGTAAAATCTTTTGGTTTAGATTGTAATCTTTTTAGCTCTTTTTCGAATTTGCTCATTTTATTATACTCCTTTCGTCTTAAAAATGCAACTATTTTTAGTCGCAATCATTTATTTTTTGAAAAATGCACCATTGGGACCTAAGTCTTTTTGGTGCATTTCCTTCCATCACTCCTAATAAACACCTCTCCCACTTCATCTGTCCTATAAACTCTACAATTTACCATTTTCAACCTCTCCAATGTTAACTCCGACGGATGTCCAAAATTATTATTCTTACCAACACCAATTACAGCAAATTTAGGTTTAACAGCATTTAAAAACTCAGCTGTCGAAGAAGTTTTTGACCCGTGATGAGCAACTTTTAACACCTTCGTCTCCAGTACTTCCGGATTATTTTTATAAAACTTCAAAATAGCCCTTTCAGCTATCTCCTCAATATCACCTGTAAAAAGCATAGAAAAATTCTTATACACTAGCTTACAAACCAAAGAATTATTATTAACGCTATTTTCCGAAATCATATTACTACTACTTGGCCATAAAACATTAAAATACACATCATTTTCAATATTAATCCTATTTCCTGCTTCTACTACCTTTATATTAATTCCTCTATTCACTGCAATCTTAATAAACTCATCATAATTACTAGTCCTCTCATACTGCTTACCAATAATAGCATTTTTTACCTTCATATTTTCCATAACATATAGCAAACCTTGAGCATGATCTAAATCCATATGGCTAAAAATAACATAATCAATCACTGCAATCTGTCTGTCTAATAAATATGGCATAAGAATGCTTTTTCCAACATTAAAATTAGAAAACTCACTTCCCCCACCATCTATTAAGATTGTTTTATTATTTGGCGTAATAACCAATGTACAGTCGCCTTGTCCCACATCGACAAAATAGATTTTTAAATTTTTTGGAATTTTTAAATAAAATAGATTTAATATACAAATTATCAATATTATAGAAATAACATTTTTTAACTTTAATTTGAATTTATATTTAAAAAAATTAATCAAATACTTACCTCTTAAATAAAATGCATTTGGGTTCTTCTCTAATCTTATTTTAATTATAAAATTAACAATAAAAGTTCCTACATAATAAAGAAAAATTTCATATATCTTAGGAGTCACTAAATATATTTGATTCAAAGGTAATCTACTACCTAGGCTTGAAACTTTAAGTAAAATATCTAAAAAAATACTTAATAATATCCCTATAATCTGAACTTTTACCAAAATAAAAATTATCCCTAAAATCATTATTGGACCAACTAAAAAGCCTGCAAATACACTAACTATTAAACTTGTAACGGCTAAACAATTAAAATTTAAAATCATTATTGGCATAACACTAATTGTTGCAGAAATTGTTACAATAAATGCATCAATTAGAGCTTTTCCTGTTTTAGACTTTAGAATTTTAATTACCATCTTAATAATCTTTTTATTCTTTCTTATTGCTCTTCTACTTACTTTATCTATCCATATTTCATAATATTTCTTTATTGATTTATCAAACACGCAAATCCCAACTGTTGCTGCAAATGAAAGCTTTAAGCCAATATCTTTTATTGCAAATGGATTATTAATCAATATTACAAATAATGATATACTTAAAGCCTCCCAAGTGTCATTCTTCCTATATACAAAATTTGCCATAAGAGCTATAATTCCCGTAATTCCAGCTCTTACAATTGATGGAGTAAAATTTACCATACACATATAAATTAAAATTACAATACTGCTTATTAATTTTGAATAATGTTTTCCTATAATTTTATTAAACAAAAAATTTGATATAAAAATAATATATACAATATGCATACCAGAAACAGCAAGTATATGTGAAATATTACTTTCAGAAAAGTTTTCTGTTATTTCTTCAGATATATTCTCCTTATCTCCCAACAAAATGCCTTCAAGTAATCCCTTCTCTTCCTCTTTTAAATAAGATTTTTCTATTTTTTGCTTTACTATATCAGTAATAATATTTATATATTTCTTAAAAAGATTTCCTCTATTTTTTGACATAACATAAACATTACTACATTTTACAGTCCCATAAATTTTTAAGGTTTTATAATATTCAAATTTATCGAATCCTTTATAATTAGAACGTTTTTCTGGTTGATTAAATTTTCCCTCAAAAATAACCATATCGCCATATTTTAACTCCACACCTTTTACATAAATATATAAATATGTGTTTTTATACTTATTATCAATTACTTTTACTTTGCCTTTATCTTTTCCAACCTCACAAATAATTCCCTGCAATTTACAATTCTGTTCATTTAACTCTTTATAAAGATTTTCATATTTATAATTTTGAAATAGAACAATTGTGTTTGAAATAATAGAGAAAATTATAATGATTTTAATTACTTTTTTATTGAATAAAACTTTCAAATATCTAAAATATCGCTTAAAAGAAAATAATTTAAATTCCTTCTTTTTATTTTTATCTGCAAAAATCAGATATACAAAATAAATTAAAACATAAAAAAGAGCTATACTGATTTTACAATATAGCCCCATTATTATTCCTAAAATATACCCGATTACTGCTGTTAAAACCTTTCTGTTTTCTAGCATAATCCTCCTTAATTTATTATTCTTCTTCCAGTTACATATCTTGATGAGTAATAGCTATCTGATAAAGATGTTGTAATTACTCCTGTACCCGAATTTCCAGCATGTATGAATGTATTACCACCAATATATATTCCTACATGACCTATTGCAGTATTTGACCTGTTATTAAATATTACCAAATCTCCTGCTTGTAAATTTGATTTTGAAACTGCTGTTCCATTTGATGCTTGTGCTCCTGATGACCTACTTATGCTTATTCCAAAGTGTTTATATACATATGATGTGAATCCTGAACAATCAAATCCTGTTGTTGGAGATGAACCTCCTGATACATATTTACAACCTAAATATTGCTTTGCATATGATACTACACTGTTTCCACTTGTTGTTCCAGAACTTGTTGATGTTGTTTCTGTATTAGTTTTTTTATTTTCACTTTTTGAAGAATCCTTTTCTGTTTCTTTTGCTTGTTCACTTGTTCTTGTTAGATTTTCACTTCTTGATGATGCTTCTACCTTTTTGTCTGATAAATATTTACTAGCAACATATCCTGTTTTTCCATTTACTTTTATTTTTGACCATGTACCTGTTGTTTCTAATACTGTTACTTTTGCATTAATTTTTAACTGACTTACTATGTTTGCTGTGTTATCTGCTTTTTCTCTCATATTTAATGTTTCTGCTGATACATATTTTGTTGTTTCTACATTCTTTTTAGTTTCTTCCTTTTTTTCTTCTGTCTTTGTTTGTTCTGTTTTTTCCTCTGATTTTTCTTCTTTCTTTTCTGTTTCTACAGTTGTATTTTCTTCTACTTTTGCAGTTTCTTCTTTTTTATTTTCTTCTGTTTTTGTATCCTCTTGAACCTTTATTTTGCTCTTTAATGCCCATCCTGAATTGTTTTGCGTTTCTACATAACACCATTTGTTCATTATGTCTTTTATTTTTATTTCTGTATTTTCATTTATGCTGTATATGTTACTTGAATTTATAGATGGTACTATTTTTAAATCTATTTTTTCTGATATTTTTCCTGTAAATCCTGTTTGTATTTGATTTTTGTTTTCTTCGTTTTCAGTTGTTGTTGCTGTATTTTCAGCTGTTACATTAGACTCTTCATTTGATGCCACCGTGTTTGATGTTTCTGTACTTGTATTTGTTTCATTGTTTGCTGTTTCATTTGGTGTTGTAGGGTTTTGGCTATTTTCTGTAGTTTTATTTTGAACTGTGCCTTCTACTGTTAACATATCTTTTCTTACATATCCAATATATGTTTTATATTTTATCTTATACCATTCTCCTTCTTCTGAAAGTATTTCTACTTCTTCATTTAGCGAAACTAGTGTTACTATACTTGAATCTGTTGATGCTTCTTTTCTCATTCTTACTGTTTCTTGGTTTACTTTTCCATTTGTTGCATATGCTTTTGTGCTTAATATTGATATTATAAAGGCTAGTATTATCAGCCCTATTTTTGCTTTTTTATTCATGTTTTTCTCCTATTTTTATTTTTTCGACATTTGCAAGTATATACTTTTTCACAAAATTTGTCAACTGATTTAGTTGATGTTTTTGCAACATTTATACTAAAAACTCTTCTTTTCTCGCTTTTTACATTATATTAATAAAAAAAGAAAATAGCAATGTTTTTTTGCCATTTTCTTCATAATTTAAAACTTTTCTAAAAATTAATCTTCATCCTCAAATGAATTAATTCCAATTAACTTAAACAACTCTACAATAACAATAGGTGCAAATACCAAACAAATAACTTCTACAATATTTCCTGTAGGTAAAACAGGTATACTAAATATTGTTCTTAAAACAGGAACAAATAATATTACAAGCATTAATAATGCTGATACAATAATTGCTCCAATAAGTTTCATATTATCAAAAATTCCTGTTTTAAATATAGATTTCCTATTATCTCTAATATTAAACACGTGAACAAGTTCAGATAATGCTAAAACAATAAATGCCATAGTTTGACCAACCTCTATTTTAGATTCGTCTAAAGTCAATCCATCTATTGGAGTGTTAGTTGTAGCTAGTCCTATCATAAATGCTGCTAAAGTTAAAATTCCAATCATAATTCCTTGGTAAATAATTCTAAATGTCATTGATTTTGTAAATATACCTTTACTTGTTTTTAAAGGCTTTCTTTCCATTATATTTTTGTTTGCTGGGTCAAATGCTAACGCCAAAGCTGGAAGTGAGTCTGTTACTAAATTTATCCATAAAATATGGATAGGCATTAAAATTTCCAAGTGTGATATATCTGTAATTCCAAACCATTTTGCAAATAGTCCTGTACCTAATGTTGCTAAAAGTAATACTACAATTTCACCAATATTGCTTGATAATAAAAATTGAATTACTTTTAAAATATTATCATAAATTCTTCTTCCTTCTTCAACTGCTGATACTACTGTTGCAAAGTTGTCATCTGTTAATATTACATCTGCTGCTTCTTTTGCAACATCTGTTCCAACCACTCCCATTGCACAGCCAATATCTGCTTGTTTTAAAGCGGGACTATCATTTACTCCATCACCTGTCATTGCAACAATTTCGCCATTTTTTTGCCAAGCTTTTACAATTCTTACTTTGTGTTCAGGTGCAACTCTTGCATATACAGCATATTTTTTTATGTCTTTTTCTAATTGTTCATCAGATATTTTATCAAGTTCTGTTCCTGTTATTGCTTCATCTTCTTTTTCTAATATTCCTAATTTTTTAGCAATTGCTGTTGCAGTGATTTTGTGGTCTCCTGTTATCATAACAGTCTTTATTCCCGCCGATTTACATTTTTCAACAGCCAATTTTGCTTCTTCTCTTGGAGGGTCAATCATTCCATACATTCCAACAAAAATTAAATTATTTTCTAATTCGTCAATCGATGGCTTGTAATCTAATTCTTTATAAGCAAATCCTAAAACTCTTAATGCATCTTTTGCCATTGTTTCATTTATTTCATTAATTCTATGTCTGTAATTTGGTAAATCTGTTCTTTGTTCTCCGTCTAATATATAAGAATTACAAATTGACAATAATTCATCTATTCCACCTTTTGTAAATACAATATATTTATTATTTACCTTGTGAACAGTTGTCATTAATTTTCTATCAGAATCAAATGGAATTTCATCAACTCTTGGCATATCATCATATATATTTTTTGTAAATCCTAATTTTAAAGCTACATCTACAAGTGCTGTTTCTGTTGGGTCTCCTTTTAGTTCTCCATCGTCAGATATTTTCGTGTCATTACATAACATTCCATTATATACTAATAATTTTATTTCTTGGTTTGCATTTTCGTATTTTGTTATATCCTCAATATTGGTCATATCATATGTTACATCATTTACATACATTTTTTGAACTGTCATCTTATTTTGTGTTAAAGTTCCTGTTTTATCTGAACATATAACAGAACTGCTTCCCAATGTTTCAACAGCTGGCAGATGTTTTACAATAGCATTTTTCTTTACCATCTTTTGAACACCTATTGCTAACACAATTGTAGATACTGCTGCTAACCCTTCAGGAATTGCTGCAACAGCTAAGCTTACAGCTGTCATAAACATTGATATGGCTGGTTTTCCTTGAATTAATCCTGCTGCAAATATTATTACACATATAACAATTGCTGCAATTCCAAGTGTTTTTCCTAAATTGTTTAATTTAGCTTGAAGTGGTGTTTCTTTTTCTTCTTGATTTGATAACATTCCTGCTATTTTTCCAACTTCTGTTTTCATTCCAGTTTCAACAACTATAGCTTTTCCCCTACCATATGTTATCAGGCTTGAAGAAAATAGCATATTTGTTCTATCTCCAATTGGAACCTCTTCATTCTCAATTTTGCTTGCCTGTTTTTCAACTGGGACAGATTCTCCAGTTAGTGATGCTTCTTGTGCTTTTAAATTTACAGCTTCAATTATTCTTAAATCTGCTGGCACATAATCTCCTGTTTCTAATACTACAATATCTCCTGGTACTAAATCTTTTGCAGAAACTACTTGTAAACTTCCCTCTCTTATAACTTTTGCTTCATGCCCACTTAGTTTTTGAAGAGCTTCTAATGATTTTTCTGCTTTTGCTTCTTGTGCTACTCCTATTATACTATTTACAATTACAACAATTAATATTATTATTGAGTCTGTTATAGCTTCTCCTTGTGCTATTGATATTGCTCCAGATATTATTGCTGCAAATATTAAAACTATTATCATAAAATCTTTAAATTGTTCTAAAAATTTTACAAATAGTGATTTTTTCTTTTGGGCTTGTAGTTCGTTTAACCCATATTTTGCTAATTTTTTATTTATTTGTTCTTGAGTTAATCCAGTTTTGGTATTTGTTTCAAGATTTTGTTCTGTTTCTTGTACAGTTTTGTTAAACCATTTATTTCCCATAGATTTTTTCCTTCTTTCTTTTACACTTGAAAATAACTATAAATTTGTAAATGTACTAATTAATTTGATTTTTTATTTTCCTTAAAAATTAAAATTTTACTAAATACAAAGTTCAATACTATTACTACAATGTTTGATAGTATTTTCATTAAGATATCATTTATATTAAACCATACTGCTGCATTCATCATTAAGATACTTATTATTTCTGTTAATATTCTGCAACTTATAAATGATGTTATTTCCTTAGCCAATTCTTTTATTCCATTTGTTTTGCTGTTAAATACGTAAAATTTGTTTGTTACATATGCGAAAATTACAGCTGCTATAAATGCTACTATTTCACTTATGTTTACTTTTAATGTTTCATTGGCCATTCCTTTTAATAGTAATGCTGAAAATATTGCATATACTCCTATATTTACTACTGTTGATAATGCTCCAAATATTAGGTATCTCATTCCTTCTTGGTGTTTTCTATACCAAGAAGCTAATGCCTTTAATCCTATTTTTTCTAAGATTTTTAGGCAAAATTCTTCTATTTTATCTATTATCATTTTTATTTAGCTCCTTTTTCTATTTCTTTTAGTTCTTCTATTGAAAAATTGTATTTTTTATGACAAAAATGACATTCCGCTTCTAATTTTCCATCTTCTTCTATTATTTTAGCAATTTCCTCTTTACCAAGCGATATTATTCCTCTTTCTATTTTTTCTTTACTGCAGTTACACTTATATATAACATCTAAATCTTGCTCTAATATTTCTACACATTCATCTCCTGTTACTATTCTAGCAATATCTTCCAAGCTCATTTCATCATCTAACATTTCTGAAATTGGCTTTGCCATTTTTAACGATTCTTCTATCTTAGATATTTCTTCATCTGTTGCATCTGGCATAAGATTTATTATGTATCCTCCAGCTCTTTTTACTCCATCTTTGTTTACAAGTACACCAAGTGCAAGTGCTGTTGGCTTTTGCTCTGATTTTGCAAAAAATTCCGTAAAGTCTTCTGCTATTTCTCCTGATACAAGTGGTATCAAACCATTGTAATTACTATTTGTAAGTTCATTTTGTTTTATAACATTTAAATATCCTTCTGCCCCAACTGCTCCTCCAACATCTATTTTTCCATTTGGTTTTAGTGGCAATTCTACATGTGGATTTTGAACGTACATTTTTACATTAGCCATTTTTTTACTTTCCAAACTTGCAACTGCAACCATACTACCAATTGGTCCTGTTCCTTTTATCTGAATTGTTATATTATCTGTTAGTTCTTTTATTTCTAAATGTGCCATCATTGATGCTACAGTTGCAACTCTTCCAGCAGCTGCTGTCACTGTTGGTGTTAGGTCATGTGTTTTTCTTATTTGTTCTACAAGTTCTGTTGTGTCTATACACATTATTGATACTTTTTTATTGTAGGCTAAAAATTTTATTGCTTTATTTTTCATCTTTCTCTTCCTTTCTTGCTCCATTAGGACCATTGGGACCGGGTCTTTTTGGTACATAACGCATTATACTCTATTTTATGAAAAAAATCCAGACTTTTTCGGAATTGTATTCCTAAAAAGTCTGAACCTTTTAATTTACTTAATATTATTCAGCTGCTTCTTCTTCTGGAGCATTGTAAGCTTCTAATATAGCATTTTGTATTTTTTCCCTTGTTTCTGGGTTGATTGGATGAGCTATATCCTTGAATTCTCCTGTTGGAGTTTTTTTGCTAGGCATAGCAATAAATAATCCATTTTGGCTTTCGATAACTTTGATGTCATGAATTACGAATTCGTTATCAAATGTTACTGAAGCAACAGCTTTCATTCTGTTTTCTGAATTTACCTTTCTTAAACGTACATCTGTTATTTGCATTTTAAGCACCTCTTTCTTTATGTTAATATTATTTTGTACATATTCTTTTGTTTTTATGTACTACTTATATATTCTTCAAAAAATTTTTTTTTCCTTCTTTTTTTTACAATTTTTTTACATATTATTTTCTTCTGTATTATTCGAATCATCTAAATCATAGTTCAAATCTTTTATTTCAGATTCCTTAATTTTTTTGTATTCATTTTTATCAAAATCTACTAAGCAATACTTTGTATATTTATACTCACTATTTAATTTTAATTTCATTGTTGTTTCATATAATGCTAATTTATCTATATTTCCTAATGTATAGTTCTCTTCTGATGGATAGCAATAAGTAAATGTAACTTCATATATTCCCTCATTATAATTTATATTTTTTATCTCTCTGCACAAACCAATTATGCCTCCGTCACCAGCATCATTTTCATAACATTTGTTAGATTCATTATATGATACAAATCCATCTCTTGGTAATTTTAATATTCCAGAAATTTCTTCTCCATAAAACTCCTTTATTACTTGTTTTACTTTGGATTGTGTAAATTTTATATCATATGCATCATTATTATTTGTTTCGTTATCATAAATCAAATCCATTGCAATGAGCATTTTCATTTGATTTTCCCATTCTTCTTTTGTAATATGACTTTCATTGTCCAAATAAATATCATCTGTAATTAATTTTACATATTCGCCTAAATACTTTTTTAATTCAACCTCTGAAATGTTCTTAATTTCCTCAGTATTTTCTGAAGACTCGTTGGTTGCAGTTTCAGTATTGTTGTTTTTTTCATATGACATATTTGTATCTTTATTAGATGAATTTTCATTATTTTCACTTGTATCGTTTTTTCCATTAATTAATTGTTTTACTAAAAAGGATATATTTCCATATCCTTTTATTGAAGCATATACATTTGCTCCTACTAAAATTATTAATAAACATCCTACTATTATTAATAATTTTTTATATTTTGATATTCCACTTTTTTTCTCTTCCATATTTTTCTCCTTTTTATTTTTTTACAATCTTACTGTAATATATTTTTCAAAATGTCCTCTTGATTTACTTTTCCGCTTTTGTTTTCACTCATTATAAACATCTCTTTATTATCTGACTCAAAATATTCATATTCTGTATTTGGGTCCATCTCTTCAAAAGGATACTCTTGAATTTCTCCTGTTACTTCATCAACAACATATGTAATAGAACTTATATCAAATATATGTAATTTCTCATCTGTTAACATTTTTGAAATTGACTTATCATATTCATTCAAAATCCAATTTTCTTTTTGAATTAAAAATCCATCTTCATTTATTGTATATGTTGCATTTGTTATACCTTTTAAAATAGATAAGAATTTTTCTCTTGATTGCTCTGGAATCCATATTCCAGTATGCTTTGGTGCTTTTTCCAAAGTTTCATCTAGATTAGAAAATTCTGGTTTTTGTGTCTTTATCATTCCTGCCAAAGCTACTTTATATTTAATATTTGATTTTACTATTATAACTTCTCTACCATCATATTCTTTTCCAATTTCATAAATGTTTTCATCGGCTTGAAGGCCTTGATTTTCGACCATTTTGTTTATTTCTTCTTGATTATCATTTTTTTCGTTATTTTCATTTATATAATCAATAGGAAGTGAAGAAACCTCTTCTTCACTTCCCATCTTTACCAATTTTCTGGTTATAAAGAAAACTACTGAAATTAATATCAATATTGATAAACATATAAATATTTTCTTTTTCATCTAATTTTCTCCTTCTTTTAGTTTATACTTCTTAACATATCTATTGTTGCATTTATATATTTTGAACTATCTTGGTCATATTCTGGTAATTCTACTAAACTTGCTCTTGCTGTTCTTCCATTGCTTCCTAGATTTGTTCTTGCCCAGTTTACCAAATATCCTTGACCATATGTATAAATATGTTTACTCATACCATATCTTGAACGATAAAATCTTCCTATTTCTTCGTCTCCAATTGTTTCATTTAACCAACCATGTAAATCTACTAAAACTGTTTGACCATTTTGAGATTTTTTATTTAGTAAAAAATCTCTTAAAGCTCTTGATTCGTAGCTTTGGAATGGTTCTGTTCCATTATAGTTTCTGTCTTTTTTAGTTTGACTTGTGTAACCTGCACTCCAACATCTATTTATATCTATTCCTTTATTATTAGGTGCTGCACTAAATATAGATGTTCTTCCAGGTCCATTATTTGTCCATCCATGATATTCTCCATCTGGGTTGACTGATGGGAATATATATATTGTCCATTTACTTGCTAAGTCATTGTCTTGCAATTCAATTAATTTATTTTGAAAATCTTCTGCTATTCTTGTTAGTACTTGTCCATCATTATTCCATCCGTCTTCAAATCCATGTACTGCAAATGTTGCAAAATAAACATTTGGTCCATCACCTATTTTGTAATATCTTAGGTTTTGACCATTTGAATCTCCTTTTACTTTTAGACCACTTGAGCCGTATGTACCAGATGTAAGTTCTATTGCTGTTACTTGTTCAAAATAAAATCTTTGTGCATTTGTATTATTTTGCCTATATATCTGAATATTAGTACCATTTGTTGTTGTACCATTTGACATATCTAAAAACATATCATCACAAGCTGATATTATGTTAAAAGAATTATCGTTATTTTTTCTTATTATCCATTTTTGTGCTAATGAATTATTTCCTTCATATTGTTGTACATTTGTACCATTTCTGGCTATTCCCCCTGCTACATCCAAAAATTTTCCTGAATTAACATTTTTTATGCTGTAATAACCATTTCCATCATATGTTATTCTAAATTTTTGTTGTAAAACATTGCAATATGACCATAATTGTACATTTGCGCTATCATCTTTTGATGCACCACTTATATCTAAAGCACTATTTTTATTTTCGAAAGAACTAATCTTGTAAATACCATCATTTATTGACCTAGTACCTTCAATTACTTCTGTACTATTAAATTTGAACTTTTGGGCATTTGTCCCATTTCCTTCAAATATTTGTAACTTAGTTCCATTTTGAGAACTACCATTTGATATGTCTAGATATTTATCACCACAAAGTGAAACTATGCTATAATATCCATCTGCATTTTTTGAAATAATCCATTTTTGGGCATTTGTTCCATTATAATCAAATTGTTGCACTTTTGTTCCATTAGCTGTTCCTGCATTTTGAACATCTAGAACTTTATTAGAATTTACATTTCTTATAACATAGAAACCGTCTCCTGTATAAGTTATTTTAAATTTTTGTTGTTTTACTTCACATTTATTCCAAATTTGAAGTAAAGCTCCATTGTTTTTTGATGCTGCATCGATATCTAATACCTTTTTGTTATCTAGTGCTGTTTCTATTTCATAATATCCATCTTCTATTGTTTTTTCTGGCATTATAGCATCTGTTTTTACAAACTTAAATTTTTGTGCAGTTGTTCCATTTCCTGTATAAACCTGGATATTTGTTCCATTCTTTTTTTCTCCGTATTGAACATCCATATATAAGTCATTACATTTCGATTTTATATATACATATCCATCTTTTGCATCTTCTATAATCCATTTTTGAGCTGCTGTTTGGTTTCGAGTGTATTGCCATACATTAGTTCCTGCTTTTTTATATCCACCTTCTACATCTATTGCTTTTCCTGACTTACAGCTAACTAGCTCATATGTAGAATCTTCCTCAGAATATATTACCTTAAATTTTTGTTGTAATACTTTGTCCTTTTTCCAAATCTGTAAGTTCGCCGAATTGTTTAAAGAACCTTGTGATATATCTAAAACCTGGTTTTCATCTAAGGCTGAACTTATATAATAATAACCATCTTCTATTATTCTTTGTTCTTTTGTCTCTACCTGAACTTCATTGCTATTTTCTACACTTTCCACAGAAATTTCATTTTCAGTATCTGAATTTTCTGTTTCTTGTATGTTTTCTTCAACTACATTATTATTTTGTTCTTTCTCTTTTTCAGTTGTATTCAAACTCTCATTAGCTGTTAAATTTAATTCGTTAATTTGGTTAGTATTTTCTTTTGTTTCTGCATTGATATTACTATCAGTAGCATTTACATTGTTTAAAAAAAAGTTAATTACTAATAATAAAACTATACTTATACTTCCTATTTTCTTCTTCATTTTTCCTCCACAACTCTTATCAATTTATTGTTAAAATCCTTTGTTTCTATCTACAAATCCATTTATGCCTTTAACTACTCCAGTATTAGTATATTGCCAATATATATAATTTCCTTGATAGTCTGATTTATTATTTGGAGCTCCCTTTACATAGTGAGCAAGCCATACTTGGTAACTTGATAACTCTGATAAATTCATTTTATTATTAAGCCACTCTTTGTTTGCATATATCATAGGGTTATATCCAGCAGATCTTATTCTTTCACAAAATCCTTTTATAGCTTGTGTCCTATCTTCTTTAGAAATGTAATCTGCTCTTCCGTTTTTGCCTTCTCCTCCGCCTGCCCATTCTACATCTATTACAATAAAACCATTTATTGTATGACCATTTAAATTATTTAAAACAAAGTTTGCTTCTTCTTGTCCTTCCCAATAATTTGTTGCTTGTGTTACAAAATATACACTGCTATTAATACCAAGTCTATTTGTTTGTTCAATATTATAATCAAATTTAGAATCTTTTTTCATATTACCTTCTGCTCCATATCCTCTAAATCCAATTCTATGAACTACAAAGTCTAATCCTTCATTTTTAACACTTGTCCAATCTATGTTTCCTTGAAATTGAGATACATCAATTCCATCAAATTCTATTTTATTTAATTTGAATTTTTGTGCATTTGTATTGTTTCCTTCAAAAACTTGAATATTAGTTCCATTTCTTGTACTTGCATTATTTACATCTAAAAATAATTCATTACATCTAGAAATTATATTATAATATCCGTTACCACAATCTTTTATTATCCATTGTTGAGCTTTAGAATTATTTCCGTCATATTGCCATACATTGGTTCCATTTCTTTTTGCTCCACCTGAAACATCTAATGCTTTTCCTGAATTTACATTAGTTATTTGATAAAATCCATTATCTAAATATGTAATGATAAATTTTTGTTGGTCGACACTACAATTATCCCAAATTTGGACATTAGCACCTGAATTTCTAGATGCTGCATCTATATCTAGTACCTTGCTTCCACGTAGCTTTGACTCAATTGTATATATTCCATTAGATATAGTTTTAGTTCCACCAATATCTAATTTATTAAATCTAAATTTCTGTGCTTTTGTATTATTTCCTTCATATAGCTGAATATTTGAACCATTTTTTGCATCTCCATTTGCAACATCAATATATAATCCATTGCATTTTGAAATCACATTATAATATCCATTTCCAGCATCTTTTATTACCCACTTTTGAGCATCCGAACCATTTTTGTCATATTGCCATATATTCGTCCAATTCTTTCTTGCACCACCTTGTACATCTAGTACTTTTTCTGAATTTAGATTTTCAATAGTATAATATCCATTACCAATATACTTAATTATAAACTTTTGCTGACTTACTTTTACATTTTTCCATAATTGAATATTTGCTCCTGAATTTGTTTGTGCCCCACTTACATCTAATATCATATTATTATTTAGTGCAGAACTAATATAATAAATTCCTTCCTCAATTGTTTTTGTTCCATTATATTCTTGTGCTTCAAAAAACTTAAATTTTTGTGCATTTGAATTATTTCCATAATATGCCTGAATATTGGTTCCATTTGCTGTATGTGCATTAGAAACATCTAAATATAAATCACCGTTCTTTGATACTATCGAAAAATATCCATTTCCTTCATCCCTTATAGACCATTGTTGCTCATCTGAATTATTTGCATCATATTGCACTACATTTCTGTCTTGATTAACTGTTAGATATTTTCCAGACCTAAATGACATTATGCTATAATATCCATTTTGCAAATATGTTATTTTAAATGCCTGTTGTTCTACTCTATCATTTCTCCAAATTTGTGCATTTGCATAATTTGATGTGTCCCCACCTGATATATCAACTACTTTGCTTTCATCTAAAGCTGTAGCAATAAAATATGTACCATCTTGAATTGTTTGAGTATTGATTACTGCTCTTTCATTATTTTCTAGCATCATTGTAGATATACTATCTTCTTTGGTTTCTGTTTCTTCATTTATTTCATTATCAACACTTACTTCATTAGTTGTTTCATTTTCTGTGTTGGCATATTCTACCTCATTTGCTTCCACTTGGTTTGTCTCGTTTAATGTTACCATATTATTTGTTGAAATGTTTTCTTCATTTTGTGTTGTATTTTCTGATATATCCTCATTTATCGTACTAATATTTTGTTCTTGTATTAGTTCTTCTTCATTTTGATTTGTATTGTTTTCTGCAAATATGTAATTAGGACTACATAGTAAAACAGCTATAATATACATTGTTAAAATTCTTTTTGATAATTTCATTTTTTATCCCTTCCATTATATAAATTTAGAAATTTTAGTATATTAATATTTCCATTTTTATTTTATCTCATTTTTCTCCATATTTCAATATAAATTTTATCCATTTTTTTTATAGTAAAATTTGTTTATTATTATTAAAGCAATAATTCCAACAATACTTATTATCATTCCTTGTTTTAATCCTTTACATTGATATTTAAATTCAATTTTGTGATTTCCAGGACTCATTTTTATTGCTATAAATTCTGCATCATTTTCAGCTTGCGTATAATTTCCATCAACATAAATTTTCCATCCTGTTTCATATGGTATTGTAGTTGAAAGATAGCCTTCTTCTTCACAATTTATATTTCCGCTTAACTTATTATGCTTATACTTTAATCCCTCTAATTGAGATTTTTGTAATGTTTCATAGCTTTCATTTATTTCGTTATAGTTTAAAGCTTTTAAATAAAATTCATCTATATTAACCTTATTTTCAGTGTTAAAATATAATTTTATATTTAATTTTTCTTTTATATTAGCTTTATTTCTGTTTATATTTAACACTCCCATTTTATTTGAGCCTAAATATAAATCATAAAATTCATCATTTATATATAACTTAAATGCTGAATTATCAGAATTATAATTACTTTTTATATAAAAATATAGATTGTTATTTTCGATATTTTTCAAATCATAATTTAATTCTATATAAGAATTTTCGTCTAATCCCTTATATTCTGCATCTTCTTTTTGGACTTTTTCTAATTTTATATTTTGTAAATCTATATCATTAAAATATGTTAATTTTGTTTCATTTAATTGATTCAAGAAGCTTTCTTGCAGTTCAAATGGATTATTCTCTTTTCCATTTTCTATATTTTTTATATAACCTTTAGTCATATATCCAATTGATAATTTATTTTCGTTTTCTAATAACTTATTTTCGCCTATATCTTTTACTTCCTTAAAATTTTCTTCAACCCCAGATGATGAAATTTTATATTTAATTCCAAACAACATATCTGTTAAAAAAGTATTTCCGCTTCCATATGAAGGCCAATCCATGTAATAATTATAACCTATTTTCTTTAATAAATTTGTTACATTGCTGTCATATGTAGAACTTGAATGACCTATTCCATTATAGTTAAATAATAAAGAATCATTTAAATAAAAATTGCTTTTCTTTTCGATTCTGTATAAACTATTATCATAAGCTCTTACTTCATCAAACATTTCCAAATATTTTTTTACTGATTGGACATATGGTGTCCTTTCAAGATGTTCAATATTTTTATATGCATAACTATAATTATACAATAGCTCTACTAATCCAAATATTATTATTAAACCAACAAATATTTTCTTTTCTTTTTTTATGTACATTATAAAACAAATCGAATAAATTATTAATAATATGGCAGATATATAAATAGAAAAATTCTCTATATAATCATATTTTTCCATATATATTCCAACACATACTAATAGATTAAATACACTTATTCCAATTACCTGTTTTAAAGGAATTTCTTTTATTTTTTTTATGCCACTTCCTGCAATCATTATCATTATAAAAGAAAATATAAATGAATATCTGTATGGAAATCCTGTTGGATTTTTAAAACCATGCCATAATAAATTAAGTAGTTTATTGTGCATCATGAAAATCATTAGTAATATCAATACTATTGCACTGATTTTCTCTTTGATTTTTATATTTTTATTTATGAAAAATATTTCTACAAAGAAAATTGTTATTAGCCCACTATAAATATTTGGTAAACCATAAAATACCTCATGATTATTTATAGCTCCAGGTAATAGTTTTCCTAAAAGTTCTATATATTTAAAATTAGATTCTTTAATATCGCTTAAAAATACACTAACTTCACTGCCTTTACCATCTGATAGCATAAAATACACTGGAATTATTATAACACTTGATATTGCTAGTCCAATAATACTATATAAAGCAAATTTAAAGAAATCTTTTATTATAATTTTTATACTCCTGTGTTCATAATTTATTATATATGAATACATGTAATATATAGCTACAAAAATGCAAATTGAAAAACCTATATAAAAATTAGTTATAATAGCTAAACTTAGTGTAATTATGTACATATTTGCTTTTTGTTTTTTTATCACTTTATCAATTCCTATACATATTAGTGGTAGAAAAATCATTCCATCTAACCACATAATATTCATCTGAAATGCTGCAACAAATCCACATAGAGAATATGTTATACCTAATAACATACTTATTTTATTATTTTCTGACTTGCTTTTTAAAAATTCATAACATGTAACAGCACATGTAATTAACTTTAGTCCTGTTACTAAAACTAAAACCTCGGCAAAATGAGTTTCTTTGAAAAATACAAATAATATGTTAAATGGACTTAATAAGTAATAAGCCCATATTCCTAACATACTTCCCCCAATTGATTTTCCCAAACTATATATACTAGATTGTTGTCCAATTATAACATTTTTCATATATGCCCAATACTCATAATATTGACCTGCTATGTCTCCTGCTATTAGGGAATTTTTTCCAAACGGATATATTCCGTGTAATTATAAGGTATAACACATATATTATTAATGTACATAATATAACAAAAATTTCTGCTTTATGTTTCTTTAAAAATTTTTTCATTATTTTACCTTTCATTTTTTCTTGTTAATAGTAACTTTTTCTTATTTGATTCTATCTCTATTGCTATAATTATAATAGTTATTGCTAAACTTAATATTGTTATTTTTAATCCAAGTTTATATCCCGGTACTTCATAATAGATATGTATTTTATGTGTTCCTTTTTCAAGTTTAATTCCTGTGAAAACATCTGAAATAGGTCCTATATCTGCTTCTTTTCCATCAACATAAGCTTTCCATCCACTATCATAACTTATACCTAAAACTAAATATCCATCGTTTTCAAAATTTGCTGTTCCATCTAATCCATTTGACAATATCTCTTTTTCATCAAATTTATTTTTATCATTTTTATGGTCTAATAAATTTTGTATTTTGTCATTATCTGAAGCATATATATAGATTTTTTCTAAATCTGACATTGTTGAAATTTCAAATTTAAATTCTTCGCCTTTATTTAAATGTTTTATTCCTTTTATTCCTGCTTCTGTTGACCATAAATCTGCATATTTCTTAAACTTAACTTCTTGATTTATGTATAACTGTAAATTATTATCACTAAATAAATATAAATTAGTATCCTTTTTGGCTTTTACCATATATTTTACATTATATGTTTTTGTTGTTTCATCATAATTTACTTCTTTTTTGCAAGTAACTATATCTGTTTTGTCAATATCCTCAAAATATCTTTCTTGTTCTTCTTCATTCATATTGCATAGATATTCATTTTGAATCTCAAATGGATTTTTGTTTTCTGTACTTACATTATCTTTTAAATAAAAACCTATATCAAAAGCATTTTTATTTTTGTAAATATAATATCCGTCACAAGTTTCAATATATTCAAATCCATATATTTGGTTATCTTCTAATTTCTCTTTACTAATATAATATTTTACTCCTACTAAAGAATAATTTATATTTGTTCCACTAAATGATGTTAACCATAACCCATCTGCTCTTTGTATATTGTATCCTAATTTATACATATTTTTTATTGTATCTTTATTTCGTGCAGATGTAAAATATCCAATATTGCTATATCCAAATCTCATTGACATATTATTTCCATAAACATCTGGCATAAAAATTATTCTTTCAGTTTCTGGATTTTCCAATTTGGTTTGAATCTCCTGCATTATTGTATTATATTGAGTAAAGTATTCTCTTTTAAAATATTTATCATTGTTTTCCTGACCATTTTTTGCTCCAATCATCAAATCAACGATTATCAATAATAAAAGAACAGTCGTAATACCTTTCTCAACATTTAGTTTCTTTACATTTTCTTTTATGTATAAAGTAATAATCATTCCCAAATATATTAAAACCGAAATTACTATATCAACATTAGTAATTTTAAAATTTGTTTCTGGAAAATAATATTTTTTGTTGCAGATAATTTCAGCTACAGTTATTAAACCGAAAATTAATATGCTAACTAAATAATGTGTTTTTTTAGTCTCTTTTAAGTTTTGATATTCTCTAAATGCCATAATAATAGTAATAAATATAAATGCATATGAATATCTATAATAAAAACAATTTGGAGTTGTAAATCCGTGCCAAATTTTATTTAAAATTGGTGAAATTATCGGTAACATTAAAAATATCAATATGCTTGAAAATACTATTTTTTCCTTGATATCTACTTTTTTATTTAAGTAATATAAAGGAATAAGTGCGCTAATAATAGTGCTTGCAAACATTAATCCTGCCTGCTCTGAATAATCATATACATAGTTATTAAAAAATACATTTGAAAGTGCTGCTATTTTTTCATTTTCTATATTTATAATTTTAGTATTTTGTGTAGACATATTTCCACTCAATTGCCTAATAGATGGAATAAACAAAACCATTATTATTCCAAATGATATAGCAATTGAAAAAATAAATATAATTAGTTTTTTAACAAATTTTTTAATTTGCCCTTTTTCAGTTATTTTATTTTTTATAATATATTTTGCTATAAAATATATGCCTGCAACAAATGCATTTATAAATCCTAAATAATAGTTTGTCCATAATCCATATGTTAATGCAAGTATTACAGGATATATTTTTCCGCCATCTATAAATTTATCAACAAAGTATAGAGCTATTGGTAATACATATAAACAATCTAACCACATAATATGGAAACTATAGCATATAACATATGAACAATATGCATATATTAAGCCAAATATAATTATGTCATTTTTCTCATATTTATAAGTATGTTTCAAATAGAAAACTGCACTATTTGCAATTAATAAGATTTTTATTAGTGTTAATATCTCAACTCCAATATCCATATTTTCCGAATTGAAAAATATTACAATTATATTTAGTGGACTTGCTAAGTAATAAGCAAATGTTGTAAAAAAGTTATTACCTAGCCCTAAATTCCACGACATCATAATACTTTTTCCATTTAATAATACATCTTTTAAATAACAGAAAAAGTTAACATACTGTTGATATAAATCACATTTTAATATTGAATTTTCTCCAAAAGGAACTATTTTCATCATACACAAATACAAAAGATATATTATTATTCCAAATATTGTTGTTAAAAAATATTTGTTTTTTATTAATTTTTTCATCTAAAAGCTCCCTATAATATTTTACAAATCATTTTGTTCTTTTTGTCCATTATATTCATTTACAAAATACAATGGTCTATTTTTGGTTTCCTTAAATATTCTACCTAAATACTCTCCTACAATTCCAAATAATAAAATTTGAACTCCAGAGAAAAATAATATTAACAATATTATTGCTTGGAAAGCTTGTATAAAAGTGTTTGTGACTATACATTTAGCAATTACATATATAAAATATATTCCAAGCATTAAAAATGTTGGAACAGCAACATATGTTGCAAGTTTTAAAGGTGAAGTTGTAAATGATGTTATTCCACTTATTGCTAAATCTATTAATTTAAAATAATTCCATTTTGTTTTTCCAGCAACTCTAGGTGGTCTTTCAAATAAAACTTCTTTTTTCTTATATCCAATCCAACTGAACATACTTTTCAAGCATCTTTCAGATTCTTTCATTTTCTTTAAAGCATTTATACATCTTCTATCTATTAACCTGTAATTTCCTGTATCTTTTTGTATTTCTACATTTGTCATTTCCTGTAATACTCTATAATACATTTTAGATGTAAATTTCTTTAAAAAACTTTCACCTGTTCTTTTTTTACGTCTTGCATATACATCATCATAACCTTCTTCCCAGTATTTTACCATTTCAGGTATTAATTCAGGTGGGTCTTGAAGATCTGCATCCATAAAAATTGCACAATCTCCTGTTACATAGTCAAGTCCTGCTGCCAACGCAACTTCTTGTCCAAAATTTCTTGAAAAATCAAGATAGCAATATCTTTCATCTTCATTTCTATATCCCTTTATAATTTCTAGAGATTTGTCTTTACTTCCATCATTTACAAATAATATCTCAAATTCATAATTCCCCATTTCATTCATTATTTTATCTAATTTTTCTTTTAAAAATGGTAATGATTCTTCCTCATTATATGTTGGTATTATTATACTTATTTTCTTCATATCTTTTCTACCTTTCATATTTTAGAATTTACATAAACATAATGTATCTCCCTTAAATTTTAATTGTCCTTTTTCAAAATTTTCCCAATTATAATTTTTAAATTCTTCTTCTATTTCTGGGTCGTTTTCTACTTCTGTTAAATCTCTTCCACAGTAATATTTTAGAATATATAATATACTCCAATTATTCATATATGCCTTTATATTGGTATCTCCTGTTGCAAATATGCCACTATATGTATATCCTATAGCTTTATCCTCATATATAGATATTTTCGTAATTTTATTTTCTGTATCTTTTTCGTATTTATCTATTTCTTCTGATATTTCTTTAGTTATTTGATAATCTATAGCATTTAGCTTATATCTATCTGTTTCAATAATGTTAAATCTATAAAATTGTACCGATAATAGTATTACGCTCATTGTTAGCATAATATATTTAACATATATTTTTATATCATAATTCATAAATGCATATAAACTTAAAATTCCGAATAATGCTGCATATGAATATGTACTTCTAGCAACAAACCATATTGATTCTGTATTTTGCATCAATTGTGGTGCTACAGCTCCAATTATAACTGCTACGATAATATAAAATATTTTAGATAAATCTATTAATTTAGATTTTGTGTCTACCTTTTTTGTTAAAATCTGATATATAATTAATCCTAACAATACAATTATTAAAATTAGTAAAAAATATTTTGGTAAGATTCTATATGTTGATTTTATCATTTCCCAAGTACTATTTCCCACTTTTTTTAAAGATTCAGACCAAATAATATTTCCACTTACTCTACTAGATTTACATACAATTTTTATTAATACATAATCAATTATAGCTGGTATTCCATAGCTTAGTGCTACCACAATATTATTTATTATAAATTCTTTTATATTTTTAGAATATTTTAATATATATATAATTGCTATTGCTATAAAAATTCCTACTACTCCTTGATATGAGAAATTTGAAAGTAGCATATATATAAAGGTCTTTATTAAATGTTTCTTTTCTTTATCTTCTAGCCATTTTTTTATTTCTCCTACCGCAAATACACTCATCATAACTGAAAATATCATTATTCCTTTTTCTATAAATAAGAATAATTCTATAGAAAAAGCATTTATTATAATAAGTACTGGTAAAATTACTTTCATAGATTTGCTTTTTATATCTTTTTCAATAATTGTATATAATTTGTATAAACTTACAATCATACAAATTATAGCTGTTATAAGTGATATTATATACACTACTTCTGGTTTTATTTTTAATATTTTTAAAAGTCCACCTACTATTATTAATAAAAATCTTCCTGATGATGCAAATTGGTAACAAAATTGTTTCAAAGAAAATGTTAAGGTTGCATAAGAGTCAACTGCGAACTCCATTCTCAAAAATACTCCAAAAAATATTAAAACAATTGCTGTAAAAATCCATAAATTTTTATCATTTACTATATTTTTTATTTTTTCTTTCATTTTCCACCTCAAACTATAATTGCTCTGCAAATCCTTTTTGTAATTTACTATAAATCCAATATCCTCCAACACATCCAACTATTGCAAGAGCTAATACTATAAGTAATGGCTTCAATTCAATCATAGAATGTGAATAAAAAATGCTTCTATATGCGTTTATAATATATGTCATAGGATTATATTTTAATATCCATTGGTATTCTGTAGGTATTGCACTTGGTGCATAAACTATTGGTGCCGCATAAAATAGCAATTGTAAAGCAATTCCTATAAAATGTTGTAAATCTCTAAGATATACACATACACTTGATATTACAAATGATATTGCCAGTATTATCAAATATTGTGTTATGAATATTAGTGGATAAAATACTATAAATCTTGATAATCCCATTCCAGAAAATATTACAAATCCTAGTATTATAATAGTAGAAATAAGAAAATTTACTGCTTCTCCTGTTACTACTGATATTGGTATTATTTCTCTTGGGAAATATACTTTTTTTATAATATTTCCATTTTCTATAAAAGTAAATGCAGACTTATTTACAGCTGCCGAAAAAAATGTCCAAGGTATTAATCCACAACAAAGAAACACTGTATAATGTTCCATTGGATTTTTTAATATAAGAGAAAATACTATTCCATATACCGCTATTTGAAGTAATGGATTTAAAAATGACCATAATACTCCTAAAAATGAATTTTTGTATTTACTTCTTACTTCTTTCTTTACGCTAGTTTTTAACAGCTCCCTATATTGGTATAAATTTTTAAATACATTTTCCATTAATGTCTCTCCCATCCTATTATTTGTTTTATTTTATCATAAATTCCCATTTTTCTTAGAACAACTACAATTGGATGTTTTATCTTGTATTCTAAAGTATGTTCATAAAATTGTTCTTTTTTTGCTTTTTTATCATATTTTAGTATTATGTGGATATTATCTTGATTGAATTTACTTGATACCCATTCATAATCCATTTTGCTTGAAATTAAAAATTCTGATATAAGTTCTTTTGTAATTTCTATATTTGTTTGTAAATTGTATCCATTTTTAATTTTCTCTTTATTAGGATTTTGATTTATTTTTGCAAATTCTTCATCCATTTTTGTTACCATATTGTCTATTGTAAAACCATTTAAAATCCTATTTCTACAATTCTTTTTATATTCATTTACATTATCTAAAACTTTTTCAATTCCTTGTACATAGCTCATTATTTCTTTTTCTTTATAATTATAATCATGTATTTGTGTTTCTTTTTGTATGCATGGTACAATCACTCCAACTTTATCATTTATCAGCTCTCTTTGTCCTCCAACATCTGCTGATACTACTGGTACACCCATGGCTAATGATTCATATGAAGTTAGCGCTAATCCTTCTTTTATAGATGTATTTACGGTTAAATCACTTATTTTATATACATTTGCAGTCTCCTTTATGTTTCCAAGGTATATAAATTTTTTTTCTATACCATATTTTTTTATTCTTTTTTTCATTTCTGATAAAAATGGTCCGTCTCCTGCAACTATAACCATAAAGTCATTTCTTTTTTTACTTAGTTCTTTTATAACTTCTACCAATAAAAATGGTCTTTTTTGGTCTGCAATTCTACATATAAAGCTTATTATAAACTTATCATTTGGTACTATTTTATATTCTTCTAATATTTCCTCTTTATTATATAATTCAGGTTTGAACTTATTTTCATCTACACCGATATATACTGTCTCAACTTCATTTTCTTTTCTACCAAAATGATTAATAAATATATTTTTGCTATTCCCATTACATGTATATGTTTTATCTATTACAGATTGCATCATACTCGAATCTCTTGAAAATCCGCCATTTCTTATGTACCATTCTTCCATATGTACATAATCAATTATTGGTACTTCAGGATGTTTTGCTTTCAAATATGGCAAAACATTATATCCATATTGGCTGTTAGTATTAAATATTATATTAATATTGTTTTGATAAATTATATGGTTTATAAAACTTATCCAATCTTTCCTATCTAAGAAAGTTGTTAAATCATATACTGTTGCATATTTTTCAAATTCTTGTCTCCACTCATTTGTACTTGGAATAGTGGATATTATTGTAAATTCATATTTTTCTTTATCTATTCTAGAGATTAAGTCTAGATTAAATTTGTCTGCTCCTCCTGTTACCATCCACGGAATCAAAATTAGTATATTTATTTTTCCATTTTCTTTTTGTTTAACATTTACAATTTGTGGTTGTTCATCTAATATTTCTTCCCAATTATAATCTACTTTTGGATATTGAACTCCTGGTTTTTTATATACAATATCTCTTTTAATTTCATTTACAAGTTTCATTGCTCTTTTTTTATTGCTACTATTAGATTTTTTTAATTCACTTTCTTCTAATGGCTTTATTCTATACCAAGTAAGAAGTGAGCCCATTCTTACAGGAAATTTTTGTGCCTTTATAAGTTTTAACCATAAACACCAATCTTCAAATACCTTCTTTTCGTGTATCCCAAATCCTCCAACTTTTTGTAAATCTTCTTTTTTTACCATAGATGTTACTGTTAAAATATTTTCATCTAATTCCCAATCTGGATTATACCACTTTCTCCACAAAAACTCTTTTCCATCAAAATTTATTGTATCTGTATATGCCCAAGAAGCTTTTGGATTTGTCTCTAATGTCCAATAGCAACATTCAAAATAAGTTTTGTCTATTACATCATCAGAATCTAGAAGCATTATATATTTTGAATCTTCACATGATTTTGCTATACCATAATCACGTGCTGCAGCTGTTCCTCCATTTTCTTTATATAATACCTTTATTCTACTATCCATTTGTTCTATTTCTTTTAACTTTTCCTTAGCTTCTTTTTCTTGAGAACCATCATCTATAATTATCCATTCCCAATATGGAAATGTTTGGTTTAATACAGAATTTGCGGTTTCTTGTATATATTTTTGCGAATTATAATATGGTGTAATTATCGAAATTATTGGTTTTTGATTATTATCTATGTCAAATTCTATTTTATTTAGTTTTTTTCCGGGATATTGCTTATAATCTATTTTTAACACTTTGTTCTTCCTTTCTACTTTATACTGTTGCTTTTACATATTCATCAACAACTTCATTTGTATTTCCATCCATTTTTATTTTCCCATTACATAGCCATACAGCTCTATCACATAGTTTTTTTACAGAGCCCATGCTATGTGTTACAAATACCATCGTTTTTCCTTTGCTTTTTAATTCTAACATTTTATCAAAGCATTTATTTTGAAAGTGCTCATCTCCAACAGATAAAATTTCATCTATTAATAAGATATCTGCATCAACATTTATTGCTACTGCAAATGCAAGTCTCATAAACATTCCTGATGAGTATGTTCTTACCGGGTTGTCTATAAATGGTCTCAATTCTGAAAAGTCTATTATATCTTCTAGTCTTTCATCTATTTCTTTTTTTGTTAAACCAAATATTGAAGCATTAAAATATATGTTTTCTCTACCAGAAAAGTCCGGATGAAATCCTGCACCTAATTCTAGTAATGATGTTAATTTCCCATTTGTTGTTATTTTTCCTTTATTTGGATATATTATTTTTGTCATAAGCTTTAGTAATGTCGATTTTCCGCTTCCATTTGTTCCAATTAAAGCTACAACTTCACCTTTTTTTATTTTTAAATTTATTCCTTGTAATACTTCTCTTTTTTCTTTTCTGTTTCTGCTTTTAAAAAACAATAGCTTTTCTTTTATTGTATTTGCTTTGTCTAAATATACATTAAATGTTTTGTATACATTATCGACTATTATTTTATAGTCATTTTTTTCTACTTCTTGCATTTTTACTCCTTTCTATGTTTTATCCTGTAATTTTTTACACTTAAAACCTTTTTTTAAAATTTAAAATTTTTTTTGATATTTTATATAGATTTCCTGACTCAAAATTTGCTATCACTTCTGCTAAATCATTTCTTTTTTTTAGTTCATTCACTTCATTAATTAATCTGGATTTTTCATTCAATAGTTCTGGTAATTCTTTTTTTATAACTTTGTCTTTATTTTCATTTTGTTCCTCTAAATACAATTTTGCTTTCCAAATTTTATCATTTGTTTCTTTACTGATTACTATCTCATTTATTAACTTTACAATATTACTATACCAAATTTTCGAATCAGTATTTACTTTCTTTGCTTCTCTTAAAACATATATATTTTTTTCGCAATTCAAGTTTTTATAAATATATTCAAAATTAGTACTAACAATTTTCTCTATTTGTTTTGATTTTAATTGTTCTAATTCCTGTACTATTTCATTGACAGTCTTTTCTTTTAATCCTCTTCCTGAAAAGTTTTCACTAGATGCTACTTCTATGTTATCTTTTGTAACTATTTCTGTAATATTTTCATATCCACTAATAACAGCAATCCTTTTGGTTGCTATTGCCTCTAATATACATCTGTCTAATCCTATAACTATGTCGTTGTCTAGCATTATATCCAAAACATTATTTCTTGCACCTAAAAAATTCGTATATTCTTTAATATCCTCTAGTTCTTTTTTTACTTCGTTTTCATATTCTCCTCCTCCAACTAGAGTGAGCTTTGATTCTTTATGTTTTCTATTATATTCTTTAAATATTTTTATCGCATTTCTTATAGATGTTAATTTTTCATTTCCAAATCTGCTTACTATTAAAAAGTTAGTGATGTTATTTGGTATATTGTTATTTTGTTTTAGCATCCTATCGAATTTTATGCTATTATTAATAACAATATATTTGTCGTCATCTTTTATATTATAATGTTTCATATTTTCCTCTTTTGCAGATTCAGTTATAGCTACTATTTTTTCTGCCATATTAAAGAAGATTTCAAATATAGAATCATAACCTATAAAGCACTTTTCAAACCATTCATATACCCCACTTATTCCAGTATGAACAAAGGCTACATATGGTGTATTTGTTTCAATACATGCAGGAAACACAGATGATATACAATCAAACTGTTGAACATGAACTTGTCCAATTTCGTATTTCTGTATTATTTGTTTTATTTGTTCTGCTTTTTCTAAGTTATATCCGATTTTTCATTTCGAAATCAAAGTCTATACATATTGCTCCTATTTTTTTCATCATGTCAGTATAAACTCCATTTCGTGCCAATATTACTAGTTTATATCCTCTTTCTGTAAATTCTTTTGCTTGATTAATAACCGCCGTTTCTAGCCCACCTATATCTAATCTACGTAAACATATTAATATATTTTTATTCATTATTTTATACTTTTCCATATTGGTACCCTTATATTTTGTTTATTAGTTTTTTTCCACCTAATTCTATCACATTTATAACGCATTGTTCAAGCTTTTAATAAAAAAATGTCAGAGAATTATAAATCTATTCTCCAACATTTTTTGTTTAGTTTTTATTTTTTTGTATATAGTTCCAAGAATCTCTGCACATATCTTCAATAGTTCTTTTAGCTTTCCATCCAAGCTCTCTTTCGGCTTTAGTTGAGTCTGCATAAAATTCGTCTAAATCTCCTGCTCTTCTTTGTCCATATTTAAATGGAACTTCTATATTATTTACCTTACCAAATGTTGTAACTAATTCTAATACACTTACAGGTTTTCCTGTTCCCAAATTATAATAATATACTCCATTTTCAGATTTATCTAATTTTTCTAATGCTTTTATATGACCAATTGCTAAATCTACCACGTGTAAATAATCTCTCAAGCATGTTCCATCTGGTGTGTTGTAATCATTTCCAAATATTGTTAATTCTTTTAGTTCTCCAATTGCTACTTTTTGAACATATGGCATTAAATTATTTGGTATTCCATTTGGATTTTCACCAAGTAAACCAGATTCATGTGCCCCAACTGGATTAAAATATCTAAGTATTGATATTTTCCATGTATTATCTGCATTATATAAATCTTCTAATATTTTTTCTATCATTATTTTTGTAGTTCCATAAGGACTTGATGCATGTTTTCTTTCCATTGTTTCAACATATTTTGGTACTTCTTGCTCACCATATATTGTTGCAGATGAACTGAATACAAATTTTTTCACTCCATATTTTTCCATTGTTTGTAGTAAAATTATTGCACCTGATACATTATCATAATAATATTTTAATGGTTCTCTTACTGATTCTCCAACTGCTTTAAATCCTGCAAAATTCATAACTGCTTCTATATCATTTTCTTCGAATACTTTTTCCAATTTTTCTCTATCCATATAATCTATTTCATAAAATTTAAAGTCTTTTCCAGTTATTTTTTTTATTGCCTCTAAAGCTTCTTTATTGCTGTTTGAAAAATCGTCCACTATAACTATATCTTTTCCTTGTTTTAGTAATTCAACTGCTGTGTGACTTCCTATATATCCAGCCCCACCTGGTAATAAAATTGCCATATTTAATTCCTCCTATCGTATTTTTTCTTTCATATTTTACCACATTTTTATCTTATGATTCAAGCATTTTTCAAAACTATTATGCATTTTTTCCCTGTATTTTTATTAACTTATTATTTACAAATCTTACCTTTGAAAAAAAATCAATTTTATGTTAACATATATTATGATATACAAATGAAAGGTCATGATGTTATGGAAAAAATTAAAAATATTATAAAATTAGATTATTTAAAAGCTTTATTACATAATTTAGATAAAACAGATTTAAAAATAATGAAATTAGGACTAAAAATATGTTTTAGTATTTTGCTATTTTCTGTGCTAATTCTTTCTTTTTATTTAACTACCTCTCACAAATTCTTTTTATATGAGTTGGGTATTAATATTTTTAGAGTTAGCACATATATAGCTGTTGAATTTATAGTTTGTGGGATTGTGGTGGATACCTTAAAAAAGAATATAATTTGAAAATGTAATACAATAAATGTTGAGGTGCATATATTAATTTTAAGCTCCTCAACATTTTAATTTTTCTTACATTATAATAATGCTGTCATATATATTGGAATATATATAATATCATTATCTTCTTTCAAATCTTTTGTGTGGATTATTATAGATTTATCTAAATAATCATTATATTTATTTTTCAATTTTTTTAGTGATGCAAAAGTATATCTATCACCAGACTTTACTTCAATTGGTATAATGTTATGTCTAGAAGTTATTTTATCTGCTGAAATTAGAAAATCGACTTCCATCGTTTCAGAACTGTCTTCTCTCTCATTTCTTGAAAAGAAATATAATTTTCTTCCGGAACTCACTAACATTTGTGCAACTATATTTTCTAAAATCATTCCTTCATTAAATGACAATTTATCAAAAAGAATTTTTTTGTAGATTTCTTCATTGACTATATTTTTTTCATTAAATGTCATTGATAATAGTAAGCCTGTATCAAACATATAACATTTTAATGAGTTTGTATCCATTCTTTGTCCTAAACCAATATTAGGTTCTGTTGTATTATACGCAATATTTACTAAACACGCATCATTTAACCAATAAAATGCACCTTCATAATTTCTATATCTTGCATTTTCATCTAAACTTGAAATGTTAAATTTCTTTTTATGCTTTTGTAATTGTGATGGTATTGTGTCAAATATTTGCTCTACTTTTAAATTTAATTCTTCTGAATGTTTTCTGATATCTTCTCTATATAAATTCAATATATTTCTCTTAATTCTATCAACTTTTTCAAAGTCTCTTGTCTTTGAATACATTTCTACTGCTTGTGGCATTCCTCCAACAATCATATATTCTTTAAAATAATCCATTGCTTTGCGATGCAGTGCTTGACCTAATGGCCTTTTCTTTTCATAACATTCTTTTATAAAATCCATTAAAGTATCATTTCCCATAGCCCATAAAAATTCTTCAAAATCAAATGGATACATTTTTAGTTTTTCTTCTTCTGATGGAATTAATATATCTTTTACATTCTTTTTTATAGATATTAATGAACCTGTTTCTATATAATCATATCTTCCATCTGCAACAAGATGTTTTATAGCTCCTCTCGCCTTTGGACAAAATTGTATTTCATCAAAAATAAATAAGGATTCTCTTTCATATAATTTTATTCCATAATATTGTGATAAATATGTAAATAAATAGTCTAAATTATCCAAATAGTCGTTAAATAGTCTCTTTACCTCATCTGCCGCTTTGGAAAAGTCTATTAATATAAATGATTTATAATTTTCTTTTGCAAATTTCTCAGCTATATAACTTTTTCCAACTCTTCTAGCTCCTTCAATTAGCAATGCTGTTGAGCCATTACTTTCTTTTTTCCATTTTAGGATGTTTTCATATATTTTTCTCTTCATAAGAATTCACCTCTCTTTGCATATCTAACAATAATTATAGCACAAAATCAAGAATAATTCAATGTGTATTTTGCACAAAATCAAGAATAATATTAGCACTATCATACACAAAATCAAAAATAGTGAGTTTTTTCTACAAATTTTTCTGACAAAAAAAGAATAGCTTATAACTACTCTTTAATCTCATTATTTAATTGAATATATAGCTCCTAAAATAATGCATAGTACTACAAGTATAATACCTAAAATAACTGTCCATTTTTTTTGTTTTCCTTCTTTGGTATTACCTTTGTTTTTTTCGAAGAAGTTGTTTGCTGATGTTCCTGTTATTGTTGCAGATAAACCTTCATCTTCTTTTGATTGTACCATTGCAAGGATTATTAGTGCTAAACAAACTATAAAATAAATTACAATACATATACCTTTTACTATTTGCATTTATTTTTCCTCCCTGATGGAATTATTATTCATTATTATCTTTTTTTACTACGATTTGTTTTCCATCATAGTATCCACAGTTTGAACATAATGTGTGTGGTAATACTGGTTCACCACAATTTGAGCATTTTGCAAATTTTGGTGCTTCTAATTTCCATGTTGATCTTTTGCTATGTGTTCTAGCTTTTGACCATCTTCTTTTTGGTTGTGCCATTTTTATTCCCTCCTCTTGTTAAACAATATATATGTTTTATACCATATTTTCACTTTATTCGTACCATAAGATTATACATTCTTTTTTTTCATTTGTCAACCATTGTTAATAATTTATTTTCACATTTTTTGTAGCCTACTCATATACTTGTATTGAATAAATATTTATTATACGGAAAGGATAATTTATTATGTGTGGAATAGTTGGTTTTGTAAATTATAAAAAAGAATTACCTAACAAGCAAAATATTATTAACCTTATGACTCAAACCTTAAGCAATCGAGGTCCTGATGAGGAAGGTATTTATATAAAAAATAATGTTGCTTTAGGACACAAAAGACTTATAGTTATTGACCCTCAAGGTGGTAAACAACCAATGATACAACGTTTTAACGAAGGTGAATATGTAATTGTTTACAATGGGCAAATTTATAATACAAAAGAATTAAGAAAAACTTTAACCGAAAATGGTTTTTCTTTTTCTGGTCACTGTGATACAGAGGTGCTTTTAAAAAGCTACATATATTATGGTAAGGATGTAGTTAATCATTTAAATGGAATTTTTAGCTTTGCCATTTGGAATACCAAAACCCAAGAACTATTTATGGCCAGAGACCACTTTGGAGTTAAGCCTTTATTTTATACAGAATTTGACGGAGGTCTTATATTTGCTTCTGAATTAAAAGCGATTTTTAAATATCCTCATTTCGAAAAGATTATTGACTCTCAAGGAATTTCTGAATTATTTGGGATTGGACCGAGTCATACTCCTGGGCTTACAATTTATAAAAATATATATGAAATAAAACCTGCTCACTTTGCTGTATATAATAAATCTGGTCTTTATATCGAAAAATATTGGGAATTAAAATCTAAACCTCATTTAGAAGATTTTGATGAGACGTGTAGTCATTTAGAATCTTTATTAAAAGATTCTATATCTAGGCAATTAGTTTCAGATATGCCTATTTGTACATTTTTATCAGGAGGTCTAGATTCTAGCATAATTACAAAATTCACTTCTGACTACCTACAAAAAGAAGATATGGCTCCATTAGATACTTACTCTGTAGATTATGTGGATAATGATAAAAACTTTGTAAAATCTGATTTTCAACCAAATTCAGATAATTACTATATAGATTTAATGAATAAAAATACCTATTCTAAACACCATACTGTTATGTTAGATACACCTGAGCTTGCAGCAGCTCTAAAAAACGCCATGATTGCAAGAGATATGCCTGGTATGGCTGATGTTGATTCTTCTTTATATCTATTTTGTAAAGAAGTTAAAAAAGAAAAAACTGTTACTTTAATGGGTGAATGTGCAGATGAAATATTTGGAGGTTATCCTTGGTTCTTTCGTGAAGACAGCCTAAATTCCGGTACTTTCCCATGGTCTATTGCTAAACTTGAAAGAACAAAGCTTTTAAATCCATCTATTTCAAGTAAAGTAAATTTAACCGATTATATAGATTTTAGGTATAGCCAAAGTTTATCTAATGTTGAAATTTTAGATACAGATTCATTCGATACTGCAGAAAAACGTAAAATTTCTTATCTTACAATTACATGGTTTATGCAAACTCTTTTAGAACGTGCAGATAGAATGAGTATGGCCAACGGTTTTGAAGTTCGTGTTCCTTTTTGTGATTATAGGTTAGCTGAATATATGTATAATGTGCCTTGGGAAATGAAGGCTTATAGAGGAAGAGAAAAAGGTCTTTTAAGACATATTATGAAAGGCGTCTTACCTGATGAAATCGTAGATAGAAAGAAGTCGCCTTATCCTAAAACTTTTAATCCTACTTATTTGGCTACTGTTAAAGGTATGCTTAAAGGTATTATGAAAGACTCTTCTAGACCTATTAATTCTTTACTTAATCGTGATTTTATTTTGGATATTTTAAATACCGATGGTAAGGCTTTTACCCGTCCTTGGTTTGGTCAGTTGATGACAGGTCCTCAATTGATGGCTTATTTGTGTCAGGTGGATATGTGGCTTGAAGAATATAAACCTAGAATTGAACTTTAAGTAAAAAATAGAAGTTCTGTTTAAGAACTTCTATTTAAATTTTTATACGTTATTTTTTGTGTATTATGTTTTCTAATATAAAGCATATAAATATTTTTATTTTTGTTCTTCTATATTAAACTATTCATTTTTTCGCTTATCGTTTTTCTATCAAATCCCTATAAACCCCATCATTCAAATACATTTTAAACTTCTCGACATCATTTCTTATATCTCTTGCCCTCACATTAAAAATCTTTCTATCCTTATCCACAACAACATTTTGGATTCCAAGATAATCTGCAACACATTTTCCATACTCTTCACTGCTATAAAAGTTCGTAACAGGAATATCTCCAATTATTTTGCACAAATACTTCATCTGAATTTTTACACTTTCTTCATCTAAGCCATATTGATTTGGGCTATTATAAGCTTTTAAAATTTTAACATCTGGAAAATCGCTTTGTATCCATTTAATTTTGTCTTCAATTTTTATCTTTAACTCTGGTGTATCATAAACTACTACATAAAATTCGTCCATATCTTTTAAAGCTGTTTCTATTAAATATTTGTGCCCTATATGGTATGGTGCATATTTGCCTATTGTAAATCCTATTTTTTTCAACATATTTACTCCAATCTCTGCTCTTCTAATTTTATTCGTCTAATTATAGAACAAATGTTTATTTTTGTCAATGGATTTTCCCAAAAAAATAGCTAAGTCCTACAACCTAGCTATTCTCTATATATTTGGGAATTATTATGTTAAACTAATTTTAATTATTTGCCCATCTTAGCATTTTGATGTCTTTGTATTTTTCTAATACTGTACTGTATTTTTCGTATTCGTCTTCCCATAATGCATTAGGCACTTTATCAAAAGCATTAAATATTTCTTCTGCTTCTTTTAAGTATATTAATTGTTCTTGTACACTTAATTTTTCATATCTTTTTGAAAATTCATATAATCTATCTAAAGTTTGGTTAGCCTCTATAAAGCTCCAAAAGTCTTTTACATTCATTCCAAATGCTTTAATTTGAACTACTGCATATCCAATTAAAGCTACTATTATAAATATTAAAATATATATTAAAATTCCAATACCTTTCATCTTAATCACCTCACAAAATTTCCTTTGTACATATAAATTATACCACTTTTGTTAAAATAATGCAATATTTTTGTAATATTTTTGTAATAATAGTGTAATATTTATGTAATTTTCACTATTTTTATTAACTTTTTCATTCAAATATGATATACTAAAGCTTATATTTTCATAAAAATTGTGTGAAGGATGTGACTAATAATGGAAAATAATCGTTTTTCTCAAACAAAAAAAGTTGGAATTTTAGGAATAATAGGTAACATTTTTTTGCTAATTATTAAAGCTACAATTGGCTTTACAACTAAAAGTCAAGCCATGATTGCAGATAGCATAAATAGTGCTGGTGATATTTTTGCATCGCTCATGACTTTTATCGGTAACAAAATATCAAGTGTTCCCAAAGATGATGACCATAACTTTGGCCATGGAAAAGCTGAATATATATTTTCAATGTTTATTGGAATATCTATGATTATAGTAAGTTTTAAGCTTTTATATGATTCAGTAAAAGCTCTCATATTGGGAAGTGAATTAACGTTTTCGTGGCTACTTGTTATAACATGTTTTATTACAATCGGTATAAAACTTTTTCTATATCTATACACCCGTGCCTCAGCCCAAAAATATGATAACATTTTGCTAAATGCTAATATGAATGATCATAGAAATGATTGTATTGTAACAACTTTTACCTTAATTTCTGTTTTGCTTACTTTAAAAGGTATCTATTGGTTTGATAGCTTAACAGGTATTGGAATTTCTATATGGATAGGCTTTACTGGTTTTTCTTTTTTCATTGAAAGCTATAATGTTTTAATGGATATTTCTGTTGATGATAAGACCAAAGATTTAATTTTGGATATTGTAAATTCTTATCAAGATATAAAAGAGGTTCAAAGTATTAGCTCTTCTCCTGTTGGATACAAATATGTAATTGTTATTGTAATTTGTGTTGATGGTAATATGTCTACTTTTGATAGTCATTCTCTTGCTGATAGTGTTGAGAGAAGTGTAAGCAAGCTTGATAATGTTTATAAGACTATTGTTCATGTTGAGCCAGTTTGACCACGTTGCCCCAAAAGGGACCGGGTCTTTTTTGTCCCATCTCAAAAAGGACCCGGTCCCTTTTGTCCTTGTTGCTTATTTTATCACTACCTCATCCCCCTCGCAATCAACTTTTGCCAATTTTCCTTTTTTAATAACTCCATCCAAAACAGCCTCAGCAATTTTATCTTCAACCAAGTTTTGGATAGTTCTTTTAAGAGGTCTTGCGCCAAATGATTTGTCAATACCTTTTTTCGCAATTAAATCTTTAATATTAGGTGAAAATTCAATCTCATACTTTTGAGTCTTCATTCTATTTTTAACCTCACTAAGCATTAATTCAACAATCTTAGAAATCTCCTCATCATTCAATTTATGGAACACAATTATCTCATCAATACGATTAATAAATTCTGGTCTAAACTCACGTTTTAGTTCTGCCATTACTTCTTTTTTAATGCTTTCATACTCTTTTTGATTGTCTTTATTTTCATCATCATTTTTGGTTTCATTTGAAAATCCTAATGTCTTTTTATCTGTAATAATTCTTGCGCCAATATTAGATGTCATAATAATTACAGTGTTTTTGAAGTTTACAGTTCTACCATTAGAATCTGTAAGTCTACCATCATCAAGTATTTGAAGAAGCATATTCATTACATCAGGGTGTGCTTTTTCAATTTCATCAAATAATATTACCGAATATGGTTTTCTTCTGATTTTTTCAGTTAGTTGACCTCCATCTTCAAATCCTACATATCCTGGAGGAGAACCTATAAGTTTTGATACAGAATGTGCTTCCATATATTCAGACATATCAATCCTTATCATCGCAGATTCATCTCCAAATAAGCTTTCTGCTAATGCTTTTGATAATTCTGTTTTTCCTACACCTGTTGGACCTAAAAATAGGAATGAACCTATTGGTCTATTAGGGTCTTTTAATCCAACTCTTCCTCTTCTTATTGCTTTGCTTACTGCTTCTACTGCCTCATTTTGACCAATTACTCTTTCATGTAATGTTTTTTCTAAATTACGAAGTCTCTCATTTTCATCCTCAGATATCTTTTTAGCTGGAATTCCTGTCCAAAGTGAAATTACATCTGCAATGTTTTCTTCTGTTATTGTAATAACTTTCTTAGTATTTTGATTTTTCCACTTTTTATCTTCTTTTTCATATTTTTCTCTTAAAGCTTTTTCCTCATCTCTAAGTGATGCTGCTTTTTCAAACTTCTGACTACGAACCGCTTCTTCCTTATCCTTTGAAATTCTATCAATTTCTTCTTGCATATTTTTTAAACTTTCTGGCTCTGTATAAGTTTGAAGTCTAGCTTTTGATGAAGCCTCATCAATCAAATCAATTGCTTTATCAGGCAAAAATCTATCATTAATATACCTCTCAGATAGTGTAACTGCTGATTCTATTGCTTCATCTGTAATTTTTACATTATGATGTGCTTCATATTTATCTCTTATTCCTTTTAAAATTGTAATAGTATCTTTTTCAGTTGGCTCATTTACAGTAACAGGACTAAATCTACGTTCTAGTGCTGTATCTTTTTCTATATACTTTCTGTATTCGCCAATTGTAGTTGCACCAACTAGTTGTATTTCTCCTCTTGCAAGCATAGGCTTTAAAATATTTGCAGCATCAATTGCACCTTCTGCAGAACCGGCTCCAACTATTGTATGAATTTCATCAATGAATAATATTACATCTCCTGCTTTTTTTACTTCTCCTAATGCTTTTTTGATTCTCTCCTCAAAATCTCCTCTATACTTAGCACCTGCTACCATACCTGAAATATCCATGCTTACAACTCTCTTATTTTTAAGTACCTCTGGAACATCTCCTAAATTGATTTTTTGTGCCAAACCTTCTACAATAGCTGTTTTACCAACTCCAGGCTCACCTATTAAACAAGGATTATTTTTGGTTCTTCTTGATAGAATTTGAATAACTCTTTCAATCTCTTTACTTCTACCTACTACAGGGTCTAGTTTCCCATCTCTTGCTTTTTTAGTTAAATCTTCTCCGAATTGATTTAAAGTTGGAGTTGAATTAAAACTACTATTAGCTTTATTGGTAGGAATATCTCTTGATACATCTTCTGCTTCATTTATAACATTTACAATTTCATTATATACTTTAGGTAATTCAACCTCTAAATCAAGTAAAATTCTAACCGCAATACTATCTCCCTCTCTTAAGATTCCCATTAATAAATGTTCAGTTCCTATGTAGTCATAACCTAGTTTTCTAGCTTCTATAAAACTATTTTCTATAACTCTTTTAGTTCTTGGCGTGAAACCTAATGTATCAGTTCCAGTAATAACTTCTTTGCCTATCATTTCAACAATTTTAGATTCAACATCTTCTGCGGTTATACCTTGATTTTGTAAAACTTTACTCGCAACTCCTGCACCTTCTTTTACCAAACCATATAAAATATGCTCTGTTCCTATATAATTATGTCCAAGAGATACAGCTATATCTTGTGCAAGTTCAATAGCTTTTTTAGCTCGTGATGTAAATTTATATATCATAATTATACACTTCCTTCCTTTATAATGTTTCTAATCATTTCTCCACGCTTAATATCTCTATCATATCCATCCAAATTTTTATTAAAATATTTCTGGAGATTACTAGGTTCCATATAAAAGTAAATTTTAGCAACATCATCGTCATTTAATTCCTTAATAACTCCCATATCTACGCCCAACTTCACACTAGACATAAGCTTAACTGCTTCTTTCCATTTTAACTTTCTTGCATTAATCAAAATTCCAAAATCTCTATAAACCATATCCTCTAATTCAATTTGATTTTTTCCAAGTATACTTCTTGCAGCTCTTTCCTGTTCAATTATCTTATCAATAATTGCTTTTAAATTCTTTATAATATTATCTTCTGAAATGCCTAAAGTTTGCTTGTTTTCTATTTTATAAATATCTCCAATATTTTCTTGATTACTAACAAATTTACTGCTAAAACTTAATCCGAAATTATTCATTGCAACAATCACTTTTCTTATATTCCCTGTCATTGTAAGCCCAGGCAAATGTACTGTAATCTCAGCTTTTAAGCCTGTTCCAACATTTAGTGGTGATGAAGTTAAATATCCATATTTCTTACTTTTTGCAATACAAAATGTTTTATCAAACTTATTATCGATTTCTTTTGCTAAATTAAATGTACCTTCAAGTTCCATTCCGGAATTAAAAACTTGAATCTCAATATGGTCCTTAGAATTCAACAAGATACAAATATTTTCGTCATCATTTATCAAAGCTGATACATTTTCATTCTTTATGGCTGTTTCATCTATCAAACCTTTTTCTAACATGGACATTTTTGTTAATTCATCTAAATCTTTTATTTTAATAAATTTTAGATTATATCCCAAACCTTGTATTTTCGACCTAACCTCATTTTCTATCTCTTGAATCTCTGTCACATTTTTAGTGTTAAATCTATGATTTCTCAAATTTCTAGAATACATAATCTTACAATTAACTACAACATCACTATCTTTTCCTCTTTGCAAATACCAATTCATATTTTACTCCTCCTTCCCATTTTCTAAATTTTTTATCTCATCACGAAGCTTAGCAGCATCTTCATATCTTTCATCTTTTATGGCTTGCTTTAACTCTTCCTTTAATTCTTCAACTTTATTTTTTTCCTCATTAGGCTTTTCCTTATCATCTAAATTTGCTTGAATTTCATTTCCTTCTATAACTTCTCCTAATCTTCCAACATGTGAAGTTGCTCCTTGTAGACTTCTTAAAATAGGGTCAATTCTTGATTCGAATTCTTTATAACAATTACTGCAACCTAAGTTTCCTGTATGTAAAAACTCTTCCCAGGTTAACCCACATTTACTACATTGAATTTTTTTATTTCCTCCTCCTATCGTTGGTAAAAAACTTATATCATTCATATCATCAAAGTAATCTTCTAAAAAACTATTGAAACTTATTGGCATATTAAAATGTATATCATTTATGCCTAGCTTTTTACTGCATTCCTCACATAAAAACATTTGCTTTTTTTCTCCATTTATTATTTGCGTATATTTTACATTAGCTTCATTTTTTCCACAATTTTCACATTTCATAATTATCATCCTTTCTTTTCCGTTTTCCTTTTGGTGCCATCCTTTTTTGGGTACTTTCCTTTTGGTGCCGTCCTTTTTTGGGGCACTTTCCTTTTGGTGCCATCCTTTTTTTGGGCAGCTACTCAATATTCAATAACATATTTTTTAAAATACTCGCTCGGAGTTTATCTCTATATTCTTTGGGAACATCTAAAACATTGTCACTAGTTGCTACTTTTAATAGTTTAGCTTCTTTATTATTTACTAAATTATATGTTAAAAAATCACTTATTAAAATATCTGCTTCACTATTTTGCAAAGTATCTCCTATGTTTTCTATTATATGCATTAAATAATCTGATTTTGTATTACTTATCTTTTTTATCGTTATATGCCCTCCTCCTCCACGTCTGCTTTCTACATAATAACCTTGTGATGGCTTAAATCTTGTTGATATTACATAATTTATTTGCGATGGTACACAGTTAAATTTTTGTGCTAAATCATTTCTTTGAATTTCTATTTCTTCTTCATTGTTGAATAAATCTTTTATAAATTCTTCTATTATATCTGATATTCTCATGGTTGCTCCTTTCTTTTTTTCTGATTGGGGACGGTTCTTTTTACAAAAAATGTCCCAAAAAGAACCGGTCCCAATGGGACATTTTGTTTTTGACTTTCTTTGACCTTTATTGCTATTATAATCATATACTTTTATTTTTTCAACATCCATTTCTAGAGATTTTTATATTCTTTTTTTGGACTTTAATTTGCTTTTTTCCTATTTTTTTGATATTTTCTAACTATTTCGCATTTTTTCTTTTATTTTTATTACTAGTTATATTTTCTAAGTCCTTTACTTTCTCTTTTTGAACTGATAATGGTAGCCAAGCAAAATATGATGTGATAAATTCTCCATATCTTGTCGTATCCTCTCCTATCTCGTATTTTTCATTATTTTTTTCTTTCATTTTTGGCACCTCCTATTTTAGTTTGTGCCCTTTTTCTATTTTTATACAAAATGAGGTAGAATTAGTTTTCTACCCCTGAATAATAATATTTTTAACTACATTCCTGTCAAAGGCAAAACTTTATAAACCTTAGTTTTCCATCCAGAAACATCATTCAAACTATATTCCTTATAATTTGAACTCAAATAAACTCTATTTTCAAAAATATCTCCACTTTTAATATTAGAATTTACTTTTGCGAAAATCAAAGTATCATCTTCACTCTTAAAACCAACATCAACTGTTCCAAAATCCAATTTTATATTAGTAATATATTCATTGTCTGAAAGCTCTTTTGTAAAATCAATTTCATCTGTGCTTTTAGTATTTATATCTTCAAACATTAAAATATAATCATCACTAAAATTTGTTTTATAATATAAATTGTAGTTATTATCCTGATTATACGTGCCCAATTTTATTTTAGTAACTTTTATAAAATCTGTAGGAATTTCATCTTCCCATATAAAATTCTCCAAAGCTACATTTCCAGAGTTTTTTAGATTTATATTGTACTTTATTTCATCATCTGCAAATGCTTCATTTGGTCCTTTTTTCTCAATTTTTTCTTCTGGATTTGCTGGCATATTTTCCAAATTTAATTCTATTAATTGGTTATTATTTTTTATTTCAACTTCATAAGTATCTTTGTCTAACAAATACCATTCCTTTGTTTCTACTTCTTTGACTTTATAAACCCCTTTTTCTAGTTTTTTAGATTTTGCAATTCCATCACTATCTGTTATTAATTTTTGAATTAGGTTTCCATTTATATCATATATTTCGAATTCAACTCCCTCTAGGTGTTCGCCTTTTTTCGTATTAGTTATTTTATTATCTTCTTTCGAGGTCTTTACAATTTGAATATAGCCTTTTATTTTTTCATTTTCTATTTGTACTGTTTTTATTTGATTTTCTTCTAAAGTAATTTCCTCTATATTTTCACTTAATTCATATTTTTCATCTGTTTTAATTTCATGCAGTCTTAAGCTTTTATAATCTCTTAAAGGATACTTACTTGTTAATGCCTCACCGTTTTCATCTGTTTTAATTTGTTCTAATACACTACCTGTACTATCTTGAACTTCAAATATTACGTTTGGAATCTTTATTTCATTATTTTCTTTATCTACTTTTATTACCTTGATTTGACCTTTTTTTAGTTCGTTTTCTACTTGAGTTTTGGTCGTTTCATCCCATTTTATTTCTATATTTTGGTCTTCTGCTAAATTATACCATTCATTTGTGCTTATTTCTTTTAATTTGTAATTGCCTGTTCTTAAATTTTTTATTTCAATCTTACCATTTTCATCTGTATAATATTTTCCAATACATACTCTGGCTTCGTCGTTGTAAAGCTCAAAGCCAACATTTCCTAGTGCTATATTATTATTTTCTTTGTCTACTTTTAATATAGATAAATTTCCTTTTTTGTGCTCGTTTTCTATATCTATTGTAGATGTTTTATTGTATTCTACATTTATAGAATATTCGTTTTCATGATTTAAGACATAATTTTCATTTGATTTTATTTCTTTTGCATAATATAAATCTTGATATAAATTAGAGATTTCTATTCTTCCATTTTCATCTGTTGTATAGTTGCCTATTTTTTCTTTCTTTGAATTGTATATTTCAAATATAGTATTACTAATCCCTTGTTTTGTTTCATTATCTTTTTTATTTATTATAATCTTTCCTGTATTTAGATTTAATTTTGTGTTTATACTTGTTTCTAAATTTTGATATGAATTTGCAGTTAATAAATAGTCCTGTGTTCCTGAAATTCTCGTTTTTCCATAAAACATTGGATAATTTTTTTGTTCTGAATTTATTTTTATAGTTATATCTTTGTCTGAATTTAAGTTACTTTTTAAAAATTTTATTTTAAATTTTTCATTTGACTCAAAGCTCGTTTTTATATTTCCATCTATATCTGTTAATAAATCTCCATTTGATAAACCTGAAATTGATTTTATGTTATATTTTGATATTATATTTCCACTTTTTACATTATATGTTATTGAGTAATAGTTCCCTTCTTCTTCTAAATCTGTTAATTTAGTTATTTTTAGTTCATTGGAAAATGTGTCTGTTCCATTTTTTCCAATATCTACTAGGTTATGCAGTGCTTTTAACATTGCTTGTCCTTCTTTATCGTTTTCATCTGCTGTGTATAAATTTATGTCTGCTTGCCCAATTAAACAGTATACTGCAAATTTTGTTACTGCAAAGGCATCGTAATCTGATTCTAGACCCATTTCGCTTGCTGTTTTGTATGGATATCCATTTTTTACTGCTCTCCATACTTGGTTATTTTCTATTAATTTATCTATATCAACTGTGTAACTATCTACATAGCCAACTCCATGCAGGTCTCTATTTAAACAGTATGCTGGATAGAATTGATTATTTTTGTGATAGCCTACTATACTGCATACTGAATATGTGTACATTTTTTTGCTTTCATTATAGTATTTTAGATGATATGGTGCTTCTGCTATTTTTACTATGTTGGCTTCTGTTATTTCATATACCGCTTTTACTATATTTGTGGCATACGAAACAAATATTATTGATAACAATAATATGATTGGTAATTTTTTTATTGTTTTTATCATTAATTCCTCCTTGATTTTAATTTTGGTTGGAGTTTTTTGAATTAATTTTTCCTTAAATATGAATTAACTTTTTATATAATATAATATTTTTGGTGATATGTCAATACTTTTACGCAATAAAAGATAGCAATACTTATTGCTATCTTTTATTAATTCACTAACTTCTAATTAAAATATACCCTTTGCAAACCTCTTTCAAACAACTTCTGATTCCTCTAATGTACTCCTCATTATTAACAGACTTCATATTCACCTCAACATTAACAATACTTGCTTCAATAGAAGCCATTGCATAATTTCTACAAATTTCAAAATCACTTGCAAGCATCCTATTTCCAACTTTTTCTAATCTATCTACAAGTTTTAATGTACAAACTGCTTTTTTAGTAACCTCTAAGCAAAAATCAACTCCATTTTTACATGCCTCTTCATAAAGCTTTGGTTCTTCTTTTTTTAATCTATATGCTTTTAAAATTTCATCTAAAACCACTCTATCTTCATCTATAATACTAAGGGCATATTTCTTTAAATTATTTGCTTCTTCTTTAATTTTTAAAACTTCCTCTTGCACATTTTCATACTTCTTCTTTCCTAGGGTCTTATTACAAATATATTTTATTAAAGAATTTGTAACAGAAAGAAGCATTCCAACTGTACTTCCTCCTGCAAGTTCAATTTCTGGATTTTCTAAATCATCTAATATTGGTATCATTTTTTCATTATATAAAGTCATTTTGGTTCCTTTCGTTTCTCATTTTTTTCTTCTTATAATCCAATTTTCTTGTGTCTCTATTGGTAATTTCATTAATACCTGCTGACCTTGTTTTCCAGGATTTACCGTTTCTATTTCTTCTTTAGTTTCTATATCCCATAATTTGTCAATGGTAAACTTTGTAGGTTCTAATTTTCCAGGTATTAAAATCTCAAGCTCATCTCCTACTGATAATTTATTTCGGATTTCTATTATACTTTTATCATTTTCTAAACCTACAACTTTTCCACCAAACTCATAATTTGCATTATATTGCTTACCTTCATATTCTTGAATATCCTTGTTTTCTCTACTATTAAAATAAAAAGTTGTAAGTCCTCTTGTTTTTATTTTTTCAATTTCTTTCATATATTTTTCTGCATCATAGCTTTCAGGATTTTTCATATAGTCATCAATTGCAGCTCTATATATACTTACAATACTTGCTATATAATACTCTGTTTTCAATCTTCCCTCTATTTTCAAACTGTCTACTCCCATTTCTATGATTTCTGGAAGTTCATGTATTAAACATAAATCTTTTGAAGAAAGTATACTTGTTCCATGTTCATCTATTTCAACTGGCATTAAATTTCCTGGATTGTTTTTTTCTTCTAAATATACATTATATGACCATCTGCAACTTTGTGCACAACTTCCATAATTTGCACTTCTACCGCACAAAAAATCACTTAAGAAACATCTTCCAGAATATGAAAAACATATTGCTCCATGTACAAATATCTCTATTTCCATTCCCTCTGGTTTATTTTCCATTATATATTTTAATTGATTTTTATCCATTTCTCTTGCCATAATCATTCTTTTACAACCCTGATTATACCAAAATTTACATGCCTCTAAACTTACCAAATTACTTTGGGTACTAACATTTACTGGAACACTTGGTGCATATTTTAAAATGGCACTTATTACTCCTGGATCTGCTGCTATTATTCCATCTGGTTTTACTTCTTCTAATTTTTTACACATTTGTTTTATCTCTTCATAATCTGTATCAAATGCATATATGTTCATTGCTACATATACCTTTTTTCCAAGCTCATGTGCATATTTAATTGTTTTTATTAAATCATCATCATCTATGGCCGCTCTCGACCTTAGTGATAAACTTGCTGTTCCACAATACACTGCGTCTGCCCCATATAAGAATGCTACTTTTGCTTTTTCAAATGACCCTGCTGGTGCTAATAATTCTACTTTTTTCATATTTTTCTAATCCTTCCTTTTTTGTTCACATATTAGTATACTATCAAAATGGGAAATTTTCAAGCAACTATGGACTTTTTTAAAAATTTGTTGTATAATAAACAGAATTGGAAATTTTTTACAATTTATAATAAAGGAGGACTACAGATGTATAACACTGATATTAACGATTTAGAAAAACTACAATATATGCAATCAAAAATTCACGAAATTACTTTAGACTGTATAAATACTTTTTCATTAGCTGAACAAAAAGATTCTCTTTTTTACACCTTTTTGTCATTAGTATTTATGCGTTTTAGAGATTCTATAGACACCAGTGTGGCTAATCCAGCTAGGTTGAAGGCAAATCAAAGTGTTATAGATAATATTGAAAAAGAAGTTTTAAAAAAATTAAATAATAATTTACCTGACAATTATAGTTTAGATGATATTGATAAAATGGCAAAGAAAGTAGTTCAAGCTGTTTGTAAAGATTATTTAGGTGCTACAATAGTTTTTCATTCCAAAAACAACTGTAGTACATATTGCGAAGAATCTGAGGATTCTTATGTAAAAGCATTATATAAATCACTTCTTACTACTGAAGAATATCTTAGAAGCAATGATAAAATTCATGAGCAAACACTGTTTTCAAAATTATATCATCATTTTCAAAAATTAGATATTTCAAATACTTTTATAGATGATGAGCCCAATCCGTTAGCACCTAGGAAAGTAAAGCCTTTAGATTTGAAAAATATAAGCACTCTCGAAAAATACTATGATACCAAAATAGCCTTGTTAACTTTACTAACTAATCATAGTATACCTTGTACAGAATATACAGATGGAAAAAAGCATAAATATTGTGTTAGTGAATTAGATGTTCCTTATTTACAATTGGTTAAACAAACTATGGATTCAAAACCTAAGAATAAAGATGAAGCTATCAAAATTTTAATAGATTTGGCACATGAAAATTATTTTAGAGAATATGTTCCTTTTGATGAACAACTAGATTTGGCTTTAAAGGAAAGAGAATTTGCTAAACAAAGTAATTTATATTCTACTAAAATATTAGATGTTAAATTACAAAATAAATATACTCAAGAACTTACTAATCTTAAAAATAATCTAAATCAATTAAAAAATGATAGATTATTAAATTACATATTAACACTAGAATTGCCCAATATTTTTCATGAATTATCTGAACTTCCTAATTTAAATGTAAAAATAAAATCACATAAGGAACGTGCTAAATCAAGTGGTTTCTATGCTTGTTATTATACGGTTGAATTAAATGGAATTGTTGTTGGAGAGGTACTAGGTAATTCTGAATTTCGTTATAATCTATCTAAAGAAGGGTATGCTGCTCATAATACTATGTATAAAAAATCATTTGATATTAAGCCTTTATTCGAATTACGAGCATTTCCTTTAGAAACTTCTGAACAAGCTAAAAGAGATTTAGATTTTTACTGTGAATTTTTAAGTACTCTTAGTTTGAATGATGTAAGTGGTTATCATATTCCTAAAGAAGAACAAAAAGCCTTAAAATATTTAAAAGAATTAGTAAGTTATGCTCAGTCTCAAATTAAAGTTAGAGATTATATAACTATTCAAAATGGTAACGAAATTTACCAGATGCCATTTTTTGATTACATGACGAGTGTTATAGAAGCCAAAGGAGCCAAATATGTTACAATATATCCTGCTCACATTGTAGAACACAATCAATCAATTGCTGTTCCACAAAGTCCTTTGTATTCTCTTGAAAACCTATTAAAATCCCGTATAGGCTTTTCTGTTTTAGCAAATATGATTAGAGAAAAATATGTTCACATCGCTACAACTGAAAAACATGATAAGCTTCTTGCTAATTCACCTGTCAGGTCATATTCTTCAACTTTAACACCTAAGTATGATCTTCCTATTGATAATTTATCTATTAAGGAAATTGAGGAAAATTATGAACCTTTAGATATTGATTTTCATCCGATGGGACAATATGTTGATGATGAAAGATAACCTGTTCTCCTTTTGGTACCGTCCTTTTTTGGGATAAAAAATAGCCTATGATTTTTTTCATAAGCTATTTTTTTATTATTTCAATTTTGTTATAGCAAGTCCATCTCCCACCTCTAAAATTTCTGTATCAAGAAGTGGATTTTCTGTTGTTTCTGCAATATATTCTCTTAAATTCCTTACAGCTGTACGTTGTTTATGTTTATTGTAATCGCTCATTACATATCCTTTATACAAAATATTATCTGCAAATATTATGCCATTTGGAGCTAGCATTCTTAGAGCTTCTGCTAAGAAGAATGGATATTTTCCTTTTGCTGCATCGATAAATACCATATCATATTTTTCGTTAAGAGTCGGTAAAACTTCTACAGCATCTCCAACATAAATATTTATTTTATCTTCTAGTTCCATCTCTTTTATATTTTTCTTAGCTTCTTCTACTCTTTCTTCATCTCTTTCAATTGTGTCTATTTTTCCATTCTCAGATAGAAATCCAGAAAAGCATATTGCTGAATATCCAACTGCAGTGCCTATTTCCAATATTTTTGATGGTTTATTTTGCATCATTCTTTTTTCTATTTCATGTAGTGTATCATCCATTATTATAGGAATATGCTCTTCTAGGGCTTTTTGTTTTATTTCGTTTAATTTATCTTGCTTCATTTGAATTGCTTCTTTCTTTTATTTTTTTCTCTTCTTCATTATACCAACCAATTATGCATTCCTCATCTCCAGCTAAATCCGGAAATTCATCAATTATTTTTTGAATCGCATCTTTCATAAGTAAATGTTCATCATATATATAATGAATAAATTTTGTTCTTGGTCCTAACTGTGGTGGTTCATTTTTTAATCTTTCAATTTGCTCTTTTCTTCTTAGATATCTATCTGCTTGGTATGTAGCGATTTCAGCAGCGGTTATTCTATGCATTTTTACCACCTCCTATTACAATAATTATTTATTATTTCTTGCCATTCTTTCTCTTTCTTTATTATTTAAAATTTTCTTTCTTAATCTAATTGATTTTGGAGTAACTTCAACAAGTTCATCATCTTGGATAAATTCAATAGCTTTTTCCAAGCTCATTTGGATTGGTGGAACTAAACGAAGTGCATCATCAGCTCCTGAAGAACGTGTATTTGTTAAGTGTTTTTCTTTACATACATTTACAGCTAAGTCTTCTCCTCTTGAATTTAGACCTACTATCATTCCTTCATAAACATCTACACCTGCACCAATAAATAAGTCTCCTTTTTCTTGTGCATTATATAGACCATAAGTTACAGATTTTCCAGTTTCAAAAGCTACTATTGTTCCTCTAACTCTGGCAACTACTTCACCTTTAAATGGTTCATATCCCTTGAACATACTTGCCATTGTTCCTTCACCTTTTGTATCTGTTAAAAATTCTGTTCTATATCCAATTAACCCTCTTGCTGGAATATTAAATTCAATCTTTGTATGTCCATCTTCAGCAGGTTCCATGTTTACCATTTCGGCTTTTCTTCTACCTAATTTTTCAATAACTGTTCCTACTGAATCATCTGGTACATTTACAACTAAAGTTTCTATTGGTTCACATTTTACACCATCGATTTCTTTTATAATAACTTTAGGACGAGATACTAAAAGCTCAAATCCTTCTCTTCTCATTGTTTCAATTAATACAGATAAGTGTAATTCTCCTCTTCCTGATACTTCAAATGAATCTGGAGTTTCACCTTCTTTAACTCTTAATGAAACATTTCTTTCTAACTCTTTAAACAATCTATCTCTAATATGTCTTGATGTTACAAATTGTCCTTCTCTTCCTGCAAATGGTCCATTGTTTACACTAAATGTCATTGTAACTGTTGGTTCGTCTATATTTACAAAGTCTATTTTCTCAACATTTTCAGGATCACATACAGTTTCACCTATACTTATATCTGAAATTCCAGCAAATTCTATTATATCTCCTGCTGTTACTTCTTCAACTTCAACTTTCTTTAAACCTACATGTGTATATAATTTTGCAATTTTACCTTGATATACAGTATCATCAGCTTTGCAAACTGATACTGTCATTCCAACTGTAAACTTACCACGTTCTACTCTACCAACACCTATTCTCCCAACATAATCATCGTAATCTATGTTAGATACAAGCATTTGAGCAGTTCCATCTAAATCGCATTTTGGAGCTTCTATTGTGTTTACCATTGTTTCAAATAGAGGTGTCATATCACTATCTTCATCAGATAGATTTAATTTTGATACACCATTTTTTGCAGATGCATATACAACTGGAAATTCTAGTTGTTCATCTGTTGCGTCTAATTCGATGAATAATTCTATAACTTCATCTACAACTTTTTCAGGATTTGCTCCTGGTCTATCTATTTTGTTTATTACAACTATTGGTTTTAAATTTAATGCTAGGGCTTTTTTCAAAACTTCTCTTGTTTGAGGCATAGCTCCTTCAAATGCATCTACTAATAAAAGTACTCCATCAACTGTTTTTAGTACTCTTTCTACTTCTCCACCAAAATCAGCATGTCCTGGTGTGTCTACTATATTTATTTTTATGTCTTTGTACATTACTGATGTATTTTTTGAAAGTATTGTTATTCCTCTTTCTTTTTCTAGGTCATTTGAATCCATTACTCTGTCTTGTACTTGTTCATTGTCTCTAAATACATGGCTTTGTTTTAACAAACTATCTACTAGTGTTGTTTTTCCATGGTCTACATGTGCTATTATTGCTATGTTTCTTATTTTTTGGTTATTCATTTTTTATTTCTCCTTTTTCTCTCTTTTTTAACTTTTATATTATACTACTGTTTGGTGGTTGTTGTCAACATAAAATTTAGAAATGGGGACGGTTCCTTTTTAAAAAAGGAACCGTCCCCATTTCAAAATCAATTATTGCTGTTGCATCTTAAGTAATAGTCTTGTTTTTATTTTGTCAATTATTTCTGTTGTGCTAATTCCCTCTGTTCTTGGCTGCACAACACCTTTGACTCCGTACTTTTCGAATAACTGCTTTCTAGCATTTTTTATTACACTATTATCTTCATGTACGAAAATATCCGGCTTTACTTTGTCAACTACAGGAATAAAGATGTTTAACCATTCAAATGATGGCGTGTTTTCAAAGGTAAATGGAACTGACCGTAGTGGGTCATAATCAGCTAAAATTACATAATCTGCTGATATACAATTGGCTATTGTTTCCATTCTTACATTTTCATCAAGCACCGGTGGGTCTTCTTTTTTCAAAGCTGCTGCTCGGTCACTTTTAACCGCTACAACAAGAATGTCCCCCTGCTTTTTGGCTGCTGCTAGCATCCGCATGTGACCTACATGAAACAGGTCGAATGTTCCAGAAGACATTACTATGCTTTTTCCTTGGCTTCGTTCTTCTTTCAAACATTCTACTAATTCCTCGTAGTCTGTTCCATAGATGATTTTTTTCTTTTTTTCCATGTTAGGTTCCTCCTTTTGATTGATGAATACCTTTTTTATATAATTTTGCATATTAGCAAAAAATTAAAAACTAATCAACAATTACCTTTTTTGTTTCTAAATATTTCTTTAGATTGTCCAAAACAGGTTTATTCAAATGAAATATATTTTCTGGTAAATCGTCTATATCAAACCATTTTAAATTTGTAACTTCTCCGTCTGTGAAGTTTATTTCGCCTTCATATTCTGTACAAATAAACGCATGGCTTAAGGCATATACTTCATCTTGAGATTTATCATATTTGTGATACATTTTTTTACCTGAAAATATCCCCATAAGTTCTGGATTTATTGGCTCTATATTTAATTCTTCTTTTATTTCCCTTTTTAGTGTTTCTAAATATGTTTCTCCTATATCCATTCCTCCACCATGTAAGGCCCACATGCCGTTGTCATTTCTTTTTTGTAATAATACTTTGTGGTCTTTGTAAATTACTAAAACCGAAACAGGTCTGTGCATAGGAATGTGTCCTACTAAGTTTCTTATATATTTTTCATTATCCATTTTTATTTTTCCTCTTTCTTACATATCCTTTAAATTTATAAGCATTATTATTTTACTATAGTTTGCTCTTTTTTTCAAGAAAAATTGATAAGTTCTTAAGTAATTTACATAAGAATTGACTTTTACTAGCCCGGTCGTTTTCTAACCATTAATCAACCAATATTTCCTTCCCCAATCCAGTAGAATAAATCCACACTCTATCAACTTTCCTATTCAGTCCATTCTCCAAAGCCTCTTTATAAAGCATAAGCTGAGGTTTATGTCTATTTATTAGTTCTTGCCCCATTTGGACCGGTTCTTTTTGTTCCACAAAATCAGTTTTATAATCCAAAAGAACTAATTCATCATTTTTAGTAATATAATACAAATCTATAATACCCTGAACCAAAATATTTTCATCCAAATCAGTCTCCATCACGTCTTTTGCTGGAACATTAATATAAAAAGGTTCCTCCTTATGATACTCTTTAGCCTCCTTAAGTTCATTCCAAATATTTGACTTTGTAAAATTAAACACAACCCAAGGATTTATTGCTTCTTTCTCTTTTGCGGTTATAATTTTTCTACTCTCTAAATCACTAATTAAAGCTTTTACATCTTCTAAACTATAATCTCTGCTAAAATCTAAATTTTTCATACACAAATGCACTAAAGTACCCTTTTTAGCAGGTGTAATTTTTTCTTCTTCAGTTCCAACTAAAAATTTTGGTTTTGGTAGTTCTATTTTTCCATTTTCTTCCTCATCAACGTCTTCATTTTTTGCCTCAAATGAGTCTACAACTACATTTTTATGTACAATATTTGTAACAGATTCTTTAGTTGGAATATCACTTAATCCTTTATATTTATATTCAAAAATTAGTTGATTTTTTAAATATATAATATCCTCTTCTTTTATACCTTTTGATTTTTCCTCTAAAACCTTAAAAATATCCTCATCCTCTGTTTCTTCTTTTTTCAATGTTTTTAAAATATCTTTTCTTTTAATTGTATTCATTTTTAAAACATCTTTTGAAGATTCAAAATTATACATATAAACAAGTAAAATCCAATCAATATACTTCTTATATTTTTTTATCAAAATAGGATTTATCTTTCCATTTTCTTTTTTATAAATATCCACTAATTCCTGCATTTTCTCCTTATTTTTTTGGAAATCCTTTTTAACACCTGTAACATAGATTTTCTCTTTTGCCCTTGTTAATGCAACATACAAAATACGCATCTCTTCTGACAAATTTTCCTCCAAAAGCTTTTCTCTTAATGCTAATTTTGAAATAGTATCATATTTTATTTGTCTATCATAATCAATATATTTAACACCAATTCCAATTTTTTGATGTAATAAAATATCACTATTTAAGTCCATCATATTAAATCCTGAACCTGTGCAAGACAAGAACACAACTGGAAATTCTAGACCTTTACTTTTATGGATACTCATAATTCTTACAACATCCTCATTTTCTCCAATTAGCTTTGCTGCTCCTAAATCTCCGCTTCCTGTTTTTATTTTTTCTATAAAGTTTATAAAGTTGAATAAACCTTTAAATGATGCACTTTCATACTGCTTTGCCCTCTCAAAAAGCATTTTTAAATTTGCAACTCTTAAGGCACCATTTGGCATTAAACCTATATAATTTAAAAAGCCTGTTTCTTCATAAATTGTCCAGATAAGTTCATCTAAATCCATGTATCCATTTTTTTCTCTAAAGTTTTCTATTTTGTTTAAAAAGCTATCTATTTTTTCTCTAAGTTCTTCTCTTACAGACAACCTAGATTTTAACATAGTAGTATAAAAATCATCATTTTGATCACATAATCTTATTTCTAATAAATCATCATCTGTAAACATTCCTAAGCTTGATAACATTACATGTACAAGCGGAATATCTTGATATGGATTATCTATAATTTTTAGTAAATCCATTATTACTTGTATTTCATATGATTCCAAATACTCTTGAGATGTATCTGAATACACATTTATATTCAAATTTGTTAATTCTTTTTCAAATATATTTGCCTTATTTTTAGTTGAACGCAAAAGTATTACAATATCTCGAAAACGGATATCTCGAAATTCCTCTTTTTTGTTATCATATACTTGGAATTTACTATCTATTAAATCTTTTATTTTTTGTGCTACAAATTTAGCCTCTAATTCAATGTCTTCTAGCTTTTCAGTTTCTTCTAAATCACTGTCAACATTGGCATTTTCTGGTATTTCTGTTTCTTCTAAATTCTCATCTTCATCATCTTCTGTTACATCTAATATATCAATTTCAGAAACCAAATCTTCTTTGCTTTCTGCATAATTTGCACCTAAATTCAAATATTCTTCTTCTGTATAATCTATCTCTCCTAGCTTTTCCCCCATAATGTTTTCAAATATAAGATTGGTAAAATCAAGCACATTTTTTCTACTTCTAAAATTCTTAAAAAGTTTTATTTTTAAACCTTTATCATTTGCTTCATTTTCACTATAATTACTATATTTACCTAGAAATAAATCTGGCATTGCTTGTCTAAATTTATAAATACTTTGTTTAACATCTCCAACCATAAAGATATTTTTTCCATTTGATATTGATGTTAAAATATATTCTTGTACCAAGTTACTATCTTGGTATTCGTCTATTGCGATTTCGATAAATTTTTCCTGATATTTTTTTGCAATTTCAGATGGTACATCCTCTTCTTTTACTAAAATCTTAAGTGCTAAATGCTCAACATCACTGAAATCCACAATATTTCTTTCTCTTTTATTTTTTGAAAATTCTACATCAAAATCTATTATCAATTTCTCTAATTTGGATAAAATTTCATACATTTCTATTAAGTCTTCATTTGCCATTTCAGAGTTTGCTGTGAAAATTTTGTCTCTTTTAGCCTTAAAATCCTTTGTTACTTTATCTCTTATAGCTTTTGCTTTATCTTTTTCAGGATTTGTTATTTTTTTAGAGCTTGGCCATCTTAAAAAGTCTACTTTATTTATCAAACTGTATGCTTTGTCCCAGTTTTCTAAATTTGCATATACCATTTCTAGTTGCTGGATATCTGACAAAATTATTCTTTCATATTGCTCTAGTTCACTTTCAAATGATAATCTTGTTTCTTCTGCTTTTAATTTTTTTATGCTATCTTCTAAGTTCTCTTTCATATTTTGAAGTAAAATTTTTCCCCATTCTGTATTTGAAAAGTCTTGTTTTGTGTCTTTTATATTAAATTTTTCCACCTGTTCTTTTAGCCATTTTAGTGGAAATGGGTTTGATTCTATATATGTGTAAATTTTTAATATGATATCTTTTAAAGGTGTGTCATCTCTATATGATGTATATGTTTTTACTAATTTTTCGAAGTCTTTGTCATGATTTTCGTATTTTTCTTCAAATATTTTTTCTAATACTTCTTGTTTTAATAGGTCTATTTCGGCTGTGTCTGCTATTCTAAAGTTTGGTGATATTTCTATTTCAAAAAAGTTGTTTTTTATTACATCTAAACAGAATGAGTCTATTGTGCATATACTTGCTTTGTTTAATAATGTTATTTGTCTTTGTAAGTGATTTATTGTTTCTTCGTCTTGAGGTTCTTCGCTATCAATTATTTTGTAGATTGATTTTAGTATTCTTTCTCTCATTTCTGATGCTGCTGCGTTTGTGAATGTTACAACTAATAGCCTATCTATGTCTATTTTTTCTTTTATTATTTTATTTATTATTCTTTCTACTAATACTGCTGTTTTTCCGCTTCCTGCTGCTGCTGCAACTAGTATGTTACTGTCTTTTTTGTAGATTGCTTGGGATTGTTCCGGTGTCCAGTTCATTTGCTTTTCTCCTTTCGGTTTGAGATGATTTTCTGTGATTAGATTATAGCAATCGAGTGAAAGGATGTCAATGTTGGATTTTTGTTGATTTTTGGAGAATTTTGTTGTATAATTATGTTAATTGGTCGTTATACTGACCGGCAAGCAACCAACAGTATTAAACAGGAGTGTCCCGCAGTTTTGCGCCTGTTGTTTTTGAATGAAAGGAGAGACACTTATGAAAAGTTTATTAAGTGTAAATAAGCAATGGAACAGATTAATGGAAATCATTGGAACACCTATAATGGTTTTTATATCATTATCTTGGTGTATTAGCACTTTTGGAACAAATTCATTGGCAATTGGTATTTGTTTTACTGTTGCTATATTATTAGTTTCCATCAATTTTTGGTTAGCATTAGTCGAAGCAATTTTGGGCTTAATAATTCTATTAAATTTTTCTAGAGATTTGTTTTTAATCCCAATAAAGCTTCCATTTTTGGCTCAACCATTTGCCTGGTGGAATCAGCAAACAGCTTGTGCTGGAACTGCCACTATAATTTTTGTTATGTTTATTGTAAAAATTGTAGTTACCATAAGTTCAAAAGGTAATGAAAATTAAAAAATAAAAAGCCATGGACACGGCTTTTTATTTTTTATATTTCTACTATTACGTCTACTCCTTCAAAGTAGATTTTATCATATTCTTTATCTTCTAAATCATCTGGCACATCTTCTGTTTTTCCTTGGTAAAGTATTTGGTCATTTTGTTTTATTGTTATATTTAGTAATCTTAGTTCTTTTATTTTCATCTTATACCTCTTTTCATTTTTATTATATAGTTATTTTAGGAGTTTGTAAAGGTATAAAATTTTAATTTGATTTATTTTAATAGAAGTGGTATAATTAAGGTATTAAAGCCTAAGGAGGTATTGCATTATGAGTATAATAAACTGGCCAGGAAACCGGTCTTCAGCATTAAAATGTAAACACCAGCAAACAGATTCAGAAGGAAATGTAATTACAACATATAATCCTTCTGAATCATCATCAGATGAAAACATTGTCGAAAATGACACAGCTTTCAAAAAAGCATTCTCTTGGATAAAAAAAATTTTTGAGGATGACAATATTTTGGAAAAAGTCAATAAAACATCTGAAAAAAAAGAGGATAAAGCTCCGGCAAAAGATGAAACCCCAAAAAAAGAAACTCTTCCTCGCATGAAAGAGTATTATACCAAAGAGTTATTGTCAGGTAATTACTCTCCGGTCAATAAGCTTATTTTTGACGGAGACATCGACAAAGTTGTCTGGATTTTTACTGATAATCCTCGTCTGATTAACTGGTGCAAGAAAAAAGCCGACATTTCTTTCTTAAAGAAACTGCCTATAGAAGTATGGGAACTTCTTGAAGAAAGCTGAAGCCAGAAAAAACAAAAACAATCATAAGGTCTTTTTCTTATGATTGTTTTTATTTGAAAAAAAAGAAATAACATGATATACTTATTTCATAAAAATTCAGAAAGGAGTTATCTTATGAAAGAAAACAAAGATTCCAAAAATCGGATAAATTTATCTGATAATTCAAAAAAGTCTACTAATCCAATTCACACTATTGCATCTATTTTAAAAACACTATTTGAAGATGAAAAAGTTACAAAAAAAAATCTTACTCAACCTAAATCTGTGCCCTTTAAAGAGTTATATACAGAAAATATTTTAAAAGGTGATACTAAATTTATCGAAACACTTATTAAAAATCAAAGTAAAGAAAATTTAGAAATTTTAAAAAATCTCTTTGATGATAACTTAATTTTATCTCATTGGCTAGTTGAAGATGCACCATCACCAATTAGAAAACAGATGCCGAAAATGATTTTGGATTTAGTTGATGAACAACTTCAGGATGAATATTATAATAATTGCTAAAAAAATATATACCACCGTAATAATTACAGTGGTATATTTTTTCAGGTTAAGCCTAACTCATCGACTCCCAAATTTCATCAATAAGGTGCTCCATTGCCTGCGGAACATATTTCCACTCAAGGTAATCGTCCTTGTGTGGCTTTTTGCTTCGCAAGCTAAAGTGTCCGTATCCCCAAAAGTCAGATTTTTTTGTAAACATAATATCCTCAATTTGTTTCCATTTTTGAGGATCCCATTCACCCCAGAATTTCCTTTTTCGTACAGTTTGTGGATTTACACCATATCTTCTAAAGATATTAGGTAAACCTAGATACGGAACGCATGCAAAGCATATTACGCTTTGATTGATTCTGTACCTTTCTTTTAGCTCCACAATGGCCCTAACTTTGTAGTGCCTTCTGTAATGAAACACTAGCCAAATAATCATGGCTAATATTCCTATTATTCCACCGTCATATCCCATCAGAACAACTGCCCCCACTCTGAGTACAGGTGCCCGATAAATAGATGGTCTGAATATGTCAAACATAAGCCATGCAGTCAATATTATTGCTACAAAGCCAAAGTCAGAAAATGTTGCCATTATTCCAACAATTACCAGTGCTACAAATTCATAAAATTTATTTGTCATATTTTTATCTGGGGAGCTTTGCTCAACCCTTCCTCCTTCTATTCGTGATATTACACGTTACATATTTATTATACCATTTTGTTTTTTCAAAGTCAACATAACATGTCGGATACCATATTAATTCCTTCATAAGTTTATAAACATATTTACACTTTTAATCTTGTCAAGATTTTCTCAGCCAATTCTCTACTAATCCCCTTAACCTTAACCAATTCCTCCACATCAGCTACCTTAATCTTCTCCACACTACCAAACACTCTCAATAGTTCCTTCTTTTTAGCTTCACCAATTCCATCAATCTCATCCAATTCAGAACTAGTCAAAGCCTTATCTCTAAGTTTTCTATGGTACGAAATAGCAGTATCATGAACAGTATCCTGAAACAAAGTAATCAAATTAAACAATCTCTCAGAAATTTCAACCTCATTTCTATCCTCATCCATCAAAGCTCTAGTTTGGTGCTTATCATTTTTAACCATACCAAAAATTTTAATATCAACACCATACTTATCAACTGCTCTTCTAACTGCTCTAATCTGAGTAATACCACCATCAGCAAAAATTGCATCAGGAAGTTTGCCAAAACCTTTATCTTCTGGATTATCTATCGAATGTTTTAATCTTCTTGTTATAACTTCTTCCATAGAACGAGGGTCATCTTGACCAATTACAGTTTTAATTTTAAATCTTCTAGACAAATTCTTTTTAATAGCTCCATCTTCCATAACACACATAGCAGCAACCATAAATTCACCAGAAATATTTGAGATATCATAAGTTTCAATTTTTCTTGGCAATTTATCCATTTGTAATTTATCCTTTAATTCAACGAGAATCGATTCTATAGTCTTTTCTTTGTTTTCCAATGTAACTTTACTATTTTTATCTGCCATCTCCACAAATCTTAATTTCGTGCCTTTTTTAGGGCTATGAATTGTAACCTTATGTGTAGTTTTGCCTCCAAGCCATTCTTCTAGGGCTTCCTCATCTTCTAGCTCTCTACTTACCATAATTTTATTAGGAATATTTAGATTATCCATATAATACTGTTTTATAAAACCAGATATTATTTCGCCGTCATCCATATCACCTAAATTATCAAAAAAGTAATGTTCTCTTCCTATCATTTTACTTCCACGAACAAAGAAGATTTCTATGCACACCTCTAATTCAGATTTTGCCATACCTATAACATCTATATTATTCTCAGAAATATTTGAAACCTTTTGTTTTTGGGAAGCCGTTTCAATAGCTAACATTCTATCTCTAATATATGCTGCATTTTCAAAATCTAGGTTTTCAGATGCCTCTTTCATTTGATTTTTTAGGTCTTTTATTATTTTATCTGTTTTGCCTTCTAATAAATCAATTATCTCATCAATTTGTTTTCTATAATCCTCTTTGCTTATATTTCCAATACAAGGTGCTAAACATCTTTTTATATGGAAATTTAAGCAAGCTCTGGTATTGGACTTAAAGTTTCTACATTGTCTTATTTTATATTTTTCTTTTATAAAATTAACCATTTCTTTTGCAGCACCTGGGTTTGCATAAGGTCCAAAATACTTTGCTCCATCATTTAAAAGCCTTCGTGTAATAATTACATTTGGGTAGTCTGATTTTACATCAATTTTTATATATGGATATGTTTTGTCATCTTTTAATAAAACATTGTATTTCGGTCTATTTTTCTTTATAAGATTACACTCCAAAATTAATGCTTCTGCTTCATTACTTACAACAATATACTCAAAATGGTCTATTTGAGATACCATTTTGAGTATTCTATCTGTTTTGTTTGTTTTTCTAAAATATGAACTCACCCTATTTTTTAAATTTACTGCTTTTCCAACATAAATGATATTATCATCTTTGTCTTTCATTAAATATACACCTGGGTCTTTGGGTAGTTTTTTTAGTTCTTCTTTTATGTCAAACATTTTTGACTCCTTCTTTAACCAATTTTTCCAATATATGGTAAATTTCTATATTTTTGATTATAGTCCATTCCAAAACCTACAACAAATTCATCTGGTATTGAAAATCCTATATAATCAACTTCTAGTTCAAAAATTCTTCTTGATGGCTTACTAAGTAGTGTGCAAATTTTTACACTTTTTGGGCTGAATTTTTTTATATGTTCTCTTAAATATTCCAAAGTTCTTCCAGTATCTATTATATCTTCAACTATTATTATATTTTTTCCTTCAATTTTTCCTGTTAATTCTTGTCTTAATTTCACAACACCTGTACTTTCTTCACCCTCGTAGCTTTCTAATTGTATGAATTCAAATTCAACATTATTTTTTATTCTCTTTGCAAGCTCAACCATAAATGTAGCAGCCCCTCTTAGTACTCCAACAAATACTATATCTTCATCTTTATAGTCTTTCATAATTTCTTTTGCTAATCCATCAAGCCTTGCATTGATTTTTGCTTCGTTTATTAATACAGTTAATTTATCCATCTCTTTCCCCTCTCTTTGATACCTTTTCATTATAACAGGATTTGTATTTTTTGAAAACACTTTTTATGAATTTTTAGTGAAAATACTTGAAACATTTTTAATCTTATTATAATATACTGTATAAATTGAAAGTAATTTCGTATTGGGGACGGTTCCTTTTGCGAAAAGAACCGTCCCCAATCCCAAAATAAGCGCCAGGACATAATAAATTTATGTTGACGAGGTCCAAGGTTATCGAAATATTCGGCGGATGCCTTGGTGGTATGTACTTTGCCAAAGATTTAATAAAAAAATAATGGTGACATTATAACAAAAATTGAATCAAAGTATTACTTTCAATTCCAAATATATTTAAAAAGGAGAGATTTTTATGTGTGGAATTGTTGGATATATTGGATTCCAAAAAGCTAGTCCTATTCTACTTGCAGGACTTTCAAAATTAGAATATAGAGGTTATGATTCAGCAGGAATTGCAACTATAGAAGGAGATTCAATTGGGCTTGCCAAAGACAAAGGTCGTGTTGAAAACCTTTATAATCTAGAAGAAACTAAAAAATTAGAAGGATCAATTGGTATTGCTCATACAAGATGGGCAACACATGGTATGCCTTCAAAAATAAATTCTCACCCACATATGGATAATTCAAAATCAATCGCAGTTGTTCATAATGGTATTATAGAGAATTATATTGAATTAAAAAATATGTTAACACAAAATGGATATAATTTCATTTCAGATACAGATACTGAAATTGTTCCAAACTTGATACATTATTACTATAATAAAGATGATGGAAATGATGCTTTAAAACTATTAAGAGCTGTAAAAAAAGCTTGTGATAGCTTAATTGGAAGCTTTTCACTTGAAATTTTATCAACATATATGCCAAATAACATGATTGTTGTTAGAAAAGATAGTCCTTTAGTTATTGGTAAAGGCAATGGCGAAAATTATGTTGCATCAGATATTCCTGCTATTTTGAGTTACACAAAGGATTTTTATTTATTAGATAATTACGAATATGTTCTATTATCAAGAGATAACATTAAATTTTACGATAAAGATTTAAATGAAATTTCTAAGGAAACTACAACAATTACTTGGGATGCTATGGCTGCTGATAAAGATGGTTTTGAAGATTATATGCTTAAAGAAATCATGGAACAACCAAAAGCTATACGTGAGACCATTGGTTCAAGATTAGATGGAAATAAATGTAATTTCAGTGAACTAGATTCTGATTTCACTAAAGAATACTTACGTTCCTTACATCAAATTTATATAGTTGCTTGTGGTACTGCTATGCATGTTGGTCTTTGTGTAAAAAATACAATAGAAAATCTTTGCAAAATTCATGTAGAGGTTGATATTGCATCAGAATTTAGATACAGAAATCCATTAATAGATGACAAAACATTATGTATTTTCATAAGCCAATCAGGTGAAACTGCAGATACTTTGGCAGCATTAAAACTTTCAAAATCACATGGCGCTAAAACACTTGCAATTACAAATGTTACAGGAAGTTCTATAGCTAGAGAAGCTGATTATACACTTTACACACACGCAGGTCCTGAAATTGCAGTTGCATCAACTAAAGCATATACATCTCAAATCACACTTATGTCTTTGTTAGCAATATATTTTGCAGAAGTACTTGAAAGTGCTGATACTTGTGTTTTGGATGAATTAAAGAAAGAATTGTTACTAATACCTAATAAAATTGAAACTATTTTAAAAGATACTTCTAATATTCAAGAAATTGCTAAAAACATTTTTAAAGAACATGATGTATTTTATTTAGGTAGAGGTATGGATTATGCAACAGCCTTGGAGGCATCTTTAAAATTAAAAGAAATTTCTTATATTCATTCTGAAAGCTATGCTGCTGGTGAATTAAAACATGGTACTATTGCCTTGATTGAAAAAGGTGTTAATGTTATCGGTATTATGACTGATTTGAATTTGGTTAAGAAAACTGTAAGTAATATGGAAGAAATTATTACTAGAGGTGCTGTTACTACTGCTGTTGTTTCTGAAGCTGTTAGCAAGGAAGTTAATCTTTCTTTGTTTGATAATGTTGTGATTGTTCCTGATACTTGCGTTTATCTATCTTCTATTGTTACTATCGTTCCTTTACAACTTTTGGGTTATTTTGTTTCTAAGGAGAAAGGATTAGATGTTGATAAGCCTAGAAATTTGGCGAAGTCGGTTACGGTTGAGTAGAGCAATTAATTGTCAATTGGCACATTGAGACCGGTTCTTTTTGGGTATTTTTACCCATTTGGACCGGTTCTTTTTGGGTAAATCTTCGCTCCAATATTTTGCAATAAGTTTGTTATTAACTCCTATTATTCTTGATAATTGTCTTTGTGATATTCTCTTTATATCCTTTAGTTCTTGAACTTTTTCTATATTTTCTTTCCTATTAAAAAAATTTATAACTTCATCCATTGAATCAAAATTTAATCTTTTTAATATAATATCAATTAACTCGTCGTCATTTAATTTTGTACTTAATTCAAAATCACCATAATTCATTATTTCTTCTATATTTTCTACTTTATTAGTATACTTAATAAAATCCTCTATATTATTATTTAAATAATACATTAATGTTTTCTTTTCTATAATTTTTTCTTTTCCTATATATTCTCTATAGCTACTCCACTTGTATTGGCTTGTTTTTTCAATTCCTGCTTTTTCCGGATTTCTATGAACATATCTACAGACTTCTAAAAAATATCTCTGATTTTCAATATTTTTGCTTTTAAATCTATTTTGAACAAATGGACCTTTTCGGTCATATTTTTTGTTGAAATAACTTACATACCTAATTGTTAAACTTTGAATTGCCTTTGATAAATTTTCATTTTGTACTTCTATAACCATATGAACATGATTACTCATTAAACAATATGCATATACTTTATATTTAAATTCATCTTTAGTTAATTTTATTCTATCTAAAAATACATTTCTATCCATATCGTCATAAAAAATCACACTATCATTATTTCCTTTTATAATGATATGGTATACATTTGAATTGCTAAATTTTCTAATTTGTCTAGTCAAAAATTTCTCCTTTTTATTATTTATTTAGATTTTAAAGATTTACCTATAAACTTTATTTATTGTCTTGTCACAAAAAGAACCGGTCCCAATGGGTCAATTGGTACAAAAAGAACCGGTCCATTTGTGCCTATCTCATAAACTCAATTGCCTTCATAACTCCAAGCTTACCATACTCATAAGTTAAACCACCTTGCATATAAGCAATATAAGGCTCTCTTATTGGTGCATCACAACTAAGTTCAATTGTAGCACCATCAACAAAAGTTCCGGCAGCCATTATAACTTCATCTTCATATCCAGCCATTGGGCTTGGGACAGGAGTTACATAACTATCTATTGGCGAACCTGATTGAATTCCTTGACAAAATTTTATTAACTTTTCTTTATCATTAAATATTATATTTTGAACAATATCTACTCTTGGCTCATTATATTTTGGACTTGTATTATATCCGTAATTTTTCTAACATTCTACTTGCAAATACCATTGTTTTTAATGAACTTGCAACAACTGATGGCGCGAAAAATAGTCCTTTTAAGTAATTTGTATTTTGACCCATTGATGGCCCTATTTCTTTTCCAAGTCCTGTTAGTCTATCTGCAACAAGGGCTATTAAGTCTTTTTTTCCTACTACATAAGCTCCACTTGTTGCTATTCCTGCACCTAGATTTTTTATTAATGAGCCAACTGCTATGTCTGCTCCAACTTCTATTGGTTCTTTTTCTGTTACAAATTCGCAGTAGCAGTTATCTACCATTATTATAACTTCTTGGTTTACTTTTCTTATTTCTTTTATTATTTCTTCTACTTTTTCTATGCTTATACTTTTTCTTGTTGAATATCCTATTGACCTTTGAATTTCTACTAGTTTTACATCTTTTTTAGCTAGTCTTTCTACTATTTTCTCCGTGTCAAAATATTCTTTATCTTTTAAGTCAATTTGTTCATATTTTATTCCAAATGCTTTTAACGAACTTGGTCCTGGATTTTCTCCTATTCCTATCACTGTTTGTAATGTATCATATGGCAACCCTGTAATAGATATCATTGTGTCATTTGGTCTTAGTAGTCCTTGCAAAGTTACTGCTAATGCATGTGAACCTGATATTAATTGACTTCTTACTAAACTATCTTCTGCTTTGAAAATTTGAGCATATATTTCTTCAATTTTATCTCTTCCTGCTTCATCTATTCCATATCCTGTTGATGTGTTTAAATGCATTCCCGATAGGTGATTATCTTGCATCGCTTGTAATACTTTTAGACTGTTCGACTGACATATTTGCTCTATTTTCTCAAATTGTGGCTTGATTTCATTTTCTACTTCTTTTGATAATTCTTCTATTTGTTTGCTTATTCCAAAATTTTCGTACATATTTTTTTCTTCCTCTCTTTTGGCAAAATGGCACAAATGGACCGGTTCCTTTTGGGTCGGGCACAAAAAGAACCGGTCCATTTGTGCCATTTGCCAATGATTAAAAAACGAGACCAAAAAGAACCGACCCCAATAGATTCCATTGCCCTTTTTGCCCCCTATTTTTTATTCTTCTACAGCCTCAACATTTTCTTCTTGTTTTGGCTCTTCTTTCTTTTCTGTGCTTATATGTAAATCTTGGTATTTTTTCATACCAGTTCCAGCTGGAATTAATTTACCTATAATTACGTTTTCTTTAAGTCCAACTAAGTCATCTTCTTTACCTTTTATAGCTGCTTCTGTTAAAACTCTTGTAGTTTCTTGGAATGAAGCTGCTGATAAGAAGCTGTCTGTTGCAAGTGATGCTTTTGTGATACCTAGTAGAACACGTTTTCCAGTAGCTGGTCTTACACCTTTGTCTACTGCTTCTCTGTTTTTGTCTGCAAATTCATACATATCTACTAATGTTCCTGGGAACATATCTGTATCTCCATTGTCTTCAACTCTTACTTTCTTAAGCATTTGCCTTGCTATAACTTCGATATGTTTGTCGTTTATATCAACACCTTGGTTTCTATAAACTTTTTGTACTTCTGTTGTTAGGTATTCAAATACTCCTTCTGGTCCTTTTATAGCTAGGATGTCTGCTGGGTTTAAAGAACCTTCTACTAGTGGATCTCCTGGTTCTACCATGTCTCCATCTTTAACTTTCATTTTTGGTCCAAATGGTACTGTGTATGTTTTTGACTCAGTATCATTTGTTACAATAACTTCTTTCTTCTTCTTTGATTCTTTTACTTTTACTTTTCCTGCTATTTCTGTCATTACCGCTAATCCTTTTGGTTTACGAGCTTCAAATAGCTCCTCAACTCTTGGAAGACCTTGTGTGATATCTGAACCAATTGCACCTCCGGCGTGTTTTGTGTTCATTGTAAGCTGTGTACCAGGCTCACCGATTGATTGTGCAGCAACTATTCCTATTGTTTCTCCTATTTCAACTTTGTTGTGTCTTGCCAAACTCATACCATAACATTTTTGACATACACCGTGTTTTGAATGACATCCAAGTACTGAACGTACTTCTACTTTTGTAATTCCTGCATCAACAATTTTTTCTGCTAATTCGTCTGTAATCATTGTGTTTGTATCAACAATTACTTCGTTTGTTTCTGGATTTACAATGTCTCTTACTGGATATCTTCCTAATAATCTTTCTTGAATTGGTTCGATTAATTGGTTTCCATCTTTTACGTCATATACTATTAGTCCTTCATTTGATCCACAGTCTGGTTCTCTTACTATTATTTCTTGCGCTACGTCTACAAGTCTTCTTGTTAAGTATCCAGAGTCTGCTGTTCTTAAAGCTGTATCTGCCAAACCTTTACGTGCTTGGTGAGATGATATAAAGTATTCTAGAGCATCTAGACCTTCTGCGAAGCTTGATTTGATTGGTATTTCGATAACTTTACCTGTTGTTCCTGCCATAAGTCCTCTCATACCTGCTGATTGTCTTAATTGGTTGATGTTACCACGGGCACCTGATTCAACCATTAAGTTGATTGGGTTTAGTGGTTCTAGATTTTCTTCTAGTGCTTTACCAACATCTAATGTTGCACTATTCCAGATATTAACTACTGCTTTGTAACGTTCTTCTTCAGTAATTAAACCTCTTCTATATTGTTTTCTTACTTTTTCTATTTCTTTTTCTGCATTTGCTAAGATTTCTTTTTTCTCTTTTGGAACTTTTACGTCGTCCATAGAATATGTAAGTCCTGATCTTGTAGAATATTTGAAACCTTTTTCTTTTACATTATCAAGTACTTCGGCAGATTCTGATAATCCATGTATTTTTATACATCTGTTAATTAAATCTCCTAATTTTTTCTTGTTAACTGGGAAGTTGATTTCATATTCAAAAATTCCATCTTCGCTAGTTCTATCTACATATCCTAAATCTTGTGGAATTCCGTCATTATATAGGATTCTTCCTACTGTTGTTTCAACTTTTTTAGATTTCTTTTCTCCATTAATTTCTAATGTTCTTCTTACCCAAATTTTTGCATGCATTCCAACTGCATGATTTTCATAAGCCATTATTGCTTCTTCTGGGTCTTTGAAGTATTTTCCTTCTCCAAGTTCACCTGGAACTTCCATTGTTAGATAGTATCCACCAAATACCATATCTATTGTAGGTACAGTAACTGTTTTACCATCTTGTGGTTTTAGTAAGTTGTTTGTAGATAACATTAAGTATCTTGCTTCTGCTTGTGCTTCTGGTGATAGTGGTAAGTGAATAGCCATTTGGTCACCATCGAAGTCGGCATTGAATGCTGTACATACTAATGGGTGAAGTTTTATGGCTCTTCCTTCAACAAGTACTGGCTCAAATGCTTGAATACCAAGTCTATGTAGTGTTGGAGCACGGTTTAACATTACAGGGTGGTCTTTTATAACGTCCTCTAATATTCCCCATACTTCTGGTTTTAATCTTTCTACCATACGTTTTGCATTTTTGATATTGTGTGCTATTCCTCTTGCAACTAATTCTTTCATTACAAATGGTTTAAATAATTCTACTGCCATTTCTTTTGGAACACCACATTGATATATTTTAAGTTCTGGTCCAACAACTATAACTGAACGTCCTGAATAGTCAACACGTTTTCCAAGTAGGTTTTGACGGAAACGTCCTTGTTTTCCTTTTAGTAAGTCTGATAATGATTTTAAGGCTCTTCCTCCAGCACCTGTTACAGGTCTTCCACGTCTTGAGTTATCTATTAATGCATCAACTGATTCTTGTAGCATTCTTTTTTCATTTCTTACAATGATTTCTGGTGCTTCTAATTCTAGAAGTCTTTTTAATCTGTTATTTCTGTTTATAACACGTCTATATAAATCATTTAAGTCTGATGTTGCAAATCTTCCACCATCTAATTGTACCATTGGTCTTAAATCTGGTGGGATTACTGGTACAACATTCATTATCATCCATTCAGGTCTATTTCCTGAAATTCTAAATGATTCTACTGTGTCTAGTCTTTTTACTATTTTTGCTCTTTTTTGTTCACTTGCATTTTCTAATTCTTTTCTTAAAGATTTTGATAATTTATCTAAGTCAACTTCCTCAAGAAGAGTTTTAAGAGCCTCTGCTCCCATTCCTGCTTTAAATGAACCTTTTCCGTATTTTTCAACTGCTTCACGATATTCTTTTTCTGTTAAGCATTGACATTTTTCTAGTCCAGATGTTCCTTTATCTGTAACTATGTATAATGCAAAATATACTACTCTTTCTAGATTTCTTGGTGAAATATCTAACACTAAAGCTATTCTGCTTGGTATTCCCTTGAAATACCAAATATGTGCAACTGGAGCTGCAAGTTCGATGTGTCCCATTCTTTCACGTCTTACTTTTGATTTTGTAACTTCAACACCACATCTGTCGCAAACAACACCTTTATATCTTACTCTTTTATATTTACCACAGTGACATTCCCAGTCTTTTGTAGGTCCAAATATTCTTTCACAGAATAAACCATCTCTTTCTGGTTTTAATGTTCTGTAATTGATAGTCTCTGGTTTTTTTACCTCACCTTTTGACCATTCTCTTATCTTTTCATCTGATGCAATACCTATTTTTAACTTGTTAAATGTTTCTAATTCTTCCATTTATTATTTATTTGCCCCTTTCTCCTGAGAATTTTTTTCAATTCTCACCTAAGTTTTAGGTTTTGCTTTTGTCCCCAAAATTTTTAACACCGCTCGAACAATTCCCTCTTGATTAAATTTTGGGGCTTTTTAAAGCAAATATGCAATTATATTTTTATTTTATTCTACGTCATCAAATCCGTCATCATCCATTAAGTCTTCATCACTTAATATGAAATCTTCATCTTCGCTATCATCTATGTTTTCAAATAATTCGTCATTTTCCTCGTAGTCATCATCTTGCATTGTTTCATCTTCTTCATCATCTACATAGTTTTCAGATAACTCGTTATCTACAACCACATCTGATTTTTCTCCGCTTACCATTTTTTTGTGTTCATCTAAGTTAAAGTCTATTGCGTCCTCGATGTTTTCTTTTAGTTCCAATTCTTTGTCATTGTCATAAAGTCTAACATCTAATCCTAGAGCTTGTAATTCTTTTATAAGAACTTTGAAGCCTTCTGGAATTCCTGGTTCTGGGATGTTTTCACCTTTAACTATTGCCTCATAAGTTTTAACACGTCCAACAACATCATCAGATTTAACTGTTAACATTTCTTGTAATGTGTATGCAGCACCATATGCTTCTAGTGCCCAAACTTCCATCTCTCCGAAACGTTGACCACCAAATTGTGCTTTTCCTCCTAGAGGTTGTTGTGTTACTAATGAGTATGGTCCTGTTGATCTTGCATGGATTTTGTCATCTACTAAGTGGTGTAGTTTAAGCATGTATTGAACACCTACTGTTACTGGTTTATCAAATGGTTCTCCTGTTCTTCCATCATATAGAATTGATTTTCCATCTGTTGAAAGTCCACTTTCTGCAAGTAATTCTTCGATTTCTTCTTGGTTTGCTCCATCAAATACTGGTGTTGCTATTTTCCATCCACGTTTTCTTGCAACCATTCCTAAATGAACTTCTAGAATTTGACCTAAGTTCATACGTGAAGGTACTCCAAGTGGGTTTAATAATATGTCTATTGGTGTACCATCTGGCATAAATGGCATATCTTCAACTGGTAGTATTCTTGATACAACACCTTTGTTTCCGTGACGTCCGGCCATTTTATCTCCAACTGATATTTTTCTCTTTGTTGCTATGTAACATCTTATTACTTGTTTTACCCCTGGTGCTAATTCGTCTGAATTTTCTCTAGTAAATACTTTTACATCTACTATTGTTCCAGCTTCTCCGTGTGGTACTCTAAGTGAAGTATCTCTAACTTCTCTAGCCTTTTCTCCAAAGATTGCACGAAGTAATCTTTCTTCTGCTGTAAGTTCTGTTTCTCCTTTTGGTGTAACTTTACCAACTAAGATGTCTCCAGGTCTTACTTCTGCACCAATTCTGATAATTCCGTTTTCATCTAAGTCTTTTAATTGGTCATCACCTATGTTTGGAATGTCTCTTGTTATTTCTTCTGCACCTAATTTTGTGTCACGACATTCACATTCGTATTCTTCTATATGTATTGATGTAAATACATCTTCTTTTACTAGTCTTTCACTTAACAAAACAGCATCCTCGTAGTTGTAACCTTCCCAAGTTGAGAAAGCAATTAATACGTTCTTTCCTAATGCCATTTCTCCGTTTTGTGTTGATGGTCCATCGGCTATACTATCACCTTTTTTAACTACTTCACCTTTTCTAACAATTGGTTTTTGGTTTATACATGTTCCACCATTTGTTCTCTTGAATTTACGTAGTCTATGTGTAACAGTTTTTCCATTGTTGTATTTCATTGTGATACTGTCTGATGTTACTTTTTGTACAACACCGTCATCTTCTGCTAATACTAAGATTCCTGAGTCTTTTGCTGCTCTATATTCTATACCTGTTCCTATCATTGGGCTGTCTGTAATCATAAGTGGAACAGCTTGTCTTTGCATGTTTGATCCCATTAGTGCACGTTTTGCATCGTCATGCTCCAAGAATGGTATCATTGCTGCAGCTATTGATACTAGTTGTTTTGGAGATACGTCTATATATTGAACTTTGTCTTTTTCAACTTCTAGTATTTCATTTTGATGTCTTACTCTTATTCTGTCGTGTACAAATGTACCATCTTCATTTAATGGCTCTGATGCTTGTGCTATGTAGTATTTGTCTTCTACATCTGCACTCATATTTTCTACTATGTCTGTAACTTTATGTGTTTCTGGGTCTATCTTTCTGTATGGTGTTTCGATAAATCCGTATTCATTTATACTTGCAAATGATGATAATGCTGAGATTAATCCAATGTTTGGTCCTTCTGGGGATTCTACTGGGCATAATCTACCATAGTGTGTATAGTGAACGTCTCTTACCTCGAAACCTGCTCTTTCTCTTGACAATCCACCAGGTCCTAATGCTGATATTCTTCTTTTATGTGTTAATTCTGATAGTGGGTTTGTTTGGTCCATGAATTGTGAAAGTTGTGAACTTCCAAAGAATTCTCTTATTGCTGCAACTATTGGTTTTGGGTTTATTAATGTTTGTGGTGTTACAACATCTAAGTCTTGGATTGTCATTCTTTCTCTTACAACTCTTTCAAGTCTTGCAAGACCTATTCTAAATTGGTTTTGTAATAATTCTCCAACACATCTAATTCTACGGTTTGCTAAGTGGTCGATATCGTCTACTGTTCCAAGTCCATGATAAATGTTTAATAACATACTTATTGATGCTATTATGTCTTCTGTTGTGATGTGTTTTGGAACTAATTCATCATATCTTTCTTGTAATACTTTAGGTAAATCTTCTTCTGATGTATTTGCTAATATGTTTTGTAATACTGCATAATTTACTTCATCTTTGAAATGTACTTTTGATAAATCTACTGTTGGTAATGCTTTGTAGATATTTACTGTTCCATTTCCTATTACTCTTACTTTTTTGTCATTTAATTTTAAATCTACTATATTTATTCCAGAGTTTTGTATTTGTTCAGCTACTTCCTCAGAAATGATTTCTCCTGCATTTACAAATACTTCTCCAGTTTCTTGGTCCATTATGTCGTTATATGCAATATGTCCTGTTATACGTGCTGCTAGGCTTAGTTTTTGGTTGAATTTATAACGTCCAACTTTTGCTAAGTCATATCTTCTATTGTCAAAGAACATTCCATCAAATAAAGTTCTTGCAGCTTCTACTGTTGGTAATTCTCCCGGTCTTAGTTTTTTGTAGATTTCTATTATTGCCTCTTCTTCGTTTTTGATTGTGTCTTTTGCTATTGTTGTTTCTATTAATGGTTCTTCTCCAAATAAATCTCTTATTTGGTCATCAGAACTTAATCCTAATGTTCTTAATAATACTGTTACAGGTAGCTTTCTTGTCCTATCTACACGTACATAAAATACGTCTGAACTGTCTGTTTCGTATTCTATCCATGCACCTCTTAGTGGCATTACTGTTGATGTGTAGTTTCTTTTACCTGTTTTTTGGTCAAATACTGATTCATAATAACTTCCTGGTGAACGTACTAATTGGCTGACTACAACTCTCTCTGCTCCATTTATGATGAATGTTCCACTATCTGTCATTAGTGGGAAGTCTCCTAAATAGATTTCTTGTTCTTTTATTTCTCCTGTTTCACGGTTGATTAAACGTACTTTTACATGTAATCTTGTTGAATATGTAGCATCTCTTTCTTTTGCTTCTTCTTCTGTGTATTTTGTTTTGTCTTCCATGTAATAATCGAAAAATTCTAGAACTAAGTTTCCTGAATAGTCTTCTATTGGAGAGATATCTTTTAATACTTCTCCTAATCCTTCTTCTACAAACCAATCATATGAGTCTTTTTGTACTTTGATTAAGTTTGGCATTTCGATGTAATCTCCTACTTTTGAAAAGTCGATTCTTGAAGCTTTTTCGTATTTAACTTCTTTTAATTCCAAAAAAATCACCTCTAAATAAAATTTTAGCAGAATAAATCTAATTTATTTTTTGAAAAAAGTCCTTCTTAATTCCTTACAAAAGCTTTTATAAATTAAATAACGAATTTTTTTAATTGCCTGCTCTCAATCTTAAAAATTCGTTCTTTTGCTGGATTAATTCCTCTTTTTCCTTGTATAAATTTCTCTCTTTTGATTAAAATGCGCATAATCGCACTAATTTAAATGTAACATTAAAATTTTATCATATTTTTCATATGTCGTCAATAGTTTTTGATGAATTTTCCCAAATAGCCAAATTATAATTTTTCACATAAAAAAGCAGTACAATATTCTTTTTTATTGTACCACTTTTTTTATTTATTAAAAAAATTATACACAATTCTTGATAAACTCCTTGACAAGCAAAATCCAATTTTCACTCTAAAATTTTTCCATACTCTATACTACCACTGCTATGTTCACAAGTCGTTGTCCAATCTTCTTCTTTACCACTTGATGAAATAGATAAGTCTTTCACTGTTGTTCCCGCCTTTAGATAAACTATAGGTCTCACACCTCTCCATAACACTATAGAGTTTCCATCAGTAGAAAACAATGGACATGCATTAATTACCACATTGTTACTGATATTTCCTGGTCCAAATTCGCACAAAACATACTTTACAACTCCGTCTGTTATTATTCCGGTTTCAATAGCACCAGAAGATGCAATCCAGTATGATTTTCCGTTCGAACCACTTTCCGTTCCCTTAAATAACACCTCATACAATTTGCTAGATTGTTCAACTATATTACTATCTGTATAATCGAATCCAAATACTGTTCCTTTTACAGTATTTCCTGATTTTTTATTTGTTAAAGAACTATATTTTGTTAGATATCTTTCTTTTAAATAATTTTCAGGTGCATAGTCATTTATTTCATATGTATAAAAAGAACTATCATATGATATTAATTCAGTTTTTACTCCATTTATAATTTTATATAATTTATTAGCTGTTTTGTCTAATGTTAGCCCTAACGCTACATTTATATCTTCTATTCTCATACTTTTTGTTTCACTTGCATATTTTCCAGTATAAATTGCACATATTCTATCTAAGATATTATTAGTTACTAACTCATCATTAGTATTATACCACCCCTCTGCACTACCTAGGTATAGATAAGGTGTCTCTTTCCAATTATCTGTTGACGCACCCTCAGAGGAAGTGCATTTTTTTATATAGACTTGATTAACTGTTTGTGATGTTTCTGAAGATGACATTTCTTTTTTTATAGGACTTCCTGTTGTTATTACTAATTGTGTTTGATCCTTATTCAATCCTAAAACTCTCCATGTTGTATTTGTATCTACTTTGTAAGTTTGAGTTCCTTTATCAAATCCAGTTTCTTCTGGTGTTAAACTTACTGTTGCATTAGTGTTATCCAACGTCGAATTATAATTTGTTACATAATCTCCTTCTTTTATATCTCCATCTTTAAACGCTTGTACTAATGTTTTTGCATTAGACGCAGAGTCAAGAATACTAAAATCAATCGTTACTTCTCCTATTGTTATAATGTCAGTTTCTTCTAAAGTTGTAACTTCACTATCTGTCAACTTTCCATCTTTATGTAATTGATCAATAACCTCTTCTCTGGTTTGTTTTTTTCCTCCATTATAATCCTTTCTACCATTATTTATCGCTGCCATCGAAACTGTATCCTGTACATCCCCTCCTCTTGCTGTCTCTTTGGCTTGTTTTGTTTGCAATATAAATCCATCTCCCCCAGTTAAATTTGTTATACTCACTCCCGCAAGAATTATAAGTACAATAATAGTTACAACCAGTGCAATTAAGGTTATTCCGTCTTTTTGTTTTCTCATCTTCCCGTCTCCTTTCATCTATTAATGTAGACAAATTATTACTTATCTGAAATATATCATATGCAAAATATAAAGTCAATTGTTTATATTAATGTAATAAAAACTTAACAATGTTGAAATATTTTGTAATATTACTTAATTTGTCACATCTTAAAAGATTCTATTTTTTTGGAATGCAATAAAAAAGTTGTATAATCAATAAAATAAAACATATATTTTTTCTCTAAATTAAATTAGATTAAATATATGTTTTTTATACTTTAAAATTATATCTCCATCTGACTTCCCAAAAAAGTAGCAGCAGATTGAGCAAGTTTATTTTCAACATCATTCATTTTAGTATTGGCATTTTTAGAAAGGAGAATCACAGTTCCAATAGTATCACCATTAGAAATTATAGGATATACAACTTGACTATTCAATTTCTTATCATTTTTTCCATTTCTTGTAATTGGCATAGCAATATCACTATTGTCTTTGCTTGTATAAACTTCCTTATCTTCCATTAATTGTTCTAATTCCTCACTAACATTTTGCTCCAAGTATTCTTTTTTAGATCCGCCAGAAACTGCAATCACTGTATCTTTATCTGTAATAAAAACCATATGTCCTGTTGTTTTAGACAAAGTCTCAGCATATCCTGTTGCAAATTCTGTCAATTCTCCTATTGGAGAATATTTTTTTAATACTATTTCGCCTTCTTTATCTGTAAAAATTTCCAAAGGTGCGCCTTCTTTTATTCTTAATGTTTTTCTTATTTCTTTTGGAATAACAACTCTACCTAAATCATCTATTCTTCTTACAACTCCTGTTGCTTTCATTATTCTTTCCTCCTTAATTTTTGTTTTATAATCTTATTGTGTCAAAAAAGGAAAAATTTATACAACTTTTTTATTTTTTCGAATAGAATTTTTTTTATGACCGTTTCTTTTTACTAAAAAAACACATACAGCTATGTGTATGTGTTTTTATTTTTTTCCTTTAAAGAAATTTGCTATTCCTTTAAAAGTAATTTCTTGATGTAAGAATTCATTAATTTCATCTTCAACTTTTTGTTGATATGGAGTTAATTCAATTTTTACTGGTGCATTTAAATCAATTTCTTTAAATAAGAATGATTTTATTTTTGACCAAATTCCTCCTGTTTTGGTAAGTGCTTTATTTTGTTCAACTGGTTGGAAATTTACACCATTGTTTGCCCCATTCCCATTATTATAGTTTTCATTATTTTGTACTGTTTCAAAATTTCCAAAAATTCCTCTTTTTGTTTCATTTACACCATTTTGAGTACCATTGTTTTGAGAATCAGCTGTTGGTATATTTATTCCACTTACCATTGTTCCTTCGAAAAATGATGTACTTTCAGTATCATTACTATTTCCATTAAGTTTTATTTCTCCAAAAACACCGTTTGAATTGCGATTAAAATCAGCCATTTTCTTCCTCCTTTGTATTTTATAAATACTCTACTTTTTTTATACTACAAAATCTAAAATTTATCAATACTTATTTCCAAATTTCAATATTACTTTTTTATTACAGCTTTATTACAATTTTATTACATCTACACATTTATTTCCCACCTCGGAACATAATTTTCTTCATTTTTTCCAATTTCTTGTATATATCCATTTTCTATATCTAAAGAGTATAAATAATTTTCTATTTTTTTATATTCATACTTAGTTATTTTTCTGTTTAATTCCTCTATTTCTTTTGCTTTATATGTAGGAAAATATTGTGCCATCACACTTACCCAAACGTCCTTTGACATATTATCATTTATCCACTTTAGGACTTTTTTGCTATTTTCTGTATGATTTGGTAATATTAAATGTCTTATTATTACACCTTTTTTTACTAAACCGCTTTCGTCAAATTCTATCTTTCCAACTTGATTATACATTTCTTTTATTGCTGATGTTGCTATTTGAAAATAGTTCTTGACTTTAGAATATTTCATACCTAATTCGTTTTCTGCATATTTTAAATCTGGCAAATATATGTCGATATAGCCATCTAACATTTTAATTGTTTCTACATTTTCATATCCATTTGTATTGTAAATTATTGGAATTGTTAGTCCTTTATTTTTAGCTATTTTAATAGCTTCTATTATTTGAATTGCATAGCTTGTTGGAGATACCAAATTTATATTATTTACTCCTTTGGATTGTTGCTCTAAAAATATTTCTGCTAATCTTTTTATTGATATTTCCTTTCCTAATCCTTCTTGACTTATTTCATAATTTTGGCAAAAATCACAGGATAAATTACAATTAGAAAAAAATACTGTTCCTGAGCCATTTTTCCCACTTATACATGGTTCCTCGTAATTGTGAGTTGAGGCAATAGCTACTTTTACAGTATCTTTTGATTTACATCTTCCAATTTTGTTTTGTGTTCTATTTATTTTACATTTGTGTGGACATATTTCACACTTTTTTAATAAATCTAATCTTGTTTCCATTTTTCATATTCTTCTTTTATTTTTTCTAATACTTCGTCTGGAGTTAAATTGCTTGTGTCTAATACAAAATCATAGTTTGACATATCATTTCTGTGAACATTGTATAATTCAAAATATCTTGCTAAATCCCCTGATGCTCTTTTTATCATGTCTGCCTTTTGTGCTTCTACTGTTGGTAAATCTTCTGACCTTTTTCTATTAGGATCTGCAAATGCTCTTTTGGCTGCAACATCTATATCTACTTTTAGATATACTTTAAATGATTCCGGTACGGCATACCATCCCATTTTGGCATCTATTACAATGTCTTTATTTTCTTTTGCATATTCTGTTGCACTTTTTTCTATCTGCCTATCTATTTCTGGGTGATTTACTAGATATTCACAAAACTCTGTTATAGACATTCCATGCTCTACTGCTAATTTTCTAGCATATGCTCCATTTCTATATAAATAATAATTTAGGTCTTCTGCAAGCATTTTAGCTACTGTGCTTTGTCCACTTGCTAAATCACCTGTAATTGAGATTATATCTTTTCTTTTCATTTTTAGCTCCCTTTATTTTTACTATTATTTATTACTCAAATATTGATTTTTATTCATCTTCATTGTTTTCTAATAGTGTTAAGTCTTCATTTTCTTCATCTATTCCACTTTCTTCTGCTTCGTATATTTCTACTTTTCCTTCATTTATTTCATTTGCTGCGAGTGTTACCGGTGATTCCTCATCTACATTTGTTAATTTTTTGTCTCCATTTGCAATTTGTCTTGCTCTTCTTGATGTTGCAATTACTAATGCAAATCTATTTTCCGCATGATTTAAAAGCTCTTTAACTGTTGGTTTTACTATCATAAATCCCATTCCTTTCTTTTTTTTAGAAAATTCTTCTCTTTAATTCTATCTATTTTAATCTTTTGGTATGTCTTTGTCTATTCTATCAGCTACAGTTTCTGCTTGTACTGCTGATAGTACTATATGGTCAGAATCCATTATAAGTACTGCTCTTGTTTTTCTTCCAAATGTTGCATCTATTGCTGTTCCATTATCTTTTGCTTCTTGTACCATTCTTTTTATAGGTGCTGAGTCTGGGCTGACTATTGCCACTATTTTATCTGCCGCAACTGTATTTCCAAAACCAATATTTACTAATTTCATATTTTTTTCCTCCCATATTAAAAATCTTTTATATTTTATCACATTTTTTGCGTAAAGTCTAGCAATAATGGGTATTTTCTTAACTTTCTTGTTGTTTTCTCTTTTTTGCTTCTTTTTTTATCGGCTCATTACTCACTATTTCGTGTATATCACTTAAACTGCTCAAATATTTTCTTTTCTCACTTGTATATATTAGTATACCTTTCAGGAAATAATATATAACATATGTAAATATCGAATATATTATATATGTATTAAGAGTTATATTCAATTTGTTTATTAAAGCCCATATTGTCAAAGTATATATTGAAAGCGAAAGCATTTCAATTCCATATATTGCTATTTTTCCGCTATCTTTATGATATGCTATTTCAAATATTAGTATACATAAACTTAGCACTATCATACTCGCTATTTTTATTTCTTTGAAAAATGTCACTTCTGTTAGTCTCAAATGTGAGAAACTTATTATTACAAAATATAGTGTTACTGCGACTAAAATTATTAAGTTTCCAAATATTTTTTTCATTATTATTTTGTTATTTTCTTTTTCCATATTTTTCCTTTTCTACCTTTTTGGTAGTTTCCTCCATTTTATAAAACAAATAAAGTAGAATAGGAGGCTCCTTTCTACTCTATTGCTTCGTATTTTTGGTGACCCCTACGGGAATCGAACCCATGATTTGGCCTTGAGAGGGCCACGTCTTAACCGCTTGACCAAGGGGCCGTTAAAACTTTTTCTATATATTTATATCATTTTTTTATAATTTCGTCAACTATTTTGAAAAAATTTTTAATGAATACTAAATAGAGAGAATAACTCCATTTACTCTCTCTTATTAACATTATCATTCTTTAATTCTAAATAAAAATTTCACAATTCCCCTAAAAGCCTTCGGAACCTTTTTTACAACAATTGTCATTTTATGTACCTCCCTTTCAACAAGCTAGCCAAATAAATCCTACAGCAATAACTGCTAGCCCAATAATAATCAACCATCCTGTAATTGGAAGTAACAAAACCATCAAAATACCAAGACCCAATCCAATTAAACAAACTCCAAACGTTTTTTTCAAAAATCCACACATAACTTTACCTCCAACTCTTTTAGTAATATTATATGATTTTTGTAGATTATTGTTACCTTTTGACAAATATAAGTATTGCCTATATAATAATTATCGAAAGGATTTGATTTTATAGTGAAAAAAAATGATGTTAAAAATCTAATAAATATTTTAAGAAATACATATCCAGATGCAAAATGTAGTCTAGATTTTAAAACACCTTTTGAGTTGGTAGTTGCTGTTTCCTTGTCTGCTCAATGTACAGATGAAAGGGTAAATTTAACAACTCCATCCCTTTTTGAAAGATGTAAAACAATTGAAGATTTTGCAAATATAAATTTAGAAGAACTTGAAAATATAATTCATCCATGCGGTTTTTATAAAAATAAATCTCGAAATATAAAGAAATGTGCTTCACAAGTTTTACAAAACTTTAATGGTGAAGTTCCACAAAATATTGATGACTTAATAACTCTTGCAGGTGTTGGACGAAAAAGTGCAAATGTTATTATGTTAGAAGCATTTGGACATGCTGAGCGGTATCGCTGTTGACACACATTGTAAAAGAATAGCTAATCGAATTGGTTTATCTAGCGAAAAAGACCCTTATAAAATTGAACTAGATTTACTAAAAAATATAGAACCTGATAACTATAAAGATGTAAACCATCTTTTCATATGGCATGGAAGATATACCTGTAAAGCTCAAAAGCCTTTGTGCGAAAATTGTACTGTAAAGCAATTTTGTAAGTTTTATTCTCATAATAAAAAATACGTATAATTATGTCGTTTTTTGCAAATAATATTTCCTGTTGGGAGGTTTTACTTTGATGATAGCTTGCACAGAAAATTGTAAATATCAAAAAAATGGAGAATGTACTTATGAAGAAATAAGTTCTTTTGAAAAGATAATTTCTTCTCATTCAAATTGCATATATTTTGAGCAAGAATAAATTATTCTTGCTCTTCTTTTTCTATTTTAATTTCTTCTTTTACTTCTTCATTTTTTTGTTCTTCTGCATCCTCTTGTTTTTCACATTGCTTTTTCATATTTTTTATAATTTTTTCTCCTAACTCCTTTTTATTTTGTAAACATTTATCCATCATGCAATTCATTTTTTCTATTATATCTGGTACATAATCTAATATTTTATCAAATGTATTTGAATGATCAACTGGTAAAAGTTTTACAACATTTGACTGAACTACTAAAAAAGCAATTGGGTTTATTGAAACTCCTGCACCAGCTCCTCCCCCAAATGGTAATCTGTATTGGATTTGTTCATCTTTGTCTTTTTTATTGTATTCATCTATTGTCTCTCCTTTAAATTCACTTCCTCCTGCTGCAAATCCAAATGATACCTTTGATATTGGTATTATTACTGTATTATTTGATGCTTGTATAGGCTCTCCTATTATAGTGTTTACATCTACCATGTCTTTTATGCTATTCATTGCTGTTAGCATAAGCCCCTCTATTGGATGTTCTGACATATTCTTCTACCTCTTTTCTTTTAATTTGGCTCTTTTTTATTTGAAAATTTATATATTGTATAAATAATATGTATCAATTTTATGTTTATTATACAATTTAAATCAATATTTAATAAGTTTTTATTTTGATATATTGGTATTATTTTCCAATTTGTCTGAGATTCTTCTAAGTTACTTTTTGTTGTTGATAATATTCCAAAAAAAAATGCAATTATACTTGATAGTGTACCCGTACATATCGCTGTTTGTGAGGCATCTTCAAGTCCTAATGAGAGCTTTAAGTTTATTGTTTTTAGTTCTGGTTTTAGATTTTTTATTTCTTTTATTTTTCTCATGTCAAAATTATTTTTATTTTTTTTGATTTTTATTTTTAGTTTATTTAAGTTTTTTTGAATTGTTTTTCTTTTTATTCTGGTTGGGGTTATATTTATTTTTAGGTAATTTATCTTTTTATAGAGAAAGAGTTTTAGTTGTATTTGATATTTTGGTGTTAGTTTTTGAATTGTTGATATTTCGAGCTTATTTATTTTAATTTGTATTGTTGTAAATAGAAGTAAGTTCAATAATAATAGTATGATTATTAAAATGGTATAAAAAAAGAACAATATTATCACCTCTTTTGTAGAGTTAATATTATTCTTTACATTTTTCACTTTTTTAAACAATTAAGCGCAAATCTATAAGCCGGGTTCTGTCATTTAAATTAGTCATTTATCTAGGCTATATATCACTACATAGCTCAAGCCACGCAGATTTGGACCACCGAGCAGGTGTTTAAATATCCATTTTAGGTGTTGCTCCAGATGGGGTTTACACAGACGCCGTTAGTCACCTAACAGCCGGTGAGCTCTTACCTCGCCTTTTCATCCTTACCACTGTTTAATAATAATGGCGGTTATTTTCTGTTGCACTTTCCTTAAGGTTTCCCTCACTAGACGTTATCTAGCATCATTGCTCTTTGGAGCCCGGACTTTCCTCTCGCAAACCCTTTCGAGTTTTGCCAGCGACTAATTAATTTGCTTTATCAATTATACCACTTTTTGATAATTTTGCAATCATTTTTTTATTTTTAATTAAAAAATGGTCTTGGAGGCATTGGAGGTCTTGGATTTGGTCTAAATCCTGGCCTACAATTTGGTCCAAAGCATCCTCCAGGTCTACCTAATAATTCTCTTAAAATTAAAATTCTAATCAAATCATTCAAACCACTGTTTCTTCTAATTTGTCTTTTTTCTTCTTTTAGCTCATCTCTATTTTCTTTTTCTTCATTATCTCTTTCTTTGCTTACACCTCTGACATCATTATTCAATGTAATACTTATCATTGTTGCATCATTTGCTTCAATGTTGCTATAAACTTCTTCTACCATTCTATCTATTGTTTCTTTTCCATAATTTCTATTGTTTTTTGCACATACTTTTCTAACCATTGGATATACAACTTTATATATTTCTGGATAGTAGTCTTCAAGTTCTTGCATTTCCATATTATTATTTCTGTTTTGATAATTTTGAATATAATTGTAATTTTGGTTGTTATAACTATATGGATAATCTTCTACCCTATTAAAATCATATCCTTGATTGCAATTAACCCCACAGTTGTAATATCCTCCTTGTTCATATGTATTCCTATATCCATCATTCATTGGATAATTAAAGAAATTTTGCATATACTCTTCGTACATAAAATAACCTCCTTAAAATTTGCCATAAAAAATGCATCTAATTTTTATAAAGATGCATTTTTTAATTTTGTATATTTTATTCTTAAGAGATTATTTTGTTACATTTTATTTACTATGTCTTTGAATTTTTGTCCTCTATCATACATATTTTTGAACATATCGAAACTTGTACTTGCAGGTGAAAATAATACTACTTGACCTGGTGTAGCATAACGTTTCGCAAGAATTACAGCTTGTGATAAGCTATTTACCATATATATATTTATTTCTTTATTTTCTCTTTCTTGTTCTTCTTTTACACTATCAAATATTTTTCCTGCAGTTTGCCCCATAAGTATTAATGTTTTTACTTTACTTAATATTGGTTTTGCAATTGGTGTATAATCTAAATTTTTGTCGGCTCCTCCTGCAATTAAAACTATTTCTTCATTAAATGCATTTAAACCTGATATTGTTCTTGATGGTGTTGAACTTGCAGAATCATTATACCATTTTACTCCATTAATTTCTTTTACAAATTCGATTCTATGTTCCACACCTGGGAAAGATTTTATAACATCTATTGCTGTCTGTAAATCAACTAATGTTTTTGTTGCTGCGATTGCTGAACATATATTTTCGTAGTTATGTCTGCCTCTTATTATTAGCTCTTTAGAGCTTACTATGTGTTTTCTTAATTTATCATCACATTCTTTTATTACATCACCCTCTACAATATATCCATTATCTAATTTTTCTTTGCTACTGAAAAATATAACTTTTCCTTTTGTTTCTGCTGCACAATTTCTTGTTATTTCATTATCATAATTTAAAATTAAAATTCCGTCTCTATCTTGATATTTAAAAATATTTTTCTTTGCTTCTATATATTCTTCAAAATCTTTATGTACATTTAAATGATTTGGAGTAATATTTGTTATTACTGATATATCAGGACTTATTTCCATACCCATTAATTGAAAACTGCTTAATTCTAAAACTACTTTATCATCCGGCAAAATTTCATTTAATTTGGTAAATAATGGAATTCCAATATTACCTCCAACATAGCAATTATATCCTGCTTTTTTTAGTATTTCATATATTAATGTTGTTGTTGTTGTTTTTCCATCACTTCCTGTTACTCCAATTACTTGGCATGGACACATTTTCATTAATAGCTCCACTTCTGTTGTAACAATTGCCCCTCTTTCCGTTTCTTCTTGCAATTCTGGAATTGTTGGCAAACAACTTGGGCTTCTAAGTATTAAATCAAAACCATGTAATTTGCTTAGATATGTTTTTCCGAAGAGACATTTCCATAGCATAATTTGTAACTTTGTCTATTATTTCTTTTGGAATTTCTCCAATTTCTCTCGAGTCAAATACCGTTACATTTGATTTTTTATTATGGAAATAATCAATTAATGGTAAATTACTTACTCCTAAACCTATTATTGCTACTTTTCTTCGTTTTATATATTGTTCGAATTCGATTAATTTTTCATTTTCATATTCCAATTTGAATACTTCCTTTCCTTGATTTATAATTACTAATATTTTATGTTATTATTTTTGTTTCGTTCATATTAGCATATTTTTTTATATTTTACAAGTTTCAAATGTATGAATTTATGAATTTCGGTTAATAATATTTATATATCAATTAATTAAACGGAGGTGTTTAATATGTCTAAAGGTAAGAAAAATAAAAACAACAATAATAGTAATAACAGCAATAATAATAACAATGAAAATAATCAATAATTTTATATTAAACCGGTTCTTTTTCAATATAGAACCGGTTTAACTTTTATATTTTTTTAGTATAGAAGAGCCCATAAAACCCAAGCTATTACAACGGTCTTTCCTAGTTCTTTGTCTGTAAATACATCTTTAAATAATTCTGCTACAGATTTTATTTCTGCTTGTGTTTCCTCTGAATCGTCTATAATATCAACTGAATATGATGCAATATCTTCTGAGGTAAAATATACCATGAATTTTTTCGGAACACCTATTTCTGTGTTCTCTATTTTTAGGAATTTTTCTCCTCTTAATTCTCCTTTTTTATCATATATTTTTACTTTTAGATATTTCCCATTCAAATTATTTTCCTCAGAGTTTGTTACTTCTCCATATATTCTACCATTTACCTTTGTAGCTTGTGCTATGTCTACTTTTACTTGATTTGATAGCTCATTGCTTGTACTTATATCTTTATATGTTGAGTTTAACCCAACATATGTTATTAACATTGAAAATAAGTAAAATGCTACAATCCATATAATATATTTTCTAAATGTTTTTAATCTTCCCATTTTATTTCCCCCATTTTAGCTTGCTATTTTTTTATTTCGTAATTTTTCTGCATATTTTATAGTTACTTCGTTTACTTCTCCAGATGATATTCTAGCTATTTCATTTATTATTTCTTGTTCATTTAATCGTTTTATAGATGTTGAAGTTCTATCATTTACAACACTTTTACTTATAAAGTAATTAGAATCTGCAACTGCTGCAATATTTGGTAAATGTGATATACATAATACCTGATGTTTTCCTGAAATTTGGTTTAATTTTTCTGCAACTGCATTTGCTGCTTTTCCACTTATTCCTGTGTCTATTTCGTCAAATATTAAAATTGGTGTATTGTCTGTATTTGCTAGTACTGTTTTGATTGCTAGCATCATTCTAGACATTTCTCCTCCTGAGGCTATTTTACTTAATTCTTTTTCGTCTTCACCAACATTTGTGCTTATAAAAAATGCTACTTTATCTTTTCCGTTTTCGTAATATTCTTCTTCTATATAATCTGTATGAATATTTACTTTTGCATTTTTCATTTCTAGTTCTTGTAAATTTTTGTTTATTTTTGATGATAATTCTATTGCGTTTTCTTTTCTTTTTTCGTGTATTTTGCTAGCTATTTCGTCTAGCTTACTTTTTACCTCTTTTTGTTCTTTTTTTAAGTTGTTTGTGTATTCTTCTAGATTTTCAATTCTATAAATTTCTCTTTCAACATCTTCTTTGTATTGTAGTATTTCTTTTATGGAATTTCCGTATTTTCTTTTTAATGAGAATATTAAATCTAGTCTTTCTTCTATTTCTTTTTGTTCCTCTTCATCAAAGTCTACTTCATCTTTATAGTTTGTTATATCTCTAGAAACTTCTTGTAGTTCGTAATATGCACTTTTTAGATTGTTTGCTGTTTCTTGATATTTGTTATCAAAATTTTCTATTTTTTCTAGATTTCTTATACTATTACTTATTATATCTATTGCATTTTCTCCAATTGCTAAATCTATTTCTTGTAGAGTTTTAGCTATTTTTTCTGCGTTTATTATTATTTTTTGTTTGTTGTTTAGTTCTTCTTCTTCTCCATCGTTTAAAGATGCTTCTTCTATTTCTTCATACTGGTATTTTAATAAGTCTAATTTTCTTTGTCTTTCTTTTTCGTCTCCATAATTTTCTTTTAATTCTTTTTTTATCTCCATATATCTTACATATTTTGTTTTGTATTCTTCTTTTAATTTACTTACATCTGCTCCTATGTAGTTATCTAAGTATTTTAGATGTTCTTTGCTATCTAGTAAATTTTGATTGTCATTTTGACCATGTATTTCTATTATATTTCTCATAAATTCTCTTAGTTCATTTACTGTTACCATTCTTCCATTTATTTTACACATATTTTTTCCATTTACATTTATTTCTCTTGATACTATTATTGTTCCTTCTATTGATTGTTCGTTTTCTGGCTCATATAAACATATTTCTACAAATGAGTTTGTTTCTCCTTTTCTTATCATATCTTTAGAGAATCTTCCTCCTGATATTATGTTTAATGACCCTATTATCAAGCTTTTTCCTGCTCCTGTTTCTCCTGTTAATACATTTAGGCCTTTTCCTAAATCTATTTCTATTTCATCTATTATTCCTATATTTTTTATGTGTAAGTTTGTTATCATTTTCATACCTCCATGGCTTTTTTGCAAAACATTGTTCGTATATATTATATATGTTTTTTCTGTTTTGTCAATGGTTTTTGCGAAACTTTTTTCGTTTTATATAAATTTGTCTATTTTGATAACATATCTTCCTTTTTTAGTATTTCCAGAAATTTCTTTAAATACAAATCTTCCTTTTCCTCTGATTGTAATAACATCTCCTACTTTTACTTGTTTTGATGATTTTGTTTCATTTTTAAAATTTAAAAATACTCTTTCTTGCTCTAATATATCAATTGCTTTACTTCTTGATGTTCTTGCTAAACTTGCCACTATATTGTCTAATCTTAGTGATGCAACGATTTCAGTTATTTCAACTTTTTGAGCTTCTATTTCTTTTAGGTCTTCTATTTTTTTGGCTTCTATTTCGGCCGAAGAAAATCTTGTTAATGAGCCTAAATTTTGCATTAAAAATTTTTGAACTTCATTTTTTATAACTATTTCTGCTCCTTTGGATTTTACAGAAATGTCTCCTATTTTTTCTCTTTCTATACCTAGTTTCATTATTGCTCCTAGGTATCTTCTATGGTCATATTCTTCGTCTAATGCAATTGGTAATGTTATTTTTATAACACTTATCATTTTAGAATGATTTTTTCTTGCCATTTCTTCTGTTAACTTTTCTGGATAGATGATTAATATTTTTCTTTCTGCTTCTCCTGCTCCGCCGAAAAAATAGTAGTTTTCAAATTTTACTTTTTTTAAGAATTTATCTACTAAGTCTTGTTCGGCCAAATTTAAAAAATCTGTAAATTCAATTTTTTTTTTGCTTTTACTAATTTCAATTTTATCTAGTACAATTGCTAATAACAACTTGTCCTCTTGATTTTTGTAGTCTTTTAGTAATTCTGCTTTACTCATTTTTATTCAACTCTCTTTCTTCTCACTTTTTTATATTTTACTCGAAAAAGTAAAAAATAGCAATAGTTATTGTAATTACTCATCAAAAAAATCCCGAATCATCAAGCAAAGCTTAACAATTCAGGACCTCTATGTTTAACCTCTACTGCAACCGCAGCATCCAAAATTAGTAAATAAAAGTAAAAAGATGATTATGAAAAATAAAATTTCACTATCATTTCCACCAAATAATCCATTCAAAAAACTACCATTATTGCATCCGCAACCACCACAACAGCGATTATTTGAATCTTGCATATTTAAACTATTTTCTGGCATAATTAAAATCCTCCTTTACAATTTACTTTATCTTATGAATTTTCATTGTCTTTGGTTACAAAAATATGATATAATATCTAAAAAATAAAAAAGGAATGAAAAAAATGATAGAATTACTTTCCCCAGTAGGAGATTTTGAATGCTTAAAGGCAGCAGTACAAAATGGAGCAAATGCGGTATACTTCGCCGCTAAATCATTTGGAGCAAGAGCTTTTGCCTCAAACTTTGATGATGAAACCTTAGAAGAAGCAATAAATTATGCAAAACTAAGAAATGTGAAAACAAATCTAACATTAAATACATTAATAAAAGAAGATGAATTTGAAAGTGCCTTTAATCTGGCAAAAAAAGCATATGAATTTGGAATTGATGCAATAATAATTCAAGACCTAGGTTTAGCCAAAGAACTTATAAAAGCTTTTCCTGACCTACCAATACATGCCAGTACTCAAATGACAATTCATAATCTAGAAGGTGTAGGTCAATTAAAAGAACTTGGATTTAAAAGGGTCGTATTATCTAGAGAACTTTCTTTAGAAGAAATAAAATATATCTGTAAAAATACTGATATCGAAATAGAAGCATTTATTCATGGAGCTCTTTGTATATCGTATTCTGGTCAATGTCTATTTTCAAGTATGATTGGTGGTCGTTCTGGAAACCGTGGAAAATGTGCTCAAACCTGTAGATTACCTTATGAATTAATTGAACAAAAACCTGATAAAACAAACTCAAAATTGGATAAAGGTTACTTATTAAGCACACGTGATTTATGTAGTCTTGAATATATTCCAGATTTAATTGATGCAGGTGTAACATCTTTTAAAATTGAAGGAAGAATGAAAAGTCCAGAATATGTTGCAACAGTTACAAAAATATATAGAAAATATATCGATTTAGCACTAGATAAAACTAAAAACTATGAAATTGAAGATAGTGATAAAACAAAACTAATGCAGGTTTTCAATAGAGGTGGTTTTTCTGAAGGTCATTTAAATTCTAAAGAAAATCGTAATCTTGTATTTAAAGAAAAACAAAATAATATGGGACTATATTTAGGAAAAATTTCAAAATATAATAAAAATAAAGGTCTTGTGACTGTGAGTGTTCAATCAGATTTATGTATTGGAGATTCCATAAGTTTCGAAAAAGAACCTACTAAATATATGGTTTCAGAATTGCTTAACAAAAATCAAAATATAAAGTCTGCTAAATTCAACCAAACTGTTACATTTGGAAGGATGAAAGGTAATATAAATATTGGTGATAAAGTATATAAAATTTCTAGCAAAAGCCTTTCAGATGAAGCTAGAAAAAGCTATTTAAAGGAAAATATAAAAAATCAGTTAGATTGTAAGTTAGAAATAAAAAATGGTCAAAAGATTGATGTTCATATTTCCTGTGAAAAATTTAATTGTAATATAAATTATGTTTATGACTATATCCCAGAAATTGCTCAAAATGTTGGTATAACTAGAGAAACAATAATCTCAAAATTTAATAAGACTTTAGACACTGAATTTGAATTTACAAATTTTGATATAGATTTGGATAGTAATTTATTTATTCCTGTTTCTGTGTTAAATGATATTAGGCGTACTGGAATAAATATTATAAGAGAAGAAATTATAAAAAGTTTTAAGCATACAGCTAAAGACATTACTCTTGCAACTCCTTGTTATAAAAATTCTTCACAAATATCTCCGAAAATCTCATTGTTGCTAAATAATTTAGATTTGGATTATTCCAAACTAGACAAAGTTGATAAATTGTATATACCTTTAAAGTATTTTATTAGTGCTAAATATGCCAATACTTTAAAATATTTTTCGAATAATTTTAACTTATATATTTATATGCCAACAATTATTAGAAAAAATAGTACACAATTGTCTAAAAAGGCTATAGAAAAAAGTATAAATGATTTTAATATAAAGGGAATTGTTATATCAAATTTGTCAGAATTGAAGTTACTTCCTTTGATTTCTACAAACCTTGATATTGTTGGAAATTATACTTTAAATCTATATAATACCTTTTCTGCACAGGCTTTAAATACTCTAAATTTTTCTACTGTTACAGTTTCACCTGAATTGGATGAAAAAGGTATTTTTGATTTGTGTAATAATCCTTTCGAACATAATGAATTAATTGTTTATGGTAATATTCCTGTTATGACAATGAATTATTGTGTTTTAGGCAGGTCTAATAAGTGTTATAATTCTTGTAAAAGGCTTTGTATTTCTGATAATAAGTACTTTCTTAAAGATAGGATGGGATTTTTGTTTAGAATTATTCCTGATAATATGCAAACTGTTAGTACTATTTATAATACAAAAACTACTTCTATTAATTTTGATGGTTTTAATATTGATTTTGCTAGAATTGATGTTTTGGATGAAAATGTTGATGAAGTTAATAATATTATTAGAGTTGTTAAAAATGGTGAGCGTTTTGAAGGTAAGGATTTTACAAATGGTAATTTGAAAAGAGAAATTTAATGAAAAGGAAAACAGGAGGTTATTTACCTCCTGTTTGTTGACTTACAAAAAAACTATTATTGCACTCACTAATATTATGAACACAATGGCTTCCCACCGTAATTCTTCCCTTTCATGAATGCCAGTGTCTTCATTTTTCTTGTACTTAAAGAAAATATCCTCCCAAAAGCCCAAGTCTTCTTCGTTTTTGGTTTTCTTCATAAGTTTTTCCTCCTTGCTTAGCTTATTGGCTTGTTCTCTTCAATTATACCACAATCCCAAACAATTATCAAATTCCTAACCAACTCTACTTATACTCAAATCCCCTAACTTCGCAATTATCCATTTTTGCACTAGCAATATTTCCATCCTCATCTGCTCCATTAAAATAAGCATTTATCGCCCTGCAAACTCCTGCATGAGTTACAATCAAAATATTTTTTCCAGATTGTTCTTCTTTTACTCTATCCAAAAAATTCCAAACTCTATTACATACATCTTTTATAGGTTCAATATTTCTTTCTTTAGAATTAATTTTATAATCATGTATTTTTTCCCAGTCACCAATCATGTCTTTTATCTCATCTTTTGTTTTTCCTTCAAAATCTCCAAAACCTCTTTCTTCTAAAGCTTTATCATATATAATTTTGCACTTTTTATCTTCATTTACAATTTCTGCAGTTTTCATAGTTCTCTTAAGTGGAGAACAATAAATCAAATCTATATCACACTTATTAATTTCATCCTTAGCTTTTATGGCCTGTTTTATTCCAGTTTCATTTAACTCTATATCTGTTTTTCCTTGTGTTTTTTGTGCCAAATTCCAATCGGTTTGACCATGTCTTATTACATATACCTTCATCTTGCATACCTCCTTAATTAACTTAGGGTTAAAATATATCATATTTGCTAAAATAAGACAAGCAAATTACTATTATTTTATACTTCGTGTTTCTTGCTAAGTTCTATTATTAAATCCATGTTATCATCTTCTGCTGCCTTATTTTTTCTAATAGCTCCACACTTTTTACATTTAAAAATAATAACATATCCCTTTTTATTGCTAATTTCAAGCCCTACTGGTTCTAAATCTCCATGACATTCTTCCTGCCTATCACCTGGATTTATATCAACATGTTTTGAATGTAAACAATATGGACAATGATTTCTGCACGAATACCCTAGCTTGGGAACTTGTTTTCCACAATTTTCGCATATGAACTCTTCATCTATTACTGTAAAATTTCTCTGCATAATGTTTTCCTTTCTTTTTTCTGATTGGGGACGGTTCTTTTGAGCTACAAGAACCGTCCCCAATCCAAAAAAATTAATACTCAAAATATCCGCCACCAAGAAATTCCTTAAGTAAAGAATTTGCTGGTATATATTCAGAAGGTATTGATTCAAAATACTTCAATATATTTATCAATCTAACCGCTTCTGCATGTTCTTTCTTTTCTTTAGGTATTGCCTCTAACAATGGAAGAGCAATATCTTTTAAAGCCGCAATTTCATATATTAATGATGTATTAAAAATACTATCTGCTGTTTCTTGATATGGGAAAATGTTTCTTCTTTCTCCTCTATTTACCTTTGCCCAAGAGTCTAAAGTGTGTTCAGCACTGTAATTTCTAAATTGGTAATCTCTTACAATTCTTCTTATTAATCTTGAATCTGTTGTTGATATTCTATTTAATCTATCCATATTCAGAACTGTTAAATCACTTATATATACCTTATATTTATGATCTTTTGAAATTTGAGAAGTAAGTTTATCATTTAAACAATGAATTCCTTCTATTACCAAAATCTCATCTTCTGCTAGATGCATTGTTTTTCCTTTATATCTTTTAGTTCCCACTGTAAAGTCAAATTCTGGGCATTCAATTGTTTCTCCTTTTAATAAAGCTGTTAGGTGTTTATTAAATAATTCTAAGTCTATTGCTTCTATGTTTTCAAAATCATATTCGCCCTTTTCGTCTCTTGGAGTATCTTCTCTTTCTACAAAATAATTGTCTACTGAAATTGTAACTGGTTTTAAACCATTAATTTTTAATTGCAAACCTAGCCTTTGTGCAAATGTTGTTTTTCCTGATGATGAAGGTCCTGCAATAAGTACCATTTTTACATTTTTATTTGCTGCAATTTTGTCTGCTATTTGTGCGATTTTTTTCTCATGTAGTGCTTCTTCTAACATTATTAAATTTTTTATATTTCCATGTTTTATTATGTTATTTAATTTGTAGATTGTTGTAACATCTAAAATCTTATGTATATCATTATATTCGTCTAAAGCCCAATGTAATTTTTTTGTTTCTTTATATTTTGGTAAAACATATGGATTATTGATACTTGGATATCTTAATAAAAATCCATCATCATATTTTACTAAATCAAATATTTTTACAATTCCTGTATTTATTGCAATATCTTCATATATATAATTATAGTAGTTTTCACAATAATACATATTTATAATTTCGTTGTTTTTTAAGTCTAATTGAAGCCTTCCTTTTGATGAATTTTCTTGTTCATAAAGCTCTTCTGCTTCTTTTCTTGTTAATTTTTTCTGAGTTATTGGTAAGTTTTGGCTTACAATATTTCTCATTTCTTTTTCAACATTTTCTAGTATTTCATCTGTTACTTCCATATTGTCTATTGAACAAAACATTGAATTTGATAATTGATAGTTTACTCTTATTTTCGCTTCTTTATATGTCTTATCAAATGCTTTTGCCATTATATATATTAATGTTCTTCTATATACTTTCATTCCGCCATCTGTTGCTATATTTACAAGTTGTACTTCACTATCTTCATTTAGTTCATAATCTAATCTTTGATATTCATTGTTTACTTTTGCTCCTATAATTGGGAACTCACTTTGTTCTATTTCTTCTTTGAATGCCTCTCTTACTGTAATTTTCTCTTGTAGCTCTTTTTGATTTAAATCATAAGTTATTATCATAATTTATCTCATTCCTTCCTAAATGTATTTATATTAATATATTATTCAATCTTTTTACTTGTTTAGTATAACATATTGATATTTAAATAGTCAATTATTTTTACAATAATCTCTTTGTCTTGCTTTATTCAGGCATTTATTGACAATTTGTTCCAAAAAGTGTATAATATAAGTGGTGAAAAAATACTCTTTTACTAAGGAGGGAGTTATTATGAAAAATAAAATTTGGAAAAATTTAGAAAAATTAATTATATTTTTATTGTTGATATCTTTTTTAGGATGTCAAAGTGGAATTGTTTATGGAATGGATTATGGTGGAGTAGAATTCTCCCCAAGGCCTAGTCCAAGCCCATCTTTAGGTGGAGGTTCTTCTTCTTCAGGTAACAATAATGGCAATACTGATGCATCATCTTCAAATGAGTCAACAGTATCAATTCCATCATATGTTGGAATCGAAGGTTATGTAAAAGAAAATGTTGAATCAGTAAACAGTACGAAAATAGGTAAAGAAAATGATGAAGCTAGCGTTGATTCTACAGAGGTTCCTCTTAGTGATGTTACAGTTAAATATGTAGACAATGTTGGAAACAATTTTTCTACTACTACTGATGTAGATGGAAAATATCAATTTGGAATTGATAGATTAGGTTCTGGTGAGCACACATACCACATTGAATATACTTATCCAAATACAAGCGAAGGAGAAATAAATAGCATTGATACTGTAGATGCTGCAAAAATAATACAACAAAAACTAAAATACAATGGACAAGATTATATGGGCGGTGAATCTAAAGAAGGTTTTAAAATAATTGAAAAAAGTGGAAAATCTGCAGCCCAAGTTTATCTTGTATTAGACTGTTCTTACAGTATGGATACAGAAATAGAAGTCAAAGAAAATAATACTACTGTTAAAAAAACAAAACTAGAAATTGAAAAACAAATTGCTAAAAATATTATAAACTCATTATTAACAGGAGAAAAAAATATTTACATAGGTCTTGTAGTATTTACTGGTGTATGTTATAGACGTGTAGCTTTAACCAACAATGTAGATACATTAACAAATGCACTTGATGGCGAAATAGAATTCTCTGACAAAGGATATACAAATATATTAGGAGCATTAAATAAGGCAAATGAATCTTTTATAAATAGTAATGCAAATAATTCAAATAAATATATGTTCTTACTTTCTGATGGTTTACCAACATCAGATGGAAATAAAGAAAATACACTTTACAGAGTTGATTATTCATCTCCAGATGCTGCTTCTTTAATAGCAGAAAATGATGCTAAACTAGAAAAAATTGCCCAAAATACTAAAACAAAACTAGAAAATATTGAAAATAACGACAAAGTAAAAGTATTTTCTGTAATAACTAACTTAGAAGATGAAAAAGATAAAAATATGCTTGACAATATATTTAAAAATAATAAAAATGATGAATATAATAAATTTTACAATGTAGATAGTATTGAAAATGTTTCAAAAGAAATCGTAAAAGAATTTGAAAAATATGTTAAAGAAAGTATCGAAACTATAGATAACGGTTATAGTCTAAATAAAGTAGTCAGAAAAAAAATAGAAGAGAACTTTGGAACTTTCGAATATAAAAACACAAACTGTTTCCAAGCATTAGATATGGAAATAAAAACTTCTAATCTTGAAGAATTTAAAAAATATGCTACAGAATTATTTAATAAAACAAGTATAACTATAACTAGCAAAGAATGCACTGCAAATTTATATTATGGTACACTTCCAGAACCTAACCCTAAAGTTGAAAAAAATGAAGATGGAGAAGTAGTTCATATAACCCATTACATACTAAGTGAAGTTAGGCTCACTGCACCTGATATATATCTAACTAAACTTCCTCAATATACAATAACACCTAAAATCTCTGTAACAGGTTTAGCAGTTGTTGCAAGTACAGGAACAGTAATTGATAGACAAGTTACAACTACAGAAGAAGCTGAAAATTTAATCTCAACTATTGAAAAGGATTTATTATATGGAAGTACTGCAGTAGTTAGATATACAGTAGATGTAACAAACACATCTCTTTACAATGACACCAAAACAGTTAGTATATTATTCTATGTACCTGATGGATTTACTTGTGATACAAAATCAGTTTCTGCTGTTGGAATAGGTGAGAATAACAAAAAACAGAAATTAAATATAACAAAGATTACTTCTTTAACTGCTGATACAATATATAATTATAGTGATATAAATGATATCTTATCTGAGGAAGCAATTAACAAGATAAAAGGAAATGATTCTGAACAACCTACATCAGCTATTGCTGTAACTGTTCAAGTTAAAGACGATGATAGTCACTATGTTTTACCAACCAATGGTTCTATCAAAATAAATATTAACACAACAAAATTACTTGGTAATGATGAAGAAATGTCATATGGTGCAGATGCAGAAATCCTATCATATTCAAATGATTCTTATAAAAGAATAGAATATAAAGCCAAAGCATCTAGCTCTGCTGTATCTCAAGTAGCTGTTGCAGGAAATGCTTCTACAAAAGAAAAAGATTATACTAAAACAAGCAATAAAGGAATAATTTTACTACCTACTGGTGGAGATAAAAGAATGTTAAAACAACGCATTTTACTTGTAATTCTTGTAAGTGCTTGTGGAATAATTATATACAAATTAAAAAAATCTGAAAAAGATAAACATAATAAATAATCATATAAAACGTTCATATTACATTTTTAATGTGAACGTTTTTATTTTTTCGTCTCTTCCCTGTTTATAAAAAATTTCCAAAAAAGTCATAAACCACAAACAACTTCATATAAATTACTAAAAGCAAGTACAAACACAAAAAAGTACATAGGAGGTACAAACATGGAAAATCTCGGATTATACCAAGACATTGCCAAAAGAACTGAAGGTGATATATATGTTGGAGTTGTAGGACCTGTAAGAACTGGAAAATCCACTTTTATAAAAAAATTTATGGATTTACTAGTAATTCCTAACATCAACAATGATTACAAAAAAGAGCGTGCTAAAGATGAATTGCCACAAAGTGCCGGTGGAAAAACAATAATGACAACAGAACCCAAATTTGTTCCAAATGAAGCAGTTGAAATTACAATAGACAACAATCTAAAATTAAAAACACGTTTAGTAGATTGTGTAGGATATTTAGTTCCAAATAGCATCGGATATCTTGAAGACGACAAACCAAGAATGGTTAAAACACCTTGGTCTGAAGCCGAGATACCATTTGAACAAGCAGCCGAAATAGGAACTAAAAAAGTAATAGAAGAACATTCTACAATTGGTATTTTAATAACAACTGATGGCAGTTTTTCTGAAATTCCAAGAGAAGACTACATTTCAGCGGAAGAGCGTGTTGTATCAGAATTAAAAGCAATAAATAAGCCATTTATAATACTTCTAAATTCTGAACATCCAGAAAATTCTGATACAAAGCACTTAGCAGCTTCTCTTTGCGAAAAATATCAATCAACAGTCTTGCCAATCAACTGTGCTAAACTTGACATTTCAGATATAACAAATATTTTCTCAAAAATACTATACGAATTTCCTGTAAGTCAAGTTAACTTCTCCTTCCCTAAATGGGTTAATGGTTTAGACTCTTCTCATCCTCTTAAACAAGAATTATTTAATAGTATACATGATGCATTTGATAATATAACTTTATTAAAAGAAGCTAGTAAATGCAGTAATTCAATTAATCAAACGAATATTATCACAAAAACTCAAATTGATAACATTGAACTTGGAACAGGTAGAATTAATGTTACAATTACATTAAAAAATAATCTCTTCTATCAGGTTTTAACTCAAATGACAGGTGTAAATATTTCAAACGAAGGCGATTTATTTGCAATTATTAATGATTTAGCTTCAATAAAAAAGAAATATAATAAAATTGCCGATGCACTTGACGAAGTTAATCGTAAAGGATATGGAATTGTTACCCCTTCTATTGATGAACTAGTTTTGGCAGAACCTGAAATGGTTAAACAAGGCTCTAGATTTGGTGTCAAATTAAAAGCTACTGCTCCAAGTCTCCACATTATTAAGGCAAATATTGAAACTGAGGTTTCCCCTATTGTTGGTTCTGAAAAGCAATCTGAAGAATTGGTTAATTATCTCCTTTCTGGATTTGAGAGTGACCCACAAAAAATCTGGAATTCTAATATTTTTGGTAAAAGTTTACATGAACTTGTTAATGAAGGCTTACAAGCTAAACTTGCTAAGATGCCAGAAGAGGCTCAGATTAAGCTTCAAGAAACTTTGGAGAGAATTGTTAATGAAGGTAGTGGCGGATTGATTTGTATTATTTTGTGATGGGACCGTTTCTTTTTCCATTGGGACCGTTTCTTTTTGCGAAATTTCGCATTGGGGACGGTTCTTTTCGCGAAAAGAACCGTCCCCAATCAGAAAAAGCCTTGCAATTTCACTAATAATTTTGTATAATAGTCACATAATAAAACAATGGAGGCATATTATGGAAAAATTATTAGTAAGAAACTTATATAAAAATACAAAGGAATACGAAAACAAAGAAATAACAATAGAAGGATGGGTTCGTACAATAAGAGCTTCTAAAAATTTTGGTTTTATAGAACTAAATGATGGTTCATTTTTCAAAAACATACAAATAGTAATATCAGACAATCTACCTAACTTTAAAGAACTATCAAAATTAACAATAAGTTCTTCAATAAAAGTAACAGGAGAGCTTGTATTAACACCAAACTCAAAACAACCTTTTGAAATTCAAGCAAAAAGCGTAAAAATATTTAATGTTTGTGATAATGATTACCCTTTACAAAAAAAGAGACATACATTTGAATATTTAAGAACAATTGCACACCTTCGTCCTCGTGCAAATACATTTTATGCAGTATTTAGAGTAAGAAGTGTTTTGTCTTATGCAATTCACAAGTTCTTCCAAGAAAAAGGATTTGTATATGTACACACTCCCCTAATCACCTCAAGTGATGCCGAAGGTGCAGGTGAAATGTTTAATGTAAATTCATTTGACCTAGCTAATGTTCCAATGACTCAAGATGGACAAGTTGATTTTTCTAAAGATTTCTTTGGAAAACCTGCTCACCTAACTGTTAGTGGTCAATTAGATGTTGAAACTTATAGTACAGCATTTAGAAATGTTTATACTTTTGGACCAACTTTTAGAGCAGAAAATTCAAATACAGTTAAACACGCTGCTGAGTTTTGGATGATTGAACCTGAAATTAGTTTTGCAGATTTATCTGACGATATGGATTTAGCTGAAGAAATGATTAAATATATCTTCTCTTATGTTTTAGAACATTGCCCAGAAGAAATGGAATTTTTCAACAAGTTCGTTGATAATACATTATTAGAGAGACTTCACAATGTTGTAACATCTGATTTTGCAAGAATAACTTACACTGATGCAGTTAAAGAACTTGAAAAACACAATGACGAATTTGAGTTTAAAGTTTCTTGGGGTATTGATCTTCAAACTGAACATGAAAGATATTTATGTGAAAAAATATTTAATAAACCTGTTTTTGTAACAGATTATCCAAAAGATATTAAGGCTTTTTATATGAAACAAAACCCAGATGGTAAAACTGTTGCAGCAGCTGACCTTTTGGCTCCTGGAATTGGTGAAATTATTGGTGGTAGTCAAAGGGAAGAAGATTATGATAAACTAATTAACAGAATGAAAGAACTTAATATGGATTTAAAAGAGTATTTATGGTATTTGGATTTAAGAAAATATGGTAGTGTTGAACATTCTGGTTTTGGTTTAGGTTTTGAAAGAGCTATGATGTACCTAACTGGTATGCAAAATATTCGTGATGTTATTCCTTTCCCTAGAACTCCTAAAAATTGTGAATTTTAATATAAAAAAAAGACATACTTGATTTCCTTTAAGTATGTCTTTTTTCGTTCGACAAAATTATTCTTCATCATCACTTTCATTTGCCCAATCTCTAGGTCTCATAAGCGGATATAAAACAACATCACGAATATTTTGGCTACTTGTTAAGAATTGTAAGAATCTATCTACACCTAATCCCCAACCAGAAATTGGTGGCATTCCATATTCCATAGCTCTAATATATTCTTTGTCTATTGACATAGCTTCCTCATCACCTTGAGCTTTTAACTCACTTTGTTTTATTAATCTTCTTTCTTGCTCCCTTGCATCAACAAGCTCTGAATATCCATTTATAATTTCTTGTCCATTAACTATTAATTGGAATCTATCTGTTAAATTTGGATTTTCATCATTGCTTCTTGCAAGTGGTGATAAATCTATTGGATGTTTTATTAAAAATGTTGGTTCTATTATGCTTGGTCTACTTACCTTTTTGTAAAGTTGATCAATTAAGTTTCCTCTACCAAGGCTCTCAATATTTTCAGCTTCTAAGTCTATTTTTTGACTTCTTATTTTAGCAAGTAAACTTTCTGCTGTTTCAAATTTATCTATATCTATTCCACAATCTTTTAAGATTAACTCTCTAAATGAAACAACTTTCCATTCTCCACCAAAGTCAATAACTTTATCTCCTATTTGGATATTTAGGTTTCCGTCATATAGTTTTTTTAAAATATATGTTATCATTTCTTTCATGAATTTCATGTTGTCTTCATAGTTCCAGTATGCACTATATCCTTCTACCATTGTGAAGTCTTGTAAGTGGTTTGCATCCATTCCCTCATTTCTGAAATCTCTTGCAACTTCGTATATGTTGTTAAATCCACCTATTATTAATTTTTTTAGTGTTAATTCTGGTGATATTCTTAAATATACATCTCTATCTAATGCATTATGATGTGCAATAAATGGTTTTGCTGTTGCTCCTGATGCTGTGTTTTGAAGTGCTGGTGTTTCTACTTCTATAAATCCGTGGTTATCTAAAAATTCTCTTAATAGTCTTACAAATTTTGATCTTAATAAAAATTTCTTTTTTGTTTCTTCATTCATTATTAAGTCCAAATGTCTTTCTCTATAAATTGCTTCTTGATTTACTAATCCATGATATTTTTCTGGAAGTGGTCTTAATGATTTTCCTAAAAATTCAAAACTATATACTTCTAATGATTTTTCTCCTGCTTGTGTTGTAAATATTTCTCCTTTTACTCCTACAAAATCTCCTATATCTGTTATTTCATGGAATTTTTTGTATTCACCTTCTGGGAAATCATCTCTTTTCATTACTAATTGAATATGTCCTGTTACATCACTTAAGTCTAAAAATGCTATTTTTCCCATTTTTCTTTTTGACATTATTCTTCCTGCTATTGATACATCTTTTGTTCCATCTTCTAGTAGTCTTGCTACTCCTATTTCGTGTGTTGTTTCATACCTTTCTGGATGTGGATTTATCCCATATTGTTCTATTTTTTGTAATTTTTCATTTCTTGCTTGCATTAATTCTTTTACGTTTGCCATTTTGATATCACCTTTCTTTTCTCTTTTTTGCAATATCAATATTTTACAACGTTTTTAAGGATTTGTCAATTGGTTTTTGCTTCTCACCCTAATCATTAAATCTTAATAAATATCCATCTGGATCTTGTATTAAAAATTCTTTGTCTTGATATACTTTATCATTTACCTTGTATTCACTTATTTTTAAATCTATAAAAAACTTAATGTTTTTATTTTTTAACGCATTATATAGTTTTTGAACATCTTTCACTGACATGCTTATATTTATTCCATTGCCATACGGATATGTTAATTCTCCAACATTCCAATTACCATTAATTTCTTCTATCATAATTTGATTTTCTTCTAATTGTATAAAGCAAAATTTGTCTTCTTTCCTTTCATAAATAACTTTAAATCCTATGTTTTCATAAAATTTTTTACTATTTTCTATATTTGAAACACTTAATTCTGGAATTAAACTATTAAATTTTATTTTTTTCTCTTCGTCCACAGATAAAATCTCCTATCCTATAACTTACAAAATTATTCACACCAAATTTTTATATTCATTACTACTTCTATAAAATCATTACATTATTTTGCCATTAAGATTGCTCCATTAATTCCTGGATTTAACAATTTCACAAAGTTTGTTGCATCTTGCTTAGTTCCAACGACACTTCCATAATGAATTGGAACAGCTACTTTAGGTTTTATTTCATTTATTAATTCTGCCGCTTCTCTAAAGTCCATAGTATAAGTTCCACCAACAGGAACAAAAGCAACATCACATTTTACTTTTTTATTTTCCTCTGTGATGTCTGTATCTCCTGCTATATAATATCTAATACCCTTTATTTCTATGATGTATCCTACCCATTCATTTTCTTTTGGATGAAATGTTTTATTCACATTATATGCTGGTATTGTCTCAAATTTTATACCTTGAACTGTATATTTTTTATTTGGCTCTACTGTAATAATAGTGCTTCTGTTTATTCCTTTTCTTAATAATTTTGTTAATAATTCTTCTGGGATTATAATTGTTGTTTTTTCATTTATAATTTTGTCTATATCTTCTTCTGAATAGTGGTCATAATGGTCATGGGTTATAAATATTATATCTGCATCATTATAGTTTTGATTTATCTTAAATGGGTCTATATAAATTATTTTTTCTTTAGTTATCTTTATACTACTATGGTATAAAACTTCTATATTTTCTAACATCTATTTTCTCCTAGTTATACTATTTTTTATTTACGCCTTTCTATTTGTTTGTATTTTATAATATTTACATTTAATTTTTTTTATTTTCCATCTAAGTTAATCTTCCTCAATCATTACATCTATTTTCTCTTTTTAATATAAATTTATTCTGGTAATTTGTCATATTCTTCATCCGTTACTTTTTCGTACCACTCATTTGAAGTTTTTTCTTCTAGTACTTCGACTGTACTTCATCTCCATATACTTCTTTCCATAAGTTTATTTCCAATGGAGCCACTAAGCAGAATCGAACTGCTGGCCTACGGGTTACGAATCCGTCGCTCTACCAACTGAGCTATAGTGGCATAAATGTTAGTGAAACTAACATTTCACCAACTCAAAATTATTTATTTTCATTATTTTTATTAACAACAGTAGTTGTAGATTTAACAATCTGAACACTTTCCCCTACATTTAACCCATAAGTTACTTCAACATAATAATCATCAGATATTCCTGTTTTTATATAAACCTGTTTTGCAGTACCATCATCTTGAACAACATCAACATATTCTTTTCCCTCCGCATCTTTTTGGATAGCCTCAACCGGAAGTCCAACAACGTTTTCAGCTTTCTCAATAATAACAGTACAATTTGCTTGCATATTTTCCTCAAGTCTTTCATCTGGATTAGTTATTTTTACGGTTAATGTTGATTTATTATTAATATCTTTATTTATTTTTATTACTTGTCCTGTATAACTAAGTGTATCTTCTCCATTTTTTATTGAAATTTCTACACCTTGACCAACTTTTGCTTTTTCCAAATTTTTATCTTCAATTGACAATACAATTTGATAAATTTTTTCTATTCCTTCTGTATTATCTTCTCGAACCACTTCATCCTCACTATTATCTGTTTGATTTTCTTGGGCTATATCACTATTTTCTTCGTCTTGTTCTTTATATTCAACATTTCCTGTTCCTGTTAAAGTGTTTTTTATTGTAACGGTTGATGCTTTCATCTCGATTATACTTGTTGTTGTAACCGTACTCTCTCCTATGTTTTTTGTCTTTTGACTCACAACAATACTATATCCTAATGATATTGTCAAAGCTATTCCCATTATTAATATAATTATCCAAGATTTATCTTTCATTCAATCGCCTCTTTATTAAAACTTCCCTTATTATAAATTAAATTTCCCAAAATTACAACCTTTTTTCAATTTTTATTGATGAAATCTCAAATTTGTAGTATTATATTAAATAGATTTAAAGAGATTTTTAAATATCATACAAAGAAAGGAATAACCTTATGAAAACATTAAATTTAATTTCAAACTCAAGTAATGAAACAATGAACATAGCCAAAAGTCTTGCTTATCACCTATCAATCGGTGATACTGTAGTCCTAACAGGTGAACTCGGTTCTGGTAAAACCAAATTTACAGAAGGATTTTTAAGTTTCTTTGGATTAGAAGAAGAAATATCTAGTCCAACTTTTAACATTGTAAATGAATATACATCTCACTCTACAAATATATATCATTTTGATGTTTATAGATTATCTGATACTGAAGAGTTTTATGCAATTGGTGGAGAAGAATATTTTGAAAAAGGTATTTGTTTGATAGAATGGGGCGAATTAATAGAAGATGCCTTGCCTTTTGAATATATTCATATTTCGTTTGAAAAATCTGACACTGAGCCAGATATGCGTTTATTAAAAATTGAGGCTTTAGGTGAAAAATATGAAAAAATTTTAGACAAATTAAAGGAGGAAATTTAAGTTGAAAATTTTAAGTATAACAACATCTAGTAAAATTTGTGGAGTAGCTATTTTAGAAGATTTATCAATTATTAAAGAAATAAATTTAGATAATGGATTAACTCATTCAGAATCGTTAATGCCTCTTATTAAACAAGTATTTGACGAAACTAACTTAACACTTTCAGACATAGATTTATTAGTAGCAGATATCGGTCCTGGTTCATTTACAGGTATTCGTATTGGAATTGCAACTATTAAGGCTTTTGCAGATAGTTTAGGAATTAAATCTATTGGTGTAAGTTCACTTGATAGCCTTACATATAATTGTCAAAATGGAGGCGTTATATGTTCTCTAATTGATGCTAAGAAAAATAATGTTTATTGCGAAATGTTTGAAAATATTTTAAATTCAGCATTTAGTCACATCATAAGAAGAAATGCTTCTTTTGAAAATATTGAAGACTTACTTTTAGAAATAAACAATATAAATCCAAATTATACTATTACATTTGTTGGAGATGGAGCTGTTAATTATAAAGATATTATCCTAAAGTATTTACCATCTGCTAATTTTGTAGAAAATAACGTTTTGTCCGCTTCTAAAGTAGGTTTTGCAGGGTTTTACAATTATACAACTAATAATATACAAGAAGCTATGCCTCTATATCTTAGAAAATCTGAAGCAGAAAAAAAGATGGAGGAAAAATTAAATGAATCAAAATAATTTTGAAATAGATTATATGTGTGTTAATGATTTAGAACATATAAAAGACATTTTGGAAAGTGATTTTGATGATTTTTGGAACTATAATGTTTTTAAAAGTGAACTCGAAAATTCAAATTCCACATATTTTGTAGCAAAATCATCTAATGACGAAATCGTTGGATTTGCTGGTGTTTTGGTGGTATTGGATGAAGCTGATATAACCAATATTGTTGTAAAAAAAGATTTTAGAGGTAAACGGAATTTCCGATTTACTTATGGAAAAATTGATTAATTTTTGTTTTGAAAATAATATAATAAAAATTAATTTGGAAGTTAGTTCCATAAATGATGTTGCCATTAAACTCTATAAGAAATGGGGATTTAAACAGGTTGGATGTCGAAAAAATTATTATAGTAATAGTGATGGGTTGTTGTTTTCAAAATTTTGACACATTTGGACCGGTTCTTTTTGTGCCATTGCAATTGGTGCCGTCCTTTTTTTGGAAAAATCACCAAAAAAGGACGGCTTCTTTTTGCACCATGGCACCTACTTTTTCTTTTCTTGCATATGATAACAAACCTTTGCAACAATAAAATTCGGAGTAATTTTAGCCATAAATTTAGCGCATTTTATCATAAAACCAGGAACAATATTAAACTTTCCCTTCAAAAAATTTTTAACAGCATATTTTGCAACATATTCGCTAGATTTAGAACTCAAATTAAATTTAACACCTGCAACATTGTTAAAATTAGTATTTACAGGTCCTGGTTGCAATACACTGATTTTTACTTTAGATTTCTTTTTATTTAGCTCTTCCCTTATTCCCTCTGATAATCTTAAAACATATGCTTTTGATGAATAATATGCACACATAAGTGGTCCTGGCATACTTCCTGCAATTGAAGATACATTTAAAATTTTTCCGCTATTTTTTTCTACCATATCTTTTAAATATAATTTAGTTAAAATATGTACAGCAATTATATTTGTTTTTATTAAATTCAATTCTTTCTGCAAATCTGTTTTATTAAATTCTCCAAATACCCCGAAACCTGCATTGTTTACTAATATATCTATATCTTTGTTTTCTTCATATAGACTTATGCAATTTTCTTCTTCTGACAAATCTTTGACAACAATTTTTACATTTACATTATATTTTACTTCTAATTCTGTTTTTAGTTCATTCAATCTTTTTTCATCTCTTGCAACAACTATTAAATCATAGTGTCTTTCAGCGAATTCTCTTGCCATATCTCTTCCAATTCCAGAAGATGCTCCTGTTATTAATACTTTCATTTTCTTTCTCCTTTTGCATTGCACAATTTGGACTGTTGTTTTTTTATAACTCCCTCATAGCAATTTCATATTGTTCTTGATTTGGTGCTTTTCCATGCCAACCTACTTGATTTTCCATAAAAGAAACCCCTTTTCCCTTAACGGTTTTAGCAATAATACAAGTAGGTTTACCTTTTGTATTTCTAGCTATTTTAAAGGCATTTTTTATTTCTTGAATATTATGTCCATCAATACAAATAACATTAAACCCAAAACTTTCAAATTTTTTATCTATTGGATATGAACTCATAACTTCTTCTATTGTTCCATCAATTTGAAGATTGTTGTTGTCTACTATTACACACAAATTATCTAGTTTGTATTTATTTGATGCCATTGCAGCTTCCCAAACTTGACCTTCTTCTATTTCGCCATCTCCTAAGATACAATAAACTCTATAATTTTTATTATCCAATTTTCCACTTATTGCTATACCATTAGAAACAGATAAACCTTGTCCAAGTGATCCTGAACTCATATCTACACCAGGTACATCATTCATATTTGGATGACCTTGTAGCTTGCTATTTATGTTTCTAAATCCTTTTAAGTCTTCTTTTTCAAAATATCCTCTTTCTGCTAATGCTCCATATAGTGCTGGTGAACAGTGTCCTTTTGACAATATTAGTCTATCTCTATCTTCCCATGTTGGATTTTTTTCGTTTATGTTTAACTCATCAAAATATAGTACTGCCATTATATCTGCAATAGATAGTGATCCTCCTGGATGACCAGAACTTGCTCTATATACCTGTTCTACAATATCCTTTCTTATTTCTCTTGCTTTATTTTCAATTTCTTTATTATCCATTTTTCAATTCCTTTCGAGAGATTTTTTATTATGCCCATTTCTTCTTGCTATACTTTTTATTTACAAAATATCTATTTTTTGTATTTTTTTATAGTCTTCCGGAATCCCGATATCTATAAATTCTCCTTCATATATGAATAGACCAATCTTATCTTTAGATACATATTTATTTAAATAGTCTATTTCTATTGAAAAGCTTTTTTTATTTATTTTGTTTTTGAATATATTCTTGTTTATTATATATATTCCTGTATTCATATACCCTTTTTTTACATATTTCTTTTCTTCAAATTTTATAATTCTATCTTTTTTAAATTTGACTACTCCAAACCTGTCAAAATCATTCATCTCTTTAATTGCTATTGTCATTAAAGCTTCTAAACTTTCATGTTTTTTATACATTTCATTTAAATCTACTCTTGCTAATACATCTCCGTTCATTACAATGATATTTTCTTCTTTGCATTTTTCTAGTGCTTTTTTTATTGCTCCTCCTGTACCTAATGGCTCATCTTCTTCTGAATATTTTAATTCTATTTTTCCGTATTTATTTCCGAAATATTTTTTTATATATTCTTTTTTATATCCTACTGCTAAAATTACTTTATCTATATCAAATGTGTTTAGCCATTGTAATGTGGTTTCTAAAAAAGGCTTTCCTTTTACTTTTGCCATTGTTTTTGGAATTTTTTTTATTATACTTTGTAATCTATTCCCTTTTCCCCCACTTAAAATTATTGCTTCCATCTTTCCTTCTTTCTTTTCTTATTATCGCTTTTAAGAATTCCTACTATTTTCCCTTTTAAACTATAATAGTTATATCTTATCTTCTTCGCATTTATTGTTATAATTCCATATATAATACAAAAAATATTTTTACTAATTTTTATAATTAAATATAATATTGCTGGATATATTTTTTTATATTTTATAATGTGCTTATATGCCATACCTCCAAATCCAATCCCATAACTATATGCTCTTTTTATATTTTCCTCTTCTTTTTTATTTGGATGAAAGAAAAAGTTTTCTGCTATATATTGTAAATTGTAATTTTTATATAATAATCTACAAACTAAGTCTGCTCCTTCTTCTGCTCCAAAATATGTTCCTACTCCTAAATTTTCGTCAAACATTTCTATTTCTTTAAATATTTTTAATTTTATAAACATGCTTGTTTCAATTGTTGTTCTATATATATTACTTTTTTTTACTTTCCCACTACTTTTTTTAAAATATAGAATGTCCTTTTTATTTTCTAAGTCTTTTACCTTTCCAAATAGTGCATCAATATTATTATTTATTGTGAATATTTCATTTACTTTTTTTAAGGTATCTTTTTCATATATACAGTCATCATCTGGAAAGTTTATAATTTCTCCCTTGGCTTTTTGAGCTCCATAGTTTCTCGCTTTTGATGCTCCTTTAAAATTAACTTTATAATGCTTTATTGTGAAAACCTGTTTATATTTTTTTACTATCTCTGTTAAACGATCATCTTGGTTTTGGTCAACTATTATAACTTCAAACTTTTTATAATTTTGCTGTTTTATGGATTCTAATAATTTTTCTAATTCTTTTTCTCTACCTATAGTTGGTATTACAATGGAAAATGTTTTCATTTACTAATTCCTTTAATAATTTCTTTCATTCTTTTTTTGAAATTTTCTTCATTAAAAATTTGAGCTTTTTTTCTGATTTCGTTGGCATCAAATTTTTCATATTTGCTTTCCATCTCAATTATCGCTTTTTTTAATGCTTCTTTTGTTTGTTCTTTTACTAATATTCCTGTTTTGTTTTCTTCTACTATTTCTGATGCTCCTCCTTTATAATATGCAATTATTGGTTTTCCACAGGCTTCTGCTTCTGCCATTACCATTCCAAAATCTTCTTCTGCCATAAATACAAATGCTTTGCATTCTTCATAACACTTTTTTAGTTCCTCTATTTTTAGATCTTGTTTAAATGTAATATTTTTTTTGGCAATCTTTTTTATTTTATTTTTTTCTGGTCCTTTTCCTACAACTAACAACGGAATATTTAGCTCATTAAATGCTTCTATTATTATATTAACTTTTTTATATTTTACAAATCTTGTTACTAATAAATAATATTCTGGTTTTTTATTTTGTTTATCATTTTTAGCATAATATATGTTGTCTATTGCTGGATATATTACTTCTGCTTCCCTATTGTAATGTTTTTTTATTCTTTTGGCTACATTTTGTGAATTGGCAATATACATATCAACTCTACTTGATGTTATATAATCCCAAATTCTTAGTTTTTGCATCATTTTTGCTATAATATATTTTTTTATGATATTTCCTTGGTTATATTCCCAATACATATCCCAGGCATATCTCATTGGTGTATGGCAATAACAAATATGTGTTGTTTCTGTACTTATATTTATTCCTTTTGCACAACATGAAGATGAACTTATTACAATATCATACTCTTTTAAGTTGAATTGTTCTATTGCTAATGGCATTAGTGGTAAAAAATATCTATATTTTTTTACTCCAAATGGTATTTTTTGTATAAATGATGTTCTTATTTCTATTCCCTTAAAATATTTTTCCATGTTTTTTTTGTCATATACTAGTGTATATATTGGTGCATCCGGAAATATTTCATGTAATTTTAAAAGTACTTTTTCCGCTCCTCCCAAATTTGTTATCCAATCATGTACTATGGCTATTTTCATGATTCTTTCTTCCTTCCTTATGATTTTCTCTTCCACTTGAGATTATTCCTAATAGTAAAAACGTGTATATTAGTATATTCATAAACGATAAATCAAAATCTATTATACTATGGATTAATATTGAGTTTAATGCTAAGCTTGTCCTTATTTCTTTATTTTTTTGTTTGTTTTCATATATTACAACAAGTATTAATATTGCTATATATGCACAAAATCCTATTATTCCATTTTCTAAAAATATTTGCAATGGATAACTATGTACTTGTTTTGCTTCATAATCATAACTTCTTACTTCTTCATATTTATAATACCATCCATTTCCACCTATACCAGTAATTGGATTTTGTTTTATTAATTTTAAAGCATCTTTATAGAATGTTAATCTTTCTGTTACACTTACATTTTTCATGTTTAATGTTTTTATTTTATTTACTAAACTTGCTGGCAAATATTTGTAGTTCAATATATATTCTTTATCATTTATTTTTAAACTATTTATTTTTAGTCCTTTTTGCTCTTTTGGATTTTTGGTTTCAAATGTTAATTCAAAATATTTTGCTTTGGGATTTGATTCAAATTCTATTGTTTTTTCTCCTAAATACGTATTTATTTTTATTTCATGTTCATTTAAATCTTTATAATTCTCGTCTTTTTCCGATATCTTTATTATATAAATTTTTTTATTGTATAATGATTTTGCTTCTAAATTAAACTTGAATTTGTATTCTTTATTGGGTGTTATACCTTGTAGTATGTATTTTACTTTTTCTGTTTGACTTTCATTTGTGAACACTAGTAGTGGCTCTTTTAAAAATAAACCAATACATATAATACATGTTATTATCATTAAAGTTAATGCTAAAATTTTTTTATATTTTCTTATTTCTATCTCTTTGTTTTCTATAAACTTTATTATTAAAATATTTATTGCTACAGATATAGTTGTTAGTTGTACTAACATTATTATTATACCTATATAATTTTTTACTTGGAAAAAGCTCGTAAATATTTTCATAAATATTATCGCAATAAATAGTGTTGATATTTCACTGATAAATATTGTTACTTTTGTTTTTGGTTCTTTTTGCATTTTTATGTACATATAACTTATTGCTATTAATAATATATATATCGCTTTTGAATATGATAGTATTATGCAACATATAAATATAAAATTTATTGCTAAGCATACTATTTTATATTTGGATTTTTTAGTACAATTGTCTATATTTAATATTAATGCTACTAGTATGTTTAATGCAAAAGTGTTTGCATATCCAAAGTTTCCAATCATTCTATTGTCTGGATTTACTACTAATGGTATTCCTATATGATATAGCTTTTTTTGAAAAACTTTAAATGTCAAGTTATCTATTCCTATTATTGCTGATATTACTCCTGCTAGTATTAATGATATTTGAATATATTTTTTATTTTTCTCTTCTTCTTTTATTGCAATTCTTGTTATTATATATATCATTAATACTGTTATATATTTTATTCCTGAATATATGCTGTCTTGAACATTTATTGCGGTTTGGGCTATTATTGGTATGAATGTACTCATACATAAAATTAATACTGCTATATCTAAAGGATTTATGTTTTCTTTTATATTTTTTAATTTCTTTTTTATTATTATTTTATAAATTATTACATATATTATAAAAATTGCTAATGTAATTATTGATATTATTTTTGTATTTCCTTTTAATGGTGTTCCTACAATTACACTAGCAATTATTATTAATATACTTATTGATGTTATTAATATTTTATTTATTATTTTTTTCATTTTTATTTGTTCCAATATATTTTATTATTCTTTATATATGCATTCCAGTTTTCTACCCATGTTTCACTTGGCCCTGACGCCTCAAAATAAATTTTTGCGTTTGCATTTAACTCATGAAATACATAATCAATTGGTATATCTTTTACAGATGCTGGTATATACAAAGTTTTTAAGTTATTTTCCCATGCGCCAGTATTAGATTTCGAACATATTCCAGTGATATCATCAGATAAAATTAATGTTGTAACATTAGTGAATACAGCCATTCCTCCTCTTTCTAAGTTATATGTTAAATTGTTTCCTAAATTATTTGGAACCTTAATAATATCTATTGGATAGATTTTATCTCTGCTATCATAATATGAGTTCCAATTTGCTAATTCAACTACACTATCATTTACATCAAAGTAACTTGCTTCTGTATCTGGTATCTCTACATTTACACTCAATATCTCACTTAACATCTCTCCTGTTGTATTATCTGAGTTTCTTTCTCCAGAAGGTAATTCGCATAAATTAAATAAGAATTTTCCTCCTTTGTATGCCCACCAATCAACCTCTGAGTTCTCATCTGATAAATCTAATATCTGGCCTTCTCCGTCAGGATTTATTATTCCTATTAAATTTGACTCATTATCACTTACATTTTTATATGCATTTACATCTGCAGATGTTATTTTTATGTGTACCTTGTTTTCTATTTCAACATTTAGCCTTTTTGCTAAATTTCCTGATTCTGCATCTGTTATGTTTAATGATTCGTCAATATAATATACATCGTCATCAATTCCTACTATTATTCTGCTTCCATCATATTCTGCACTACTTACTCCATCATCTGTTTTGGTTTTAATTTCTTCTGCTAGTTCTTCTCCAATTTTAATTTCTGATCCTTTTTTGTATGCATCCATTTGTAAATCGGTTAATATTAGTCCTAGTTTTTCTTTTGAATTTGCTTTTTGGGTTTGTTCTTTTGCTTCTTTTGCTCTATTTAGTATACCATTTTGTCCCGTTAGCATTAAAATACTTACTCCTGCTAATATTAGTAATACTATTATAGTAACTACTAGTGCTATTAGTGTGATTCCTCTCGTGTTTTTCTTCATCTTTCTCCTCCTCCTTATTTTCTATTAAGCTATCGGCTTAAGTAAATTGTATAAGTATGTGTCAAGTGTTTGTTGGCAACCACACTTCTTGTTGTTTTTTCGGTGCTTATAATCACTCAAAGTCAAAAAATATTTTTAATTTTTTAATAATACATACTAAATTTTTTATCAAAATTATTATATAGTTTTTTTGAAATCTTTGTCAAGTTATTATTTCTATTTGTTCCAATATATTCTATCATTTTCTATTCCGGAATTCCAGTTTTCTCCCCATGTTGCACTTGGCCCTGACGCTTCAAAATAAATTTTCGCGTTTGTACTTAAATTATAAAATACATCATCATTTGGTATATCTTTTACAGAGGCTGGTATATACAAAGTTTTTAATTCATCGTTTGTTCCATATCCACCGCTTCTACGTAATTTAGTTATATTATTAGATAGAATTACTGTTGTAATATTATCGAATAAGCTTATTCCTCCATATGTTAAGTCATATGTCAAATTGTTTCCTAAATTATTTGGTACTTTAATGATATCTACTGGATATATTCTATTTCCGCTGTTATAATATGAGTAAAAATTTGCTAATCTAGCTATGCTATTACCATCTACGTCAAAGTAACTTGCTTCTGTATCTGGTATCTCCACATTTACACTTAACACATCACTTGATATCTCTCCCGTTATATTATCTGGGTTTCCTTCTTCATATTGTAATTCGTATAAATTAAATAAGAATTTTCCTCCTTTGTATGCCCACCAATCAACCTCTGAGTTCTCATCTGATAAATCTAATATC
>CAKOVI010000004.1 GCA_934121905.1 uncultured Clostridia bacterium
TTATATAAATGGAGTAGAAATATTAAATAACATATGTAAAATGTATAAAGAAAATGACAAGACAGGATATATATCAAGTGCAAGAAGTGTGACACAAAGTGATGTAGATAAGGCAGTAGGTTTAACATCTATAGATATGATAAAGGAAAAAAATTTAATTGGTTCATTAGGAGAAAAATATAGTTATCCAAATCAATATACTCCAGAAAGTTGGTTAAATGGTAAAACGCAAACAACAGTATCAGGGGAAGTAACAGCGTATCTTTATAGTGTAAATAGTAAGGTGGCAGATAATGCACCATCAGTAACAGTAAATGACAGAGTGTACAAAATGTTGTTTGAAAATGCTGAACTAAATACAGGAAAGGTGTACTGGCTGGCTTCTCGTTCGGTTTTCGACGATTCAAGCTATGCGGTTTTCTGCTTGAGCATGGCGGGCATCGGAGACGGCGTTTCGCTTGCGGGCGACTGGAATGTGTTCTATTCCAATGGCCGTGAGCGCGATAACTGTGCGGCGGTTCGTCCCGTAGTTTCTCTAAAATCTAATGTCACAAATGCACAGGTACCAAAGATAACTGACAAGACAGAAGAAATATGGAATAATGGTTAACGTTAAGAAACTTAGAGTTTGTCAATACTGGTGTGAGAATTTTTTAATGATATTTTTGATATTGTATAATATAGTGTGTAAATTATAGCACACTATATTATACAATATCAAAAATAAGAATAAACCTCAAGCTAAATCCTATACAATAGGACAACTTTGAGGTTTATTTTGTTGACCACTTACAGAAAAAATGCTATAATTGGAAAGAAAATCAAATGAAAGGAAAACAAAAATGTTAAATCAATTTTCAAGAACAGAATTATTAATAGGAAAAGAAGGAATAGAAAAATTACAAAATGCAAAAGTTGCAATATTTGGCTTAGGTGGAGTAGGTTCATATGTAATGGAAGGTTTAGTAAGAGCAGGAGTTGGAAATTTTGTATTAGTAGATGATGACAAAATTTGTCTAACAAACCTAAATAGGCAAATAATTGCAACAAGAAAAACAATAGGAAAATATAAAGTTGACGTAGCTAAAGAAAGAATTTTAGAAATAAATCCAAATGCAAATGTAACAACATTTCAAGAGTTTTATATGCCAGGGTCTGAATCCAATATTTTAACAAGCGATTTAACATATGTAGTAGACTGCATAGATACAGTAACTGCAAAAATAGAGCTAGTTGTAAATTGCAAAAAAATGGGTATTCCAATAATTTCGGCAATGGGAACAGGAAACAAACTTGACCCATCAAGATTTGAGATTACAGATATTTATAAAACTAGTATTTGTCCTCTCGCAAAAGTTATGAGAAAAGAATTAAGAAAAAGAAATATTGATGGCTTAAAAGTTATTTATTCTAAAGAAGAACCAATAAAACCAGATGACAATAGTTCAAGTAGCTGTAAGACTAATTGTATATGTCCTCCAGGTACAGCAAGAAAATGCACAATAAGAAATCAGGTACCTGGAAGTATTTCCTTTGTACCATCTGTTGCAGGACTTATGATTGCAGGTGAAATAGTTAAAGAAATTTTAAACAAAACTATTGCCAAAACTCAAAAAATGTAGTAAAATAGCTAATGTAAAAAAATTCCTTAAACTTAGTTAAATAATTAACACACCCGATTTTAAACCAGGTCTAAGGAGAAAAAGAAAACAGGAGGTGTAAACTATGATATCAAAAGAATCAAAAGCTGAAATAATAGCAAAATATAAAAGAGACGAAAAAGATACTGGATCACCAGAAGTACAAATCGCTCTTTTAACAGAAAGAATTAACGAACTAACAGAACACTTAAAAGTTCACAAAAAAGACAATCACTCTAGAAGAGGACTTTTAAAAATGGTAGGTAAAAGAAGAAACTTATTAAACTATTTAGCTAAAAAAGATATAAACAGATATAGAGAAATAGTTGCAAAATTAGGATTAAGAAAATAATTATATTTAAGGGGGGCAGGTGGAATTTTGCCCTTCTTTTTTAAAGTTTTAGTAATTAAAAGTTTATGTATTAGCCTAAGTGTAGCTTGTATAATATGCTTAAAACCTTAAGCACATTATAGAGGTTACATGCTAATAATAAACTTAAAATTAATGGGGTGTAAAAAATATAATAAAAAAGGAGAAATTTTATGTTTAAAGTTTATGAAACAGAACTAGCAGGAAGAAAATTAACAATAGAAACAGGAAAAATGGCAGCTTTAGCCAATGGAAGTGTTTTAGTAAGATATGGAGACACAGTTGTTATGGTAAATGTAACAGCATCAAAAGAACCAAAAGAAGGAATAGACTTTTTCCCACTATCAGTAGATTTTGAAGAAAAATTATATTCAGTAGGAAAAATACCAGGTTCATACACAAAAAGAGAAGGAAAACCATCAGATAAGGCAATATTAACATCAAGAGCAATAGATAGACCTTTAAGACCTTTATTCCCAAAGGATTTCAGAAACGACGTAGTAGTGGTTTGTACTGTATTATCAGTAGAACAAGACAACTCACCAGAAGTTGCAGCAATGATAGGAGCATCTGCAGCACTTTCAATTTCAGATATCCCATTTGGAGGACCAACTGCGGCAGTAAATGTAGGTTTAGTAAATGATGAAATTATAATAAACCCAACAGTAGAACAAAGAGCTAACAGTGATTTAACTTTAACAGTTGCTGGAACACATGATAAAATAGCAATGATAGAAGCTGGTGCAAACGAAGTATCAGATGAAAAAATGTTAGAAGCAATAGAAACAGCACATGTTGAAATCAAAAAATTATGTGAATTCATTTCGAAAATGAAAGAAGAAATAGGAAAGCCAAAATTTGAATACAAATCATTTGCTGTAATACCTGAAATATATGATTATTTATCAGAAAACTATCATGATGAAATGAAAGTAGCTGTTACTGAAAGAGACAAACAAGTAAGAGATAATAACATCGATAAATTAACAGAAAAAGTAAATGAAGAATATAAAGAAAAATTTGGTGAAGAAAAATTCGAAGAAGATAAATCAAATATCGGAGAAGCTCTATACAAATTAGAGAAAAAAGTTGTAAGAGATATGATTTTCTATGAACACAAACGTGTTGATGGAAGAGCATTAGACGAAATAAGACCACTATCATGTGAAGTTGGTTTACTTCCAAGAGTACATGGAAGCGCAATGTTCACAAGAGGATTAACACAGGTAATGTCAATTACAACACTTGGAATGATAAGTGAAGAACAAGAATTAGATGGAATAGACTTAGAAAAATCAAAAAGATATATGCACCAATACAACTTCCCAGCATATTCAGTTGGAGAAGCAAGAACATCACGTGGACCTGGAAGACGTGAAATTGGTCATGGTGCTTTAGCTGAAAAAGCATTAGTTCCAGTATTACCATCAGTAGAAGAATTTCCATATGCAATAAGAGTTGTATCTGAAATATTATCATCAAATGGATCTACATCACAAGGAAGTATATGTGCAAGCACATTATCATTAATGGATGCAGGAGTTCCTATAAAAAGACCAGTTGCAGGAATTTCAACAGGTTTAATAACAGACCCAGAAAATCCAGATAATTATGTTATGATGACAGATATCCAAGGAATAGAAGACTTTTTCGGAGACATGGACTTCAAAGTAGGTGGAACAGAAAAAGGAATTACAGCTATACAAGTTGATATAAAAGTAGACGGATTATCTTATGACATAATAAAAGAAGCATTTGAAAGAACACATAAAGCTCGTATGTACATCTTAAATGACATAATGTTACCAGTTTTAGGTGAGCCAAGAGCAGAAATATCTGAATATGCACCAAAAATAATTACAACAAAAATTAAACCAGAAAAAATAAAAGATGTTATAGGTACTGGTGGAAAAGTAATTAACAAAATTATAGATGAAACAGGTGTAAAAATAGATATTGAAGAAGATGGACAAGTTTACATCTATGGAGAAAACAGCGAAAAGGCTTATGATGCTTTAGATATGATAGAAGACATCGTTCGTGAAATCGAAGTCGGTGGAATTTATTATGGAGCTGTTACAAGAATAACATCTTATGGAGCATTTGTAGATTTAGGAAATGGAAAAGAAGGATTACTTCATATTTCTAGAATTGCAAAAGAACATATTAGAAGAGTTGAAGACTATGTTCAAATTGGTGAGAAAGTTACTGTTAAGGTTATTGAAATTGATAACCAAGGTAGAATTAATTTGGCTATGAATGAACTTAGAGAGAAGAGAGCAGATGTTGTAGATGAAAGCAATAGTGAAAGTAAAGAAGAAAAAGCTGAGGAAGTAGAAGCGTGAACAAATGGAACAAATGGGACCGGGTCTTTTTTGTCCCATTTTTTATAAAAATAAATTTATCACTATGGGACAAAAAAGACCCGGTCCCATTTGGGAAAGAAAGGAGAAAACATGCCAGGAATTTTAACATTAGAAACACAAAGATATGCAATAAAATTAGATAACTTTGAAGGTCCGCTAGATTTATTATGTAATCTAATAGAAAAAAACAAAATGAGTATTTATGATATCAAATTAGATGAAATAACAAATCAATATATAGAACTTTTAAATAAAGCTCAAGAACTAAATTTAGAAATTGCAAGTGAATTTTTAACCTTAGCATCCACTCTCCTTTATATAAAATCTAAAAAATTACTTCCAAGTAAAAATGAGGAAGAAGAAGAACTTTCAGAAGATGAGCTTATTAGAAGAATAGTAGAATATAAAAAATACAAAGATATAACAGCAAGTTTAAGAAAAAGCTTTGAGGAAAATTCAAATAGATTTTACAAATTACCAGAAAATATTGAATTACCTAAACAACAGCTAGATGAAGAGTATGAGGAAAATATTATTCCTAATTTATATAAAAAATTATGGGATAAAAATCAAAACAAAGTTAATGAAAATGCCAAAAATATTGAAAAAATAGCGATTACAGATACTTATACTGTTGTTAGCAAGGTAAAAGAAATGTTTAAGGAATTAATTAGGAATAAAAGTTTTGTGTTTAATAAATTATTTTCAATACAAAAACATAATAGGCAAGAAGTTGTCACAGCTTTTTCTGGATTACTTGAATTGTCGAGAAGAAGTAAGATTGAAACTGAGCAAGATGGCCTTTTTGGAGATATCAATGTTAAGAGAAAGAAATAAATAAAATAATTATAAAAAATAAATGCATGTCAGATTTTGATATGTATTTATTTTTTGTAAAAATACTTGACAAATATTATACCTAGATATACAATGCAAAAGTACCTAGAATACCAATGTATAAAAAGGAGGGAGTTTAAAGTGAAAGTAAGTAAAGAATTACTTAAAGGAAGTACAGATTTGCTAGTTTTAACATTGATTGAAAAAGAGCCAATGTATGGATATCAAATGATAAAAGAACTAAGTAAAAAATCAGAAAACATATTTAATCTTCAAGAAGGAACATTATATCCAATATTACATACACTTGAAGAAAAAAATTACATTTCATCATATTGGGACGAAACAGGTAGCAAAAAAAGAAAATATTACACAATAACAAAAGAAGGCAAAAAACATCTAAAAGACAAAAAAGAAGAATGGAAAACCTATAGAGATGGTGTAACTAATGTATTAGGAGGTGTTTTATTTGGATATTAAGAATTTTTTAGATACAGTAAAAAATGAGATAAAATATGAACCAATACGAAAAAACATCGAAGAAGAACTAAAAAGCCATATTGAGGAAGCAAAAGATGATTTAATTAGTAAAGGAATAGAAGAAAATAAGGCAGAAGAAAAAGCAGTTGAGGCAATGGGAAATCCGGAGGATATTGGAAAAAAATTAAATAAAATTCATAGACCTAAATTTGATTGGAAATTGGTAATATTAGTGTTAATATTATTAGGATATGGAATATTTATTGCAATTTTACAAAAAGATACATCAAATAGTCCGAATATGTTATTTAATATATTAAAATATACTGTAATAGGACTTATATTATGTATAGGTGTTTACTTTATTGATTACAGAAAAATAGAAAAACATTCTACACATATATATATTATTGCAACAGTAATAATGCTTATGCCTTATATAGGTTTAAATGCTAGAATAAATGGAATACTTTATGCTAGAGTATTTAGGATTACATTTTTAACAGCAACAGTTACAGTACCTTTGTATTTAATAGCTTTTATTGGTTGGATAACAAGCTATAAAAAAGAAAATGTTATAAATTTGCAAATAGAAGATAAAAAGATTGAAATAAATAAAGATAAAATAAAAATAATAATTTTAAGTATAATATCTTTAGGATTAATGGTACAAATTCCATCAATTTCAAATACCATAGTGCTTTGCGTATCATATCTAATAATTTCTTTAATAAAAATAATGCAGGAATTTAAACATAAATTAAAAAGCTTGGGTAAGCTTTTAGTTCCATTTGTGTTACTAGGAATTATATTTATATTTTATTTAGTTTCTGAACCATATAGATTAGAAAGAATAACTTCATCATTTAACCCAGAAAGTGATCCTAATGGAAGCGGATATGAGGGAATGTTGCAAAAAGAAATTTTAGAAAAAGCTAAATGGTTTGGAGAAGCTGACACAGACATTATTAAATCAGATGATTTTATCATATCAAAAGAAAGTAATTTTGCATTTATATATTTAGTTGGAAAACAAGGAATTGCGGTTGCAGGTATTTTGGTTTTGACAATTATACTTATGTCTGCAAAATTTATATTAAATGCTAGAAACATAAAAGATAAATATGGAAAATTTTTGATAATTGGAATGGGAAGTTTGTATATAGTGCAGTCTATAATGAGTGTTCTTATGAATGTTAATTTGGCAGTTAAAACAGGTTTTTATTTACCTTTGGTGAGTTATGGGGAAGTATATTTTATTGTTAATATGATTTGCATTGGTTTAGTTCTTTCTGTTTATAAGAGGAAAGATATAATTGAATATGAGGAAGCTGTTTAGTGATTTTTTCTGATTGGGGACGGTTCTTTTCGTGAAAAGAACCGTCCCCAATCAGAAATTATTTTTTATTTTAAGTTGCAATTTAGAAAAAATATGATATACTTTAGTAAAGTATATTAGAAATATAAAATTTTTATAAAAAGAGGATGAATATGAAAAAAATAATACCAATAATAATTATTATATTAATAGTAGTAGTATCTATAGCTACAATAAAATATAAAAAAAATAATGTTAATATAGAAAATAATCAATTAAGTTCAACAGAGGGAATAACAACTACGCCAACACTTGAGGATGAAATCTCAACAAACACTATATGGTGTGGAACATTTCAGCTAATATGGAATGACTTAAAAAACGACATAGCAAAGAAAGATATAATATTCAACCCACAGTTAAAAATTGCAGAAAATTTAAATAAAGAAACATTTACTACAAAAGATATATCTGATAAATATTATTATAAAAAAATAGGAAAACCAACAATTGCGTTAAAGAATGAAATTGAAAAAGAGATTAAAGATAAATTTAATGAGAATAGTGATATATTAGATAATTTTGAGTGGAATGGAAAAACAGAAGAAGACTACTTTTTATATGCAATGTTAAAAAAAGAGTTTGAATTTGAAAAAGTATTCGAAGAATTTGAAAATGAGAAATTTGGAAAATATAATAATATAAAATATTTTGGAATAAAAAATAATTCAAATGAAGAACAAAGAAAACAAGTAACAGTTTTATATTATGATTCCTCTGATAATTTTGCAATAAAATTAAAGACAAAGCAAGAAGATGAGATTATATTATGTAAAAATCCAAATGGAAAAACATTTAATGAAATTTATGGAAATATTAAAGAAAAAGAAAATAACTTTAATGGAAATAAAAATATTGAAGAAAATGAGATTGTAAAAATTCCTAATCTAAAATTAAATGAAAAAGTTGAATTTAATGAAATTGAGAATAAACCATTTTTCTTTTCAAATGGTAATTCATATTTAATTGAAAAAGCTATACAAACAATTCAGTTTGAATTGGATAAAACAGGAGGAAAAATTAAAAGCGAAGCAGGTATGATGGTAGCTAAAACAGCACTTCCAATGGCAGAAGAAAAAAGAGAATTTATAATAGATAATACCTTTGCAATATTTTTAAAAGAAGAAGGAAAAGATAATCCTTATTTTGCAGGTAAGATAAGTGATATAACTAAATTTCAATAAAGTTCACAAAATAAAAAATGGAGATTTAGAGAATATGACAAAAACTCAGAAAAAATTGTTGGAATAGATAATGAGGGACAAGATATTAATATCTTGTCCCTTGTAATTTATATAGAAGGCAAAAAATTTACCATTCAGAAATTTTTATTGTAAACCATAAATTTTTATGTTACAATAAAAATCGAAAAAGAAAGGAACTGGGAATGATAGCAGAAATAATAATAGATAGCAAAGCAAAAAGCCTAAACAGAAAATTTGACTACGAAATTCCATCAGAATTAGAGGATATAGTAGATGTAGGAAGCAGAGTTCTAGTACCATTTGGAAACTTCAAAACACTAGAACAAGGCTATATTATAAAAATAAAAGAAAAAACAGAATATAAAGTAAAGCCAATAGCAGGATTAGAAGAAAATTTACCACCAGAAAAAATAACACTTGCAAGATGGATGGCAAGAAAATACTTTTGCAATGTATCTGAATGTATCAAATTAATGTTAACACCAGGTACCAGAGCTAAGAACAAAGATGATAGAGTACAAGATAAAAATATAAATTTTGTATACCTAAATATTCCATATGAGGAAATCGACGTAAATGAACTAAAAGGAGAAAAACAGAAAAAATTAGTAGAATTTATAAAAAATAATGAAGGTTTAACAATACCAGAAATAGAAAATTTTGCAGAGATTTCAAGGAGTACGGTTAATTCTTTAGTAAAAAAAGAGATTCTAAAGATAGTAAATAAAAAGATTGATAGAAATCCGCTAGTAAATAAAAAAGTAAATAATAACAAAAAATTAGAATTTACAGATGAGCAGAAACAAGCATATTTAAAAGTATCACAAGCAATGGAAGAAAATAGATTTGAAGAATTTTTGTTATATGGAATAACAGGTTCTGGAAAAACAGAGGTATATTTACAATTAATAGAAAAAGCCTTAAATGAGAATAAATCATCAATCTGCTTAGTACCCGAAATATCACTAACCCCACAAATGCTAGACAGATTTATAGGAAGATTTGGAAAAGAAAAAATTGCAGTATTACATAGCAAACTATCAATTGGAGAAAGACATGATGAATGGGAAAGAATAAAAAAAGATGAAGCAAAAATTATAATAGGTGCAAGGTCAGCCATATTTGCACCATGTAATAATTTAGGCTTAATAATAATTGACGAGGAACATGATAGCTCATATAAATCTGAATCAAGCCCAAGATATTCAGCAAAAGAAGTAGCCCACGAAATTGCAAAAGAACAAAAAATTCCATTAATACTTGGAAGTGCAACACCAGATTTAAGAACATTTTATAAGGCACAAAACCAAGAAATATCAACATTAAGATTAACAAAAAGAGCAAACAACTCTAATTTACCAGAAGTGCAGATTGTAGATTTAAAAATGGAACTTGCAACTGGAAATAGGTCAATGATAAGCAATTTGTTATACTCAGAAATGGAGAAAAATTTAAAAGAAAAAAGGCAAACAATACTGTTTTTAAATAGAAGAGGGTATTCGACATTTATAATGTGTAGAGATTGTGGATATACTCTAAAATGCCCAAATTGCAATATAAGTTTAACATATCATATAACCAAAAATATATTAAAATGTCACTATTGTGGACATATAGAAAGACCAGTAAGCATCTGCCCAGAATGTAAAAGTACAAAAATAAGATATTTTGGAACAGGAACACAAAAATTAGAACAAGAAATAAACAAGCTATTTCCAAATGCATCAACCATTAGAATGGATGTTGATACAGTAACTAAAAAGAATTCGCATGAGGAAATTTTAAGAAAATTTAAAGATGAAAATATAGATATTTTAATAGGGACACAAATGGTAGTAAAAGGACATCATTTTCCAAAAGTTACTCTAGTTGGAGTAATTGCAGCAGATGGCTCTTTAAACCAAGATGATTATAGAGCAAATGAAAGAACATTCCAAATTCTTACACAAGTTGCAGGAAGAGCGGGACGTGAGAATTTGCCGGGAAAAGTTGTAATACAAACATATAACCCAAATAGTTTTCCAATTGAATATTCAAAAACTCAAGATTATGATTTATTTTATGATACAGAAATCAAGCTAAGAAAACAGTTGAAATATCCGCCATTTTGCGATATAATATTAATTGGATTTTCGGGAGATAGTCAAAAGGAAATTGAAGATATAAGTTTGTATATGTTTAATATGTTAAAGGCAAGCCTAGAAAAATATCAAATAAATGTATTTCAGCCTATGCCAGCACCTATTGATAAAATTCAAAATAAAATTAGATGGAGAATTATTGCAAAAGGTGTTGTAAATGAGGAGGTTACAATTATTTTGAATAAATGTTTACAAAATGTGTATGGGATGAATTTGAGGCATACTAAGGTTAGTGTGGATGTTAATCCTAATAATATGATGTAGGCAAAAGACAAAGAAAAGGGACAAAAGGGACCGGGTCTTTTTTGTCCAAAATAAGAAAAAATAAGGTTAAGACGAGAAAAAGGACAAAAAAGACCCGGTCCCTTTTGTCCCAAGAAAGGAAGAGGAGAATGGCACTAAGAAAAATAAGAGAACAAGGAGACGAAATACTAAGAAAGAAATCAAGAGAAGTAAATATTGATGACATAACAGCAGAAAAAAATCAAAGTTTAATAGATGATATGTTAGAAACAATGTATCATTTTAATGGAGTTGGACTAGCTGCTGTTCAAGTTGGAATTTTAAAACAAATTATTGTAATTGATGTAGATGATGATAAAGGTCCTTATGTTTTGATAAATCCAAAAATATTAAAAACAAAAGGTTCTAAGGAATGTGAGGAAGGTTGTTTAAGTTTTCCTAATGAATTTGGAAAAGTTGTTAGACCAACTGAAGTTGTTGTGGAATTTTATGATAGAGAAGCTAAAAAGGTTAAATTAAAAGCAAAAGATTTATTAGCACAAGCTGTATGCCATGAGGTAGATCATTTAAATGGAGTTCTATTTGTGGATTTGGTTGAGCCAGGTACTTTGGAATATGTTTCTCCAAAAGATTAAATGACAAATGGGACAAAAGGGACCGGGTCTTTTTTGTGCAATGGGACAGAAAAGACCCGGTCCCTTTCGGGAAAGGAAAGAAAAATGAATATAATTTTTATGGGAACACCAGATTTTGCGGCTGAATCTCTAAAAGCAATTATTGAAAAAGGCCATAACATAATGGCTGTTGTAACAAATCCAGATAGACCAAAAGGCCGTGGTATGAAAATGATTGCTACACCTGTAAAGGAAGTTGCTATCGAAAAAAATATACCAGTATATCAACCATTAAAGGTAAGAGGAAATGATGATTTTATAGAAACACTAAAAGGACTAAATCCAGATGTTATATGTGTTGTGGCATACGGAAAAATTTTGCCAAAAGAAATTTTAGATATTCCAAAGTATGGCTGCATAAATGTACATGCATCACTTCTTCCAAAATACAGAGGAGCAGCACCTATTCAATGGGCAGTGCTTAATGGAGATAAGACAACTGGTGTTACTACAATGTATATGGATGTAGGTATGGATACTGGTGATATGATTTTAAAAGAAGAAGTTCAAATTGGAGAAGATGAAACAACAGGCGAACTTTGGGACAAATTGTCTGTAATTGGTGGTAATCTTTTAGTTAGAACTTTGGATGAAATTGAAAATGGTACGGTAAAGAGAATTCCACAGGGAGATGATTTTACGGTTGCTCCTATGCTTTCTAAGGATATGGCTAAAATTGATTGGCAAAGTAAGAATGCTAGAGAAATTAAAAATCTTGTTAGAGGTTTAAATCCTATTATGGGAGCTTATTCTTTGTTTAATGGTAAGAAGATTAAATTTTGGAAGGTTAGGGCTTGGGATGAGGATGATGAGAAACTTGGAACGATTTTAGGCGAGATGGATTTTGATGAAAAGAAAGCAGGAGACGTTATTTTGGCTGATAGCAAAAAAGGTTTGTTTATTAAGACTATTGATGGTGTGATTTCAGTAGAAGAAATTCAAGGAGAGAATGCTAAGAGGATGAATGTGGGAGATTTTTTGAGAGGATTTTCTATTGGGGACGGTTCTTTTTGCTAAAAGTTAAATTTTATAATAAAATAGATTGGAATACATGAATTAATAAGTATAAAAAACTGTAGCTTATATATTTAGTATATAAGCTACATTCTAAATCATAACTGCTTACTGAAGTAAGCCTTCTCAGTCATCTAAAATAATAGATTTCATATTACTTAAATGATACTATATTTTTATGTAAAAATCAAGAATTTTATTCAATTTTTTTTAGTTTAAATTATTTGTAGCTGGTGAATATTTAAATAGGTCAGAATCTAAAAAAGCTTTTGATATATTATCTAAATCTGTTCCTTTAACATTACCTTTTTTCTTTGTAAAGTCTATTCTTTCGATACTTATAGGATTAATATTAAATATATTTATCCATCTTCTCATTATTTTAAAATTATATATTTTACCAAGTTCAATATAGTTTTTGCTAGTAAGTTGCTTTTGGGTGGGTTGTTTGCTTGTAATAGGTAAAACTAACAATGTTTTTCCACCGTTTTTTAGAACTACAGCAGGATGCCTACCACTAAATTCTTCACCTATATTGAATCCGAATTCAACCCAAACAACATCTCCGCGAATAATATATTCTTTTGACTTTTGTAAAAACTCAGGTGAATTGATTATAATTTTAGTTTTTTTGTTAATCCATTCAAGATAATCTTTAGGAGTATTTCTTTTATTAGAAAAATCCTCATTTTTATGAATGTTATAATAATTATCTAAAGTGTGTTTTGTAGTATTTAAAATGTTTAACAATTCTTGCATATACCGAACCTCCTTTCGCCGAATGCATTATATCAGATACATCAAAAAAATCAATATTTTTTGGCAAAAAAACGAAACTTTTGTTTTGACTATATAAGCCAGATGTACCATTTCAAACAGTAGGATTTTTAGCAAAAGTTGCTGAAACAATTGTAAATGAAGGAATGAATATATTAAAATAACATGATGCAATACAAATGTTCGCGAATGCTTATAATAAAAATAAAGAGGCGATTAAATGAAACTAGAAGAATACAAATCAGGTGAATATGTAAAAATGAATGACTACAAAGCATTTACCCCAAGTAAAATAAATTATAACTGGGGATGGGATGACACAAATTACGGAGTAGAAAAAATAAAAGAAGGCTTTCCGGTATGTACTAGATTAATAAGAGAAATTCATGGAATATTAATGCAAGGAGTTCGCAAAGGAATGTTAGAAAAATCGTCTATATATATTTCTGATTATATTGAAAGAAATAAAAATATATATTATGATATGCTTACGAGAGTAAGAACTCATAATGATATGATAGGGTGGATTAAATTTTTCTTAGAAGCGATTATTGAGACATCAAAAACGGCGAAAGAAAAGTTTAGAAAAGTGGTTGAACTAACTATGGAAATGGATAAAATTATAGTGAATTTACCAGTAAAATCGGACAATGTAAAAAAAGTAATAGATGTATTATATAATGAACCTGTAATTAATAGAAAAAAATTATGTGACTTAACTGAAATAAAAGAAGGTACAGTAAAAAATATTATTAATTGTTTACTAGAAAAAAATATCATTGTAGAAACAACCGGATATAGTAGAAATCAAATTTTTACTTTTCAAAAGTATACAGAGTTATTTTTAAAATAAAATTTATAGGTCAAAAAAATCAAAAAAATTGACTTATAAAAATTTATAGGTCAAAAAAAATAAAATTTTTGACCTATAGATTATTATAAGTCAAAAAATCAAAAAAATTTGATTTATAAAATTTTATGAAAATATAAATTTAAATAAAAAAGCAAAAAAGCTTGACAAATAAACAAAAAAAGTGTAAACTATATTCGTATTACAGATATAGCTTACAAAATATCTGTTACTAACCAAAAAGTAACAGAATTTTTTATGCCCAAAACCATATAGAAAGAAGGATAAAATTGGAAGAAAAAATACAAATAAGTATACTACTAAGCTTATATGGAAAACTACTTACAAAAACCCAACAAAAATATATGGACCTATACTATAATGAAGACCTATCATTATCAGAAATAGGAGAAAACGAAAACATAACAAGGCAAGCTGTACGAACAATACTAGTAAAATCAAAAAACAAATTACAAGAATACGAAAAAGAATTAAAATTCATGCAAAAAGAAAACAAAATAAAAGAACAAATAGAAAAACTAGAACAAACAAATATAAATGAAAAACAAAAAAAAATAATAGACAAAATAAACAAAGAACTAGACTTCTAAAAAGATAAAGGAGGAAGCAAGATGGCATTTGAAGGATTATCATCTAGACTTCAAGACATAACAAGAAGAATAAAAGGAGAAGCAAGAATTACAGAAAGTAATATGAAAGATATGTTACGAGAAGTAAAACTTGCGTTACTAGAGGCAGATGTAAACTACAAAATAGTAAAAGAATTTATCGCATCAGTTCAAGAAAAAGCCCTAGGTCAAGATGTAATGAAATCATTAAAACCTGGGGAACAAGTAGTAAAAATAGTTAGAGACGAACTAACAGAATTACTTGGAGGAACAGATAGCAAAATAAATATCTCACCAAATCCACCAACAGTAATAATGCTAGTTGGACTACAAGGTGCAGGAAAAACAACAATGGCAGGAAAACTTGCAAACTATTTAAGAAAACAAGGCAAAAAGCCATTAATGGTAGCATGTGACGTATATAGACCAGCAGCTGTAAAACAATTACAAGTAGTGGGTGCACAGCTTAACATTCCTGTATATGCGGAAGAAGGAAGCAAAGACGTAGTAGGAATATCAAAAAGAGCAATGAATACAGCTATGTCAAAATTAAATGATGTAGTGTTAATAGATACAGCAGGACGTTTGCAAATAGATGAAGCTTTAATGCAAGAATTAAAAGACGTAAAAAAAGCAGTAAGACCACACGAAATTCTACTTGTAGTAGATTCAATGACAGGTCAAGAAGCGGTAAATGTTGCAGAATCTTTTAACGAAAAAGTGGGAATAGATGGAGTTGTACTTACAAAACTAGATGGTGACACACGTGGTGGTGCAGCACTTTCAGTAAAAAAAGTAACTGGAAAGCCAATAAAATTTATAGGTGTTGGTGAAAAGTTAAACGAACTTGAGGAATTTCATCCAGATAGAATGGCATCAAGAATTTTAGGAATGGGAGATGTTTTGTCAATTGTAGAAAAAGCAGAACAAGCCTTAGATTTAGAAGAAGCTGAAAAATTAGAAAAGCAACTACAAAAAAATAAATTTGACTTAGATGATTATTTAGCACAATTAAGACAAATCAAAAAAATGGGTTCTGTATCATCACTTTTGAAAATGCTACCAGGTGCAGACAAATTAAAGGATGTAAAAGTAGACGATAAAGAATTTATAAGAATAGAGGCAATAATAACATCAATGACAGCAAAGGAAAGAAAAAATCCATCAATATTAAATGGAAGTAGAAGAAAACGTATTGCCAAAGGAAGTGGAACTCAGGTCCACGAAATAAACAAATTCATGGAATCTTTTGAAATGACACAAAAAATGATGAAACAGATGAAAACAAAAGGTGGCATGAAACGTATGATGAAAGGGCTAAAACTTGATCAAATGGATGAATTTAAGGACTTAATGTAAGCTTTAAAAGACCATTAAAAAGGTTTTAAACTTAAATCATACAATCAAATTGATATTAAACTTAAAATATAAATAATAGATGCTTTGACATCAAAGTAAAAACAAAATAAAAGCATCAAACAATTAGGAGGTGAACAAAAAATGGTAAAAATAAGACTACAAAGAGAAGGAAAGAAAAAAGCTCCTTTTTATCATATAGTAGTAGCAGACTCTAGAAGTCCAAGAGATGGTAAAATAATCGAACAAATCGGTACTTATGACCCAATGACAGAACCATCAACAATCGTTTTAGATAATGCTAAAGTTGAACAATGGATAAAAAATGGTGCTAAACCAACAGAAACAGTAAAAAAATTAATCGAAAAAGCATCAAAATAATTAAAAAGGAGGATGTATTAATTAGGTATTAATACAAACTAAAAAATGAAAGAAATTTTAAATACAATTATCGTAAATTTAGTAGACGACAAAGATGCTGTTGAGGTAAATGAAATAAATGGAACACAATCAGTAGTTTTTGAAGTTAAAGTTGCTGAAAACGATATGGGAAAAATAATAGGTAAGCAAGGTAGAATTGCTAAATCTATAAGAACAGTAATGAAAGCAGTAGCAAGCAAAGAACATAAAAAAGCAACTGTTGAATTTATAGGGTAATTTGAAAAATAATTGCTAAAAGGAAAAATTATGAAAAAAGAAAAATTAGAAATCGGTCAAATAGTTAATACATTTGGAATAAAAGGATTTGTTAAAATTTATCCTTATGTGGATGATATAACAAGATTTGATGATTTAAAAGAAGTATATATAAGTACAAAAAAACAAGAAACAAAATTAGAAATTGAAGAAATAAAATATCAAAAAAATATGGTACTTGCAAAATTCAAGGGAATAGATACTGTCGAAAATGCAGAAAAATTAAGAAATGCCTATGTAAAAATAGACAGAAAAGATGCTATAAAACTTGAAGAAGGACAATATTTTATAGCAGATTTACTTGGTTTAGATGTATTTCTAGATACAGGTGAGAAACTAGGTATTTTAGACGACATTTTTAATAATGGAAGTACAGATATATATGTTGTAAAAAATGAATTAGGCAAACAATTTTTATTGCCATACATAGATGAAGTCATAAAAAACATAGACTTAGAAAATGAAAAAATAATAGTACATATAATAGATGGATTAATTTAAAACTAAATGGAGGAGAAAATGAAATTTGATTGTTTAACACTTTTCCCAGAAATGTTTGAGGCATTAAACCAAAGCATTATAGGAAGAGCAAAAGAAAAAAATCTAATAGAAATAAATTTAATAAATATTAGAGATTTTTCAAAAGATAAACACAAAAAAGTTGATGATACTCCATATGGTGGTGGTGCTGGAATGGTAATGAAGGCAGATGTAGTATATGATGCATATAAATCTGTAAAAGATGAAAATGCAAAAGTAATATATATGTCGCCACAAGGGAAAACATTAAATCAATCCAAAGTAGAAGAATTATCAAAACAAGAACATTTAATAATATTATGCGGACATTATGAGGGCATAGACCAAAGGGTAATTGATAAAATAGTAGATGAAGAAATTTCTATTGGAGATTATGTCTTAACAGGCGGAGAACTACCAGCAATGGTTTTAATTGACGCAGTTTCAAGATATAATGAGGGGGTTTTATCCAAAGAATCAATAGAAGAAGAATCATTTTCAAACCGGATTATTAGAATATCCGCAGTATACAAGACCAGAAGTTTTTGAAGGAGTAAAAGTTCCGGATGTATTACTTTCTGGGAACCACAAAAATATTGCTAAATGGAGAAATGAACAATCAATCCAAATTACACGCAAAAAAAGACCAGATTTATTAAAAAATGAAGTACCAAGCCAAAAATAGATGAATGGTACCGCTCATGAAGTAAACTATTGTCTAAGATTAAGCTTAGCGACAATAGAAATTTAAGGGAGGAATTTTAAAATGGATATAATAAAATCTATTGAACATGAACAATTAAAAGCAAAAATTCCAGATTTAAAAGTAGGAAATACAGTTAGAGTTCATGTTAGAATTAAAGAAGGAAACAAAGAAAGAATCCAAGTTTTCGAAGGAATTATAATAAAAGTTCAAGGTGCAGGAGTTAACAAAACATTCACAGTAAGAAAAATATCTTACGGTGTAGGTGTTGAAAAAACATTCTTAATTCACTCACCATTAGTTGAAAAAGTTGAAGTAGTAAGAGTAGGTAAAGCTAGACGTGCTAAATTATTCTATTTAAGAGATAGAGTAGGTAAAGCTGCTAAGACTAAAGAAGTTGCAGGAGCAAGAATTGAAAACAAAGAAATCATCATAAAAGGTGAAGAAACACCAGCAACTGAAGAAGTTGTAGAAGCTACAGCAGAAGTAGCTGAAACAGTAGAAGCTCCAGTAGCAGAAACTACAGAAAACAAAGCTGAATAATAGGAGAATATTATGAGAATTAGATACAAAAAATGGGCAAGGCCAGAACTAGAAGCAAGTCCTTTTTATGTAGATAATCCTGAAGAAGAAAGAGGAAAGTGGAGGAAATTATATAAAAATCCAACACTTCCTCTTTATTTAGAATTAGGATGTGGAAAAGGATATTTTATAGCAAATTTGGCAAGTGAGCATAAAGATATAAATTATATAGCAATTGATTTGGTAGATGCAATGCTAGGATTAGCAAAAAGAAATGTCGAACAAATATATAAAGAGAAAAATCAGGAAACAGATAACATATTTTTAACAAGATTTGATATAGAAAGAATAAATTTGATTTTATCTGAGGAAGATAAAATTGATAGAATTTATATTAATTTTTGTAATCCGTGGCCAAGAGGAAAACATCACAAAAAAAGGCTTACACATACAAGACAGCTTGAAAAATATAAGGAATTTTTGAGTAAAGGTGGAGAAGTCTATTTTAAAACAGATGATGATAATTTGTTTTTAGATAGCCTAAATTATTTTGAAGAAGCAGGTTTCAAAATTGTGAAGAAAACTTTTGATCTACATGAAGAAAGCAACTTTTGGGAGAATATCGAAACAGAACATGAGAAGATGTTTTCGGAACAAGGAATAAAGATTAAGGCATTGATTGCTAGATTGATTGAAAAAGAGGCAAATTAATTTTATATCACAAAAACCACTTGACAACACACAAATAAACCTGTATAATAGACAATGTAAAAAAGCGAAACAAACACGCTTTAAAACACCAAAAGGAGAAAAAATATGTTATCTAAAATATGGAAAAAAGTATGTATTTTAATATTAATAGTAGCATGTCTATTCAATATCGTATTAAAATTAGTAAATAGAATATCATTTAATAAAGAAGCATTAACATCAGCTCAGTATATGTTAAAGCAATACGAATATGAAAAAGACAAAGAAAATGTAATAAAATAATACTTGAAAAAAACAGAAAAATATGATAACATAAACAATAGCATCTAAAGAGTATGTCAAAGAACATACAAAACGGAAGGAAGAAGAGGTGAAAAAAATGAATAAAAACATTCAACCAAATTATGAAGAAACAACAATAACATGTGCATGCGGAAACGTAATGACAGTAGGTTCAACAAAAAAAGACATGAAAGTTGATATATGCTCAAAATGTCATCCATTCTGGACAGGAAACTTAGTAAGACGTGATACAGCTGGAAGTAGAGCAGACAGATTCAAGAAAAAATACGGTCTTGCATAAGAACGGAAAAATAGAAGTAGCTGGGACAAAAGCTGCTTTATTTTTTTGTCAAATGTATTGATAAAAGTAATCAAATTTGATATACTTTAAAAAATTAAAAACAAAAGGAAAAGAAAAATGGCAAAAAAAAGTATAATGAAAAATTATTTATATAATTTAACATATCAAATATTAACACTAATATTACCACTAATTACAGCATCATACTTAGCAAGAGTACTAGGAGCAAGAGGAAATGGAATATATATATATACTTATACAATTGTAAATTATTTTGTACTATTTGGCTCACTTGGAATATCGATGTATGGGCAAAGAGAAATAGCATATGTACAAGATAATAAAACCAAAAAGAAAAAAATATTTATAGAACTGGTTTTATTTAGATTTATAACAATAGGAATTGCATCAATTGTATATTATCTATCATTTATGAGGCAGGGAGAGTATAGCGAATATTATAGAATACTATTTTTTGAGTTAATAGCTGCAGCATTTGATATAAGTTGGTTTTTCCAAGGAATGGAAGATTTTAAAAAAACAGTGCTAAGAAATATAGCTGTAAGACTTGCAAGTGTAGGACTAATATTTTTAATAGTAAAACAAGCATCAGATTTAAATAAATACCTAGCAATATATGCTTTTGCAGATTTAATAGGAAACATATCACTATGGTTTTACTTACCAAAATATTTTAAGGGTGTAAAAGTTAAAAACATAAATATAAAAAGACAAATACCAGCAATTGTTTTACTTTTTATACCACAAGTATCAAACAAAATTTATAATATGCTAGACACAACAATGCTTGGAAAAATAATTGCAGATAAAGCAGAAACAGGATATTATGAACAAAGTCAAAAAATAATAAGAGTACTTTTAACATTAGTTACATCACTTGGAACTGTAATGGTACCAAGAATGGCAAATATGTTTGCAAATGGAGAAAAGAAGCAGATAAATGATTGTATGAAAAAATCATTCAATTTTACATATTTATTAAGTTTTCCAATAATGTTTGGTTTAATTGCAATCTCAAGAGACTTTGTGCCATGGTTTTTTGGACCAGGTTATGATAAAGTAGTTATATTAATGAACATAATAACACCAATAATATTACTTATGGGAGTTGCAAACATAATAGGAACACAATATTTACTTCCAACAAAAAGGCAGAAAGAATTTACATTATCAGTATTGGCAGGAGTTGTAGTAAATTTTGTATTAAATTATATTATGATAAATTTATGGAAATCAGTTGGAGCGTGTATTGCAACAGTTCTATCACAACTGGTTGTGGACTTAATGCAATTACACTATGTTAAAAATGAAATAAATCTAAAATATATGTTAAGACTAAGTTACAGATATATATTTGCAGGATTATTAATGTTTGCAGGATGTATGCTGGTAAGATTGGTACTTACTGGATTTATTTGTATGATAGTTCAAATAATAGTTGGAGTAGTAATATATTTTGGAATATTAATTTATTTTAAAGATAAATTTATATATATGATGATAAATAAAGTAAGAGCTAAAATTTTAGGAAATTTAGCAAGAAGTTAAAAGAAAGGAAGTTTACAAAATGTATTTAATAGTAGGTTTAGGAAATCCAGAACCAGAATATAGCAAGACAAGGCACAACATGGGATTTGATGTTATAAATGAGCTTTCAAAAAAATATGACATCAAAGTAGAAAAACAAGGTTTTGATGCACTATATGGAACTGGAATAATAGAAAATGAAAAGGTAATACTTTGCAAACCACAAACTTATATGAATTTAAGCGGAGAATCAATAATACAGTTTGTAAATTACTATAAAATAGATATTGAAAATGTAATTATAATTTATGATGATATAGATATAAAGCCAGGAATAGTAAAACTAAGAAAAAAAGGCGGAGCAGGAAGCCATAATGGTATGAAATCTGTTGTAGAAAATCTAAAATCAACAGATTTTCCACACGTAAGAATTGGGACAGGCAAGCCTTTAATCAAATCAGATTTAATAAATTATGTTATAGGCAAAGTTTCAAATGAAGATTATGAAATATTGCTTAAGGGAATTGATACAGGACGAGAGGCTGTTGAGGAAATTCTAAAAGAAGGTATAGATAAAGCTATGAATATCATAAATAGCAAAAACTAAAGGAGTAAGGACAATGTTAGAATTAGTTATAAATAAAAACGAAGATTTAGAAAATATTATTTTATTACAAAATGGTAAAATAGTAGAATATTATATAAGTACAAAAGAAGATAGAAAAAGAAGATTAGAAGGAAATATTTATGTTGGCAAAGTTGGAGATATAATAGATGGAATGCAAGCAGCATTTGTGGATTTTGGAGGAATCAAAAAAGGGTTTATTCATTTAAAAGATGCAATGCCTCAAGTTGATGAAAGAAAACAAAAAATTGATACATCTATAGATATAAAACAGGTATTAAAACCTAACAAAAAAATATTAATACAGGTAAAAAAAGACAGTGACAATAGAAAAGGTGCGAGAGTTTCTACACATATTAGCTTACCAGGAAGATTTGTTGTTATAATGCCAAACATAGATTTTATTACTATTTCTCAAAAAATTGATGATAAAAAGAAAAAAGATGAACTAATCAAATTTATAAAAGAGAACTTACCAGAAGGATTTGGTGCAATTGTAAGAACATCTGCCGAAAAGGTTTCAAAAGATGAAATAAAAAAAGATATAAATATTCTACTAGCTAAATGGGAAAAAATAAAAAAAGAATATGAAACAAGTTTAGATGAGCCAAAATTACTTTGTGAAAGTGAAAACGTTGTAGAAAAAATGCTAACAGATTTAAGTGGTAGTAAAATAGACAAAATTACAACCAATAGTAAAGATGAATATGAAAAGCTAAAGGTTAATTCACATCAATTGACTACAACTGAAATTATGTATGAAAACAAAAAAGACCTTATTGAAGAATATGGTTTAATATCTCAAGTAGAAAAAATGGAAAACAGAAAAATTTGGCTTAATTGTGGAGGATTTATAACAATAGACAAAACAGAAGCTTTAACTGCAATTGATGTAAATACAGGAAAATTCACAGGAAGTAAAGATTTAGAATCTACAATATTTAAGGTTAATAAGGAAGCAACAATAGAAATCGCTAAACAATTAAGATTAAGAGATATTGGTGGAATTATTATTATTGATTATATAGATATGAAAGAAAAAGAGAATAAAGAGAAAATTGAAAAATTATTAAAAAATGAATTAAAAAATGATAGGGCTAAAACTCAGGTTGAGGGATTTACTAAACTTAATTTGATGGAACTTACTAGGAAACATATTTGTAGTCATCTTAATGGGTAGCTGACAAAAGAGAGGTCTTTAAAAAAAATGTAAAAAAATTAAAATATGATTGCAAAAAAATGTACAATATGATAGCATAAATACATATAAAAATTACAAATTAGGAGGAAGAAAAATGTTTAAAGAAACATTAAAGAGAAACAAAGGTATAACATTAATAGCACTTGTAGTTACGATAATTGTCCTTTTAATATTAGCAGGAATAAGTATTTCGATGTTATCAGGTCAAAATGGAATATTAAATAGAGCGGCCGAAGCAAAAGAAAAGACAGGAATGGCTAATGAAGTTGAACAAAGAAAATTAGCACAATCAGAAGCATTAACGAATATGGAAGAGACAACATATAAAGGTGTAACTTTACCAAAAGGATTTGCACCAACAAGAATTGTGGGAGAAGATTCGATTGATGAAGGTTTAGTAATAACAGATGGATATGGAAATGAATATGTATGGATAGAAGTACCTAAGTCAATATATAAAAATTCAGAGTATAATACAAAAGGGGAGCAAAATTCAGCCGATGATTTGGAAAAAATAAGAGAGTGTTTAAAGGCATATACAGATGGGTATTCAGAATCAGGTTATAGTGATACAAATCCAGTTTTCGAACTTCAATATCAAAATATGCTAAAAAGTGTATATACAAATGGTGGATTTTGGATAGGAAGATATGAAGCAGGACTAGAAGGAGAGACGTCAAGAAAATCACATGTTGATATAATGCCAAGTGATAAAGCAGTGGTAAAACAAAATATGATACCATATAATTATGTAACAAGAAAAGAGTCACAAGAATTGGCAAAAAGAATGAATTATGAGGGATGTACAAGTAGTTTAATATTTGGAGTGCAATGGGATTTGATGTTAAAATTTATCGAGACAAAGAAAAAGGCAACAGATAAGGAAATAACAACAAAATTAACTTCGGATAGTACAAAAATTGGAAATTATATGGATAGTTTATGGAATGTTACAAATAAAAATGCAAAATATTCAAAAGATACTGGGAAGAGCTTTAATCCATGTCCATATGAAAAAAAATCAAAAGGATTAGTATTATTAACCACAGGAGCAGATGAAAATTTCTCGTTAATGAATATATATGATATAGCTGGAAATGTTACTGAATGGACATTAGAGTATGATGAGTCTAAGGGGTATTGCGTTCAAAGAGGAGGATGTTTCTTCTTTGTGGGGACGACTAGTGCCAAGCATCGTATGAAGGGTTCCAGCAGTGGTTGTGGTTACGGCAATGGCTTTCGTATTGGACTTTGGATAGAATAAATTTACATAGTTAAAACAAACTACTAATAAAATAGAATCGGTTATTTTTATTACTAAAAAATAACCGATTCTATTTTCCTTGACAAGTAATTTTTATGAACTAAGAATAGTAAAAGTATTTCCTTTCTTTTCAATAAATCCCTCTTCTTTCAAATGAGACAATTCTCTCATCATGGCACTTCTATCAACACTCAAATAATCGGCTAAATCAGTCAAAGAAAAAGGAAGAGAAAAGGTTTTACTAAGTTTTCTAGTAGATAATAAATTAAAGTAAGTAAGCAATTTATCTCTAATATTTTTCTTAGTCAAAAGTTCAATTCTAGTATTCAATTTTATAGTATTATTCATAATCAAAATAGGTAAATTTTTTTCTAATTCTTTATGGAATTTACATTTGGAATTACATTCTTTCATAATATTATCATAAATAAAACTTAAAATTTCGCAATTTTCTTTGGCTTCCACAAATAATTCGTTATTGGTATTGGTAGGATACAATACCTCGCCGAAAATGTCGCCTTTAGTGAATTGGAAAATTATTGTTTTATTACCATTAAAATCATATCTTATTAAATTAGCTGTGCCGCGTAAGCAATATGCACATTTGATTTCTTTTTTCTATATATGTTGTAATTACTTCGCCTTTTTTGAATGAACGTTTTGTTACTTTGTTGCAATTGTTGTTAAAGTTTTCAAAGAAACTTGAAGCATCAAAATCTGTTATCATTGTTAATCACCTTTCGGTAGAAATATATCATAAATTTGTTGCAATTGCAACAAAAAATAAAAGGAAAATAATTTTAAATAAAAAAGATTAAGAAAGGAGAGGAGAGTTTATGAAAGAGAACGAGAAAAAATAATGAACTTAAAATTACAGTTGCAAAAGTGCAACATATTTTAGAGTGGACAAAAACACAAATAAAAAATATAGGATGAAAAAAGACTTTTAATGGCATAAATGATAAAATTATATTACAAATATATTGGATAAACAATAAAGTACAAAACCAGAAAGAATGGTAAAGTGATTTATTGCAGTTGATTTGTAGAAACTGACTGGTCTGGGAAAAAAGAAATAAAGTACTTAAAATTGGTTTGCATATAAAAATTAATTGAAAAAACTGAGAAAATAAAAAACAGAGGTTTACAAAAAGTAAAGTAAATCTCTGTTTTTTTACATTAGTAGTATTTCAAGCTGCAAAAAGAAATTAAGCTAAAAGAATTTATCCCATGGTATAAAGATTATTGCTATACAAATCATTTCTAAATACCAAGCTTCGTCTTCATAATCTCTCCATGCTAAAATTCCAGATACAATTGTTACACATACAATTCCAACAGCTTTTAAAATGTAATTTTCCATTTTGTCTCTCCTTGCCTTAACATAAAACGGATTTATTTTCAAGAAATTATTATATTTTTATCCTTATATTTTTTAATAATGATAATCTAGTAACTTTTACCCTGATAAAATAGCAAAAAACATTGCTATTTTATTATTTTTTTAGTACAATATAAAAGTAAAAAGAGAAAGGTGTTGATACAAATGAGATTAAAAATGCCATATGGAATAAGTAACTACGAAAAAATGATAAATGATGGATATTACTATGTAGACAAAACAAAATACATAGAAAAGCTAGAAAATCTACCAGAAACCAACATAATGTTTTTACGTCCAAGAAAATTCGGAAAAACACTATTTACAAGTGTACTAGAAAATTATTATGATAAAAATAAAGCAGATAAATTTGAAAGCTTATATGGAAACACATATATAGGAAAAAATCCAACAAAACTAAAAAATACCTATTGTATATTAAGATTCAACTTTTCCGGAATAAACACAGAAAATGAAGAAACAACAATGATAGGATTTAAGGAGAAAGTTTCCATATTTATAGATAGTTTTGCAAAAAAATACGGAATTGATTTCTATGTAAATCAAGAACAAACAACAGAGGGAATATTAAGAAGCCTGATAGAAGCATTTAAGCTTCAAAAACCAGATGACAAAATATATGTAATAATAGACGAATACGACCATTTTGCAAATGAACTACTAGGATTTTCACCAGAAAACTTTAGAAGTTTGGTATCAAAAAATGGAAGAGTAAGAAAATGGTATGAAGTGCTAAAAGAAGGAACAGAAACAGTAGTAGATAGAATATTTATAACAGGGGTAGCACCAATAACATTAGATAGTTTAACAAGTGGATTTAATATTGGAACAGACATAACTCAAGATATAGATTTTAATGATATGATGGGCTTTACTAGGGATGAGTTAGTTGGAATTTTAAATAATCAAGAAATACCTATAGAAGAGCAAGAAAAAATATTACCAATAATGAAAGAAAACTATGATGGATATAAATTTAGTTTAAATGCAAAAAATCAAATATATAATTCAAATATGTGTCTATATTTCTTATCAAGATATATCAGATTAGGAGAAATCCCAAATGATTTGATAGATATGAACATAGCAAGTGATTACAGCAAAATTGGTAAAATGCTAGACTTATGTAAAGGAGAAAATAGATTAGAAATATTAAGACAAACAGTGCAAGGAGAACCTATAGTAAATAACATTGTAAAAAAATTTAACCCAGCAATAGAATTTACAGAAACAGATATGATATCAATGCTATATTATTTAGGATATTTAACAATATCAGGTGAATTAATAGGAATGCCAGAGCTTACAATACCAAATAAAGTAATGAAAGAAATTTACGCAGACTATTTTATGCAATTGGTAAGCCAAATGGCAGAATTTAGAATGAATAGTGATACAAATCAAGAAATATTGATACAACTAGCTAAATATGGAAGAATAGACAAAATAGTAGAGGTACTAAGAATATATTTAAACAATTTATCAAATAGAGATATGATTAAATTTGATGAGAAATATATCAAATTAGTATTTTACTGTATAGCGATGAATATAAGTTCATATTCTACAAAATCAGAAATGGAAGTAAACAGAAATTATCCAGACATTTTACTTGTACCAAGAGATAGAACAAAAGGATATAAAGCAATCATGGTAGAATTTAAATATTTAAAAAAAGGTGAAATAGCAAAATTAGAGGATAAACAGAAAGAAGCAAGAGAACAAATTGAAAGATATAGTAAATTTGAAGATATAAAGGACATAGAAGGTTTAAGAAAATACACACTTGTAGTTGCAGGAAATGAGATTTTTGTACAAGAAATATGTAATTAAACCATTGTTTTTTTAGACAATATTTTAAAATAAATATGGTAATTTTGAATTCGATATGATATACTGTGAAAGTACTAAAAAGCAAACAAAAAAGTAGCCACAAAAAACACAAGGAGGCGAAAATTGAAAGTAATAAAAAGAGATGGCAGAGTAGTAGATTACAATAAAGACAAAATATTGATTGCAATTGAAAAAGCCAATAATGAAGTAATAGATGAAAAAGAAAAAGCAAGCAAAGAAGATATAAAAATAATAACAAATTATATTGAAAAAATAGACAAAAAAAGAATTCTAGTTGAAGATATGCAAGACATAATAGAGCAAAAACTAATGGAAATAGGAAAATACGAACTTGCAAAAAAATACATAGTATATAGATATACAAGAGCATTGGTGAGAAAAAGCAATACTACAGATGAAACAATATTAGGATTAATAAGAAATCAAAATCGAACAGAAGAAACAAAGCCAAGAGATATGTTAAAAGTATCCTCACAAAGAGATTATATTGCAGGAGAAGTTTCTAGAGATTTAACCAAAAGATTATTATTACCAGAAAAGATATCAAAAGCAAATGAAGAAGGAATATTATATTTTCACAATTCAGATTATTTTATGGGAACAAGTATTAATTACTGTGTAACAGATGTTAAAGATATGTTATATAATGGAACTATAATAAATGAAGTAAAAATAGAAGAACCAAGAACTTTTGATAAAGCATGCAATATTTTAACTCAAATAATTGCACAAGTTGGAAGCAATTTATACGGAAAACAATATATAGATTTAAGCTGTTTAGGAAGATTTTTAAGAAAAAGCATAGAAGAATATGAAAAAGAATTTAAGTTTAAGGAAAGATTTAATGAAAATGAACTAGAAGAAATTATAAGTAACTATGAGCAAAAGCAATTAAAAGAAGGAGTACAGACAATTAAATATCAATTAAAAACGCTTAATACTACAGGGAGAAAAGAACCACAAGTTATATTATATTTAGACTTAAATCAAGAAAAAGAGTATTTAAAAGAAAATCTAAAAATTAAAGAAGAACTAATAAAACAAATGCCAGAAGAAATAAGCGAGGAAAAATACAAATTTCAAGGAAAATTTAATCAAGGAATAGTAAGTATAAACTTGCCACAAATAGCAATAATAGCAGACGAAAATGAAGAAAAATTCTATCAAATTTTAGAAGAAAGGTTGGAATTATGTAAAGAAGCATTAATGTGTAGGCATTATCAATTATTAGGAACACTTTCAGATGCTAGCCCTATTATTTGGCAAAATGGAGGAATATCAAGGCTAAAATCTGGTGAAAAAATAGACAAATTACTACACGGTAAGTATTCAAATTTATCACTTGGATATATTGGAACAAACGAAATGGCAGAATTAATAAAACAAACAGAAACAATAGAAGAAAAAAATAAATTTATAATAAATGTAATAAAAAATTTAAAAGAAACAATAGAAAAATGGAAAAAAGAAACAGATATTATATTTGTGTTAGATGGTCATCCACCTGAAAATGTTGGACGTAAATTTGCAACCAAAGACAAAGAAAGGTATGGAACCATTAAAAATGTAACCGACAAAGGTTATTATACAAATTGATATAAATGGCATAATATTAATATGCTTTAAATGAAAGGAAGGATAACAAATGTTAAAAAAAGTAGGAATTTTAATTAATGGTGGGGATGCCCCAGGACTAAATGCTGTAATTCGTGCTATAACAAGAACAGCGGAAAAAAATGGAGTAGAATGCTATGGATTCATTGATGGTTTCAATGGTTTATTAAATAATAATTATGTAAGATTAGATAATGAACAAATCACATCTGGAATACTACATAAAGGTGGAGCAATAATAGGCTCATCATTAAATTCAAACGTTTTTAACTATAAGGTTATAGAAAATGACCAAGTGGTATATAAAGATTTATCTGAAAAATGTGTACAAAACTTAAAAGATGATGGAATAGATTGCTTATTCACTCTTGGTGGAGACAGTACACAAAAATCTGCTAGAGACTTTTCATTAAGAGGAATAAATGTAATAGGAGTTCCAAAAACAATAGATAATGATGTTGCATGTACAGATGTTACATTTGGATTTAACACAGCTGTATCTGTTGCAACTGAAGCCCTAGATAGACTTCACACAACAGCCGAAACACATAATAGAATAATGGTATTAGAAGTTATGGGAAGATATGCAGGATGGATAACACTAGAATCAGCAATTGCAGGAGGAGCAGATGTAGCTTTACTTCCAGAAATACCTTATGATATAGACAAAGTAGTAGAAAAAATTCAAGCAAGACAAAAAGCCGGAAAAAACTTCAGTGTAGTTGTAGTATCAGAAGGAGCTTTCCCAAAAGGAGGAAGCATTTCTGTAAAAGATACACGAGAAGGTGGAAAAGGTGTTATAAATGTTCAACTAGGTGGAGCAGGCGACATTGTTGCAAAAGAACTTGAAAGACGTACAGGTTTAATTTCAAGAAATACAACTCTTGGATATTTACAAAGAGGAGGAACACCTACATCAACAGATAGAATATTATCTACAAAATATGGTGCAAAAGCAATGGAACTAGCACTAGAAGGAAAATTTAATGTGCTAACAGTTTTGAAAGATGGAAAACTTGATTATGTTTCATTAGAAGATGTAGTTGGAAACAACAAAGTTATAGGTGCAGTCGAAGGTGGAACAGAAGATAGCAATATGAAAGTTGTAAAAATGGATGATGATTTAATAAAAACCGCAAGAGATATTGGAATTTGTTTAGGAGACTAAAAATTAAGTATTGATTTTTAGAAAAAATGTGTTATAATATTTAAGTTACTAGTTAATAAGCTATAATTACAGAAAAAGGAGAAGAAATGAGGCAAGAAAAATTTTTTATTGCAACATCAACAAAAATTCCGAAGAAAGGTGAAGAATATGCTTGCCGGAAATTTACAGCAAATCCACATATGCCGATTAAATGTTTTATAGGTAAAGTTATTTTTGTATTTAAATTATGGAAGAGTAACAACATCTATGTCGTAATAGATGCAGAAGGAAAAACTTATTTCATACAAATACAAAAGGAATAACAAAAATGTGCTAGTATATTCTTAAATATACTAGCATTTTTGTTAATTAAAAAATAAAAGCAATACAAAGAAGAGGAAAAACAAAATGGAAAGATATCAAGAAATAGAAAGAACAATAATAACAACTTATAGAAAACAAATATGGGCTAAATTTATAAAAGCAATAACAGAATATAAAATGATAGAAGACGGAGACAAGATAGGAATATGTATATCAGGGGGAAAAGACTCAATGTTACTTGCTAAATGTTTCCAAGAACTAAAAAAACATGGGAAAAATAATTTCGATATAGAATTTATAGTAATGAATCCAGGTTATAATGAAGAAAATAAAAACAAAATAATAGAAAATAGCAAAATTCTCAATATCCCAATAACAATGTTTAAAACAGACATATTTGAAAGGGTTGAGAAAATGGATGACCATGAATGTTATTTATGTGCAAGAATGAGAAGAGGATATCTATATAAAAAAGCTCAAGAACTTGGATGTAACAAAATAGCATTAGGACATCATTTTGATGATGTTATAGAAACTGTTCTTATGGGAATACTATTTGCTGGTAAAATGCAAACGATGATGCCGAAACTAAAAAGCACATCACATCCAGGAATGGAATTAATTAGACCTTTCTATTTTGTAAGAGAGGATGATATAATAAGTTGGATGAAATATAATGACTTAGAATTTATAAAATGTGCTTGTAAAATAACAGAACGACAAGCCAAGAAAAAGTTAGAAAATGGAAAAACCTCGAAAAGGGCAGAGACAAAAGAACTAATAAAAATGTTAAGAGAAAAATATGAAAATTCTGATATAAATATTTTTAATAGTACAAAAAATGTAAATCTTGAAACAATTTTATCATATAAGAAAGATGGAAAAATAGTAAACTTTTTTGATGAATATTAATTTTTTTGGATTGGGGACGGTTCTTTTTACAAAATGTACCAAAAAGACCCGGTCCCAATAGAACATTAGAAAAAGAAAGAAGATGGAGAACAAATGAAACAAATAAATGGAACAATATTACAATATTTTGAATGGTATCTAGATGTCCCAGAAGGATTGTGGAATAAGATAAAAGACGAATCTGAAGACTTAAACAGACTTGGAATAACGTCAGTATGGCTACCACCTGCATATAAAGGTATAAATGGGAAAAATGAAGTAGGATATGGTGTATATGATTTATATGATTTAGGAGAATTTGACCAAAAAGGTACAATTCCTACAAAATATGGAACCAAAGATGAATATCTAAGAGCAATAGAGAGCCTAAAGCAAAATGGAATAAATGTATATGCAGATATTGTACTAAATCACAAAATGGGAGCTGACAAAGAACAGGATATCTTAGCAAATAAATGTGATTGGGCAGACCACAATCAAGAAGGAGACATAGAAAAAATAAAAGCAGCAACAAGATATACTTTTCCTGCAAGACACCATCAATATTCAGATTTTGAATGGAATTGGACTCATTTTACAGGTATAGATGTAAATAGTGCGACAGGAGAGCATGCAATTTTTAAATTTAAAAATAAAAAATGGCAAACATGTGTAGATAATGAGTTTGCAAATTTTGATTATTTAATGGGAGCTGATTTAGATTTTTCAAATCAAGAGGTTGTTGAGGAATGTAAGAAGTGGGGATTGTGGTATCAAAAGTTTACAAGAGTTGATGGCTTTAGGCTTGATGCAGTAAAACATATATCTTCTGATTTTTATAAAGAATGGCTTACATATATAAGAAATCAAACTCAGAAAGAGCTATTTACAGTTGGAGAATATTGGTCAACAGATGTAGATAAGCTTCATAAATATTTAACTGACGTTAATGGGATAATGTCTTTGTTTGATGTACCATTACACAATAATTTTTATAATGCATCAATCAATCCTGATTTCGATATGTCGAAGCTTTTAGATAAAACATTAATAAATGAAAATCCAGCAAAAGCAGTAACATTTGTAGATAATCATGATACACAGCCTCGGTCAGGCATTGCAAAGTTTTGTAGAACCTTGGATGAAACAACTAGCTTATGCTACAATTTTGCTTAGAAAAGATGGTTATCCATGTGTATTTTATGGAGATTTATATGGAATACCACATTCGAATGTTCAACCAGTTGCTATGATAAAAACTCTTATGGCATTAAGAAAATTGAAAGCATATGGAAGACAGCATGATTATTTTGACCATAAAAATATCATTGGCTGGACTCGAGAAGGTGATAATAGACACTTGGATTCTGGTCTAGCAGTAATTGGTTCAAATTCTTTTGATGCGGAAAAGAGAATGTATGTTGGAACGAGTTTTGCAGGTGAGAAATTTATTGATTGTTTAGATAATTGTTCTGATGTTGTTACTATTGATAGTGATGGCTGTGGAGTTTTTAAAGTCAGAGGAAAGAGTTGTTCTGTTTGGGTGAGAAAATGAATCATTTGAATTGATTTTTTAAGCAAGGGCAAAAAATATTTATTCTTATTATGTAGATTTTTACCCCAAAATATGATATACTTCTTAAACAAAAAGAGCGAAAAGAAAGGAAAATCAAAATGAACACAAACCAAGAAATAGAAAATCAAAAACAATACATGGAAAAAGTAAAAAATATAATAAAAGACAAAAAACTAAAATACACAATACTAACAATGGGATGCCAGCTAAACGAAAACGACTCTGAAAAAATCTGTGGAATGCTTGAACAAATGGGATACACAAAAACAGAAGATATGAAAGAAGCAAATCTTGCAATATTTAACACATGTTGTGTAAGAGAAAATGCAGAAGAAAGATTATTTGGAAAAGTAGGAGAATTAAAAAATTTAAAAGAAAAAAATAATCTAATAATAGCAATTGGTGGATGTATGATGCAAGAAGAACACATTCTAGAAAAAATAAAAAGGTCATTTCATTATGTAGATATAGTATTTGGAACACATACATTACATAAATTGCCACAAGATTTATATTCAGTACTAGAAAATCAAAAAAGAGTTCAAGACGTAATAGACGTAGATGGTAGTGTTTATGAAGATTTACCAATAAAGAGAGATAGCAAAACACAAGGCTCTGTTACCATAATGTATGGATGTAATAACTTCTGTAGCTATTGCATAGTACCTTATGTAAGAGGTAGAGAAAGAAGCAGAAAGCCAAAAGATATAATAAAAGAGGTAAAAGAATTAGCAAACCAAGGATATAAAGAAATAATGTTACTTGGACAAAATGTAAATTCATATTTACGTTCAGAAATGGAAGCAATAAAACAAGGAAAATTAGTAGATGAAGATGGCGATTACAAAGAAGTAGATTCATTTGCAAAACTACTTAAAAAAATAAATAAAATAGATGGAATAGAAAGAATAAGATTTATTTCACCACATCCAAAAGACTTCACAGATGATGTAATAGAAGCAATTGCAGAATGTGACAAAGTATGCAAATTTGTGCATTTGCCACTTCAATCTGGAAGTACTAAAATGTTAAAAGTAATGAACAGAAAATACACAAAAGAACAATATTTAAACTTAGTAGAAAAAATGAAAAATAGAATACCAAATATCAAATTTTCAACAGACATAATAGTTGGTTTTGCAGGTGAAACTGAGGAAGATTTTGAGGATACATTAGATGTAGTAAGAAAAGTAGGATTTGAACAAGTATTTATGTTTATATACTCAAGAAGAGTTGGAACACCTGGAGATAAAATGCCAAATCAGGTTCCAGAAGAAATAAAACATAAAAGATTTGATAGATTAAAAGAATTGGTTGAAAGCCAAATTGCTGAAAATAATAAAGAATATTTAGGAACAGTTCAAAAAGTTTTGGTTGAGGGACCTAGTAAAAATAATGATAAAATGCTTACAGGAAGAACAGAAAGTAGTAAAATTGTTGTGTTTGAGGGAAAGGAAGATTTAATTAATACTATTCAAAATGTAAAAATTACTGAGGATCACATGTGGTATTTTAAAGGAGAAAAGGAGTAGTACAAAAAGATGATAGTAGATAAAGAAAAATGTTCACCAATGATGCAAAAATATTTAGAAACAAAAGAACAATACAATGATTGTATATTATTTTATAGACTAGGAGACTTTTACGAAATGTTCTTTGATGATGCAATACTAGTATCAAGAGAACTAGAAATTACTCTAACAGGAAAAGACTGTGGACTAGAAGAGCGTGCACCAATGGCAGGAATACCATATCATGCAGCAGAAAACTATATAGCAAGGTTAGTATCAAAAGGCTATAAAGTTGCGATATGTGAGCAGTTAGAAGATCCAAAGACAACTAAAGGAATAGTAAAAAGAGGAGTAATAAAAGTTGTAACACCTGGTACTGTTGTAGAATCTAATATGCTAGAAGAAAGAAAAAACAATTACATAATGAGCATTTGTAAAGCTGGTTTATATTTTGGAATAGCAGTAAGTGATATATCAACAGGTGAATTTTACTCAACAGAAATAAAAGAAACAAATAATTTTTCTTTATTAATGGACGAAATATCAAGATATTCTCCAGCAGAAATAGTTGCAAATAAAATGATGAATGAATCAGAAGCGGAAATATTGAAAATAAAAACAAGATTTCCAGAAGTATATATAACATCATGTGATGAAAGCTATTTTAGTGAAGATATATCAAAAACTGTACAAAACTTTAGACTTGTAGATAGCAAAGGAAATGATATAGAAAAAGCTGATGACAAACTACTTTCAATTGCGAGTATAAATGCCCTAAAAGAATATATTACAAGTACACAAATGACAGATTTAAGCCATATAAATAAAGTTGTAATTTATTCAGTTTCAAAATATATGTCATTAGATATAAATGCTAGAAGAAACCTAGAGATTACTGAGAAATTAAGAGATAGGTCAAAAAAAGGAACACTTTTATGGGTACTTGACAAAACATCAACATCAATGGGAGGAAGACTTTTAAGACGTTGGTTAAATGACCCTCTTATAGACGAAAATGAAATAAATAAAAGACTTGGGGCAGTCGAAGAGTTAAAAAATGATATTATGCTAAGAGGAGAAGTTATAGAAAACTTAAAAAAGGTATATGACATTGAAAGACTAGCAGGAAAAATGGCGTATGGAAATGGTACACCAAGAGATATGATAACTCTAAAAAATTCTTTATCAAGATTGCCAGATATAAGACAAGTTTTGCAAAATGTAAATTCAGAATATTTAAAAGAAATTTATCAGAATATAGATGAATTAAAAGACATACACGAGCTTATAGAAAAATCAATAGTAGATGATCCACCAATGACAACAAAAGATGGTGGATACATAAAACTTGGATATGATGAAAACATAGATACATTAAAACACGCAACAACAGATGGAAAATCTTGGCTTATGAAGTTAGAAGCAGATGAAAAAGAAAAAACAGGAATAAAATCTTTAAAAATAGGATTTAACAAAGTTTTTGGATATTATATAGAAGTTACAAATCTATATAAAGATATGGTTCCAGACACATATATTAGAAAACAAACTCTAACAAATGGAGAAAGATATATAACAGAAGAACTAAAAAATATGGAAAACCAAATACTTGGAGCAGAAGAAAAAGTTATAAAACTAGAACTTGAAGCATTTAGGCAAATAAGAGAAGAAATAGCTGGGAATGTAAAAAGAATGCAAAAAACAGCAGAAGCAATATCAAGATTAGATGTACTTTCGTCTTTCGCTCAAGTTGCAGAAGAAATGAACTATTGTAAACCAACAATTAATAAAGATGGAATATTAAATATTAAAGAAGGTAGACACCCCGTAATTGAAAAAATGTTATCATCTGGAGAATTTGTATCAAATGACACATATTTAGATACAGACCAAAACCGATTAGCAATAATTACAGGACCTAATATGGCAGGAAAATCTACATATATGAGGCAAGTTGCATTAATCACCTTAATGGCACAAGTTGGAAGTTTTGTTCCTGCAACAGAGGCTGCAATTGGAGTAGTAGACAAAATATTTACAAGAGTTGGAGCATCAGATGATTTAAGTATGGGTCAAAGTACCTTTATGGTAGAAATGATGGAAGTTGCAAGTATTTTAAAAGAAGCAACAAAAAATAGCTTAGTAATATTAGATGAAATAGGAAGAGGAACATCTACTTATGATGGACTTTCAATTGCTTGGGCAGTTGCAGAATATATTGCAGACAAAGAAAAATGTGGAGCAAAAACTTTATTTGCAACACATTACCACGAGATGACAACTTTAGAGAAAGAAGGAAATGGTATTAAAAATTATTCTATCGCAGTTAAGGAAAAAGGAGAAGATATTATTTTCTTAAGAAAAATAGTTGAGGGCGGAACAGACGAAAGCTATGGTGTTCACGTTGCTAAACTTGCGGGTGTTCCTAAAGATGTAACTAAAAGAGCAAATGAAATTTTAAAGTCTTTAGAGAGAAAGAGTGTTTTAAAAGATAAGAAGCCTGAAAAAGAAGATAAGAAAAAAGTTGAAGGGCAATTTGATATGTTTAATTATAAGTTAGCTGAGGTTGCACATGAATTGGATATGGTTAATTTGAATGAATTAACACCTATTGATGCTTTGAATACTTTGGTTAGAATTAAAGATAAGATGGCATGATTTCTTATTGGGGACGGTTCTTGTAGCTCAAAAGAACCGTCCCCAATAAGAAAAAAGTAATAAAACTTTATGTTACTTTTTCATTTTACTTAGAAAAATTTTTTCGTGTAGTTACCCTGAAAAACAAAGAAAAAGTATTGACAAATCAAAAAAATGGGTATAATATATATACCATAAAATTGCAATGAAGATGCAAAGGCAGTCAAGGTTGCTATAAGAGAATAAGGGTCATCGGCTGAAAGCCCTTTTAGAAAACAGACTATAACCGAAACACATTGGAGCAATAGTTAAAAGAGGAAAGATTTTAACGGTAAAACTTTCAAGCTTGGGTGGTACCGCGGATATAATATATAAATTATTATTCGTCCCTGCATTATTAGCAGAGGGCGATTTTTGTTTGTTTAAACTCTGCTAATCCAAAACCAAAAAGTAAAGGAGAAATGCAAAATGAGTGAATTTAAAACACATACCTGTAACGAAATATCATTAGAAGATGTAGGAAAAAAAGTTAGAATAGCAGGATTTGTAGAAACAATAAGAGATTTAGGAGGGTTAGTTTTTCTAGATATTAGAGATATGTATGGAATAACACAAGTTGTAACATCTATGGAATCACAAGATGTAGATGTTGTATCACATATTCCAATCGAATCATCTGTAACAGTATATGGGACAGTTAGAAAAAGGTCAGAAGAAACAAGAAATCCTAAACTAAAAACTGGAGAAGTTGAAATTTATATCGAAGAAATCAAAGTTCTAGGAAAAAGAACAGCAAATTTACCATTTGAGGTAAACTCAAACCAAGAAGTCAGAGAAGATGTAAGACTTAAATATAGATATTTAGATTTAAGAGGTCAAAAATTACAAAACAACTTAAAATTACGTGCAGAAGTTTTACAATTTCTAAGAGCACAAATGGTTGAACAAGGATTTTTAGAGGTTCAAACACCAATCCTTACAAGTTCATCACCAGAAGGAGCTAGAGATTATTTAGTGCCAAGTAGATTACATCCAGGAAAATTTTATGCACTTCCACAAGCACCACAACAATTTAAGCAACTGCTTATGGTATCTGGAATAGACAAATATTTCCAAATAGCACCATGTTTCAGAGATGAAGATGCAAGAGCAGATAGAGCACCTGGAGAATTTTACCAATTAGATATGGAAATGAGCTTCGCAAGCCAAGAAGATGTGTTTAAGGTAATAGAACCTGTAATGTATAACACATTTAAAAAATTCTCAAAAAAGAAAATTGCCGAATACCCATTCCCAAGAATCACATATAAAGATGCAATGTTAAAATATGGTTCAGATAAACCAGATTTAAGAAATCCATTATATATAATAGATTTATCAGAATTCTTTAGCAGATGTACATTTAAACCATTTATAGGAAGAACAGTAAGAGCAATAAAGGTTAGTGGACATATGTCAAAAGGATTCCACGAGAAGATGTTAGATTATGCAATGAAAATAGGAATGAAAGGACTTGGATACTTAGAAGTTCAAGAAGATTTAAGTTACAAAGGTCCAATTGATAAATTTATACCAGAAGAGCTAAAAAAAGAGCTAATAAGCTTGGCAAAATTGGAAAAAAATGATACAATATTTTTCATAGCAGATAGCGAAAAAAGAGCTACAGAACTTGCAGGTCAAATAAGAACAGAATTAGGAAAAAGACTAGATTTAATAGATGAAGATGTATTCAAGTTCTGTTGGATAATAGATTTTCCAATGTTCGAATTAGATGACCACGAAAAATTAGCATTTAGTCATAACCCATTTTCAATGCCACAAGGTGGACTAGACGCATTAGAACATCAAAATCCATTAGACATTTTAGCATATCAATATGATATAGTATGTAATGGAATTGAGTTATCATCAGGAGCAGTAAGAAATCACGACATCGAAATAATGCTAAAAGCTTTCAGTATGGCAGGTTATACAGAGGAAGAGGTAAAGACAAAATTTGGTGCTTTATATACAGCATTTCAATTTGGAGCACCACCACATGCAGGCATTGCACCTGGAATTGACAGAATGCTTATGCTTCTTACAAATTCAGAAACAATAAGAGAAGTAATTGCATTTCCACTAAATAGCAAGGCTGAAGATTTAATGATGGGAGCACCAGGAAATGTTAAGAGAGAACAATTAAGAGATGTACACATAGAAATTTTGAGAAAAGGATAGAAGATAGGAGGAATTAAAATGACAGTTAGTAAAGAAGAACTTTTGCATATTGCAAATCTTGCACAATTAACTTTAAAAGATGACGAAATTGATAACTATTTAGCAAATTTACAAGATATTCTAAATTTTGCAGAAGTTGTAAATAATGCACCTGTTGATAATTTAGATATTACAATAGGAGCAAATGAGGCTAAAAATAGATTTAGAAAAGATGAAATTAAGGTATTTGAGGATAATGAAGCGTTACTTGCTAATGCTCCTTCTAAGGAAATGAATATGTTTAAGATACCTAAGGTTATAAGTTAATGACAAAAGGGACAAAAGGGACCGGGTCTTTTTTGTCCTAACTCAAAAAAGACCCGGTCCCAAATGATTAGAGGACAAAAAAGACCCGGTCCCTTTTGTCCCAAGCAAGGAGGTAAAATGATGAATATAACAGAACTAACAGTTCACGAATTACAACAAAAATTAAAAAGCAAAGAACTAACAATAACAGAAATACTAGAAAGTTATTGTAACAGAATAAATGAAAAAGAGCCAGAAGTAGAGGCATTTGTAACAACATATTTAGAAGAAGCAAAAGCCGAAGCTCAAAAAGTACAAGAAAAGCTAGATAATGGCGAAAATTTAGGAGAATATGCTGGAATTCCAATAGGAATAAAAGATAATTTATGTATGAAAGGAACAAAAACAACATGTTCCTCTAAAATGCTAGAAAACTTTGTTTCTCCTTATGATGCAACAGTTATAGAAAAATTAAAAGATGAAAACATAATATCTTTAGGAAAACTAAACATGGATGAATTTGCAATGGGAAGTTCAACAGAAAGTTCATATTTTAAAAAGACAAAAAATCCATGGAATTTAAATAAAGTTCCGGGTGGTTCATCAGGTGGTTCAGCAGCAGCTGTTGCAGCTAATATGGTTCCTTGGGCATTAGGATCTGATACAGGAGGAAGTATCCGTCAACCAGCTTCATTATGTGGTGTTGTAGGATTAAAGCCAACTTATGGACTAGTTTCAAGATATGGATTAGTTGCATTTGCATCAAGTTTAGACCAAATAGGTCCTATAACTAAAGATGTTAGAGATAGTGCTATGCTTTTAAGTTTAATTGCAGGACATGATGAAAAAGATACTACATCAGAGGAGATAGAGAAAAAAGACTATACAAAGGCTCTAAAAAATGATGTTAAAGGTCTAAAAATTGGTGTTCCAAAAGAATTCTTTGGAGAAGGTATAAACGAAGAAGTTAAAAAAGAACTTACAAAAGCAATTGAAACATACAAAGCATTAGGTGCAGAAGTTGAAGAATTTTCATTAGATGTTGCAAAATATGCATTAGCAACATATTATATAATCGCTTGTGCTGAGGCAAGTTCAAACTTAGGTAGATTTGATGGAATAAGATATGGATATAGAACTCCAGAATATTCTAATTTAAAAGAAATCTACAAAAAATCTAGAAGTGAAGGCTTTGGAGCAGAGGTTAAAAGAAGAATTATACTTGGAACTTATGTGTTATCATCAGGTTACTATGATGCATATTACAAAAAAGCTCAACAAGTTCGTACTCTTGTTTCAAATGAATTCAGCAAAGCTTTTGAGAAATATGATGTAATTTTAACTCCAACTTCACCAGTTACAGCTTTCAATATTGGAGAAAAATCAAATAATCCATTAGAAATGTATTTAGCAGATATTTGTACAGTATCTATAAATATTGCAGGAGTTCCAGCAATTTCTATTCCTTGCGGAGTTGATAGTGAAGGTATGCCTGTCGGAATGCAGTTAATTGGTAATAAATTTGAGGAAGAGAAAATTTTAAATGCCGCTTATACTTTTGAACAAAAGGCTAAGTTTAGAGAAAATTTTAAGCCAGGATTTAGAAAATAAGAGGTAAGACATGTATTTAATAAGAAATAATGATTATATTGTAAAAGCAAAAAAAGAAGATATTTTTGCTAAAAGTAATAGTAAGTTAAAGATATGGAATTCTCTTTTTGGACAATATATAAAAATAGAAGACGAAACATTAATATTTAGATATGAAGGAGTTATTTATAAAATTAAGTTTGAAGACTTAATAGACATCAAGAAAAATAAGAAAAATTATGTATCAATCCATGAATATGGACAGCGAAGAGGTGTTTATTATACTGATATAGGGATTTTCTATTTTTTACAAATTGAATATAAGAAAAAAGGAAAATTTAAGGTTTTTGAATTTATATATGCACAAGAAGAGATAGAACCTTTACATAAGAAAAGGGAATATATAGATGGAGAGGAAATAGATAAAGTTGTCAATCATTTCATCAGAAAAAGTCAAAAAGAAGAAAACTTATTTGAAAATAATTATATAACTATTCGTGGGGGAGCAGAAGCGGATGAAATAGAGGAAATGATTTCAAATAATTCTAATTGGGAAAAGTATGATTGCAGTAGTAAAACAATAATAATAGCATGTATTATTGGAGCAATATTATTTATTATTATGTTTTGCACATTACCAATTTTGCTGAAAAATATAATGTAACCTAAAAAGAAGGAGGAAACAAAAATGTCAAGAGAAGACTATGAAGTAGTAATAGGACTAGAAGTGCATGCAGAATTATCAACAAAAACAAAAATATTCTGTTCATGTCCAACATCATTTGGAGCTAGCCCAAATACACATACATGTCCAATATGTATGGCGATGCCAGGAACATTACCTGTTTTAAATGAAAAAGTTGTTGAATATGCAGTAAAAGCAGGTTTAGCAACAAACTGTGAAATCTCAAGAAACAGTAAAAATGATAGAAAAAATTATTATTATCCAGATTTACCAAAATCATATCAAATATCACAATTTGATAAACCACTTTGTGAACATGGATATATTGAAATAGATGATAAAGACGGAAACAAAAAGAAAATAAGATTACTTAGAATTCATATAGAAGAAGATGCGGGAAAATTAAACCATGATGATTTTGGAGGAGGAAGCTTGGTTGACTTAAATAGAGCAGGTGTACCTCTAATAGAAATGGTTTCAGAACCTGACTTATCTTCACCAGAAGAGGTTGATAAATACCTTAAAAAGTTAAAATCAATTTTGGAATATATAGAAGTTTCAGACTGTAAAATGCAAGAAGGTTCATTAAGAGCTGATGTAAACGTATCTGTTAAAAAGAAAACAGATACAAAGCTTGGAACACGTACGGAAATGAAAAATATGAATTCATTTAGAAGTATAACAAGAGCAATTGAATATGAGGTAGAAAGACAAATTGATGTCTTAGAAGATGGTGGAGTAATTGAGCAAGAGACTTTAAGATGGGATGATGTTTCAGGAAAAACTTTCCCAATGAGAGATAAAGAAGATGCTCAAGATTATAGATATTTCCCAGATCCAGATTTGGTTGCAATCAAATTATCTGATGAATATATAGAAAACGTAAAAAATAATTTACCAGAATTACCTGAAAGCAGGTATGAAAGATATAGAAATGAATATAAAATGTCTGAGAAAGATGCAGGAATAATTGTTTCATCTAAATACTTATCAAACTTATTTGAGGAAGCAAGCAAAATTTGTGATAACCACAAAGCAGTAAGTAACTGGATAATTTCTGATATTTCTAGAATCTTAAATGAAAAAGAAATGGAACCTGTGGAAATCCCATTTACTGCGGAACAACTTGCAAACCTAGTAATATTAATAGATAAAGGAACAATAAGCTCAAGTATAGCTAAAAAAGTATTAACAGAAATGTTCGAAAATCCAAGAGAACCAGAAGATATTATAAAAGAAAAAGGTTGGATACAAATTTCTGACGAAGGAGCAATAAAAGAAGTTGTTCAAAAAGTATTAGAAAATAACCCACAATCTGTTGCGGATTTTAAAGCTGGAAAAGACAGAGCTTTAGGATTTTTGGTTGGACAAGCTATGAAGGAAACTAAGGGAAAAGCTAATCCACAAATGTTAAATAAGATGTTTGTAGAGGAAATGAACAAATAGAGAAGTATAGGAAAAAGAGGACGAAAGTTCTCTTTTTTTCATCTAAATTCTGCAATTTATACCAAAAAGACCCGTCTTTTTGGTACAAAAATGAAAAAACACTGTACAAAAATAAAAAAATAATATATAATGTAAATGTTTTAGAAAAGAAAAAGGAGATGCCCAAAATGAAAAAGAAAATTTTAATAGCAATAGGAATTATAGCAATTTTAATAGTAGCAATTATAGCATTCATGGTAGTATCAGACATGATACAAGAGAAAAAATTAATGGAAGAGTTTCAATATGTTGAAGGTTTAACAGAAAAAGAAGACCACGAAACAGATGAAATCAAAGAAGCATTAGAAAGAGTAATAACAAAAGGAGATTATGGAAAAGTAGAAACATCTTATAAACAATATCTAAAAGATGTTTACGGTAATATGGAAAATATCTCGAAAATTTTAGATGATGAAAAAATTACAAATTCACTTACATCAGAAAATTACAAAGAAGATGGACCAGATTTTGTTACAACAAAAAAATATTTAACAGAAACAAAACAATCATTAGAAGAAGGTAAAAACAAATATTATGAATTATTAACAGAAGATGGAGCAATGAAATACATAAAAGAACAAAACTTGGATTCATATTATGAGGACTTATATAAAAACGAAATCAAGGTATATATAAATCAAGAAGAAAGAGACGATAAGACTGTAGAAGAATCTATAAATGACGTAATAAGTGTTTTATCAACATCTGAAAAAATTATAAATTTTCTAAGTGAAAATAAAGGTAAATGGGAAATTGAAGATGATAGTATAGTTTTTGATACACAAAAATTATCAGACGAATATGACAAATTAACATCAGAAATTTAAAAATAAAATAAGGCTTGTTTGTAATAGCAAACAAAGTCTTTTTTATATGCTAGGTAAATAAAATTAATAGTATAAAGAAGGAGATGGAAAAATGGGAGTATTAGAATTATTATTATTAAGTATAGGTCTTGCAATGGATGCATTTGCTGTTTCTATTTGCAAAGGGATATCAATGAAAAAGATGAATTGGAAAAAAGCTATAATAATAGGTTTATATTTTGGAGGTTTTCAGGCATTGATGCCAACATTAGGTTATTTTTTAGGTACTGCATTTCAAAGTTTGATAACAAGTGTAGACCACTGGATTGCTTTTGTTTTACTTGGAATTATAGGAGGAGAAATGATAAAAGAATCATTTGAAATAGATAGCGAAAATCAAAATGACGATGTAAGTTTTAAAACAATGATTATTTTAGCAATTGCGACAAGTATAGATGCATTGGCTGTTGGTATTACATTTGCATTTTTAAATGTAAATTTAGGTTTAGCAGTTAGCTTAATAGGAATAATTACTTTTATTTTAGCTGTTGCAGGAACTAAAATAGGAAATAGATTTGGAGATAAGTATGAAAAAAAAGCAGAATTTGTTGGAGGAGTTATCTTAATTTTATTAGGAGTTAAAATTTTATTAGAACATTTAAATATTATATAATTTATGTATAATTAAACAGAAAATGACAAAAGTCTTGATATTTTTTGTTTTTTTTAGTACAATACAAAAAATACAAAAAAAGGGTGGTAAAAATGCTAGAAAAAGTAAATAACACAAACGATTTAAAAAAACTAACCACAAACGAAAAAAAAGAATTAGCAAAAGACATAAGAAAATATATAATAGAAATAGTATCAAAAAATGGAGGACACCTAGCATCAAACCTTGGTGTTGTTGAACTTACCTTGGCTTTAGAAAGTGTTTTTGATCCTGAAAAAGATAAAATAATATGGGATGTAGGGCATCAAACATATATCCACAAAATATTAAATGGAAGAAAAGAAGAACTTAAAAATATACGTAAACTACATAAAATAGCAGGATTTCCAAAAACAAATGAATCAAAAACAGATTGTTTCAATACAGGACATAGCAGTACATCAATTTCAGCTGCAATGGGAATGGCAAAAGCAAGAGATATAAAAAATGAAAAGCACTCAGTTATTGCAGTAATTGGAGATGGTGCATTAACCGGCGGAATGGCATTAGAAGCATTAAACCATATAGGAAGCTCAAAAACAAATGTAATTGTAATTTTAAATGATAATGAAATGAGTATATCAAAAAATATTGGTGGAATAAATATGCTACTAAGTAAGCTAAGGGCGAGAAAAAACTATACAATATCAAATAAATCTGGAAAGAAAGTACTAGATAAAATACCATTATTAGGACCAATACTTGTAAAAATTATCAAAAGAATGAAACAAGGAATAAAGCAATTAATAATTCCAAAAATGTTTTTTGAAGATATTGGATTTAAATATTTAGGTCCTATAGATGGACATAATATGGAAGATATGGAACTAATCTTTAAAAGAGCAAAAGAACTAGATGAACCAGTATTAATACATGTACTAACTAAAAAAGGAAAAGGATATGAGCCAGCGGAAAAAAAGCCAGATAAGTTTCATGCAACATCACCATTTAATATAGAAACCGGTGAGCCAAAAAAGACAAAAGGAAAAGATTATTCAAAGGCTTTTGGAGAAAAATTAGTAAAAATGGCTCAGAAAAATGATAAAATTGTAGCAATTACAGCAGCAATGAAAGATGGTACAGGTCTTGCAGAATTTGCTAAAACTTATCCAGATAGATTTTTTGATGTTGGAATTGCAGAACAACATGCATTAACTTTTGCTGCAGGTTTAGCAAAAGAAGGGATGATACCATTTGTTCCAATATATTCATCATTTTATCAAAGAGCATATGATCAAGTAATTCACGATGTGTGTATGCAGAATTTACCAGTTATAATGTGTGTTGATAGAGCTGGGATAGTGGGGGCTGATGGAGAAACACACCAAGGAATATTAGATTTATCATTTTTTAAAGTAATTCCAAATATTACAATAATGGCACCAAAAGACTTTAAGGAATTAGAAGACATGATGGATTTTGCGGTGAGCTTAAATTCGCCAGTAGTAATAAGATATCCAAGAGGTGGAGAAGCAAACGAGAAATTTATTACGCATTCTATGATACAATATAAAAAGAGTGATATTTTAACACTAGGAAAAGATGTAACGATTGTTGCAATTGGAAATCAAGTTAGTAAAGCTATGAATATACAAAGAAAACTTAAAGAAGTAAATATATATGCAGAGGTTATAAATGCTAGATTTTTGAAACCATTTGATAAATATGCTGTATTAAAATCAATAGCAAAAACTAGATTTGTAATAACTTTAGAGGACAACACTTTAGTTGGAGGACTGGCAACAGAGGTTAAAGAATTGATTGCGGAAAAACATCTTAATAATATTAGAATGAGAAATTTTGGGTATCCAGATGTGTTTGTGGAACATGGTACTCCAAAAGAGTTGGAAGAAATTTATAAATTGGATGAAAAAAGTGTGTTTGAGTATGTTAGAAATTCTGTTAAATATAAGAGGAAAAGATATGCGAGTGTGAGATAATTTTTCTTGAAAGGACCGTTTCTTTTTCCACTGGGACCGTTTCTTTTCGCGAAAAGAAACGGTCCTTTTGCAAAAAAATATTGACACATCATCATTTTTATAATATAATGTTAGCCGAAGTTAACAAAAGGAGACATAAAATGATATCAAAAGCATCAGAAGAATATTTAAAAACAATGTATGTACTGCAAATTCAAAATAAAGAAATAAGAGTAACAGACATTGCAAATCAAATGAACTTAAGTAAGCCAAGTGTAAACAAAGCCATAAATAATTTGAAAGAAAATGGGTTAGTATATTATGAGGCATATGGAAAAATAGAATTAACAGAGCAGGGAACAGACCTAGCTAAAAAAATATTAGAAGCATATGATATATCTTATGTATTTTTTAAAGATGTAATAGGATTAGATGAGGATGCTTCAAAAAGAGAAGCAGAGAAATTAAAATTAACAATGGAGGATAATACTATAAATAACTTAGCAAAATACGTACATAAGGTATTAAATTTAAGTGATTTAAATTGTGATTATGATATCTCAAAAGAAAGATGTCGTATGTGCCAAAGAAGAACAAAAAAGTCTAATATAGAGGCATAAAAATAAAACAAAAAGGGAGTAAATTTAAATGAGTAAAGAGCTTTTAGAAATAAATGATTTATATGTAAATGCGGGAGAAAAAGAGATTTTAAAAGGAATAAATTTAAAAATAAACAAAGGAGAAATCCATGTAATAATGGGGCCAAATGGTTCGGGAAAAACAACAACAGCAAATGCAATATTAAACAATCCGGCTTATCATAAAGAAAATGGTTCTATTAAATTCGAAGGTGAGGATATAACAAATTTAAAAACAGATGAAATAGCTAGAAAAGGAATATTTATGTCTTTCCAATTACCAGAAGAAATCCCTGGAATAACAGTGACTAATTTCCTAAAATATGCAAAAAACAAAATAACAGGGAAGCCAATAAAAATATTTAAGTTTAAAGAAGAAGTAAAAAAACATATGGAAGAACTTCAAATGAAGCCTGAATATAGTGAAAGAAGCTTAAATGTGGGATTTTCAGGAGGAGAGAAAAAGAAAAATGAGATTCTTCAAATGCTTGTTTTAAATCCTAAACTTGCAATTTTGGACGAAACAGATTCTGGGCTAGATGTGGATGCTATTAAGACTGTTTCTAAAGGTGTGGAAATGTTTAAAAATGATGAGAATGCAGTTTTGATTATTACTCATAATACTAAAATTTTGCATAATTTAACACCTGATTTTGTGCATATTTTGGTTGATGGTAAGATTGTTAAGACTGGAAATGCGGAGTTGGCTAAAGAAATTGAGGAAAATGGATATAGGAATTATAAAAAATAAATTTCGAAAGGAATTCAAAAATGAAAACAAACGTAGAAGAAATAAATAGAAACATCTATGACATAAAAAATCAAGATGACTATGACTTCAAAATAAAAAAAGGTTTAACACCTGAAATAATAAAAGAAATATCAAAACAAAAAAACGACCCAGAATGGATGGCTGAATTTAGATTAAAAGCACTAGAAACATACAATAAACTAGAACTTCCAACCTGGGGACCAGATTTATCAGAACTAAATATGGACGAAATAGCAACATATGTAAGACCAAAATCAAAAATGGCAGACAACTGGGAAGACGTGCCAGAAGAAATAAAAGACACATTTGATAAATTAGGAATCCCAGAAGCAGAAAAAAGGTCTTTAGCAGGAGTTGGAGCACAATACGACTCAGAAGTAGTTTACCACAGCATGAAAAAAGAACTAATGGAACAAGGCGTAGTTTATACAGACATGGAAACAGCAGTAAGAGAATACCCTGAGCTTGTAAAGCCTCATTTTATGAAATGTGTACCAGTAACAGATCATAAATTTGTTGCTCTTCACGGTGCAGTATGGTCAGGTGGTTCATTTGTATATGTGCCAAAAGGAGTAAAAGTGGACATTCCACTTCAATCATATTTCAGGCTAAATTCACCTGAATCAGGACAATTTGAACATACTTTAATAATTGTAGAAGAAGGAGCATCACTTCACTTTATAGAAGGATGTAGTGCACCAAAATACAATAAAGTAAACTTACATGCAGGTTGTGTAGAACTATATGTAAAAGATAATGCATATTTAAGATATTCAACAATAGAAAACTGGTCAAAAAACATGCTAAACTTAAACACCAAAAAAGCAATTGTAGGAAAAAATGCACAAATTGATTGGGTATCTGGTTCATTTGGTTCAAAAATATCAATGCTATATCCAATGAGTATATTAAATGGTGAAGGAGCCAAAACAGAATATACTGGAATATCATTTGCAGGAAAAGGACAAAACCTAGATACAGGATTTAAAGTAATTCATAATGCACCAAACACATCAAGCTTAATAAACTCAAAGTCAATTTCAAAAAATGGAGGGGCAGCAACATATAGAGCATTAGTTAGAATAAATGAAAACTCAAAAAATTCAAAATGCTCAGTATCATGTGAATCGCTTATGCTAGACGATATTTCAAGGTCAGATACAATACCTGTAAATGATATCAGAACAGATGATGTAGAATTTTCACATGAAGCCAAGATAGGAAAAATAAGTGATCAATCAATATTTTATCTTATGAGTAGAGGTTTATCAGAAGAAGATGCAAAAGCCATGATAGTAAGAGGTTTTGCAGACCCAATATCAAAAGAGCTTCCTATAGAATATGCAGTTGAAATGAATAATTTGATAAATCTTGAACTAGATGGGGCAATTGGATAAGAGAAAGGAATAAAAATGACAAATTTAAAGTTAAATGAAACTCCTATTAGAACAGCAAAAAATTATGGAATTAATAATATAAAATTAGAAAATATAAATGTTCCTGAGAATATTTCAGAATTTAATGGTCTTAAAATTACGGGTGTTTCTGATGATGGCAAAGTTATGGTAAAAGAAAATGTTGATAAAAATGATTTTAAGTACGGAAATGGGGACATTCTTGCAAAGCAAATTGATGAAAAATCCAATAAAAATATAAGTTTAGAAATAGATGGAAAATTAAGTGAAGAATTATTTTTAGATTTTGTATTTTCAGAGGAAAATAAGAATTTATTAGAAAATATTTTGATAAAAGCAAATGAAAATGCAAAAGGAACTATAATTATAAGATTCACTTCAAAAGGAGAGCAAGAATATTATCATAATGGACAAATCAAAATAATTGCAGAAAAAAATGCAAAATTAAATATAGTGTTAGTAAATTTATTAAATAATCAAACAAATCATTTTTTAGCAATTGAAAATATCATAAAAGAAAATGCTGAAATAAAATATGTGACAGCTGAATTTGGTGGAAAAAATACAATAATAAATTATTATACTTGCCTAAAAGAAACAGGAGCTAATAACGAAATTAATACAATTTACTTAGGTGGACAAGACCAGATAATAGACTTAAACTATATTGTAGAAGCTTATGGTGAAAAAACAAATATAGATATGGAATTAAAAGGTGCAATAAGCGGAAATTGTAAAAAACACTTTAAAGGAACAATTGATTTCAAAAAAGGTTGTAAGAAATCTAAAGGAAATGAAAATGAATATTGTACTATATTATCAGATAAGGCAAAATCAATTGCTTTACCAATGCTCCTATGTACTGAGGAAGATGTTGAGGGTAATCACGCGACTGCAGCAGGTAAAATTGATAGTAAGAAGTTATTTTATTTGATGACTAGAGGTTTAAGTAAGGCTGATAGTGAGAGATTGATTGTTAGGGCACAGTTTAATAGTGTGTTAGAGAAAATTGAGAAGGAAGAAGTTAGGAACGAGATATCAGGTAAGATTGATGAGAAAATATAGCTTTTTGTTCCATTGGGACCGGGTCTTTTTAGTACATTGTATTACAAAAATTTGGTCACAATGGAATAAATTGAAAATGTACCAAAAAGACCCGGTCCCAATGGAACAAGGAGGAAAAGATGAACATAAAACAAGACTTTCCACTACTACAAAACAAAAACATAGCATACCTAGATAGTGGAGCAACAACCCAAAAACCAAAACAAGTAATAGAAAAAATAAAAGAATTTTATGAAAATTATAATGCAAACCCACACAGGGGAGCATATACACTAAGTATGGAAGCAACTGAAGTTTATGAAAATACAAGAACAAAAATCGCTAAATTTATAAATGCGAGACATAGAGAAGAAATAATATTTAGCAAAAATGCCTCAGAAAGTTTAAATTTAATTGCATATTCTTATGGTATGGAAAACCTAAAAAAGGACCAAGAAATAGTTATTTCCATAATGGAACATCATTCAAATTTAGTTCCTTGGCAAAAGGTAAGCAAAGTTACAGGTGCAAAATTAAACTATATGTATATAAATGACGAATTTGAATTAACTGATGAAGAAATAGAGAGCAAAATTACAGACAATACCAAAATTGTAGGAATTACACATGTTTCAAATGTTTTAGGAACAATAAATAATGTTAAAAAGATTATTCAATATGCACATAAAAAAGGAGCTATTGTGGTACTTGATGCATCACAAAGTATTCCTCACATGAAAATTGATGTACAGGATTTAGATGCGGATTTTGTTGTATTTTCAGGACACAAAATGCTTGCACCTCTTGGAATTGGTATACTTTATGGAAAAAGAGAATTATTAAATAAAATGTCTCCATTTTTAATGGGTGGTGACATGATAGAATATGTATATGAACAAGAAACGACTTTTGCTCCATTACCAAATAAATTTGAAGCAGGAACTCAAAATGTTGAGGGTGTAGTGGGATTAGGTGCTGCAATTGATTATATTGAAAATTTAGGTTATGATAAAATACAAGAATTTGAAGAAAAAGTAGTTTCATATGCAAGAGAGGAGTTATCTAAATTAGATTATTTGGAACTATATATGACTCCTAATAAAGAAAATCATTCTAGTGTAATTTCTTTTAATATAAAAGGAGTACATCCACATGATGTTGCAAGTATTTTGGACTCAGAAGGCATATGTGTACGTTCACGGAAACCATTGTGCTCAGCCTCTTATGAGATTTTTGAGGATTGATTCTACTTGTAGAGCAAGTTTTTATTTTTATAATACAAAGGAAGACGTGGATAGACTAGTAAAAGGATTGGACAAGGCTTATAATATGTTTAAAAAATATATTATTACTAAATAAGGAAAGGTAAGTAAAGTGGAAGATTTAAATGATATTTATAATGAATTAATAATGGAACATAGTATGAATTCATATAATAAAAAGAAATTAAAAGATGCGAGCTATGAAGAAATTGGACACAATCCAAATTGTGGAGATGAAATCACATTAGAAGTAAAGCTAGATGGTGATATTATAGAAGATATGGCTTTTTCTGGTCATGGATGTGCAATTTCACAAGCTTCAACATCAATAATGATAGATACTTTAAAAGGAAAGACTGTAAAAGAAGCACATGATATAATAAAAACATTTATAGGAATGATAAAAAGAGAGCAAGAAAGTGAAGAAGATTTAGAAAAATTAGAAGATGCAATTGCTTTTAAAAATATAGCCAATATGCCAGCAAGAGTAAAATGTGCACTTTTAGCATGGCATACACTTGAGGATATATTAAATAAAAACGAAGAAAATGGGAAAGGAAGCATTGATTGCTGTTGTAAATAATATGGAAAATAAAAAAGTATTATTAGGTATGAGCGGAGGGGTTGATAGCTCTGTTTCTGCTTTACTTTTAAAGGAAAAAGGATATGAAGTAATTGGAACAACTTTAGAATTATTTGTGGGAAGCAGTTGTTGTAATACAAATACTTATATAGATGCAAAAAATGTTTGTAATCAAATAGGTGTACCACATTTTATATTTAATTACAAAGAGGAATTTAAAAAATATGTAATTGATGATTTTATAGATTGTTATGCAAATTGTAAAACTCCAAACCCATGTATAGAATGTAACAAATATATGAAATTTGGCTTAATGTGGGAAAAGGCTAAAGAAATGGGATGTAATTACATAGCAACAGGTCATTATGCTAAAACAGAATATTCTGATGAGTACAAAAAAATGGTGTTAAAAAAATCAAATGCAGGTAAGAAAGACCAAAGTTATGTATTATGGAATATTCCAAAGGATTTAGTAGAACATGTAGTATTTCCATTATCTGATTTTGAAAGTAAAGATGAGATAAGAAAAATTGCAAGAGAAAATGATTTAAAAGTTGCAAATAAACCAGATTCTGAGGATATTTGTTTTATTCCTGATGGAAATTACAAGAAATTTTTAGAGACAAATTCGGAATTGAAGCCAAAGCCAGGAAATATTGTGAATTCTAAAGGAGATGTTTTAGGAAAACATACAGGATTATACAATTATACAATTGGTCAAAGAAAAGGTCTTGGTATTTCTAATAAAGTGCCTTTATTTGTTCTTGGATTTAACAGAGCAAAAAATGAGGTTATTGTTGGAGAGGAAAAAGAGCTTTATAAGTCTGAGTTAGAAGTTAAGGACATCAATTTATTGTTATTTGATAAAATAGTTGATTGGCTTGATGTTGAGGTTAAAACTAGATATTCTGCAAGACAAGCTAAAGCTAAAATTGTACAAGATGGGGATATGATTAAAGTTAAGTTTGATGAGCCTCAAAGAGCGATTACTCCTGGGCAGTCTGCGGTATTTTATATTGGAGATATTGTTGTTGGGGGAGGAAAAATAATATAAAATTGTAAATTGCGATTGAAAATGTTATACATATAGTGTAAAATTAAAGTATAGGAGTTGATACTATGAGTGAAAAAATTTATACGATTGAGGAAATAAAAAGAATGCTAGAGGATATATTAAAAGACCAACCTGTATATCAAGTGATTTTATTTGGCTCATACGCAAGTAAAAAAGCAACAAAAAAGAGTGATATAGATTTATTAATTGATACAAATTCAGAACTAAAAGGTTTTGCACTATTAAAATTAATTTGCCAAATAAAAGAAAAAATGCAAAAAGAAATTGATGGATTTGAAAAGTATGAGATAATAGAAAATTCATTAATTGATAGAGAGATAAAAAAGACTGGAGTTGTAGTATATGAAAAATAAGGAATATATGTCTTTAAAGAAAATGATAGAATATATAGACAAAGCATTGAGGTATACAAATGGATGTAATTTTGAATCTTTTTCGAATAATGAAGAAAAAGTAGATGCAACAGTTTTTGCTATAAGCCAAATAGGAGAATTAGTAAAAAATATATCTAAAGAAACAATGAAAAAATATCCTAATATAGAATGGGTAATTATAAAAAATTTAAGAAATAAAATTGTTCACGATTATGAAGGAATAAAGTTGAACTTTATTTGGGATATTGTTAAAAACGATATTGTTCAATTAAAATTGGATTTAGAAGAAATAATAGAAAAAGAGCAAATAGAAAATTAATAAACGAGTTATTATTGCTTGCTAAGATGAAAAATGTAGGTGAATTATTGAGGTTTCTTATAAGGATGGGGTTACAATTTTTAGGATTAATATTCCAGTATGAGGTTATAAGTGAAAAAATGTAGTATGTTGACAAGAATATGTTAAAGTTGTAAAATTATCGTATATATAACAAAATATTTATAATAATTAGTTTATTTATATTATCAAGAAAAAGGGAAGGAAAATTAAATGGCAAGTTTTAATTTAGAAAAAGAAGAGTTAGAGCAATTTAATATAAAATATAAAATTGAAGAAATGTTAGAAAAACCAAGAGAAGTAGAAGATAAAAATAATCAAGTATGGACTTTAAAGGCTTTACATGAATCAGGGCATCATATATACGAAATGGGATTTGATGATGAAAAAAGAGAGACTACAAAAATTATTACGGCAAATGCATATGATTATAGAGCTATAAATAACAGAGAATTTGATGAACCATGGATTGAAATCAATGGAGATGATGTTACATTTAATAGTAAAAGTCCAAATTTTAGTTTGAAATTAGATTCTCATATACAAATTCAAGTTAGAAGAATTATACAACTTCAGAACAACAAAATAAATGATGCTGTGTTAAGAATGTTTGAATTGGTCGGTATGAAAGAGGTTATTAACAAAGAACTTTCGAAGTATCCAGATGGAGCTATAAAGACAGATGACGAAACAGAAAAGGATATAGGTAAGTGGAAATCTTTAATGGAAAAATCTTATACACTAAATAGAAATTTATCCTATGAACAAGCTGAAAGTATTTCTACATACGATATTGAAGATATTTTAGAGGCAAGAAAAAATGGTTGGGTTGGAATATCAAATAACAAAATAGAAGAATTAAAAGGATTAAGAAGAACTGCTAAAGAAGAATTAGGAAACATAAATGCTAAAGGAGAATTGACAGACGAGCAATGGAATAGAGCTTGTGATTTAGAAGACAAAATACAAGATTGTACTGAAAAAATTAAAGAAGAAATGGAAAAAGAAAAAGTGGCGAGAACTCAACAAGAAGATGAACAAGAACCAATTCAAACAGATAGTACAAAGAAAATCGAAGAGGATAACCAAAACCAAACAACAGATGAATTAGAAGAAAAAGAAGAACTGTTAACAAATTTAAATGAAGAGATAGATGAAAAAGAGCAAGAAGATGAAAAAATAGAAACAGAGGTTGAGGAAAATATTACAACAGAAATTGAAGAGAATACCCCAGAAATTGCAACAGATGAACCGATAGAAAAAGTGCATAATATGGAAAAAGAAACAACTCATAGACAACCTAATAAAGAAAAAGAAACTGTAAAAACGAATCAAGGATTATCAGAAAAAGAAGCTTCAAAAATATTGAAAGAATTTAATGCACATACGAATGTTCCAATGGCAACTCCAGTAAAGAAAAAATGGAGAGAAATAATTGCAATAAAGATTAAAGAACTAGCTCAGAAAGGTAAAGAAACAATTGATAATTGGCTTAATAGATAACATTTAAATAGGAGAGTTACTATGGATGAAAAATATAAAAAATCACTTTCGGAAGTCTACGAAATATTAAAATTGATGCCAGAGTCAATTTTGAATAAAATACCTCAAAAATTAAAAGACATTATCAAAAATGAAAGAGATATTGAATACAAAATTATAGTTAAAGAACCTTTGAATATCGAGGATTTTCAATACGAAACTATAGTATTGTTGGGAATGATATATAGAGATTTTTTATGCGATGAGAATGAAAAAAATATATTGAAACAAAGGGAAATAGATTTAGCAAATCAATATGATGAAGAGATAAGAAAAATGTATAATCCTGATGATTTATTCAATCGTAGAAAAAAAGCAAATATAGGGAAAAGTGAAAGTTTACCAATAAAAGTAGAAGAAGATAGAAAATGGTTCAAAAAAATATTTGAACTGGTTAAGGGGGTATTCAAATAATAATAAAATTAGAAAAAGAAATAACATCTCTAAAAGAGGGGCAAATGTATTCGGACGAAAAGGTATATGATGATAAAGTTAATAGTAATTAAAAAAATAAATACTTGAATTATTATGCTAATTCAAGTATTTATTTTTCATTAACTATTACTCATTTCCTCCAACTTCAAAAGCTCTTCCCAACGTCTATCAACTTCAGCTTGGAATTCCTCAATCATCCACTCATTACCAGGTTTAAACATATGTCTAAATCTCTTTTGAGGTCTCAAAAACTCCTCAATAGGAAGTTTCTTAGCAGGTTTATAAGTAATCTTATACTTACCATCAACAACCTCATATAAAGGCCAATAGCAAGTTTTAACTGCTAACTCATTAATCTTCATAAGGTCTGGTGTATCATACCCCCAACCACGAGGGCAAGGAGAAAATACATTTAAAAATGTAGGACCTTCTGTGTAAATTGCCTTTTCAGCTTTTTGATATAAATCTCTAAAATCCATAAAAGCAATAGATTGAGCAACATAAGGAATGTGATGTTCTACCATAATTGCTGTCAAATCTTTTCTATTTTGCATTTTACCAGGAATAACTTTACCAGCAGGTGTTGTTGTTGTATCTGCAAACTTAGGTGTTGCAGAAGAACGTTGAATACCTGTATTCATATATGCTCCATTATCATAACAAACATAAGTTAAATCATGACCTCTTTCTAGTGCTCCTGATAAAGATTGTAAACCTATATCATAAGTTCCGCCATCTCCACCAAAGGTAATAAATTTAGTATGATTATCTTCTGATATTTTCCCTTGTCTTTTTAGTGATTTGTAAGCTGCTTCAACACCAGATAGGGTAGAAGTTGCATTTTCAAATGCAGTATGGATAAAAGAATCTGTCCAAGAAGTATATGGGTAAGTAAAAGTAGATACTTCCATACAACCAGTGGCACAAGAAATAACGGCGTGGTCTTCTTCTTTCAAAGCTCTTAAAATATGTCTTGCAACAACAGGTGCACCACATCCAGCACACATTCTGTGACCTTCGCTAAATCTTGAAGGCTTATTTGCAACTACTTCTTTTAAATTATATGCCATTTTATTTTCCCTCCTTTGTTCTTAAACCTAAAAATCTATATGGATTTCCTAAATCTCCAGTTTTGGCAATTTCTGCTAAATCGTTATATACTGATTCCAAATCAGTTGCAGGTACGTCTCTACCACCAATACCATAAACATAATTTATAGTAGGAATATTTACTTTATTTACAAACATAGCTGATGTAACATCAGAAAATAGTGCTCCACCTGCAGCATTTAAAGAATCAGATTTATCTAATACCGCAACTGCTTTTGCATTTTGTAAAGCCTTTGCAATTTCCTCAGCAGGGAATGGTCTGTAAACTCTAATTTTTAATAATCCAGCTTTAATTCCTTGGTTTCTTAATTTATCAACAACAAATTTAGTTGTACCAGCAGTTGAGTTCATACAAACAATAACTAATTCTGCGTCATCTAATTTATATCCTTCAAATAAATCATAATGACGTCCAGTCCACTTCTCAAAGTCTTTTGCAACATCAACGATAACATCTTTAGCTTTTCTCATTGCTATAGATTGTTGAGCTTTATGTTCAAATAAAAATGCTTGTAAATCAAGTGGACCAATAGCCATAGGTTCTTTTTCATTTAATAGATAATGCTCAGGTTTATAAGATCCAACAAACTCTTTAACTTCTTTGTCATCCTCTAACATAATATTTTCAATAGAATGTGATGTAATAAATCCATCTTGGCAAACCATTAATGGAAGTAAAACATCTTTATGTTCTGCTATTCTGTGAGCCATAAGCAAATTATCATAAGCCTCTTGGTTATTTTCAGAAAATAGCATAATCCAACCACTGTCACGAACCCCCATTGCATCAGAATGGTCATTGTGAATATTTAATGGACCAGAAACAGCACGGTTAACTAAGTTCATAACAATAGGAAGTCTTAAGCTAGATGCGATATAAATCATTTCCCACATAAAAGATAAACCATTTGATGAAGTAGCAGTCATAGCTCTAGCACCTGCTGCTTCTGCACCAATACATGCAGACATTGCACTATGTTCACTTTCAACAGCAACAAATTCAGTATCAACTGTACCATTTGCAACAAATGTTGAAAAATATTGTGGAATTTCTGTTGATGGAGTGATAGGGAAGGCTGCAACAACATCAGGATTAATTTGCTTCATAGCAAAACTTGCAGCTTCATTACCACTTAATCTTTCTCTTATACTCATTAATTAAACACCTTCTTCCTTCATTTCGATTGCCTTAAAAGGACAAACTTTGGCACAAACGCCACATCCTTTACAAAAATCAAAATCAAATTCTTCTCTTTTTAAATCTTTATTTACTGGAATTGCATTTTCAGGGCAAACAGGGAAGCATAGTCCACATTGTTTGCATTTTTCCTCAATATAAACAGGTCTCATACTTCTCCAGTCTCCTGTTTTAAATTCTTTTGAGTTTCCAGCTTCATATATGTTTCCACCAATTGTTAGTTCTTCCATTGGCGTATTTTTATTTATAGTTGACATTTTTTAACTCCTTTCGATATTGGCACATTTGGACCGGTTCTTTTTGGGTCAATTTACATTTGGCCCAAAAAGAACCGGTCCAAATGTGTCCAAATGTGTCTATATTTCTTTAACCTCTTTCAAAGCCATCTCTAAAGCCTTCATATTTCCATCTATAACCTCAGGCTTCTTAGCAAATTTATGCTTAAAAGAACCTTCCATATCTTTTAGAAAATCCTCATCATTCATAATTCCTGTAACTTTAACGATTGCAGCAAGCATAGGTGTATTTGGAAAATATCTACCAAGAGCTTCTGTTGATACTTTTCTTGCATCTATAGTATAAACTTTTCCTTTATAACCTTTTAAAACAGATTTTAAATAATCTGCTGATTTTGTTGTATTTATAACAATTGCACCATTTGTTTTTAATCCAGCTGTAACATCAACAGTTTCAAGCAAAGTATCATCTACAACTACAACATAGTCTGGTTCATAGATATTACTGTGAACTGTTATTGGGTCATCACTTATACGGTTATAAGCAGTGATTGGTGCACCCATTCTTTCGGGTCCGTATTCTGGGAACCCTTGAATATATTTTCCAGTATTAAATGCGGCATCAGCAAGTAGTAAAGAAGCTGTTTTTGTTCCTTGACCACCACGGCCATGCCATCTTATTTCTATTAGGTTTTCCATTGGTTTTCCTCCTTATTTTTTATAGTGGTAGTATATTCTTTATTTGGGCAAAAGTCAAGAAGAATGGGTAGAATTAGTAGTCAGAAAAAATATGAGCCAGTGTTATAATATGTAAAAATAAAAATTATAAAATGGATTGCAAATGTATAACATTTATGTTTTAATAATGTAGGACGAAATTTATTTTTATGTAGGGGGATTTTATGGAGAATGCTAGAATTGATGAAATTATAGATAAAAGTGATGATGAAAAAATAAATATTTTGAAAGATAATAAATTTATAGAAGATAATAATATAAATAATATTCAAGCAATGCAGATATTATTCTCATTAAGTGATGAAGCGAAAGAAGAATTAAGTGTACGTTTTTTATATAGATTAGGAGTTTCTAATGAATATATGATATTATATTTTAATACTATAGAAAACGATAATATAAAGTTAAATTTACTCTTAAAGTATAATTTAAAAGATAGAGAAATAGAAATGATTGCAAAAAATTTAAAAGATGAAAATAAAATTACATTGTTAATAAATAAAAAATTAGGAGAACATGCGATACTTGTTATTATAACAAGTATGAAAGAAATTAAAAATATAATTGAATTTATAAATACACATAAGGAATATCTTGAAGAAAATTCTATTGGTATATATAAAATCGTAAGAGAATTGCCAACAAATTGGAAAATGGAAATTATTGAGAAAATAGAAAATGGCGAAATAAAATTAAATGAAAATGAAAAAAATTTTATTTTGGCAAGTTTGACAGAAGTGGAAAAAAATGAAATTAAGGCAAATCCCAAATGGAAATATTTATATGAAAAATATCAAGAGGCATTTGATATGAAAACTGGAAAATATGGAGAAATTATTGTAGATTTAACTGGAAATCTAGAACTATATAGAAATTGGGACGAAATGATAATGATAAATCCATTGGAGATATCAGAAGAAGAAAGAAAAGGATTTATAAAATTGTGTGATATTTGTCCACAAATGAAAGTATATGATTCTGAACTAAGCTTAATTTTGAATAAATATTATGTTTCAGTTGAGGAATATTTAGATGCAGAAAGGTGGGTACAAGGAATATTAGATGAATTGAATCCTGAATGGTCAGATATTCAAAAAGATGCTTATATAGATTATAAAATTGGAAATAAGGTTAGTTATTCACCAGATGCTAATACAGAAGTTGATGATAGAATTGGTTCTAGAAGTGCGTTTAAAGTAATAAATAAAGGATATGGAATATGTTGGGGAATAGCAAAAATCGAAAGTTATATGTTTAGGAGAATCGGACAAGAAGCGGAATGTATAGAAAGTGAGAATCATGCTTTTGTAAAATTGAGTAATGTTAAAGTTATGACATCAAAAGGCATGATTAATGGAAACACAATTATAGATGGAACTTGGAATTTAAATGATAATAGATTTGGGGCTAAACCACAATGTTTTTATAAAAGCTATGAAAAAATGAGAGAAATGGATGTAGATTTAAACGGAGAAGATACAGAATCCCATCTAAATGATGAAAAATTAGGAGATGCTAATATTGAACTTGATGATGAGAGCTTGAGAGATGTTTATTGGAGCATAGGTTTAACTGATGAAAACAAAATGTTTCCTATAATGAAATTTAAAAAAATTTTAAAAAGAATTAATGATGAAGGTGGTTCAACAGAGGAAATAGCTAAAAAACAATTACAACTTTTATATAATCTTTATCCAGACATTTCAAAATATCAATGTGAAACAAAATTTATTTTACAGAATATTATGTTGGATAACAAAAATCTGAATTTTAAAAGATGTGTTATTGATAGAGTTTATGAGAAAGAGGATTTACAAAAAAGAGCGGTTTTATATATGTATTTACAATTACTAGATGGAAAAGAAAAATTTTTTTATATTAAAGAAGGAACAAATGGATTTGTTGAAAATACTTTAGAGGAATTTGAACAAAAATTTTCACCTTATATTATAGATTTTTTTAATGATGATGGTATAAAAAAATGGGAAACAGAAGAAACTGTGAGAAAAAGAATGGAAGAAAAAAGCAAAAAGAAAGAAGAAGGAGTTGAGCATTAAAATGAAATGGCTAAAAAATATTATAGGTTTAATTTTTAAAAAGAATAATAACAATAAGCTTTTAATAGAAAATAATGAAAAAAAGTATAATAATTTTAAAAATGATATAAAAGTCAATGTAAGAAAAAAAGTTGAGATAGAGGTTTGTAATGGAAATGGGTTAGGGATTAAAAAGAGTGTAGATTTTTAATTTCTGATTAGGGACGGTTCTTTTCGCAAAAAGAACCGTCCCCAATCAGAAATTAAATGATAGAATTAGTAGTCGAAATAATGCGAATTATTGACAAAAATATGCAAAAATGTAAATATTCATATAAAAAAGTTTCTCTGATATATTATTAGATACAGAATATATGTTTAAAGGAACAATTGCAGAAAATTATATTGCACAAACTTTTAGAACAAATGATATTTCATTGTATTATTGGAAATCAAACAATATGGCTGAAGTGGATTTTTTATTATATGGAGAAGATGGGATAATTCCAGTTGAAGTAAAAGCAAACAATAATACAAAATCGAAAAGCTTAAAAATGTATATGGAGAAATATAATCCAAAATATGTTATAAGAATATCAACTAAAAATTTTGGATATACAAATAATATAAAATCTATACCTTTATATGCAGCTTTTCTAATTAAATAAAAGAAAGGAACAAAAATTTGGAACTTACAGGAGAAATACTAGGAATAATATACCAAAACGAAATAAACAGTTACACAATAGCTGAAATATATGCAAATGAACTAGAAAAAATAGAAACAATAGTAGGCTATCTACCATTTATTGCCGAAGGAGACGAAGTAAAACTAATAGGAAAAATAGTAGAGCATAAAGAATATGGTGAACAATTTAAAGTAGACTCATTTGAAAAATTAATGCCACAAACCTTAGAAGCATTAGAGAGATATTTAGGAAATGGAACGATAAAGGGAGTAGGACCTGCAACAGCAAAAAAAATTGTTGAAACATTTGGAGACGAAACCTTAGATATATTAAAATATGACCCATCTAAACTTCAAAAGGTAAGAGGAATAAGCAGTGAAAGGGCTCTAGAAATTGCAGAGAGTTTTATGGAAAGCTGGGGAGTTTGGCAAATTGTCGAGTTTTTAAAAAAATTTAATATTGGAATTGAAAATGCCAAAAGAATATATGATAAGTTGGGAGCTATGGCAATTGAAACAATAGAAGAAAATCCATATGTTTTAATCGATTTGGTAAGAGGTATCAATTTTAAGCAAATAGATGAGATGGCATTAAAATTAGGGACAGATGCGGGAAGTTTAAAGAGAATTACAAGTGGCATAAAATATGCTTTAATTCAAATTTCGTATAATGGCCACTCATGTGTAATTTTGCAAAACTTGGAAGAATTTGTGGTAAATTTATTAAATATTAGCATAGATGAGGTTGAAAACGGAATTATTCATTTAAAGGCAAAAGGCGAAATTATTATTGAGAATAGGGATGATGATACAGAATGGATATATCTGGAAAGCTTTTATAATACAGAGGTTGCGATTTGTAATAGATTAAATAAATTGGATGAAACTGCTAATTCGAAAAAGGTAAAAGGAATTAAAGATGAAATTAAAAGAGTAGAAAAAGAAAATGAAATAGAATTATCCGAAAAACAGAAGGAAGCGATAAAAGCTGTTAATGAGAATAATGTAACAATTATAACAGGAGGTCCGGGAACAGGAAAAACAACAATCATAAAATCTATTATAGAAATTTACATAAAACAAAACAACAAAATTGTTTTAGCTGCTCCAACAGGAAGAGCTGCTAAAAGAATGACAGAAATGACGGGAATTGAGGCAAGTACATTACATAGATTATTAGAAATTGGCAAAATAAATGATGATGGCTTGTACAAGAAAAGTCAAGATTATCAAGGCACACCAATTGATGCAGATATTGTAATAGTTGACGAAATGTCTATGGTAGATATGTTTTTAATGAATTATTTATTACAATCTGTATATCTTGGAACAAAACTAATTTTAGTAGGAGATGGAGACCAATTGCCATCAGTGGGGCCAGGAAGTGTGCTTCAAGACATAATAGAATCAGGTAAAATCACAACTATTCATTTAGATAAAATCTTCAGACAAGCAGCAAAAAGTAAAATAATTGTAAATGCACACAGAATAAATGAGGGAGAAGGATTTGTATCAAAAGAAGAAATGGAAGAAGATTCGAAAAGTGATTTTTTCTTTATAAATGAAGGCACACAAGAAAAAATGCTAGAACAAGTAATATCATTATGTTCAGGAAGATTAAAGAAATTTGGAAATTATGATTTTTTTGAGAACATACAAGTTCTTACACCAACAAAAAAAGGAATGCTAGGAACAAAAGAATTAAATAAATCTTTGCAAGAAGTATTAAATCCTGCAACAGAAAAAAAGAAGGAGAGAAACACTGGAAACACAATTTATAGAGTTGGGGACAGGATAATGCAGGTTAAAAATAATTACGATATTTACTGGGAAAGACGAAGAGATAATGAGACAGGAACAGGTGTGTTTAATGGAGAATTTGGAACGATTTTGGATATAAATGAGAAAGAAAAAAATATAGAAATTAAATTTGATGATGATAAAATTGCGTGGTATCAATTTGCAGAGTTAGAGCAAATTGAGCTTAGTTATAGTATAACAATTCATAAAGCTCAGCGGAAGTGAGTTTGATGTAGTTATTCTATGTATTCCAAAAACTGTGCCAATGCTTCTTACACGTAATTTACTATATACTGGAATTACCAGAGCAAAAAAGCTATTAATAGTTATTGGTGATGGAAAAACAGTTGGATTTATGATTAATAATGTGGATAGTAAAAAGAGAAATACTGGACTTATGTATAAACTAACAAAAAAGGGACTGTAAAAAGTCCCTTTTTAGCATTTAACAGTATTACTAGAAGGTGGAATTTCAAATTTTATAGTGAAGAAATTAAATTCTTCTAATTTGTTATCATCTAGACAAGATAAATATATATCTAATTGTTCTTGACTTTCACAAGCTGTTATAATTGCTGGATGTAAATTGTAATTTGTAAATAATTCAGCTGCATAGATGATGGCTTCCATTTTAGATTTGTGTTCTTTATTTAACATTAAACGATATCCTTCTCTAAATCTAGAAAAAGCAGGAAATCTATAATCACGAAGTGGTTTAGTATAAAGCTTTTCTATTACTTCATTAATAGAAGTCAAATCTGTTTGATTAGACAATATTTGATAAATCTTATCAATGGTATATGGAAGAATAACTTTATTTTGAATGCTAGAAATTATTAACGTATTTTCTACAAAAGATGAGTTTAATTCTTTTGTAGAAATGAAAGATTCATCTTCTTCTGGGTTTTGTTCTTGAACTAAAGATGATTCTTTTTTTAGCATTTCAGATAGGTCTACCATTGATATGTTGTGAATAAAATCTTCAATTTGAGATGTGTTACTGTAAATTTTTTCCATTGATGATGAAAACATTTTGTTATATTTTTTTACAGAAGATTTTATTCTTGGTGCTGCTTGGATGTTTATATTATTAAAACATGCAGTTAATTCCTTTATATAATTTATATTATCATTTGATTTAGCTAAAGCACTTGTTGCCTCAGCTAAATATTTAGAAGGAGTACTCTCTGAATTATCATTTGAATTTATTTCATAATCGCTCATAAAATTTTTTAAAAAAGTCAAAATTTGTTTATTAAGCATTTTTTGTATGTCAAATGTTGCGTTTAGAGAATTTCTTTCTAACTCAAATATTTTTTCTATATTGCTATTATCTGTATAGTTAATCATTTGTAACCTCCGAACTAAAATTAAACCGAATTTAAAATAATTATAACATTACTAAAAATAAAAGTAAATGGAAATTGTAAAAAAAAATGAGAAAAAAGTTGAAAAAAAAAAATCATTATGTTATAGTGAATATGTAATTAAAAAATTAAAATAATTATACTTTAGGAGGAAAAAGAATGAAAAAGAAAATGTTAAATATTCTATTTATTATTTATGTTGCAATTGCAATTTTTGTAACAATTTGTTTATTATCTTATAATAGGTTTAAGGTAACAGAGTTTGGAAATAAATCATTATTACTCATTACAGACGATGAAATGGCACCAGATTATAAAAAAGGAGATTTAGTTATAGTAGACAAAAAGTCTAAAATTATAACAGGAAGAAAAGCTTTTTTCTATACAACATCTGATAGAAAAATAGAAATAAAACTGGGAACAGTAGAAGCCATAAAAAATGTTTCAAATAGCGAAACAACCTATACTTTAGAAGGCGGTAGAGATATTTCTGGAGAATACTTACTAGGACCTGTAGATACAGTAGAAATTATACCTGTAGTTGGAGGAATACTAAATGTGTTAGAATCAAAATGGGGATTCTTATTTCTTATAGTATTGCCATCATTATTAGCTTTCGTTTATCAGATTTCTGTTGTTATAGCAGAAATAAAAAATAATGACGAATAAAAGAAAGAGAAAAAATATGAGTTTGCTAAACAAACAAAACAAAAAGAAATTAATTATTTTAGCTTGTATGTGTAGTATTTTAATTTTGATATATGAAATAGTACACATATATGCTATTTTTTACAGTGAAGTCACAGGAAATGTCGAATTTAAAAAAGGAGCATGGAATATTGTAATAAATGGAACAGAAATATCAAAAGGAGTTCAAAAAGATTTCGTTATTGACCAAATTAATATTGATCAAAACGAACATGTAAAATCAGGAAAATTAGCTCCAGGATTATCAGGAAACTTTGAAATTATAATAAATCCTAAGAATACTGATGTTTCTGTTAAATATGAAATAAGTTTGAATAAAGAAAATATGAAAAATAGTAGTATTAAAATAAAATCAATCAATGAAACGGAATACAATAATGAGTTAATAAGAACTGACCAAAATACATATACGGCAATAATTCCTGTGGAAAAGATAAAACAAGGAGCAACAAATAGAATAAAAATTGAAATTGAATGGGAAAATGTAGAAACAAATAATGAAGAAGACACAAAAGAAGGAAGTAAATATAAATCCAAATTACAAATCCCGATAACAGTAAAAGCAAGTCAATACTTAGGAGAAACAATTATTCCATACAATGAAAACTAAAGGGAAAGAATAAGTACTATATCCTTAAAAGAAAGAAATGATTAAGAATATGAAAAAAACAAAAAAGATTAATGTAATTATTGGTTATATGTTAAATATTCTTATAATAATCGTTGTTTTAATAACAATTATTGGATTATATTATATGGCACAAATAAAAATATTGAAAAAAGATTATGCAGATATGTTTGGTTATACTTTTTTTGAAGTTGCAACAGGAAGTATGGCTGATACCATAAATATTGGAGATGTAGTAGTAGTAAAAGTAAATGATGAAGTAAAAGAAAATGATATTATTGTTTATAAAGAAGAAAATAGTTTTATAACACATAGGATAATAAAAATAGATGGTCAAAATCTTATTACAAGAGGAGATGCAAATAATAGCGAAGATAAGCCAATTAAATCAAGTCAAATCCTGGGAAAAGTAATATATATTATTCCTAAAATTGGAATATGGAGAAAAATTCTGGCATCACCAGAAATTCTAGGAATGATAATCGTTGCTATTATTTTATTAGGTATTATATTTATGTACACTTCGAAATCTGAAGATGAAAATGATTAAAGAAAGGAAAACAAAGCTTGAACAAAAAAATAAAAAGATTATATGCAAAATTAATTATACTTATATTATGTTTATGTATATTAGTCAGAATTTTTACATTAGCATTGTCTAAATATGAAAGTACAGCTAATTCAACAGCTGATGTTGACATTGCTTTTTACTTACTTCATGAAGATTATAAAACAATGACACTTAACCTAGACTCTTTATTTCCGAAAGATGATGTGTATGTATATGATTTTTCAATAGGCAATCAAAAAGATGAAGAACAAGCGGAAGTTGACATAGAGTATGAACTAACTATAAGAACAACAACGAATTTACCATTAACATATAAGCTTTATATGAATGAGAAATACAATCAAAAAGATGCAAATGATATTATAAAGACAAATGAAATATATCAAGATGAAGATGGAACATATTTTAGAAAAATGACAACAGATAAAGAAGAACTTAAATATAAAGAACCTAAAACAAATACATACCAATTAGTAGTTTCATTTCCGAGCAATTATAATACAGAAAATTATCAAGACATAATTGAAGCGATAGAAATAAATGTAGATGGTAAGCAGATAATTTCATAAAGAGGTGCTCAAATATGAGAAAAAACAGGAAATACAAGATAAAACAACTAATACTTTTGATATGTATTTTAATATGCACATTTTCATTTATAACTATATTTGGTAGATATATAACAAACAGTATTAATAATTTTTTTGTTAGAAGTAAAGAATTTTATTTTTATAGTGATAAATTAGCTGAAGACGATTCTGCTGTATACCAAATTGACAATTGGTCTGGAGTTGATGACTATGTTATTACAGTTAATATGAATAGCAGAAAAAATAACTTAAAGGCGGTAGACTACGATATTGGATATGATATAAGTTATAAATGTAGTGACAATGCAATATGTCAATTAAGCAAGACAGAAGGAATTGTATATGCAAATACAAATGCAGATTTCTTTAATTTAACAATAACACCTAACAGACAGTTAGACACAGGGGATAAAGTTGTTGTAGAAATAGAGGTAAATTCAACTGCAAAGTATCAAAAAAAACTTAAGGGAAAATTTACACTTGTAGTAGGAAAGGAAAAAATAAGCTATCAAATTACAGATTCTAAACAAAATCCATATATGGAATTAAGAATCACCAATACACTATCTTACTATATGGTTAATGAAGCTTTTGGTCAATATAGTGTTGGGGAAAAGATTGATAGTGATACATATTTAGCATTATCTGATTCAGAAAAAAAGAAATGTTATTCTGCACTTGTTACAATAGGATTTGATCCAAAAGATGTTTTATTTGATATTACAAATGAGGTTTATAAAGATGCGATAAATGTTGAAACAACAGTAGTTGATGGTAATACATATATTAAGGGATTAACAATTTCAATTGAAGCTAGCTCAAGTGTAGATTTGAGGTTTTACAAAGTAAATGTAGCTAATGATTATACTTATCCGAATGGAAATTCATCTTCAATATTGAAAATTACAAGTAAATAGCAAATATAAATACTTGAAAGGAATGTGAATAATATGACAATAAACTTAATGAGCAAGTATATAGATATAATAAAAAAACAAATAAATACATATATGAAAGCAGTATTCACAAATAAATTTAAGAAAGAATATAACGATAAATTCATAGAAAAATATATTAATACCAGATATTTTAATTTTTATGAAAATGATGAAAATAAAACAATAAGAAAGAAAATTATTGAACAATTAAAAATAACGCAAGATGATATAATATTAAACCATATTGAAGACAGAGAGTTAATTGAGCAAATGTGTGTGTTTTTCTACTATGTATTATATTTAGACCATGTTGTTTATTATAAAGATTTGCACGAAAAGATAAACAAAACAGCGAAACTAAGGTATAAAGTGCTTGGAAAAAAGAGTGAAGAATATTCAGAAGAAATATATATCAAAATGCAAGAATTTGAAAAACAAAAGAAACAGCTAATAGAAGGTTTTGATACCGAAGAATTTGCGATAAAACTTACAAACTATCCAGAAAAAAATAATATATATAGAGTAAATCTAACACAAAATATAAAATTTCCAAAAGAATATAGTGAATTTGCAATTAATAAAGCTTTTATGACAGGAAATGTTGGTGAAGACAGGCTTTTTGTGGAATATTATTTAGTAGTTGTACAAGTATTAAAAGACATTCTAAAACAAAATTTTAAAAGACAATATATAGTTGAATTTGCTTATACATTATTAAATAAACCAAAAAAATTAAATAATTTATTAAACATTATAAATAATTTAGCAACACAAGATAAAATCTGTTTGAAAATAAGGTATGAAGATTTTAAAAAGAAGAAAGAAGAAATATATGAACTTATGCGAGATGGATATAGGGTAGCATTAATTATAGACAATTCATTTGAGGTGGACTATAAAAATATTGGGATGCTAAAAATGTTTAAATATATAATTATAGATAAACAATCGAAAAAATACGATGAGATTAAAGATTACAGAAATTTATTAGAAAATGTAATAGAAATATAGACGAGGTTAAAAGATGGATACATTTACAAGATTTTTATATGAATTTTTATCACAATTCTTTTCAGGGTTTCTTACAATTTTGAAAGGATTGGGAAACGGAATTAAGCAAATTTTTGATATAAAATCATATCAAGAAATTTTAAAGTCATATCAAAGTGACTTATCTATGCCTGAATGGGTATTAGTTGGAATATCTATTTTCTGTTTGGTTGTATTAATTTTATTAATATTTGTTTTAATATATTTGTTAATAAGAAAATATTTAAAATTTAGAAAACAAGCAATTAAACAAGATGAGCTAATGGCAGAAGTAGCTAATTTGAATGGAAAAGTAGCAAGCTTAGTAAAAGAAAAAGATGAAATTTTAGCAATGAAAGTTTCGCAATTAGGACTTAAACCAGAAGAATCTGCAGAAGAAACACCAGATGAAACTGGAGACAATTCTAATACAGATCCGAATATAAGATTTTCAAAATTAGCACTAATTGACGAAGAATATGCAAAATATAAGCAAAAAGATTATGGTAATTCATTTACTCTTCCAGAACTTTGCGATAATTTCAGAAATTTCGCGGCATCTAAATTAGGACTATTTTATAAACCGGAAATGATGAGAATATTTATTGCTGGACTTGCATCAACAAAACTTGTAATATTACAAGGTATTTCAGGAACTGGTAAAACATCTTTGGCATATGCGTGGGGAAAATTTATGAAACACGATTCATGTGTGGCATCTGTACAACCATCATGGAGAGATAGAACAGATATGTTTGGGTACTTTAATGAATTTACTAAAAAGTTTAATGAAACAGAAATGCTTAAAGAAATGTATATAGCTGGATATTGTGATGAAGTATTTACTGTTATATTAGATGAGATGAACTTATCTCGTGTTGAATATTATTTTGCAGAAATGCTATCAATTCTAGAAATGCCAAATAGAGCGGAATGGTTAATAGAGTTGGTTCCAAATAGCTGGAAAACAGACCCTAAAAAAATAAAAGGCGGAAAGATACAAGTTCCTGCAAATATGTGGTATATAGGAACAATTAATAATGATGATTCAACATTTGCTGTAACAGATAAGGTTTACGATAGAGCAATGCCAATAGATATAAATGATAAAGGAGTGCCATTTGAACCAATAGATACTCCAGCACAAGATATTAATTTTTCATATTTAGATAATTTATTTGCATCAGCTATAAAAGATAACCCTATTTCACAATCAACTTTAGACAAAATAGAACAGATGGATAACTACGTAATAGAGCATTTTAGAATAGCATTTGGTAACCGTATTGTTGCACATATGAAAAAATTTGTACCTGTATATGTAGCTTGTGGAGGAGATGAAGTTGCTGGAGTAGATTACTTTATTGCTAAAAAAATATTAAGAAAATTCGAGCAATTAAATATAGCATATATTAGAGACGAAATTGATCCATATGTTGATTTCTTGGATAAAACATTTGGAAAAAATAAAATGAAGGAATGTATTGAATATTTATTAAGATTGAAAAAAATGTCATAAAGGAGATTAGAAAGTGGATAAGCTTGAAATTATCAATTTATATGAAAATTCAAATAAAAATAGAATAGAAGAATTTACGAGTAAAACAAATTCAACTTTAAAGGTAAATATTGATAAAAAGAAAATGCAAAAAGATTCTGATTGGATTAAAATGATGGCATTTACTATTCCTTACTTAGACAATATATTCCATTCTCCAAATAGATTTATTGTTAATGAAGAAGAAATAGTTAAAATTGAACAAGCCAAAAAGGTATCTGTAGAAACGATTAAGCATTTATCAAAAAATACCAATTTTATACAAACAGTAGATAAAGTGACAGGAGATGTTACACCATCTAAATTATTGAATGTAAGAAAAGAAGAAACTTATAATACATATGAAAACAGATTGATATATACATTGGTTCAAAACATGAAAAGATTTATAAAAAAGAAAAAGGAAAATTTAGGACAATATAAAAATGATGCAAACAAAGAAAACGATAATAGAGACAATAAATCATTTGAATATTCTGCAACTTCAACAGTAGAAGATGAGCAAATAGAAGTTAATTTATCTTTAAATTCAAAATTGAATCAAGATGCTCAAAATAAATCAAATGATATAACACAAATCATAGAAGAAATAGGTGAAATAGAAAAGAAAATACAAGGACTACAATCAACAGAAGTTTATAAAACTTTAGAAAAACAGCATGTTATAGAAGTAAGAGAGCCTATAAAAAAGACCAATGTAATACTAAAGAATGTTAATTTTCAATATGCAATGAAATTGTGGGACTATTTAAGAGATAATTTTGATGATAAAAATCTTGACTCAGTAGAGAAAAAAGATTATATGGACAACAGTGAATTAAAGAAGATGGTTGATGAAACGTTTTTGTTACACTATCTAACAATGAAAACATTGGATGATGATATGGAGGAAAAACAAGATACAAAAGAAGAAATGCAAAATATGGTGGTTGACCAAATGATAGACAAAATGTTAGAAATAAATGAAAACTTTAGTGAAGACCAAATAAAAGATTTAATAGCAAAAAAATATGAAATTATTAAATATAAAAAGACAGCTGTTATACAAGAAATACAAAAAACATTTAAAGAACACATAAAACAATATATGAAAAAAATTGGTAATAGAGAGGAAACAGAAGAATGTTAAAGAAAATAAAAAAAATAAAGGAAAATAAGGCTTTAAAAATAATTGGTAATATCTTATATTTTATATTATTTTTAATAGTTGTTTTAATGCTAATTATAGTAATTATACAAAGAACATCAAATAATTCTATATCGATTGGAGGTTATAGAATATTTGCTGTTGCAACAGGAAGCATGGTACCTAAATATGAGGTAGGAGATGTGATAATATCTAAGGAAATTGAACCTAGTGAAATAAAGGTAGGAGATACTGTTGTATATAAAGGAGAGGTTGGAGGTTTTAAAGATAAATTTGTAACTCACCAAATACAATCAATAAATAAACAAGAAGATGGAACATATAAATTTACAACAAAGGGAATTTCAAATATAGAGGCAGATCCGGAAATCTCTGAAACTCAAGTATATGGAAAAATAATATATAAAGTGAAAACTTTAAGTCTAATAAGTAAGTTAATTTCAAATGTTTACGTATTTTACTTTTTCATATTTGTTCCAATAGCAATTATAATATATAAACAGATAAGAAATTTAATAAGGGAAGATGAAGAAGAGGATGAAGACAATAAATAACAAAGGAGGAAAAAAATATGTATAAAGTATTGAAAATAATGAAAAAAATCAAAATAAGAAATTTAATAATACTAATATTATTACTTGTTTTCAATGCTTATGCATGGTTTGTGTATACAACTAGAGTATCCCTTGACTTATCTGCACATGTCAGCTCATGGGATGTTCAATTTGTTGCAAAAGATGGAGGAATATCATCTGATATGATTATAAAAGTTGAAAATTTTTATCCTGGAATGGAAGATTTTGAAAAGATTATAGAGGTACAAAACAGAGGAGAAGTCAATGTTGAGTTAAGCTACGAAATTGAATCCGTAAGAATAATGGATGAAACTATTGAAAAAAATGACGAAACAGGGGTTACATCAGAAAGTATTGAGGAAAAATTAAAAAACGATTATCCTTTTAAAATTAACATAGTAAAAGATGATTCAAATTTAATAACAGGTTCTGGTAATGGAAGTTTTAAAATAACAGTTGTATGGCCATATGAATCTGGAGATGATGAGGCAGATACTAATTGGGGAAGAAAAGCATACGAGTATTATGAGAACAATCCTGATAAAGAATGCATAGAATTAAAGTTAGTGTTAAAAGCTACTCAAGCAAAAAATTAAAAGGATTTAAAAAAAATTTAACTCCTTTTATTTTATTATTTTAATTGTGTAAATGAAATATCAACATGTAAAAGAGCAGGGATATCAGAGTTAGTAGAAAGAGTATCTTCTTCGTTTGTCATAGATGAGGTTGTCTCATCATCATTCCACAATACATAAATACGAATTTTTCTTGCTGTGATTTTGCTGTCTAAAGAAATTGTTTCTGATATTGGTTCATTGAAGTTAGAAAAAGATATTTTTTCACCATTATCTATGGAATAGCCTGTTGTAACTAAGTCTCTTACAGAGCTATTTTCTGCAACAGATGTGTTGATTTCATATTTAAAAGAAACATCAGTACCAGAAAAGTCGAAATTTAAATCGAAATACCCTTCAGCAGTTGGTGCTATTATATTGCTTGCAATATTTTCGTTACCGGGAAAGACTGGTACAATTGCTGACGATATATCTGTGTTATTTTTTATAGATAAGTTATTTATGGAAATATTCCAATTTGCTATTTTTATTGATGCATCTCCGGTAGCGGTTGTAAGATACTTAGCATAAATTTGTATAACAAAAAATACTAAAATACATATTAAAAAAGAAATTAATAATAATAATAATTTTTTTTGATTTTTCATAATTAAATACCTCTTTAGGATTTTAATTTTAACATAATAAATGTAATAAATCAAGAAAAAATCAAAAAAGGAAAGGACAAATTTATGAAAAAAGAAAATAAAATAAATAAAGAGGAACTAAAATTAAAATCTGATAAAATTAGAGAAAGAAATAAAAAGATAAGACATGTAAAAATAGCTTTATTAATAATGACACTTTTTCTTATTATTATATATTTTCTACTAAGAGTTGTATATGCGACTGGAAATTTTACTGTGTCTTTGGATCCTAATTTTGCTAAAAAACAGCGGATTAATTATGTATGAAAAGATTGCGGAGAAAGAAGACAAGAGGGTGCTTGAGGCAACAAAATTAGAATTTATGGATAATATTTCTGTAAAATGGTTACCAGAAAATATAGATAATGAAGCAGAAGGAAGCCATAATGGACAAAATTATTTGGCATATACATTTTACTTAGAAAATAAAGGAAGTGAAACAATAAATTATTGGTATGAAATACCTATTGATGATGTAATAAAAAATGTAGATGAGGCAATTCGTGTTATGATATATAGAAATGGTGAAAAAAAGATTTATGCAAAACCTAATGCTACAACAGGAGAGGCAGAGCCAGGAACTGAAAAGTTTTATTCTTCAACAGAAGTTTTAGTAGAAGGCAGAAAGGATTTTAAACCAGGAGATATAGATAAATTTACAATAGTTATATTCCTTGAAGGTGACGACCCTGAATGCAAAGATAACTTAATTGGAGGAGAAATGAAAATGCATATGGAAATATCAGAAGAACATATAAAACAAGACTAATATTACAAAAATATTACAAAAAAACTGACAAAAATTACATTTATATTACAAATCGACATTATGTATTGACACTAAAAAAATGATGGTGTATTATAAAAATATAAAATAAAAGTTACATTAATAATTGTGACGAAAAAAGGAGAGAAAAAAATGAACAAAAAAAAGCAAAAGAAAAACAATGTAAAATCATCAATTTTAGTATTATTACTAATAGCGATATTATTAATCGCATCAACATATGCATGGTTTACAGCAAACACTAATGTGGAAATTTCTACACTAAATGTAAATGTAGGAGCAGCAAATGGTTTACAAATTTCAGCTGATGGAACAAACTGGAAAACGGTATTAACAAATGACGATATTGACCCTACAAGTGTAACTAACAATTATGCAGATAATAAAAACCAAATCCCTACTGTAATGGAACCAGTATCTTCAATAGGTGAAATGGCAACTGATGGAACAATGAAAATGTTTTTAGGAAAAGTTACTTCAGCAGCAACTGGTGAATTGCAATTAACAGCATCAGCATTAACTGATGCAAAAGGAGCTGGAGATAATGCAGGAAAATATATTGCTTTTGATGTATTCTTAAAAGTTGATGAAGATTCAATGTTATCATTGACAAAAGATTCAAATGTTACAGTAAAAGCCGGAGAAACAAGTAAAGGACTTGAGAATGCAACACGTACAGCATTTTGTGTATTAGGAAATACTGATTCGGGTGCTACATTAGATACTATACAAAAATTAAATACAGAGCAACGTGCTTCATATATTTGGGAACCAAATTATGATGCACATACAACTACAGGTGTTGCAAACGCAAAGAACAATTATCAAATCACAACTACATCACCTTTAGATACAAATGCATTAGATTATTATGGAGTTAAAGCAGCAATAGATGCACCAGTAGCATTAAATTCAAAAGATGAAACATACTTCGCTCAAGTAACACCAGCATATAAAACAAAAAACACAGTAGAAGCTGATGTAGAAATGTTCCAATTAAAAGCAGGAATCACAAAGGTAAGAATCTATATGTGGGTAGAAGGACAAGATGTTGACTGCGAAAATACAGCATCAGGTTCAAACATAGCATTTAATGTAAAATTCTCAATACCAGCAAAACAATAATATAAAAAATAATTAAGATATAAACCCGAATTATTAGACAAGATTCAGTTTAATAATTCGGGTTATTTGTGAAATGTCTTAAAAAATGATAGACTTTTTTTTATGGTTATGATAATATAAAAGCTAGAATGGAGGACAAACAAAATATGAATTTAGAAAAAGAAACAACAGAAAATTTAATAAAGATATATGAGCAGATAGAAAATTTTATTAAGTTTCTTGAAAAAGAGAAAAAGGAAATGAAAGAATAAAAATAAATAGCATAAAAGGAGTTTTTAATGGAAAGTTTAACAAAAGCAGATAAAATAATAGCAGATATAGATGTAAGTAAAGAGATTTTATCAACTATGCCTAAAAATAATGAAAAAAATAGAAATAAAAGAGAAGAATATATCAATGAAACAGAAGAGAGGTATGGGGAATATAAAAAGGAAATATTAGAAATCTTATCAAAAAGATATAATGACCAAGTAAATATTGAAGTGAACCCAGAAATCAGTAATCTGGAAAAAAGGCTAAAAACGATAGAAGATGTAATCTTTTTGTTAAATGATGAACAAACATCCTATGAGAGAATGGGCTTAGATAAAAATATATATAAATTAGAAAAATACTATAAAGAAAATTTTGAAAATGTTAATGAACAAATTTCGCAATGTTTAAGAAAATTTGAAATTGTGGGTATAAAGCTAAATAAAGAAGATTTTAATTATAGTACATATGTTACAGAATATATGAATACATTTTTTTCTGAATATGAACATCAAAAAGTGAATACAGATATCCTAAAAACAAAATTCGAAGAAATTTATTGGAAATGTCCAGATATAATTATACATATAGAATTAAATTTCAGAAACATTTATTTAGAAAAAAAAGGAACTATTGATAAATATTTTGAGAGAGAAAAAGCAGAGATATTAAAGAAATGGGAGAAATCACCAATTGACATAAAAAAAACATATATGAATTTAAAACAACAAAAAATTGAAAAAGAACAAATAGATAAGAAGTTATTAATAGATAAATTTATAAATGGAAAATTGAATACAAAAGATTTTACGGATGATAAATTCTCAAAAAATGTACAAAAAGTGTTACCAGATAGTGTATTTGAAAAAATTTATACTGATAACGAAATAGCAGAAAATATTAATAAATTTTTAAATAGTTTATATGAATATAGAAATTATATGGAATTTAAATTTATTGTAGAAGATGTTAAAAAATATTACAACAATAAAGAACAATACAAAAAATCATGTGTTGAAATAAGAAAAAAAATAGATGCAGAAGAAAAAAAATTAGCAAAAAACAATAAGTCAGCTGGAGGATTTTTTATATTTAAATCCAAAAAAGATAATGGAACAAATAATTCCACACAACTAATAAAAGACATCGAAGATTTATATAAGCAACTAGATTTAAATACATTTTATGAAAAAGTTGCTACTAAAATAAATGAAGCATCTACAATACAAGATGTGTTAAATTTGGCAGTTGAATACTATGAGTATATGATATCATGTATGATAAAAAATCAAGAAGATATTTCACAAGAAGAAATGGATTTAAAAATAGAGGAACTAAAAGAATTTTTAAATAATCCATATAATACAATTATAAACAATATTGGCTTTTTAGAAGAAAAAGATGTTGTATTAATTATAAAAGATAGATACAAACTATTAGATTTTATGATTGAGAAAGATGATTTAGATATTAATAATTTAGATAGTTTAATCTCCACAATAGAAGATATACAAATGAATATAAACTTATATAAATCTGGAATAAATATAAAAGACATAGAGCAGATGCAAAAAATTCAAAAAATAATAAATTCAAAATAATTTACAAAATTCGGAGAGAGTATAATATGAAAAAAATTAACAAGAAGAAAATATTAATTTTAATAGGTTTTGTAATTATAGTATTACTTGGAATAAAGGCTTTTAGAGATTCAAGAGCAGAAAATGTAATAGATATCGAGTCAAATTTTAAGGATTCTTCTGGGTTAGTAAGTGATGAGACTATGCAAATAAAAGCCTTAAATGAAGGCAAAAATGGTATATCAGTTACATTACCAGATATTGTAAATAACAAAAAAATAAAAAAATATATAATTACCAAAAAAGATATAATGAATGATAGTACAAATGAAGTTAGTAATAATGTTATTGAAAATTTGGTAGAAAACGAAGTAAATGAGAGTGCAAATGTAAGCATAAATGCTAGCCAAGATACTGCAAACAATACAAGTGGAGAGACAACAAATGAAGACAATATTATAGAGATGAATCCTGGAGAGAAAATTTACTTAACACAAGAGGAAAAAGATAATTCTGAAATTTCATTTACAATAGAATATGATACTATAACTGTTAATCAGACGGTTTTGTATAATAAAAGTCTAATAGCAGAGAATGGTGATAAAGAGATAATTTGTCTTTCAGGATACATGCCTTTTGATACGCAAATCAAAGTAGAAAATACTGATATTTCTAATATAGAAAATCAAATAAAACAGAGTTACCAAGATTGTATTATTTACGGAAATTACAATATAAAATTGAGTACAAATGATGAAGATTATAATCCAAAAAAATATGAACAAAAATTAAATATAGAATTTACTGTTGATGAAAACAAAAAATATAATCTTCTTGAAGTGCAAGACGAAATTATTCAAGAAATAAAAGACTTTAAAGTAGATTCTGGTAAAATCATAATACAAACAGATGAAATAAAGGCATATTTAATTTTAGAAAATCAACCCAAAGAAGAACAGATAAATAATCAAGATGAGGTACAAAACGATGAAACTGTTTTTAGTGATGAAGTATTAGTAGAATCAGATGATACAGATGATTCAATTTTAGAAATAGATGATTATGATTCAGATAAAAATTATTACACAGGTTTAAATTATACAGAAAATGAGTCAAAAGTAAATAGTGGAATTTATCCAGAAAGTAAATTAAGAAAAGTTACTGTAAATTACTATGGATATAATTATGATTTAGGTAAGCCTGAAAAACAAGAAAAGCATAATATAACTCTAAGTGCAACAGCCAATAAAACAGATACTGGAAGTGTTATCCAAGATTGGGAACAGTCCGATTGGGGTGGATGGAATCAAATATATACAAGAACAGATACCATAACTTGTACTGTTAGTGGATTAAATCAAATAAGAGAAAAATATTCAGATTGCAAATTTTCTAAATGGACAGCTAAAATTGCAGTTCCAAATGATAATTTTAATAGTTACTTTAATTCAGATTTGACAAATAGTGCAAATAGTGGAATATCTGTTAGTTTAGAAAATAGTGTTATAACAGTTACAGGAGATAGTTTTCAGGGATTAAATGACAGTAGTGATACATGGTCGTTCAAATTCAAAGTTTCATTTAAGGACAGTTCAGATTGGTATATAAATAATATTTCCTATGATAGTTTAACTGTAAATTCATTCGAAACATTAGTTACAATAGGACCAGAAAATCCATATGGAACTATATCAGATACAGAAACGCAAGCTGTTATATCTTATAAAAAATGTTTGCCAGTTGATAGTAGTGGAAATATAACAATGGAATTAATAGATAATCCATTTATGAATAGACCAGAAGGAAAAGGATTTAATGGATGGAAAACTAATAATACAAAGTATTCTGGTAGTATAAGCACAAATACTAATGATTTTGTACAAACTTTAAAAACTAATGAAAATAATATAAAAGACAGTTCTGGAAATTATGTAATTGATTTATATCCAGATTGGATAGAAGCAAATATTGTATTTGTAAGCTCTTCTGGAAGTAGTAGCAATGATGGACGTTCAGAAAGTAGTCCAATATATAATGATTGGAATACAATAAATAGCAAACTAAATTCTAATATAAAAACTTGCTCAAAGGCATCTAATAGAGAAGCAAATATAGTAGTATTAATGAATGGAGCACTTAATATAAGTGGAATTACAGGACCTAATACTGCATATACACTAACCAGTTTATATAATGGAACAAATTATGGAAGTTCAAGTACATATTTAAATGTAGGAACTAACAATGTAACCTTAGATAGTGACTTTCAGTTAGATTACATCTATGTGAGCTCAAATGCATCATACTCTTCTCCAAGTGGTACTTCAGATGGAACATATTTAATATCACCTTGTATATATGGCAATATGTACAATCTAAGGGTAGGAAGAGGAATAATATCTACAAATGATAATAATTGTGCATGGGCACAAATCCAAGGTGGATATTATAATAGAAGCAGTTCTGAGTTTAAATTAGTAATAGAATCAGGAAAATATACCAATGTTCAGTTATATAGAGCGTATTATAGTAATAATGGTAGATATGGTGCTGACACAGGTGCTACAACTAGTACAACGGCAAACGGAATATTAGTTATAGGAAATGACATAGATAGAAATAAAAATAATAATGAAAAATTAAAAATTTTTAACAGGATGGCTTCTAGAACTACAACGTCAACAAATACTCCATATACAGCAAATAATTCTAAAGCTCTTACAATAGAAATGGTTATAAAAAGTGGAACTATTGGAGTAGATTATTTTAATAGTCAAGGAACTGGAGATTCAAGTGAAAGAAATTATGCAGGAATATATGTAGGAGGACATGGACAAACAGGATATGACAAATCAGATAGGCGTGTTATTGTAGAAGGTGGAAATATTGCAAACATAATTGGGGGATTAAATGTTGATGAATCTGACAAATATAAAACATATATATATGTAAAAAATGGAAATGTTATAAATATTACAGGAGGAGCAGGTTATACACATACTTATGGAGACAGAATAATACAAGTAACAGGAGGATGTATAAAATATAGTATAAGTGGAGGCTCAAATGGAGTTGCAGCAAGTACTAATACTAATAACGGACAATTAACAGGAAATTCTTTGATTTATGTAGGTGGAGATGCTCATATTGGTGCAACATATTCAATAGATGATAACGGAAATAAGCAGATATCAGAAACAGATACAAGTCAGACTTTATATGGTGTTAATGCAGGAAGCGTTTGTGGTGGAGCAAATGGAAATAATAGGTATGCAGGACAAACAGATGGTTCTTATATAATAATAGATGGAAGTGCAGTTGTACATAATAATGTATTCGGTGGAGGAAACTATGGAACTATAGGTTCATCATCAAACAATACTGGAGCTGAAGTTATTGATTTGAAAAATGAAACTTCAAGTTTTACTACGAATAAAGAATATTTAATTACAAATTCAAGTAATGGAGGAAATGGATTAAAAGCAAATGGAACCAGTGTAGCAAATGAAGCTATTTCAGCTAAGTCTATACCTGGAGATGGTACAAAGTGGATATTTGAAAGTGCAAACGGAGGAGACTATTATATAAAAAATGCTAGTACAGGTAGTTATTTATATATGAGAATTACTTCAGCATGGTGGAGTACAAGTGCAAGTTTGGAATTGAGTACAAGCAATAAAACGGCCTTTAGTGTTTCAGGTTCAAACTCGAAACAAATATATTATTATTATAATGGAAGAAGAGGAACAAATTATTATATATCATATAGTAATGGATGGAATGCTTCCACATACAGTACGAACTTATATTTTTTAACATATGAATTAAAAGAAACAGAAGAAACAAAAGATGCCGAAACATTAGTAAATATTAAGGCTTTAGGTGGGACAATAAAAAATAATATTTATGGTGGTGCAAACAGAAATAGTATATATGGAACTGTGGATATAGCTATTAATAATGGAAATATAGAAGGAGTTACATATGGGGGCTCAAATCTTGAAGGAAATATCATGGGGTCTGTATTAATGAATATTTCTGGAGGACAGCTAGGTATAAAATCAGATGCAGCAACACATGACTATTACAGTACAGATACACTATTTGGAGGTGGACTTGGTTCATCAACAAAAGTTAATGGAAGAGTTTTAATTAATATAAATGATAAAAGCGGGAATTTAAATATATATGGAAATGTATATGGTGGAAGTTCATTAGGAACTATAAATAATAATGTAAATATAAATATTAATGATATTTATTCAGATACAAATACGGTTTCTATAACTGGTAATGTATTTGGTGGAGGAAAAGGAAACGACAGTACAGCGGCTTTAGTAACTGGAAATATAAATATAAGTGTAGATGGAAGCAATTTACCAAAATGCAATGCATTTGGCGGAAGTGACGTAAATGGAGATGTAAATGGAACTATATATGTAAAAATTGGAGAAAATAATGTTTCTACAATAAACTCAGTATATGGTGGTGGAAATCAAGCAGCTATAGGTACTGAAACAAAAGAAGTAAAAGTATATTTATTGTCAAATGCGGTTGTGACAAATGCGTTTAATGGAGGAAAATCGGCAGATTTATTATCATCTAGCGAAAGTGATGAAACAAGACAAATATATTTACAAGGAGGAACAGCACAAAATATTTATGGTGGTTCTGATTCATCTGGTACAGTAACAGTAAGTCACTTATATATAGAGTCTGGCAATGCAGGAAATGTATATGGAGGAAATAACCAAGGAGGAACCACAACTATAACATATGTAAATATAAAAGGTGGAATTATTGATAAAGTATATGGCGGTGGAGAAAAAGCAGAAACAACAACATCTAATATATCTACAACAGGAGGAACTGTTAATTATATATTTGGTGGAGGAAATCAGGCTGGTGTTACTACTACTAATATTAATACAAAAGGTGGAAATATTGGAAGTGCTTATGGAGGCTCAAATACAAGTGGAAATGTAAATGAAAGCTTTGTAAATACAAATGATTCAGATGAAATTCAAACAAATAAAAAAATTACTATGGAAATAAAGAAAGAGGTTTCAATAGCACAAGATTGGCAAAAAGGTAATTATACAACATATTCTACTTTAGCTAAATTAACAGTAACAATTAAAAATAATACTGAAAATAACATAACAAAATGGAATGCAAATATAACTGTGCCTGAATCGGTATTGCGCGTTAATGATTCAAGTGCTGATATTACACAAAATAATGGAAGCTATAACATAACAGAAAAAAATAGATATTATGGAACAAATACAATTCAAGCAAATGGAAGCTTTAGCTTTACATTTGAAATACTTACAATGCAAAGTGTAGAAGATTTTGGCTTAGTATATTCTTTGTCTGGAAAGGATGATAAAGGAAATTCATTAAGTTATGATGAGTCAAGAATAGGAACCGTATATGGTGGAAACAACCAAGGTGGAGTAACTACTACATCACATGTTACAGTAAATGGTGGAGAAGTTCAAAATGTATATGGAGGAGGAAACCAAGCTGTAACAAACGAAACTAATGTTAATATCAATGGTAAAGTAGCGAAAAACGTATTTGGAGGAGGAAATCAAGCAGGAGTCAATACAAATACTAATGTTAATTTAAATGGTGCAATAGTAGGGGACAATATATATGGAGGCGGAAATGAAGGTATTGTTACAGGAGATACATTTGTATATGTTAAAAACTCTGATTTAAGCAATAGTTTATATGCAGGAGGAAATGGAGCAACAGCAGTTGTATATGGAAATACCAATTTATATATGCATGGAACCAATAGTGTTACAAACAGTGTTTTTGGTGGAGGAAATAAAGCTGAAACAGGAACAGAGGAAAAAAATTCTTCAAAAAGTTCGGTAAATATTGTTGGAGCTATAATTGGTAAGAATGTATATGGTGGCGCTAATACATCTGTAGTATATGGAACAACTCAAACCAATATTGGTTATGATACAGTACAAGATTCTTCTTTAGAAAAAGGAGAAATACAAATAGGCGGAACTGTATTTGGCGGAGGAGAAGCAAATGAATCAGGTAGTGAAGTATATGATTTCTCATTTATAAGTGTAACAAAAGGAATTGATATTCAAATCGATGGAAATGGTTATGATAAATTTGCAATAAAAGGAAGTATATTTGGTTCTGGAAACGCTTCTAGTACAAGTGGTGAAAGTTATATAACAATAAAAAATTATGGTACATCAGATTCGCCACAAAGTAATATTTCAATCCAAAGAGCAAACTGTGCAACAATTAGTAATTCTGCAATTTCACTTTCTGGAGCTACTGATAGAACAAATGAGTATAAATCTGAATTTTTCTCATTAAGTAGGGTAGACCAAGTAAAATTAAAAGATAATTCTATATTATATTTATGCAATGGAGCCAACTTATTAAAAGAATTGGATAGTATAGCAGATGTAAATGGAATAGAAGAAAAAGGTGCTGTTACAATAGATTCTGATACAGGAGAAACTACTAAAAATGTTGATAATAGAATCTATATGTTAGAAGGAAAAAATCTAAATATAGCAACAAATGAACAAGTAACAGCATATGGAAAAGTACAAGGAATGTTCTTTTTAGGACTATTTACAAATAGAATGAATCCGAGTACAAGTACAGGATTTTATCATAGTGGATACAATAATGGAGATGCAATAACAAATGCGGGAACATTTTCATCAAACTCATATGCTATGGCACAACATATGACAGATCATGATACATCCATAGATGGTTTTTACACAAATTACAACAAAGATGGTATAGTAAAAACAGATTATATAGATACAACTCCAAAAGATGATGTTTACTATATTTGGCTTGTTGGGGAAAAAATGGATGTTACAGTATTTGAAATGAGTTTAACTGCATCAAAATACGCAACTTTGGGAACTTATGAATTACTATTACAAGGATTTTCAGATCCTAATATAAAATTTGCAATTACAGGATTTTCAGCTGGACTTGCAAATGGCATATCACTTGTTAATCCAGATGAAATACCATCAATAGAACCAGATGAGGAAAAAGCAAATTCTGTGTATGGTTTATCTATGAAAACAGGAAATATTGGTTGGAAAAACAAAGGAAGTACAGTATTTCTAACACAAGATGGTGGAAAATATACAGGAACAAATGACTATGATGCAGATAATTCGACATATACGCCAACGCTTAATTTCTGTTTTTACCACTCACAAAATATTACTAAAAAACAGGGACTTGGGGATGTAAGAATCAGATTGCAAGTTTTAACCCCAATTGATGATTTAAATTATAAATTGTCATATATAGATATAAATATTACTTTGTCAAGTGCATTATATCAAAATGACTTTTACGAAGCGGCAATAACCCCAGGACAGGAATTTGGATTATTTACTACAACAGAAACAACAATAACAAATAAAAGTGCGTTTTCTACATATTATTCTTTGTATATAGAAGATTTCTCTCAAAGTAAATATTATGCAAACTACAAAAACTATAGTAGGGTATTAGTTTCAAGAGATAAAAATAATAGTCCATATTGTTTCCCTGTAAACACAAAACTTACTATGTTGGATATGGTAACAAACAAATATTATTATTATATTGTAACTGAGGAAGATGTAAATCAAAATAAATATGTTTACAATATATCAGATTTTACGGCTATGGGAAGTAATGATGGCAAGTATGATGAAAAATCTGCGTGTGATAATTACTATAATGCCGAAAAAGATTTAATATATGAAAATTTCATTTTTCATATTAATTTTGCTGATAGCTCGCTTGAAAATAATATAGAGCAAAATACACTATTAATGGAATTAAGAGATACAGAAAATCAAACATTGCTCGGAGTTCTTGGAATTCAAAGAGACACCATGAAATATACTGTGTATAATGGAAAAGATGCAACAATAAAATTATCTGGAGACTTAAATCCTGAAACTCTATATCTTGGAAATACATTAAATTTGAATGTTATTACGAATTTTACACAAACAGTTGTAAATTCAAAAACAGTATATGATACACAATATTTTGATAAAAAATTAGGTGTAAAAATAAGTATCTATGATAACAATGGGAATAGACTAAACAGTGATAGTTTATTTGGTGTAAACTTCGAATTAGACGGTAAATTGTATTATCCAAGAGTAGAGGGTACAACTAGAATTAGCATAGCAGATAAAGTTACAGATGTTTTAGCCAGATTAAAATTGAATACACAAAACAATACTACATTGGCAACAGGAGATTATAAAATAAAGATAGAATCATTTGGTTCATCAGATGGAATATATTATGGACTAACAGCATCAGATAAGATTGAATTAAATGTAAGAATAATAAATTCTCAATATGGACTAAAGGTAACAACAGAAGATGAATTAAAAATAGTAGATAAAGATACTGGATTTACTTTAAATGGAAATGGAACATTTACTAGCAAAATAGAATATTCATCAGGACTATCAAATCCTAGTATTGCAGTATCATTATACAGAAGAGATTATACTGATACATATTCTGAAAAATATAATTTAGTTGATTTAACTGATTATGTTAAAGATTATATGTCACCAACTACAAGAGAAAAGGAATATTCGGTTTCTGTTAAGCCTACAAATGAAATAAATTACACGTTTTTACTAAAAGACCATTTGGTTTCTGGAACTTATAAATTGGTTTACAAATTATATGATGATAATACATATGTTGGCGAGGCATATGAATATATAGTAATAAAATAAGGAAAGGTAAAATATGAAATACGATATTAAATCTATAGAAAAAAGAAAAAAGAAAGAAGTAATGATAAAAAATGTATTAAAAGTAATTTTAATTCTTTTAATATATAATATGATTTTGTTAGGCATTTCTGCTATGGATAATAATGAAAATATTAATATTTTTGGATTTAAATCTTATATTATTACTACAAATAGCATGGAACCAAATATAAGAATGGGTGATGCGGTTATATGTAAAAAAATAAAAACGGAAGATTTAAAAGAAGGTGATGTAATAACTTTCTCCAAAGATGGAGAAAGTATTACTATCACACATCGTATTATAAAAATAGAAGATAATAACGGAAAAAAATCTTATATCACTAAAGGAGACAATAACACTTTAGAGGATAATGAAAAAGTAGAAGATAGTCAAATAAGAGGCAAAATGGTTATTGTTATTCCTAGAATTGGAAACTTTATAAAATTATTGTCAAATAATATTATAGTTTTGATATTGATATTAGTTGTATTAATATTATGGTTTATGAAAATATTGATTAATGAAAAGAGAGAGAGTAGGAGAGAAAAAAGAAAAATTGAAGAAGCAAAAAGTAAAAAATATTAAGTTTTATAAGACTTTGAAGATTAAAAGATGTACATATAAATTAATATATATTTTATTAATGTTAATATTTATATATAATATAATATTTTTGATAAATAGTGTTATTTTAAAAAATGAATATTTTAAATTTTCAAAAATAAATATGCTTTCTATGAATACCGATTTGATGGAAAATGATATAAGCAAAAATAGTTTAGTTATTGTCAAGAAAACTAAGAAATCGGAATTGAAAAATAATGATATTATTGCATATGAGGTTAATGGGAAAATTAGAATTAATAGATTAATTAATAAGTATAATGATGAAAATAGTGGACAAGAAGTATATTCTACGAAATCAAATCTAAATTATTATCCTGATATTGAAAATATTTCATACGAGCAAATAATAGGAAAAAAGATTATAAATATACCTTTCTTAGGTGTATTTATTAAAATTTTTCAGTCGAAAATAATTAGTTTTGTTTGTACTTTTATTTTGATATTAATGTTTATAATTAACGATTCTAAAATTAAAAGAGAAAAAAGAAACAGAAGAAGAAAAATGTAAAAAAACTTTATTGAAAAAATTTATAAAAGTCCTTGACAGGTTTGTGTAGATATAATACAATAAACAAAAATCAAGGAGGAATTAAAATGAGACATTTAATCGATATCAAAGAACTATCAGTAGAAGAAATAGACGAATTAATCAAAGTAGCCAAAAATATAATTGCACATCCTGAAGAATATCATGAAAAGTGCAAATATAAAAAATTGGCTACTTTATTTTTTGAACCAAGTACAAGGACAAGACTAAGTTTTGAAGCAGCAATGATGGAACTTGGAGGAAATGTAATAGGATTTTCAGAAGCATCATCTAGTTCGGCTTCAAAAGGAGAAAGCGTATCAGACACAGTAAAAATTGTAGGAGGATATAGTGATATAATAGCAATGAGACATCCAAAAGAAGGTGCACCACTTGTTGCATCACTAAAATCAGATGTTCCAATAATAAATGCAGGAGATGGAGGACATAATCATCCAACACAAACACTAACTGATTTATTAACAATATCATGTGAGAAAAATAGATTAGATAATTTGACAATAGGATTATGTGGAGACCTAAAATTTGGTAGAACAGTACATTCATTAATTACGGCAATGTCAAGATATAAAAATATAAAGTTTGTATTAATTTCGCCTGAAGAGTTAAAATTACCTGAATATGTAAAAGAAGATATATTAGATAAAAATAATATTCAATATGTTGAAACAAATGATATAGAAGAATACCTAGGAGATTTGGATATTTTATATATGACAAGAGTCCAAAAGGAAAGATTTTTCAATGAAGAAGATTATTTAAGATTAAAAGATTATTACATATTAAATAAAGAAAAATTAGAAAAAGCTAAAAAAGATTTATGCATATTACATCCACTACCAAGAGTTAATGAAATTTCAGTAGAAGTAGATAATGACCCAAGAGCTTGTTACTTTAAACAAGCAAGGTACGGAAAATATATAAGAATGGCACTTATTTTGAAATTATTAAATATAAAATAGGAGGATATAAATGAATATAGATAGTATAAAAAATGGTATTGTAATAGACCATATACAAGCAAAAATGGGACTTGAAATATATGATGTATTAAATTTAGGTGAGTTAGATTGTTCAGTTGCTATTATTACAAATGCAAGAAGTGAGAAGATGGGAAGAAAGGATATTATAAAAATTGATAGAGCAATTGATTTGGATTTAGATATATTAGGATATTTAGACCCTAATATTACAGTTAATATTATAAAAGATGATGTAAGAGTGGAAAAATATCATGTTAAGCTTCCGGAGGAGATTAAAAATATTATAAAATGTAAAAATCCAAGATGTATTACTTCAGTTGAACAAGAATTAGACCAAGTTTTTGTTTTGTCAGACAGAGAGAAGAAAAAATATCGTTGCAAATATTGTGAAGCATTGAGTGAAAAATAGAAAGGCAGATAAAAATGGATGATAAGGAATTAATTGAGAATTTGAAAATTCTTTTAATATATGGAAAAAGATTGGTTGATGGAAAAAGCAAAGATGGTATGGAAGAGAGAATATATAAAGATGAGGATGACACAGCACATTATTTTTATATAAGGGAATTTTTGCAAAGCCATTTCAAAGATGAAGAAGAAATACAAGCTATAAAGGAAAGACATGATGTTAATAGTATTTTTTATACTTTACAAAAATTGGGACATATTGTATTTGCAGAAAATACATCAACTCCTAAGTATAAATCTGGGATATTCTATATGCCGAAGGAAATTTCAGAAAGACAAAGAAAAACTTTAAAGAAAGTTCAAGAAAAGCTTATTGATGAAGATTATAATATAATGTTATTAATGAATTTAAATAGAAATGAAAATGGAATAACAGGTTCTCAAAGGCAAGGCAAAGGAACATTATTAGGTGAAATTACCGAAGAACAAGAAAGATAAAATGTAATAGTGTTAAATAAAAAGCATATATAAATACTAGGAGGTATTTACTATATGCTTTTTTCAAAAAATAAATTATTAAAATTCCAAATTTTTAGTGTGATTTTTACTTGGATTTTAGGGACCCTTTTGCATTTTACATATGAATGGTCAAATGAAAATATTATTATTGCAGCTTTTTCTGCTGTTAATGAGAGTACTTGGGAGCACTTGAAGTTATTATTTTTTCCAATGTTTATAACCACAGTCATAGGATATTTTTATTTGAGACCAATGGAAGAGTATAAGAATTTTTTATGTGCTAAAACGATAGGAATCTTGTCAGCATTATCTTTTGTTGTTGTATTTTTTTATACTTATACGGGAATTATTGGAACTAATTTTGCTGTTTTAGATATTGGCAGTTTTTTTGTGGGGGTTCTTTTAGGGGAGTTTGTGGCTTATAAATTGATGAAAAATAATGTGAAGTGCAATAGATGGCTTGCTGTTATTGTTTTGTTGATGTTACTTTTATGTTTTGTTATTTTTACTTATTATACACCACACATTGGATTATTTAGAAATCCTGTGAGTGGTATATACGGAATATTATGATATATACAAGATAAATAAAAACATAACCAATTTTAAAATAGTTGGTTATGTTTTTCTGTAAAGTGTATTTTTATTTACATTCATTCATATAAAATTTCTTATCAGCAAGTTTATCCTGGACCTTACGTAAAGCCTCACCAAATCTTTGGAAATGAACGACTTCTCTTTCTCTTAAAAATTTTAAAGGTTCAACAACATCAGGATTGTCTCTACATAAATCGATTAATTTTTCATAGGTAGCTCTGGCTTTTTGTTCAGCAGCCAAATCCTCTTGAAGATTTGCAATAGGGTCACCTTTACAAGCCAAGCAATTGGCACTAAAAGGAACACCAGCAGCGGATTGTGGATACACATCAACACCATGATCAGTATAATAAGCACTAAGACCAGCAGCCTCAATCTCTTCGATAGAAGCATTTTTAGTTAATTGATGAACAATAGTTCCAACCATTTCTAAGTGAGCTAATTCTTCTGTACCAATGTCATTCAAAATAGCTTTAGCATTTTGGTCAGGCATACCAAAACGTTGAGACAAATATCTAAGAGAAGCAGCAAGTTCTCCATCAGGACCACCATATTGAGAAATAATAACTTTAGCAAGTCTAGGGTCTTTACATTTAATATTTATAGGATATTGTAAAATTTTATTATAAGTCCACATTAGAACATTCCTCCTTCCCAAGATTCCCAAGGCCAAGGCTCTTCAAGCCATCTCCATTTATTACAAGGGTAATTAATAGATAAAGGACCATAAACCTTTTGATATTTATCAGTTAAATCCCTGTATTCCTTACAATATTTATTGTGTAAGCATAAAGCTTTTTCATCATCTGGATGAGTATCTAAATACAAAGCAAGTTCTTGTATTGCAAAAGCCAAACATTTAATTTCATTTAACATTTCAGCTCTTGTATTTTCTTTTTCACAGCATGAAGATTGGCAACAATCACTTGAAGATGCCATATTCATAGGATTATTTAAAGCAGCATTCATTATTCATTACACCCCTCTCCAATAGAATTAGTCTTTTCAAGAAAAGATATTTGTTTCATAGAATCACAAGGTTCGTATGGACTTACAAGCTCTGGGAAAATAGTTCCATGTTTTAATCCAACACATGGCTTAAAAGTTTCATTCATAAATTGAATTGGAACATAACTTTGAGCAAGCATAGGATTATCTGGAAAAACATCCATGTAATTATCATCGAATCCACATCCACAATTATCATTGTAATTTTGCACACTAGTTCCTACATTATTACAGCAATTTTCGATAAGATTTGTATTTGTACAGTGATTTTGCATATTCATTAAATTGTTGTTCATACAACAGCAACGCATACATCTATTTCGCATTTTAGATTTTACCTCCTAAATAAGTTTATAGTATATAATATTATAAAATTCGACAAAATGTGATAAAATTTCGTATTGGGGACGGTTCTTTTTCAGAAAAATGTTCCATTAAGACCCGGTTCCAATGGAACATTTCGTGAAAAGAACCGTCCCCAATCTGAAAAAATTTACAACTTCAAAAAAGTATGATATAATTTCCCCAAAAAGGACGTCACCAAAAGAGAAAATGCACCAAAAAGACCCGGTCCCAATGGAGCAAATGGGTCAAAAGGAGAAAAAATGAAACAAATAAACTACTACCAAACTTACCAAGATGACTTTGTCCAAAGCGAAAACCAAAATTACAAATTGCCAGAAGATTATCAATGGATACACAAAAATCCAATATACAAGATTTTTTCAGAAATACTATATAGGATTGCATATATAATAAGCCTAGTATATTGTAGATTTTTTCTACACATAAAAATAAAAAATGCTAAAATATTAAAAAAATATAAAAAAGAAGGATATTTCATATATGGAAATCATACTCAACCAATAGGAGATGTATTTACACCTGCACACATTTGCAAAGGAAAAAGGATATATGTAATAGCAAATAGTAATAATTTAAAAGTGAAAATAATAGGAGGTTTACTTCCAATATTAGGAATTTTGCCAATACCAGATACCGCAAAGCAAATGAAAGATTTTATGAAAGCTGTAAAACAAAGAGCAGTGGAAAGAAATTGTATAGTTATATACCCAGAGGCACATGTATGGCCATATTATACTAAAATTAGGCCATTTCCTACGACATCATTTAAATTTCCAGTAGAGGCTGATACCAAATCATTTGCAGTAACAACCACATATCAAAAAAGAAAGTGGGGAAAAAAGCCTAAAATTACGGTATATGTTGATGGACCTTTTAAGATAGATGAAAAGCTAGGCAAAAAAGAAAATCAGGAAAAATTATGCAATGAAATATATGACTGCATGAAAAAAAGAAGCAAAGAAAGTACATATGAATATATAGAGTATAGGAGAAAATAAAGGATGAATGTTTTATATTGTGGAGATAAAAATATAGAAGATGGACTAATCATTTCAGTTTTATCTTTATTGAAAAATGCTAAAACAATTCTAAATGTTTATGTATTAACAATAAATAGCAAAGAATGGGATATTAATGGTGTAACAGATAAATGTATTGATGTATTAGATAAAAAGATGAAGCTAATAAATAAAGAAAATAATATAAGAAAAATTGATATAACTGAAATTTTTGAAAAAGAAGTGCCAGCTAGAAATATGAAAACTCGTTTTACTCCATGTTGTATGCTTAGACTATTTGCAGATGAAATTGATGAACTTCCAAATAAAATTTTATATTTAGATAATGACGTAATATGTAGAAAAGATTGCACGGGATTTTATAATCAAGATATGGAAGATTATGAGATTGCTCGGTTCTTTGGATTATTATGGAAAATGGTTTTTTAAAAATAAAAAAATAAAATTTAATTACATAAATTCAGGAGTATTACTATTAAATTTAGAAAAAATAAGGGAGACAAAATTATTTAAAAGGGCAAGACAAATGTGTCAGGATAAAAGAATGTTCATGCCAGACCAATCATCATTAAACAAATTATCGGTTAGAAAGAAAATCGAAAAAAGAAAGTATAATGAACAACGCAAACTAAAAAAAGATACCGTATTTCAACATTTCACAACAAGTTTTAGATTACTTCCATTTTTTCATAAAGTTACTGTAAAGCCTTGGAATATTGAAAAAGTTCATAAAAAGTTGAAAATTTTTGAATATGATGATATACTTATGCGGATATAAAAAAATACAAGATGAAATAAATCAAACAAATATCGTTAAAGGAAGGAATTAGAAAAAATGAATAAACAAATACCAATATTTTTTACAATAGATGATAAATATGCACCATATGTAAGTTGTGCGGTTACATCTATAATTGAAAACAGTTCAAAGGATTACGAATACAATATATATATATTGCATGATGGTTTAAGTAAAGAAAACATATCCAAAATTTCAAAATTACAAAGCAAAGGTTTTAATATAATTTTTAAAGAATTAAAAGAAGGAATGGAGCAAATTACAGATAGAGTAGAAAATAGGCTAAGATGTGACTATTTCACACTTACAATATATTTCAGATTATTTATTGCAGATATGTTTCCAGAATATGACAAGGGAATATATATAGATAGTGATGTAGTAGTTCCTGGGGATATTTCAGAATTGTATAATCATGAATTAGGAGATAACTTTATTGCAGCATCAACAGATAATTCAATACAGGGTATACCAGAACTTACTAAATATGTTGAAGAAGCGGTTGGAGTAAATAGATTAGAATATGTAAATTCTGGTGTATTATTAATGAATTTAAAGAAAATGAGAGATGCAGAATTTAGTAAAAAGTTTTTGACACTATTAAATACATATCATTTTGACTCAATTGCACCAGACCAAGATTATTTAAATGCAATGTGTAACGGAAAAATTTTATATTTAAATGAAGAGTGGGACACTATGCCAGCAGAAGGAAAAATAGAACTAGAAAAACCAAAACTTATACATTACAACTTGTTCCAAAAACCATGGTGTTATGATAATGTTCAATATGAAGAGGTATTTTGGAAATATGCTAAAAAAACTGATTATTATGATGATATAGTTAACTTCAAAAATAACTATTCAGATGAACAAAAAGCATCTGACGGACAGTGCTTGGGTATTTTAGTTGGAAAGGGAAATAGCATTCCAGATAATGATATTACTTTTAAAAAGATGTTTGAACAAGGAAAAAATATTAGGGTATAACTCATCGCGCCCCATCGGGACCGGTTCTTTTTGTGCCAGTGACCCATCGGGACCGGTTCTTTTTGGGACCATTTTTACTATTTTGATTTTTTAGCAAATTTGGTCCCAAAAAGAACCGGTCCCGATGGGTCACTGGCACAAAAAGAACCGGTCCCGATGGGGCAAAATTACCTCAAAAGTTCAAACCAATCTCCAACAACCAATTTTTCCATAGAAACAAAATCAATTTTCTCAACACTACTATTAGAAATCAAATTACATTCGGAAACAACTTCTCCATTTAAACAAAATTGAATTTTACCAATAATATCGCCTTTTGATATAGGAGCAGAAAGATTTTCACTTAAAGAAATATTTTGTTCAATATTAATATCATTGCCCTTTGAAATCAAAGTTCCACAATCAGATTCGCAAACGGCCTCAACAGTAGGAGATATACCTTTAGAAATTTTGATAGATTTAACCGATTCATTTTTTTTTGCAAGTTCCTTATATTCAAAATTTGCAAAGCCATAGTCTAACAAGTTTGCAGCATTACTAAAACGGAGTTTAGAAGATGGAGCTTTCATAACAACAGCAATAAGACTAAGATTATTACGAGTTGCAGAAGCAGATAAATTATAAAGAGCAAGTGAAGTTGAACCAGTTTTTAGACCTGTACAACCATTATAATTTCTAACTAATTTATTTGTATTCACCAAACTTGATTTTCCATCACGAAGTGAATCCATATAAATTGTTGTATATTTTGTAATTTCAGGGTAGTCATTTAGCAATGCCCTAGAAAGCAAAGCTATATCATAACTTGAAGTATAGTGGTCATCTTCATCAATTCCGTGGCAATTTTTAAAATTTGTATCATTCATACCAAGGACTTTAGATTTTTCATTCATCATAGTAACAAAGTTTTCTTCTGTTCCACCTAAATATTCTGCCATAGCTGTAACGCAATCATTAGCAGATACTATGCAAATAGCTTTTAGCATTTCGTCGACAGTAAGTTCTTCTGTGGTTGTAAGCCAAATTTGAGAACCACCCATAGATTCGGCATTAGCTGAACATGGAATTTTTGTATCATAAGATATTTTTCCTTGAGATATTGCTTCCATTATTAAGTATATACTCATAAGTTTTGTCACACTTGCAGGTCTTAATTTTTCATGACAATTATATGAATATAAAATTTGACCTGTTTTTTGCTCGATTAAAATACATGAACCGCAGTCTAAGTTTAGAGGATTTGAAGCATCATCTATGTTATTAGACAAATTATTAGAAACCTCTAAGGTAAGGCTTGATGGTGATGTCCACATATATGACGAATAAGCAAAGACATGTGATGAAAAAATCATTAGAAGCTGAAGTATAAGAATAATACTAAAAAAAGTAATTGTTAATTTTTTTGATGATAGTGATTTCATAAATAAAAACATTCCCTTCAATAAAAGAATTTAGTTACTTTAATGTATGCTTAAATAGTTTTAATATGCGAAAAACTACCATAAAATTTATGATAGTTTGAAAATTTTAACATAAACATAATTTTTATCACAAGAAGAAGTAATTTTTATTTTAGTTCCAGTATTATTAACAAATTTAAAATCATAAGAGCCAAAAGCTACTGCTGCATCTTTTCCTTTAGGAACGTAGGGTACAGAATTACTATGTTCGTGTCTTTCTGTTACTTTTAAGTCAGAAACTTCAAGAACAGCATTATATAACGTAGAGCTTACTTGGCAGTTTCCACCGTCCAAGAGCTTCTATTTTTTTTCCATCTATAAATACATCTGCTTTTTTATACCCTTTATCTGTGGTTGCTTTGCCAACAGTATTGCAAAATGAAAAAGTTCCACCATTTTCAACAATTGTATCATTTAGAGTAGAGCATGTAATGGAAATGTTATTTTGTCTATCTGCTTCTTTAGTATAAATTTTTGTTGTAAAATCTGCAATCTGTGTTTCTATATTTTGAGGTTTAGCAGGTTCTTCAGCAGGCTTAGAAGGAGAATCAGAATTACCTGAACTTGTATTATTTGTACTTTCTGTATTATTTGATGTAGTGTTATTAGAATTTTGTTCCTGAGGGGAACCAGAAGGTTGGTTATCAGAACTTTGAGAATTATCATTTGCCAAAACTCTGGTAGAATTATATGGAAAATCATTTAGTTTAGAATTATTTGAATTAGAATTATTAGTTTGGCTTTTATAAAAATAGAATCCTAAACCTATACCAAATAAAATTAAGACAATAGTTATAAAAATATATAATTTTTTCACAATTAACCTCCGATGTTTTTTTGTAGTATGTGCAAATTTTAATGAAATATTACATTTGTATTACATTTTAAAAAAAATATTGAAAATAAAAAAAATATAAGATAAAATAATGAAAAAACTAAGGAGGAAATGATATGAAAAAATCAACAAAATTACCACTAATATATTTATTAGGAATGCCAATTCTATTTATAGTTGCAAACTTTTTTGCAAGAACACATTTTGATGCTGCAGGTTCACCTTTTTATTTTAGTGTTATATTATATCCTTTAACATATTTAATTTCAGGATTAATTGTTAAAAAAACAGACTATAAAACATCATTATTAATGATGGGAATAACACTAGTAATTGCATCATTAACATATGTATTACAATGGGCAATGTTAGATTTTTTTGATGCGTATGTTATGATATATTCATTTTTATCATTTTTAATTTGTCAAATCATATTTATATACACATACGACTTTTTAAGAAAAATAGGTAGAGATACATATGGCTGGGTATTTATATTGGTATTAATAGTTAGTGCAATAGATAATGCATTTTTCGGAGCGGTAATTGAAGGACAAACTATTAGTTTATCAATACTAGTAAGATTATTGTATGTTGTTGGTATACCAGTTGGATTAGCAAAAAAAACTGAAAAGAAAAAATAATAAATAAAAAAGAAATATTTGAAAAAATATTTCTTTTTTTGTTTCTTTATGTTACAATAGGAAAGATAAATTAAAGAAAGGAAGAAGCAAAATGAAAAGCTATTTAATTCTAGAAAATGGAAAAATTTTTGATGGAGAAAGAATAGGATATAATGAAGATGCAATATTTGAAATAGTATTTAACACATCAATGACAGGTTATTTAGAAATATTCACAGACCCATCATATAGTGGACAAGGAGTAGTAATGACATACCCATTAATAGGAAATTATGGATTAACATTAGAAGATAAAGAATCGACAAAACCATGGGTAAAAGCAGTATTTGTTCATGAATTAGCAGAAGTTGAAAGTAATTTTAGATCAAAATTACATATTGACAAATTTTTAAAATACAACAAAATTCCAGGATTACAAGGAGTAAATACAAGAAAACTTACAAAAGTATTAAGAGACAATGGAACAATGAGAGGAATGTTAACTGACGATATTTCTAACATTGAAGAAATAATAGAAAAAATAAAAAATTATAAAGTTACTAATGTTGTTGAACAAGTAACATCAAAAACAATCTATGAAATAGGCGATGGAAAAATAAATATTGGCCTATTAGATTTTGGTTCAAAACAAAATATTATAAATTCGCTAGTAAAAAGGAATTGCAAGGTAACTGTATTTCCTGCTGATACTGGCTCTGAAGAAATTTTATCAAGAAAATTTGACGGCATAGTGTTATCAAATGGTCCTGGTGACCCTGAAGATAATGTAGATGCAATCCAAACAATCAAACAAATATATGAAAGTGATTATTCAAATCCAATACTTGGAATATGTTTAGGACATCAACTTATGGGATTAGCAACAGGATGCAAAACATATAAATTAAAATATGGACATAGAGGACCTAATCATCCTGTAAAAAATATAGAAAAAGACAGAATTTTTATAACATCACAAAACCATGGATATGCAATAGACGAAAAAACTGTAAATCCTGAAATTGCAGTAGTATCAGATATAAATATGAATGACGGAACAGTTGAAGGATTAAAATATTTGAAAAAAGATATTTATACAGTTCAATTCCACCCAGAAGCATGCCCAGGACCAGAAGATAATAGCTATATTTTTGATGAATTTATTGAAAGAATAGAAAAAAATTAAATAAAACCTTGCATTTTTTTGATAATTTGAGTATAATATGAGTATAGAAAAGATTGACAACAATTCTTTTCAAATAAATAAAGTTTTTTAAAGATTTTTAAGATTCATTAAATCAAAAAAATGTAGAGGTGGCGACCTCTACATTTTTTGTTACCCCAAAATATCTTTAATTAACTTAATAATTTCAAGAAAAGTTTTAAAACTTTTCATAAAAATATTAAAATTAATTTTTTTCTTTTGTTGTTGTTTTTTAAGATTTTTATGATACATTAAATCACTTCCCTTTAATAACTAAAGAAAGAGGGGGTAACGCACATTATTATACAATATTAATAAGAAAAGTAAATAAAAAGGAGAATCAAAATGCCAAAAAATAAAGATATAAAAAAAGTACTAGTAATAGGCTCAGGACCAATCATAATAGGACAAGCAGCAGAATTTGACTATGCAGGAACTCAAGCTTGTAGAGAATTAAAAAAAGAAGGAATAGAAGTTGTTTTAATAAACTCAAACCCTGCAACAATAATGACAGACAAAGAAATGGCAGATGAAATATATATTGAGCCAATAACAGTAAAAACAGTAGAAAAAATAATTAGAAAAGAAAAGCCAGACAGTATTCTTCCAAATTTAGGAGGACAAACAGGTTTAAATATAGCAATGGAACTGCATGAAAGAGGCTTCTTAAAAGAAAATAATGTAAGACTACTTGGAACATCGCCAGAAGGAATAAAAAATGCAGAAGATAGACAAGCATTTAAAGATATGATGGAATCTATAAACGAACCTTGTATTGCAAGTAAAGTTGTTACAGATGTAGAAGATGCAGTAGAATTTGCAAACAAAATAGGACTTCCAGTAATTGTAAGACCAGCATATACCTTAGGTGGAACAGGTGGTGGAATTGCATATACCGAGGAAGAATTAAGAGAAATTGCATCAAGTGGTTTGTATTTATCAAGAGTACATCAAGTATTGATAGAAAAATGTATATCTGGATGGAAAGAAATTGAGTATGAGGTAATGAGAGATTCAAAAGGAAACTGCATAACAATATGTAATATGGAAAATATAGACCCTGTTGGAGTTCATACAGGTGATAGTATAGTTGTGGCACCATCTCAAACATTAGCAGACAAAGAATACCAAATGCTTCGTACATCTGCTATAAAAATAATATCTGCATTAAAAATAGAAGGTGGATGTAATGTACAATTTGCGTTAAATCCAAATAGTTTTGAGTATGCGGTAATTGAGGTAAACCCAAGAGTAAGTAGGTCATCAGCATTAGCATCCAAGGCAACTGGCTACCCAATTGCAAAGGTATCTAGTAAAATTGCAATTGGATATACATTAGATGAAATAAAAAATGAGGTAACTGGCAAAACTTATGCGTGTTTTGAGCCAGTACTTGATTATGTAGTTGTAAAAATTCCAAAATGGCCATTTAATAAATTTAGAACAGCATCAAAAGAACTTGGAACACAAATGAAAGCAACTGGTGAAGTAATGGCAATTGCACCATCAATTGAACAAGGATTGATGAAAGGTATTCGTTCTTTAGAGGAAAATTTGGACTCACTAGAAATGCCAAAATTAAAAGGATATTCAACAGAAAAAATTTTAGAACAATTAAAAGTAGTTGATAATGAACGTATTTGGGTAATTGCAGAGAGTTTAAGACGTGGAATTACAATAGATGAGATACATAATATTACTAAAATAGATAAGTTTTTCATAAATAAAATAGATAGATTAGTAAGAATGGAAGACGAGCTTCAAAATAAAAAGTTAACACCAGAATTACTATTAAAAGCTAAGAAAATGGGATATACAGATAAAGTAATTTCAAGACTTACAAAAATAAAAGAAGAAGATATTAAGAAAAAAAGACAGGAAAATGGAATAATTGCAAACTTTAAACTAGTTGATACTTGTAGTGCAGAATTTGAGGCAAAAACTCCATATTATTATTCATCTTATGATGATGAAAATGAAAGTATAGATTCCAAAAATCCTAAAAAGATAATGGTTTTAGGTTCTGGTCCAATAAGAATAGGACAAGGAATAGAATTTGATTATTGTAGTGTTCACAGTGTTTTGGCACTTAAAAAACTTGGGTATGAAACCATAATTGTAAACAATAACCCAGAAACAGTAAGTACAGACTTTGATATTGCAGATAAACTATATTTTGAACCATTAACACCAGAAGATGTAGAAAATATAGTAAATGTAGAACATCCATATGGAGCAATAGTTCAATTTGGAGGTCAAACAGCAATTAAACTTACAAAAGCATTACACGAAATGGGAGTTAAGATTTTAGGAACACAAGAAGTTGATATGGATAGAAGTGAGGATAGAGAGCTATTTGATGAAGCACTAGAGCATTGTAAAATCTTACGTCCAAAAGGAGAAACAGTTTATACAGCAGAAGAAGCAAAGGCGGTTGCAAACAGACTAAAATATCCAGTACTTGTTAGACCATCATATGTACTTGGAGGTCAAGGAATGGCAATTGCATATGATGATAAAGATGTAGAAAGATTAATTTCAGATATAAATGAAATTGTACAAGAACACCCAATTTTGGTAGACAAATATATGCAAGGAAAAGAAATGGAAGTTGATGCAATTTCAGATGGAGAGGATGTTTTAATTCCTGGTGTTATGGAATTACTTGAAAGAGCTGGAGTTCATTCAGGAGATAGTATATCAGTATATCCAACAAGTATAATTGAGCAAAAATATATTGATAAAATTGTGGATTATACAAAACGTATTGCTAAAGAATTAAATATAATTGGATTATTTAATATTCAATTTATAATATGTGAGGGAGAGGTTTATATAATTGAGGTAAATCCAAGAGCAAGTAGAACAATTCCTTATATAAGCAAGGTTACAGGACTTCCTGTTATAGATGTTGCAACAAGAGTTATTTTAGGGGAAAAACTAAAAGATATTGGATATGGAACAGGTGTATATAAAAAATCTGATTATGTTGCAGTAAAAATGCCAGTATTTTCATTCCAAAAACTAAAAAATGCAGATACATCATTAGGCCCTGAAATGAAGTCAACAGGTGAGGTCTTAGGAGTCAGTAAACACTTTAGCCAAGCTATTTTAAAAGCTTTTATTGCAAGTGGAATTGATGTTACAAATAGAGGTAAGATTTTAGTTACTGTAAATGATAAAGATAAACCAGAGATTTTACCTATTATAGAAAAGTTGGTAAATGAAGGGTATGAAATTTACGCAACTTCTGGAACTGCTAAGTTCTTTAAGGATAATGGATTGGAGAATGTAATGGTTGTACCTAAGATTTGGGAGGGTACAAATAGTATTCCAGATTTGATTCATTCTGGTAAATTGGCATTTATTATTAATACTCCTACTAAAGGTAAAGAATCTAATAGAGATGGATTTAAAATTAGAAGAATGGCAGCTGAGAGTAAAGTCCCTTGTTTTACAGCAGTTGATACTGTTGTTGGTTTTTATGATGCTATTGCTAAGGGATTTAAGGAAGAGGATTTGGAAGTTATTGATATTGCTAAGATTTAGATTTTTAGTTAATTGAATATGAAAATCGCTTTGAGGTTGGTTCAAGGCGATTTTTCTTTATAGAAAATAAAAAATCGTTTTGACAACTCAAAACGATTTTTTATTATACTCTTTTAACTTTTCCATTTCTTAAACATTTAGCGCAAACACAAACTCTTTTAACTTCACCATTGATTTCAGCCTTAACACTTCTTAAGTTAGGTTTCCATGTACGTGGAGCTCTTCTACTTACGTGTGAACGTGCGATACTAATTTTATTTCCAGAAATTGGTTTTTTTTGACAAATTGCACAAACTGCCATTTCCTTTGCACCTCCTTAAATTGACTTATTTCTATCTATGTAAAAACGATAAATCTATATTATTATGTGCCTTATGTTGCACACAAGTCAATTGACTTTATCTAGTTTAACACAAAATAAAATAAAATACAAGACATTTTAAAAAAAATTTGAAAATTTGTTGCAATTTATTAAAAATGTGATATAATGGGAAAGTATATTAATTTCGCGTGGGAAATTTTAGAAAAGACATAAATAAGAAAGGAAGATTTTAAATGGAGTGTAAAGTAGAAAAAACACAAAACGCAAATGAAGTAAAATTAGAAATCACAATCGAGGCAGAAAAATTTGAAAATGCCATAAAGAAAGTATATTTCCAAAGTGCAAAATACTTCAATATCCCAGGTTTCAGAAAAGGAAAAGCACCACAAAATATAGTAGAAAGATATTATGGAAAAGAAATATTCTATGAAGATGCATTTAATGACCTAGTACCAGCAGAATATGATCAAGCATTAAAAGATAACAACATAGAAGCAGTTTCAAGACCAGAAATAGATATAATAACAATGGAAAAAGGACAAGACTTAAAATTTACAGCAACAGTACAAACAAAACCAGAAGTAGAACTAGGAAAATATAAAGGTATAGAAATAGAAAAAATAGAGTATAATGTAAAGAAAGAAGACATCGAAAACGAATTAAAATCAATGCAAGAACAAAATGCAAGACTAGTTACAGTTGATGATAGAGCAGCTGAAAACGGAGACACAGCAACAATAGATTTTGATGGATATGTAGATGGAAAACAATTTGAAGGTGGAAAAGCTGAAAAATATGACTTAGTATTAGGAAGTCATTCATTTATAGAAGGATTTGAAGACCAAGTAGTAGGAATGAAACTAGACGAAGAAAAAGACGTAAACGTAACATTTCCAAAAGAATACTTCTCTAAAGAATTAGCAGGAAAACCTGCAACATTCAAAGTAAAATTACATGAATTAAAGAAAAAAGAATTACCAGAACTAGATGATGAATTCGCAAAAGATGTAAGTGAATTCGATACACTAGAAGAATTAAAAAACAGCATCAAAGAAAAACAAGAAAAACAAAACAAAGACAGAGAAAAATATGAAAAAGAAGATGCAGCAGTAAAAGCAGTTGTAGAAGAAATGAAAGTAGAAATTCCTTCAGGAATGGTAGAAATGGAAATAGACAACATGATGAGAGATATGGAACAAAGAATGTCATATCAAGGAATCAAAATGGAACAATACTTAAAAATGATGAACCAAACTGAAGAAGAATTCAGAAAAAATTATGAACCTCAAGCAATAGATGCTATAAAATCAAGATTAGCTTTAGAAGCAGTTATCAAAGCTGAAAAAATAGAAGCATCAGATGACGAAGTTAAAGCAAAACTAGAAGAAATGGCTAAAAATTATGGAAAAGATGCTAAAGAATTAGAAGAAAACGAAAATATCAAAAATTACATAAAACAAGGCATCGAAAACGAAAAAGCTATGGAATTCTTAGTTGCAAATAGCAAAGAAAAGAAAGCTGCTAAAAAAACAACAACTAAAAAGGCTGATAAAAAAGAAGAAGCTAAAGAAGAAAAAGTAGAAAAAAAGACAGAAACAAAAAAAGCTAAAAAATCAGAATAATATTAAGTAAAAGTAGAGGGAGGTTTAAAAAAGAGATTTTTTATTCATTCTCTCTTTTTGCTAAAATGACTCATTGGGACCGGTTCTTTTTGTGACTGGCTCATCGGGACCGGTTCTTTTTGAGTCCATTTTGGTAAATTATTATAATAATAAAAAATGGACTCAAAAAGAACCGGTCCCGATGAGCCAGTCACAAAAAGAACCGGTCCAATTGTCCCAGCAAGGAGGAAAAATTATGTTAGAAAAAAACAGTTTAGTACCTTACGTAATAGAACAAACAAGTAAGGGAGAACGTTCATATGATATCTTTTCAAGATTATTAAAAGACAGAATAATATTTTTAGGAGAAGACGTAAATAGCACAACAGCAAGTTTGGTAATAGCTCAAATGCTATTCTTAGAATCAGAAGACCCAGATAAAGAAATATACTTTTATATAAATTCACCTGGAGGAAGTGTAACAGATGGATTAGCAATAGTAGATACAATGAACTACATTAAATGTCCTGTATCAACATTTTGTTTAGGGTTAGCCGCAAGCTTTGGAGCAGTGCTATTAGCAAATGGAGAAAAAGGAAAAAGATTTGCAATGCCAAATGCAGAAATATTAATACATCAACCATTAATAGCAGGTGGAGGAATTTCAGGTCAAACAACAGACATAAAAATACATGCAGAGCAAATGATTAAAACAAGGGAAAGATTAACAAAAATTTTAGCAGATAGAACAGGAAAACCAATTGAACAAGTTATGAAAGACACAGAAAGAGATAATTACATGACAGCAGAAGAAGCATTAGAATATGGTTTAATAGATGAAATTTTATATAAAAGAAAATAAGGGAGAGTTTGGTAAATGGCAAAAAATGATGAAACAATGAAAAATGTATATTGTTCTTTTTGTGGAAAGCCACAAAGCAGTGTTAAGAAAATTGTTGCAGGACCTGGTGTGTATATCTGTGATGAATGTATAAGTCTTTGTACTTCTATATTAGAAGAAGAGGGATTTCTTGATGATGAAGAAACATATACATTAAATGAAGAAACAAAAATTCCAAGTCCTAAAGAAATAAAAAAGGTTTTAGATGATTATGTAATTGGGCAAGATGAAGCCAAGAAGATATTATCAGTTGCAGTATATAATCATTATAAAAGAATAAACCACGAAGAAAAAAATAAAAACAAACAAGACGAAGTTGAAATTCAAAAAAGTAATATTTTACTTCTTGGGCCTACTGGTTGTGGAAAAACACTTTTGGCAAGTACTCTAGCGAGAATTTTGAATGTACCATTTGCAATCGCAGATGCTACAACACTTACAGAAGCTGGATATGTTGGAGAAGATGTTGAAAATATTCTTTTAAAACTTATTCAGGCAGCTGATGGAGATATAGAAAGAGCAGAAAAAGGAATTATCTATATAGACGAAATAGATAAAATAACTAGAAAATCTGAAAATCCATCAATCACCAGAGATGTAAGTGGAGAAGGTGTTCAACAATCACTTTTAAAGATTGTTGAAGGTACAATTGCATCAGTTCCACCACAAGGAGGAAGAAAACACCCTCACCAGGAAATGATACAAATAGATACATCAAATATATTGTTTATCTGCGGAGGAGCATTTGAAGGTCTAGAAAATATTATAAGAGATAGAACAGGCAAGAAAACAATAGGTTTTGGAGCAACAATTCAAACAAATAAAGAAATTGATAGATATAAAATATTTGAGGAATTATTACCACAGGATTTATTAAAATTTGGTTTAATTCCAGAATTTATAGGTAGACTTCCAATTGTTGCAACTCTTAAAGAGCTTGATAAAGAAGCTTTGAAGAAAATAGTTGTAGAACCTAAAAATGCATTAGTTAAACAATATAAAAAATTATTAGAAATTGATGGCGTTGAGCTTGAATTTAAAGATGATGCATTAGAAGCAATTGTTAATAAAGCAATAGAACTTAAAACAGGAGCAAGAGGACTTCGTTCTATAATTGAGGGAATTATGACTGATATTATGTTTGAAATTCCTTCAAACGATAAGATTACTAAGTGCATAATAACTAAGGAAACTGTTGAAAATGGCAAAGAACCTGAGGTTGTTGTGGATGAGAATAAAGCAAGTGCGTAATAATTAAACAAGGACGGTTCTTTAATGTAACAAGTAAAGTTGCAGAAGAGCCGTTTTTTTCTGAATGTGTTCCATTGGGACCGGGTCTTTTTGGTACATTTTGTAAAAAGAACCGTCCCCAATCAGAAAAAAGAAAGGAATGAAAAATATGAGCCAAAATATGATGGACAACCTAATAAAAAAAATCAAAGAAAAAAATAGCCCAATAGTAATGGGGATAGACCCAAGATATGAAATGATACCAGATATAATAAAATCTAAATATCCAAAGGATATGGCAGGTTTTGCCGAATCAGCAGTAGTATTTGCGAAACAATTAATAGATGCAACATATGACATAATACCTGCAGTGAAACCACAACTAGCATATTTTGAAATGATGGGACCTAATGGACTAGATGCATTCCAAGAAATCGTTGATTATGCTAAATCAAAAGATTTAATAGTAATTGCAGATGCTAAAAGAGGAGATATAGGAACAACTTCACAAGGATATGCAAATACATTTTTAGGAGAAACATCATTAGATGATTATAATGAAAAAATATATGATGCAGATTTTGTAACAGTAAATCCATATATGGGAACTGACTGTGTAAAGCCATTTATAGAAGATTCTAAAAAATATGGAAAAGGTGTATTTGTATTAGTAAAAACATCAAATAAATCATCAGGAGAACTTCAAGATTTAAGATTAGAAAACGGAAATAAAGTATATGAGCAAGTTGCAACATTAGTTGAAGAATGGGGAAAAGACTTGATAGGAGAATATGGATATAGCAGTATTTCAGCAGTAGTAGGAGCAACATATCCAGAACAACTAAAAGAAATCAGAAAATTAGCACCACATACATTTTTCTTAATTCCTGGCTATGGAGCTCAAGGAGGAAAAGCAGAAGATATAGCTTTGGGATTTGATGAGAATGGAATAGGTGGAATTGTTAATGCTTCAAGAAGTTTAATGTGTGCTTATAAATCTGATAGATGGAAAGAAATCTATACAGAAGAGCAATTCGCAGAAGCTACAAGAGCAGAGGCTTTAAGAATGAGAGAAGAACTTATGGGTGCAATTCAGAAATAGAAGGGAGAATATATTATGTCAAAAATGCAAATACAAGCAAAATTAATAAAAAAAGAACAATTAAAAGACGATATTTTCAAATTTAGTGTAGAAGCACAAGAAATTGTAAATATAGCAAAACCAGGTCAATTTTTAGAAATAAGAGTAACAGACCAAGTAGAGCCATTCTTAAGAAGACCAATAAGTATATATAATTTAGACAAAGAAAATGGTATTTTAGAATTTATATTCCAAGTAAAAGGAAAAGGAACAAAAATATTAGCTCAAAAACAAGAAGGAGAAATAATAGATATAATAGGACCTCTAGGAAATGGAACATTTGAATACTCTAAATACCAAAATATAGCAATAATAGGAGGAGGAATAGGAATATTCCCATTATATGAACTTGCAAAAGAAGCGAAAATTGCAGGTAAAAACGTAAATACATATTTAGGATTTAGAAACAAGGAATTTGTAACATTAGAAGAAGAATTTAAAAAAGTATCAACATCTTTATGTTTAGCAACAGATGATGGAAGTTATGGGAAAAATGGATTTGCAATAAACTTCTTAAAAGAAGATATAGAAAATGGAAAAATAGATTCAATATTTGCATGTGGACCAATGCCAATGTTAAGAGCTGTAAAAGACTTAGCAATAGAAAAAAATATTCCATGTCAAGTTTCATTGGAGGAAAAAATGGGATGTGGAATTGGAGTATGCTTAGGTTGTGCGGTTAAGACTGCTGAAAGTTCAAGTGAGAGCCCAGAGTATAAACATGTTTGTAAAGCAGGACCAGTTTTTGAGGCTGGAGAAGTTGAATTTTAGAAAGCAAAGAAACAAGAAAGGACAAAAGGGACCGGGTCTTTTTTGTCCAAAAGCAAAGGCAAATATATTAGAAGAAAAATGATAAAAAAGGACAAAAAAGACCCGGTCCCTTTTGTCCCAAGGAAGGAAGTAACGAAATGAATTTAGAAGTAGATTTCGCAGGATTAAAATTAAAAAATCCAGTAACAGTAGCCTCTGGAACATTTGGCTATGGAAGAGAATATAGTGACTTTTATGATTTAGGAAAATTAGGAGCAGTAATAACAAAAGGAACATCTCTAAAACCAAGAAATGGAAATAAACCATCAAGAGTATATGAAACACCAAGTGGAATGTTAAATAGTATAGGGTTACAAAACCCAGGAGTGGAATATTTCGCTCAAAATGATTTACCATTTTTAAGAAAGTTTGATACAAAAATTATAGTAAATGCTTGTGGTAATACAGTTGAAGACTATGTTGAACTTTGTAGAGTATTAAACTCATTAGATATAGATGCAGTTGAATTAAACCTATCTTGCCCAAATGTAAAACAAGGATGTTTGGCATTTGGAACAACATATGAAGGAGTTAAAAATGTAACTAGTCAATGCAGAAAAGTTTTAGATAAACCTTTAATTGTAAAATTAACACCAAATGTTACAGACATAACAGAAACTGCAAAAGCTGTAGAAGATGCAGGAGCAGATGGAGTTTCTTTAATAAATACATTACTTGGAATGAGTATAGATATAGAAAGACAAAGACCATTTTTAGCAAATAATACAGGTGGACTTTCAGGTCCTGCAATAAAGCCGGTTGCAGTTAGAATGGTATATCAAGTAGCTCAAAAGGTTAATATACCAGTTCTTGGATTGGGCGGAATAGTAAATGGAAATGATGCAGTTGAATTTATGCTTGCAGGTGCAAAAGCAATTTCAATTGGATGTGGAAATTTCATTGACCCATATGCAGGTCCAAAGACAGTAGAAGGAATAGAAGATTATTTGAAGAGACATAATATAGATGATGTTAATGATATTGTTGGACAGGTAAAAATGAATTAAGCAAAAAACAGATTAGGATTAAAAAATCTTAATCTGTTTTCTGCTTTCTATAAATGTTACAGATATAACGGCAAATGCAAAAGATGTATGATATGTATAAAAATTAGCATAATTTTTTAAACGTACTTTGTAAATTTCTTAATAACTCAAAAGATAATGTGGGGGGGAGAATGTCTTACTTTAATAGATTTTACAAAAAAGAAAATTAAAATAAGCCAGGGCAGATAAATGTACTGTTTTTTTGGACTCGAAAATTGGATATAATGAGAGTAATTTTAAAGTATGGACATTTATGTGTATAAAAATTCGGACTTTTTTTCTAAAAAGTATTGAAATTTTATTGAAGTAATGTTATTCTAAAAGAAGACAGAATTCGACCTAGCTAAAAGTATATAAATTAATGGGGGAAAATAAGATGAATATTGAGTTCGTAAATGAAAACGTAGTTCAAAATATTTCAAATTTAACACTTACTAAAAGAAGGACAAGAGTAAGTAAAAATCAATGCTATGTGTACATAAAAAGAATAATTGATTGTATAATTTCAAGTATAGCTTTAATTCTATTATTACCAATATTTTTAATAATAGCAATTGCAATAAAGTTAGATTCAAAAGGACCTATCTTTTTTGCACATACAAGAATAGGAAAAAATGGAAAACCAATAAAAATATATAAATTTAGAACAATGGTAGTAAATGCAGAAGAATTGATAAAGAAATTTACACCAGAACAGATGAAAGAATATAAGGAAAATTACAAATTAAATAATGACCCAAGAATCACAAAGGTAGGAAATATTTTAAGAAAAACAAGTTTAGATGAACTACCACAATTAATAAACATAATAAAAGGGGACTTGGCATTAATAGGACCAAGACCAGTTGTCAATGCTGAGCTTGAAAAATACGGAGAAAACGCAAGCAAATTTTTAAGTGTTACCCCAGGACTAACGGGAAATTGGGCAGCTAATGGAAGAAGCATTTCAGCATATGAAGAAAGAATGCAATTAGAATTATACTATGTTGATAATATATCATTAAAAATGGATATAGAAATCTTCTTTAAAACAATAATTGCAGTTATAAAAAGAGAAGGAGCAATGTAATGAGCAAGGTAAAAATAATAGTTGCGACACACAAAAAATATAAAATGCCAGATGATGAACTATATTTACCAGTACAGGTAGGAAGTGAAGGTAAAGAAAACTTAGGATATCAGGTAGACAATAATGGAGAAAATATATCTAACAAAAATGCAACATTTTGCGAATTAACAGGTTTATATTGGGCATGGAAAAATTTAGAAGCAGACTATATTGGCTTATGCCACTATAGGAGACATTTTACATGCAAAAAGTTAATTCCATTTAATGAAGATGCAAAGTTTAAAATACTATTAAATAAAAAACAAACAGAAGAAATTTTAAAAGATACAGATATTATTTTGCCTAAAAAAAGAGAATATTATATTGAAAATTTATATGATCACTATAAACATACAATGTATGTTGAGACTTTAGACGAAACAAGAAAAATAATTGAGGAAAAGTGCCCAAATTATTTGCCAGAGTTTGACAAATTGCATAAAAGAACTTCGGCTCATATGTTTAATATGTTTGTTATGAAAAAAGAATATTTAAATGATTATTGTGAGTGGTTGTTTGATATTTTATTTGAATTAGAAAAAAGAATTGATTCGAGCAAATATGATAGCTTCCATGCGAGATATTTAGGTAGGATTTCAGAACTTTTATTGGATGTTTGGATAAATACAAACGGACTTAAATATAGAGAGGTTAAAGTTATTGATATGCAAAATGTGAATTGGTTTAAAAAAGGTTGGGCTTTTTTGATGGCTAAATTTACAGGAAAAAAATATAGAGGGAGTTTTTAGGATAAAGGATGGAGAACGAAAAAAAGGTTATTGCTATAGTTGTTACGTATAATAGAAAAGAATTGTTAAAAGAATGCGTGAATGCTTTGTTAAATCAAGATTATAAAAATTGTGATGTTTTAATTGTTGATAATGCGAGTACAGATGGAACAAAAGAATATTTAGAAGATGAATTAAAAGAACAAAGGGTTCATTATGTTAATACAGGAGCTAATTTAGGAGGAGCTGGAGGTTTTAACTATGGCATGAAAGAAGCATATAAAATTGGATGCGATTTCATGTGGATTATGGATGATGACTGCATAGTTCATAATGATTCTTTAACAGAGCTTATGAATGCAAATGAAGAGTTAAAAGAAGAATATGGATTTCTATCAAGCAAAGTACTTTGGAAGGATGACAGTATCTGTAAAATGAATATACAAAAGCAAAAGTTTTCAAGATGGCTGAAAGATTTTGATAAAAATATGCAACCAATTGCTATGGCTTCATTTGTATCATTATTTATAAAAACCTCAATTGTAGAAGAAATGGGACTTCCAATTAAGGATTTTTTTATATGGACTGATGATTGGGAATATACAAGAAGAATTTCAAGAAAGTATAAATGCTATTATGTTGCAAAAAGTATAGTAACACATAAATCTAAATTAAATGAAGGAGCTAGTATAGCAACTGTTGATGGTGATAGGTTAGATAGATTTAAAAATATGTACCGAAATGATGTGGTTTTGTATAGAAGAGAAGGAATAAAAGGATGGATTTTATTGTATATACGCTTATTATTACATAAATTCAGAATTCTAAAATCTAAAAAGGAGGACAAAAAGAAACGAATTAAAATAATAGATAATGCAATAAAAGAAGGAAAGAACTTTTATCCGCAAATTGAATATGTACATAAAAATGTGAATGAAAAAGTGAAAGTTTTACAAGCTTTTGGTGAGCCATTATCAAGTGGAGGGCAAGAGTCATTTGTTATGAATATGTATAGGAAGATAGACAAGGAAAAAGTTCAATTTGAATTTTTTACACCTTTTAAATGTGATAATGAAGATTTAAAAACCGAAATCGAATTATTAGGAGGAAAGGTTTTTACAGGAAATAGTAGTTTTGATATAAAGACAAGAAAGACAAATTTCAAAAAAGAACTAGCAAAATTTTTGAAAACACATAAATATAACATCGTTCATATTAATTCGGGAAGTACCTACGAATTGGCTTACGGTGCTAAAATTGCCAAAAAAAATGATATAGATAAGGTTATTGTGCATTCACATTGTGTTTCAAAAACAGAGAAATTAAAGGACAAAATAAAAAATAAAATATTAAAAAGTTTGACAAAAAATCTTTTTTTAAAAAATGCAGATATTTATCTAGCGTGTTCAAATAATGCAGCTGAAACTAAATTTCCTAATAAAATAATAAAGAGTAACGTATATAAAGTTATAAAAAATGGCATTGATTTAGAGAAATTTAAGTTTAATGAAGAGACTAGAAAAATATATAGAAATAAATTTGATTTTAATAATAAAAAAGTTATATGTCATATAGGAAGATTTGCTGAGCAAAAGAATCAGAAATTTGTTATTGAAGTATTTAAAAGAATACATGATATAGATGATAGTTCAAGGTTAGTTATGATTGGTGAAGGAGAGGACGAAGATAAAATAAGAAAATTTATAAAACAGTCTGATTTAGAAAAATCAGTGCAATTATTAGGTGTTAGAAATGATGTAAACAAAATTTTACAGGGAGCAGATTTATTTTTATTCCCTTCGCTATATGAAGGACTTGGAATAGTTGCTATAGAAGCTCAAGCTACGGGACTTAATACAATTTGCTCGACGAATGTACCTATGGATGCAAAAGTTACTGAATTATGTTATTATTTGGATTTAAAGAATCCAGAGGAATGGGCAAGGTTAGCAATAAATTTGCTAAACAAAAAGGAAGAAAGAAAAGATACTTCGAAAGAAATAAGAAATAAAGGATATGACTCTGAGTTGTCAGCAAAACAATTGCTGGATATTTATATAGAATAAGGAGTAAATAAAGTGGGTAAAATAAGAATTTTGCATATTATTGCAGGTTTTATAGGTGGAGGAGTTGAGGAGTTTTTATATAATAATATAATCAACATGCCGAAAGAAGATTACGATATTTCTGTAATTACATATGATAAATCGATAAAATCATGTATAGATAAATTTAAAAAGCTAGATATAAAAATATTTGAGTTAAATAATTCAAATGTTAAAGATATAAAAAATTGTAAAGCAATTTATAATATAATAAAAGAAAATAAATTTGATATTGTACATATACATCTGACGGAATTTTCAATGTATCCGTGTTTCATAGCAAGGCTATTAAATACAAAAATAATTATTGCTCATTCCCATAATATATATGTGGATAGTAGGGGAATCGAAAGATTAAAATTTTTAGTACATAAAAGAATTACAAACTTACTTGCAAATAGATACATGGCGTGTAGTAGAGGAGCTGCAATTTCCTTATTTGGTAAAAAGAATGTGCAAAAGAACAAGGTTAAACTTATAAATAATGGTATAAATATTGAAAGGTTTAAATTCAATGAAGATATGAGAAAATCAGTCAGAAAACAACTTCAAATAGAACAAGATGAAATCGTAATAGGAAATATAGGCAGATTTACCGAACAAAAAAATCATAGATTTATTTTAGAAGTATTCGAAAAAATTTCTAAAGTAAAAAATAATTATAAGCTTCTTTTAATAGGTGAAGGAGTCTTAAAAGAAGATATAAAAGAGTATGCATTAAAATTAGGGTTAAAAGATAAGGTTATTTTTAAGGACAACACAGACAGAATAGAAGAAATATATAATGCAATAGATTATTTTTTATTTCCTTCAAAATATGAAGGACTTGGAATGGTTGTAATAGAAGCACAGGTAAATGGGTTGAAAGTTTTAGCGTCTTATGCTATTCCTCAAGAAGCGAAGATAACTAATAATATGAAATTTTTATCACTAAAAACAAGTCCAGAGGAATGGGCCAAAATAATAATACAAGAAAGTTTTTATGAAAGAAAGAAAATAGCTGAAACAGCAGAAATTTTAAAATTTGATAGTAGAAATACAGCTATGGAACTAGATAAATATTATAAATCAGAGGTGTGTAAAATAAAATGAATATTTTAATAATTTCTCCAGGAATATTGCCTGTTCCGGCAGTAAATGGTGGGGCTGTTGAAAATTTGATAGAAATATTTTTAGAAGAAAATGAAAAATATAATAAAAACAATATAACTGTGTATAGTTGCAAAAATGCCAAAGCAGAAAAAATAGCTAACGAAAATTTCGAAAAAACTAAATTTAGGTTTGTTAAAACTTATGGAATAAAATATAAATTGCTAAAAAATACTAGATGGGGGATAAATAAATTACCAGGAGTATATATAGGTAATGAGTACATAAATCAAGTAATTAAAGATATTAAAAGCAGAGGAGAAGAAAATAAATATGATGCAGTATTGGTTGAAAATTCGCCAATGCATATAATTCCTCTATCAAAAATATTTAAACACAACTTGTATTTACATATGCATAATGATTTTATAACAAAAAAAACAAAAAAGTCAAAGATTATAATAAAAAAGTGTAAAAAAATAATTGCAGTAAGTGACTATATTGCAAATCAAATAAGAAGGGTTGCTGATTATAACAACATTGAAACAGTTATAAACGGTATAAAGACTGAAGAATTTGACAAGAAATATGAAGATAAAGAAGAATTAAGAAAAAAGTATAAAATTAATCAAAGTGATTTTGTATTTATGTATACTGGAAGAGTTACAAAAGATAAGGGTGTTTTAGAACTTTTAAATGCATTCAAAAAAATGGAAAAGGAATATAACGATATAAAATTAATGATAGTAGGAAGTTCTTTTTTTTATAATGGAAAAAAAGATAAATATATAAAATCCTTAGAAAAAACTGCGGAGTGTATAAAAGATAAGGTCATTTTTACAGGATATATAAATCATAACGAATTATATAAAATTTATAGTATTGCTGATGTACAAATTGTTCCTTCTAGATTTGAAGATCCATGTCCATTAGCTGTTATTGAGGGTGTGGTGTCAGGAAAGCCACTAATAGTATCAAATTGTGGAGGAATTCCAAAAATAGTTAGCGAAGATAATGCCGTATTTATAGAAAATAATGAAAAATTTATAGAAAACTTGAAAAAGTTAATGATATATATGTATAATAATGAAGAAAAAATGAAAAAAATGAGTAAATATTCTAAAGAACAAATAGGTAGATTTTCGTTAAAAATATATTATGAAAATTTAATCAACGAGTTAAGTGAGGAATAGGATGAAAAAAATCGACAAAATAAAAAATATCATATCTAGTTATCCAATACTAGTAATAGCGTTTATGACATTATTAAAACCAGATGTTATTTATAATAGTGAAGTTATAAATTGGTGTTTTAATATATTTGATATTATTTTAGGAATTATTATAGTAGTGGTGTCACATAAAGAAATTTTCAAAAGTAAGATTACTATGATTTTATTCCTAGAAATAGCAATATTACTTATATCAACTATTATAAATAATAACAATATAGTATATGCATTAAAATTTTATATTCCATTTATAATATTATTTTTATATTTGGAATTTTTAATAACAAGTAATAAAAGTAGAAAAATGTTCAATTCTATATGTATGGTTACAGGAATATTTTGTATTATTAACTTTATAACAGTTTTGATGAACTCAAATATAGGAAGTACCGATAATCAAGATAGAATGTATTTTTTGGGATATGACAATAGCATGGCAAGCATTTTAATTATGACGGCTTTTTTATTTATATTGACTTCAAAATTAAAATTTAAAAAAATAAAAAATGAATATATGACTATATTAATAATTATTGTGTTGACATGTTTTATGATTAGATCGGCAACAGCTAAAATTGGTGCAACTATGCTTATTGTATTTATAATGTTAACTTATAAAAAGAATATATTGTCTAAAATTAATTACTATGTATACCTAATGGTGGTAATTATAATGTTTTTATGCATTGTTATTTTTAGAAACCAAGCATTTTTTAAGGGAATAGTTGTCGACGTATTACAGAGAGACTTAACTTTTTCGGGAAGAACTCAAATATGGGATATGTCCATGAATGAAATACAAAAAAATCCAATTTTTGGAATGGGTGTTTCAAAAATGGAAGAGAGAAATGAAAAAATAGGAATATACCATGCTCATTCTACGTTTCTAAATGTAGCACTAGAAGGAGGCATAATATATTTATCGGTATATTTATTAAAATTAATTGTTATAGGCAAAAAATTAAATAAAACGAGTAATCTCGAATACAAATCTATAGTTTCTTTCGCAATATTTATATACTATGTTATGGGTATAGGAGAAGTATATGTAAGAAATCAGCTATTATATATTTTTTTCTATAGTGCTTATTATGGCGAAAAAATTATTAGGGAGTTTTCAAAAAAGAATATTACTGTAATTTCTTCAAATGATAATCAAAGGAAAAATGCAGGACCTAAAGCCCCAGAAGATATAAATATTATTTTGAATAACAATTATAATGATGTTAAGGTAATAAAAATATATAGAGACAAATTCTTTAAAATAAAGGTAGTATACAATTTTATAAAAACATGTTTCAGTGATAATATTGTTATTATTCAATTTCCAATGGTATTAAAAAAATCTGTATACAAAATCCTGAACAGAAATAAAAAAATAATTTTGATTCATGACATTGCAGGATTAAGAATGGGTGAAAAGGAAATACTAGAAAAAGAGATTGAAGTATTTAAATGTTTTGATTATGTGATTGTTCATAATAAAGTTATGAAAAGATTTTTAGAAAATAATGGAATACAAGAAGAAAAGATATTTGAATTAGAATTATTTGACTATCTTTGCGACGAAAGTGGCAAAAAAGAAAAGCAAGACAGTAAAGGTATTGTATTTGCAGGAAATTTAGCTAAAAGTGAATTTTTAAACGAAATTGAAGAGGATAATATAAACTTTGAATTTAATTTATATGGAATAGGATATAATAAACAAGATACAGAAAAAATTAAATACAAGGGAAGCTATGAACCCGAGGTATTACCTAGCAAATTAGAAGGAAAATTAGGATTAGTTTGGGATGGAAAATGCGATGAAAGTGACGAGGATATTACGTATAAAAGATATACTAAATACAACAATCCGCATAAATTATCATGCTATCTTGCAGCAGGATTGCCAGTCATAGTATGGAAAAAGGCAGCTATAGCAAAATTTGTAGAAGAAAATAATATTGGATATTTAATTAATAATATATATGAAATTAATGATATTGACTATACTATATATAATGAAAAAGTAAAAAATGTTAATATTATTAAAAAGCGCGTAAAGGAAGGCTATTATACAAAAAAAGTTATTGAAAAAATAATAATTGATATTGAGAATGGAGAAAAGCAGTAAAATGAAGAAGTCAATAATAAAGAATTACATATATAATTTGACATATCAAATACTGATATTAGTATTACCACTATTAACAACACCGTATGTATCAAGAGTATTAGGAGCAGAAAATGTAGGAATATATAGCTATACAGCCTCAATAGTTTCTTATTTTGTATTATTCGGTTCTTTAGGAATATCAATGTATGGACAAAGAGAAATTGCATATGCGAGAGATAACGTTAAAAAGAGAACAAAAATATTTATAGAAATAAATTTGATAAAGATAGTAACAATGACTATTGCAACGATTGCATTTATTTTTTCATTTGGAATAGGACAACAGTATTCTATATATTACAGGATATTAATACTAGAACTAATTGCAAATACTTTGGATATTAGTTGGTTTTTCCAAGGATTAGAGGAATTCAAAAAAACTATTACTAGGAATACAATAGTTAAGTTAATTAGTGTTATATTTATATTTGTGTTTATAAAAAATCCAAGTGATTTATGGCTCTATATTTTGATTTATGCATTATCTAATTTATTAGGAAATATAAGCCTTTGGATGTATCTTCCGAAATATTTAACTAGTGTAAATATTAAGTCTTTAAAAGTTAAAGAGCATATATTACCAATATTAGGACTATTTATTCCACAAATAGCAATGCAGGTATATTTAGTGCTAGATAAAACAATGTTAGGTAGCATACTAAATGATATGATACAAGTTGGAAACTATGAGCAGTCACAAAAAATAGTAAAAACGGCTCTAACTCTTGTTACAGCTCTTGGAACAGTGGTAGCACCAAGAATTGCTAATATTATTTCAAATGGTAATAAAAAAGAGGTTGATAAATATTTAGAAAATTCTTTTAGATTTGTTTGGCTACTAGGATTTCCAATGATGATGGGGTTAATTGCTATTTCTGATACTGTAGTACCTTGGTTTTTAGGTGGAGGGTATGAAGAATCAAAGATGCTTATAAAAATAGGTGCAATGCTTATTATGGCAATAGGATTAAATAATGTAAGTGGAATACAATATTTGATTCCAGCTAAAAAGCAAAAAATATATACGAAATCCGTAATAATAGGTGCTATGGCAAATTTTTTAATGAACCTTATTTTTATTCCAAAATTTAAAGCTGGAGGTGCAATTTTATCATCTGTAATAGCAGAATTTTTAATATTGTATGTTCAATTGCTTGGTGTTAAGGATGATTTTAATGTGTCAATTGTAATAAAAAATGCTTGGAAATATATAATTAGCTCTTTAATTATGTTTATTCCAACATATGCCATAGGCAAATATATGAATGCTACAATAGCTACTACTCTTATCCAGGTTATAGTTGCCATAATTATATATGGAAGCATGCTATTATTAGCAAAGGACAATTTTGTAATTGGGATAATAAAACAAGTAAAAAATAAAATTCAAGGAAAGAAGGTTTAAATGATAGAATACAAACAATTAATCAAAGATATTATTGGAGATAAAAATTTAAAAAGAATATATACATCAAGAATAAACTACAGAAAATTAAATAATCATAATAAAAAAATCTCTAAAATAACGGCCATAATGAAAACCAGACTTCTAAATGACTATGATAAATTATTTCAGTTGGTAAAATTACAAAAAAAAGAAGGTAGATATTTTTATTATTCAATAGATTTTTTTAAACAATTGTATTATGAGCATGATGTAATAGGAAATTTAATGGTTGATTATGAGAAATTTTTAGAAAAATCTTTGAAAGAGTATGAAAAAGAGACTTCTAACGAATATAACGATTGTATAAATGCAATAAAAAATTTTATTGATAGAGAAGTAAAGCTAGTAAATAATGAAAAAATTAAACAAAATTTAGAAGGAATAAAATTTAAAAGTGCTAATTCTTTTCAAGAGGCATTACAACGTATATTATGTTTAAATCAATTATTATGGCAAACAGGACATTATCTAAATGGGTTAGGAAGATTAGATAAAATATTATTTAGGTATTATGAAAGAGACTTAAATAATAATATATTAACATATGATAATGCTAGAGAAATGATAAAGGAATTTTTAGAAATGCTACATATGGATTACTACTTTAAGAGCAATTCTTTAGCAGGTGATACTGGACAGATTATAATACTTGGAGGGGAAGATAAAGAAGGAAGCTATTTATGTAATGAATTGACTTATATGTTTATAGATGTTATTAAAGAAATGCAAAATCCTGATCCTAAAATATTATTAAGGGTAAGCAAAAACACTCCAAAAAAACTAATTGAGAAATCTTTGGATTGCATAAAAACAGGAATAGGGTGTCCATTATTTGCAAATGATGATGTAATAATACCTAGGCTGATAGAATTTGGATTTGACAGGAATGATGTATTTAATTATGGAACAGCAGCATGTTGGGAGCCGTTTATTACAGGAAAGTCATTTGACCAAAATAATATTAGGTCAATATCTTTTATGAAACCATGGCAGAAAATGCTAGAAAATGAGGATTTGAACAAATTTAGCAAAAGCGAAGAACTAACAAATGCATATTATGATTATTTAGAGAAATATTTAGAAGAATTTAAGTCTGATGTGGATAAAATAAAGTTCACAAAAGACCCATTACTATCAATTTTTACAGATAATTGCCTAAAAAACAATAAAGATATATCTGAAGGTGGAGCAAAATACAGTAATTATGGTTTTACAGGTGTAGGACTTTCTAATTTGGTAAATTCAATACTTATGGTTGATGAATATGTATTTAAAAGTAAAAAGTGTACATTAGAGGATTTTTATAATATAATAAAAAACAATTATAAAGGACAGGAAAAACTATTACAGGAAATAAGAGAAAATAAAAATAAGTATGGAAAAGATAACGTAAATATATTAAATTTATCAAATGATATTATTAAAAGAGTATCAACATTTTTTGAAAATAAGAAGAATCCTCTAGGAGGTAAATATAAATTCGGGCTTAGTGCACCATCTTATATAGATGAATCAAAAGAGTGTCCAGCTTCTTTTGATGGAAGAAAAAATGGAGAACCTTTCGGAGTTCATATTTCTTGTGATGTATTAAATGGATATACAGAGCTAGTTCAATTTGCAGCTAAATTAGACTATGGAGACAATCGTTTTAATGGGAATGTAATAGATTTTTTTGTATCTCCTAATTTTATAGAAGATAATTTTGATAAATTTGTTGATTTTTTAATGGCAAGTATAAAGGTTGGATTTTTTGAAATGCAAATGAATGTAATAAGTAGTGAAAAACTGTTAGAAGCAAGGAAAAATCCTGAAAAATTTCCAAATTTAATAGTTAGAGTTTGGGGATTTAGTGCATATTTTAATGATTTGCCAGAAGAATACAAAGAATATATTATTGAAAGAGCCTTAAGAAGTGAAGGGAAAATTGTATAATGGAAAAGAAAGAAGTAATAGTAACTAATATACAAAGATTTTCATTGCAAGATGGCCCAGGAATTAGAACAACGGTATTTTTTAAGGGTTGTAATTTAAGATGCCCTTGGTGTTCTAATCCTGAGAATATAAAATTTGAAATAGAGGATTATATTTATAGTAACGACAGAGGTACGTATGGATATAAAATTTCGTTAAGAGAACTTTTTGATGAAATCATGAAAGATAAAGAATTTTATATAAATGGTGGAGGAGTAACTTTTTCTGGGGGGGAATGTTTGCTCCAAATGAAAACAATAGAGCCACTCTTACAAAAACTAAAAGATGAAAAAATAAATATTTGCATTGAAACAGCATTAACTGTACCAAAAATGTTTTTGGAAATTGCACTAAAATATGTTGATTTATTCTATGTTGATATGAAAATATTAGATGAGACTTTAGCCAAGAAGATAAATGGAGATACTAATATATATAAAGAAAATTTGAAATTACTTGATTTTTTTAAAAAAGATTATATAATTAGAATACCTATTGTTAATGGATATACATATACTAGTAAAAATATCAATGAGATTATGAAAACATTAAATACAATTAAACCATTAAAGGTAGAAATTTTTAAAATTCATAATTTAGCTAAAAAAAAGTATGACACACTTCAAAGAGAAATCTTTAAAGATAAAGAAATCTCTGATGAACAAATGCAAGAAATTAAAATAAAAATAGAGAATATGAAGATAAAATGCGATATTATAAAAATATAAAAAATGCAGATAAATTGAATAAAAAAATAGGAGAGATTATTATGAAATACAATTACCTAATAGTAGGCTCAGGCCTATTCGGAGCAACCTTTGCTCACGAAGCAACAAAAAAAGAAAAAAAATGTCTAGTAATAGACAAACGTCCGCACATAGCAGGAAACATCTACACAGAAAACAAAGACGGAATAAATGTCCACAAATATGGAGCACACATATTCCACACAAGTAACAAAGAAATCTGGAACTACATAAACCAATTTGCAGAATTCAACAGATACACAAACTCACCAGTTGCAAGATACAAAAACGAACTATACAACATGCCATTTAACATGAACACATTCAACAAATTATGGGGAGTAACAACACCAAAAGAAGCAAGAGAAAAAATAGAAGAAGAAAAAAGAGAAGCAAAAATAACAAATCCACAAAACTTAGAAGAACAAGCAATCAGTCTAGTTGGAAAAACAATATATGAAAAACTAGTAAAAGGATATACAGAAAAGCAATGGGGAAAAAGAGCAACAGAATTACCAAGTTTCATAATAAAAAGATTGCCAGTAAGATTTATATATGATAACAACTACTTTAATGACATATACCAAGGAATACCAATAGGAGGATATACTGGTATAATAGAAAAAATGCTAGAAGGAATAGAAGTAAAACTAAACTGTGACTACTTCGAAAATAGAGAAGAACTAGAAAATATAGCAGAAAAAATAATATTCACAGGTCCAATAGATAAATATTACAATTATCAATTTGGAGAGCTAGAATATAGAAGCTTAAAATTCGAAACAGAAGAACTAGACGAAGAAAACTATCAAGGAAATGCAGTTGTAAATTACACAGAATATGAAATACCATATACAAGAATAATAGAACATAAGCATTTTGAATATGGTCCAAGCCTTGGAAAAACAGCAGAGGGAATAACAGCTCAAAAAACAATCATAACAAAAGAATATCCAGACAAATGGGTACAAGGAAAAGAACCATATTATACAATGAATGATGAAAAAAACACTAAGCTTTACGAAAAATATAAAGAACTAGCAAATAAAGACAATAAAGTTATATTTGGAGGAAGATTAGGACAATACAAATATTTTGATATGGACAAGGTAATTTTAGAAGCATTAAATTTAGCCAAAGAAGAATTAAATTAAAAAACTATGAACAAGTAGGCATATAATTCAAAATTATAGAAAGGTATGGTGAAGAAAAATGGGAAAACATAGTAAGGAAAATGTAAAAGAAAAGAAAAAGACAAGTGTATTCAAAATAATTTTAAGAATATTATTGGTAATACTAATAATTTTAGTGATATTAGCAGGTATTGGAGTAGGGTTCATTAGTAGCAAGCTTGGAAAACTAAATGTAGAAAAGATTGATGAAACACAAATTGGTATATCAGAAGATACTAAAAAAGAACTTTCTGGATATAGAAATATAGCATTATTAGGAATAGATAGTCGTGCAGATGATTATGGTCTTGGAAATAGAAGTGATTGTATTATAATTGCAAGTATGGATCAGAAAACAAAAAATATAAAACTAATATCTGTATATAGAGATACATATATGCAAGTAGAAGAAAAGGGTAAAAAAGTGTTGGATAAAGTAACACATGCATATTCATATGGTGGAGCACAAAACACACTAAAAGCTTTAAATACAAACTTAGACCTAAATATATCTGAATATTTAACCGTAAACTTTGATGCAGTAATTGCTGCTGTTGATGTTATGGGTGGAGTTACAATAGATATAGAAAACGAAGAATTAAAATACATAAATGATTATGTACATGCAACTTCACAAAGTTCAGGAGTAAAATCATCAGATGTAACAAAAGCAGGTAAGCAAACACTAAATGGTGTACAAGCTGTTGCATATTCAAGAATAAGATATACTGCAGGTGGAGACTATAAAAGAACAGAAAGAATGAGAACTGTAATAGAAGCAATGCTTACAAAAGCAAAAACATTAAGTGTTGGACAATTAAATCAATTAGTAAATACAATGCTTCCAAAAATAAATACCAACATAACAGGAACAGAAATTTTAGGATTAGCACCAAGTATAGCATCATACAATATAACTGACAGCATGGGATGGCCATATGAAACAAAAGGTATAACATTAGATAGATGGTATGGTATACCTGTAACATTAGAAAGCAATGTTGAAAAATTACATAAAGAAGCCTTTGGACAGCCTGACTATGTGGTAAATGATACAATAAAAGATATTAGTAACCAAATTATCAAGAAAACAAATTATAAATAGTGTTTTAAAAGAAAATAGCAAAAATATTGCTATTTTCTTATTTTTTTAGTACAATATAAAAAGCTAAAAAGAGAGAGGAGAGAGTTGCGAATGAACTTAAAAATGCCATATGGAATAAGTAATTATGAAAAAATAGTAAATGATGGATATTACTATGTAGATAAAACAAGATACATAGAAAAATTAGAAAATTTACCAGAAACAAGTATAATATTTCTAAGACCAAGAAAATTTGGAAAAACACTATTTACAAGTGTAATAGAAAATTATTATGACAAAAATAGGGTAGAAAAATTTGATGAACTATTTGGGGATAGATATATAGGGAAAAATCCAACAAAAAATAAAAATAGATATTGCATATTAAGATTTAATTTTTCAGGAATAGATACAAGTTCTGAAGAAGCAACAATAAGAGGATTTAAAAATAGTACAATAGAATCAATAAAACTTTTTGTTGGAAACTATAATATAGATTTTTATATAAATGAAAAACAAGATGCAGAAGAAATTTTAAATAGCCTATTTACAGCATTTTCTTTACAAAAAAATAACGAAAAAATATATGTAATAATAGATGAATATGACCACTTTGCAAATGAGCTATTAGGATTTTATCCAGAAAGATTTAGAACGTTGGTTTCTAAAAACGGAAAAGTAAGAAAATGGTATGAAATTCTAAAAAAAGGAACAGAAACAGTAGTAGACAGAATATTTATAACAGGTGTAGCACCAATAACATTAGATAGCTTGACGAGTGGGTTTAATATAGGAAAAGATATTTCACAAGATATAAGATTTAATGATATGATGGGATTTACTGAAAGTGAACTTATAGAAATTTTAGATAATCAAGAAATACCAATAAAAGAACAAGAAAAAATATTACCAATAATGAAAGAAAATTACGATGGATATAAATTTAGTTTAAATGCTGAAAATCAAATATATAACTCAAATATGTGTTTATATTTTCTATCTGAATACACTTGGTCAAGAAAAATACCAGATAAATTAATTGATATGAACATAGCAAGTGATTATAGCAAAATAGGAAAAATGCTAGACCTATGTAAAGGTGAAAATAAACTAGAAATATTAAGAAAAACAGTACAAGGAGAGCCAATAACAAATAAAATAGTAGGAAAATTTAACCCAGCTATAGAGTTTACGGAAATAGATATGATATCAATGCTATATTATTTAGGATACTTAACAATATCAGGTAACTTAATAGGAATACCAGAGCTTATAATACCAAATAAAGTAATGAAAGAAATTTATGCAAGCTATTTTATGCAATTAATGAACCAAGAAGCAGAGTTTAGAATAGATAGTAGCACAAATCAAGAAATACTAATACAACTAGCAATGGAAGGAAGAATTATATTGGGTAAAATCAGAGATGGAAGTAAAAAGAAATTACCCAGATATTTTACTAGTACCAAAAGATAGAACAAAAGGATATAAAGCAATAATGGTAGAATTTAAGTACATAAAAAAGGGAGAAACAGCAAAACTAGAGGATAAGCAAAAAGAGGCAAGAGAACAAATCGAAAGATATAGCGAATTTGAAGAAATAAAAGATATTGAAGGTTTAAGAAAATATACGATAGTAGTTGCAACAAATGAAATTTATGTAGAAGAAATTTAAAAAAGAATAAAATAAATAAAATCAGGAAAAAATATAAAAAGGATAAGGTCAATTGAAAAAGTAAATTCTATTTAGAAAAAGTAAAAGAAAGTTACCGATTAAAAGCTATTTAAAAGTAAA
>CAKOVI010000005.1 GCA_934121905.1 uncultured Clostridia bacterium
TTTTTTACTTTTAAATAGCTTTTAATCGGTAACTTTCTTTTACTTTTTCTAAATAGAATTTACTTTTTCAATTGACCAAAAATAAAGCAATAGATTTTTACCTATTGCTTTATTTTTAACTATTCTCTTAAATTTTCCTACGCACTCTTAAGTTCAAGCCTCAATTTATCTGCAATCATTGCAATAAACTCGCTATTAGTTGGCTTTCCCTTACTCGCAGAAACCGTATATCCAAAAATATTTTCCATCAAATCAACTTCACCTCTACCCCATGCAACCTCAATAGCATGACGAATTGCACGTTCAACCCTTGAAGGAGTAGTTCCAAACTTTTGAGCAATTTGTGGGTATAAACTCTTAGTAATTTGGTTAATAACCTCTATATCATTTACTACCATAATAATAGCCTCTCTTAAATATTGGTATCCCTTAATATGAGCAGGTACCCCCACTCCATGAATAATGTTAGTAACAAGAGCTTCAAGGTTGTCCTCTGCCTTGCTGGAATTAATATTAACATAAGGTGTCCTTTTGGATTCTCTTGTAGAAAAACTATTTTTCACATTTTTTGGTTTAAAATTCTTAATCTCCCTAATTCTTTGCATCAAAAGCTCAATATCAAATGGTTTTACCATATAATATTCAGCCCCTAAACTTATCGCCCTTTGGGTTATTTTGTCTTGACCTACAGCTGATAACATAATACAAATTGGTTTTTTATCTAATTCATTACTATTATTATTTACTTTTTCTAACACTCCAAGTCCATCTAAATGAGGCATTATAACGTCTAATATTGCTACATCTGGTAATTTTTCTTTTATTAGGTCTACTGCTTCCAATCCATCTTTTGCAATTCCTATAACTTCCATATCTTCTTGATTTCCAAGATATGTTGCAAGTGTCCTGCTAAATTCTTGATTGTCATCTGCAATTAACACTGTTATTTTTTCTTTCACAGCTTTATCCTCCTAAATATAAATTTAATTGTAAAAATTTTACAATTTGTATTATATTATAGCGATGACAAAAAAGCAATAGTTTTTGGTAATTTTTTCCATTTTTTTATTTTTATTAAAGACTAAATATTCTATATTTTCTCATAATAAGACTAAAGCATTTTATTTATGGTAAATTTTTACATATTTAGATTTACCAATCTCTACTTTTTTTATATTAATATTCCTATTTTTTACATCTGCTAAAAACTTTTCTTTCGTCAAAATACTCATTTCGATTACACACTCTATATCATGTTCATATTTAGAACTCAAAATATTTATACTATTTTTTTCAAAATAATATTGAATACTTTGAAAATCAGAATAATCTAAAGATATTGCCATTTCGATACCTGGTTCAATTTCTATTGTTTCGCTATTTTCTATTGCACCTAAGCATCCACCAGAATAACACCTAACCAAACCACCTGTACCCAATAAAATTCCTCCAAAATATCTTGTAACAATTATAAGTACATTGCATAAATTATTTTTTTGTAGAATATTTAACATTGGGGCTCCTGCTGTTCCTGATGGTTCTCCGGTCGTCACTTGATTTTTCATAAAATTTTTCATTTTCCAACACTCTGTATGCATAACAGTTATGTCTTGCATCAAAATATTTCTTTTTGTACTCTTTTATTTTGTTCTCAGCCTCTTCTTTATTTTGTATGTATATTAAATTTGCTATAAATTTTGACTTTTTTTCTGTAAGTTCATATGTTGTATTTTGTGTTATTGTTTTGTACATCGTTTTTCTCCTTTTTTTCTGATTGGGGACGGTTCTTGTAGCTCAAAAGAACCGTCCCCAATCCAAAAAATCACTTCCAAATTTCTTTTATCTCACCATTCTTATACGCACCAACCAACTCCATCAAGTCTTCAATCTCGCCCTTTAATTTTGTACCAATATCTGTATCTCCAACAGTCTTTCTCGCAACTCCATTTTTCTTTACAATAATCTCGCTAATAATATCTTTTTCCTCTATAATGGCCTTAGAGACAGACTCAAAAGGTTTGGTTTGACTTAATAATAATCCATTAGAATTATATGTTAATACATATCCTGCATTTCCGGTCTTTTCTCTAAAGCTCTTAGCAAATCCTCCATCAATTATAAGTAGCTTACCATTTGCCTTTATTGGGCTTTCTCCATCTTTTACTTTTACTGGTATGTGGCCATTTACAATATGTGAATCTTCGTCTTCTAATCCAAATTCTTTTAATATCTTGTTACAATATTTTTCGTTTTCTGATAATTTATAATATGGATTTTTATTTTCCTTATGTGTCTTAGAATCTTTTACAAAATAACTTTCAAATGTTGCCATTTTGTCTTTTCCAAAAAATGGAGATTCTGGTGATAACCATAAAAACCACATTATATCTATTAATTCTTCTTGCTTTGTCATATATGCCTTATTTACTGCTTCATTTATCTCATCAAAATATGCCTTTCCAGCCAATTCTTTTCCTAAAAATTTGACCTTTTTAAATGTTCCATCCTCATTCATCGGTACACAGCCGTGAAATAATAAATTATTATTAAATACTGTATACATTTCTCCTTTTGAAAATAGGAAATTTATATGATTATTTAAACTTGGACTATGTATAAATGATTCTGTTAGTCTTTCTATTACTTCTTTCTCTTTAGATGTCAATTCATAAGGTTTTTCTTTATCTATTGTTGGAAAATTTATATCATTTAACTCATATTTTTTTCCATCAATTAATACTAAACCTTTTTCTAAATCCATTTTGTCTAATAAAAGTCTATTCTCCAAATTATATTCTGGATGTTTTTTTATCATTTGACCTTCTATTTTAAATTGAATTATCGTTATGGCTTTATGTATTTTTGCAATAAGCTTTCTATCACTATTATCATATTTATTATAATCAAATTCTTTTGGCAAAAACTTTTCGCAATTATCATTTTTATATGTTTCTTGAGCAAATGTTGAAAGTGGTCTTATATTTATTCCATATGCATCCTCTAATGTTCCTATATTATTATACCTAGCTGAATTTCTAACTACTGTTGCAATACAAGCTTGATTTCCAAGCGTTGCTCCCATCCATAATATATCGTGATTTCCCCATTGAATATCTAAGCTATGAAATTTCATTAATTTTTCTATTACTAAATTTGGGTATCTTCCTCTATCAAATATATCTCCAATTACGTGTAAATGATCTACTGCCATTTGCTTTATAAGCTCTGAAATTGCAATTATAAAACTATCTGCTTGACCAAGTTCTATTATTGTTTTTATTATTTGTTTATAGTAATATACTTTGTCTTTTTCGCTATTTATTTGTGCGTGTAATAATTCATCTATTATATATGCAAATTCATTTTTAATTGCTTTTCTTACTTTTGACCTAGTATATTTTGAACTTACTTTTCTTGCAACTTCTACTAATCTATATAATGTTATTGTATACCATTCATCTAAATTTTCTTTTGATTCTTCTTTTATTATTTTCAATTTTTCTTCTGGATAATAAATAAGTGTCGCAAGCATATTTCTTTCTTTTTCTGTTGTCTGATTTTCAAATATTTCATCTATTTTGCTTCTAATTATTCCTGCTCCATTATTTAATATATGCGTAAATGGTGCATATTCTCCATGAATATCACTTAAAAATACTTCTGTTCCTTTAGGCAAATTTAGTATTGCTTTTAGGTTTATTATTTCTTCTGATACTTCTGTTATATTTTTATATTCTTTGCTTAATAATTTTAAATATTCTTGTTTATTGTAATCTTTCATTTTATGTCCTCCTTATTTACGATGAAAACATTTTACCATATTATTTGATTTTATAAAAGCCTTTTTTACATTTTTCATGTTCTCTTATAAAATCGTATTTTAGGTCATTTTCACAAAACTTTCACAAAAAATAATTAAAAATTGCTTGACTCTACTTTAATCAGCACGTTATAATAATTAAGATAACATAAAAAAGAAAGGTGATTCAAATGGAAATACTAAAAAAAATTTTAAAAAACAACAATCCCCAATCGGATAAAATACATGAAAGGATTGAAAATGTACAATCAGTAATAGAAGAATCAAATTTAGAAAAAGATGAAGCAAGAAACAATGCTATTAATTTAGCTTTAGATTTAATAAAAAAGCACTCTGATATGTCACTTGCAGATTTTATGCAAATGCTTCAGCAAGACACATCTTTAACTGACAATGATTTAGCAACTATAATTATTCAGCTTCCTAAAATAAAATCTGAAAAAGATGTAATTACTGCTGTTCAATCAACTTCACTACCATCAGAAACAATTGCAACAATTGCAACAGAAGCTAATATAGGTCCAGATACAGCCGAAAAGATTGTAAATGAAATAGATGATGAGGATATACAAAAAGAGCAACAAGCCATAATTGCAGCAGAACGAGAACATAAAATATTATCAAAACTTTCAAAAATCTACACAAAATGTGATGATATAGAAGCCCCTGAACTAGTTGAATTAATAGAAAAAATAGATATAAAAGATTATACAACTGACATAAACAAAAAATTAATGGCTATAATTTCTAAAAGAACCGCTTTGGACTGTATGAAATTCGGAGGTCCTCGTCTCCCTACTTTAACAAGAATCGTTTCTGCTGAAGATATGTTTGAAGCAGATTTACCATTCTTAACATTTTCTGACTACAAATCTCTTAAAGTAAAATTTGATGACGATAATAAAAAATATTTCGAATTTACCGAGTCTACAAAAAAATTAATACGAGAAAGAATCTTAGAAGAAATTGCTAAAAAAACCGCAAAAACTTATGATTCAACAGGAAACTTCTTTTTACCTCAAACAGAAGGATTTAAAAAATTATCGGCTGAAGATATAGCTACTTTCGAAAAAACTGTAAAGACTCACAGTCAAGACTTCGATAAAGCTGCTGGCAGAAGATTAAGAAGACAATTAAACGGTGAGGCTGCAACAGAACTACATGATTTAAATAAAATGTTGGAAAAAATGAATCCATCCAAAAGAGATTTAGCACTTCAAAAAATAGTAGCCCTATTGCAAAATGATTTTCTCGATAGAAAAAATGCTCATCCTAATGATAAATTAAGTGATACTTTAAGTGAAATAGAATTAGCTATACGCAAATTACCACAAAAAAATCAATTAACTGTCGCTCAAACAATATTAGAAACTCTTAATCAAAGAAGCGAGGCGGCATTATTATTAAAAAATGCCAGAAAATCTACTTCACATTCTCATTCTAGTAATGGTGATGAAAGATAAAAACACCCATAAATCGGGTGTTTTTTATTATTTTACAAACAAAATAGTCAAATATACTATATAAATAATTAAATATATTATTCCATTAAACCTACTCATTTTATCTTTAGGTGGTATAAATGGAAATATTGCCAAAATTATTGATGATACAATTAATATACAAAAATCAAAATTGTATGAAAAATTATATGTAATAGGTGTAATAAATGCAGATACTCCAATTATAAGCAAAATATTAAAAATATTCGAACCTATAATGTTACCAATTGCTATATCACTGTTTCCTTTAACCGCTGCTGTTACACTTGTAACTAATTCAGGTAGACTAGTTCCTATTGCCAAGATAGTTAAGCTAATTAGTTTTTCGCTCCAATTAAAATGATTTGCTACATTTACAGCATTATTTACAACCAAATCTCCTCCTATTTTTAGTCCACAAATTCCTAATAGTACAAAAATTATATTTTTTATTATACTATTTTCTTTTTCTTCTGTTTTTATTTCTACCATTTCTTTTTGACTTTCTCTTTTGCCCATATATATTGTATATCCAATAAAAGCACAGAATAGAACTAATAATCCTATTGCTTCTATTTTAGATATTCCACCATTTGTGTTACAAAAAATCATTAAAATAATTGTAACTAACAAACACATTGGTATTTCATATAGTCTTGTCTCTTTTTGAAATACAACTGGTTTTATAGTTGCAGAAAGTCCTAAAATAAGTAATAAATTACTTAGATTGCTTCCTATAATATTTCCTATTGCCATATCTGAATACCCATCTAATGCTGATGTTATACTTACAAACAGTTCTGGCATTGATGTTCCAATTGATACTATTGTAAGCCCAATTATTATCTCTGGAATATGGAATTTTTTTGCAATTCCACTTGAGCCATCAACTAGTATGTCTGCTCCTACTATTAATAGTACAAATCCTATTATAATTAAAATCACTGATAAAAACATAAATAATATTGCCTCCCTTTAAATTTATATTTGACAAGGCAATATTATACTTTATTGTAATATTTTTTTCAAGCTTTGGAATTCTTTTTTGTAAAAATGTGAAACATTTTTGACGTTTTTTATCAATTTTGTTTCACATTTTTATTTTTTCTATAAAGTTAGAAATTATACATGAATATTTTGTATACTATTATGACCACTCACAACCTTTTAATTTTTCTCTCTAATAATATTTTTACTACTAAAATAAGTAACTACAAAATATCCACCATAAATAATAACAATAAATACAGCAGTCATAATAATAGAATTCAAATCAAAACTTACACCGCTTGCCTTAAGTATATAATTGCTAAACTTAATTCCAAAAATAGAGTGAATAATTGCAATTAAAAGTGGGAACATGAAAAATATTTCTATTTGTCTAAATAAAGCTTTGTTTAAATCTTTTTCATCAACGCCTATTTTTCTAAGCATTTCAAATCTAATAAAATTATCACTAGATTCAGAAAGTTCCTTTAATGCAAGTATTGCTGCACAAGAGATTAAGAAAATAATTCCTAAGTATAATCCAATAAATGTAACAATTGCACCTAGCCCAACACTAGAATCTCTAATATCTGCTTTAGTATTTATAGTTAAATTCGTATTTTTATAATAATCTCTGTTTATTAAATCATTTACCAATTCCTCTATTTTATCTGTCTCTCCATTATAATCTGCAACTAAAAATTCAAATGTTTTTTTACTATTTACAAATGCACTATCTGGCAAAACAATAAATCCATCATTTATATTATTACCTGCCATTTCATAAAATCCATCTACACATTTATCATATCTTGGTAAATATTCTTTACCATCTATAACGATTTTGGGATTTGTTTTTAGTGCGTCATTCTCCAAATTTACTGCCATTTCATAATTTGCCACATATGCATATTGATTATCATCTAATGATATTTTTTCCAAGTTCAAACTTTTAACTAATTTATTATAATCACTTATTTTCATTAGTTCTACTTTGTTGTCATATATTAAAGAAGAAAATTTTGACGAAGCATTTTCATAATAATCTCCTAATACACTTTTTAAATTAACTTCATTATTTGTATATATAGCGTATTCTTCTATATTTTTGAAATATTTTTGATAATCAAAGTCTAATTTATCTAATATTTCTTTTATACTCATCTTTGAATCTTCAATTTGTTCATCAGTATAACCATAATCTTTTAATTCCTCATCTACGTCACATCTTTTGCTTAATTCTACATCTCTTGGTGCATAACTTTCAAATGACCTATTTAAAGAATTTTTCATAGATAAAGCACTAGATAATACACATATTGTAATAAATAACATCAAACATATAACTGTCATTGAAAATACTGTTGTGTTTATTTTGCTGCTTATTTGCCTTACAGTAAAACTATTTAAACCTTTGTAATAAAACTTCTTATTACTTTTTACAATCTTTAAAATAAGTCCCGATAATGACCAGAAAATGAAAAATGTAGATATCGAACCAATTGCTATTATTCCTAACATCCTTTTGTTAGTACTTAAAACTTCATTTATTCCTTCTGTTACAGCATAATAGCTATATCCAAGTGCACAAGCTGATACCATAAAAATTATTATACAAAGCCATGGATTTTTCAATTTAACCGCTTCTGACTTTCTGTTTCCATATATCAAATCAATAAGCTTACATTTACTAATATTAAATGTATTAAAAATCATAACAACCAAATACATAATACCAAAATAAATTAAAGTCTTAATACATGCACTTTCTGAAAATACAAACTTAAATTTAGTCATATCTGCTTCAAACATATCTGCAACCACAACACTCATAAATTGTGATAAAACTGTTCCTGCAAGTAAACCAACTGTTAGTGATATTATTCCAATAAATAAAGTTTCAAAAAACAAAATAAGTGATATTTTTCTCTTGCTCATTCCAAGAGTCATATAGACTCCAAATTCTTTTTTTCTTCTCTTCATTAAAAATCTACTAGCATAAATAATCAAAAATGCTAAAATAAATGATACAAACACACTAACTCCTGATAGAATTTGGGTCATAAGTTCCAAAATTTCTGAGGTTGATTTTGAAACAGTCATCATAGCTGTTTGGCTTCCTATTGAGTTAAATACATAAAATATTGCAACACCTAAAATAAGTGTGAAAAAATAGATGGCATAGTCTTTCATACTTTTTTTAATGTTTTTTAATGATAATTTAAAGAGCATCATTTAAATCCCCACCTAATAATGTTACAACATCTATAATTTTATCAAAAAATTCTTTTCTTGTGTCTAGCCCTCTATGTATTTCATTAAAAATTTTGCCATCTTTGATAAATATAACGCGTGTTGCATAACTTGCTGTAAATGCATCATGTGTAACCATTAAGATTGTTGCTTTAATAACTTCATTTAAAAATCCAAATTTTTCGAGTAACATTTTTGATGATTTTGAGTCTAATGCTCCTGTTGGCTCATCTGCTAAAATTAATTTAGGATTTGTAACAATTGCTCTTGCACTTGCTACCCTTTGTTTTTGCCCTCCACTCATTTGGTATGGATATTTATTTAATACACTTTCTATATCTAATTCTTTTGATACCTTTTTAATTCTTTGGTCAATTTCTTTTGAATTTGTGTTTTGTATAGATAGTGCTAAGGCAATGTTTTCGTATGCTGTTAATGTATCTAATAAATTAAAGTCTTGGAATATAAATCCTAGTTCTTCCCTTCTGAATTTGTTTAAATCATTTCCTTTTAGTTTTGTTATGTCTTCTCCGGCTACATAGATATGACCTGATGTTACTTTGTCTATTGTAGATATGCAATTTAAAAGTGTTGTTTTTCCTGAGCCACTTGCCCCCATTATTGCGACAAATTCTCCTGTTTTTACTTCAAATGATATATTGTCAATCGCTTTTGTAAGGCTTGATTTGTTGCCGTAATATTTTTCGATTTTTTCAATTTTTAAAATACTTTCCATATTTTTTCCTTCCTTTCTTGCCTTATTGTACGATATTTTTTGGAGGTTGTCGTTAGTTTAATATTACGGTAGGTTACAGTTTTGTAAGGTATTAATCCATCTTACAAAAATCATTCTTTCCAAAAGTAATTTCAACTCTAGTAAAACTCCCCGCTTCTGACTCAATTTTAATTCTATGTCCTAATTTTACACAAAGCTTCTTTGCAATATAAAGACCCATTCCAGTAGACTTAGACTTTTCCCTTCCATTTTCGCCAGTAAAACATTTATCAAAAACCTGCCCCAAATCATTTTTAGGTATTCCAATGCCATTATCTTCAACAAAAAGTTTTACCGAATTTGTGTTCTCGTAAGTTTTAATTTTGATATAAGAGCTTATATTGTCTCTTTTATACTTAATAGAGTTATTTATAATCTGATTTAATATAAATTCTAACCACTTACTATCTGTTAAAATCTTTTCATCATCCACATCTACAATTAAATCCACATTATTTTCAAGCAAATCATCCTTATTTTTCAAAGCTACATTTTTAATAATATCATTTAAACTAGTTTCTTTTATTATATAATCCTTTTCTGCATTTTCGCTTCTTACATAATACAAAATTTGGTCTATATAATTATCTAGTTTTTTTATCTGTTTTACATATTTACTATCTAATGAATTTTTATGATTATGATTTAAAAGGACAAGACTTGAAATTGGTATTTTAACTTCATGTATCCACATTTCTACATATTCCTTAAAATCAGTTATACTTAAACTATATTCTTTTACATTTTCTACCATAGACTTGTTTATTTCATAAAGAGTTTGATAAAATATTTTTCCCTCATAAAAGTCAGGCTTATTTATCATTTCTAGTACTAAATACTTTTTATCTAATCCATCTACTGTTTGTACAAGATTATTATAAAACTTTCGTTTTCTTAAATAATCAATTGTAATAATAGCTATATACATAATCGCAAACGCAAAACTTATTGCAAGCATTAATGATTGGGCTACTTTGAAAGCTTTTAGTAATAGTATTGTAACTATATAACCTAAAATAAAAATTATTGTATCTGGCAACTTATCGAACAAATATTCCTTTAATTTCATAATAACTTATACCCTTGTCCTTTTCTGGTTTCTATTACATCTTTTAAGCCAAATGTTTCTAATTTGGTTCTTAATCTACTTATATTTACAGTTAAAGCATTGTCATTTATGAATTCGTTGTTGTTCCATAAATCTGTCATTAGGTCATCTCTTGTTACAATTTTGCCTCTATTTGCTAGTAGATATGTAAACACTATCATTTCATTTTTGGTTAGTTTCAAATTTTTGTTTTCTTTGCTTAATGTTCCTTTTGATGGATTTACTAAAATATCATCATATTTTAAATCGTCTATTGATTTTTCTAGCCTCCTAAATATGTTTTGAATTCTTAGTAGTAATATAGTTGGATTATATGGTTTTGTTATATAGTCGTCTGCTCCATATGATATTGATAGTGCTTCGTCAATTTCTCCGCTTCTGCTTGTTACCATTATTATTGGTACATTTGATTCTTTTCTAATTTCTTTTAAGAGAATTTCTCCGTTTATTTTTGGTAGATTTATATCTAATAAAATCAGGTCTGCTTTTTCTTTTAATATGTTTTCTTTGCTATTTGTAAAATCTTTTAATATTGTTGCTTCATAGCCAGAATTTTGGAGTAGTTTTTGAAGTTCTAGGCTTATTGTTGTTTCATCTTCTACTATTAGGATTTTTTTCATTTTGGTTGTTCCCCTTTCTTTGGATATGTATATTATAACATATATTTGGAGATTTTATATTACAATTTTGAAAGATTGATTAGTTGACTTCACATTTTTTGGAGATAATTTTCAAATTTTTTCACGTTTTTTTGGAGATGTTTTTTGATTTTTCACGAAAAATAGAGATGGAACATAAAATATCCTTTCTCCAATTAATGTTATATGCAATTATTCTTCTGAAAAATCCTTTCTTTTTCCTTCTTCTATTTCTCCATAAAGTTTTATTTTATAATCTAGTCTTTCTAATGTTTCAGTAATATGTTTTTGCTTTTCTACTAATTTTTCTCTTTGTTCTTCTAATAGTTTTTTTCGTGCTTCTACCGTATCTTTTCCTTGTTCCAATAAACTTATATATTCTATTAAAATTTCTATTTCTACTCCCGCATTTCTCATGCATTTTACAAATTCTATTCTTTTACAAGATTTTTCATCGTAGTTTCTTATTCCATTTTTGTTTCTTGGTATATTTGCAAGTAGTCCTATTCTTTCGTAATATCTTAAAGTATCTGGCGTTAAATCATATTTTTGGCTTACTTCCGCTATTGTCATTTTTGGTTCCTCCTAATCTTTTAATTTATATTGCTGGCATTTTTCCTCTAACAATTTTTAATTCCAAATAATAAAAAAACAAATATATGCCAAGATTTTTTAACTCCTGGCATATATTTGTCGATTACAACATTTGTAAGATAAAATTTTTATCTTACAAATTTCCGCATTTCAGAAATTTTTTTCTTTGCCCGTGTTAAAATTTCATTCGGGCTTGGAGCAAGCATAATCTGATTTTCAGCTCCTGTTATAGAAAAAACATTACAATCATCATTTTCGCCATAATATACAATTTGTATATCATTGTCATATAGATAGTACCAACTGCCATCTTTGAATATGTGAAATGTTTCTCTGTCTTCGGTTATTGCGTACTCCTGCCTTATTCCTTTTTCTATCAGGATTTTGCTTTTAATCTTTTTTTCTTTCTCATCCTTATTTTTTTCGTAATAAGCAAGTAAAATCTTTTCACTGTTTAAAATATTTTCTTCAGAAAAATTAAGAAACTCTATTAGCTTGTTATAAACTTTTTCCATATTTAAAAAGTCATCTACTCCCAATAAATATTCCTCTATCTTTGCACAATTTCTTAATACAAAAATTTCATTTTTTTCCTTAGATTTGCTAGGTTCATAAAACTCGATTTCTACAGTGTGATTTTCGTCAAGTTTTAATAATCTGTGGCAAAAAAATTCATAATAAAAACTGTAAAGTTCTTTCCCATTTCTTTTAATGATTCTTCCTTGTAACCTTATTTCTGGTACTGTTTTGCCTTTTTTCATATTGGTATTGATTGCATACTTTTTGGTTTCTTCCCCGTATGTTATCCAAAGTTCGGAGAAAATCTCAGAAAAATCGCCAAATTGAATTGACATTATAATTTCTTTATGTGCTGTAATGCACTTAAAAGAATTATTTTCTTCGCTCAATTCACTCAGCCTAATAGGAGTTTTAATTCCTATTAGTTCTACAAAAGTTACAAAATCTTCAAATCTCCAACCTTCGTTTTGCATCCATTTTGTAATCTTTTCTTTAAGCTGAATAGTATCACAGATAACTTTTTCGGATTTTCCTGAATTGTTTACAGTTACTTCTGATGCTACATCAGTTGCATTTTCTTTGTTCCGTTTTTCAAAATTTCTTTCAGCAGTATTCATAATTACCTCCATGTAGTTACATATGAAGCATTATTCATGTAACTTGTACCCTTTATTACTCCTGGTACCAAGGATAAAGTAATTATAGTATACTGCAAATTTACATAAATTTCAATAAAATATAATTATTTTTTATCAAATCTGCCACTCTTCATTCCCTCTAAATCCAAAGTAACATACTCAAATCCAAGTTCTTTAATATCATTTACTAACTTAACATTGCCTAAAATTCTGTCAAAATACTCCTTCTGTACCTCAATCCTTGCAATATCTCCATGACTTCTTACTCTTGTAGTAGGAATACCAAATTCCTTTATTAACTCCTCAGCCAATTCTACTCTTTTCAAACTCTCATTTGTAAGCTCAGTATTATAAAGAAATCTTGTAGCCAAACAAGAATTTGATGGCTTGTCCCAAAAAGTTATTCCTAAACTTTTAGCATTTTCCATTATATCCTTTTTAGTAAATCCACATTCTTCCAGCGGACTTACAATTCCTAATTCTTTAGTTGCTTTCTGCCCAGGCCTGTATCCTTTTGTATCATCTACGTTTTTACCATCACAAACAATATCAAATCCATTTTCTTTAGCAACTTGTTTTATTCTTGTCATAATGCTTCTCTTGCAATAATAACATCTGTCTTTATGATTTTCTCTAAATTCCAATACTTCTAGGCAATCTACCGGTATTTCTCTAAATTCAAAATCATTCTCTTTTAAAAATTCAATAGCTTCTTTATAGTCTTTTCTAGGTATCATCTGTCCATTTCCTATTATTGCCAAAACATTTTCTTTTCCTAATCTTTGATTTTGCCATATCCTGTATCAATTTCATCTAATTTTCTTTTTAAAACAGTTCTATACTCATAATTTTTTCTGTTACCATTTGGGGAAGATAAGTAAATTCATCTGCAAGTTCTGCAATTATTGCTGCACCAGTTGGAGTTACAAGTTCTGTATCTATATCAATTTGCCTAAATTTAACATTTGAAGATGCAAATATTTCACTTGTTGCAGGTACTGGCACACCCATAGTTCCATGAGCACATTCTATAAATCCATATCCATCATTTACTACACTTGAAATAATTTTATCAGGATTTATTTTGTTTATTAAAATTGCAGTTCCAACAATATCAACAATAGAATCAATTGCTCCAACCTCATGAAAGTGTATTTCATTTAGTGGTTTATTATGAACTTTGCTTTCAGCTTTAGCTACTCTTAAAAATATTCTTTTAGACAGGTCTTTTACATTTTCGTCTAATGATGAATTATCTATTATTTTATTAACATCATCTAAATTTCTATGTTCATGGTGATGGTTATGTTCTAAGATTACATCAACATAGGTTCCTGTTATCCCATTCTTATTGGGTATCCTCTCTTTTTCTGCAAGCAGCTCAAATGTGGTCATAGCTGTTGCCCAAATAGGACCGGGTCTTTTTTGTCCCATTTTTTAGTATTAAAATAATCTTATGCAATGGGACAAAAAAGACCCGGTCCCATTTGGGCTAATCAATATTTATTAATTCATATTCTCTCGAACCAAATCCAAGTTCATTTGCAGCTTCAATTGTATGAACTCCATTTTGTCTTTCAACTCTCGCAACAAAATGGTCTCTTCCTGGGTCTTTAGAATTATATACAATATCAATACAAGCTTGATCTATTGCAATTGGGTCTAGACTTGCAAGAACACCAACATCTTTCATACAAGGGTCTTCTGCAACAGCACAGCAGTCACAATCAACAGACATATTGCACATAACATTTATATAAACAACTTTTCCTTTAAACATATTATGAACTGAAGATGCAGCATCAGCCATAGCCTCTAGGAATTTATTTTGTTCAGGTAAATTATCCCACAATTTATTTTGGTCTTTTGTTACACCTGCTGAATGTATCCAAGATTTTCCTTCTGATGAGCCACATCCAATAGATAATTGTTTTAAGGCTCCACCATATCCTCCCATTGGATGTCCTTTAAAGTGTGATAATACAAGTAATGAATCATAATTTTTAAGATGTCTTCCAACATAGTTTTTCTTTATTACTTTTCCATTTGGAATGTCTAATTCTAAGTCATTTCCTTCTGAATCCATAATGTCAACATTAAAATATTTAGTCCATCCATGTTCTTCCATAAGTTTTTCGTGTTTTTCTGTTGTATTTCTTGCTCCACCATATGCGGTGTTACATTCTACAACTGTTCCATTTACTTTTTCTACAATAGCCTTTACAAATTCAGGTCTTATATAGTTTTGGTTTCCTTGTTCTCCAGAATGCAATTTAACTGCTACCTTTCCTGGTAAATTTACTCCTAGAGTTTCATACATTTTTACTACACTTTCTGGTGTAATTTCCTTTGTAAAATATACTTTTGATTTTTCCATTTTTATCAATCCTTTCTTTTTTGTCCTTTTAGGACCGGTTCTTTTAAGAACATGTTCACAAAAGAACCGGTCCTAAATGAACAAAAAACCTCCTTGATTTTTTGTTTATATTATCACTTAGAGTGAACTTTAAGTCAAGGGGGTTTTTGAAAAAATATTTATTTTTGTTTATATTCATTTATATCAGGTTCGATAAATTCATCTTCACTTACATTATTAAACTCATATTCATAGTCAGAAGCAGGCCATCTGGTATTTTCTCCACCTTCTACCTCTATTTCATATGACATGCTATTAATTGTAAGACCTGTATTTTTACTTATAAATTCAGCATTTGATAAAAAATTAAATGCTACATTAGATGAGTTTGTTGATATAAAAAAGCAATCTTCTCCGTTATAGGCATCATTTTTTATACTAACTCTACTTGCCATGAAAAGCAAAGATAATGTTGAACCTTTTGATATTTCTATTGGGTTTTGAGGGTCAATTCCCATACCGATTGTTTTATTTAATTCTACTGTTTTTGTTTCTCCATCAATAGTATATACATTACAGTTATATTGTTTATTGCCAAATTCATCTTCACTAATTTTTGTTCCATAAATTGTAACTATTTTTGTACCTTTATCACTTATTTCTCTTCTTACCATTTTTCTCTTATCATTTAAGCCATAATAATCTACAATTGAAGTTTTGTCTTTATCATACCAATAAACTTTTTTATGATAATTGTTAACATTTATTGTCTCATCAGCCTTATTAGCAATTTGTTTCAAAATTGTATATTTTCTAATTACATTTGCTCCAAATAAAATGATAATAGATAAAAATAGCACAAATACAATTTTTAAAAATAGCATTTTATTATTGTATTTTTTTAGAATCTTTACTGTTTTTTTATCTTTTTCACCGTTTTTTATATTTAATTTTTTTTGCATATTTTCTAAGATTCTTTTACATTCTGCACATTCATTTATATGCTCCTCAATATATTTATTTGTTTCATCATTTGTAAGTCCGTCAATGTAATTAGGAAGCAAGTCCTGAACAATTTTACAATTTAATTTCTCCTTCATATTAATCAACCTCCTTTAACTTATTTTTACCTCTGTAAAAAGTAACTCTTGCCCAATTTTCTGTTTTATTTAAAATCTCTCCTATCTCCTTAAAACTTAATTCACCTGTTATCCTTAAATACATAACTTCTCTTGTTTTCTCATCCAGATTTTGCATTCTTTTATATAGCGAAATTTTTTCATCATTTTGCAGAGCTTCCTCTTCTGCGGACATAATAATCTCATCAGCTATTGTTTCACTATCTATAATTTTCTTATGTTTTCTGCATTGGTCAAACCATAGATTTTTTGCAATTTGGCATAACCAAACTGATATTTTACAGTCTCCTCTGTATGTATTTATTTTACTTACTGCTTTATAAAATGTTTCTTGTGTAAGTTCTTCAGAGATATCTTCGTTATGAGTTAAACAGAATAAATATTTGTACACTGTTTTAAAATATTCTTCATATATTTCTCCGATATCCTGCATAACTTTCATCCTCCTTTATACATATGACGTATGAAACTTCTTTTTGTTACAAAAAATAAAAATTTGAGCCGAATTTTTGATTTCGCCTCAATTTACAAAAAAACTTCCCCGCCTTAGCCGTAAGTTGCTGCCAAAATTTTTAATAACCTGCCTCCTCAAAAAACAGGTGGGTGCTCACCTTAATACTCCTGGGCTTCTTACGACCAAAAAGGAAGTAAGCATGCACGCCATACCAAGAGATAAGCCCCTCTTAAAACTTGTAGGTTCTAAAAATTCTGTCTACACGCACTATGCAGGGTAGTTTTAAGTTCTTATTAAATTATACTTATAATACCACTATTATAAATATATTTCAAATGCAAAATTTCTTGTTTTGAATTAAATTTCGCATTATCATTATTATATCTCGTTTTTTCAAATTTATTCTCACTCAAACATATGCTAATGATACTTGCATTTTTTGCTAATTTATCTTCTACTATCATGGCATATAAAGTAAATTATTTGATAATCTTTAGCTATATTTTTAAGTAAGTCTGTCGCATTTTTTATTTTGCTTTCATCTAAATTAACAAAAGGGTCATCTAATATAATAAATGGTTTTTCTTTTTCAAATAAACTGTCTATCAAACTTAATCTCATACAAATATATATTAAATCCTTATAACCAGTACTGAAATATCCAATATCTTTTCCTGAACCCTGTTCATTAACCTTTACATTTAAGTTTACATCTAAATTTATATCTAGCTCAGAACCATTAATTAACTGTAAATTCTTCATGAAATTCTGTTTCATTTTGTTTAAGTATTGTGAAGAAAATTGTTCTTTTGCTGTTTCGAGATATTTTTTTGTCTTTTCTAAAATTTCGCATTTTTCTTTCATTTCTTCAATTTTTTGTGACAATTCATCGATTCTTGTCTCTACATCAAATACAGAATCTAGGTTACTTTCTAACAATTCAATTTGGTTTTTTACATAATTTTTCTCATCATTTATATTGTTTATTTCTATTGTTATTTGTTTTATTTTTTCTTCTATTTCATTTTTGTTAATAGCTATCATATTGTAACTTTTTACACTCTGTAATTCATCTATTTTATTAACATTTTTGTATTCCTCAACCGTTCTAAGTTTTGCTTCAAATTCTCGTTTTTGTTGAATAAGAAGACTCTTTTTTATCTTGATTTCTTGAGCATACGCAACATATGACTGGTTAATTACTTCAAAATACTTTGAAAAATATTCTCTCATGCTCTCTTCTAAATCTTTTAATTTTGCTGATATTTCACTTTGTCTTTGTAAAAGTAAATTTGCATTATTTTTCATATCTTTATATTTGTTAAACTGAGATTTTATTTCTGTTAATTCAAAAATAACATCATTTATATCTTTATTTTCAGAATATATTGAAATAAAAGAATCCACTCCCATTTGTAAATTATATTTTTTTTCTTTTAATTTTTCAATATATTCTCCTATGTCTTTTTCTTCTTCTTGTTTATTTTTTCTACTCTGACTTTTTTTACTATATGTATTAACTTTTACCAAAGCTACTATTGCTATTAAAATTCCAAATATTGTTGCACCAGTTGCAATCTGCATTTTTTGATTAGCAAATCCATACATTGCTACAATGATTCCAACACATATTAAAATTCCTAAAATTATGCATAAAGTTTTATCTAATTTTCTTTGTTTATTAAGTACTCTTAATTCGTTAGCTAAATTTGATTTTTTCTCTTCATTTACTTTAATTTGATTATCAATATCATTTATATTTTTATAATCTGATATTTTATCATTTATTATTTCTTCTGAAATCCTATTATTGTCAAATATCTTCTTTAAATTATTTTCATCTTCATTTTCTAATGTTGATGTTTCAAAGTTGGCAACTTCAACTTTATATTTTTCTATTTCAAAACTTTTTTCTATTAAAGTATCTGTCTCTTCTTCCGTTGGAATTCCAGCTTTAAAGAATATTTCTGTTTGTTCTAAATTCTTTTTTGTTTCTTCTAAATTGTTTTGCAATATCTTATAATTTTCTAATTTAGCATTTTTTGTTTCTTCTTGAATTTTTAATGTTAATAATTTATTCAAATTTTGTCTTTCTTCTTCTTTTTCTTTCAATTCTTGTTTCAAAGAACTATATTTTTCTCTTCTTTCTTGAAGATTTTTTTCATCAATTTTGCTCTGCTCTAATTTCTTCTCAAGATTTGTTTTCTCTAGTTTTTTTTCGTTTATTTCTCCCCTATCTCCTGTTTTTTTATAATTTTTTATAGCATCTTCCAAAATTTTTATAGCCTTTTCAGATGTATTAACATCATTTTCGCTTTCTAATATATTTCCTAATTTAGCACTTATACTATCATTCATTGCTGTTTCGATATTTTGGCCGGAAATAAATGTACTTCTCTCATAAGCCTCTTTATTTAAATTAAATACTTCTTCTCCTATATTTTGCGAAAAATCATCACATTCCAAATTTGTTGATAAATCATATAGCTTAAATACATCTTCTGCTTCTTTTTTTCCAAAAAATCTTTCTATTTTATACTTTTTACCATTTAGCTCAAATTCAACACTTCCACCAAAAGCCCCACCTTGCCATGGTATATATTTTTTTCGGTCTATCAATACCTTTGTGTTTCTCTTTGCTTCCATTCCATAAAACATTGCTTTTATAAAATTGGCAAATGTTGTTTTTCCATATCCATTATTTTCTTTTATTGTATTTAATCCATCTTTAAATTCGTAATCATAGCCAGATAATTTACCAAAATTTTCTATATGACATTTTAGTAATTTCATTAATTTACCTCCTCACCAGAAAGTGCCTTAATGCCTGTTGTTATTATTTGCCTTTGTTCTTCTTGCGACAAATCTTGGCTTAAAACCAACCTTATAAACTCACCTTTAAGAGAAATATCTTTTTCATATGACATATAATCTATCTCCAAAGTTGTTTCATCATATATTTTTGCAAAATAAAATATATTTTTATATTTCTTTTCTAAATAATTTATATCTCTTTCTGAATTTATATCAACTTTTCCATTTAAAATTATTTTTATTAAAGCATCTCTTTCTATATTTTTTATTTTCTCATCTATTTTCTTTTCTGCTTCTAAGGTTGTACTTGTTCCTGTTATATCAACATTTATTTCATATAGATGTCTACCCGCAAATGGAACAAATGTTGAATTTATTTTTTGTTTTTCCTCATCTATATCTAATAAAACAAATCCTTTTTCTCCACATTCATCAAATCCTCTTCCTTCTAGACAACCAGAATAACAATATACTCCCCTACTATCAATTGGTTCTTTTTTATATTTATGAATATGACCTAATGCTAAATAATCTATATTCTTATTTTTTAGGGATTGTATATTTATAATTTCAGCTTTATCTTTTTGATCATATTTAACTTCTTGTCCATGTAATGTAACTATGTTTATATCATTTTTATTTAACATTAATGAACTATATATTTCGTAATTTCCAATTTGACCAAATTCAATTCCCGCAATCACTATTTTTCCATATTTGTAATATGTCCATTCCTTATTATTAAATAATTTTAAGTTTTTTGGTACTTCTTCTAAATCTGTTATAAAACTTGCCTCATCATGATTTCCCTTTAGATAAATAAAATCAATTTCAGGATTTGAGCAAATACTGTCTAATACGACATTTTTCGCCTTCACAGTAATATTTTTTTTATCAAACATATCCCCGGCAATGATTATTATTTTAATATCGTTTTTAGATGCATATTCTACCATATTTTGATATGTTCTTAGTATTTCATCTCTGCGTTCTTTTGCTTTGTTACTGTCTAAATTTGATTTCATTTTAGAATCTAAGTGCAAATCGCTACAATGAATTATTTTCATTAATTATTCCCCCTAATTTTAACTAAAATAAAAAATGAAAAAGAGAAATGTCTCTCTTTTTCATTTATTTGCATCCGCCACAATGAGAACAACCTCCATCACAACCTTTGTTTTTATCATCATCAGGATTTCCGTTCCAATCAAGTTCTATAAGGTTTCCACATTCTGGACATCTTATTTCATTGAAGTCTTCATCAATATCTGCACCAAATTCTAAACCACAATATGGGCAGTTTATTAGAAATTCTTCTTCACCTGGCTCTTCATCATAGATGTCTTCATAGACATTATCCATTTTATCACTTAATATTTGAATTATTTTTTCCGTCTGTTGTTGCTTTTTTATTAGTGCATTTAATTTATCTTCTTTGTAATTCATTATTTTTTCTAGCTCTTCTGCAATAAAGTCTATTAAGTCAGTTGTTCTTTCTTTTACATATAGTAAATCTTCTTTATCTTTTACATTTTCATTTATGTCTGAATAAAATTTACCTAATTCATTTTTTAAGTCTTCTAACATCAGTCTGCCTTTCTTTTTTCGCATCGGGACCGTTTCTTTTTGTGAAAAATTTCCCATTGGGACCGTTTCTTTTCGCGAAAAGAAACGGTCCTTTCGCCAAAAAAATTATATTCTTTCCATATATTCACATGTACGTGTATCTACTCTTAATACATCACCAATATTTACAAACATTGGAACTTGAAGTTCTAATCCTGTTTCTAATGTTGCAGGTTTTCCAGATGTTGTTGTTGTGTTTCCAGCAAATCCTGGTTCTGTGTATGTTACTTCTAATTCAACAAATATTGGAGGCTCAACTGCAAATACTTTTCCTTTATATGATAATATTTTAACTTGCATATTTTCTTTTAAGTATTTTAGGCAATCTCCTAATTGGTCTTTATTTAATGGCATTTGGTCATATGTGTCATTATCCATAAAATAGTATAAGTCTCCATCATTATATAAATATTGCATTTCTTTTTTCTCTATTTCTGCTCCTGGATATTTATCTGATGGGTTAAATGTTTTTTCTAAAACTGCTCCAGTTATTACGTTTTTTAATTTTGTTCTTACAAATGCTGAACCTTTTCCTGGTTTTACGTGTTGAAATTCTACTACTCTATATACGTTTCCTTCCATTTCAAATGTTGTTCCGTTTCTAAAATCTCCTGCTGAATAAACTGCTGCCATATTGTTTTCTCCTTTCAAATTTTCAAAATCTGTTTTTATATTTTTTTCTCATTTTTAAATCTATATTCGTCAGATTTAAAGAGCTTTGATTATTATACACTCTTTATCTGATTCTGTCAAGGTTATCTGCCCTTTCTTTGTTACTAATACAGTATCTTCTATCCTTACACCAAAATTTCCTGCAATATATATTCCTGGTTCATCTGTTATTACCATGTTTTCTTTTAATGGTGTGTCGTTTTTGATTCCTACAATAGGTGCTTCATGAATTTCTAATCCAACTCCATGGCCTAGGCTATGTATCAAAGTTTGATTATTTATATTAAAGTCGCTTTCTACACCTTTTACAATGTTTTTTATGTTTGCTCCTTCTCTTATTTGGTTTAAAGCAATTTTTTGATTTTTTAATACAAGATTATATATATTTTTTTGCTCTTCTGTTGGTTCTCCTATAAAAATTGTCCTTGTCATATCTGAACAATATCCATTTATAATACAGCCCATGTCTATTGTAATAATGTCTCTTGATTGTATAATTCTGTCTGTTGGCACTGCGTGTGGCTTTGAAGAGTTTTCACCTGAGGCGACTATTGTTTCAAAAGATTCTCCCTCACTATTTTCCATATAATAATTATGTATTTTTCTGGCTATTTGCTTTTCTGTTAATCCTGGTTTTATATATTCTTTTAACATAGAGAAACATTGGTCTGTAATTTCACAGGCTTTTTTTATACTTGCAATTTCTTCATCATCTTTTATCATTCTTAAATTTATCAAGATTTCTTCTGCTTCTACAAAATTATTTATTTTGTATTTTCTCAAATATTCTTTATATTTTTTATATGTTAAATATCCTTCTTCAAAACCTACATTTTCACAAAATAAAAAGAAATTTTCATATTCATCTTTTGATATGTTTTTTTGGTCATCAACAACAAGATTGTCAAATGGTGTTATTATACTTGATACATATTCCATATATCTTCCATCTGTTATAAATATATTTTCTTTTCTTGTTAATAATAAAATTCCTTCTGCTTGTATTCCTGTTAAATACCTTATATTTATTGGATTTGCAATTATCATTCCTTGTAAATTTAATCCTGCCATTTTGTTTCGAACTGCTTGTAACCTATCGTTCATATCCTACTCCCCTTAACTATTTTTACTGTACAAACCTAATGTAAATATATTCATTAAAATTGCTATTAAGCTTGTATATGGTACAAATATTGATATAAATGCTCCTACTGCTATAAATGGTCCAAATGGTATATACTCATCTGTTTTCTTTATTCTTGTTGCTAGTAAAAATATACTAAGCACTGCACATACTAAAAATGAAACTAGTGATACTATTATTATATTTGTTAATCCAAAAAATAATCCAAGTGCCCCCATAAGTTTCACATCTCCAAGTCCCATTGCCTCTTTGCCATAAACTAATCCACCAAGTAGAGTTATAAGTAAAAATATTCCTCCGTCCGTGCAAGCATTCCAAGTAACATGTTTATTGAAATCGCAACATTTGACATTCCATATAAAAATGTAAAAATTAAACCAATTTCAAACATTGTTAAGTTAAGTCTATTTGGAATTATTTGTAATTTGTAATCTATAACAACAACACTTAAAAGCATTGGTGTTAATATTAAATATTTTATTAAATCTAAATTTTCTGCAAAACTAGCCCCAATTCCATATCTATATAATATTGCAATATATAAAACTGCTGTGATTATCATTAATATATAATTTGGACTAAATTCTTTTTTATATTCTTTAAATATATCTATAGTGAAAACTTTTTGGTTTTCTGGAAGTCTTTTATTCATCCAATTTACGAACTCTCCTACAAATAGTCCGTATAATTGAAACTATTATGTAATATATTATATTTACATCATTAAAATACATTTTTTTCACCTTTAATTATTTTTTTCTTTATTCTATCCTCAATAGGCCTTTTCCATGCTGTATACCAAAAATCTTTTTTGTCAACTGGGTCAACAAGTATTGTAAACATGTTACATCTATTTCCTCCAATTATGTCTGTAAATATTTGGTCGCCAACTACACCTATATTCTGTGGCTTTAAGTTTAATTCTTTTTGTACTTTATAAAATCCTTTTTTTAATGGCTTTTTTGCGAAATATTGATATGGTATTTCTAACTTTTTTGCAACATTTTCAACTTTTTCTTTTTTATTTGTATTTGATAGTATATACATTTTTATACCTTGCCCTTGTAATTCGCATGACCATTTTATTATATCTTCTGACAAATTTTTATCATAGTCTATTAATGTATTGTCTACATCTAAAATTAAAGCCTTTATTTTATTTTTTATTAAAAAACTTATTTTTATTTCTAGCACATTATTAAAATACGCATTTGGATATATTTTTTTCATATTAGTTATATGTCAATTTTTGACATTTCTCCTTTTCTATATTAATAAAGCTATCGCAAAAATTATTGTTTTTATTAATGTTTCGAACATTAACTGAAAATTAACGGTTTTTATTCCCATATCATTTAGTTTATCAAAACTATCTACGATTTTACTTATTTCATCTTTTGATGAAACTTGTACTTCTTCCATAAATTCTTTTGCTAAATATTTTGCTTTTATCATTGCATCATTTTCAAGATAACTTCTGACAAAGTAATAAATATAGCTTAATATTATCATTACACTAAAAAAAAGCATTTTATATGGTAGTTTATTAAATAGTGCTAAAACTAGTGTAATAATAAAGTATAAAAGATATATATTTGAAAATATAAAATTAAACAATAAAATTTTCCTGTTTTGCACCGAATGTAAACATTCATGTGCTATTGTTTGTATTCTTGTATAGCTTTTTTTTACGTTTCCTATAACTATTTTATTTGTTGGTGCAATATATAAACAGGTATCTGAATTTTTATCTTCTTCTATTTTAACATTTTTATTATTTAATTTGTTTAAAATATATTTGCAAATTTCTATATTTGAAGGATATCTTTCTGTAATTTTATTGAACTTGGTTTCTTCATATTCTGCAAATTGTTTTAGTTTTCTTATGTTTATGTCATATACTTTAGCTATTATTAATAACATTATAATTAAAATAAATATCGCAATTATTAATTCCATCTCTTTCATCCTTTTAAGAAATTATATCTTTTACTGCCTCACTAATTGTTTTGTTTATATCTCCTAACATAATGTTAAATTTAAATTCCGCATCAAAATATTGCTTTATTTCTGGAATCTCTACTAGTTCTTTATATAAATTTTGTATTTCATTCATTTTATTTTCATCTGTTTTTCCATTTTGTATAGAATTTAGCTGTTCCTCATATCTTGCTTTTTCAAACTCAGATACTTTTATTTTATAGTCTGGTTCTAAATCTATTGCTTGTTTAGCAGATTTAAAATTCAAATATTCTTCTGATTCTTTTATTTCTTTTGCTAATTTGTTGACAGTATCATAAACATTCATATTTTACCTCCATCTTTATGTGAATTGTAAACAATTTTCCATATACTTATAAATCAAGCTTATGCATAAGCTTGATTTTTTCTGAATGTAAGTAAATTCGTGATTTCTCCTTTGTTTGTTTTTTTGGCTTTACTTTCTTTTTCTTGTTCAAGTTCTTTTCTTTGTTTTTCGGCAACTGTCTCACATATAGCTTTTTGATACGTAAAGTGTGTATCTTGTGCTATTTTTGCCCAATTATATTCGTTTCTTACTTTTGCCTTTGCTTTTTTCACAATGTTACTACATAGTTGTGGGTCAAATAATAATTCAAGTATTGCATCTGCAATTGAATTACTATTTCCACAATAGCTTTTCATTCCTGTTTCACGGTGTTCTACTATTTCGTTTAATCCTCCAATGTCTGATACAACAACTGGTACTTCTGCTAGCATTGCCTCTAATGTTACTATCCCAAATGGCTCATAAGTGCTTGGAAATACTGATATATCTGCTGCTTTGTACATTTTGGCAACATCTTTTCCATTTAAGTATCCTGCAAAACATACTTTGTCTCCTAGCCCCATATTGTATACTTCTTGTTTTAATTCATTTATCATTCCACCTTTTCCTGCTATTACAAGTTTTGCGTCATGATAATGTTCAAGTATTTTTGGCATTGCTCCTATTAAATATTGTACACCTTTTTCGTAAACTAATCTTCCCATAAATAGTATTATTTTTTCGTTATCTAATGCATATCTTCTTCTGAAGTCATAGTCTCTATCTATTCCTGTATAATTTGTTAAATTTACTCCATTTGCTACTACATTTATTTTTTCAAATGGTAAACCAAATAGTCTTTGTAATTCACCTTTCATGAAATTACTATTTACTATTACTTCTGTTGACTCATATGTTAACATCCATTCTGTATCATTTATGTATTTTTGATTTGCTTCTCTTATTCCACTATTTCTTCCTGCTTCTGTTGCATGAATTGTAGATACTATTGGCATATCATATGCTTGTTTTAATGTTTTTGCAGCATATGCAACTAACCAATCATGTGCATGTATTACATCAAATTTTCCTTCTTTTGCAATTATTTCTCCTGTTTTCGCAACCATATTGAAGTTTAATTGCATTATCCAATCTATGAAGTTATTTGGATTTATCATAAAGTTGTCTACTCTATATACTTTTACTCCTTTATCTACTTCATAATATGGTGCATTTCCCTCCCTGTATGTTACTACTGTTACATCATGACCGTCCTTTATTAGTCTTTTTGACAAGTCATTTACAACTCTTGCAATTCCACCTACTACTCTTGGTGGATATTCCCATGTTAACATTAAGATTTTCATCTTCTTTTACTTCCTTTCTTGAAAAGCATTTTCTTGTGTTTATTTTTTGATATTTTTCTACATTTAGTTCTATTTTATACAATCATTGTTAAATTGTAAATAGTTTTAGACATTTTTTTTAATTTTTTTTCTATAAATTTTTATAACATATTTTACTTGTATAATATGTTATTTTTAATTTTTCTTTAATTCCATATCATTCAGATAAAAAATGTCAAGAACTTGGCTTGTCATATTTCTATACCTAAACCTTGTTCTTGACTATCAATAACTTTAAATTTTTATTTCGGCGAACATAAAAAAATATGGTGTAAACAAATAGTTTTAATTTCCCAAAAACTGCCTATATCAAAGGAATTAGACTTTTTTGATACAAATCCTGTTGTGGATATTTTAAATTTAATAAAACGCCCTATAATCTTTCCAGAAGACCTTCCGGAAATGGCAAAGTTCCTATTAGCTATTGTTCCATGTTTCTTCTGTTTTATCTGCTATCTTTGGTACTTGTGTATTTGTGACATTAGATTTTAGAGAAACTACGGGACGAACCGCCGCACAGCCATCAATCTCATAGACATCGGAAAGGAACAGATACCAGAAGCCTGCATAAGAAACGCCGTCATCGACGCTCGCCACGCTCAAGCAGAAAATCGCACGGCTCGAACCGCTGTCAACCGAACGAGAAGCCAGCCAGTATGCCTTTCCTGTATCTACCTCAGCATTTTCAAATAACATTTTGTACACTCTGTCATTTACTGTTACTGATGGTGCATCATCTGCCACCTTACTATTTACACTATAATTATACGCTGTTATTTCTCCTGATACTGTTGTCTGCGTTTTACCATTTAACCAACCTTCTGGAGTATATTGATTTGGATAACTATATTTTTCTCCTAATACCTTCCAATCTCCATCTTCAGCATTATCTCTATCATATTTGTCAAGATTTTTTTCCTTTATCATATCTATAGAAGTTAAACCTACTGCCTTATCTACATCACTTTGTGTTACACTTCTTGCACTTGATATATATCCTGTCTTGTCATTTTCTTTATACATTTTACATATGTTGGTTAATATTTCAACTCCATTTTTATATGCTTTTGCTCCATACATAAATAATCCTGGTACATTTTTTGAATCAATAACATTTGTACTTTTCATTGGACTTCCTGCTATTAGTTCTATTTCTCCTACATCATTTTCCCCTAGTACTCTCCAATTTAGTTGGTTTCCTGCCACATTAAATGTTTGATCTGTTATTCCACTAACTCCTGCATTATCCATACCTGAATCAGACGCAGAAATTGTTATACTTCCTTCTGTTGGATTTGTTAAATTTACATAGTCTCCTACATGTAAATGTTCACTATTTGTACATGTTCCATCTCCATTATCACATCCATCTGCTAATGCTTTTTCATACATATATGCTAGTGTTCCTTCTTGTGCTTCTCCTGTTGTGTTTTTGGCTTCTGTTGCCCTTTTTAGTATTCCATTTTGACCTGTTAACATATTTATACTTATTCCTGCTAATATAAGTAAAACTATTATGTTTGTTACTACTAGCGCAATCAATGTTATACCTTTGTTTCTTTTGAATTTTTCTTTAAAATTCATTTTTTCCTCCCTTTCTCAGGTATTTCATATTATTTAAAGAAACGCCAAAAAGCGACACAAATAAACCTATCAAAATTTGCATTTTTTAGGTTTATTTGTGTCGCTTTATTTAATTTATTTTCTTCTGTTACCAATTTACTTGCACATGTATGTACTCTTGCAAGTTTTTCAGCGTTTCTTATCATTTGCATTTTTATACCTCTTTTTTGTTTTATTTTCGATACTTTTATTCTATACTATTTTCTCAATTTATACAAGATTTTTTTAATTTTTTTCATTTTTTAACTTTCTAAAAAATATTAACCCAGTTAAATGAATACTTATCTGTTATATGGTCTAATACAAAAACCGTCTTTTCCAACTCACTTATAGCTTGCTCATATTCTCCTGTTTTTGCTAAACTTTTACATGCTGTAAAATTAGTTTCTACCTTTTCAAGTTCATCATGTTCAATATAATATGCAAGCTTATCATGAACTTCATTCCACTTATTATCAATTTTTTCTATTTCCGCATTTGCTTTTTCATTAGATTTTTCAAGTAAACTTTGTTTTAAATTTTCCAATTCTCCTGTTATATAATTTACTGTATTTTTTGTATAATTTTGAGTAATTATATCACCTATAATTATCAAGATAACCAAAATAACGCAAATAATCATTTCTTTATGCATACTAATTAATTCCCCTTTTTTGCTTCTTTTTTCTGGCAAAATATTTGCCCCTTTCCATCATATGTTACAAGTAAGGCTTCTTCAGGCTTAAAGCCGAATTTTTCCACCTCTATTAAAAGCCAGTTATAGTCTTTATCAATTTTTTTCAAATTTTCATTCATGATTTTTCCATCAACAACTAAATCATAAGGAAGCCCCTCATAGTCAGGCATTATATTAAAATCTTCTGGAATCGTCTTTCTTTTATTTGGTTTTTCAATAACAGTAACTTGTCCGCTTGTTTCAAGTATCGCATATTCAACATCGCCAATATTTATCACATCTTTTGCCCTTAATCTTTCTTGAAGTTCATTTAATGTAAACCTTTCCTTAATTAATGCTTGTTCATCAATTTTTCCTCTATATATTAAAATTCTTGGCTTTCCACATATTGCTTCTCTTGCTCTTATGCTTTTTAAATTTATTGTTGATATTATTAGATGCATCACAAGTAATCCTATTATTGGAACAATACCATTTGAAATTGGTATCCCTGTTTCTGTCATCGGAATTGATGCTAGGTCTGCTATCATTATTGCTATCGCTAGCTCAAATGGTTGAAGTTGTCCTATTTCTCTTTTTCCCATTAGACGCATTACTATTAGGACTACTATATATAAAATTATTGCTCTTGTGAAATTTATTAGCATTGTTTTTCTCCTTTTTTTGTATTGGGGACGGTTCTTGTAGCTCAAAAGAACCGTCCCCAATACAAAATTTTGCAAAAGAAACCGTCCCCAATCCGAAATTTCAATATTTATTTTTTCAAAAAAGTAAAATTTTATTCTCAAATTGCATAAAAAAAATCAAATTGTAAACAATATTTTTATATAGCTAAAAAAATACTTTTTAAATATAAATAAAAAAGGAGGATAAATTATGTCTGACGGTCAAACAAATTCAACCACACAAAATAATACAAGTACAGTATGGCAAATAATAGGTAGACTTATTGCTGCAGCTGTTGTTTTAGCAATTACAGCATTTTTTACACCTGGATTTGCTATTAATAACATTTGGTCTTTAGCTATAGCTGCTGTAGTTTTAACAGTTCTAGATTATTTAATAGTCAAATTTACAGGGTTACATGCTAGTCCATTTGGAAAAGGCTTTATAGGATTTGCTTTAGCTGCTATAATTCTTTATGTAACACAATTTTTCGTTGCAGGCTATACAATTTCTTGGATGGCTGCAATAATCGGTGCTTTAATTTATGGAGTTATAGATTACTTTTTACCAGGCAATCAACAAATGTAGTAATGTAGATTTCATTATTATTAAATAGCAAAATAGAGTTTAATATATGTAAAATAACTACATATATTAAACTCTATTTTATATTTTTTCTACTATTTCATTCTGATTTTTATAAATTTTATTTGAGCCTATATATCCTCTAACAGATGATAAAGGATATATATTTGTTTTCCTTCCAATTACAGTTCCTGGGTTTAAAACAGAACCACAACCAACTTCCACATTATCTCCAAGGATTGCTCCGAATTTTTTCAATTTGGTTTCTATTTTTCCGCTATTACATTTTACACTTACTAAAGATTTATCTGATTTCAAATTTGATATTATACTTCCTGCCCCCATATGTGATTTGTATCCTAAAATAGAATCTCCTACATAATTGTAATGTGGAATTTGTGTATTATTAAATATAATCGTATTTTTTAGCTCTGTCGAGTTTCCAACTACAACATTTTTTCCGAACTATTGCATTTCCCCTAATAAAAGCACAGTGTCTAATTTCAGCAAATTCGTCAATTATACATGGTCCTGTAATATATGCAGTTGGAGCAACTTTTGCAGATTTTGCAATCCATATGTTTTCCGATTTTTTTTCAAATTTTTCTAAATTAAGTTTACTTCCAAGTTCTATTATGAATTCACTTATTTTAGGAATCACTTCCCATGGATATATTGCATTTTCGAATATTTTACTTGCTATTGTTTCATTTAAATTTAAAAGATTTTTAATTTCTAATTCTTCCATCTCTTTCCATTTTCCTCTCGTATATCTTTTTTGCTGTTTCTGGACTATCCACACCTTCTTTGTTTTTTATTGGTGCAAATTCGTCTTCTCTTTTAACCCTCATAACTAACATATCATCAAAAAATTCAAATGCATCAAATATAAAGGTTTCAAATTTATATAATCCATTTTTTTGAGCTATATGATATTTCAAACTATAATTTGCAATTTTTTCAATTGCATCTATACTTAACAGATGACTTATAATGTTTGCTTCGCCATAGACTAATTCGCTATTTTCTGCTCTTTCATTTCTCATTTTTTCAGATAATTCTATGTATTCAACTGTACTTGGTTTATTATCTCTTTTGCAAAATACCCCCACTTTTTCTTCAGGATATGCTTTAGCAACTGATTTTGAAGCCACTTGCATTTTGTTTTTTATTGTTAGTCCTACAAATACAGGGTCAATCGGATTTACCATTATATTATCTACTCCGCAAATATATACCCATCTGATACCTTTAGACTTCATATCATTAATTATGTTTTGCTTTTTCATTGCAAAATAAACTCCACCATTACCATTTGAACCAGTTTTTATCTTACCATCTTCAATTAAAATTTTTCCATCTTGTGTAAGCATAGGTAATTCACCTTGTTTAAAAAATTTGACCTTTTCTTTCTCATATCCAAAAAAATCATGTTTTTTCATAAATAATACTGTTTCATCATAATTTTGCTCACTAGTCATTATATACCAATATGGCAAAATCCCATATTTTTCTTTTGATTTTTTTAAAGTTTCTGTTAATATCTGGAATATGTATTTTCCATTTTCTCCAATATCTAATTTATATGTTCCTTTTGGTCCCTTCCAACCTAGTCTTGTTCCCTGTCCTCCTGCCATTGTTACTACTGCATATTGGTTATTTTTTATTATTTTTTCTCCTATTTCTTTTGCCTTTTCTTCGCCTTCTTTTGTTATTTTTTCTTTATCTATATAGTTTATTGGCTCTATTTTTCCTGCATTTTTTGTATGGTCTTGTTTTGTTAGATTATATAGGTTGTTTACTTCACCAAAATTTATTTGTTCTATTTGTTTTATGATTTTTTCTTGGTCTTCTTTGCTCATTTTTTTTATTTCTTCTATTAGTTGCTCTTGATTATTTTCTTTTAATTTTTGTTTTATTTGTTCTAGTTCTGTCATTTTTTATCACCCTTATTATTATATTATTTTTATGGATTTATTTTACAACAATTTCTTGAAAATAACAAGTACTTTTTTCGTATTGGGGACGGTTCTTGTAGCTCAAAAGAACCGTCCCCAATACGAAGAAAATCATTGCTAAATCCCTAAATATGTGATATAATGGTACAAATTTAAAAATGGAGGTAAAAATCTTGAAAAAGAATGAACTAATTTTAATACTAGATTTTGGTGGACAATATAATCAATTAATAGCTCGTAGAGTAAGAGAATGTAATGTTTACTCTGAAGTTGTGTCTTTTGATATTTCTTTAGAAAAAATTAAAGAAAAAAATCCAAAAGGTATCATTTTTACAGGAGGACCTGCAAGTGTATTTGGAGAAGATAGTCCAAAATGTGATAGTAAAATATTTGAACTTGGTATCCCTGTTTTAGGAATCTGCTATGGTATGCAACTTATGGCATATACACTAGGAGGAAATGTTGCTCATGCTGATAAAAGAGAATATGGAACAACAGATGTTACAATAGATAATACTTCAAAATTATTACAAGGATTTGGCGAAACTAATGGCTTTTTAATGAGTCATACTGATTTTGTAGAGACTGTACCAGAAGGATTTAAAAATATAGGACATACTCCTTCTTGCCCAAATGCTGCTATGGAAAATGAAGAGAAAAAATTATATGGAATTCAATTCCACCCAGAAGTTAATAATTCTGTAAATGGAACTATGGTTATTAAAAACTTCTTATATAATGTTTGTGAGTGCCACGGTGATTGGCAAATGTCTTCATTTGTTGAAGATTCTATTAAAACATTAAAAGAAAAAATAGGTGATGGAAAAGCTTTATGTGCTTTATCTGGTGGTGTTGATTCATCAGTTGCAGCAGTTCTTTTAAGTAAAGCTATTGGTAAAAATTTAACTTGTATTTTTGTTGACCATGGCCTTCTTCGTAAAAATGAAGGTGATGAAGTTGAGAAAATATTTAGAGAGCAATATGATATAAACCTTATTAGAGTAAATGCTGAAGATAGATTTTTAGATAAACTTAGTGGCGTAACTGACCCAGAGCAAAAAAGAAAAATTATCGGTGAAGAGTTTATTAGAGTTTTTGAGGAAGAGTCAAAAAAAATCGGAACAGTTGATTTTCTTGTTCAAGGTACTATTTACCCAGACGTTATTGAAAGTGGTTTAGGTAAAAGTTCTGTAATTAAGAGCCATCATAATGTTGGTGGACTTCCTGATTATGTTGATTTCAAGGAAATCGTTGAACCTCTAAGAAATCTATTTAAAGATGAGGTTAGAAAAGTTGGATTGGAACTTGGTATTCCAGAAAACCTTGTATTTAGACAACCTTTCCCTGGTCCTGGTCTTGCAATTAGAGTTATAGGAGATATTACTAAAGATAAATTAGATATTTTAAGAGATGCTGATTTTATTTTTAGAGATGAAATTGCAAAAGCTGGACTTCACAAGTCAATTAATCAATATTTTGCAGTTCTAACAAATCTTCGCTCTGTAGGAGTTATGGGTGATGAACGTACTTATGATTATACTGTTGCTTTAAGAGCTGTTGAAACTACTGATTTTATGACTGGTGTTTGGAGTAAAATTCCTTATGAAATTTTAGAGAAAGTTTCTTCTAGAATTGTTAATGAGGTCAAACATGTTAATAGAGTTGTTTATGATATTACTTCTAAGCCACCAGCAACTATTGAGTGGGAATAAAAATAAAGAAGTGCTTTAAAGCACTTCTTTATTTTGTTTCTCCATTATATTCTTTTGCATCTTCATTTTCCGATTGTTCTATAGCAGTATCAATTTTGTTCCTTAAAACTTTTAATTCCTGATTAACAAAATCATGGTATTGATTTCTAGATATATTAATAACATATGGCTTATCCGATAATAGTTCTTTATTGCCAACACTTTTTCTTTCTTTTCCTTCAAGAGCTATATCTTCTATTCTTTGCTTTACCTCATCTCTAATTTGAATAACACTTGTCTCGGAATAATATTTTTCAACATTTTTTAATGCACTAAAAAATTCAATCCTAACACTTTTTCCATCATATTTTGCTAAAAAATATCTTGGAGTACTCTTTAGAAGTTCTTTTCTCCATTTATCTAATCCAAATTCGTTTATCGAATCATTATCATATATTGCCTTGTCTCTGGCCTTTTCTTTCACCCTCATAATTTTTTCTGCATATTCACTATTTATTTTTGCCATTTTAATTATAGGGCAATCATCTTTGCTTGCTGGTCTTAATAAATATTTTTGATAACTTAGTCTTTTAATTTCTCTTTTCTTTTCATTTTTATTATCAATTCTACCACTTCCATACGCAGCACTTCCTTTACTAGCAACTCTGTCTCTATAATGAGTGGTTACCTTTATCTCAAAAGAATCAGCATCATAGTGAATAGAAACATATCCATTAGGTTTTATTTTTTCCTCACTATCTAGATTTTCTATTCCTGTAAATTGTTTTATTATTGATTTTAAATAATAATCCATTTCATATTTAGCAATTTCAAATTGTAATTGATCACTCAATCTTGCATTTAATCTTATTAAATTAGTTGTTAATTTTTGTAAACTTTCAAAGGTAACATTTCCATATGTTCCTTTATCTATTTCACAATTTTTATATTCTCTTAATAAATTATGTAAGTTTGTTGACATATTATTATAAATAAGTCCTTCATATTGTCCGTCTTTTATAAATTCTAGTTTTGTTAATTGATATAATACTAAAATTAAAAGTTCGCAATATCTTTTTTCATTGCTCTCTTCTTTTCCTTCACCATCTTCTATTAACTCATCCATTTCCTTATTTTTTAAATGTTCTATTACAGGTATATATAACATAACTTTATCTTTATCTATTTTTCCAGACAATATTTCTATTAATTCATTTATTTTCCATTTCTTTTTCGATTCAAGCAAATTTAGTTTTACCTTCAAGCTTTTTAAGTTGCTTTTCTTAATTTTTAACATTTCTTCTGACATTTCATCTTTAGAATTTCTAATTTCTTTTTCCAGTTTATATTTCTCAGAATTCAGCTCTTTTATTGCGTTTATAATTTCTTTACTTAATAATTCCTCACACATAACTCTTAAAGATTGATTTATAGGAATTCCATTTTTGTTTATCGGATCTTCTAAATTGTATCTTTCTATATTTTTAGCAATTTTTGCGCAATTTTCCTTCATATTTTCTAGTCTTTTTCTTGAAACCTCTCTTGTTTCTTCAACAGTTAATGTTTCATCTAATTCTGAGGAAACTCCATACATTTCAAAAGAGTTTATAAAATCAACAACCATTTGCATTAAATCTATATTTGATTTTCTTTCATTATATAAACTTTGTATTTTGTCAGATCTAAACATATTATAAAAGTCTCTTGAATTGTGTACTCTATCAATAATAATATTATATGCAACAATATCTCCGCTTTTCTTGTTTTCTCTACCTTTTCTGCTTTCTTTTTTAGCTATACTCTCGGGAGATTTCACTCTCCCGATTATAGATGAATCTACTATACCTTTTGATGAGTCATTTAATGAGAATAGCAATCCAGATATTAACATAACATTTAAAAATACATTTTCTCCAGATCTTAAGACATTAGTTCTTTTAGACATTATTTCTGTATTTGGATTATATATTTCTTCCTGTTTATCTAAATTTCTTATTATATCACTATTTTTGTTCATTTTATCTAATGAAACTTTAACACTTTCTTTAAAATCGCTCATACGCATCCCTCTATTTCTACTAAATCTCTCTTACAGTTAAATCATGTGCAGAACCTTCTTGAATACTCAAGTTAGAAACAGGAGTCAAAATAGCTTTTTCATGGAATTCTTCCAAGTTTCTAGAACCACAGTTAGACATAGTTGACTTAATCTTCTTAATTGTAACATTTAAGTTATCTTTTAATGGTCCTGCATAAGGTATATATGAATCAACACCCTCAACGAAACTCATTTTTTCATTTTTAGAACCTAGGTCATATCTTGTCCAGCTTCTAGCTCTCTTTGATCCTTCTCCCCAATATTCTTTAACAAATTTTCCATCTAATTTGATTTTTGTTGTAGGGCTTTCGTCAAATCTTGCAAAATATCTTCCCATCATAACAAAGTCACATCCCATAGCTAATGCTAAAGTGATATGGTGGTCATGAACAATTCCTCCATCTGCACAAAGTGGAATATATATTCCTGTTCTTTTTGCATATTCTTCTCTTGCTGCTGCAACATCTATTATACTTGTTGCTTGTCCTCTTCCAATTCCTTTTGTTTCACGTGTGATACAAATTGAACCTCCACCAATTCCTATTTTTATAAAATCTGCTCCTGCATCTGCTAAATAGTAGAAGGCTTCTTGGCTTACAACATTTCCTGCACCAATTTTTATTTTTCCATTATATTTTTCGTGTACCCATTCTATAACTTCTTTTTGCCATACAGAGAATCCATCTGATGAGTCTAGACATAAAATATCTACACCTGCTTCTACTAAAGCTGGTATTCTTTCTTCATAGTCTCTAGTGTTTACACCTGCACCTACTAAGTAACTTTGATTTTCATCTTGAAGTGCTAGTGGGTTTTCTTTGTGTTGTTCATAGTCTTTTCTGAATACTAATGAATTTAAGTTTCCATTTTCTTCTATAACTGGTAAACAGTTGATTTTCTTTTCCCAGATTATGTCATTGGCTTCTGATAAAGTTAATCCAACTTTTGCATATACTAATTTTTCTACTGGTGTCATTATTTCTTCTACTTTTTTGTCTAAACTGTCTCTTGATAATCTATAGTCTTTGCTTGTTATTATTCCAAGTAGTTTTCCTCTTGCTGTTCCATCTTCTGTTACTGGTATTGTAGAATGGTCACTTTCTTCTTTTATTTCTAAGATGTCTCTTAATGTGTCATGTGGTTTTAAGTTCCATTTACTTCTTACAAATCCTGATTTTGATTCTTTTACATGTCTTACCATTGCTGCTTGTGATTCTACTGATTGTGACATATATATAAATGCTATTCCACCTTCTCTTGCTAATGCTACACCCATTTCTTCTCCAGATACTGCTTGCATTATTGCTGATGTGAATGGTACGTTTAAGTACATTTCAGCTTCTTCTCCTACTTTATGTTTTACAAGTGGTGTTCTTAATGATATTTTGTCTGGTGTGCAGTCCTTTGTTGTTAATCTTGGTATTAATAAGTATTCGTTAAATGTTCTTGATGGTTCTGTTAGGTATGTTGCCATTTTTATTCCTCCTAATATTTTTTTCTATTTAATTTATGATTTATTATACTATAATTTTATTAAATTTGTAAACACCTATTGCACGTTTTTATAACTATATTTTCATATAAATTATTCTATCGTGCCTCATCTCCGCTGTCCATTCCTATTTTCTTTATACCCTTCATAAATTTTCCCCTTTTCAATTCCTGGATATATTGTCATGTAACTAAAATGTCTTTCGCCTGTAGAAAGGAATTCTTCATATTCATATAAATCTCTATCATATTTCCAATCTCCCAGAACGCTATTGGAAATAAAATCTTTTGCCTTCATTCCATTATAATCTGAATCATCTCTCCATTGTATCTCATAAGGAATTAATGTTTTTCCTGCAAGTGCAGCACCAAAGTTTCTATGGTGACCATCTCTTACAAAAAATGTTTCTCCAACTTTAATGGTTGCAATCGGGCTTTCTATATCTACTCCGTTTTCAGCTATTTTGTTTTTCCATTCTTTTAATGTCATTCCAGAATCAGCATTCCCATTAAAAGTTTGCATTATTGATTGAATAGGCATAAATTGTTTTGGACTTTTCCAGTATCTACTAAATTGCTTTTGTTCATTTTGAGCTTCCATACATCTATCTACAATATCTGCAATGTCTTCAACAGTTGCATAAGATGTATCTATAACTAAATCATATTGTTCTAAATCTTGTAAGTCTATTCCATATAAATCTAAGTATCTTTCTCTTTCACTATTTTTTCTGCCCACCGTACCGATAATTGCCGCTTCTTTCGATTTATATTGTTCTTCTTCTCCTCTAGATTTATCATTAAAGATTCTTATTCCTGCTATTACATCTGTTACTTCTAATCTAACTTTTAATGACTGCGGAATACCGTGCCAAGCAAGTCTAGAATCTATTATGTAGATTTTATTTTTATCATTTTCTTCTTTTATTTTTTTTCCGAAATTTGCAACTGTTGCATCTAATACCTCATCAACATTTGTTTTATTTTTTTCTAAAAATTGATTAAATTCTGTTACACTTAAGCCCTTTTCTTCTGCTAATTGTCTAAACATGTCTCCCACACTATAAATTATTACTTGTTTTCCTTGTTTTTCAAATCTCTTTTTTAAATTATTTCTTACTGTACTTTTTCCACTTCCCGGGTTACCTGATAAAGTAATTATATTATTCATTTTACAAATTCCTTTCAACAATTTAATTTCTTACATCTTTTGTTTTATTTCAGGATTATCCTCTAATATCTCTTTTGCCAAATCTTCACTTGTATTAAATAATCTTACATATCCATCCAAAGATTTTGCTTTCTCCTTAAGTACATCAACATCAGAATTAACATAAATTTTAGCTTTTCCTTTACCATTTTTAGCCTCTTGAATTAAGTTAGAAACTGGTGAATTTCCATCAAAAGCAACAACAACTGAATTTCTTCTTTCAAAAATTTCATAATTAAAACTCTTATAAATTCCAAGTTCTGATGGGTCAGGTGAAACGTAAATTCCGCTTAAATCTTGAGAACTATCAAGGTTTTCCTTAATATCTTCTGAAACATATTTCGGAACAACAGCTGTAACATCAAACTTTTTGTTTAATTCTTTTGATATATCTAAAACAGCTCTTTCATATCCTTGCATTTTATGTCCAATTAAAATATAAGTATTTTTATTATCAACCTTTTCAAGCAATTCTTTTAAAGATTTTTTTATAGCTTCATTTGGCATTGTAACTCTACCTTTTGAATTAAAACTTCCACCTGCTATTATAATTGGAGTTTTATCTTGTGGTAAATTCACAATTTTTTCTTTAAATACGTTATACGAATTTAATCTGTTACTTGTTTTTGTGTTAATTTCATTTAAATCAATTTCCTTTAACAATTTTTCTTGTTCTTCTTTTAAAGCTTCCTCAATTGTTCTACCATCCAAAAACTGTTCAAATTTATTTGATTTTTCTTCAAAATAAACTTTTCGTTTTTCTAGAATTTCGTCCTCAACATTTCTCATTTTTGCAAAATCAGAATCCTTTATATCTAATAAATTTCTTAATGCAATTTGCTCATCAATTGTATCAATTCCATAGAATCCACATCCATCAGTACCTTGAACACATTTTACACCTGCTGCTAGATATTTTTTCATAGGATGATTGTTTAAGTTTGTTAAGTTATTTAATCTTACATTTGATGATAATTGGAATTCTAGAATAACATCTAGGTCCTTCATTTTATTTATTATGCGCTTACCTTCTCTTGTATCTAAGTCAGGTACATATAAACCATGACCTAGTCTTATTTGTGGAGCTTTTTCCCCATTAGGTAAACATATTTTTATACAATCTAATGCTTTTTCAATATTATCTTTAAATGCGTCTGTTTCTCCGGCATGTAGTCTTATTGTATATCCATCGTCTTCGTATATTGCATATTTTATAATTTCTTCTATCAAGTCAGAGAAATCTGTTACATTGTTTATTTCTTCTCCAATTAAATCCATTCCAACGACATAAGGGCTTTTACTTACTGCTTTTATTACTGCTGGACATTCTTTTACTTGCTCAGGGGTAAACAAAGTCCTACTTGCTGCTGCTAAATATCTTATACTTACACCTGTCTCTTCTTCTATTTTTGGCATTATTTCATGCATTTCAACCAAGTTTTGTATACCTGCTGGACCTTTTTTTGCAAGTGTTGAATTTGCAATTTCAACATATCTTATTCCTTGTTTTTGATATTCTCTTGCTATCCATAGTAATTTGTCTTGATATAATGTGTTATTTTTATATGGACTAATTTCATTTTCCATGTCTTCTTTCATTTTCTTTAAAGTTTCTCTTATGTCATTATCTTCTATCTTTTCTATTTTTTCTAAGTCTAATTCTACTTTTTCTGTATCTGGTACTTGTTTTCCTCTTATAATTGCATATCTATAAAGTATTGTTTTTTCAAGATTTGTAAATACTGCTTGACCATCTTTTAGAAGCACTAAACTATTTCTTATTTTTACAATGTTTTCCTCAGCATTTTCTAAATTATTTAAAATTAAATCTGCCATATTTATTTGTGTTTCGTCATTTATTTTTCTTTCTAGTTTTTTTCCTTCTAATTCTGAATGTTTATATTCTTTTTCAATCTCTTTTCTCTTTTTTAATAGTTCTTTTTCTTGTTTTGCATTAACTTTTATTCCCAATTTTTTTATGTAATATAATGAATATCCAATTTGATGTTTTATTCCAAGCGCAATTAATAAATCAGGTTGCAATATTTGGTTTAAGTGTGTATGTAAATCTGTTCTAAATTTTGATTTTTTTAAGATATATGATTTTACTATTGTTTTTTCTACTGGCAATTTATAGTCTTTTGTTTGTGCCATAAGCAATTTTATTATTGCAGGAATTTTTGCTTTCCTCTCTATTCTTCCATCTGGATAAATATTTGCAATTTTTATTCCACCAAGTCTAAATATATAAACTTCTTCTCCATCATCATTGATACAAGCTTGCAAAATTCCTGTAATTACTTTCATGTCGTTCTCGTCTTTTACAGTTTCTACATTTGCAATCTTTGCTAAATTTGTTATTAAATTTCCTGTATGGTGATTTGGTGTTTCTAGAACATAAATTAATTCGTCTGGTTCTTCTGATTTAAATAATTTTACTACTATATCTTTTTCTTTATCTAAATAAAATTTGGTGAATAAATTTGGTAAGTTCATGGTATCCTCCTTTTTTCTTATTTTTTCCGTTTGTTATACTATTTCAATATTTTAACACATTTTTGAGGATTTTTCAATAGATTATGTAAAGTTTTTTGTATTGGGGACGGTTCTTGTAGCTCAAAAGAACCGTCCCCAATACAAAAAAAGTAGCTCATTTGCTACTTTCTTCAATATATTCTTTTGAAATCTTAAGTATTTCCGCAATATCAAGCTCACTCTCAAATCCGGCAGAGTCTTTATGTCCACCTCCACCAAATCTTTCTGCTAATTTTGACATATCAATATCTATATTGGCCTTAAATTCTCCAAATACTTTATCATTATCTATTAAAAATATTCCCAAAACCTTTATATCTTCTATATTTTTTAAAATAGGAACCATCTTTTTAAACAGCATTGAATATTCTAGACTACTAAAAATTTCATCATTTTTATTTATAATTATATAATGGAACACATCATAATTGATTTCACTTAACATTTTTGATAATGCTTTTGCTTCTTTCATGGTACGTTCAAGAAATACTTTTTTTGTAATATATTTATAATTAATTCCACATTCTAAAAGTTTTGACATAGCCTCAAATGTCTTTGGTGTTAACCTATATGAGAAACCTGCCGTATCTGTAAGAATTCCTGCATATAATAATGATGCAATATTTTCATCAATTTTCGTATCAAATTCATTAATTAGGTTAAAAATCATTTCTGCTGTTGAGCTTATATTTTCATCTGATATAATATAATTTGACTCTTTTTTGTTATTTTCATGATGATCTATATTTATTGTTAATCTAGCATTGTCAAAATAATTTTCATAAATTCCTAATCGTTGTTTTCTATTTAAGTCAACCATTATAAAAACGTAATCTTTTCTTGAAATATCTTGTACAATAAATTTGTTATTATTAAACCATTGTATTTTATACTTATCTTTTTTATCTATTAACACAGATATATCATTTTTTCCTATTTTGTTTAAAAAATATGCTAATGCAAGTGATGAACCAATTGAATCCATATCCGCATTTTCGTGTCCTGCAATTATTATCGCTCTATCATTTGGTATATTGTTTAAAACTTCTTTGATTTCCTTATATGAATTCATTTTTTAGTTCCTTCTTTCTTTTTTATTTTTTTATGTATTTTTTACAATAAAATTCCTTGATTTCAACATTGTTAGTCCTATTAAAATCCATTGTATTATTTATAACTATATATTTTGCTTTGTTTGTTTCTGCAAATTTAATACAATTTTCTTTATTTTTACTAAAAATTATGCAACAATAATTGCAACTATCATATTTTATTTTTTCTGTTGCTTCATCTATATTGTTTACATAAATAATATCATCCTTGTTCGCCATTTCTATAGATTTATTCACATATATTTTAAATAAAATGTTTTTATTATCATTTACCATCTTTTCTAAATTTGCAATATTATCTGCATCTTCTATATAAACTTCACAGTCATTGTATCCAATATATCTTGTATCTATTTTTGATATTCTTTTTAAAGTTTTATGTAAATCTGTATTTCCTATAACAAACGCTTTTTTTATTAAATCATTCGAACAATATTTTGTTAAATCAAAATCATATTTCAATTGGATAATATTTTCATTTATATTTTGATTTTTCAAAACTCCTGCTATTATACCACAAATTGTCATATTGGTATTTTTCATATATTCTAGTTGCGAAATTAAAATTATTGCATTATGTGATATAATAGCTTTTATTGCCATTTCAATTAATATATAAGTGTTTCCATCAAAAAAAACATCAATTATACCTAGGCTATCATATTCTGTTATTTGGTTTTCTTTTCGATTTAATATTCTACTTTTATATAACTTTTCATCTTTGCTTTCGTTTACTATAGAAGATATAATATCAAAATTAATCTTAAATCCGTTTTTTTCTATAATATCTTTTTCATTTGCTTTTATAATTATATTTTTGTTTTTAGATATATTATTATTTATTTCTTTTAAGAGTCTTAAGCCATCATATTTTATATTAACGCTTTGATTATACGCAACTTTTGCGTTGCCTAATATATTGTTCATAAGCTTTTCTCCTTAATTTTGTCTTAATATATTTTTATCTATTTCAATTTCTTTTAATATTTCATCGTCTTTTTCATCTTCTTTATATCTGTTTTCCCACTGCTTATACACTTTTTTTACATTTTCAAAGAAAACATCCTTATCAGCTAATACTCTTTCTAAGCTTTGGAAATATTTTGCTAACTTTTTGCTTGACATATATCCCGGTTTATTTTTGGCATAGCCTTCTCTTCCAAATTTTTCCTTAGAAGATTTCCATAACTCTTCTTGGACTTCTTCCAGGGAAAATTCCGGATTATGTTCTAGACAATATTGCACTCTTCTTTCGAAGAAATCAATTAAATTATTATTTCTATCTGCTGTCAATACTATGCGTCCATATATTGAACGAGGTAAGTGTTTGTTTGATGCTCTATGGTCTTCAATTGCTTCTTTCATTATTGTTTTTTCTTCTAGGCTAAAAAATTCATCCAATTTTTTATCTTCAAACATTATTTTTCCTGATATAATATGATGTTTTTTTCTATCTACATGTTCTCCAATATCATGGTAAGCTGCAATTACATATGACATATTATAATTAATCTTTTGTTTTGAATCATTTATTTCTTCAAATTCCTCAATTATCTCAAAACTTCTTTCAATTACTGCTTCTATATGTTTTACTCCATGTGCTTCTCCATTCATTTCATAAAGAGGAAAAACCTCATTTTCAACATATTCTTTTAGCTTTTTATTCACTTTATCTAGCAAATTCATTTTTCCCCTCTTTATTATATGTTTTATTTAACTAGTCTTTCAGTTTCCTTAGCAATCATTAATTCCTCATTTGTAGGAATTACATAAATTTTAACCTTAGACTCTGGTTTAGAAACTAATTTTTCTTCAGATCTAACATTATTTGCATCTGTATCAATTAAAACACCCATAAATTCAAGTTGTTCGCAAATCCATTTACGGATATTAATTTGGTTTTCACCAACACCACCAGTAAATACTATATAGTCAATTCCTCTCATTGCAACAGCATATTTTGCAATATAGCCAGCAATTGCGTAAGTGAAGCTATCTATAGCAATCTTTGCTCTTTCACTTTCACCATATGATGCTGCTTCTATTTCTCTAAAGTCTGGTGCTAAACCTGAAATTCCTTGAACTCCTGATTGTTTATTTAAAACACTTTCAACTTCATCAGCTGATAAATTTTCTTTTTTCATTAAAAATGTAACTACAGATGGATCCAAATCCCCACATCTTGTAACCATTGGAATTCCACCTAGTGGTGTTAATCCCATTGATGTATCTATTGATTTTCCACCATCAACTGCACATATACTTGAACCTTGACCTAAGTGACATGTAACTATTTTTAAATCTTTTATATCTTTATGTTCAATTTCTGCTAATCTATTTGAAACATACATATGTGATGTTCCATGGAATCCATATTTTCTTATTCCATATTTCTTGTAAAATTCATATGGTATTGGATAAATATAATGTTCTTTTGGCATTGTTTGATGAAAAGCAGTATCAAATACTCCTACCATTGGTTTTCCAGGCATTACTTTTTGGCAAGCTTCTATTCCCATTATTCCAGCTGGATTATGGAGTGGTGCTAAATCTGTACATTCTTTTAATACTTCTATAACATTTTCATCTATTACAACTGATTCTGCAATTTTTTCTCCACCATGAACTAGTCTATGTCCAATTGCACTTACTTCATCTAAGCTGTCTATTACTTTGTATTCTGGGTTTGTTAATTGTTTTAATGTAAAGTCTATTGCTTCTGTATGGTCCATTGCTACATGGTCTATTCTTACTTTTTTTCCACATGCTTTATGTGTTATAAATGCTTCTTTTTCTCCTATTCTTTCATATTTTCCAGATGCTAATACCTCATCTGTTTCCATGTTAATTAATTGATACTTTAGTGATGAACTACCACAGTTTAATACTAATATTTTCATTTTTTATTCTTCCTTTCTTGGACAAATGGGACCGGGTCTTTTTGTCCTTTTTGCTCATTTGGGACCGGGTCTTTTTTGTGACAGGACAAAAAAGACCCGGTCCCATTTGTCCCTTTTGCCATTTTACTATATTATTTTACCAACTCATAGGTTTCCTTTGCAATCATTAATTCCTCATTTGTAGGTACTACCCAAACCTTAACCTTAGAAGAGGCTTTAGATATTTCCCTTTCTTCGCCTTTAGTTTCTTCATTTGCTTCTAAATCTAAATCAACTCCTAAAACACTTAGATATTCACAGATATGTTTTCTATCTAGTGAGCCTTTTTCTCCAACACCTGCTTCAAATGTTATTACATCAACTCCACCAATTGCAACTGCACATTTTGCAATTTCCTGGGCTACTCTATAGTCAAACACATCTAATGCAAGTTTTGCATGATGTCCACCTGATAAACTATCTAATTCTATATCTCTAAAGTCTAAGGATATTCTTGATATTCCATAAACTCCTGATTTTTTGTTAAGCATTTCTTCTACTTCCTCAGCAGTCAATTCTTTATGGTCAGTTTTTGCAAGCTCTCTTACTCCAACAGTTGGCTTTTCTGATTTTTTTATTAAATATGTTATAACAGATGGGTCTAAATCGCCACTTCTTGACCCCATTGGAATTCCGCCAAGTGGCGTTAATCCCATTGTTGTCTCTTGAGATTTGCCATCCTTTATGGCACACAAACTTGCGCCTTGACCTAAGTGGCAACTTATTATTTTTAAGTCTTTTATATCTTTGTTCATTAATTTTGCTACACGATTTGCAACATATTCATGTGATATTCCATGGAAGCCATATTTTCTTATACCATATTTTTCGTAGTATTCATATGGGATTGGGTAAATATATTTTTCCTTTGGAATTGTTTGATGAAATGCTGTGTCAAATACTGCAACCATTTTCATGTTTGGTACTACTTTTTGACAAGCTTTTATTCCTGAAATTGCATTTGGATTATGAAGTGGTGCTAAATCAGAACATTTTTCTATTTCTTCTATAACTTCTTTTGTAATTATAACTGGTGACTTAAATTTTTCTCCACCATGTACTACTCGGTGTCCTATTCCTGCAAGTTCATCTAGACTTTTTATAACTCCATAGTGTCTATTTAATATTCTTGATAGTATAAACTGTATCGCTTCTTCATGATTTCTTACTTCATGCTCAAATCTACGTTTTACTCCATTTACTTTATGTGTTAAAAATGAACCTGCTTGGCCTATTCTTTCGAAATTTCCTTTTACTAGCATTTCGTCTGTTTCCATATCTATTACCTGATATTTTAGTGACGAGCTTCCTGCGTTTATAACTAGTATTTTCATAAATTACACCTCTTTTCTTTTTTGCTGACAAGTAGTTCTCGCCCCAAATGGGACCGGGTCTTTTTTGTCCCATTTGGATAAAATCATTTTAACATTTAAACATGGGACAAAAAAGACCCGGTCCCATTTGGGGCAATAGTTACTCTTGTGCCTGAACTGCAGTTATAGCAACAACCCCCACAATGTCATCTGCAGAGCAGCCACGAGATAAATCATTAACAGGTTTAGCAATTCCTTGGCAAAGCGGTCCATAGGCTTCGGCTTTTGCTAACCTTTGAACTAATTTATATCCAATATTTCCAGCATCTAAGTCTGGGAATATAAGTACATTGGCTTCCCCTTTTAATGGGCTTTCTGGTGCCTTTGATGCTGCTATTTCTGGTACAATTGCTGCATCTAACTGTAATTCCCCATCAACCATTAAATTAGCTTCTTTTTCTTTTACCAATTTTGTTGCTTCTATTACTTTTTCTGTTAATTCAGATTTCGCACTTCCTTTTGTAGAATACGAAAGCATTGCTACTTTTGCTTCTTTCCTAACTAGTTGCTCAAAACTTTTTGATGATGATATCGCAATTTCTGATAATTCATCTGCTGTTGGATTTTGATTTAATCCACTATCTCCAAATATAAATGTTCCATTTTCTCCATATTCACAGTTAGGAACACACATTACGAAAAATGCAGATACAAGTTTTGTTCCAGGCTTTGTTTTTAATATTTGAAGAGCTGGTCTTAAAGTATTGGCTGTTGAATGTGCTGCACCAGAAACTAGTCCATCTGCTTTAGAATTTTCATCCTTAAGCATCATCATTCCAAAATATATTGGTTCTTTTAATAGTTCCTCAGCCTGTTCTAAAGTCATTCCTTTGTTTTTTCTAAGTTCATATAGTTTTTGTTTATATTCTTCCTTCTTTTCAGATGTAAGTGGATTTATAATATCCACTCCATCTAAATTTATATCATACTCTTTTGAATTTTCCAAAATTCTATTTTTATCTCCCAAAAGTATTACTTTTGCAAAGCCTTGATTTATTACTTTACTTGCTGCTTCTAATACTCTTTTATCTTCTGCTTCTGGCAAAATAATTGTTTTTATATCATTTCTAGCTCTATTTTTTATTTCTTCTATAAAAGCCATTTTTCGTTCCTCCTTGTTTATATTTCTGCCTTATATATTTTAAAGGTCTGATATGATGTATTTCCATAACTATCTTTTATCCAAAAATAGTATGTTGTATTAATATCCAAAGATGTTTTTAGTTTTATTGGATTTGTTCTAGGTACATTAGGATGAATTTGTTGTTGATTATTGTTTTCTTGTGGTTTGCTTGTATTTGTATTGGTATTTTCTAAGCTATTTACCACCACATTGTTTGGCAAACTAATACTTGCTTCATTAGTATTTGTATTACTTGTATTATTTTGTGAATTATTATCTTGATTTGTATTATTAGTAACTGCTCCTTCTTCTGGCTCAACTGCAACAAATTCATTTGGCACAGTTTCAACTGTTCCTATTTGCCATCCTATTATATCTAATTCTTTGTTTAATGTGATTTCAACACTATTGTTAGTATTTCCAATCCAATCAGATGGAACTTTCATCTCTGTTATTATATTTCCTTCTCCTAGTTCAGACCTGCCTTCTATAGGGAAACAATCAACTAGTATTTCTAATTCTCCAACATTTCCTAAATTATCCTCTGCATAAACTTTGTATCTTCCATTTTCTTTAATTGTTCTTGTACTATTTTCTTGAGACCACGTCTTTTTGTCCCAACTAAATGGACTATCATATAATCCTGATTGCCTGTCTTCTGCTGTTACATTTATTGTTACATACCCTTGTGCTAATGTATCTTGATTTATTGTATATGAAATTTCAGGTGGTGTATTATCAACTTTGTCTATTTGTATCTCTTTTGATGCTGTGTTTCCAGCAACATCTTTTATCCATATAAAGTATTTTCCATTTTCTGAAATTGTAGATGTTACATCTAAATCTGGAGTTACAGATTGAATTTCTTTCCATTCGCCCTCATCTGGTCCATTTTCATTTTTGGTTATTGCCCAAAAGCTCATTCTTATATTATCACTTGCTACAATTTTGACTTGTTTTGATGTCTCCCAGTTTTCATTTTCATATGTAATTTCTTTGAATTCTGGTGATTTTTTATCAATATCTACAATTGTTAAATTTTGAAATTTTGGACACCCATATCCATATAATTCATCTTTTCCTTCTACTCCTAAATCTTCCGTAAAGTTTCTTATAAAGTTATACATTTCCAATATTGTTGCATCTTTATTATATGTTTTTATTAATGCTATTATTGCTGTTATTTGTGCATTGGAGTACTCTGCTCCTGACCATCTTGAAATATTTGCACTGCTACTAAAAATTTCTTCAACATCTGTACTTGGAATTGCAAAGTCTATGTATTGCCCTTTTCCAGAATAATCTGCAATATTCATTTCCCTATCTAAAGATGAAACCGCAATTGTCATGGCATGATTTGCTGGATAGTCTATTTCGCTTCCTGTGCTTGATGTTTCATTTTTATCATCATTATTTGAAATGTACAAATTATTTGCTGAAACACTACATACTGCAATATTTTCCTTAAAGCACCCTTCTAGTGCCATATCTATTACTTCATTTTTACTATTAATTAGCTCATAACATATTACATCAGCCTTTTCTTTGGCATATGCTAATGCCTTTATAGTGCTTGAAAGAGTCATATAACCTTCTTCTGTTACTGTAACTAGTGGCATTATTTTTACATTTGAAGTTGTAGAATCTACCAAAACTTCTGCTATTCTGCTTCCTTGAGCAGTTGTTTCTGATATGTTTTTGTTATTTAATACAAAGTTGTAATAATCTTCATTGATTCTATCTTTAAAAAATTCATTTTCATAATTTATTCCATATCCGACTGTTGCAATTACAACATCTGATGGATTTCCATTCTCGTTTATTATGTCTGCATATTTATCTAAACCTAAAACAGTTGCTCCAAGTGAATGATGGTTATGTAAATCTATTTCTGTTCCACCATATAGCGTTTGGGAAATATCGTTAATTGCTTGATTTATTGATATTTCATCATAAAATATATTTTCTATATAGTCTTTTTCCTTGTAAAAATTATACATAGCTTTTGTTAATTTTTCTGAATAAAAACTTAGCACATATAATTCATCAGCTATTTGTGTAATTTCTTCTTTTTCTACTTTTTCTTTTATATCTTTTGCTTTTACTATTATACTTTTTGTTTGGTATGGATTTTTTATTGTTATTTTCTGATTTTCTGTTGTTATATCAAATACCGAATTTGATAGCAAATTTTTCATTTCGTCTATTGATGAAAATGCTGTGTTTTCTTGTTCTTCTGAAATATCAAATTCTTCCTTTAAAGATGTTTCTTTATCATCTCTTTTTACTTCTTTAGCACTAATATCTATTGTTATTTCTTTGAAATAATTTTTTCCAACTATTCCGTCATCATATGATACTTCTGGTTTTTTATTTAATTCTATTACTAAAAATATACCTATTATTATTAATATTATTCCGTACTACTATTGCTGTGATTTTTATTCCCTTTTTTACTTTGGTTCTTGTTTTTCTTCTCATAAATTTATCACCTTTTTATTTGCGATTTTTTACTTTTTATATTTTATATTAAATTCTAAAAAATTTCAAGCATTTTCGCCATTTTCCTATTGCAATATCTTTTTAAACGTGTTATGATACTTTTCAAGAAAGAGGTGATATTATAATAAATTTTAATACCACAAAAATATTTACTCTATTTTTTTATATCATAATAATTTTAACCCTTCTTATTTCAATACTTTTTATTCCTCAAAATACTATGACTAATAATTCTAAAATAATCGATTTTGAAGATGATGGTTCACTTTTATGGCCTGCTCCTGGTGTTACAAAAATAAATTCGTATTTTGGCAAAAGAAAAGCTCCTACCGGAGGAGCATCAACATTCCATAAAGGAATTGATATAGGAGCACCTGAAGGCTTTGAATTTGTAGCTGTAACTGATGGCATAATTTCATTTGTTGGCTTTTTAGGTGGAGGTGGTTTTACAATTACTTTAACTGACAGTGATTATAGTAATGGTGAAGTAAAATATTCGTATTGTCATTGTAATCCTAATTTTTTTGTAACAGTGGGAGAGTCTGTTGTTAAAGGTCAAATAATAGGCGTTGTTGGGCCTAAATATGTTGATGGTATAGTTCGGAAATAAATATACAGATGGTTTTCGGCAGATACACAAATGGAGCCACAACTGGCCCCCATTTGCATTTTGGTATGAGAATTAATAGTGAGTATGTTAATCCTTTAGATTATTTTTAAATTCCTGTCTCTATTAATTTATTCAATTTTCCATATTCCAATACGGAATCCTATATAATAGTTACAAGTATCTATATCGTACTCGCAATGTCTGTTTGCCGCATACATCTTTCCATCAAAAATTATACATCCACCTCTAGCTATATTAAGATTTCTTGTTTTTTGTGTTTCTAGTGTCCACTCTTCTAAATTTCCTGCCAAATCATATATATTCATTAATGAAAAGCTAGTATCTGCACCTGTTGTTAGTAAAACTTTTTCTCCATATTTTTTTTGATATGGACATTCATAAAAACTGTTTTCGTCATTTTTTGAATATTTTGCATATTGGTTTGTTATAAGCAACGCATTATCATAATAATTTCCCAATTCTGTACTTTTCGAAGTTAATTTATTTTTTATTTCGGCATCAGTATCTATTTTCTTGGTTTCAATATATTTTAATATCAAATCCCATTGTAAACCAAACATTAAACTTGTTGTACATCCTTCATGTTTCATTCCTTGAGCCAATGTTTGTGCTTCATCTCTTGTTACATAATTATACGGAAGTTTATTTTGTTGTATGACAACTTTTTCACTTGTTTCAGTATGTGATGACCTTGGAACACTTCCTTCAATTCCTGTTTCATATCTTCCTATCCAAAAACCACCATTTTTATATATACTTTTTAGCATGTTTTGATATTGTGTAGTAAAACTTTCATTTGTATCAGCATAACTTGAATTTGAATAATCATTTGTATATTTTTCTAAACATGCTGCTATATTGGCATAATCTTCAGATGATTCTGGTGTTTGATTTCCACTGCTATTATATGTTGTATTGCTATATATTGTTGTTGGCACTTCAATCCATACATATTCATTTTGATTTTTATCTTTTATTACCAATCCAGTATCTAAATCTGTTCCTGGCACTTGTTCAAATTCTTTTTCATCAGGATAATATGGTATGGTTCCCTCTCTCTTTGGTAATGACTCCTTAGTATTAAATGTTACTTCATATTGAATTTTGTGCAATTCTCCATTGATGTCCAAAATACTTAAATTCAAATAATATTTCGTTGTATCATCCACTATCTTACTCATTATATTAGCACTGTTTGAAGAATCTACAGAGAAATTAGTGTATTCAATATTGGTAGAATCACTACTTGTTTCCCATGCATATTTTAATGTATCACTATTTAAATTTTCTGTTAAATTAAGTTTAACATTTGCATCTATAATTACCTTATTTTCTTCATCAGTTTCATTCTTGTTTGCAACAATACTTGTTAGTTTAAACTCATCATCAGAAATGCTTGTTGTTTGAATTTTATCTACAACATATGAATTGACCTTTTTAGTAAAATATGTTTCGCCATCATATGTTATGCCTTTTGGGTAATAAATCTGATGTGTTACACCATTTATTATATATAAATCCTGATATGTTTGAAATGTGCTAGTATCGCTCCATTCTTTGTATTGCTCACCATAATTTAATGTTAAATTATCGAGTTTAGATAAATTTAAAACATAATATGATCCATCATCATTAGAATTTATTGCACTTTCTTCCCCACCATTTGCAACTAGCAATGAACCAAGCTCAGTGCTACTATTTAAATAGGTATTATAAAATACAGGCAGACTATTGTTTTTTAAATAATAGTCTGTCACTTTTGTACTTATCGTATCCAAATCTGCATATAAATTATTGAGTCTTTTTATTGATAATTGACTTTTTGAAGTGTTTATAGTAATTCCTGTTATTATTAATAATACTATTATTGTAATTGTTAAAACCATTAGTGTAATACCTTTTTCATTTTTTAAATTCATTTTTCACTAATCTCCGCATATTTTTTTAATTTTTCATATACCAAATAGTTAATACTTCCTGCTGAAAATTTTCCTTCTTTGTCTTTTTTACCAGCTGGAACTCCTGTTAATACTTCTATTCCTTCATCTATAGTAGAAATTGCATATATTGTAAATAATCCATTTCTAACACTATCTATTACTTCATCTGATAATTGTAAATTCTTTATATTTTGAACAGGAATCATTACTCCATGGCTACCATCTAATCCTCTCATTTTGCAAATTTGATAGAATCCTTCTATTTTTTCATTGACTCCTCCAATTGGTTGGATTTCTCCTTTTTGGTTTACAGAACCAGTAACCGCAATTGATTGATTTATTGGTACTCCTGACAAGCTTGAAAGTAAGCCATAAAGTTCTGTACTTGATGCACTATCTCCATCTACACCATTATATAGCTGTTCAAAACAAATACTTGCAGTTAAGCTAAGAGGTATATCTTGTGCAAATCTTTCTCCAAGGAAACCATTCAAAATAAGTACACCTTTAGAGTGAGTTGAACCTGACATTTCAACTTCTCTTTCAATATCAACTATTCCGTTTTTTCCAGTATACGTATTTACTGTTATTTTTGCAGGTTTTCCAAATGCAGTATTTCCAATAGTCATAACAGTTAGACCATTTAATTCACCTACTTTATATCCAGAAGTTGAAATAAGTAGAGAGTTATCTTTTATCATTTCTGTGTACATAGAGTCATATTTTTTTACTCTGTCTTTTTGTTCTTTTAATGCTTTTTCTATAAAATTAGGTGTAATTATTTTTGCTTTTGACATTTTTGCCCAAGTCGATGCTTCTCCAATTACTTCAAATAAGTCATTAAATAATGTTGATATTTTAGTTTGGTCTCCTGCCATTCTTGATGCAAATTCCACAACTTTTGCCATTGCATACTTATCTAGTTGAAGTAATTCTGCTTGCTCACAGTAATCATGAATTATTCTTGCTAATCTATTTACATTTTCGTTATTGAATTCTGCACTATCTTCCCATTCTACTTTTATTTTAAATAGATTTCTAAAGTCTGAATCCATAGCAAGTAGTGCTTGATAAATTTCACTATCCCCAATTAAAATTACTTTTAAATCAAGTGGAATAGGCTCTGGTTTTAATGATACCATTACCATAGAAGAACGTTGTTCAACAGCATTTTCTATTGCTATTTCTTTTACTCTTAATGCTTTTTTTAATGTATCATAGCTTATTCCATTTGCTAATAGGTCTCTTGCTTGGAAAATTATATATCCTCCATTTGCCTTATGAAGTAAACCTGCTTGAAGCATTGTAAAGTCTGTTTTTAAGGCTCCATAGTAGTTTTCATATTCAAGTTTACCAAATATATTTTGATAAGAATAGTTAGAGTCCATAATAACAGGAGCTCCTTCTAACTCACTATTATCAACAAATAAATTAACTCTATAATTTAAACATGGGTCTTGATTTTGTCCAAATTGTGGACCTTGTTGTACCTGTTGTGTGTTTTTTTCATTTGTATCTTCTGCTAAGAATGTAGGTACATTTTTTAATACATCTTTTTTTACTGCATTTAAAAATTGGTTAATTTTTTTATTTCTTTTATATTTAGCTTTTAACATATTTATATGAACATTAACAGTAAGTAACGCAACATTTGATTGCCATTCATCTATTTTCTTATCAGATACTCTTTCAATTTGCTTTATTCTTCCTATAACATCCATTATCATTTCTTGAACTATAGTTGATTTTTCTTCAAATTGACTTTTTAGTTCATCATCTAATTTATCAAATTCTTCTTCTTTTAAAGCTTTTCCTTCTAAAATCGGCATCATATATATACCATTTTGTGCTGATTTTACTTGAAAACTATACTCTAAAGCATCATGAGTAAGTTTATCCATCAATTTTTCTCGTTTTTCTTCATATTCTTGTTTTATTAAAGCTTTTTCTTTTTCAAAATCATCATTATTAAATGTGTTTTTTATATCCTTCTTAATTTCTTTTATAAAGTTTTCCATGTCTTCTTTAAATTCTTTTCCATGTCCAGCTTGAAGTGATACTGCAATAGGCTCATTTGGGTTATTAAAGTTATATATATAACACCAATCTTGAGGTGCTCTTTTCTTTTTTGCAATTTTCCTTAAATAATTTTTTGTATACATTGTTTTACCTACACCACTTGGTCCTTCTAGGTAAATGTTGTATCCTTTTATGTTTACATTTATACCAAATTCTAGGGCTTTTATTCCTCTATCTTGCCCTATCCCTGTTGTTATTGATTCTAGATTTTCAGTTGTTTCAAATTTGAATATATTTGGGTCACATGTCATTTTTAGCTGTTTATAGCTTAATTCGTTTTTATTTTTCATTGGTTACCTCCATTTTTTTATATTTTGTATTATATACAAAATTTATTTTTTTATCAATAGTTTTTTGGCACATTGGGACCGGTTCTTTTTGTGCCAATTTTCTCATAGGGACCGGTTCTTTTTGTGTCTTTTTTGTGTTACACAATATAGAATATAATTGCTCCTATCATTGCAATTATAAAACCAAGCATTTTTAATCCTGATGTTGCTTCGTTTTGGTCTCCAAAGCTAAACCAGTTTATACTGAGCGTCCTGGCATCATATATAAATATGGTTCCTGTTAGGATAATTATTAGCGATATTAGTTTTAGTATCATTTGTTTTTCTCCTTTTTGCATCATTGCACCATTGGGACCGGGTCTTTTTGGTACATTGTACCATTAAGAACCGGTCCCAATGGTACATTGTACCAAAAAGACCCGGTCCCAATGGTGCATTGTGCAAAGTTATCCCCACCGGTTCCAATAAGATATTTTGTTTTCTTTTATAATATACTACTTAATTTTGTTGTTGTAAAGGATTTTTTGTCATTTTCTTTTTGTGAAAAATTTCCTTTTACTTATTGTTTTTGTGCATAGCAAAACAGGTGCCATTTGACACCTGTTTTGACTGTTCGGATTCTTTATTTAGAAGATATGATATACTCAATAACATTTTCAATTATTGGTCCTCTCAGCAGATTTTCATCCACAGTAGGAGAACTTTCTAATCGTCTTTCAAGTTCCCTGAAAGATTTATCATAGCTTGTCAAAACAAAATTTTTCTTGTGTTCAAGCCCTTTTACTTTCGAGCAAAGTTCCGGCATTTTTCTCATTACGATTGTTGCAGTTTGCTCCATGCTTTCTTTCTTTCCTTGCGTTCGCATGTTATATCTTCTAATTGCAATTTGTTCCAGATATACCCTTTGACAGTTAGGTAAATTGAAACTTCTTACCTTTCTCCGAATTTCTCTTCTTTGCATGCTTCTGCTCATGTTTATTTTCCTCCTGTAATTCTTTTGCATATTAGCTTGTAACTATTCAACATTATAACACATTTTCCATTATTTTACAATATTTCTTCAAGAATTGCTCAAAACTCTTTGCAAAAATCGAGTTTTGCATCTTTGTAAAATATTTCCAACGTTTTCTAAAATCAAATATCAATCCTACCATCCAATTTTCCTTTAACCAAATTCTTAAGCCTTTCATTTTGAGGTTTACTCAAATTCAAATCATCACTCATAATTTTATTGCTCAAATCTTGTACAGTCTTTAAAACATCAATATCCTCAAAAAGATTAGCAATTTTCATTTCAGGAATTCCGTGCTGAGCAGTTCCGAAGAAATCTCCTGAGCCACGAAGTTCTAAGTCTTTTTCAGAAATAACAAAACCATCATTTGTCTGGCACATAATTTTCATTCTTTCTTGTACAACTTTTCCTTTGCCCTCAAATTTTAAAATACAATAAGACTTATACTCCCCACGGCCAACTCTTCCCCTTAATTGATGAAGCTGAGCTAAACCAAATCTTTCACTATTTTCAATTACCATAATATTTGCATTAGGCACATCAACACCAACCTCAATAACAGTTGTAGATATTAAAATATCAATCTCTCCATTTTTAAACCTCAGCATTATGTCATCTTTTTCTTTTGGTTTCATCTTACCATGTAAATATTCAACTCTATATTTACTAAATGTTTCATTTTGCAATTTTTCTGCAAGCTCTGTTACAGATTTCAAATCCATTTCTTCATTTTCCTCAACCAATGGGCAAACAATATAACACTGCCTGCCTTCATCAATTTGTTTTTCTATAAAATGGTTTACTCTTTCCTCATAACTTTTTCCAACAGCAAATGTATCTATTTTTTTTCTATTTGGTGGAAGCTCATTTATTATAGAAATATCTAAATCTCCATATAAAATAAGTGCAAGAGTCCTTGGAATAGGAGTTGCAGACATTACTATAACATCAGGATTATTTCCTTTAGAGACAATTTTAGCCCTTTGCTTTACGCCAAAACGATGCTGCTCATCTGTTACAACCAGTCCTAGATTTTTGAACTCTACATCTTCTTCTAGCATCGCATGTGTTCCAATTAATATATCTATTTCTCCAGTAGCTAACTTTTCTTTGATTATTTGCTTATTTTTCTTCGTGATACTTGAAACTAAAAGCTCAGATTTTATACCAAATTTATTTAAAATCTTTTGGAAATTTTCCAAATGTTGACTTGCAAGAATTGCCGTAGGAGCTAATATTGCTGCTTGATACCCAGTTTTCACAGCTTTATATGCTGCAATAATACTTACAATAGTTTTTCCAGAACCTACGTCTCCCTGAAGTAATCTGTTCATTGGCGTGTTTTTTTCCATATCGTTATTTATTTCAGCAAGCACACGTAACTGAGCATTTGTTAATTTGAATGGTAATGTATTTATAACATCATCCATTTTTATGTTTTTATCAAAACTTATTCCTTTTTCATCATTTTTATAACTTTGTTTTATATGTAATAATGCAATTTGAAAACTAAGTAATTCCTCAAATACAAGCCTGTATCTTGCTCTTGCAAATTCATTTTTATTGTCTGGAAAGTGTACCTTTTTTATTGCATCATTTAGTCCCATTAGCTTATATCTTTCAATAATGTAATCAGGCAAAGTTTCTTCCAAATTTCCATAAACCTCATCTACACCATTTTCTATTATTTTTCTTATAGTATTTTGGCTTATACCATATGTTAAAGGATATATTGGTATTATTTTTCCTGTATTTTTGTTTACTCCTGATTCATCAAAAATAGGCGATTTCATCTCATATCTACCTAATTTTGTATCTACTTTTCCATAAAAATTATATGTATTTCCGATTTTAAATATATTTTTTACATAACTTTGATTATACCAAGTTATAGTACAGGGATTTTCTCCATCTCTTATTACTAATCTATAAATTTTAAGCTTTCCTGCAAAATTTTCAGAGACTTTTGTTATAGCAACTCCTTTTATCAGTGCTTCTTCCCCATCTTTACAATCAGATAGCTTTTTGGCAATCCCTCTGTCCTCATAATTTCTTGGAAAATAAGTTATTAAATCTTGTAATGTCTTTATATTTAATTTATTCAATAATTTTACTCTTGATGGTCCAACGTTTTTTATATATTGAACTGATTTTTGTAAATCTATCATTTTTTCTCCTTTTTTACCCAAAAGGGACCGGGTCTTTTTTGTCCTTACTCAAAAAAGACCCGGTCCCTTTTGGGCGGTTCCTTTTGGGCGGTCCCTTTTAGGTACTAAATTTTTAACAACTTAAAATCTAATGCATCAGCACTAACCAACTTAAACTCAATTCCATAAATATTACCCTGAACCGCATCCTCAATTGACCTTCCATGTAAATGTGCATAATAGCATTTTTTTATATCATATTTTCTAAGCACTCTCATAAATTCATTATCAATATTTTGCTTAACAACAGGAGGATAATGCATAAAAACAATTATCTCTTTTCCTTTATCAACAGTACTTTTTATAGAAAGTTCCAATCTCAAAGCCTCTCTATCTATTAATTTTTTCTCTTGCTCCGTTCTTTCATTATTTAAGCTCCAACCTCTTGTCCCGCAAATTATTTTATCTTCTACTTCTATACTATTATTTTGGATAAATTCTATATTATGGAAATTATGCTCATTTAAGAACTTTTTCATATTAGTTACTGTTGTCCACCAATATTCGTGATTTCCCTTTAGCATTATCTTTTTTCCAGGTAAGCTATCTAAATATTCAAAATCCTTTATAGTATCTTTCAAATACATGGCCCATGAAAAATCTCCTGGATGAATCACTGTATCTTCTGGTTTTACTTTAGCTATCCAGTCATTTTTTATCTTTTCTTCATGATTATTCCAATTTTCCCCAAATATGTTCATTGGTTTAGGATTTCCAAATGATAGATGTAGGTCGCCTATTGTATATATTGCCATAATTCATCCCTCCTTTGACCAAATGGGACCGGGTCTTTTTTGTCCCATTGTTAATAATCAAAATACATTCACCAAAATGGGACAAAAAAGACCCGGTCCCATTTGGTCTGGCTATAATTTTAAATTTGGCACAGCATTTAAATCTAATTCATCTCTTTTTCCACTAATAAAATTATAATATCCTGCAGATCCAATCATTGCGGCATTGTCTGTACACAATTTTAAGTCTGGCATATATATTTTTAAACCATCATTTTGTAATTTTAAAATTTCACTTCTTATATATAAATTTGCCGAAACTCCTCCAGCTATTGCTAAGCTTTTCATTCCTGTTTGTTCTATAGCTTTTTTTATGTTTTCTATTAATACTTCGGTTACAGTTTTTTCAAAACTTGCGCATAAGTCTGCTTTGTTTATATTTTTTGTATTATGATTTATGTTTATTACTGCCGTTTTTATTCCACTAAAACTAAAGTCTAACGAATTTTCAAAATGCGTTTTTGGAAGTCTGATATTAGGAGTTCCTTCCTTTGCCAATTTATCTACTTTAGGTCCTCCCGGATAATCAAGTCCAACAACTCTTGCTACTTTATCAAATGCTTCTCCAATTGCATCATCTCTAGTTTTTCCAAGTACTTCAAATTTTGTATAATCTTTTACATATACTATTTGAGTGTTTCCACCTGATATAAGTAAACATAAAAATGGTGGTTTTAATTCTTGATAAGTTAAGTAATTTGCCGCAATATGTCCTTGAATATGATTAACACCAACTAGTGGTTTATTGATGGCATATGATAAAGCTTTTGCATATGATACTCCAACTAATAATGCTCCAACTAGACCTGGACCATATGTCGGTGTTATTGCATCTATATCGCAAAATTCTACTTCCGCTTCTTTTAGGGCTAGTTTTGTAACTCTTGATATTGCCTCTATATGATTTCTTGAGGCAATTTCTGGGACTACTCCACCATATTTTTCGTGTATTGGTATTTGTGTATCTATTATATTTGATAAAATTTCCCTTCCATTTTTTATAACTGCAACTGATGTTTCATCACAGCTTGATTCTATTCCTAATGTTAGTATGTCTTTCATTATTTCACTTCCCTTGCTTTTCTGTTATATTTTACTAAATATTAAAAAAAATAGCAATGCTTTATCGCTATTTTTTTGGATTTTGGGATGGCTTCTTTTCTGAAATATATATTTTTTTATTACATCTCATATTTTATCCATCCATATTAAAATATCATTATAAACCATCTCATTTTGAACTTCATTTAAAATCTCATGTCTCATATTTTCATATAAAGTCCCTGTGATATTTTGATATCCTTGTTTTTTCAAAAATTCCTGTGCTTTATTCCAAGCTTCTATTGATGTTATAACAGGGTCTTCACTTCCTGCTATAAAATATATTGGAAGATTCAAATTATTTTTCTTATATATTTTGGGATTATATATATCTATCATTAATCTTACAATATTTTCCAATCCATTTAATGTATAATTATATATGCAAAGATTATCTCTATTATATTTTTCTACAATTTCGTTATTTGTACAAATCCAGCTATTTACAGTTTCATTTTTCTTACTAAATCCTCCAAACATCAATTTTTTAAGTGCTTTGCTACGATATCTATCACCTTTAAATAATTCTGCTGTTTTTATAAGAGCTAATCCAAATTTTGCACTTTTATTTTCACTTGGAGAACCACATACTATCAAACCATCAATTTTATCATCATATTTTGCAATATACTTTCTAACTATCATTGAGCCCATACTATGTCCAAATAATATAATTTTTTTGTTTTTAAATCTCTCTTTAAAATATTCTGTAATTTGGTGTAAATCTTCTACTACTGATTCTGCTTTATTATCATAAAAATATCCCAAATCTTCCTGATTTCTTATACTTTTTCCGTGTCCTCTATGGTCATTTATTATACATGCATATCCATTTTGTGCAAGATATTCCATAAATTTTGTATATCTTTCTTTGTACTCATTCATTCCATGTGCCAGTTGCACTAGCCCTTTTATTTCTGTATCTGGCATTATTAGTAGACATTCTAGTTCTAAATTATCTATATTTGACTTTAATTTTATTTTTTCAGTTTTCATTTTCTTCCCTCCTATTTCTTGCTCTCTGGGACCATTATGGTCGGTTCTTTTTGGTCCCATTTTGGGGCATTATATATTATTTTTATCATCTTGGCAATATATATACCCATTGACAATCCCCTCAAAACATATTAAAATTATGGAATATAAATAAAAAAGGACTGATAAAAATGAATCAAACATATTTAAATAAATTAGAATATAATCAAATATTGCAAAAATTAACATCATATTGTCATACATATATAGGAAAAAAATTTGCTTCTAATTTATTGCCATCAAATCAAAAAGAAACAGTAACAAATACTTTAGCAGAAACTAATGAAGCTGTAAGTTTAATAGAAAGAAACTCTACTCCACCAATTTCAGAAATAGACGACATTGGTGTTTACCTAAAATTACTTGAAAGTTCCAGCACAATTTCCGCTAAAGCTTTATTGTCTGTTGTAAATATTTTGGAAATGTCAGATGAATTAATAGAATATTTTTCAAGTTTTGTAAATACAGATGATTTTCCTCACTTAAATGGCTATTTTTCAGAATTATATACGAATCATTCTATAATTGATAAAATTAAAAAATGCATTATTGACGAAAATACAATCGCAGATAATAGCTCCAACAATTTAGCTACTATCAGAAGGCGTGAACGTAGACTTGAACAAGATATAAAATCAAAATTAAATACAATTTTACATTCATCAAGTTACTCAAAATATATTCAAGAAAATGTAGTAACTATAAGAAATGATAGATATGTTATTCCAGTAAAGCAAGAATATAGGTCATATGTAAAAGGATTTGTGCACGATATGTCTTCAAGCGGTTCAACTGTTTTTATAGAGCCACTTGCAGTATTCGAATTTAATAACGAATTAAATAACTTAAAAATAGACGAAAGTGCTGAAATTGAAAGAATTTTATATAATTTAAGTAGTATGCTTTTTGCTTATACTAGCGAAATCCAATTAGATGTTTCTATAATAGGAAAATTAGATTTTATTTTTGCTAAAGCAAAGTATTCTAACTCAATAAAAGGAATTACTCCTAAAATAAATGATGAAAAATTTGCCGAATTTATAAATGCACGTCATCCATTAATCGACTCAAATAAAGTAGTTCCTACTACACTAAGTATCGGAAAAGATTTTTCATTATTAATTATTACAGGTCCAAATACTGGTGGTAAAACTGTTACATTAAAAACCGTAGGATTACTAGAATTAATGGCTTGTTCTGGTTTAAATATCCCAGCAGATGAAAAATCAAGCATATATGTTTTTGATGAGATTTTTGCGGATATTGGAGATGACCAAAGTATTTCAGATTCGCTAAGTACATTTTCGAGCCATATGATAAATATTTCCCATATTCTAAAAACCGCTACCGAAAACAGTCTAATTTTAGTAGACGAATTAGGTTCTGGTACAGACCCAATCGAAGGTGCTAATCTTGCAATTAGTATTTTGGAATATTTTAAAAATAATAATATTTTAACAATCGCAACTACTCACTATCAAGAATTAAAACGCTATGCCTTGGTCACTCCTTATGTTCAAAATGCAAGTGTTGAATTTGATATTGAAAATTTGAAACCTACGTATCGCCTATTGCTTGGCATTCCAGGTAAAAGTAATGCTTTTGCAATTAGTGAAAAACTTGGCATCAAAAAGGAAATTATAGATAAAGCTCGTTCTTTAATGGACAAACAAGATGTTGATATTGAAGCTCTTTTAAAGAAAATATATGATGACAAAATCGAAATTGAAAGAGAAAAAGAAGAAATCCAAAAAAATCTAAATCAAGTTGAAGTTCTTAAGAAAAATCTTCAAAGAGATGATTCAAAATTAAAGCAACAAGAACAAGAACTTATAAATAATGCTAAAATTAAAGCTAGAGATATTTTACTTGATGCCAAAGATGAAGCTTCTAAGTTAATCAGTGAAATGAAAAAAATCGAAAACACTTCAGGTGCAGTTGATGAACTTAATAAATTAAGAAATTCTTTAAATTCTTCTATTAAAGAGAAATCTATTAAAGATACAGTAGAAAATGTAGCTAGTAATCCTGTTTCTCGTGATTTAATCAAAAATGGAATGAAGGTTTATATTACTAATCTTAATCAAAATGGTATCATTTGCTCTTCTAAGATTAATAAAAATGATGAAGTTCAAGTTCAAATTGGGCTTATTAAAACTAATGTTAATATTAAGTATTTGGAATTACCTAGAGATTTGAAAAATGATTTGACTAAACCTGTTGTTTCTTCTAGTCCAAAGGTTAATAAAACTAGGTTTGCTAATTCTGAGATTAATGTTATTGGTCTTACTGTTGATGAGGCTATTCCTTTGGTTGATAAGTTTTTGGATGATTGCTTTTTGGCTAAAATTCAGACTGCTAGGATTGTTCATGGTAAGGGTACTGGTAAACTTCGCACGGCTATTCAGAGTTTTTTGAAGAAACATAAAAGAGTTAAGTCTTTTAGAGTTGGTGGTTTTGGTGAAGGTGAAATGGGTGTTACTGTTGTGGAGTTGAAATGATTTCGAATTGGGGACGGTTCTTTTCGTGAAAAGAACCGTCCCCAATTCGAAAAATAAATTACAACTTTTGACTCTCCTGCTCTCCTGTCATCATATTCTTCAAACTATAACTTCCGCTCTCAACTTCATCATCACCGATAACAACAGTATAAGGAATTTCCAACTTATCAGCATACTTAAATTTCGCTTTAACTTTCTTATCCTCATAATAAACCTGAACGTTTTTACCTTCATCTCTTAATTTATTTGCAACCTTAGAAACATATTCAAAATTATCAGTCATAGAAATCACAAGAACATCCGAAATAGCTTTTTTTTCAGATTTTATTAAACCAATTTCACTTAGTTGATAAAATAATCTAGTAAGTCCGATAGATATTCCAACACCTGGAAGCTTTTTATCTGTGTAGTATTCTGCTAAATTTTCATATCTTCCGCCAGAACAAATACTTCCTAAACTTTTATATTCATTTAAGAAAGTCTCATAAACTGTTCCTGTATAGTAGTCTAGCCCTCTTGCTATTGTTAAATCTATTTTGAAATTCTGCTCTGGTATTCCAAATAATCTCATATATTTAACAACTTCTGTTATCTCTTCTAAACCTTTAACAAATTTTTCTTCAAAAATTCCAAGCTTAGCTAAAGCCTTCAATTTTTCATCATTCGAACCATCAATTGCAATAAAATCCATTATTTTATTTATTTTTTCTTGTTCAATATTTAATTTTTGTAATTCCTCTACTACAGCTTCTTTTCCAATTTTTTCAATCTTATCTATAATTCTTAAAATATCAGAAGCTTCTTCGCTTAAGTTTAAACTTTCGAATAATCCATTTAATATTTTTCTATTATTAATACAAATTGTAAACTCACCAAATCCAAGTTCTGTGAAAGTATTATAAATAACATTTGGAAGTTCTGCATCATTTATTATGCTTAATTCTCCATCTCCAATTATGTCTATATCACATTGATAAAACTCTCTATATCTACCTTTTTGTTGTCTTTCCCCTCTATATACTTTTCCAATTTGGTATCTTCTAAATGGAAATGCTAAACTTCCATAGTTTTTTGCTACATATTTTGCAAGTGGAACTGTTAGGTCAAATCTTAAGCTTAGGTCGTTGTCTCCTTTATTAAATCTATATATTTGCTTTTCTGTTTCTCCTCCTGCTTTTGCTAGTAATACTCTCGAATCTTCTATTATTGGTGTATCTAGTGGTAAAAATCCAAATTTTTCGTAGTTTCTTTGTATTGTTTCTTTTATTTGGTTAAATAGTATTTGATCTTGTGGTAATAATTCCATAAATCCTGGAAGTGTACGTGGTTCTGTTTTATTCATCAATATCCTCTCCTTTTTCTGATTGGGGACGGTTCTTTTCGCGAAAAGAACCGTCCCCAATGCGAAATTATGTATCAAAAAAATAAGTTGCCTCTAAGTCCGCCTCATGTGTCAACAATGCAATTGGATATTTTGCAAAAGCTAGTCCAATTGTATTATATTGCTCTTTAGGTTCAGTATACCCCATATGCCAACGAATTGCATATTTTTCTTCTGGGGTAAGTTTTATATATTCTGTTATCATCATAACTGATTTTTCTCCATGTCCATATGGAATTGTGTCATCAACCGTATAATATGGTACCTTTTCCCATATTCCTAATGCATTTTTGGCATTTCTATAATCAATTTTGTAATAATTTGCTTTACATAAATCATGTAATAATGCTATTAATATAACAGATTCTGATGGTGTTTTTATTTCTATACATGATGTTTTAACTTTTTCTTTTAATATCTCATATACTTTTAAACTATGCTCTACCAATCCATGCTCTCTGCTTCCATGGAAACGTGTGCTTGCTGGTGCATCAAAAAAATCTGTTTTATTTATAAAATCTATTAATTCATCTATATTTTCTCTATTTGTACTTTTTAATAATTTTAAAAATTCTTCTTTCATCTTTTATTTGTCTCCTTCTTCGATTTTTTGCTTTATTTTTAATGCCTTTTTACGTATCCTCTGAATTGCTGTATCTACAGACTTTACTTTACTTTGAAGCTTTTCTGCAATTTCTGCATAACTTTCTCCATTTTTGTAATGTGTTAACACTTTTTTTTCAAAATCGCTTAAGCTATCATCTATTGATTTTTCAATTACTGTAAAGTATTCTTTTTTTGTTACTATATCTAATGGGTCTTCTCCTGTTTTTCTTGTATCTAGTATTTCCATTACTTCTGTATCGTCATTTTCATCATAAGCTCCCGAATTTAAAGATAATGATGAATTTAGTGGTATATGTTTTTGTCTGTTTGAATTTTTTACAGCAGTTATCATTTGTCTTTCTATGCATAGTCCTGCAAATGTTTTGAAGGAATTCTGTTTTTCTTTGTCAAATGATTTTACTGCTTTATATAATCCGATATATCCTTCTTGTAGCATATCTTCTTTTTCTGAGCCTACCATGAAAAATTTGTTGGCTTTTATGCTTACAATGTCTTTGTATCTTTCTATTAAACAATCTAGTGCAGTGTTGTTTTGGTTTTGAGTTATTTCTTGCAGTAAATTTTCATCTGTCATCTGATTGTATTTTTTATCAAATAAATTTTGACTTATGTCTGACATTTATTGCTCCTTTTAATTGGTAATTTTTATATAATTATTATATTAGTTAAATATAGTAATGTCAAGCATTTGACTTGATTTTAAGATTTTTTTTACTTTATTTTCAAAATCCTTTTCTTCCTTTGTTAGCACTATTTTTACTGGTTTTACTTTTTCATCATTTGCCATCTTATGTTCTCCTAAAAATTCTCTTACCTTTTCTGAAACCGCTTTTCCTGTATTTACCAATTCTATCTCATATGGAAATTCTCTTTTTATTATTTCTTCATAAATAGGATAATGCGTACATCCCAAAATTATCGTTTCCACACTGTTTTCCTTAAAGATTTTCATATATTCATGAATAGCTTTTAAGCCCTCTTCAGACATAGCCTTTCCTTCCTCTGCAATTCCTGCAAGTAATGGACATGCTTTGTTTATTACCTCTATATCTGGTATCTTATTTTTAAGTTTTTGCTCCCACATACCACTTCTGATTGTTCCTGTTGTAGCAATAACCCCAACTTTTTTTAATTTTAATTTTTCTATATACTGTACTGTAGGTTCTATTATGCCTATTATCGGTATAGAAAATATTTCATTCATTATATCCAAACTTTGGCTAGTTGCTGTGCCACATGCAATAATTACCATTTTGACATTATGTTTTTCAAAGTATTGAATATTTTTTCTTGATAATTCTACTATTTTCTCTTTGCTCTTTTCTCCATACGGAAAATTCAAATTATCTCCTAAATATATAAAACTCTCGTTTGGCATATCTTCTTTTAATTGTTTTAAAACTGTGAGTCCGCCTATTCCAGAATCAAAAATTCCTATTGGTCTTGTATCCATTTTCGCCTCCATTTTTTCTGATTGGGGACGGTTCTTTTGAGCTACAAGAACCGTCCCCAATCAGAAATCAGAAATCAGAAATCAGAAATTAACTTCATAAATCACAAAATTACTATCTGAATATATTTTATTATAATTCTCAGGTTCTGCTTCGTCTATCAGCATCCTAATCTTCGAATTCTTATATAAAATAACATGAGTTATTCCATATTCTTTAAAAGTCTTTCCATAATATTTTCCAATATTTGATGTATTTATAAAATCCATAAAAATATCTTTTTTTCCATTAAACTCAGGTGCATATAAATCAGCTCTTGAATCCACAAAAACTGGTATTCCTCTATATAATAAATAACTTCCATAATTATATTCATTAAATAATTTGATATTTTTAACATCTAAATTTTCTAACATCCAATCAGCTGCATGTACAGGATATGTGCTTTCACTTACATATACAGCATCTTTCTTTTTATTTATAAATTTAAGTCCAAAAAATATTGCTAAACATGAAACTGTAACACCTACAAACTGTAAAAAAGTTTTCATCAGTTCTTTCATATTTTGAGTTCCATAGATTTCAATCGTATCCATTATCATTCTATTTAAAATTATTGAACCCATTAAAACAAACATGGTTGACTGCCTTCTAGATGAGAACATTAAATATGTAAGTCCTCCCATCATAAACAAGTCCGTTAATCTTATTTTCGTCTTAGTAAATATTAATAATGACAATACGATTACAAGAGTACACATTATTGGAATATTATTTATAAGTGTTAAAGGTAAATGCTCGTTTATATTGTTTACAGTGTTACCTTGCATCGTTTTTATCAAATATGTGTATGGAGTAGTTCCAAGTGGGGTCAAAAATCCAGTAAGTGCACATATTAGTATGATTATAATAAGCCATTTTGTATTATCATTTCTTTTCATTTTTATCTTATATGGTTCTTCTGACTCTCTAAGCTCTTTTCTTTTTTGATTAGAATATTTTATATCTTCTAATGATTTTTTTATTTCTTCTGTTTTCTTTTCATCTTTTTTATATTTTTTTAATAATATTTTCTTCCATAATATTTGTATTTTTTGATATATTACCACATCTGCAATTAAACACACAATGTACTCTCCAATATATGGTAAACTTAAAATAAATAAAAATGGCCAAACTGCTACATGTATATTAGCAACCAGAATGGATGATAATATAATGCCCAGTCCATATTGGATTTTTTTTGGATTTTGTAAAAATCTATCTATAAAATAAATTACCCATACATATATTATGAACGTTGCTAGCTGAGCTCTTGCAGCCACGTAATCCTTTAACAAATACAGTGCCCCTATTGTTACTGCAAATGATATAACTTGATTTTTGTTGAGTTTTTTATTTACAATATATATAGATAAACCTAGTAATATTGACATTACACAAACAGATATATAAATTCCATCCCATCTATCTAAATTATATATTATGCTCATAAATACATCATATAACCAATGTGGATATGTATATGGCAAATCTTCGTGCCATGAATAATGGTCTTTATTGTCAATTCCGTTTTCCATTATTAAATTTCCAATTGATACAGTATAATATGTATCATTTTGAAGTGTTTTAGGTGCTATGCTAAAACCAAATAATATAATTAAAGCAATTATCGCAATTTCAAAAAAAATATTCTTTTTTTCTTTTATTTTTTTCATAATTTCTTTCATTAGAAAAACCTCTCTTCAAAAAACTTTTAAAGGAAAAATGATTTACACATATAATTTTTCATGTGTAAATCCTCCCTATTATTTCTCGCTTGTAGAACCAAATCCACCTTTTCTTACTCCATCTGCATTATCATTATCTATAGTTAAATATTTTCCAAACATTGCTTGTCCTATGCTATCTCCTTTTTTTATTTGTAAATCTTCATCTTTTAGATTTATTAATGAAAACATTATATGTCCATCATTTGATTCATTTTCATAGTAATCTCCATCTATTATTCCTACATTATTTGATAACATTATTCCTTTTTTAGGAAATCCTGAACTTTTTGCATATAAATATAATACTTCATCTTCTTGCATATAGGCTTTTAAACCTGTTGCTACAAGTGTTGGTTTCATTCCTTTTTTAAAACTTGGTATAACTATGTCTTCAGCAGCTTCTATGTCATATGCTGCTGAATTTTTTGTTTTTCTTTCTGGTAAATTTATCCCTTTTCCTTCAAATCCTTTTGCTATTTCAAATCCTCTTACTTTTTCCATTTCTATCTTCCTTTCTTTTTTTGGATTGGGGACGGTTCTTGTAGCTCAAAAGAACCGTCCCCAATCAGAAAAAATTCTTTTTCTCATTATTTTTATAACAACCAACTCAAATTGTCAAGTACATTTTCTACAAAAATTTCTCAACAATCCTTTCAGCGCTCAAACCATAAAATTCAACTAATTTCTCAGCCTTTCCAGACCTTCCAAACTCGTCATTAATTCCTATTCTCTCTAATTTTGCAGGATACTTACTAGTTAAAACCTCAGAAATAGCAGAACCTAATCCTCCAATTACACTATGGTCTTCTATAGAAATCAATCTTTTAGTTTCCTTTGCACATTTAATAATCATCTCTTCATCAATTGGTTTTATAGTATGAACATCAACTACTCTTATATCAATTCCTTTTGTCTTAGCAAGTATCTCTTTAGCTTTTAATGATTCTGCTAGCACGTCTCCGGCTCGAAAAAATCGTAGCATCTATTCCGCTTCCAAATTGAATCATTTTACCAAATTCAAATTCCTGATTTTCATCATAAATAATAGGTGTTGCAAGTCTTGAAAGTCTTACATACACAGGGCCTTTTTGTTTATAAGCTTCTTCTATTGCCCACTTAGTTTCTATATCATCTGCTGGGCTTAAAACTTTCATATTAGGTAATGTTCTCATCATACTTATATCTTCTAGCATTTGGTGTGTTGCACCATCTTCTCCTACTGTTATTCCAGAATGAGTGCTACATATTTTTACATTTAATTTTGGATAACATATACTGTTTCTAATTTGATCATAACTTCTTCCTGCTGCAAATACCGCAAATGTGCTTGCAAATGGTACTTTTCCTGTTGTTGCTATTCCTGCTGCAGTACTCATCATGTTTGCTTCTGCAATTCCCATATCGAAAAATCTTTCTGGAAACTTTTTTGCAAAATTGATGGTTTTTGTTGCTGTTGCTAAATCTGCATCTAAAACAACTATATCTTCATACTTTTCTCCTAATTTTTCTAGTGTTTCTCCATAACTTTGCCTTGTGGCTTTTTTTTCTTCTTTCATAATAAAATTCCTTTCATTTTTTAATTTTATTCGGCTTTCTTCCATTCACCATGAAATTCGTAAACATACTCTGTTTTATCATCTATACAGTATTTTTTATATAAGCTTTTTATATTATTTTTATTAAGCACCTTATCTAAACCATTATCTTTTATTTGAGTAAATACTTCATCTAAAAATCTTTCAACCTTGGGATTTACTATTGTTCTTGTTTTCTCCTTTTGCCAATATTCATATTCTGAACTTTGAGTCCAATTTTTGCCATTATATGTAATACTTGCTGATAGCTTGTCACATATCATCTCAGCCATATATTTATATGGTATTACAGGTGCAACACCTTTTGTTCCTAAATCAACCCAATATTGAAAATGGTGTTTATTTCTTCCTTTATGATGTAACCATGCTTTTGAATATCCATTTTTTTTCTTACATATTGTAATTGGACTTACTTTTCCATCATAGTATTTTATGCTTTCCCCAAATTCATCAATAGAAAATTTTGACCAATCATGCATAAATCCTCTAAATGGTATTCCTAATTTGCAACTAAATTTAAAAACAAGCCATTTATGTTTACTTACTAACTTAATATGTTTAAAAAAATTTGATACAATATTTTTTGACATTTAAATAACCTTCTTTACTACATTTTTTATTCTAACTCTATCTATTAAACCACATTTTTCCCATTTTAGCAATGTTTTTGACTTTTTTATTTTTTGATGTTATAATTTTAATTGAAATTTTTATGTGAGGTTTAAAAAAATGGCTAATAATACTAAATTAATTGCAAAAAATCCTAATGCATATCATAACTATGAAATTATTGATAAAATTGAATGTGGAATTGTTTTATCTCGGAACAGAAATAAAATCTATTAGAAAAGGAAAAGTCAATTTAAAAGATTCTTTTGCCAATATAAAAAATGGCGAATGTTTTGCAATTGGCATACATATCAGCCCATATGAATTTGGCAACATTTTTAATAAAGACCCTTTAAGAGATAGAAAGCTTTTATTAAATAGGTCAGAAATTAATAAGTTGGTAGGAAAAATACAAACGAAAGGATATTCTTTAGTTCCTATTAGTCTTTATTTTAAAGGTAGTTTGGTTAAACTAGAATTAGGTATTGGTAAAGGAAAAAAATTATATGATAAACGTGCTGATATTGCAAAAAAAGATGCTGAAAGAAGAATGCAAATAGCATTGAAGGGGAATTATTAATGTTCTTCCCCTTCATATGTAGGCTTTTTATCTTCTTCAATTAGCATCTTTTTATTTTTTCTTTCTTTAAATCCTTTTGTTGCTTCTAAAACTTCGTTCTTAGATAACTGAATATATGTCATCTCTTCCTTTGAATACATATAATAAATTGGCTCTTCTTGTTTTAATTTTAATTCAATAATAGATAAAATATTTACTTCTTCTCCATCACTTTTTACAAATTCATATGTATCAAATTTTTTACTTTCAAATTTGTCTAAAACTGATGTACAAAAAAGATGTTTATAAAATTTCTTTAATTCATCTGGTCCAGCTGTTCTATCTCTAAATTTTATTAATTTGTTTATATAATATATTTTATTTTTTAATATATCATCTCTCGATAATTTTTTCGTATCAATTCCTTGAGCCTCAAGAAATTTTAAAAAATTGTTTGTATTTTTAACTTCATTAGCTAATAATTTAAATACCATATCATTATAATCCAGCTTTATTGAGCCTGTTTTTAAATCAATTTTCTTTAGTATATCATTTGGAATTTCTGCTACATCTTGAGCTTCTTCATAGTTATTTTTCTTAATTCCGAAAAAAGCTGTTCTTAATCCAAATCTACAATTTTCAATATCTCCTGCAATATTGGTAAAATATTTATCTCTGTTTTCATCCCAAAATACTAGTGCCACATCTTGTACCAAAATTTTTCTATTAACTATGGCTTTTTTATATATCAATTGAGCCTTTATATTTAATTCTTTTAGCAATTGTAAATAAATTTTATTAGCAGTGTTACATACTTTCCTTATATCTGCATCTTTTCTTATGTCAACATCTCCATAATAAATATCTTTCATAAGACTTTCATCTTCTCCATAAGCAAATCTTTCATCATATGCTATATTTTTGCAAATTTGTCTATATAAATATCTTGCTTTTTCAATCGTAGTCCATGATTCATCTATCTTATCTAATAACTCAATGTATTTCATTCTGTTGACCTCCACAAAAAATTAATAGATATGATTATATCATACCTATTAATTTTTTTCAACCTATTTAGAAAAACTTATCCAGCCAAAGTCGTTATTTACAGCCTCTCCGCCTTTTACAATAACCATACCTTGGTCTTCGTCACTGTCTGACATTTCAATTGATTTAACATTTTTTGCAATTAATTTCTTTGTTACAATATTTTTTTCTTCATAACCCTCTCCATCAAAAGTTACAACATATGTATTTCCATTGTCATATAAATACACTCTGTATAAAGATGCCCCCATAAATCCGCTCGGAGATACTTTTTTGGTGATTTTTTCATCATTTTCATTAACTTCTTCTGTGGTCTCTTCTGCAGTATTTGTGTTTTCTGTAATATTTTCTTGAATTTCATTTTTGTTTAAATCTGTTCCTGTTTCATTTTGAGTTTCATTATCAGAAATTACATTTTGAGTCTCTTCTTGCGTATTATTTGAAATTGTTTGGTTATTGTTGTTGTTTTTTGATATTCCTATTTCTAGTAATATTATAAATACTATTATTATTGCTATGATAAATATTATTTTTTTCTTCATATTTTTGCCTCCATTTCTCATTGAAAATGTCCCATTGGGACCGGTTCTTTTTGGTACATTTTTGCCAAAGGAACCGTCCCCAATCAAAAAAATTATGCCTTATTACTTGAACCAAACACATCTCTTATTTTATGCTGTACTGTTGCTTTTATTAAATCTCTTGCAGGTGTTAAATATTTACGTGTATCAAAAGCTGATGGCTCTTCTACAAATACCTTTCTTATTCCTGCAGTCATTGCAAGTCTTAAGTCTGTATCAACATTTATTTTAGAAACTCCCGAAATAGAAGCAGTGTGAAGTATATCATCTGGAACACCTTTAGCTCCTGGTATATCTGCGCCATATTTGTTGCATTGTTCAACCAATTCTGGAATTACTGTTGATGCCCCGTGAAGTACAATCGGAGTATTTGGAATTCTTGCCTTAACTTCTTTTAAAATATCAAAACGTAATTTAGCTTCTCCTTTAAATTTATATGCTCCGTGGCTTGTTCCTATAGCTATAGCTAAAGAGTCGCAACCTGTTTCTTTAACAAATCTTTCTGCATCTGCTGGGTCTGTATAAATTGCATCACTACTTGCTACGTTTACATCATCTTCAATTCCTGCAAGTTTTCCAATTTCTGCTTCAACCATTACTCCTTTTGAATGTGCATATTCTACAACTTTTTTTGTTAATTCTACATTTTCTTCGAAACTATATTTTGAACCATCTATCATTACTGATGTGAAACCATTATCTATACACATCTTGGCTGTTTCAAAATCTGGTCCATGGTCTAAGTGAATTGCAACTGGTATTTCTGGATGCTCCTCTGTTGCAGCCTCTACCATTTTCATTAAATAATTTATTCTTGCATATTTTATTGCACTTGATGATGCTTGTAATATAACTGGTGATTTTTCCTCAGCTGCCGCATCTACAATTGCTTGTATTATCTCCATATTATTTACATTGAATGCTCCTATTGCATAATTTTCTTTCATTGATTTTTCAAACATTTCCTTTGTCGTTACTAACATATTTTTACCTCCTGTTTTTTTGTTTATTTTATTGCTAATTTGTGTAGTTGTCAAGCATTTTTTCTGATTGGGGACGGTTCTTGTAGTTCAAAAGAACCGTCCCCAATCAGAAAAAACTACACAACATACTCAATACTATTCCCCGCAAAGTATTTCTCCATAAGTTCTCTCAAATAAATTTCCACATCTTTCCTAACATCTACCTTATAAGCATATTTTCCATTTCCTCTTCCAGTCATAATATCTTTATTAAATAAATTAATAGCATTTGGAAAAGCTTCTTCATTGATCTTAGTATGAACATAACTATAAGTCATAAAAATAATTTCAAAAAAGGCTGTATCTTTAACTTTTTTTGATAGCTTTTCGTTTAAAGTTTTAATTAGTTGTTCATATAATATTTTCCAATTATCTACCAAAATAACAGGTGCAATCAAAATACCCACTTTGTATCCTGCCTCTGCAAGTTTATTAATAGCTTCGATTCTTCCTGTTAATCTTGATGTTCCAAACTCTACTTTATTTATTATTTCTTCTGGATTTACGCTCATTCTTATAACTATTTTACCATTATGTTTTAAAGGTAAAATATCATCGACCATATCAAATTTTGTAGGAAGTGTAAGCATTCCTTTTTTTGTGTTTGCAAAATTTTCTATAGTCCATACTAGATTTCCTGTTATTGTATTTTCTAGCACCAAATCACTATTGCTTCCTATTTCAAAGGTTAATTTTTTTTCACTTTTTTCTGCTGTCTTTATAATTTTTTCTAACATTTCCTCTCTATTTACAAACAACCTTAAATATGCACATTTATTATAATTACAAACCAAATAACAATACATACACATTGCTGTACATCCCGATGATGTGTATGGTACTAAAAAGTCTGATGTTTTATGATTCGGAACAAATTTGTGAGTTTTTCGTGTTCCTATTATTAGATTTCTTTTCATTTTCGGAAATTCCGAATTTTCTTTTTTTCTCATTTCTTCAATATTGTTGTGATTGTCTATTAATATTTTAGGTACTTCTTTGTATTTTTCCATTAACTGCTTTCCTAATGGATAGTTTTCTATATTTTTTTCACAATATATAGCTTGTGGTTTGAATAACATATTTGCCTCCTTTTTTCTGTTGGTTCCGTCCTTTTTTGGCTATTCTCTCCAAAAAAAGATGGCACTAAATGAATCAATCTTCTCTCATCTCTTTAAGCATTATATCACCAAATACAGCATACCCCTGTGTAGGATCATTTACCAAAACATTCGTGATTGCTCCGAACAAACTTACCATTTTGTATAACAGGACTTCCACTCATTCCTTGGATTATTCCACCTGTTTTTTCAAGAAGTTCAGAGTCTTTAACTTTTATAAGCATTGACTTATTATCAGTATCATTATTTATAAATATTTTCTCAATCTCAATTTTATATTCCTTTACTTTTTGTAAACCTTCATTTGCATCATTCAGAATATTTAGATTACAGTAAATTGATGCCTCTCCCAAAGTTATTTCATCTCTTCTTGCGACTTCCATTTCTTTTGAAAAATCTGTTTTTATTCCTGATAAATTACTTACTGTTCCATAAATTCCTAAATTACTATTTTTATAAATTGTTCCAATTGTAGTTCCATCCTCAATCGTTCCTTGAATTTTTCCTGGATTTCCGTTTAGCTCCTTTTATTATTGACAATATTTTGGTTGTTAAAAATTCTCCATTTTGAATTTCCACTAATTGTCCTGTATCACTATCTGTTATTCCATGTCCTAGTGCCGCAAAATTTCCTGTTGATGGTTCATAAAATGTAAGTGTTCCTATGCCTGCTGCACTGTCCCTTACCCAAAGTCCTAGTTTATAGGTTCCATCTGTGTATTCGACTGGGGTTATATTTGTGATTTTTGTTTCATTATTTCTTATATATTCAATTTTTAAATTTTGTCCTGATGATTTATTTACAATTTCTATTAATTTTTTTGTGTCCGTTACTTCTTCCTCATTTATTTTGATTATTCGGTCTCCTTCTTCTATTCCTGAATTCTCATATGGTTTGTGTTTCTGATTATCCGTGCTCTTGATTTCACTCATCCCTACTACAAGCACTCCATTTGTATATAATTTGAGACCTGATACTTGCCCTACTGGTATTACTGTTGTTTCGTCTATTATACTCATGTCTATTTCTTTTACATTAAATGTATTAAATAGCTTCACATCTATAGTTGCTTCTTTTGTTCCATTTTTTGTATTGTCCGTTAAGGTTGATGATGCTAAAACTGTGTCTAGGTCCTTGTCTCCTATTTTTAGTGAAATTCCGAAAAAGTTTCCTATTTTTGGAATCTCATTTCCGTATAAAATGATTTTTTGAGGGATACTGTCTATTTTACAACAGTATATAAATATACATAGCAAAAAAGCAATAATAAATATTCTCTTGGTTCTTTTCATTTTTTCACCTTCGAATTTATTATTGCTTTTTTTGTTTTTTTTATACAAAAATTAAAGTATTGCTCTATATAGAGAAGCCTATTCTCAAAATTTTTCTACATATTCTTTTCATTTTTATCTACGTGCCTTCTCATCTAAAGAATCCAATGTATCCAAAGCCTTACCTGTTCCCAATGCCACACATGAAACCGTATCTTGAGCAATCATTACATTTATTCCTGTTTTTTCTTGTAAAAGCTTATCTAATCCATCGATTAAGCATCCTCCACCTGTCATATAAATTCCTTTATCACTTATATCTGCTGCAAGTTCTGGTGGCGTTCTTTCTAATACAGAGTGAACTGCATCTACTATCATCAATGCTGGTTCTTGCAATGCCTCTAGCATTTCACTTGAATGTATTGTTATTGTAGTTGGAAGCCCTGTTGTTAAATCTCTTCCTCTGACATCCATTTCAACATCTTGTATTTTAGGATATACACATCCAACATTTACTTTTAGCTCTTCTGCTGTTCTTTCACCTATTGCTAAATTATATTTTTTCTTTATATATTTTGATACATATTCATCAAACTTATCTCCTGCAACTTTTATTGATGTACTTACAACTGATCCTCCTAATGATATTACTGCAATATCAGTTGTTCCACCACCAATATCTACTACCATATTTCCACATGGTTTTGATATATCTATTCCTGCTCCAATTGCTGCTGCTATTGGTTCTTCTATTAAATATACTTTTCTTGCTCCTGCATTTGTTGCTGCATCTATTACTGCTTTTTTCTCTACTTCTGTAACCCTTGATGGTATACATATCATTATTCTTGGAGCAAATAGCGTCTTTCCTCCAACTTTATTTATGAAATATTTTAGCATTTTTTCTGTTACTGTATAATCTGATATTACTCCTTCTCTTAAAGGTCTTGTTGCTACAATATTTCCTGGCGTTCTTCCAAGCATTCTTCTTGCCTCTTCTCCTACTGCTACAACATCTCCTGTATTATTATCAACTGCTACTACTGATGGCTCACGTAGTACTATTCCTTTGCCTTTTACATATGCTATGACTGTTGCTGTTCCTAAGTCTATTCCTATATCTTGTCCCCATCCGAATTTAAACATTCCGCATCCTTCTCCTTTGATTTTTTCTTTACATTATTATTACAATTCGGTTACAATTATATTACATCTTTTATGTTTTAGCAATAGATTTTTTGATTTTATTCTAAAATGTTCTTTTGGGACCGGGTCTTTTTGGTACATTTTTTCCAAAAGGAACCAATCCCAATCAGAAAAGCGGATATATCTCTTACTCAATATCCTCCTAGTTTTTATATTTTCCCAAATAATTTTTTGAAAAATTTACTTATTCTTGTCCAAAAGTTTTCTTTATATTCAACAATACAATTTTGATTCTTATCTGTTTTATCTTTATTTTGAAATAATTTATCATAATTATATAGTTCATGTAATCGTTTTTGATTATTTTCTTCATTTTGTTCAGTTTCTAACAATATACTAGGCATCTCATCTGGATATTTATCTATCAATTTTTCAAAATATATGTCGTTTTTTTCTTGAAAAGTTTCAACATTATCACTTTCTTTTTTCAAAGTGCTTATTTTTCCCCAAACTTTAATTGCATCCTATCATTTTCCATCATTTTTTCAAAATTTTCTATAATTACTGTCATCTTAGTTTTTCTTATTAAATCATCTATTAAATTAGGATATTTTTCTATCAAAGCATACATTATATCCATATTATTTTCCTGAATTTCACTAAAGTAACAACATTCCCATAAATCTATAGCTTCCTTACCATCTACATATTTTTCTATTAATTCTTTTAAAATTTTTTCTTTATGTTTATTATCTAATGCCAAAAAATTTCTCGCCTTGCCTTAAAATTCGCCTTCATCATTATATCTATGATTTTTTCTCTGTCTTCTGCAATCTGCTTTATAGCCTTTTTTATGTGTATACCCAAAAATTTTCCATTATTAACATATGCCTCCACAATAAAAGGAATTTTTTCTGAATTTTTTACTAAAATATCTGTATTTGTTATTTCACATATATTTAAAATAACATCATCGTCTTTTATTGATTCAATATCTTTTTCAAACACATTTTCTTTTACACTATCGTCTGTATCTTTCCAAACTTCTAAACTATATTCATTTTTTTCTAATAATTCAATCAAAATATCCGTGTGTTTTAATTGAACTTCTGGAAACGTATTAGACCATATACCCTTTCTGGCAAAATCCGAAAAAACTTCATCTTTCATTATCTCTTCTATTATTTTTTATTGCTTTGCTTCATTGCTCCAATAACGATATTCCAAAAATTTTAAATAATTTTTTGCATTTATTTCTTCTACTTGTTCCTCCCAGGGGGTATCTTTTGTATATACTGGATTATAAGTGTTACTTTTACCTGAAATAATCATACTATATTCTGAATTAGGTAATTTTTCAATATATTCCTCTCCTAACATTTTGAGTACTGCATATATTTCTGAATATATTTTTTCTTTATATGTCATTTGTATTTCCTCCAAACAAATCTCTTGTTCTTATGGTTTCATTTTAATATTTCCGTTCATATTTGTCAATTAAAAATATATTATAAAACTATAAATACCTTTAATTGAAATTATATAAAAATTAATATCCAATTGCATTTTTCAATTGGATATTAATTCTTATTCAATGCATATATCTTGACTTAGGTCTCTATTTTTAGATGAGCTTACATACCTGTCAACATCTTCTTTTGAAACATTATGATTTATTGCATTTCTGACTAATCTTTCCATATTATATGTAATTTTATCTTCAAAATTTGTTGCCCCTCTCAAAATGTTCTTAGGAATTGAATCTATTGATGTTTTAAATTTTTCTACAACTCCTGCTTTTCCTAGCTTTAATTCTTTGCATAGTAATTCTATATTATTTTTATATAAATTTATTACTGTAAAAATTTCTTTTTGCTCATCTTTCGGAATATTCTTTTCATTTAGATAATTTCTTAAAAACGTACCATATTCTTCCATATCTAAGCAATCCGGAGGAATATCTGGAATATTAATGCCTTCATCTTTAAAAATCTTCTGTAACTGAGAAACTGTAAAATTCATTTGTCCAACTTTTCCAATATTACTAATAGTCAATTTTCTTTTTTCTCTTATTTTGTCCTCTATTTTTTTATTTTCTTCTTTTTGTTTAATGTCAGTTACCTGTTGTTTCAAACTTTCTATTTCATCTTTTTGCTCATCATTTTGATTTTCTAAATCATTTATTTTTATATTATCTTTTGCATTTTTTATAATTCCTTTTGCTTGAAAAAAGCCAAGGATTCCAGATGTTACTTTTTGCGAAAAAGGAACTACATCATTTTGAAAAATATTAGTTGCACCATCTACACTATTAGTTAGCGATGTTTTTAAACTATTTTCTATAGAGCCTGCTACATTTTGCGTTTGGCTTTCTAATGCATTTGTTACTTTATCTGCTGCCCCTTGGAAAAATCCAGCAGGCATATTGACATCGAAATCGATTCCACTAGTAAAATCAATTTTATCAATTCTCTCAAGAGCTGCCTGATGAATTTTATTACTCGCAATATTTAACCCCAATCCCATTCCTTGTGTAATAAGGAAATTAACCATTATAGATTTTATTACCATTTTTGCTACTGGTGTTACATATTTTTTTGATATTTTACTAACTTTCTTTTCAAACGGACTTTTGGTTCCAATTTTTAAATCATTTATAATTGATAATAATTCCCCATCTAATTCTTTTTCAAATTTATTAAATTCTTTTCTATATTTTTTATCCGAATTTATATTTTGCTCTACCCATATTCTTGCCGATTCATAGTCTGAAAATATTACATCTTTAAATCCATTTTCTCTAGCCCATTGTTCAACTGCCAACATTTTTATTTCTTTAACTTGCCCATCCATATGGGTCATAACCTTGTTTTTTAATACATCATATTTTTCTAAACTCATTATTCACTCTCCTGAGATTTTAACTCTTGTATTCTTTTTTCTATTTTATTTAAATTTTCTAAATAAATACAAGATTCTAAAAACGATAATTTTTCAATCTCTTTATCATTAGTTTCTATAATATTTCCAAATTCTTTTTCTATAATTTCTTCTATTTCGATATCTTTCATAATAATTTTCCTCTCTATATTTACTAATATAACGTTATTTTTAATTACTTTTTCTAGAAAATACTTTAAAAATGATTCTTTTTATTTTTGTGAAAATATTTTCTTTATACTCAATTAATTGATTTTCTTTTTCAACTAATACTTTTTCTTCATAATGCCTTTTATTTTTAAATATATCATTATATTCTATACTTTTCTCTTGTTCTATTTTGTTTTGATTTTGTAATAATAAAGAATTTAAAATTTCTTTTTGCTTTTCGGTTGCAAAATATTCTTTGAATATTTGAATAATAATTGCATTCGCTTCTAATGATATAGCTTGTTCTTCTAATTTAAGCTGTGTGTTGATTTTAAAATTATATGTTTTGTCACTATTTTCTTCAAAAAAAGAAATTTCTTCTTTAGGTATTTTAGAATATTCTTCATATGGTAGATATTTCAATAGCTCCAGAACTTCAGTATATGCTGCTGCATATCTAGATTTAGTCATTTACTTTTCCTCCTATGTTTACTTATTCGATTATACTCTAAAGTATTTAAATTGTAAATAAATTTATAAGAATTTTTACCTCTTGCTGAATCACATTAAAAATCAGACTATATTAATACTCTTTATAGTCTGATAGAATTCTCAACTCTTTTATTCTTCTAAGCACTTTTCCTCCGGCTCTTTAAAACTCAAATACCAACTAAGACCATTTCCATTCTCCTCAACACTTTTCTTTCTTTCAACTAATTCCGGATAAGTCTGTGGAACAGGAACAATTACAGGTTGCCCAGGTATCCAATTTACAGGAGTAGAGCCATTAGAACAGTCTGCCATTTGTAGTGCTTGAACAGCTCTTATTATTTCGGCTATATTTCTTCCTACATTTAACGGATATGTTAATATTATTCTTATAATTCCATTTGGATCAATTATTATTACATCTCTTACTGTTTGGGTATTACTTATATCTTTCGATATCATTCCATATAGCCTTGCTATTTCTCCGCTTCTATCAGCAACTATAGGGAAAGGTAAAACAACTCCTGTTCTTTTAAATATGTCATTCATCCAAGCAAGATGTGATGTATTGCTGTCTATACTTAATCCAAGAAGCTCTGTATTCATTTTTTGAAAGATTGGATATGCTTTAGCAAATGCTATCATTTCTGTTGTACATACGGGGGTAAAATCTCCAGGGTGACTGAAAAATACTAACCATTTTCCTTTGTAGTCTTTTAAACTTTTGTTTCCATATGTAGTTATTGCAGTAAAATCTGGTGCCTTTTGGCCTATTTTAATGTTTGAATTCATCATTAATTCATAATCCATAAAAAACTCCCTTTCATACTTTTTTATATAGTATGAAGGGACGTTTACTTTTGTTCTTAGTGTTTTGACACTTTTTTCAATTATAACTTTAACAACTTTTTATAATTTTTATTGAAACCCATTTTATACATTACTTTATATATTGATATGGTATATAATTCTTTTTTTAACTTTTCTATGCTCTTTATTATTTCAGAATAAAATTTATTCTTAAATTATATTTTCTACTGATTGCATTTTGCTCTTTTGGTTTCATCAAACTATAAAATTTTGATATTTTTCCAAATGATAGTATACGTACTAATACCCATAAAGGAACATACTTATAGTTATCTAAATAATGCACAATCATTTCATTAGAATTTTTATATTGATATTCAATTTCTAAATCTATATCTTTTATAAATTTTTCAATAAGAGATTGTTTAGACCTTGAATTACAAAAATTATTAAAAACTAAATAATTTTTATGTCCATATGATTTCGAAAATTCATAAGCTAAATATGTATCGATTTCATTCTCAATTAGCAATAAGTATTTTAGAAAATTAATTTTAATATCTTTGTCAAATTCATATAGAGCATAAAGTTCTTCTAGTTTAGTACCATCTATATATTTTTCTTTTTCGCTTGTACTATCAATAAATAACTCTTTATATCCATTAATCAAATAATAATAGTTATTTTTAGATAAAAGATTATATGCCTTATCATAATCATCTATAATAATATTTCTTGACTTTAATATATCTATTTGTTCATCTATTGTTTTAAATATTTTTTCCAATATTCCTACCTAATATAAAAAATGCCCCCGGGCCCGTAGGTTAACCGAGGTACAATCTACTATAGATAGTATAACATTTAAATCTTGAGTTTGTCAAGACAAAATGTTAAATCTATCTATTGGTATTGTATAAGTGTCAATGATGTGAAACAAAAATATATAAAAATATTTACTATAATTAAATTGCATAATTAATCATTCC
>CAKOVI010000006.1 GCA_934121905.1 uncultured Clostridia bacterium
TTTTCATCTTTATATGCTTTAAAACACATCTCAATTTGTTCATTATTTGTTTTTTCTTCTGCTAAATTATTGGGTATCTCATCTAATGAAAAATATTTAATTTCTGTCGTTTCAATATTTTCAATAAATTCTCCACCAATAACATTACATAATACAAATATTTTGCACACACCATAAGCATATATAGGTTTATTATGTTTGTTTCTATCTTGGACTGCAATTATTTTAATTGTTTCTACATCTAATCCAGTTTCTTCTTTTACTTCCTTTATTGTATTACTTGCAACAGATTCTAAAACATCACACCAGCCACCAGGCAATGACCAAGTCCCATTATTTTCGTGAGTTAGTAAAATTTTATCATCTTTAAATATGGCAGCTCTTGTATCTATTTTAGGTGTTTGATAACCATTTTCGTTGCAAAATAAATCTTTTACTTTTTCCAAGCTTATATTACTTTTTTCTTCTATTATTTCTGCTGCTATTTCTCTTAATCTTTCATATCTTTCTATATCATATACATTATCTGTATATGTAAGTCCTGCTTGTGCTAAACTTTGAATTTCTATTGCCCATTTTAACCACTTTTCCATACATAAATCTCCCCTACAACTTACTATTTGCATTTAACTTTACTTTGTCAATTGATAACTTTGTTCTATCAATTCTTTTACCAATGTCTTGTCCACTTTTTCATCTATAATAATTGTATTCCAATGTTCTTTATTCATATGATAAGCAGGTATTATATAATCATAAGTATTTCTCAATATATCAGAATAATTTGGATCTGTCTTAACATTAAGGTATAACTTATTATTTACATTCATTAATAATGCAAACCATTTTTTATTTTTACAATGTTTCATTGTTACAGATTCAAAGTCATCTGAAAATGGACAATCTTTATATGTATTTTCTAATGTTAAACAATATTTTATTATTTCTTTTTTATCCATTAATTTTTCTCCTTGATTTTCCATAACACACTCCCTAAATTTGTTATTTATCTATTATCTTTTAAACATTTCAAAAATCCATTACAGCCTTCAACTATATCATTAAATGTAATTTCAAAATTTCCAGTATACCACGGATCAGCAATATCTCTAGGAGTATCTGAAAAATCTAATAATCTATAAATCTTATTATCAACATCTTCCCCTACTATTCTTTTTAAATTTATAACATTTGATTTCTCTATACCAATAATATAATCATATTTTTTATAGTCTTCTGCTCTTAATTTTACTGCTTTTCTTTTTGTATTAGTTTATCACGAGTACCATAATGAATATCATTTCCTATTTCTTCACTAGAAGTTGCTGAAGATTTTATATAAAATTCTTTTTCTAATCCTTGCTTTTTTACCATATCTTTGAGTACAAATTCTGCCATTGGAGAACGACATATATTGCCTAAACATACAAACATTACTTTTATCATTATATTTCTCACTTTCTATATAAAAAGTTTTTATTGTTTTTTCCTTATGCTTGTGATTATAACACAAATAATAAAAAATATAAATAAAAAAAGAAAAAAGACCTGTATAATATCGAAAATTGATATTATACAGGACTTATATTATCCATAAATTCAATTCCTTTCTGCATTTCTTATTTATTTTTTTCTTATGTTTTATATCTCACAATTATTTAGAGCATAAAAAAAGAACTAGGTTAAATATTTCCTAATTCAATAATTAATAGGTACTACTAAAACAAAAAAAGACTTAGATTATTTCTAACTCCTGATTCTCATTATATTAAATTGATAAGGCTATAATATCTCTGTCTAAACTAACATTACTATATTTTTTTCGTAGTAATGTTACCATAAGTTCTTGTAACTACTAGCCTTAACGGCTTTTCTAGCTATTTATTAGCTATCGTTTGACTAACATTATTACTTTATAATTTATTACTTGTAATAATGTTAGTCTAGTCCAAGATATTTATTTCTAAAATCAATTTTAAAAATGAGTCATAAAACCTATATGGTCACATAATGCTAGTTTTGATATCTTTTTAAGGCATTTTTTATAATGTCTTTCATTTCATCTCTTAATTTTTCTGGTCTGACAACTTCAACCATATCCATATTTCTCATAGCCCACATTTTAAATCCCATTGTATTTGAATCTACTACTAATTTGAAAAAATCATCATTTCCTGATATTTTCTCAATAGTGACATTTTTGCCAAAAGTATCAAATATAGTATTTAAAAGGCGGTTGTTACAAATTGCTTCAATTTCTTCTTTCTTACCGCCAAACATCTCAACAGTAGATTCCGCAAAATCTTTGATTTGAGATGTTGTTTTTTTAATAGTTATTTTTTCATTTAACTCTTGTACATTTTTCATTCTGTCTAATCTGTAATGATAGAATTTATCTTGTCCATCTTTTATTCCTATTAAATAAAATTCTTGTTTGTTATATACAATTGCAAAAGGCGAAACAATTGGTATACTTACTATTTGTTTTTCTAATTTGTTTTTTATTTCATATTTCCAATATTCAAATTTAATTTTATGTTTATTATAAATACTGTTAGAAATATCTTCTATATTTTTTATTACTTCTGCATTCTCTGTTTTGCTATTTACAGAATATATTTGATAATCTTTCAATTTTTTATTTTCATATACTGTTTGCATGTTTTTGCATTTTTTTATGATTTCTTTAGCTATATTTGGTACAATATAATTTGCATAACTAAAATTATCGATTATTGCTCTAATCTCTCCAGGCTCAAAATCTGTTTCGGGATTCCTATTAATGTAATATCCTTTTCCATTGTCTTCTCTTGTACTTATATCATAGGTTAATTTATATTTTAGCAAATTTATATTTCTCCTTATTGTTCTTGTGTCTATTTCAACATCATATATTTCTCTGATTTTTCTTTGTATTTCCGCAACAGTAAGCATGTGTTCCTCGTCACTGTATTTTTTTAATACATTTAATATATACAATATATTTCCATTTTTTTCATACAAATCCATAATAGTTCTCCCTTAACATTATCTTAACTTTATTATTCTCTTCAAAATTTTTTCAATTCAATTTACATTTTAGTATATAGTTATTTGATTCCATTTTCCATGCCTTCTTCCAGACTAAAAAATATTGTTGGTTTATGTTATTTTATTGCTACATTGCTTAATATATTCTGAACCAGTGTTGTCATGTCAATTTTTTAGCATAAAAATATTGAGGCAGAAAAGCTTCACGTTTTTTCTCCTCAACCATTGATATTTAGCTATTTTATACAGTTCTTCCTTGTCTAGTATTAATTCTATCATTAATCTTCTTTAAATATGTAAATAACTCTGGATGATTTTTTCCATTTTCGCCAATCCACCATTCTATATCAGACTTTTCACTATAGGTATAACTAGATATAAATTCAACATCTTTCATATAATTCTCTAAATCAAATCCATTTGTTGAATTTATACTATAATTAATCTTTCCACTTTTACTATATATAAATTGGCAAGTACAAAATTCATTCATTTTAATTTCAAAAATATCGTTATTTTCAGTATCCTTAAATTGTCGAATTCGTTTTCCATCAATCGTATATCCATAAATTTTTGAATCAGATGTACTAAATAAATAACAATGAATTTTACTTTTATCTTCATCAATTTTATAATATGAAACTTCTGAAAAATCTATTTGAGGATGTTCTTTTAATAAAACTCCAATTATAGGATAACGAAATGCATCATATATTGATTTATCTGGGTTAGCATCCATTTCTCTAAAATAATCAAAAATATATCCATAGTTTTGAGCAAATATATTTAGATAAAATGATGGATTTTTTTTGTACAAATTATATAATGATGTTGCTGTTTGATTTTTATCCTGAACAAATAATTTTGATACATTATACATATTTTTTAATACATCTAATCTTATATGTAACCTATTTAATATTTCTTTTATTTCATTAAAATTTACTCCATTTTTTAATAATTTATCAATATCTTTTCCCATACTATTATAATATGCTAAATACATTGTAATAATACAATCATGGTTACCATCAGTATATGTCTGAAAAATTCTATATTTATTTTCAAAATCTTCTAATGTATTAATTTCACCTAATGCTCTTGAAAAATTATTAAAAATCATTCTAGCATTTCTTTGAATCGTATAATTATTATTGTTATGTAATTTTTTTCCATTCCCCATATTGTATACTTCATTATCCTTACCGCATAAATCTCTAAAGGCAAATTCTATTTCTTCATAATTCATGCCTTTTTTATTAATATAATCCTTAAATTTATCTGGTTCATAAAAATAATAATAAAGTATTTCCTTTTTTCCTAATATGTTTATCAGCCTTCTAATTTGTTCTACAACAGTTCTATATCCAGAAATTAAATCCTTTCTATCAGTTTCAAATTTTTCATTTCTAATTTGAGTCAAATATTCTGTCATAGCTTCATTGAGTCCCATTCCATAAGAATTTTTTAAATACGAAAATCCCAACATGATTTCTTTTCCATGCTCATCTCTAATTGAAGTTATTGCATGTAACAATTCATGAAAAAGAAGATATTTTGTATATTTTTCATTTGTTATAAATTCCTCTATTAAATATACAACTCCATTATCAGCATATCTTCCATCTAATATTTTATTATCAAATTTTTCAATTATTTTTATATTTCCAAATATATTGGCTTTCATTCGTGCTATTACTTCTTCAGTAGGTACTATATCACCAAAACATTCTTGGAATTCTATAACAAAATTAGTAAACATTTTTACTGTGTATTCATCGTCAAATTTTTTTCTTAATTCCTCTTCAATTTTTTTCTTTTCCATAAATACCTATTTTTTCTCCTCTATAATTCAAAAGAACTTGTTTCTTAGGAATATCACTATTTTTCTTCTATTTCAATTTTTTTGCATTTAACGTAAAAATAATCTAATTCTTCTGATTCTTCAAAATTTTCTTTTGTTGCAAATGTATATATTCCATTTTCACAAATAAAAAGTGTATTATATATTATATAATCTCCATCCACTCCGTATTTAAAATTTTCAATATCTTCAAATATCATTTTTACTTTATAATCATCATAACATTTAAATGTTACTTCTATTTTTAACTTTTCTTCATTTTTCACGATAAATTCTGATATATATGAATCATGTAACTCATTATATTTTTCTTTAAATTTTTTTAAATCTACCATATGCAAAACTCCTTATTACTTTTTACTCAAATTCTAACGTTTTATATTTATCTAAACATTTATTATATTTTTTAATTAATTCTTCTTTCGGATATGAAAATTCACTAGGATATTTTTCATTTCCTTTAATAAATTTGTCATGATTGATATGCATATTTGTCATATCTTCCTCCGATAATAAGCAATACAACATATTTTTATCTTTTTTTATAAATTGACCGTCTGTAGTTGGGTCTGTATAATACCAATTTTCACCTATTTTAACTTGTAAAAAAATATGCGATGCAGATGAGACTAGCCTTGTTTTTATCCCTTTAATTTCTAATGCATTTCTAAGTAATTCCACAAAACCTCCACATACACATCTCTTATATAATAGAGCATTGGTTAAATTTCTGGCTGTATATAAATTAGAAGAAGCAAGTGCATTTTTTTCAGATTTAAAATCATAGTTTATATTTTTACCTATTTTTACATAGATTTGCATAAAAACGTCTAATTCATTACTTTTTTCTTCATTTAAATCATCAATATCATTTAGAAATCCTGTTATTCTTTCTTTTAAAGATTTTATATCTTCAATACTATATAAAGTATTTACATCTTTAACAGCATTTGTAGTTTTTATGAATATTGCACCGTATTCATTTGATAATTCATCTATATCAAAATCCTTTAATTCTCCTATATTATCTATTGCTTTGATTTTTCTTCCATTTAACTTTTCTAATATATTCAAAACATATTCCTCACAAGCATTTCCGCTTTCATAACTTTGCAAATATTTTTCTCTAATTATATCTATATCACTTTCATAATTTTGAAGAAGATATAAAAATGCCAATCTATTTTTAGCAGTAGGGATTTTTACTTTTTCATAGTATTCCATTGCCTTTGGAATGTCCTTTAGCTTTTTATCTTCACATTCATAAATATTGCCAATTTTAAATTGTGCATACATATATCCTCTATCATTTTTATTAACTCGTTTAAAACATTCCATGGCCTTATCGTAATCTATTTGGGAGCCTAAACCATACATATAAAGATCTCCTAAGAAAAAATATGCTTGAGTAATGTTATGTTTAATAGCATCATTTAATAAAGCATAAGACAACTTGTAATTTGGTTTTCCTACAATTTCTTCATTTTGATAGATTAATGCTAAGTTAATAATGCTTGAATCGTATATCCCACATTCTATAGCCTTAAAATACCATTTTATTGCTTCAGTATAATTTTTAGATGTACCATATCCTACTTCATAAGCAAATCCTAAAAGATTATATACTTCTTTATTTCCGGATAAAGCACTTGATAATAATTCTTTAAATTCCTCTTGTTTATTCATAAAACCTCTCAAATAATTTTATACCTTACTATCTGATTCCAATAAATTCTGAATAAATCCAGAAAAATATGATAATCTTTCATTGTCAACTTGTCCATAGTTCTTATGGCTTCTTTTATTATTTTCTAAATAAAATTCGCCCACAACCCATACTTCTTTTTCTTGAAAAATATTTTCGCTGTATTCAAGAGTAAAATACCTTGGAATATTTGGTGTCAACGCAAGTGCAACATATTTGCTTGCTGCATCTTTATATTGATAATCTGGAAATGAAAAATAGAAAACAAAAATATTATTATCGGTAATATTAAATGTAATATTAAAATCATCGCGAGTTATATTTTTGTTAATATCTTTAATTGTGATTTTGTCAATTTTCTTTAGTTCGCTGGCCAATTTGTTCCATTCTGAAAACAAATAATCTTTCATATTTTCTGGACCACTTTTTAATATTTCATTGAATTTAGCCCAATTATAGAATATTTCATTAAATAATCTGACATTAGTAAATTGATACTGTATACTTGTTTCTAATCTCTTATTATTCATTTTTACCATTCCTTATTTACTATATCTATATAAATCCAACTCTAATTTTTGCAAAAGCTCTTCATTATTTCTAGTTGTTTTTATAACATTTAAAATTTGCTCTGTACTTTCTGCAGCTGACATATTACTCATTGCTTTTCTAATTAGTTCTGCAACTTTTAACTCTTTTGGAGTAAGTAATAAATCTTCACGTCTAGTGTTAGATCTATTAATATCAATTGCTGGGAATATTCTTCTTTCTGCCAAACTTCTGTCAAGTAATACTTCCATATTTCCTGTTCCTTTAAATTCTTCGAATATAACATCATCCATTCTACTTCCAGTTTCTGTTAAGGCAGTTGCAAGGATTGTTAAGCTTCCCCCATTTTCTATGTTACGAGCTGCTCCAAAGAATTTTTTTGGTTTATGTAGTGATGCAGGATCAATACCTCCTGATAATGTTCTTCCAGATGCTGGTACAACTAGGTTATATGCTCTTGCAAGTCTTGTTATACTGTCTAATAATATTACAACATCTCTTCCCTGTTCTACAAGTCTTTTTGCTCTTTCTATTACCATTTCTGCAACTTTTGCATGATGTTCTGGTAATTCGTCAAATGTTGAATATACAACTTGACCTTTTATAGAACGTTTCATATCTGTAACTTCTTCTGGTCTTTCATCTATAAGTAACATTATAAGTTCACATTCTGGATTGTTTGTTGTTATACTATTTGCTATTTCTTTTAATAATGTTGTTTTTCCAGCTTTAGGCTGAGCAACTATTAATCCTCTTTGTCCTTTACCTATTGGTGAAATTATATCTATCATTCTGGTTGCATAATTTGTAGATATTGTTTCTAATTTTAGTCTTTCATCTGGATATATTGGTGTTAAATCTTCAAATCTTATTCTTCTTGCTGCTTTTTCTGGATGTTCTCCATTTACTTCACCAACAAATATTAAAGATGGGAATTTTTCTCCTTCTTTACATCTTGATATTCCTTTTACTAAATCTCCTGTTGTTAATCTAAATCTTCTTATTTGAACAGGTGAAATATATACATCTTTTGGACTTGATAAGTAGTTATCTCCCCTTAAAAATCCATATCCATCAGGTAATACTTCTAATATACCTTCAATTATTTCGTCTTCTTCATTATTTACTTGATATGCAACTGCATTTGCTTCTTCTAGTTTTTCTACTTCGTCATCTGAAGCGTCATACCTACGACGTGGCTCTTCTTTTTCTTCCATTACTATATCGTCATCTTCATCATCTTCTAGTTCTTCTATTTCTTCAAACTTGTTGCTTTGAATACTTTTTAGTACTTCTATAAGTTCTTCTTTTTTTAATTTTGATATATTTCTTATATTGTTTTCTTTTGCTAATTTTTTTAATTCTAATAATGTTAAACTTTCTAAATCTGGCATATTTAATATTCTCCTTTTTTGATTTTAATTTTTTGGGATTATTTATAGAAAAAAATCTAAACTTGTTTTTGCATTATATCACAAAAACGAACATTTGTGAAGTAAAACAATAAAAAAGCCTTGAAAAATTTAAAATTCAAGGGCTTTAATTTTCGCCGTCTACATAAACTCTTTCATTTGGCAAGTACATATCTAACTTTTCTCTGGCTATTGCTTCTATATATTCTGGTGAATTTACATTTGCTTTTTCTTCGTTTAATTTGTCCTGATATTCTTTTGCTTCTGATATTTGTGTTTTTAGGTTGTTTTCTTGTTCATCATATGTGTTTAAAATTTTTTGCTGTTTTATAAATGTTATTATGGCATATATTAAAATAGCTATAAATACAATTTTTTTTAATAATTTGTTTTTGTTCTTCATAAGTGTCCCATCTTTCTATTATTTTTCCTTTTTAATATTAATATTCTCCATTAAATCGCAAAATCCTCCTTTTTAGTCATGTTTTTTGGACTTTTTTTGTGTTCTTTAGATGATATTTTGCAATTTTAATTTTTTTTGTCGTAAAAAATCTTATATTTATACATATAAGATATATTGGTCTTAAAAATACCTTGTCTATAATGTTTCGTAATATTTTAAATGGAATTAATAATATTTTTATTATTTTTTTGATTATTTTCTTTATAATTAATATTGTTGTTGTCGTAATTTTTATAATAGTATGACTTAAAATTAACATATATAAAGAAAATCCAAATATCAGTCCTAAAAACATGAATAATCTGATGTTTCCGTCTGTAAATTTATACATACAAAAAATAATACTTAAAGCTGTTGAAATCCAAAATATAATGTCCTCTATATTTGTTACTAAATTTGTTGTTTTAAATGATTTCCTTAAAATTCTAAAAAAATCAAATAGTAACCCTATAAAAATGCCATTTGATGTAAAAATTAAAAATAAATATGCTTGATTAATAGCCAAAATGTTATCTCCTAACTTTTATTTAAAAATTTTACTTAAAAATCCACTGTCTTGTTCTTTTTTTCCATGGTCACTATAGCTAAGATTACTAATTTCACCTTCAACTACTACTTCTTGTGTATCTATACTTAATTTATTAATTTTCAAATTTTCACCTTTTATGGTTAGAAGCCCAAGTTCAGTTTCCATTATTATAACTTGGTCATCAAAACTTAATACATCTCTTACCCCTGAGATACTAAGCTTGTTTCTGTTTTCTAATATTAAATTTTGTATAACATTATTTATTGTGTTTATGTTTTTTCTTTCCTCAACTACCATTTTTTACCTCCTAACTATAAATAATTATATTCAAATTTAGAAAAAATAGAACAAATTTAGGGAAAAGAGCCTGAGACTCTTTTCCCTAAATTAAAGCTTTATGCAATTCTTCTAAAATTTCATTTGATATTATATTTTTAAACATTATTGCAATTTTAGTTTCATTTATTTCCATACTTATTATATTTAATTTGTTTTTCTTTATTATTTCCATTGTTTTATTTAGAACTATATTATTGCTCATAATTCCATTTCCGATAATTGAAATCCTAGTTATATCTAGATAATTACTTTCTAAGGTTGTGAATTTATTTTCTAGTAAATTTGCGAGTTTATTAAATTTTGCTTTTGGTATTGTAAATGAAATGTCTAACGTACTTTCACTACTATTTACAAGATTTTTAACATTTAATCCTTCATCTATAAATACATTATAAATAGTATTAAATTGGTCTACTAAATATTTTTCTTTTGATGTAATATGAACATATTGTATATTATCATTTTTTACAATATTTTTAACATATCCACCCTCAATTTTATCGTTGATTATTGTACCTTCATTACTATTAAACGTTGATTTTGCAATTATTGGAACATTAAATTTTTCTCCTACTTCCACACATCTATTGTGAAGAACTTTTGCTCCTTCATCTGCTATGTCTAACATTTCCGTATAAGATATGGTATTAATTTTTCTTGCAACCTTTGTTTGTCTAGGGTCTGCAGTATATACTCCATCAACATCTGAAAAAATATAGCATTTTGATGCTTTAAGTTTCGCAGCTAGAGCTACAGCTGTTGTATCAGAACCACCTCTGCCTAAAGTTGTAATATCCATATTAGAATTTATTCCTTGAAATCCTGCAACAATTACAATTTTTCCTTGTTCCAATTCCTTTTCAATTCTTGATGTATCTATGTCTTCTATAATTGCATCTTGATTTGTATTATTAGTATAAATTCCTGCTTGCCAACCTGTAAGTGAGATTGCTGGTATTCCAAGTCTGTTTAGCAAAATAGCTACTTTGGCCATTGAAATTTGCTCTCCTGTACTTAATAATACATCTAATTCTCTTTCGTTGGGAACACTTGATAAACTCATAGCTTCCTTAATTAAACCATCTGTTGTTTTTCCTTGTGCGGAAACCACAACCACTACTTTTTTGTTTTCATCATAAAAACTTTTGATTTTTTCTGCAACAACATTTAATTTAATATTGTCTGCAACTGAACTTCCTCCAAATTTTAATACTACTGTGTCCATATCGGCACCTTCTTTATCTTTTTATTACACACCTATTTAATTAAATATGGCTTACTATTAATATATTATGTTAAAAAAATAATTATGTTACATCTTGTTTTAGATAGCTCTCTATAAAGCCATCTAATTCCCCATCCATAACACTTTGTACATTTCCCACTTCATAATTTGTTCTATGGTCTTTTACTAAAGTATATGGACAAAATACATATGAACGTATCTGACTTCCCCAAGCAATCTCACGCTGAACACCTTTTAATTCATCAATTGTTTCTTTGTGTTCTCTTTCTTTTAAGTCTAATAGCTTAGATTTTAACATTTTCATAGCATATTCCCTATTTTGAAGTTGAGAACGCTGTGTTTGACACGATGTTATTATTCCTGTTGGAATGTGTGTTAATCTTACTGCTGATGATGTTTTATTTATATGCTGTCCTCCTGCACCTGAGGCTCTAAATACATCCATTTTTATATCATCTGGGTTAATATATAAATCTACATCATCTGTTATTTCTGGTAGAACCTCGAGAGATGCAAATGATGTATGACGTCTTCCCCCACTATCAAATGGTGATATTCTAACTAGTCTATGTACTCCCATTTCGCCTTTTAGGTATCCATATGCATTTTCACCTATTACCTCAAATGTTACACTTTTTAATCCTGCCTCGTCTCCTTCTAAATAATCTAGTTCTTCGACTTTATAGCCTGATTTAGTTGCCCATCTAGTGTACATTCTATATAGCATTTCTGCCCAATCTTGTGCTTCTGTTCCTCCTGCTCCTGGGTGCAAAGTTAGTATTGCATTATTTTTATCATATTTTCCTGATAAAAGTGTCTCTATTTCGAATCTTTCTAAGTCTTTGTCTATTTTTTTTATGCCTTTTGGAATTTCTAAAGCTAGCTCTTCATCATATTCCATTTTTAGCAGGTCGATTAGCTCGATTGTATTATTTATTTCATTTTCTAATTCTCTGTATTTTTGGCATTTTCCTTTTATGTTTTTTATTTTGGATAGTACTTTATTTGAATTTTGACTATCTTCCCAAAATTCTGGTTTAGTTGTTTCTGCTTCTAAGGTTTTTAAGTTTTTTTCTAAACTTGGGATGTCAAAGTGAATCACCTAAATCTTTTAGTTTGTTTTTTTGCGAAGTTAAAATTCTTAAATTTTCTTCTAAATCTTGCATTTTATCACACTCCTTTTTATAGGAGAATTATATATTGTCGGTTTTGAAAAGTCAAGACGGTTGTTCACATTTTAGACGATTTAAGATTTGCATATTATGTAAAACTATGGTAAAATAGAAATGTAAACAAGTTGTTTAGCAGAAAAAAGAAAGGAGAGTTATAATATGACTCTAAATTATGAAGAATGCACATACGAAGAAAATAATCTTTTACGGGCATTAAGGACAACTAAAAAGGATTCTGATGGATTTTTTGAATTAGTTATGTTAAATAACGATATTGAGAAAAATTCCATCAATAGCTTTTTAGACGAGTTTGATGACGATATTGCTGTTTATTCTCAAATTGTTAGCTTATATTTTACCCGAACATCATTGTCCGCATTTCGAAAACAAATGCGCAAACTAGCTCAATTGTCTATTAAAACCAAGGTTATTTCAGGAACTGCAACATATAATTTTATAAAAAATATTGCTTGTGTAGCCGATAATAGCTGGTTGAAACAAGCTCCACCTTCAAAAAAAATAAAGGTTACATATTTTTATAAAAAAATTGAGCAAGCACAAAATGATTCTTTGCCTCAAAAAAGGAAAATTTTAAAGGAATATCTAAAAGAAGCAAAAAAGTCATCACCATATATCGTTAAGTTATTGTCTGATGACAAACACTTCCTCATAGATATGTCTTCTGATGTAGTTCTTCTAAATGCATTAAAAAATAGTTTTTAAACAAAGCAGCTTTTTAAATTAAGTGCTTCGAATATCCTCTGTTTTAGAATATTCGAAGCACTTTCTTAATTATTTCCCATCAATTCTCGCCAATTCTTCTTTTCTCTTAATTTTATGAGTAGTAGTCTTAATTAAAGGTTTATCAGTTATAATCATATTTTTAATATATTTATATGGTGGTAAAGTCTTATTAATTTCTTTAACTTCATTCCACAATATATCATATAATTCATTTTCATTTCTATTTATTATTGCATCTTTATTATACACAATCTTAACTGAAACCATAGGGTCATTTTTGTCACCTTTTTGAGCCATTCCATATATAAAACATTCTTCTACTTCTGGTAAATTATTTACTAAAACTTCAAGCTCTTCAGGGAAAACTTTCTTGCCATTTTTCATAACAATAACATCTTTTTCTCTACCTGTTAAGAATAAAAAACCATCATTATCAATATAGCCCAAATCACCTGTATAGAACCATCCATCTTTTAAGACTTTATTTGTTGCTTCTTCATTTTCGTAATATCCCATCATTATATTAGGACCTTTTACACGTACCTCTCCTATTCCATCTTTGTCTTTATTTACAATTTCAACTGTTAAATGTCTCATAGGAAAGCCTACAGAACCATTTCTTATGTATTTGTCATTTTCTGCTGAAATAACAGGACTAGTTTCTGTAAGACCATATCCTTGAATTAAACGTACTCCTAATTCATTAAATTTTATAGATACATTTTTATCTAAAGGGGCACCTCCAGATATTATTAATCTCATTTTTCCACCTAGACCATCTAAAATCTGTTTAAATAATTTTCTTCTTATATCAATATTGAATTTTAATAAAAAGTTGCTTATTTTTGTAGCTTTCTTTATTAATTCTGTTTTACCTTGCTTTTCAATTTCTTTTTCTATATTTTCGTACATTTTATTTACAAGTAATGGTACTCCAACAAAAACAGATACACCATATTCTTTTAGGTTTTGTTTTATATATCTTAATCCATCTGGAAATACTGTTTTTACACCTGATGCTAACATAACTAACATTCCTGTTGAACCAAAAATGTGATGAAATGGTAAAAAGGCAATATTTGTATCTGTTGGATATAAACTTTCAACCATCAACATATCAGCAATATTAGTCGCAAGTCCTTTTTGATTAAGCATTACAGCTTTTGATTTTGATGTAGTTCCAGATGTGAATAAAAGTATACTCATCGCTTCAGAATTTACTTCATTATCTATAAATTCTCTGTTACCATTTAATGCTTGATCTCTTCCATTTCTTAATAATTCTTCAAATTTTGTGTAATTATCTAAATTTCCCATACATATAAAATTTTTTATTTTAGTTTTTCCGTTTTGTTTTATTATATCTATGTTTTCTTCATATTTTTCATCAAATACAATTGCATCAACCTTTGCTCTTATTAAAGAATCTTCTAACTCACTTAATTGTAATTCTTTATCTATAGGAACAGAGACAATTCCTCCAAATAGATTACTAATATGAGCAACCGCCCATTCATATCTATTTCTGCCAACAATAGCAACTCTTTTTCCTTTTAGCCCTAATGCATAAAGAGCTGTTCCAAATGAATTGATATCATCCAAAAAATTTTGATATGTATGATTTATATATTCTACACTTTTGTTTTCTTTTTTTATTTTTGTAACAAATGCAATATTATCTCTATATAATTTTACCGAATTATATATTACTTCCTTTATATTATTAAATATAGGAACATCTCTAAATTTATTTTTTTCCTTTGATTTCATATTATTTCTCCTTTTATTTAGTTTTCCAAACTAGATTATCATATTTACACTACTTTGTCAATTTACTTGACTACTGCTTCTAAAAATGCTATTATAAGCCTTGAAAGAAGGGATAACAATATGTGTAATAATAAAAAAGATTCAATTTCATTAGATAAAGTCCATATTCCAAGATGGAATGAACTTCCTAATGTAGATTTATATTTAGACCAAGTAGTAACATTTATAAATTCTTCTTTAGAGGCTTTTTTGCCTTGTAATAGCGGAAATGAAGATAAAAAAGAAAATCAAATTTTGACTAAAACTATGATTAATAATTATGTAAAAAATCATTTAATAGATGCACCTATTAAGAAAAAATATTCTAAAATTCAGTGTGCTAAAATTTTTGCCATTTGTATTTTAAAGCAAGTTTATAGTATGAACGAAATTTATAATTTAATTGATAGAGCATTAAAACATACTGATGTTGAACATGCATACAATAGATTTTGCAGTTTGTTTGAAGAAGCTTTGAAATGTGCTTTTAATAAAGAAGATTTTGCTGATAATGATTCTGTAGATGGCAATAAATATTTACTAAAATCTGTTTTGCTTTCTTGCAGTTATAAGATTTATGTGCAGAATGTTATTTAATTTTTCGTATTAGGACCGTTTCTTTTTCCATTGGGACCGTATCATTTCGCGAAATGATACGGTCCTTTTGCAAAAAATCACTCTACTTTTTTCTTAAATTCTTCAATTCCAGTATTACCCGAAATTCTAACCCTAGGCAATTCATATTTAGGGCTCCCCTTCTTAACTCTACCACCTTTAGTAGTAAAAGCCAATTTATATCCATTTTCTTTAAGTACCTTTATATCTAAATCATTATACTGCCCAAAAGGATAGCAAAAAATATTTGCTCCACCTAATACATCTCTTGATAGTAAAATATCATCTTTTATTTTATCATAATCCCAAGAAAGCATTACACCTTTACCATTGCTTCCAGCTTTGTGCATATCATAAGAATGAGATTGGTAGCTTACATAATCTTGCTTATCATTTGCCCTATTTCCATACCAATATGTTATTACAAAAGAAGTTGTAGGAATTTTATATTTTTGAATAATTGGTACTGCAAGTTCGAAAAATGATGGATCACCATCATCTACTGTTATGACAATGCTTTTTTCAGGTAATTCTTGTTTTCCTTCAATATAATTTTCTACTTGTTCCCAAGTTGGAAAATAAAAGTCATTTTCTGCTAAATATTTCATTTGTTTCTCAAAATTTGATATTTCTATCCAATTTCCATCTTTTCCAGAATCTTTTGATTTATCATAGAAAAAATGGTACATAAGTACTGGTAAACCATCTTCACTTAATTTTTTCCCTGTTTGCAATTTTTGGTCTAATACTAAATTTTCATCTTTTTTATTTTGATTTTCATTTGCCTTATTGTCATTTGATACTTGTTCAGTTGTCTGTGTTTGTTCATCTATTTCAGTATCTTCATTTTTGTTTGATTTTTTATTTAATTTTATTATTGATACAATAACTATTGCAATTATTAAGAATAAAATCAAAACACGTTTTTTATTTATTTTCTTCTTTTTCATTTATTGTTCCTCCTATTTTGTTTTTATGCTACCACATTAATCAAAATATTTCAATACAAAATATTATTTTAATATAAGCAAATATTTGTTAATATTAATTGACTTTTAAACTATCAAAATATATAATACATTTATCAATGAAATGGAGGAAAAGCAATGATTTCAAAAGAAAATAATCCAGAATATTTAAACGATTTTTTAGATTATATGATTACAATACAAAACAAATCGCCTAATACTGTAAAAGAATATAATTATGATTTGGCAGCTTTCTTAAAATTTATAAAAATGCATTTTCATTTAACTGATGAAACAGATTTGGAAAAAATCAATTATGATGATATCACATTAGATACAATAAAAAAAATAAAGCTAAATGATTTACATTCATTTTTAGCTTATCTTACTGAAAATTTTAAAAGTAAAGCCGCAACTAGATCAAGAAAAGTTTCAAGTTTAAGAATGTTTTTTAATTATCTTTGTGTTAAAAATATAATAGAAATAAACCCAACTCAAAACCTAGAAACGCCTAAATTAGACAAAAGATTGCCAAAATATCTAACACTAGAGCAAAGTAAAAAACTGCTTGAAGTGTCTGATAATGAAGATAATAGAAATTGTGAAAGAGACCATGCAATTACTACACTATTTTTAAATTGCGGTTTACGTTTGTCTGAATTAGTTAGTATAAATATTAAAGATATAAATTTCGAAGAATGCCAAATGAATGTTATTGGTAAAGGTAATAAAGAAAGAGCTATTTATCTAAATAAAGCATGTACAAAAGCAATAAATGAATATCTAGCTGTAAGACCTCAAACAGGAATAAAAAAAGACAATAAAGATTCTGACAAAGCATTGTTTTTAAGTGAACGACGTCAAAGAATTGGTAGACGTACTGTTCAAGAAATTATATATAAAGAACTTCGTTTAGCTGGTATTGATTCAGCAAAATATTCTGTTCATAAATTGCGTCATACTGCAGCCACCCTTATGTATCAATATGGAGGTGTCGATATTAGAGCCTTGCAAGAGCTTTTGGGACACGAAAGTATTTCTACTACTGAGATTTATACTCATGTAAGTAATGAACAAGTTAGAAATGCGGTTGAAAGAAACCCTTTGGCTGATTTGTAATTCATAATAACCCATTGGGACCGGTTCTTTTTGTGCCCATTTTTAATTATTCTAATAATTAAAAATGGGCACAAAAAGAACCGGTCCCGATGAGTCATTTTTCTTCTCCACCAAATTTACAATAATAAGTTCTTAATTCTGGATATAATTCACTAACTCTAATAATATTTCCATTAGAATCTTCAACTGTAAGTCTTGGAAATGTCATAAGCATTTTTTCATTATTAAAAAATTTATTAATTATTTTAGCAAGTAATTCATTATTATAAATATCCTCATAAGCTTCATCTATATAAGCCTGATTTTTCACCTCTATTCCCTTCTCTTTTATAGTTCTAATTGTGAAAAATGACAAAGCGAATGCAGTAGACACACAATCAACAAACATAAATATTGTACACAATACAACAAATATTTGTAATAAGTTTGTTGAGATTTTGCCTTTTATATAATTTATTAGTCTATCTACTTTGGGATTTAGAGATATCATTAAATATAATCCTAAAAATCCCCAAAAAATAGAATATAGTAAACAAATTCTACCATTAATATTAAATGGCATTTTCGAATAATCCCACCATTTTAGATGTAAAATCATTTCTCCTATCCAGCTCACTAAATATTCGGTAATAGAACCAACTATACATCCACCAACAAACAAAGTATTATAATTTTTCTTGAAGTATTGCAAAAATAAAATCATTATAATTGCCCCAATACCATATATTGCACAAAATGGACCATAAAGGAAACTTTGTCTACTTTCAAGAGTTCCATATTTTGCCATTCCAAATAATGTTTCTACAATAAAACCTATTACACTGTATATTATAAAATAAGCAAATAATCTCCAAGAAGTAATTCCCAGTATTTTAATATGTTTCTTTTCATTTATTGTTTCATTTTTTTGTTCAATTTCTTCTTTTTCTAAAACTTGTTCCATATACTATCCCCTATTACAAATTAAATTAGTTTTTTTAGTTCTTTTATTAATTCTCTATAAAAGTTGATTGCTCCTTTATATGTGTTTATATCTTCTAAGTCTACATCTACCATTTTTAGTAATTCAACTGCTTTTTTAGTACATCCTTGTTTTAGCATATCTATATATTTTTCCACATACCCTTCTTTTCCAGCTAATATATTTGTTGCTATAATTATTGCTGCAGATACTCCTGTTGCATATTTGTAGACATAAAACGGTGTATAGAAATGAGGTATTCTTGCCCATTCATATTTAATTTGTTCATCTATTATGCAATCTTTTCCAAAATATTCTTCATTTAGTTCATAATAAATTTCTGATAAATCTTCTGATGATAAAACATTTCTATTTTCTATTTTTTCGTGAACATTTTTTTCAAACTCGGCAAACATTGCTTGTCTAAACAACGTTGCTCTTATCATCTCAAGTAATTCATATATAATTTCTGCTTTTTTATTTTTATCTGTTTCATTATTTATTTGATATTTAGCAAGTAATATTTCATTTGTTGTAGATGCAATTTCTGCTACCATTATAGTATAATTTGCATCAATTACATTTTGTGTTTTATTTGAATAATAAGAATGCATAGAATGACCTAATTCGTGAGCTATAGTGCTTACATCTCTTTTTTTACCTACGAAATTATCCAAAACAAAAGGATGAACTCCATAAACTCCCATACTGTAAGCTCCACCTCTCTTGTTAGATTTTGGATAAACATCTATCCATCTGTTATTAAATGCCTCATTTAATTTATTTATATATTCTTCCCCTAAAACTTGCAAAGCCTTTAAAACTTCATTTTTAGCATCATCAAAAGATATATCGTCATCCTGAACCTCAATTGGATTAACATATACATCATATATATGTATCTCGTCCTTTTTTAATAACTCTTTTTTTAATTTAATAAATTCGTGATTGGCACTCATTTCGTTATGTACAGCATTAATTAAGCTATTATATACCTTTAAATTTGAGTCATCATTTTCTACTGCTTTTTCCAATGATGAAGAATATTTACGTAATTTTGCAGTTATTGTATCTTGTTTAACTCTTGATATATAAAGTTCTCCAATTGTATTTAAAAATTCCTTATATTTTTTATACATTAAATCAAATGCTTGTTTTCTTACATTTTCATTTTTACTTTTTAAGAAAATAGTATAATTACTATCTGTCATCTCCTGCTCTTTACCATTTTCGTCTTTTATGTTTCCAAATTTGAATTCTGTATTTGTTAAAATATCATAGGTATTTTCACTGTTATTAAAAATTTCCGAATAATTTGCTAATAAATTTTCTTCTTCTTTTGATAAAATATGTGCCTTTTTTTCAATTATTTCTTTTATTAATCTTTCATATCGTTTAAGTTCATTATTTTCATCTAAATATTTTAGTAATAAATCTGTATCAATATCTGTTATTTCAGGTGTTATAAAAGATGTGGTTTTCTCAAATTCTGTTCCTATTCCCTCACATTTTTTAAATAATTTTATGTTTTCACTATTTGCCATATCTAAATGAAACTTTAGCATCCCATATGCATATATTTTTTCATAATATTCTAATGCCTTTTCATAATTTCTATAACATTGATAGATATTTTCTGAACTATTAGATAATTTTCCTTGGTATGCTTTTATTTCATTTAACATTTTATTTAATTTTTCTATTTCTTTCTCGAATTCTTCTTTTGTTTTGAATATATCTGTTAAATTCCAAGTATATTTTTCTTCCATTTTGTCTTTTTCCTTTCTTTGTTCTTTTGGGACCGGTTCTTTTGTAAACATGTTCTTTTGGGACCGGTTCTTTTGTGAACAAATTTTATCACAATCTATAAATTTTCGCAACCAAAAGATACTTACAAAATTTTACAAATTTCACGCAAAAATTTTGTCATAAATTCATATTATATACAAAGATATTTTTTTGAAAGGAGGCTATGATGAATTTTGGAAGTTAAAGGTAAAAAAATTGGATTTGTACTTACAGGTTCTTTCTGTACTTTTAGTAAAACAATTCCTAAAATGAAAGAATTAAAAAAAGCTGGGGCTGATATTATTCCAATTATGTCTTATAATAGTTATGAATTTGATACTAAATTTGGTAAAGCTAGCGAATTTATTGATGAAATAAAAAAAATCTCCAAAAAAGACATTATTCACACCATTCAAGGTGCTGAGCCTATTGGTCCTAAGCATTTAACTGATATTATGATAGTTGCGCCAGCAAGCGGAAATACTATGTCTAAGCTTGCCTGTGATATTATAGATACTCCTGCCTTAATGGCAGTAAAATCTCACTTAAGAAATAATTTGCCAGTAGTTATTGCACCTTCTACCAATAATGGTCTTGGTGCTAATTTGGTAAGTATTGGTAGTCTTATTAATCGTAAAAATTACTATTTTGTTCCTTTTAAACAGGATAATCCTATTACTAAACCTAGGTCTATTGTTTTTGACCCTGAGTATATTGTTAAAACTGTTGAATATGCTTTGGATGGAGAGCAGATTGAGCCTATACTTTTGTGATTTTTCTGATTGGGGACGGTTCTTGTAGCTCAAAAGAACCGTCCCCAATCAGAAATTTTCACCTCTTTTTATCGTTATACGATATTTTCTGGTGAAAATCTATGGTATATTTTATTTTTATTTGTACATAATTAATTTAGGTGGTGATTATTATGACAAGCAAAGAGCTATTATATGTTGAGGATGCTATTTCACATGAAAAATTTATGAAGAATAATAGTAATAAAACATCAACTAAATTATTAGATGTTAATCTTTCTTCTTATGTAAAAGAACTTGAGAATAAGCATGCTGAATTATCTAATAAGTTTTTAAATTTATTATAAAGGAGAGATTATTATGGAAGATAAAGAATTAATGGAAGATGAATTGTTAGTTATTAAAGGTGTTTGTGATTTATATCTTCACGGTGCATTAGAGTCTACTACAACTGAGGTTCATACTGCTTTTAAGGATGCTTTAAATACTTCTTTGGATATTCAAAATAAAATTTATAATTTGATGGCTGAAAAAGGTTGGTATAAAACTGATGTGGCAGAACAGAATAAAATTGATGCTGCTAAGGTTAAGTTTCAGAATCAATAGTAAATAGAGCTAGATATTTTTCATATATATCTAGCTTTATTTTTTATATAAATCCTATTCAGCTGCTCTTCTGAATAATTCTATAAATTCTTCTTTTGAAACCTCTCTAGGATTTCCTGGTTTGCAAGGATCTTGCATGGCTTTTTCAGCAAGCATTTCAAAATCTTCTGCTTTTGCACCATAATCAGTGATTTTTTGAGTTACACCAACTGATTTAGATAATTCAGAAATCATCCATACAAATGTATTTATAACATCTTGGTCATTTAGGTGAGCCGCATCTGGTCTACCAATTTCGCATAAGATTTCTCTAAATCTTTGAGCTGTTTCTGGATTTTCTCCATTAAATCTCATAACTGTTGGTAATAACATTGCATTAGCAATTCCGTGTGGAGTGTCATATACAGCACCTAATTGGTGAGCCATTGAGTGAACAATTCCTAGTCCAACATTTGAGAATCCCATTCCTGCTATATATTGAGCATATCCCATTTTTTCAATTGCTTCTGGATCTTTGTCATTTACAGCTTTAGTTAAATTTTCAAATATTAATTTTATAGCCTTCATATGGAACATATCTGACATTAAATTATGTGCTTTTGTAATATACCCTTCAACTGCATGTGTTAATGCATCTAATCCTGTTGCAGCAGCTAAGCCTTTTGGCATTGATGCCATAAGTTCTGTATCTACAATAGCAATTATTGGAATATCATGTGGGTCTACACATACCATTTTTATTTTTCTTTCTTCATCTGTTATTACATAGTTGATTGTAACTTCTGCTGCAGTTCCAGCAGTTGTTGGCATTGCAATAACTGGCATACCTTTGTTAACTGTATTTGATAATCCATTTAATGATCTAATATCACTTCTATCTGGATTGGTCATTACTATTGATATTCCTTTTGCAGTATCCATACTTGAACCACCACCAACAGCAACTATTAAGTCAGCTCCTGATTGTTTGCATGCTTCTACTCCATCTAATACGTTTTTTATTGTAGGATTTGGTTTTATTTCTGAATATAATGTATATTCTATATTAGCTTTTTTTAGCTCTTCTTCTACTTTTGCAGCTACTCCTGCTTCTACTAAAGATTTATCAGATACTAAAAATACTTTTTTAAATCCTCTCTTTGTAATTTCTTCTGCAAGTACTTCTCTTGCGCCATTTCCAAAATATGATGTTTCATTTAAAACAAATTTTGTTGTTGACATTTTTATTTCTCCTTTCGTATTTTTGTGATTTGTATTTTACAGTTATCATTATAGCATATTGAAATAAAATTACAAGATTTTTTTATAAATTACAAAAAATACCCAACAGGTCTCAGTTTAGAACCTATTGAGTATAATATATTATTTTTCTTTTCGAATTTTAGCTACAAAAAATCCTTCAAATAATTCATTTGGAGCAACTACTGCTACATCTTTTAACTTACTTAGTAAGCATTCAATCTCTTGATCTAAATCAACTGGCACAAGACTAGCCTTAAACTCCTTTAAAACCTTTTCTATAACCTCTTCATTTTCTTTTACCAAAATAGAACACGTAGAATAAACCATCTCTCCTCCAGGTTTTAAAATTTTTAAGGCTTTTCTTAGTAATCTTTCCTGTGTCTTTTTAGATTTTTGAACCAATTCCCAAGTAAAATTACTCTTAAAAACATTATCTGTTCCACTTCCACTGCAAGGTGCATCAAGTAGGATTTTATCAAAAGAAAAGAAATCACTTAAAGTTCCGGCATCTTCTAGCATTACATTTACCATACTTGCTCCTTGCTTTTCTAGATTATATTTAAGCTTTTCTCCTCTTATTTTATTTCTCTCGCAAGCAGTAATATATGCTTTATTTCCAGACAAAGCTGCCATCTCGGTTGTTTTTCCTCCGAGGTGCTGCAGCCATATCTAGTATATTTTCTTGTGGTTTTGGATTTAATACTAATGGTGGTAACATTGATGACAAACTCTGCAAATAAATCTTACCTTGCTTATATATTTCTAATTCTTTAATTCTTTCTTCTTTTACATTTTCTATTATAAAAGCATCCTTATACCAATTTACAGTCTTAAAACTTATATTTTCAGCTTCTAAAACTGTTTTAATTTCTGTAGTATTAGATTTTATTGTGTTTACCCTTAAAGTTACTTTTTTAGTTTTCATCAGATTGCAAATTATATTTTCTTTAATTTCTTTGCCATATTGCTCTATTAGAAGTTTTTCAAAAAATTTCGGTACCACTTTTTCCATCAATGTTTCACCTCCTACATTTAAGCTAAAAGTGCTTTTTCTTTTATCATTTTGCAAATTAAATCTGCCGCTTTTTCTACACCTAAACTATCACTATTTATACAAATATCATAATTTTCTGGATTGTTCCAATCTTTTTCTGTATAATATTTATAATGATTTGCTCTTAATTTGTTTATTCTATTTATTTCTTTTTCAGCTTTATTTTTATCTAATCCATAAATATTAGTTGTTCTTTTTATTTTATTTTCCATATTGCTATAAACAAATACTTTAAATACATTTTTGTTTTCTTTTAATATAAAGTCTGCACATCTACCAACTATTACACAAGAATTTTCGCTTGCAACTTTTTTAATTAATTCAGATTCTTTTATAAATAATTCATCTGAATTGCTTAATCCTGAATAATAACCATTATTTAGAGTTTCTAAAGCTCCTCTTTTTTGTTCATTGTTTTCGATGTACTCTGAAGAAAGTCCTGTTTCTTCTGCTAATTTTGCAACAAACTCTTTATCATATAATTTAATTCCAAGTTTTTCTGCAACTAATTTTCCAATATACCTTCCACCTGAACCATATTCTCTAGAAAGTGTTATTATAACTTGGTTTTCTAAATTAGCATTAACTTTCACTTCTTCTTTCTTTGCCTTAGTCTCTGCACCGTTTGCTTTTAAAAGTTTTACTTCTCTAATCAATAAAATTGCAGCTAATATAAATGCTATTCCATCTGCTACAGGTCCTGCATATAAAACGCCCATTAAACCAAATATATGACTTAAAATTATCATAGATGGTATTAATATAACAATTTGTCTTGAAAGTGATAATATTGCACTTTTGGTACTTTTTCCAATTGCCTGGAAGAATATTCCTGATGGTATTTGTATACCATTAAATATACATAAAAATAGATATGTTCTAAACGCTAAACACGCAAATTCCATATAATTTTCGTCTCCACTACCAAATATTGCTATTAATTTATCTGGTATTGTTTGGAATAATATGAATGCTATTGTACTTATTACTAAACTTGAACCTAACACTATTTTTAGAGCTTGTTTTACTCTATCATATTTTCTAGCACCATAATTATATCCAAATATTGGTTGACTTCCTGCTGCAATACCTATTATTATACTATTTAGTATTTGGCTTATTTTCATAACTATTCCAAGTACTGTAATTGGTATTTCAGCACCATATTTACTCTCTGCTCCTGCTTTTCCTAATAGGTTGTTTTCTGCTGTCATAACACATACTATACTCATTTGTGTTATAAAACTGCTTATTCCTAATGCAGATACTTTTTTACATACATTTGATTTTAATTTTATACTATCTCTATCTAATTTTATAGATTTAAATCTTTTAATATATGCTACATTTAATACAAATGTTAAAATTTGACTTATAACTGTTGCAATTGCTGCACCTGCAACTCCTTTATGAAATACAAATATAAATATTGGGTCTAGTATTGTATTTAATATTGCTCCTGCAAGCATTGATGCCATTGAATATTTTGGACTTCCATCTGCTCTTATTATTGAGTTTAATGTTGTTCCTATCATTGAGAATGGGAATCCTATTGCTATTATTCGTCCATATGTCATTGCATAATCTTTCAAATTATCTGTACATCCAAATATCTTTAAAAATACTGGTAAAAATATTAATGTTACTGCACAAAATATTACTGATGTAATTACACATAATGCAATTCCATTTCCTATACCGATTTTTGCTTCATCTTTTTTCTTTTCACCTAGTTTTAAGCTTAAATATGCTGATGCTCCATCTCCAAACATTAGTGAAAATGCTAATCCTATCATTACTAATGGGAATACTACGTTTGTTGCTCCATTTCCTAAATATCCTACCCCTTGACCTATGAATATTTGGTCTACTATGTTGTATAGCGAATTTACAAGTAGAGATATTATGCACGGAATAGAAAATTTTTTGATTAGTTTACTTATTTTTTCTTTTCCTAATATGTTTTCTTCTTGTTCCATTTTTTCTCTCCTTCTTTTTTTATTTTTTGCTGTAATAGTACGTGTTCTAGGTTAAGTGAACCTTAATATTATACTTTTTTTGGGCGGATTTGTCAAATAAATTTTCGTATTTTTTTTTAGAATTTTTCATAAAAAAAGATATAATCACACCTATTTTTGTGCAATTATATCTTATTTTTTAATCTGTCATTTCTAATTGTATAAGTCTTCTATCATGCCAATCTAATGTATTTTCTATTCCCTTTATACGTAAATCTGTTTCTTCAAACTTATCTTTATTCACTTCGCCTAAATCAAATAAAGCCGTTATTTTATCTGTAAGTTCATATTCCATTTTTACCATGTTTTTTCTTAAACGAACAATTTCTTTTGAATGTTTATCAATTTTCTCTGTAAGTTCATATTCCATTCTTGCCATATTTTCTCCTAAGCGAACAAATTCTTTTGAATGTTCACCTAATACATTATTTATTGTTTTTATGTTTTTAGACATTTCTATTAAAAGACTATTTCTTTGTTCATCAGTCATAGTTATCTCCTCCTTTCATATTAAATTTTTCAAATTTACATTTATAAAAAATTCATAGAGATGATAAAAATAATTTTTGAAACAAAATTTTCTCAAATAAATTAATTGAATAAAGAAAATTTGAAATTACAGTTCACATTATATGTCGAAATTTGTTATTTTGTCAAGTACTTTTCATCGCAAATTTCGACATCTTTCGTAAATCAAAATTTCTCTTTAAGACCGTTTTTATTCAATCAATTCACTACTACCTGTTAAATAATCTATTTTTATATTTGGTTGAACATTATATACATATACATTGAATTTTACTTCTTCTCCCCTATCTTCAACAGATTCTGCCTCCATTTGCACTCCATTTGCCACTAAATTATTTTCTTCAAAAATTGGTGTTACTCTATAAAGTACATGTCCATTTTTCTGTTTTACATACTCTGCAACCTGATTCTCAAATGGAAGCATACCTTCTACATTTAAATATCTTGTTCCTGTTATTAGATTCTGTTTATTCGCATTTTCTGCAGTTAGTTGATATCCTATTAAATGACATCTATTGTACAAATATTTTCCTTCTACACAATCATATTTTACAGCATGCCAACCTGTAGGCTTTACTTTGCTTATATCTCCCCTTGCTTCTGTTGGTATCGTTTCTTTCGAAACATTTGCATAAGCTACTCCGCATCTTCCCAAACTATCTAATTCACTATATTTTTCAAAACTATTGATATTTAAATCTTCATCTGGAAACTCTGGTTCGTTATTATTTATAATTACATATGGTGTTTTCCCATCAAATTCCGGAATATCTTCCAAATTAAATGATGTTTGTATGCTTTCTGTTGCTTGGATATTCTGATTGCTATCTAGGTCTACTCCATATTTGTTTTCATAATATCCTGCAACAAGTATAATTATTAACGTAATTATGGAAATTATTAAATTATATTTGCTTTTGTATTTCTTTTTACTCATTTTTCAGCACCCTTTATAAAATTAAAATGATTATATCATTCGAAATTTTATATGTAAATATTTTTTCTTGATTTTTTATTAAAAATATTTTATAATTTATTCATATTCTCAATTCCTTAATCTGAAAGGATGTGTATTAATTTATGAATTTATCTGAATTTTTAGAAAAAAAATTGTCTGATTCTAATAAAACAAATAACTTAGTTTCCAGCTTTATTAAAGAACTTCAAAATCACTTAGAAAATAGTGAATTGAATATTAAAAATGGTTCAAAATTTGTCGTTACAGATATTAATGGCGAAAATGTATCTCTAATAGATATATTTTCTGGAAACGAATTAAAAACTTCTAATTTTGAGAAGGAAGACTTATTAAACTTAGATTTAGGTTCAAATGTTATTTTTGAAAATAATAAATTCATTTTAACTGATGAAAAATTTGAAATTACTAATTTGGATGCTAAAGCTAAGCTCGATGATTTATATTTTAATCTTGATGAAGAAGAAGGTTCATTATTTTCCGTAAAAAAAATTGATGATGATAAAATTTATTTAACCAATCTCGAAGAAGGTGGATATTTCAGTATTCCCAAAGAAAAATATCCAAATTTTAAAGTTGGTAATACATTAAAGAAAGAAAATGGAAAATATAATTTAGAACAATAAAATAAAAACAGGTTAATTCTAAAATTAGCCTGTTTTTATTTTATTAAAATTCTTGTATATTATTTTCAATATTTTCTTCTTCTACAACATTTTCTTCTTGACTTGACATAGATATTTCTGAATCAAAAGAAAATACTTTTCTTTCTGCTCTTGCTTTTTCTTCAAATTTCTTTTCGAATTCTGCTTTTGTAGAATTTAAAGATTCTTGCATAGCATAAAACATTTTTTCAACATCTTCTTTTGTAAAATCATAGCTATTACTTCTTGCCATTGGTTCTAATATTTGGATGTCATGCATTACATTGTTTACCCTTTTTCCTGCAAATTCCATAAATTTCTTTCTTTTTTCTTCGTTAACTTCCATTTTTTGTTGCTCCCTTCAATTTATAAAAATATTATTACATTTCTATTTTATATCACAAAAAAGCCGAAAAATCAAACATATTTTATTATTTTTTTAATCTTCTATTATTTCTAATTTTCCTTTACATTTTCCACACCTATAATCTCTTATAAAGTTTTTCTTTAGTCTTTGTCTGTAAAATATAAGTCCACAATTTTTACATTTTATTTTATATTTATATGTTATCTCTTTATCTTCAAATTTAATGTTGCTATTTTCATAGTCTTTTTCTTTGTTTCCAAGTCGTTGAATTTTGTAACCTAACTTTTGATTAATATACTCAGCATATTTTTTAAATTCTTTACCATGGTTATTACAATATGGCAGACAATGAATTAATTCATGCATTATAGTATTTTTTATAATGTCATCATTTAAATCTAATACCCATTTGCTTATTTCTATATCGTGTTTTAAAAATACATCATATACTTTTCTTCTTCTATGATTCTTATATTCTATATGATAACTTGTAATTACAGGCTTAGACTGCTTACAACAGCCATATCTTTTTGCTTTTCTTTTAGCTATATTGATTGTAATTTTTCCGTTTTTTTTGCTATCTTCCATATTAATACCTATAGATTTTAATTCTTCTATACACTCATTGTATAATTTGGTTAATTTTTCTTCCATTTATATTTCCTCTGTTATTTTTTCTCTCTGTTCCATAACTGCATTATACCCATTTTCTATCGTTTTTTCTATTTCATCCATAGATAATAAACTCGTATCTGGATTATAAATTTCTATCGCTATATCTGCTAATTTTCTTGCATTTTCTACACCAGAATGCGAGAATATATCAAGTGCTCTAACTAACACTCCCTCTAAACTCCTACTTGGAGTATATTTATTTAAATCGAAACTTATTGCAATAGTTTTTGTTGCTCCCATATCTTTTAATACTTGTACAGGCAAATTATCTACTGTGCCTCCATCTATAAAATTGTATTTTTCATAGTTTGATGTTGTAAATATCGCAGGAAATGCCATACTCGAACGCACAGCTTTTCCTATGTTTATATCTGTTATATATTCTATATTTTCGTCCTTATCTTTTATTTCATTTGATATAAACAGACATTCTTTCATTGAGATTGTATCTACTGTCGCAATAGCAAGTTGTTTTTCTTTAAAATCTGCGATTATATTTTTACCTTTTTCTTTTGCTGCTTCATTTATAAAATTTTCGACTAATTTTCCGTCAATTATTCCTTCTACTCTTGTTTCTTTATGTAAAAGAAAATTTATTGCCATTTGACACAGCACTTTTTTTCTTATTTTTAAGATTTTTTTATATTTTTCTTTACATATTTCTTTTATTTCTTCTGGTGTATATCCCATTGCATAAAGTGCTGCTATCGCACTTCCTGTGCTTGTTCCAGATATACATTTAATTTTTATTCCTAGTTCTTCAAGTGCTTTTAGCGCTCCTATGTGTGCAAAACCTTGTAGTCCGCCTCCTGCTAATGATACTCCATAATCTATTTTTTTCATATTGTATTCTCCTATGTTAAAATTTTCAATTTTTTCACTTTAAGCATTCTCAAAGCATTAATTATAGCAATTATAGAAACTCCAACATCTGCAAAAACAGCTTCCCACATAGTTGAAAGACCAATTGCAGTAAGAACCAAAACTAAAATTTTAATGGCAATTGCAAACACAATATTTTCTTTTACAATTTTCATCGTCTTTCTAGACAAACTTATAGCGTCTCCTATTTTAGAAGGCTCATCTGTCATAATAACAACATCAGCTGCTTCAATTGCAGCATCAGAACCTAATGCACCCATTGCAATTCCTATATCAGACATAGCAAGAACTGGGCTATCATTTATTCCATCTCCTACAAATACAAGTTTACCTTTTTCTGTTTTTTCTTGCATTAATTTTTCTACTTTTTCTACTTTTTCATCTGGTAATAATTCTGTATAAACTTCATCTAACCTAAGTTTTTCTCCAACATCTTCTCCAACTGTTTTCTTGTCCCCTGTAAGCATAACTGTTTTCTTTACACCTAAATTTTTCAAATTCTTAACCAAACCTAAAGAGTCTTCTTTTATTTCATCTGAAATTATAATTAATCCTTTATATTCATTGTTTACTGCAATATACAAAATTGTTCCAATATCTTCACTTTTTGTGTATTGAATTTTATTTTCTTCCATTAGTTTTTCATTACCAATTAATACATTTTTATCATCAATTGTAACACTTATTCCGTGTCCGGAAATTTCTTTTATATTTTTTATTCTGTTTGTGTCTATTTCTTTTTTATATGCATTTTTTATAGATTTTGCAATTGGGTGGTTTGAATAGTTTTCTGCATATGCTGCAATTTCAAGTAATTCATTTTTATCTATATTATTTGTTTCAATTTTTTGAACTTCAAATACACCCTTCGTTAAAGTTCCTGTTTTATCAAACACTGCTATTTCAGTTGATGCTAATGCTTCTAAATAGTTACTTCCTTTTATTAATATTCCCATTTTAGATGCTCCTCCAATTCCTCCGAAAAAGCTTAATGGTATTGATATAACTAATGCACAAGGACATGATACAACTAAAAATGATAATGCTCTATAAACCCATTCTGTAAATGATGTTCCTTTAAATATAAATGGTGGCACAATTGCAAGTATTACTGCTATGATTACAACTGTTGGAGTATAGTATTTGGCAAACTTTGTAATAAAATTTTCTGATTTTGATTTTTTGCTACTCGCATTTTCAACTAAATCTAAAATTTTGCTTACTGTTGATTCCCCATATTCTTTTGATACTCTTACTAAAATCTTCCCGCTTTCATTTATTGAACTACTTAATACTTCGTCATCTTTTTTTACTTCTACTGGTACAGATTCTCCTGTTAATGCTTTTGTATCAAGCATTGTAGTTCCTTCAATTATTACTCCATCTAGAGGTATTTTTTCTCCGGGTTTTACAACTATTATTTCTCCAATTTTTACCTCATCTGGGTCTATTTTTTCTTCTTTTTCATCTCTTAAAACATTTGCATAGTCTGGTCTTATATCCATTAAGCTTGAGATTGATTTTCTTGATTTATCAACTGCATAGCTTTGGAACAATTCTCCAACTTGATAGAATAACATTACTGCAACTGCCTCTGGAAATTCACCAACTCCAAATGCTCCTAATGTTGCAACTGCCATTAAAAAGTTTTCGTCAAATACTTTTCCTCTGAAAATATTTCTAACAGCTTTTTTTAGTATGCTAAGTCCAACAATTAAATAACTTATTATAAATAATGTATCTTTTACCCAAATATTTGTAAAATTTCCTGCTATTGCAATTATATATATAATTAGTGCTATTAATATTTTTATTGCTCTTTTTTTCATTTATGTTTCATCCCTTTCTTATAAATTACCCAATTTGAAAACGTTTATTTCAAATTGGGCTTTTATGTCTTTATACTTCTTTTATTGTACACTCTGGCTCTTCTTTTTTTATTACTTTTTGAACTTTTTTCATAACTTCTTCTTTGTTTTCTTCATCACATTCTATAACTAATTTTTCTGTCATAAAACTTATAGATGCTTCTTTTACCTCATCTATTTTTTGTATTGCTCTTTCTAATTCTGCTGCACAATTTGCACAATCTAATCCTTTTATTTTAAATTTATATTTCATTTCTATTACCTCCATTTTTATCTTTTATGTTCGATGTGTTCTATTCCTACTTCGAACACTTCTTTTACGTGTTCATCATCTAAAGTGTAAAATACTTCTTTACCTACTTTTCTGCATTTCACTATTCCTGAACGTCTTAAAGTTCCTAGTTGATGTGATATTGATGATTTGCTCATATTTAGTACATTTGCTATATCACATACACACATTTCGTTTTTGTCTAGTGCATATAGTATTTTCGTTCTGGTTGTGTCTCCTAGTATTTTAAAAAATTCTGCTAGTTTGTTTAGCAGGTCTTCATCCGCCATTTGCTTTTTTGTGTTTTCTACTATGTCTTTATGTATTACATTGCAGTCACATATAAATTCGTTTTTTGCCATTTGTGCCTCCTTTCGGTTTAGGGTTCTTTTGTTATGGTTGAATGTTTGTTCAACTTTTTTTATATTATATGTTTATTTATTTTTGTTGTCAATAGTTTTTTAATTTTATTTTTTAGATTTATAAAAATAATATAACACAACTGTAATATTTTCATATCTATTAGAATTTTATATATGTAAAAAAATAAGATAGAAAAAAGTATTTTTCCATCTCATAACCATAATATTTAATTAAATTTAGCTTTATATATATTTTCCTAATAATTTCTATACTGATTCTTATCAGCCCTATCATCCAACTTTCTATCATATTCCTTATTTTGAAAGAACCAATCAGTTTTCTTGTCTTTAGGATCTCTTTTTCTTAACTTATTTACCATTAAATCAAAAAACACACAAAAAGCAATAATAACACCTATAGCAGAAACAAAAACATTTTGCATAACAGCTACAGACATTTCTTCTTCAGAAGTAATATTACTAAATATGTATCCTCCAAAATAATAACCATAAGAAGCAAGATAAATAATTCCACCAATCCAATTTCTTCTTAAAACTAAAATCATACATAAAATTGCAACAAAAAGTAATGCGATTTCAACTGTTGAATTAAATACTATAAAACCCCCAAATGTTTCTCCATATTGTGCCTGAAAAGCAACAATAATTCTAAAAATCCAAAACATACCCATAAACATTACAAGTAACCATGATGACAAACTTTTCATTTTATTTTACTTCCTTTCATATAAAAATTAAATAAAAACTTAGACGACTTCATCATCGCCTAAGTTTTTACTACTCATTGCTATCAACGAAATCAAATTCATCTTTAAATTTGTCTTTAAAAATGTCAAATACTTTCATTAATGTTTCTTCGTTTTCTACGCTAACATAAGACTCTTGTTCACTGTCATCTTCTGAATCTTCTAGTTTTAGTATAACAACTTCACCATCATCTTCTTCTCCTTCTTCAAGAACTGGTAGTAAAACGACATATTGTTCATTTTCAAAATCTATTAAATCTAAAAATTCAAATTTAACCTCATTTCCATCTTCATCATTTAATGTTATTATGTTATCTAATTCTTCTCCTTCAAAATTTTCTTCCATAATTTCTCCTTTCGATATTTTATAAATATTTTTTAATTTTAATAACGTGTTTTCTATGAATTTTTTTGCCTTTCAAGATATGTTTCTAAAATATATACTGCAGATATAGTATCTACTATATTTCTTTTTTTATGCTTGTTTATATTTAAAAAATTCATGGTTTTATGTGCTGCAACAGTTGTAAGTCTTTCATCTATATAGTCTATTTTTATTTTGTTGTATTTGCACTTTAATTTATGAATGAGTTTTTCTGTAAGTTCTGCTCTTTCTGATTTTGTTCCATCCATATTGTATGGCATTCCGACAACTATTGTATCTATATTGTAAATTTCAAGATACTCATCTACTTTTTTTAATATTAATCTATCACTACCTTGTGAGTGTAAAGTTTCTAATCCTTGGGCTGTAATTCCAAGTTCATCAGTTATTGCAAAACCTGTTCTTGCATCACCATAATCAATGCTCAAAATTCTCATTATTCATCAATTCCTATATAATATTTTACTAATTTTTCTAGTAATTCGTCTCTTTCTATACATCTAATTTTGTTTCTTGCATCATTATGACTGGTTATATATGTTGGATCTCCAGATAGTATATATCCAACAATTTGGTTTATAGGATTATATCCTTTTTCTACTAATGCTTCATATACTTCTTTTAGAACCTTTTTTGTATCTATATCTTTGTTCTTTTCTACCTTGAAAAACATTGTTTTATCAAAATCCATGTTTTTTCCTCCTTATATATTGTTTATTTGGCTTTCTTCTTTAGAAGCTTCATCTAGATGTTTTTCCATTTTTTTCAAAACTTCTTCAATTCCTGTACCTTTATAATATGTTGCTACTGCAAAATTTAAAGATGGAGATACTTCAATATCTTCTTTTTTCTTTTTACGTTTTTTCTTTTTGCCTTCTTCTTCAATTTCTTTTACTTCAAAATTGTTGTTTAAAGATATTTTTAAGCTTTCTGTTGATTCTTTTATTTGGTTTATAAAGTCTGTTACACTGTCTGCGTCAACTCCTGAAAATACTATAACAAATTTTGGTCCCATGTATCTTACCAATATATATGATTCCGAAATGTTTGCTTGTACATTTTTACTTACTTCTGTTATAACTTTATTTCCTAATTCTCTTGCTATCTTGTTTATATCTTCTATATTAGAAATTCTAAACATACATATTGCAGATGTTGTATATTGATCCATAATCTTTTTTCCTTCTCCATACAAATATTCTGCTGAGTTTAGTCCTGTGAACAAGTCTTTTCTTACAATATTTTCCAATATTTTTTGGTAATCTACTGCTTTTAATACAGATACTATATTTTCTTTTACTGTTTCAAATATTGTTGTATCAATATTATCAAAGTCGTGTGGTACTCCACTTTCTATTATCCAATATCCAATATATACATTGTCTATATATAATGGGAAAAATATTGCTGATTTTGCTCTTTCAAACTCTTTTTCTTGGTAAGGAAGTTTTTCTCCTTCGTTATTAATTGTTATATATTTAGGACTAGCAGATGTTATACTATCCTTAAATATATCTACATCTTGTAGTTTACTTAAAGTATCCCAATGTGTATTATTAACATTTGAGGCTTTTACTATGTAATCTGTTCCGTCAAAAACTACTATAGTTGAATATTTTATTTGGTATTTTTCTATTATTATATCATTTATAGCTTTTATCTTTTTATCAACACTCAAGTCGCTTCCTGTTATACTCATAAAGTCTTGTAAAATATTTAGGTTCGTAAATCTTCTACTTTGAGTCTGAAATGCTTGAATTCTTTTGTATAAAGACAAATTATAAATTCCTAATGCTAGTACTGTAAAAACTAATACTATAACCACTATTACTATCAAGATTTGTCCCTCCATTTTCAATTACTATTAATATTTTTTTCTCATATTGTTTAATGTGTCATTCATACCAGCTGAAAAAGAATTTGAATATTGATTATTACTACTGTAACCTCTTTTATTATTTTTTTTGCTTGTATTATTATTTGGCAATAATGGATATACAATTTCTGCTAGTTCTGATAATCTTGCTTTCATTTCTTTTGGATATCCATTTAAGTTTATTTCGCAATCTATCATATTTTCTAGATATTTAATATATACATCTTCATCAAATGGTATGGTTGCTGCAACTTTTACCGTCTTAGGATTAAATAGTTCTTTCATTAATGACAAATCTGCATTGTTATATTTTGACATTCCTCCTACAATAGAACTTCCATTGACTCTTCTTAGTTTTAACATTTTATTTAAAACTATTCTTAGTTTATATTCCTCTAATATTCCTCTTATTTGTAATTCTCTTAAAAATTCTGTTAGTGGTTGTATTGTAAGTACATCCATTGTTTGAACAAGATATATTTCTTGTGAATTAGCAAAATATTCAAAAGGTGTATTAAAGTCGCAATCTATTAATATAAGTGAATGATTTTTTACTAATGTTTCCATTATTGGATGTGAATTTTTTATTACATCTTCATCTTCGCCTGGAATATTTGCATAAACTGTTAGGTTATTGTTGACTTTAATTCCATTTGCTCTTCCTTCTTTTAAGCTCTCTATAGAATTAACTGCTATTTGCCTTAAATCTTCATCATTTTTTGTATATATGTAATATGCGTTTTTATTTTTTGTTGCATCTAAAATGGCAGTGTTTACTCCCATATTGGATAAAACTTGTGCAACATTGTTTATCATAAATGATGTTCCATTTTTACTAGTTCCTACAAAAGCTACTACTTTTTTATCACCTGTTAATAGATTTTCAAATTCTCCATCTTCAAATGTATTATCATATTTTTCCATTTGTGTTTGGTTCACATATATATTACGTTTTGCATTCGAACTTCTTGATATTCTATTTGTATCAAAATCATTATAATCATCTTCGTAATCATGGTCATCGTTTTCATAATCATCTTCATCATAGCCATCAAATCCAGGTAATATTTCAGTATTATTTTTTGTTTGATTGTTTCTTCGTATAGAATTGTTGTTTTCTTCCTCGTCTTCGTCTTCGTCAAATCCAGGCAAAATATTTAGTTGTTCTGGCTCATCTTGTACAGGTTGTTCAGAGTTTTTTCTTGGTCTTCCCCTTTTTTTAGGTTTTTCTTCTGTTACTTTCTCTTCTACATCTACTGTCTTTTTTGGTCTGCCTCTTTTTTTAGGCTTTTCTTCTATTACCTCTTCCATTGCTGGTAAATCTTCATCGTCTTCTATTTCGTCGAAATCGACCTTTTTCTTTTGGTCTATATGTAATCTCATATTTGATTTCATTGTCGTTGGAACTACAACTGGTTTTGTCATTACAGGTCCTGCATCTGCTTCTAGTAGCTTTTCACTTGTTCCTTTTTTTCCTTTTCTTGTGCCTTTGCCTTTTGTTTGCGTTTTTTCTCTTTCTGGTAAATTTCCGTCTTTAAACATTATTTTTCTATATTCTGGTGATGTTTCTGCTAGTACTTCTCTTACATTTATTGGTAATACTGCAATAATTACTTTTAATTGTTCTTGGTTGTATTGTGAAACTATATTTTTAAAGCTTTCTGCATATTTTTCCTCATTAAATCCTAATTTTTTGAAGTGATTTAAAATATTTTGCATTTCGACTTCACTAACATCACTATCGTCTTCGACTTCATATCCTACATTTCCAGAATCAATTTTGTAATATATTTTTGCTTCTTTTTTTGAACGTGGTTTATTTATTAATCTACAAACTTCTTCTGTGCTTCTATCTTTTCCTATTATTGCATTATAAATCCCTATTCCAAATAATTTTACCAATATTTCTTCTGATTTTGTTCTTCTTTCAGAACATATTAGAATTATTGGTATATCTCCGCCATCGTTAGTTACTGCTTCATCACTAATGCTATCTAGTCTGTCAAAAATAAATTTATCTTTTTGCTCTAGACTAGTGCTTGTAAATTCTTCTAAGTCTTCACTTATTACTACTCTGTCATAGTTTTTGTTTCTTTGTAATTCCTTCAAAATAGCATTAAAGTAATACACATTTTTGTAGGAAATTATTTCTTTATATTGTTTTTGATACTTTTTAACAATAGATGTTGAAATATTTTCATCATTTACTGCAAATAAAACCTTCATTCAACTTTACTCCCTTCCGAATTTTACAACTATTGTAAATATAAGTGGTAATACTTGACATATAATTGCAAGTGTCACAAATGTTACCATTAATGCGAGTCCTTTTTCTTGTGTTTCTAAATGTCTTATTCCTAATACATATTGACAAATAGCTCCAACCATAATTCCTAAAAAGCAAAATGGTATACTATAGATTTGTACTTTATGTAAAATATAAGCTGTTGTTCCATATGATTTTGAACCATATCTTTCTTGATAATCCTCCATTGATTTTAGTTCTTTTTCTTTTAGTTGTACTAATGTGCTTTCTGTCTCATTTGATATTACTCTTTCTCCTGCATTTTCATTGTTTTTTGCAGAATTTGATGTTGTATTTTTTTCTGTATTTGCAGATACTTCTGCATATACATTACTTGCAGAAAACACACATGTTGCAATCACTATTAAAAAAATAGCTATTGTTGCAATATTCTTTTTCATTTTTTTCCCCCTCTATAACTATATTAATTCCTATTTTTCTTACTCATATATCATACAATACAATGCAAAAAATAGCAAGATTTTTTGCCAAAAAATTCTTAAATTTTCGAATATAAATATTTCATATATTTATATACAGAGTTTCCCCAGTTTTTATCTGTTGCGTATTTTTTATTAACTCCTAAAATTGTACTTCCATTATAGTATTTGCCTGAGGCTTGTTGACCATCATATATAGTTGTTCCTGCCGGATTTAAATAGTATTTAACCAAAACTCTTGCAATTAAGTCTATCGATTCTGAATAGCTTGTAAATGTATATGCCCCATTGTATGGATTTGAATCATAAGCACCATAACCAAATAAATTGTATTTATTTTTTGCAAGCCTTGAAGTTCCCCATGCACTTTCATGTATTCCTATTGAGGCTACAAATAAACCGTTTATGTTGTACTCATCTTCTATGTAATAAAAATATTCGGAATTGTTTTGGAAAATTTTATTTACGTCTTTACTGTCTGTCAAAGCTGTTTTAAATTGTTCAGCTGAAAATCCAGATGGTTTATTTAGCTGAATGTCTTGATTTAAGTCATTAGATGAATTTGTTTTTTCTTCTTTTTTTGGTTCTACATAAATTTTGGTACCTATATCTATAATTTTATTTATAGATGCTTTAGTAACAACACATCCAACTTGTTCTTCTTTTACCATTTTCCCATCATTATCAAAAGTTTTCTTCATGGTTATTGTTTGAATACCATTTCGTCCTTCTTGTGATACTTTTGTTGTTCCAACATATAATTCATTATTGTTTCTATATTTTGTTATATATTCTAATTCTTCCTCTTTTTCGTATATTTCTTCTGTTTCATTAGATTTCTTGTTGTTTTTTTGTATTATTTCTTCTAAGTTGATTTCTTTTGCATTACTTATTTTAATATCATTAGAAATATCTTCTTTTTGTTCATCATTTGCTGCATATGATTCTTTATTAGATATATATTTTATATAAACCGCAATAATTAAAAGTGTAAATATAGCTATTAGTAAAACAATTTTACTTAATTTCTTCTTTTCTTTTGCACTCATAAAATCACCTAATGTAATTGTAATCTTTTGTCTAATTTTTGTCAACACAAAAAATAGTAGTATTTTTTACAAACTCAAAATACTACTATTTTTATTTTATTCACCATTATATGTTAATCCATACATTGAATATAGCCACTTCATATAGTTAAAAGGTTTTAATGTTTTTGGCATTCCATAATCTACTCCAAAAGTATCTACTGAAACAGTTGTAATTGTTACATCATTTACAGGTGTAGAAACTTCTTTTTCTGATGTATTTGCACCTTCTTCGCTATCACCAGAAGATTCAGCCGCTTTGCATTCTACATTTGCAATTTCTTTAACAACATCCATACCTTCTATAACCTTTCCAAATCCTGCATAATATCCACTTAAATTTGTGTGGTCATTTGATGTCATTATAAAAAATTGTGAGCTTCCTGAATTATATGATTCTGTTGCTAATGTTGATGAATAAGAGGTATAATCACTTCTAGCCATCGCAATTGTTCCTTCTGTTAAATTAAGAGTGTTTTTTGTGTATCCATTTGCCACAAATTCTCCCGTAATTGAATATGAATCAGAACCTTTAGCATCTGTTCCGTCAGAATATTTATATGATGCATTTTCGTCATCATTATTATATAAATCTGAAAGTTTTGGTGAACCTGTTCCATTTCCTTCTGGGTCTCCACCTTGAATCATAAAATCTTTTACAACTCTATGAAATTTTAATCCATTATAAAATCCATTATTAGCTAATTTAACAAAATTGCTTACTGTTTCTGGAGCTTGGTCTGGATATAATTCTATTTTTATTGTTCCAAAGTTTTCTACCTCCATTGTAACTATTGGGTTAGATATATTGTTATTTGCTTTTTTATAATATCCATAAACTACCCCCCCTAATATTACAATTATTAAAATTAATGCTATTATCCAACATATGTTTTTTACTTTTTTATTCATTATTTCCTCCTTTTACGAAATTAATTTATTATATTATCAAATACAAATTGCTCTTGCATTCTCTTTAATGATGTTTTAATATTTCTAGCTCTAACTTCTCCAATTCCATCCACATTATCAAGTTCTTCTATACTGGCATCAATAATATGTTGAAGTGATTTAAAACCTTGAACTAAATTTTCTACAATCGTTGATGGCATTCTTGGAATTTTATTTAGTATTCTATATCCTCTTGTATATACATATGCTTCATCAAAGTCAGAGAAAATATCATATCCTAATATTTTAGCTATATTTTGCTCTTTTAGAAGTTCTTCATATGATAAATTTGATATCTCTTCCATTATTTCTTTTATTGATTTTTCTTCAACAAGTGCATAATCTTTTATTATTAGTTCTTCTTCTTTTTCGATTCCTCCTATTAATTGTTCAAGTTGCATATCTACAAGTCGTCCGTCATCTCCTAGTTCTGCAATTTGTCTTTCTATTTCATCAACAATTTGCATAACCATTTCGGCTCTTTGTATTACACCTAATACATTTTCAAGTGTTACTATATCATTAAATTCGTACTCATTTAAAATATTTAATTTACTATCAAATACTTTTTTATATTTTTCGAGTGTTTGAATGGCTTGATTTGCTTTATTTAGAACTACTTCTGTATCTTCTAATATGTATCTTTCATTATCTTTAAATATTGTAATTATATTTCTTCTTTGTGAAATACTAATTACAAGCTCTCCTGTTTGTTTTGCTGTTCTTTCAGCTGTTCTGTGTCTTGTTCCTGTTTCTACTGTTGATATATCACTTGATGGAATTAGTTCTGCATTTGCAAATAATATTTTTTTCATGTCTCCACTTAAAACTATTGCCCCATCCATTTTTGCAAGCTCATATAATTTTGAAGAGCTATAGTCTTCATTTATATAAAAACCTCCATCAACAATTTGTTTTATTATATCTTCTTTATCTGTAAAAAGTAATAAAGCTCCTGTTCTTGCTTTTAATATATTTTCCAGCCCATTTCTTATTGGTGTACCTGGAGCTATTTTTTTTAGAATTTCTGTTATTTTGTCGTCCCTTTTTTGTCTCACCTTTGGCTTCACTCCTTTTTAACTTAATTCAACAATTGAATGTAAAACTCTATCATCTTCGCTTTTTATCGTAATTATGTCTTTTCCATTTGAATTTATGTAATAACATTTAACTTTATCCCCTAATAAAATCTGATGTTTGTACATTATTCTTACATTATTTTTTTCTTCTCCAAAGTATATATCTTCTGGTAATGCTTCATAAGCTAGTTGCAAATAGTTTAAATTATGCATATGTTTATTTATATCAATATCTGACCTTTTTACTTCATAACTGATTGCTTGTCCAATTTCTGTTTCTTCTTTTATTTTTGCTATATCACTTTCTTCAAATACGCATTCTTTTTCCGGATGATATAATTTAATTATATCATCCGTTATTTTTCCAATTCTATTTGTTTCTAAATCAAACAATATCCATTTTGATGTCGCAATTGCTACTCTTTTTTCTCCTTCAAATATTTCAAAATCACGATATGTGAAAAAAGGTTGCTTTTCTATTGGCCTTGCCCAAGTTTTTATCTTTAATTTTTGATTGTATCCAGGTCTTTCAATTACTTTAAGTTTCCAATCCATTAAGAGCCAAGCTTTTTTCTTTTCTTCTATGTCTTTTGCTCCATATCCTACTGTGTTTGAATGGTCACTTGCAATTTCTTCAAGTTTACTTAAGAATGCGTAATTGGTCATTTTATTTTTTAGTCCTATGTCTTTAATTTCTACATAATATTCTTTTTCAAATTTCATTAAAATCCCTCTTGTTCTTATTTTGTGTATCCAGGTTTTTCTAATAATCTAAACATATTTTTTTTGTATTCTTCTACTCCTGGTTGGTTAAATGGATTTACTCCTAATATGTTTCCTGACATAGCACATGCAAGTTCAAAGAAGTATATTAATCCTCCTATGTTTTCTTCATCTAATTTTTCTATTTTGAAAATTAGATTTGGAACACCTCCTGAAACATGTGCTTCTATTGTTCCTTCCATTGCTTTTTTATTAACATAGTCTAAATCTTTTCCAGCTAAATAATTTAATCCATCTAAATTGTCGTCATCTGAATTTATTGTTATATTTGATTTTGGTGTTTCAATTCTTAATACACTTTCGAATATGTTTCTTAATCCTTGTTGCATATATTGTCCCATAGAATGTAAGTCTGTTGTTAAATCAATTCCTGCGGGGAATATTCCTTCTCCATCTTTTCCTTCACTTTCTCCAAATAATTGTTTTAACCATTCTGTCATGTAATGCATTTTTGGTTCATAATTTGCAAAAACTTCTATTGTTTTTTCTTGTTTGTATAAGATGTTTCTTATTACTGCATATTGATAGCATTCATTGTATTTTAATTTTTCATCATTAAAACAATCTTCTGCAAGTTTTGCTCCTTGCATTAATTTTTCTATATCTATTCCTGCAGTAGCAATTGGTAATAGTCCCACTGGTGTTAGTACAGAGAATCTTCCCCCTACATTGTCTGGAATTACAAATGTTTCATAACCTTCTTCATCAGATAGTGTTTTTAGTGCTCCTTTTGCTTTGTCTGTTGTTACATATATTCTGCTTCTTGCTTCATCTATTCCATATTTGTTTTCTAGAATTTCTCTGAATATTCTAAATGCTATTGCTGGCTCTGTTGTTGTTCCTGATTTTGATATTACATTTATTGAAAAATCTTTATCTCCAATTACTTCTATTAATTCATTTATATAATTTGGACTTAAGTTGTTTCCTGCAAATAATACTAATGTATGTTTTCTTTGTTTTAGTGTTTGCATATTGTAAAATGAACTACTTAGTGCTTCTATTACTGCTCTTGCTCCTAAGTATGATCCACCTATTCCTATTACTAATAATATATCTGAGTCTTTATTGATTCTTTTAGCAGCTGATAATATTCTTTTAAATTCTTTTTTGTCGTAGTTTGTTGGCAAGTTTAACCATCCTACAAAGTCATCTTCTTTTGATGCTCTTCTGTGCAAATCTTTATGTATATTTTCAACTTGTTCTTTATATTTCATTATTTCCTTTTTATCGATTCCAACTTTTTCAAAATCAATTTTTATTTCCATAAACAAACCTTCTTTCTTTTTTGCTTATTTTATATCAATTTTTAGATTTGTGCAACCTCTTTTTTTAATTTTCATAATTATTTTACAATATAAAGAAAAACCCTACCATATATTGCTATATAGTAAAGTTTTTCTTTAGGATTAATACAGTTTCGTCTTATTATCAATAAGAATTGATAAATCTGCTCCAAACCCTAATACAAATGACTGAAGGTTAATCACTTGTGTTAAAAAAGAATATTGCCTGGATGTTTCATCGATTTGTTCCTGCAAAACCTTCCCTCCGGGATTGTTAAAATCTGCTTCTCGATTTTCCTGATATTTTTTTAATGTTGCCATATCCTCATAGATTGTGAAAATTGCAACTTTTTCAAAATATTTACCCAAAACAGTCCCTACGACTGCTCTGTAAATAGTTTCTAAAAAGCATCCAACAATAATTACTGTTTTTCCCTCTTTAGCACGATTCTCAACAAGGTTTTCTAGATTCAACTTGAGATATTCGTCTCCTTGTTTTTCTGCTTTTTTCACAAAAAACTTTCGTTCTTCTTTATCAGGAATTTTTTCTGCTTCCCGCTGCAGCCAAGCACCAAATAAATAGTCGATGTCTATTATTTCGACTGTTTCTGGGAATTGCTCAGCTATCTTTTTAGCTGTAGTCGTCTTGCCAGAACAAGATACCCCGTCCACAATTATAAGCCAACCACCTTTATATAATTCATCAAATGGTATGGCCTTTCCCCGAACGTCATCAACAAATGTTTTTCGAGAAATGTATTTTAAGTAATCCATTGCTTCTGGAGCTCCCATCCTTTTGTTCTCCATAAAGAATGTCCATGCTTCTGCATAATTCATTCTTTTCATTTTTTTCAAATTTGGCATATAATTAATCCTCCTGTTCTTTGGCTGTAAAAATTCCAACCAAATCTTTTTGCTTTTATGTCAACACAATAATTATATCACGTCTTTAAAATTTAGTCAAAAAAAATATGGCACTTTAAAAGTACCACATTTCTTATTAGGCTTTTTTCTCTTCTACCTTTTCAACTACTGGATAAACACTTACTTTTTTCTTATCTTTGCCTTTTCTTTCGAACTTAACTGTTCCATCTACTAAAGCAAATAGTGTATCATCACTTCCGATTCCTACGTTTGTTCCCGGATATATTTTTGTTCCTCTTTGTCTTACAAGAATGTTTCCAGCTAAAACAAATTGTCCATCTGCTCTTTTTACACCTAAACGCTTTGATTCACTGTCTCTTCCGTTTCTTGTACTACCTTGACCAACGTGATGTGCCATTTTTTTCAACTCCTTCCAGTTTTTATTTTATATCTCTTTATTAAATTTCTAATTTAAAATTAAGCTTTTGCATCTTCTGCAACTTCTTTTTTAGCTTCAGCTTTTTTGCTAGCCATTTTGATTGATGTAATTTCAACCTTTGTGTATGGTTGTCTATGTCCTTGTTTTGTTCTCTCGTTCTTTTTAGCTTTCATTTTGAAAACTATTATTTTTTTAGCTTTTCCGTGAGAAACTACTTTTCCTTCAACCTTTACACCTTTAACATAAGGATTTCCTACTTGTACTTTTCCATCATCAGATACCATTATTACTTTGTCAAATGCTACTTTTTTTCCTTCTTCAGCATCTAATTTTTCGAAGAATACTACATCTCCTTCTGCTACTTTGTATTGTCTTCCACAGCTTTCAATTATTGCGTACATTCTAAATGCACCTCCCTTATTTGTATACTCGCTAATCCTTAAAAAAAGGTAGTTACTTTGCTGTAACCTTTTAGGAACCTTGATTAAGCGGATTACAGTTAGTTATTATACTATATATATGAGGTCTTGTCAATTGTTTTTCCGTAATTTAACATTTTTTTCGTTTTTCATCATATTATTTACTAGTGGTGATTAGATGAAAGTAATTTTTATAAATAAAAAAGTCATAGCAATATGTTTACTTGCAATACTCTTCATAATTTTATCTATATTTTTTATATCATCAAAGAATACTTCTTTTGCAATAGAGCTTTCTCAAAATAGTACTCTTTCTGAAGATATTTCAGCCAAAATTTTAGGGTTAACAAAAGGAACGGAAAAAGTTGCTTTTTTGACTTTTGATGATGGTCCAAATGTTTCTGTTACACCTAAAGTTTTAGATATTTTAAAAGATGAAGAGGTAAAAGCTTCCTTTTTTGTTATAGGCAAAAATGTAGATAGTCATCCAGAAATTGTTAAACGTGCATATGACGAAGGGCATTTTATTGCTAACCATGGCTATGACCACAATAATAGTACATTATATAAAAATAGTGACAGCTTTATAAACGAAATTAAACAAACAGATTTGGCAATTGGAAACGCAATCGGTGTATCGAATTATTGTTCGCACGTATTTAGATTTCCCAATGGTTTTATGTCTCCTAATAATAAATCTAAGAAAAAAGAAGCTGTAAAACTCCTTGAAAGCATGAATTATACCTATATTGATTGGAATTGTTTGAATAATGATTCAATGAAAAAATATAACAATTACCAACTTTTAAATAATTTGAAAAAAACTTGTAAAGGAAAAGATACTTTAGTAATTTTGATGCATGATACAAAAGATGTTAGTAATTCTTCTAATGTTCTTAAGGATTCAATAGAATATTTAAAATCCGAAGGGTATAGTTTTAAAAATTTCTATGATGTTCTTTAATTATAAAGTTTTAGCTTGATTTCTATTGATGGATAGAATCAAGCTAAAACTTTATTAATTATTTTTCTTTTTACCAAATGCTGGTATCTCTTCTACAAAATAGTCTTTTGCAATAACAACTAGTTTTTTTACTATCTCACCAATCATTTTTTTGCTATCTTCATCTAAATTTTTATAACTTTTAAGCATTATTCCAACATTTTTAAACCATTTTTCTTTAATTTGAACCATACTTTCCGCTTCTGTTGTATTTAAAATATCAAATATAGTATCAATGACAATCTCCCTTTGTTCAGGTTCAACATTATCAAGCCATTTTTTTATCGTTTTATCAACAAACTCACTTCCATTTGTAACTTCTTTTAAACTAACCACTTTAGTACCTTCGACCTGCCAACTGTATAAATCATGTTGCATAATTCCTTTTTGAGTACTTTTTACAACAGTATATTTTTCTTCATGATTTAAAAGTCTCCCTATTACAGATGATTGCGGAATATATGTATGAACCTTTTCTATCATTTCTTTATATTCTTTGGTACTTGTTATATCATCTGCAAATCCTGGACCATCATTATTATATACATTTTCAATTTTTGCTTTTACATCTTCATTTGCAAAGACTGCTGCATACACTGCTAAATTTCCGCCTTTTGAATGTCCACCTATTCTTATTTTGCTTGAATATTTTTTTGCTATATCATTTATGTATTTTACAGAGTCTAATTGTGATGCAATATGGCTCTTAAAGCTCATATTGAAATCTTCTTTCCATCCAATTATTGTATTGTCTGTTCCTCTGTATGATATAAAAATTGTATCATCAGGAAGTAATATGGTAATTGCTGAAAATTGTTTTTCTTGTTCTGGGTCAAATTTATTTATAAAATTTGTTGCTATCATTTTCCCAAATCTTTTTGATTTTCCTAAAAGTGGCAAAAGTTCGCTATCATCTGGCCATAATATTTCTAGTTTGTATTGGTCTGCTTTTTCAAATCTTTTAGATAATTCTTCTATTGTTAGCTCTTCTTCTTTTTCCATTAGATTTTCAAATGGTAAGTATGAAAATCTTGAGAGAATTAGACTATCTATTTCGTTGAATTCTGATATTTTTAGTTCTATGTCTCCTCTCCATTTTATATAATCATTTATGTTTGACATATTAAAACTTCCTTTCAATTGGCTCCTTACACATTAGTAAGCGGAGCATTTCATAATTTTCTAAACTTCTATAATATTTTATTCAATATATTTCAACTTTATTTGATTTATAATACTACCCTTTACGCCAATTAAAGTTAAATAGTTTTCTATTCCTTTATATTTTTCTGTAAATTTTGTCAAAAATTCTTCCATATAATATCTTTGAGGAGTTATTATATTTATAATATTATCATTATGTTCTGCATATTTGTTCAAAATTCCACTCATTAATTCTTTTGTAATCATATAATCGTTTATTATATCTTCATCGCTAACACCAAGCAGTTTTAAGATTAACGCCGTAATTACCCCTGTTCTATCTTTTCCTGCATTACAAAAATATAATATGCCTTCATTGTTAGCTAATATTTCAAAAAAATTTCGTATTTTTTCATGCAAAGTTAACATATCAATATATGATTTCGGTACCAAATTTTCTTTTTCGGGTATATCTTTTCCTACATCTATTTCAATATGATATATTTTAAAATTTTTATTATTTTCAAAAATAGATTGTTTATTTTCGTATTCCTCTCTTGATCTCAAATCTATCACAGTATTTATCCCCATTTTTTTCAAATCCAATATATCATTATCAGATAATTTTTTTGGCAAATTGCTTCTAATTATTTTTCCTTGTATCACTTTATTTTTAGTTCCACTTTTGTACCCACCAATGTCTCTCATATTTTCAATTGATTTTTCAAAATATCTAATCATATTAATTACCTTTCATTATTAGAATTCAATGTACTTTTTAATACTTTTTCTTGCAACTTTCCATATTCTAGTATCTCTCCTTATATAATTAAAATTAGGGTTATCTTATCATTTTTTCTATCATTTTTCAATAGTTTGTTAAATTTTCACATATTTAATGTTTACATTACAATATATGGTTTTGATAGCTTTTTTTATTTTGAACCATTATCTAGTAACCATGATTTATTTGTTTTTATTATAAATACTTGTAAAGAATACTGTTTAATGCTAAAATTATAAAATCAAATAAATATATGGAGGTAAAGATGTACAAAAAAAGAAAAATAATTAAAAAATATGGAAAGAAAAAGTTGATTATTTTGATATTAATTTCAATGCTACTTTTAGCTTTTCAGTGCGGAGGAAAATATCAAGTTGGAAATATGATTTTTGGCATAAAAATGTTTGGCATAAATAAAGATATTATAGTAAAAGAAAAAAATTCTTTTTCTCAAAACTATGGTTATGCTTCAACTCAATACGAATATTATATAGATACTCATAAAAAAAAGATATACAAAATAGAAAATTTTTATATTTTCGGTTCTCATACTCATTTTTTTGAAAAAGGCTCACATTATACATTAAAAAGCTCCAAAAAGTTGCACGAAGATGAAATTAACAGCATAACTAAATTAATGGAGCAGGATGACAATTGCACTTCCGATGCTTCTATCAATGATACTTCAATTCCTTTTGATGATAAAATAACGTATTATGAGATAACTTACCAAGACAAAACAACGACATTATATAAAAAAAATGCTGTAGCTTTGGATAATATCATAAGTAACATGAAATAAACATATATTAGGCCATCTCTAATAAAGAGATGGCTTTATTAAATAAAATCATTTTATATCAAATTATATCTCTTAAGCAAATCCTCAATAACAGTTCCAGAGATTTTCTTCATTCCTGTTTTCAAAGCCATATTAGCGGCCATAGGAAGTTTTATATCACTTAATTTCTTTCCATCAGTCATCTTTGAAGTTGCATCAAGTAAAGCTCTAATATCATAACAAGAACCAAATACTTCTGGTACACCTCTATCTACATCAAGTAAAGTATAAACTGCTTCCATAGCTGTTCTTACAGAATATTCAGTAGTAAATACAGTATCTCTTACAGTATCTGCAAATTGACCTAAAAATGCAAAGTTTTGGCATCCATCTGGTACAACTTTTGGTCTGTCGCCTGCAGTTCTTGGCATAAAGAAAGCTGTAATATATGGCATCATACATGGTACACAATTTGCTGAATTTGTTGCTAGTTCTTCTATTTGATCTTCTGGTACACCTAAATGATATAACCATTCTTCTGTAATTTCTTTACCTGTACATTCTCTCATAGGCTTTTTAATATAATTTCCCGGTACATTTGTAAATAGTCCATATACCCATACAACTAATTGATCTTTTGGTTGTTCTTTAAAATGTGGTTGTCTATTTATTGTCCAACTCATAAGCCAATTAGAATCCTTTACAGAAACAATTCCTCCAGTAACTACTCTTCCACTAAATGGGTCTCTCTTACAGATTTTTTCAATGTATGGTGGGATTTTACTATCTAATGTTGTAACAGTTGCAGACTCCCAGTTTGTTTTTGAAATATCCATACAGAATTTATTTGGATGTCCAAAATCTTCACTTTGTCTTGCAATCTTTCTCCATAAATCCCAACAAGCACCTTCTCCATTTTCTATTGTTAAGTCTGGTGCAGTATTTTGGTCTCCTATCATTGCTTTTTCTGTACAACTTCCATTTGTTACAAATACTAAGTCATTTACTGTTAAATTGATATTTTCTTCTTGTCCATTATGAATGCAAACAATTTGTTTAGCTATTTTCTTTTTGCCATCAATATCAAATAATATATTTGTAACTTTTGTATCATATTGAAAGTGTACTCCGTGACTTTCTAGATATTTTACCATTGGTAATATTAGTGATTCATATTGATTGTATTTTGTAAATTTAAGTGCTGAAAAGTCTGGTAATCCTCCAATATGATGTATAAATCTTTGGATATATAATTTCATTTCTAATGCACTATGCCAATCTTCAAATGCAAACATTGTTCTCCAATATAACCAGAAATTTGATTCAAAAAATTCTTCTGTAAATACATCTGTTATTTTTTTATCATATAAATCTTCGTCTTTTGTAAAGAATAATTTTATTATTTCTAATGATGCTTTATCTGATAATGCAAATTTTCCATCAGTATGTGCATCTTCTCCTCTATTTACTGTTGCTCTCATTAATGAATAGTTTGGATCTTTTTTGTTTAACCAATAATATTCATCTAAAACTGAAGCTCCTTCTGTTTCTAATGATGGTATTGAACGGAATAAATCCCATAAACATTCAAAATGATTTTCCATTTCTCTTCCACCACGGATTATAAATCCTTTGCTTGCATCTTTTATTCCGTCACATGCTCCTCCTGCTAATTTTTGTTCTTCTAATATGTGAATATTTTCGCCTTTCATTTGTCCATCTCTAACTAAAAAGCACGCTGCAGCAAGTGATGCTAATCCTGCTCCTACTAGGTATGCAGATTTATTATCTACTCCTTCTGGCTTTTTTGGTCTCGCAAATGCTTCGTAATTTCCATTACTATAATACATATTTTTTCCTCCTTTGATTTTTTATATTTTACTTATAACATATAATTGTGAAATTTTTGTGAATTTTGGTCAGTTTTTTTATTTTATTTTCTTTTTTTACTTCATATCAAAAAGACGATTAAAATAGCCACTTTAATCGTCTTTTTGATTTTTTAATCTAAGTCAGATGAATTAAATTCATCTACAAACCATTCATTTCCTTGTTTTATAAGTTTAAATTCACTTTTTTTGTCAGTTGTTTTAACCCATTTGTCTTTATTTTCATCATATGTTGTTTGCTTTGTTTTTAATGTTGCTGTTATCGTGCTTTCAGTAATTTTAATATTTTCAAAGCCATCTAAACCATCATATGCTCTTGCTCCTCCAGCTCCAATAGAATAATATACATTATTTTCATTCATTATTCCTGATGGTCTGTTCTTTTCGATTTCATTAAATAGATTTTCTGTTCCATATTTTAATATTGTCTTTTTATAATCAATTATTTCTGAACGACCTTCACTATCTTGTGCTTTCACATTAAAAATTTTTGTCGGATTTAACCATATATTTTCTACATTGGCAAATTTTTCTTTTAATATTTTTGTTGCTTCATCTTCAGTTAATATTTTTTCTTCATTATTATTTTTTGAAATAGCAGTTGAAGTATTTTCTGTTATATTTTCATTTTCTGTTATATTTTCATTTTCTGTTTTCGTTTTTATATTATCTATTGTATTTTCCAAAGTTTCTACTCTTGTATCCAATTCATTTGCTTTTATATTAACTTGTTCTTTTTCCTTATACAATTTATATATAAAGCATGCCATTGCAATTATTATAATAATGGCAAATATTAAAAAAAATGTCGATAAACTTATTTTTATTTCTTTTTTGTCCATTTTTTCACCCCCTTTTTTCTTTTGTTTGACTTATATATATATCATTTTTTCAAACTTTTTTCAATAAAATTTACAACTTTTTCTATACTATCTTTCTTTTTATATGTTTCATCTTTTTGCTCAACTAACTCCGCAAAGTATTTTCCACTTTCTGGAATAACACTAATAGAATCCAACGGATATCCAACATTTCTTTTTTCAATCGGTTTATCTACTAAATAAAAATCATCTTTGCTCCAAGTAAATTTTGAAACTCCTTCATCTGTATAAATAACCATTCCATATACCCATTTGGCAGTTAATTTATTTCCATATTTTTTTACCAGTTTAGTATAGTGTTCTATCATTTCTTCATCATTTAATCTTTTTCCATTAACTCTTCTAACATTTGTTCCTGGTTGTTCTTCTTCTGAAATTCCTTCTATGAAAAGACAATCATCCATACCTATTGTAGGTATTTTGGTTTTATCATAATATGTTTTTGCTTTTATATATGCATTTTCGATAGCATCTTTACCATTTTCATTAATATCTATTTTTTCATCTATGTCATTTATTGATATTAGTTCTATTCCATTTTCAGATAATTGTTCTTTATATCTTTTAACTTTCGCTGGATTTGTCGTTGCAAATAATACTTTCATTTTTATTACTTCCTCTCATATATAATAAAGTAAAAGACAAACATATACAAGAAATGTCTATGTTTATCTTTTTATTCATCGGCAATCTTTGTTTTTATTTAGCTACTACTTTCCATTCTCTTAAACAAATCTTTACCCATATTGGAATCATAATTATCTCTAAAGGTAATGTTTGCTTTGGTAAATTATAGACAATAATTTCCATTGCAATTTGTAACATGTTCATTACAGTTGCTATAGTTACTAATACAAACCGAATTCTACAAGTTTCAATTCTTAAATTTTTTTTATTGGTTCTTGTTTTCACAACACCTAATAGTATAAATGTTGTTAATAAAAACAATATGTCTACCTCTTGCAAAAAATATATCTTTTCTAACACTCCCAATATCCTCCTTGTTCTGTTGTTTTCTGCCAATGAATTCCAGTTATTGTATTACAAACTGATTTTTATATTATATATTATTTTTATTCAAAAATCAACCTTCAAAAAATTAACAAATTCTACTTTATAGCTACTCCATTTACATACAAAGTATATCCATTAAAATCAATATTACTATAATCACTATCTTCATCTTCCAAAGATGTAATATAAGAATCTCCTGTTAATTTTATTTTAGAAGAAGAGTCTAATTTTAATGTAATACTTTTAGCTTGATTCTCACCATTAATAGTTCCTTCATAATAAGAACCACTTTCCATACTCATATCTAATGTAGATATTGAATCAATAACTATATTCCAGTAGACTTAAGTTAAGTACACTTTATAAAAAAGTTTATTAAAGATAGCTAACAGGTATAAATTATAGTTTTATTGGTAGTAGAATTACATATTGGAGGATTTGAAAATGAAAGAAATATTTATAGATGAAAGAACAGGAATTGAATATATAAAACATGGAGATTATTACTTGCCTAATTTAATAGATACTGCTAGTGTTAGTTCTAGTGAACTTGGTAAATATGAAAGAATGAGATTAAACTATTTAAAAGAACATAAATATACTGAATACATAATTTTATGGTCAGAAAACAAATTAAGAAAACACTTAAAAGATATTGATATAGAATGTCAAAAGCAATTTGAACTTTTAATGAAGCAATTTGCTGAAAAAGAAAATATTACTGAAGAATTAAAAGCAACTAATCAAATGGAATGGGTTTCAAGAATGAATAATATAAGAAATTGTGTTGATGAAATTATCTTAAAAGAATATATTTATTGTTAATCGCTTATAAAACAAGCCGTTTTTGTTGATATTTTAGGCAAAATATGTTAAAATATAAAGTGATATGTTGTCTTCGGACACATTTTATATATATTTCCTTTGTTATCTAGCTTTGCTAGTTTATCATATATTTTTTAGCAACACCAAAAGAATTTTGGAAAGGAAGGATAATTATGTTAGTTGCAAAAATTATTATCTGTATTTTAACATTCATCGCATTCTTTGTAGCTCGTATGATATATGAAAATAATTACGAGTCAACACGGAGTAGCAATATTGTAGCAGGCATTGCTGGAGTATTAGGCATCACATTTTGTGTATTGCTGATTACCACAAATTGGAACTTGTTTACTATTCCTAAAATACTTTTGTTTATTTCGGTGTGTTTGTACATCTTATTTAAAGAAGAGTTTGATGCTTGCGTTCCGTTTTGGATTGGCATAGTAGTCACGGCAATTGCATTCATTGTTACGGGTATAATGTACCTTAATAACTTTGAAAAATGCGAAGTTCCCGACGTGTCAACAACAAGCAGTACAGTAATATGTGCAAAAGACAATTCTTCTATTACAGGAAGTATATCTGGAAGTATTTTGTATGTTCATGGATCAGTATCAAAAAAATCTGTGTACAAATATTACTATCAGTTGGAAGATGGCGGAATTAAGCAGGGTACTATCCCCGCAGACTCGACAACAATTTATTTTGTTAAAGCTGGAGAAGAAGCATATCTTGAGACTGTTGTAACAACAGAATACTGGATGAATAATAACAATACTCCAGCTACTCGTTGTCTTGAAACTTCCGAAACAACATATAAGTTATATGTTCCTGAGGGTTCTGTAACCAATGTGTATGAATTTAATGCAGAATAATCTAACAGCAAAAAATGGCAAGTTTTCTTGCCATTTTTTGTTAGTATTTATTGACAAATTACAGTTTACGTGATATATATTAAGCATACCATTTATTATGGTAACTGAAAAATTTAATAATGACACACACATAATGAGCTACTCGGCAGAAGGTATTAAGTTATTTTCGCAGTTCTGGGTTTAACTCGCTCCGCCATGTCAAAAGGCGCTGGTTTTAGAAAGTTGTATATAAAATGTCCAGTATAAACAAATCGACGGGAGATGTGCAAATAAAATTAGAGCAAACTTGTTTTGCTACTAGTTTTGTTTGTCATTCTCGTCGGTTTTTTGTTGTGCTTTTAGCATAACAAAAACACTGATAAAATTTTTAGCAGATATGCTTAAAATTTTTCAGTGGCAAAATTAGTTGCTTTTTAGCAAGTAATTTTGTAAGCCTCGCAGAGCCCACGACATCTTTGCAAAACGAAGTTTTAAAAGTGTCATAGTGGGTTAGATACTTTCGAAAGAAAGTTATCTAACACTGCTCCCTGCGGTCGCCTGTATATCTGCGGAAAGGATCTCAAATGGAAAAACAACATTTCTCCGTAGCAAGAGTTGTTACACATACTAAAGAAAATATCAGTAAATTTGAAAGACATAACGAAAGAAAAAATACAGCTTATTATAATACAAATATAGTTGCTGAAAGAATACCAATGAATATTTATTTTAAAAAATATGACTCTACCCTTAATCAAAAATTTGATAAAATGGTTAAAAATAGTAAAATATCTACAAGAGGTTTAAAATCAAATGCTAAAATATATAATGAACTAGTTTTTGATGTTAACTCCATATATTTTGAAGAAAATGGTGGTTATGAATTTGCAAAAAACTTTTATGAAAAAGCATTTAACTTTGCTGAAAAAGAAATGGGAACAGAAAACATTTTAACTGCTGTACTTCATGCTGATGAAATAAATACTGCACTTACAGAAGAATTTGGAAAAGAAATCTATCATTATCATCTTCATGTTATAGCTATTCCTGTAGTTCAAAAAGAAATTAAGTATTCTAAAAGATGTAAAGATAAATCTTTAGTTGGTAAAACAAAAGAAGTTATAAATCAAGTTAGCCATAGTAAGAAATGGAAATCTGAGCAAGTTGTTGATGTAAAAGGCTCTCCTCTTTATGACGAAAAAGGAAAACCTATCTTAATTAAATCATATAGCCTTTTACAAGATAGATTTTATCAATATATGTTTGATAATGGTTATAGAGGCTTTATAAGAGGTATTAAAGGAAGTACAGCTGAACATCTTGAAAATCTTGCTTTTAAAATAAAAAAAGATAAAGAAAGACTTAAAGAAATATCAAACAAAATTGAAGAAAAAGAAACTACTCTTGATAATATTATGAAATTTGATAAACAAATTAAAGGTGTATCAGATTTAGGAAAGCATAAACGATTTTCTAAAAAAATTGAACTAGAACCACAAGATTATGAGGATTTAGTAAAATGCTAAAAAAGGAATTGTAGCAGATAAAGAAATTTATGAACGAGATACTAGAATTGAAAATTTAAGAAACACCTTAAATAAATGGATTGAAAAATATAATGGTTTAGTAGAAAAAACAAAAGACTACTTCCATGCTTTAAAACTTGCACCACAAAGAGTTGCTGATTTCTTTAAAGGTTTATTTGATAAAGAAAAACAAGATGAACTAGAACGACAAAGAATTGAACAAGAAAAATTAGAAGCTGAAAGAAAAGCTCGTGAAGAAGCACGAGAAAAAGAAAGATTAGAAAAGCAAAAACTAAAGAACTCTCCTAAATATAAGAAAAGGAGGGCTAGTTATGAACGATAATAATGAAAAAATATATAGAATTGAACTATCTAATGAAGAATATGAATTTTTAAAAAATTTGAGAAATGAACTATATCATAAACTTTCTAAAATGAATAAGGAAGAACTTATAAAATATTTTAAAAATTTATGCCCAGAGGAAAATTTGAACTTTGAAAAACAAATAAATGGTAAGACTTATAAAGTAAACACTTACTTTAATGAGAACTCCGAATATACCATATTACAAATTCTTTTTGAAATATTAAGAAAATAAAAATTTTATTAGATTTTTAGCTTGGAATATGATATATTATAATCACTACTACAAAAGTAGAAACTATAATTTTATATCGTGTTTCAAGCTGTCAGAGAAAGGAGATAATAATGAAACAGCTAGAAAGTGATAAAATCACGGCTTTATACTGCCGTTTATCAAGAGATGATGATATGGCTGGAGAAAGCAATAGTATAATAAATCAAAAATCAATTCTAAGTAAATATGCAAAAGATAATAAATTTCAAAATATAAAATTCTTTGTAGATGATGGATATTCAGGAACAAATTTTACAAGACCTGCCTTTATGGAAATGATGGAACTTGCAGAAAGTGGAAAAGTTGGAACAATAATAGTAAAAGACCATTCAAGACTTGGTAGAAATAGACTTGTTGTTGGACAACTTTTAGAAGAAGATTTTGTAAGACTTAATATAAGGTATATTGCTATAATGGACAATATTGATAGTATAGTAAAGGCTTAAATGACTTCTTACCTATTCAAGATTGGTTTAACGAAATGCATGCAAAAAACACAAGTCAAAAAGTTAGAGCAGTTCTAAAAAATAAAGGCGAATCTGGTATTTCACTTGCAAATAACATTCTTTATGGTTATAAAAAATATGAAAATGATAAAACAAAATGGATTATAGATGAACAATCAGCAGAAGTTGTAAAAGAAATATTTAATCTATTTATTCAAGGTCATAGAACTTGTGAGATTGCAAGGATTTTACAGGAAAGAGAGATTTTAACTCCTGCTGAATATTCAGCAAGCATTGGAATAAAGTTATCATCAAAGCCTCAAGAATTAAAACATCAATGGAATTGTGTAACAGTTGCAGGTATTTTAGATAGACAGGAATATATTGGAGATACCGTTAATTTCAAATCTACAACTCGTTCTTATAAAGATAAAACGAGAGTTTATCTTCCAAAAGAAGAAAGAAAAATATTTAAAAATACAAATGAGCCAATTATTGATGAACATACTTGGAACATTGCAAAGCAACTACGAGGTAATAGAAAAAAATACGCAAAATCTGGTAAGAAGAGTATCTTTTCTGGATTACTATTTTGCTATGATTGCGGCAAAAAACTTTATTTCAAATCACCTGTAAGTGATAAAAAAGCAAAAGAACATTATAGATGTTCAAGTTATAAATCAAGTCGAGCTTCTTGTACTTCTCATTATATTACAGATGAAGCATTACAAAACATTGTTTTAGAAAATATACAAAAAGTAATTTCATATATGAAAAGTTATGAAGATGTATTTATTAAAGAACAATTAGCAAAATCTACTCAAGATGAATTAAGGCAAATTTCTAAAAACAAAAAAGAACTTGAAAAAGCGAAAAAAAGAATTATTGAAATTGATAACCTATTTAAGCATATTTATGAAGATAATGTATCTGGCAAACTTACAGATGATAGATTTAGAAACTTATCTTTTAATTATGATAAGGAACAACAAGAATTAAAAATAAAAATTGAACAATTGTCAAATGAAATAGAGATTAAAGAAAAGAAAGAAACTGATTTAACACAATTTATATCTAATGTTAAAAAATATACTGAAATAGATGAATTAACACCAGAAATTTTAAATGAATTGATAGAAAAAATAGTAATTCATCAAACTCGAAAATAAATGGTAAAAAAGTTCAAGAAATAGATATATATTATAGAGGTGTTGGTATAATTTCTTTTCCAGTTAGTTTTAATGATATTGAAACAACAATTGCAAAAATATTAAATAAAATTTGCCCATTCTTTAAATATTTTAATCAAATACACATAGTGCAATTATCATCTCTAATAATTATACTATGTGTATTTGATAATTCTATAAAAGTTCTTTTATAAAAGCTTTTTCTGCATTCATATCATACCCTAATCTTTTATAAAATGCGTGTGCTCCTACATTATCACTTTCAGAGGTAAAATAAATTAATTCACAATTATTTTCCCTAGCAATTTCTTCTATTTTCTCAAAGAGCTTAGTGCCAATTCCCCTATGCCTATAATCTGGATGAGTTCCAACCCACCATAAAGTCATAAAAGGATTTTTTCCATCAAACAAATTATATGCCATAGTTACAGATGTGTATCCAACAATTTTTCCTTCCGATTTAGCTACTAAAAATCTATACATATTTTTATTTTTATATAATTTTAAATATAAATCTTTTACATCATCTAAACCGTATTCTTCATTAAATATAATCTTATTAAGGTTGTAACATTCTTCAATATCCTCATACTTTAAATCTTCAATAATTATTTCCATAAATCACGCCCTCATTTCAACAAATTATTTATCTTTTTTGAATTTTCATTACCATTTATAACACATCTTATAGTTCATACTTCTTTATTTCACAGTTTTTTAGTCCTCTATTTAAAAATTCACCATCTTTTATCCCTTCAAAATATCCATTAAATGCTTTTGATACTCCACTATGAGCAACTATCAAAACATTTTCATAATCCTTTGTTTTTAATTCATCTAAAAAATTATATACTCTATCAAAAAATGATTTTATATTTTCTGAAGTTCCATATTTTATTGTAGTGTTGTAGTTCCAATACTCTTCTCTGTTTGTTACAGCTAAAGGTTGTCCACTTAAATCTCCGCATCCTCTTTCTTTAATTCTTTCATCATATATAATCTTTTGATTGTTTATATTTATTATATCTGCAGTGTGTTTTGCTCTTTTAAGTGGCGAACATATAATCACATCAAATTTAATACTGTCTATTTGTTCTCTTAAATTTTTAGCTTGTTGCACTCCCAAAATAGTTAAATCTTCATCATTACTATTGTATTGTCCTAAAGCATTGTGAGGAACTTGTCCATGTCTTACTATATATACATTCATATTTTTCTCCTTGCTATTAAATTCACTATTCCAAATAAAATTATCATAACTCCAATTATTATATACATAAAACTAATACTTATAAATTTTAATAAAATGGTCATTAAAAAACTAAATATAACACCAGATAAATTTAAAACAAATTGATTAATTGATTCAACTGTAACTCTTGACTTTGATGAAATATTGTTATGCAGTTCAGACATCATAATGTTTTCAAAACTTTCTGAAAAAATATAAATTAACAATATAAATACTATCCCTATGTAGTTATTTAATAATCCAACTAATAATATACAAATTCCCGATATAATAGGATTTATATTTAATACAAACTGATATTTTTCTTTATTAACTTTACTACCAATATAACTTCCTATAATGCAAAATAATAATATAAGGGAAGTATAAATTCCAATTATAAATACCGATATACCAATATTAGCAGAATATTCTGGATGGCTTTCTTCCATTAACTTTATGCCCGAAAATAAAACTGCATTTGTTAGCATTAATTTTAATAAATATTTATTATTTACTACTTCTTTAATTCCATTCTTTAAAACCGAAACATTATTTTCAATAGTTGGGTTTTGTATAGTTTCATTTGTTTTTATCATAAGCAAGATTAAAAAATCAATAATAAAAGGAATTATGGTAATATAATATGTATATACTAAACCAAATTTTTGACCGATATATCCTCCAATTATCATTGCAATCATATATGAAACATTATAAAAAAATGAATTATAAAATAACAATTTCTTAAACTTATGTTTATCACTAAGACTTTCATACAATATTGAATTTACAATTCCTGAATTTAGCGAATTATTCATTGCATTTATTACTATTGCTACTAAGAATGAATAATAACTATATGAATTGATAAAAACAATAGTTGATGTAATAAATAATATATTACTAATTAGTAACAACATCTTTTTATTATATTTGTCTGCAATAATTCCAAATGGAATTTCTAGTAATAATCTAATACAAAATGCTATTCCTACAAAACTAATATATTGACTTGATGTCAATCCTCTTTCTATGTAAAATAATGTATCACAAATATAATACAAAATGAAAGTGGATAAAAATGTATGTATGTAAATTAAAATTATATTTCGTTGTTTTTTTATAGTATCCATTCTATAATTTCATCTCCATATTAAGTTTATTTTTACTAATTATATACTGCATTGATACTAATTGGTATATTGCAGATACCGCTAGTCCAATTGATGTACAAAATGGAGATGCAATAAAGGAGCAAAATATTCTTAAAGTATTTGCAATTTGCTTACTTATTGTTGCTTTCATTGCAGAATATTCCATCTGTACAAATGTTAATTTAGTTATATACACTGGATATAAATACATGCATATCAATTCTATACCTACTATAATTAACGTTGCTATTATATCAACTTTATAAAATGGATATAGTATAATCCACATTATAATACTTGATATAATCAATAGCCATACTAATTTTCTGCTATTTTTCATATGCTCTTTATACGAAAATTCTTTTTTTGCAATATCAATTTGTGCCACTGTTTTTATTGCATCTGAAATATCCCATTGCGTGTCTGTTATTAATGTTCCAAATGATATTGCCAAAATGTATTTTTCACCAAAATCAAATGAATTTTTAAGGCCAAATAAATAAATTATAAACATGCTGATTTCTGCAAATAAATCCACAGAATCATATTTTATACAGTTAATAATATTTATTCCAAATTTCGTTTTTTCTATTGTTCTAGACATCATAATAATAACAAAAATACTTGTACATATTAATGAAACCATAACAATCTTCATTTGTTCTTTTGTTATTATACTCATTACAATTAATGATAAAAAGTTTATCAAATTGAATAATAAACTATATTTATTCGCTCTTTTGTTTTCTTTTTCAAAATATAATTTGCATAAAGATAATTTTAATAGTAACTGGAAAAACATTTGTATAACGGCATATACTCCAAATATTTTATATGTGTCAATATCCATATTCATAAATGATATGTATTTATCTATATTTATTGCAATACTTCCTAATATTATTAATCCTGTACCTGCTCCTAATACTACTCCTGAAAAAATGCTATTCTCATTTTTATCCTTAATCGCACTTATATTCGCACCTGTTCCAAAAACACTTTGTATAGCAGTTATAATAAATTGCATTGGATATATTAATGAAAATATATTAATTAAGTTTTTATCAACTAATATTCCAAGTAAAAACCAACCTAAAATTGGAGTAACAGAAGTTACTAATGTATCAAAGCCTATCCTTAATAATCTGTTCATTTCTTGCTCCTTTTTTTATTTTTAATTTTATAGTTCATATTTCTTTATAGCTTTGAAAAATATTAAATTTTTGCTATTTTTACAATTATTTCTAATTCTACCATAAAGCCAGTCAAAAAGAAAGTATTAAAAATAAATAAAGCAAAAAGTTGAGACTTTAAATTATCTCAACTCTTTGCTTTATTTACTTCTCAGGTCTTGCATCCAAATCTTCATAATCCGTCCAATTCTCAGAAACTGGTCTTTCAGGATGAGCTTTTCTAGCTCTCTCCCAAAGTCCTTTAATTCTTTCTGTCGGATCTTCATTTTTGCTGACTTTTACTTTGATATTTCCAATGTTGTCATGCTTCTCTTTACGATTAAATTTTACTTTTGCCATGTTGTAATCCTCCTTAAGTATTAATTCATTTGCATCTTGACTTGGTTTTTATATTGGTTACATACCTGATTCCTCCTTAAATTTTTTTGGAGTTTTGAAACCATTATTTTTTGATTTCTAAAAATTATCTTTTATTATTATAGCACAATTTTACATAATATTCAACATTCATAAATTATCTTTTATTTCTGGGAATAAGTCATATAAATTATATCCTAACAATTCATAAAAATATTTCTTTAATTTATAAGTTTCTTTAATATGATACTGTGTATTTGAATATGCTCCTCTATTCATGAATTTTTTGTATATATATTAATTTCTTCCTATTTTTTCAAATAAATCTTTGTATATTTTATCAACATTCAAATAATTAACTACTCTTATTTTATGGTTACTTTCTGTTAATTCATATGATGTATCATCCTTAATATTAGGGCAACTAATTTCTTCAGTTTCAAACCATTTCTTATTTATCATATAAGCTATAACACTTATGTCCCAAATCACTCTTCTTTCTTTGACTCCGTGTATACCATCATTATAAAATCTTTGGCATAGATAATCACACAATTCACTTTTTCCTTTTAAAAAATGTTCCAGTTCATATATCGAAGTTCTTAAATTCGATGCAACATTTTTACAAGGTATTATTGCTAAATTTACTTTAGCTTCCAAGACAGTCCTTACAGCTTGTATATCTTGCTTAAAATTAAATTCTTTGTTATCTTTACTTAGCAAACTGTTACCACCTAGCCATATTACTTCTATTTTATCTACTATATTAGGTGCTTTCTTTAGTGCAATAGCTACATTTGTAATTGCTCCAATAGCTAATATATAAGTTTTTGTATTTTTGCTTGCAATTTCTATAATTTTATTTACCGCATCATTATTTTCACTATATCCATCTTCGATATAACCAGTTGAACCTTTGAAAATTTTGTTTTTTGAATCAAAGTTTAACCAATTGCAAATTTTAATTATTTCATTATAGCTTTTATCTAATCCTTCTTGTATTGATATACCATTGTCATGGTGATATGGTGCAACAGTAATTGCTTCTATATTAAATCTATCTTGTGATTTTAAAAGATATGCAAGTGCAAATTGGTCATCACATTCATTGTATGTATCTGTATCTAGAATCACATTTATTTTTTGTTTTTCCTGTTTTGGATACTTGCTAGAAATTTTATAATATATTTCTTTCCATGTTGAAACTCTATTTAATGGTAAATCATTTTGATTAAATCTAGTATTCATAGTATATGTTTCTATTCCCTCATTAATTAAGTTAATACATGTTTCGATACTATCTTCAATCATTATATCTATATTATTTTCTAGGCATATTTCTGCTTTTTCATGTTTGTTATATGCATTTGTTAATATTAGTTTATCATATATAATATCGTATTTTTCTAGCCATTCTTTAGTTAATTTGTATGGATTTCTATATTCTCCATTTTCTCTTCCTGATATTATATATATTTCATTTCCATCTTGCTTTAATTTTTTTATATAATATTCTGCATTATTAATTGGTTTGAAAGCATTAGCCCATTTTTCTATATTGCTATAGTAAAAATCTTTTTCCTCTTCCTCTGACCAGTCAAACATTCCTCTTCTAAATACTTTCGCTTTATCATTTATAATTCCTGTATTTCTTAATTGTTTATCATGTTGTAAATATGCTTCCACTATTGTATCATTAAAATTTGAAATTACATTATCTATGTCTATACCTATTTTCATATATCCTACTCCTGCCATATTAATTATTCTCCCTATATTTTATAGCCAGCATCAGAATTAATAAACAAAAAAATAATTCTAATGATGTTTCAAATATCAGCATAAAATCTTTGCTACATATTACTGCATACAAAGTATATGCTAAACTACTTATTACCCATAATACCCATGAATTAATGCTTAAATCTTCTGATTTTTTTGTTTTTATTAATCTTATTGTTTGTGGCAAATATGAAATCATTGTACATATCGATACTATTCCTAGCAATATATTTCCAAACATCTCAAATTCCCCCTATCATATCTTTTATATTTATATCAATTTTTTTCATTAGCGATTGATATTAAAATCAATCTATATAAATCTATTCATCTTTAAATATACTTAAAATTTTATTCCAAATTTTCTTAAATATTGATTTATTATATTGTGTCATTGCTACTTCATTTGAAATCTTTTCACTAGAATCTGTTACTTTTTTATCTTTATTTTCAAAGATATCATCTGGATTATATTTAATTCTTTTATATTCTTCAAAATCATTATATGCTTGTTTTTCTAATCGCATTAATTGTTCTCTTTCTTTTTCGTCTGATAAATAATTTCTATACAATGCATACATAATATACTCTGTTTCTTTTAATAATTTTTTATTTTCAAAATCGTCTTCTGATTGTATTTCAAATACATATTCTTTATCACTTTTTTCCTGAAATTGGTCAATCAGTTTCTGTGGTATTTTCTGATATTCACTATCTGGTAAATACTCTATAATTTTTAAAATTTCAGTATATGCCTTAGCATAATTTTCTATTTTAATCATTAGTATCCCTCCAGTCTTTTGAAATTAATCTAGTCGATTTTTTCAACCTCATTAATGTAGCTTCTATATCATCTATATTTCTTGGTGATGGTCTTGCCATCCTTCTTTCAAAACTTTTTCTACTTATTGGTTGTTCTATTTGTATTCCTTTACATTGGATTCTTACATCATTCTCATTTAATATCGGTAATTCATTAGTATTATAATGCTGTATTACATCCATTAAAGTAGCATCACTTTTTTCTAATTTTTTATTATAAAATTGTTGCACTGCTTCACCTAGTAATTGGTCTATTTGATATCTAATTTTTTCTACTTTTTTATCTTTTTCTAAAAAATTCACTTCTTTGTCATCCATAACTCTATTTAGTTGAACTTCTAAATCTTTAATTGCACTACTTGTTTCAATTCCATTACTCTTTAATAAAGCTATCATAGATTCTGTAATTGGTATAATACTTCCTAATGCTGGATTTCCTATAACAGAACAATTTCTAATTGATTTTGATTGTGTTCTTGAATTAATAATAATTCCAGCTATATTATCTTTTTTTATACTTTTATAAACAAATCCTTCATCCACAAATCCAGAATCATGTGCTGTATTACCAGCTAAAATATAATCTACATCTTTAATATAAAAAGATATGCCTCCATCTAATATGTACACCCTCAAAGCTCCATAATTATCATCATGTGGAATAGCAACTGATATATTATCTTTACCATTATAGTGTCCAGAACTATTAACAGAAAATCCTTCAATCTTTGTACCTTCACTTTCTGATACAATTCCATTATTCATAATACTTTCATATCTAAGTAAGTTTTCTCCAATTCCATGATAGCAAAATTTTTGTTTCATTATTTTATCCTTTCATTTTTAATTTAAATTCATATATCTCTGTTTTCCACATACTTTTTGGCGAATTGGATTCGAAATTAAAACCTTATACATCTTATCATCGTCATAATTATATTATCATAAAAATTTCTTTAGTATTCAATAACTTTTATTTTAAATACTCACTAACAACAATACTCTGATTATTTGCATTTATTATTACTTCTGCACCAATAGGAATAATACTATTAGCATGCATATGTCCAAAGTCATTTGTTTTTACTACAGGAACACTTGAATTTATTTTTCTTAATTCATCTACAATCATCTTCTCATTTTCTTCTATTTGTTGAAGTTGATATATGTAACCAAAAACTATTGCCTTATTAAAAGCATTCATTTGATTATATTGTTCTAACATTGCATTCCATTGTATAATATTTGAATGAAACCCTTCTAAAAATAGCACTGCATCTTCTAAGTCTGGCATAAATGGTGTTCCTAACAATTTTAATAAACATCTAACATTAGTTCCATATATTTTACCTTTAACTTCTTCTTTATTAAATTCATAAAATTTTCTTTCTCCATATGGATTAATTTTTTTATTCCCATTAAATAATTTTTCGATAATCTCATTTTTATCATAATCTGTAACTTCATCTTTTCCAAACCAAACATAGTCTTGGCAATGAAAAGTTACAAGTCCCGTCATTTTATTTATTGCATAAAGTAAAACTGTAATATCACTCATTCCTAAAAATATTTTAGGATTATCTTTTATATTCTCAAAATCTATGTATGGCAATATTCCATTTACCATATCTCCACCTTTTACAGTGAATATTGCTTTAATTTCCTTATCACTGAACATATCATTTAAATCTTTTGCTCTTTCTTTTGGGGTCCCTGCACAATAATTATCTTCTGAAAATAAATGTTTTCCATATTTTACTTTTAAACCTAAACTTTCAAAATACTTAGTTGCATTTTCTAAATATTTTATATCTTTATTTTTTAATGCTTTATCTGGTGCAATAACACCTATTGTATCTCCAATTTTTAATTTGTTTGCTAACATTCTATCCTCCCAATAATCTATCTTTCCTCTCCAAATTCATATTGTCTATATTTTTCAATTGCTCTTTTTAATCCTGCATCTTTTGCCATTTTCAAATAATATTCTGCTAATTTCTTATTCATTTCTGTTCCATTTCCGTTATAATAAAAATTAGCTCCCAAATCATAAATTGCTGCGATATGTCCATTATCAGCGCATCTCTTTATTATTTCAAAAGCCTTCTTCGAATCTTTTTTTATATCTCCTAATCCCCAATAATAATAAGCACCAGTTACAAACTCTGCATATATTTTTTCTTCTGATGCTATTTCTTTTTTATTTATTAATTGTATTATTTCTGGATAAGCTGCTTTTAATAGATATTCTCCTTTTTCTACATCTATTTTCAATTCTTTTCCTAGTCCCATTTCATAGGATATTCCTAACGAATATACACATAAAGGATTTTTCTGTTCTATTCCTTTGTTATACCACATTAAAGCACGTGAATAATCTTGTTTTGCACCATTTTCTTCTAAATCATAGCTTCTACCTAATATATAACATGAAAATCCATCTTGCTTTTTTTCCATATCATTTAAATCAAACTTAATTATTTGCATTATTTATTTCACCTTGTTATTCTTCCTCAACTAATTTTTTCAATAACTCTAAAGCCGACATTTCCATTAAGCCATCTAAATCTCCCTTTTCTGCCCACTCAAAATATTCAAATTCTGTTCCATTGTCTTTTTCTCGGCAAGTACATTTAACAAAATAATCGTTATTTAATCTCTTAAATGTAAATGAACTTGGCAAATTATTATACTTATCTTTCCCAACCGTCTATTTTCTTTCCAATGTCCTTCAAAGTTCTTATAGGCAAACCATCTACTTTTGCCCCTTTAGGCCAAGTAATCTTTTTACCAGTTTTCTTTTCAATATATGCCTCTATTTCTTCATCATCCATATGTATTAATTTTTCATATGGTATTCCTATTCTCTTTGAAAGTATTTCTTTTGTTTTATTTGATAATTTAAAACTCATTTTGCATCCTCCATTTTTTCTAATTCTTATTCAAAAATCTACTACAATCTGGTGTCAATATCTCATCAGCTAAAATCAATTTATTATCATCAATTCCAAATTTCATTTTTGTATCTGCTAATATAATTCCTTTAAATCTTTTGCTCTTTCTTTTGGGGTTCCTGCACAATAATTATCTTCTGAAAATAAATATTTTACCTTTAAACCTAAACTTTCAAAATACTTAGTTGCATTTTCTAAATATTTTATATCTTTATTTTTTAATGCTTTATCTGGAGCAATAACACCTATTGTATCTCCAATTTTTAATTTGTTTGCTTGCATTCTATCCTCCCAATAATTTTATTTTCATATTTCAAAATTATCTAAATTCTCATACAACTTCACCAACCAAATATAGAAAAAGGTTTATCATTTAAATAATATTCTAATCCTTTTTTTATATATGAAATTATATTATTAGGTAGTTCATTTAATTTATAAAATTTCAATTCATCACATTTGTTCTTTTCAATAATTTCAATTTTTCCTTCATACTTTTGACAAACGATAAAATATTCTATACTTTCTCTGTCAGGTGCTTTTCTTTGCATAACATGCACAATTTTCAAGTCCTCTTTTTTTATTCTTATTCCTATTTCTTCTAATGCTTCCCTCTGCATAGCTGTTATAACATCTTCATTTTCTTCTACATGTCCTGCTACGACACTATACTTTCCATCTTCATAACCTGTATTATATCTTCTTTGTAAGAGTACTCTTTCATTTTCTATTAAAATCAAATGTACCGCTGTTATTATCTTAAATCTTTCCATTTTTACACTCATTCCTTTCGTTATATGTACTATTTCTTTTTTAATGATTTTAATAAATTTTCAAATCATTGTCCTAGCAATAACCTTTATTTTCTATAGCTATTCCAGCCTAACCAAATAGCTTAATGTCATTGTTTGAAAATTGCATTGTTTGATTCTTCTCTCATTTATTTTTACACATTTGGATTATAACATAAAAATATATTTTTGTAATCTATTAATCAACAAAAAAGAAAAAAGTGCCCTAATAGTGCAATTAAAATACTAATAGGGCACTTTTTATTATTTATATTATTATTATTGGTGTTAACTTTCTTTACATCATGTTCTTTAATTTCTTTATCACTTGCTATTAGGGCTTCATCTTCATATAATAATTTGTATAATCGCTTAGAATTTAAAGAATACCATTTTTGTAATGGCATACCTTTGCTTTTTTCAGTGATAATTCCTAAATTCACTAGCTTTTTCATTGGTTCTCTTTGTTGGTATGCAGATAGTCCTGTATTTTCTTCTATATTTTCTTTATTATGTTTACTTTTTTGCATTTTTTTTTGCATTATTTAATTTTTATATTATTTTGTAAATCCATTGTTACTCTAACGTTTTATCCATTATCTACGACATAGCAATGCCACACACTCAACATGCGAAGTAAAACAAAATAAATCAAATGGTTGAATTACTTTAATTTCATAATCTTCTTCTAACATTCTCAAATCTCTTACTAAGCTTGCCGGATTACAACTTATATAAACAACTCTTCTTGGTTTAACTTTTAAAATATTATTTATACTAGTCTTATCTAATCCTTTTCTTGGAGGATCTACAATAATAACATCAGGCATAATCTGTTGCTTTTCAATCAAATCTGTCAAAACAACTTCCGTATCTCCTGCAATAAAATGAGTATTATCTATTTTGTTTTCCTTGGCATTTTCTTTTGCCATATCTATTGCTTGCTTAACAATTTCAACACCATAAACTTCTTTGGCAAATTTTGCCATAAAAATTGAAATCGTACCTATTCCACAATATAAATCAAATACAACATCATTTTTTGTAATTTCTGCCGCTTCTATTGCATAATTATACAATGCTTCTGCTTGTACAGGATTTACTTGATAAAATGAAAGGGGTGATATTTTGAAATAATAATCTCCTAGTTTATCTATAATATAATCTTTTCCATATACTGTAATATTTTTATCTCCTAATATAACATTGGTGTTTTTTGTATTTATATTTACAATAACAGATGTAATAGAGCTATACTCATCTACTAAACTTTTTGCAATTTCTTTGGCATATGGCAATTTATTACCATTAACTACCAAAATCACCATATATTCTCCTGTACTTTTAGCTGTTTTTACTATAACGTGTCTCATTAATCCTTTTCCTGTAGTTTCATCATATACACTTAAGTTATATTCTTTTATTGCGTTAACTACATATTTAGCAATTTGAGTTGACTTTATATCTTGAATTGCACATTCTTGAATAGGTATAATTTCATGTGTTCTATTTGCAAATACCCCAATTATAGGTTCTCCGTTTTTATTTATTCCCACTGGAAATTGAAGTTTATTTCTGTAGTTATATGGATTTCCCATTGCAACTGTTTTTTTTACTTCTATTGGATTTTTTAATGTTTTATTTACAAGTGATTGAACAGCATTTTGTTTTATGTTTAATGTTTCTTCATAATCCACATGTCTTAGATTGCACCCTCCGCATCTTTTGTATGTTGCACAATCTGGCTCCATTCTATGTTCTGATTTTGCTATTATTTCTATTATTTTTCCAAATGCATACGATACTTGAACTTTTACTATTAAAATTTTTATTTTTTCTCCTTTTATTGCTCCTGGAATAAATATTGTATAGTCTTCTATTTTTGCTATTCCTTCACCTTCGAAACCATTATCTATTATATTTACTATATATTCTTTGTTTTTTTGAACAGGTATATTTTTCAATTCTTTTCCTCCATTATATATCTTTTCTTGTTTCATATTTACATTTAAGTAGTATTGTCCTTTTAAAGCATATAAAACTTCTCATAAATATATTTCATCATATCATATTTTCCTTATTTTGTCTTTGATTTAGGAAAAATTTAATAAAAAATATACCTTTTCTTTTTCTATTTTGTAGCTGTTCCACCAATCAATTCTCCTGTTGTAGCATCTACATAATAGGCTACCATTGTATCAAAGTCTGATTCATATTTTATTTGAACATTCCAAGCCAACCTAGTTTTTGGTTCTATTACATAAACTTCATAATTATTTTCATCTTTAAACTTTACAATTTTAGTAAAATCTGATATTTTATTCTCGCTTTCAGTATTATCAATAGGCTTTTCTTGGCTATAAACATAATCATTCATTTTTACAATTTCTAACTTTGCATTTACATCTGAAATTTTAAATTTTCCACTATCTAATTCATTTTCTTTAGATTTTGCAATTTCAACAGCTTGTTCATTTGTAATAATTATTTCATTATTATCAAATTCATAATTAAACCAATTAAATGTAACAATTTGTTTTTCTTCAGGAATAAAAGTTAGTCTAATTGTTTGATATGGATTATATATGTTATTATATTTTTTGCTAAAATCTGCAGTATAAAGATTTGCATCATCTGAAACCATATTTGATTTAAAATCAGCTAGTTCATAATTTAGTCCATCATATCCAATAGATTTCAGTAAATCTATTGCTACATTTTTAGCTTCTTCTTTATTCAAAGTTGAAGGGACTTTCGTATCATCTATTGAAAAATCCGTTAGAGATTTTATTTCTCCTGTAAGAGCCTCCAATTCTACACTTATTTGATTGTCATAATATAAAATCCATCTAGGCTCATAAGATATATAATCTTTTCTTAATTCTGTTTTCGTTATAATGCCTGGTATCTTATTAAACCTGTCTTTTAGTTCTTTTAATGCAAATTCTTTTGCTTGGTCTTCGGTAATTAATTCTTTTTTTTCTTCTTCATTTACACTAATTGATTCTTGATATGTCATAACTTTAGGCTCTTTAAAAACTTTATCTATAACAAAGCCTGTAGCATAAGCTACACAACCTGTTAATGTAATCCAAGATAAAATAACTGCAATAGTTTTAAAGAAGGCATTTACTGGAGAGATAATAATGTTTTTCTTATATAATTTTTCATCTTTAGTATTTAGAATTTTATTATACTTCTGAAAAATTTCATTTACATATTGTTCATCATTCTTCATATCTAAATCCCTTCCTTTCTAAGTTATTTTTTAATGTTTGTTTAGCATTATAGAGAAGTGTTTTTACTTGTTTTTCGTTCTTACCTAATATCTTTCCTACTTCTCTATATGATAATCTTTCAAAATTAGTTAAGTAAATTACATCTCTATATTCTGGTTTAAGTTTTTTTAATTCGTCTAAAAGTCTTTCACTTGATTCATTTTTGAATATATAATTTTCTAAAGAAGGTTCAACATCTATTTCCATATTTTCTATTATTTCAAGTTTCTTTTTTTCTCTTTTTAAATAATTTAATGCCCTTGATTTACCTATCAAAAATAAATATGTTTTAAAGGAATATTTGAAGTTATATTTTTTCTTATTTACTAAAATATAGATAAATACGTCTTGTGAAATATCTTCTGCAATTTGCATATCTTTTACATATTTAAGTAAAAAATATATTAAGTTATTCTTATATTTTAGAATTAAACCTTTAAAAGAATCCATATCACCTTTTAGAAAATTATTATATAAATACTTATCTTCTTCCAAAACTTGCTCCTTTCTTAAAAATATATTTGTATTTCTTTTTCTATTATTTATACAATTTAAAATTGAAAAAGTTTTAAGAATTTTTATTTTTTCATATTTATTGTTTATTTTCATGTTATTTTTTATTAATGGCACAAAAATATTGGGGCAGAAAAACTTCATATTTTTCTGCCCCAATATTTTTGTATTTCATCAAAATTTTTGTTATCTTGAAACTAAGTTGTTTTAAGACTCTTAAAGAATTTGATGAAAACTCGCTTTGGTGCCAACACCGTAGATATTTACAACTCGTTAGCTCTCTTGACGAACGACTAAATAGTCATTCAAGTTATAAATATATTACCAAATTATTTTATAAAAATCAAGTGAATTTCCAAAAAAGTTTTTTGCAAATATTTGTTTGTATCTATTGCTTTGTTGTAAAATGTATGTTATACTAACTGACATAGGAAATGAGAATAAGCAGATGTGGTTTTTGCCACCAATTTTACGAATCTTCGTAGGAAAGGTGGTGATGTTTATGGTTAAAGTGATACTATTTTTTATACTATCCTTAATGTTATCTTTAACATTAAACGTTGCCTTGATAGCAGTTCTATATAAGAACTGGATTGATAAGCAACTACATAAATAAAAAAAGCTCACATCTGTACTTTGACGAGTAGATGTGAGTTTACACATTTTCTTGGCAAAACCACGTTTGTGGCTTCTCCATTTCCTATATTTATTATACACAGATTTTTTATAAATGTCAAATAAATATTTTTATATCTTTTATTTCACTATAAGTAATATTCATAAACAATATTCTTCAAATGATGATCTTTCAGACTGCTGTTTTTCTAACAAACGTTGTTTTAATATTGTCAAAACTTCTTTTTTAGAAATTTTTAATTCTTGACAAACTCTTTCAATCGTTTCAGTACTAGATACCCCTTTATCGTAATATTGTTGTAATAAATTAATACATTGTAAATATTTACTTTTAGCTTCTTCATCAATTTTTTCTAACACCATTTTTTCAGTATCTTTTTTCTTATCCACTGTATACTTATGATGGTCTTTTCCTAGCCTTTCATCTTTTTCATCTAGTGAAATTTTTCTGACCCTCATATATGATAAATATGAATATTTAATATATTTTTTTGCAATACATTTAAGAATTCGTAAAGCCTTGCCTTCACTAAAATTAATAAATAAATCCCCTCTTTTTTGTGTAATGTATAAAATTGTATCACTAGCCACATCATCACAATATGAATTTTGTCTATAAGATACACCCATAAATTGGCTTTGTTTATTTATAAAATTAACAATCTCTTTTCCATATTTATAAAAAACATCTTCATTAATCGGAGTTTGACCAATGAAAATTCCTTTTTTTCTAAGAATTTCCATATATTCGATTGCTATGCCTTCGCTTTCATTTTTGCATACAATTTTAAGGAAATCAATAATATCACAATCATAACTCTTACAAAAATCTTCGATTTCCTTTAATGAGTAAACTCTACTTTCTCGAATAATGTGCTTTATTCTTAATTTTTGTGCATATAATCTTTCGACTTTAACTCTGTTTTTTTTGATATTCCCATAATTCATTGGAGTTATCCCAATTAATTCGGCAAACTGAATCCTTGTCATAAAGTTCGAATATGGATTGTATAAATTTTCAAAATCTGTATTATTAATTAATTTGCCAGCAACCTTTTTTATATTTTCATCTTTTGAAATTGCTTGTATAATATCATTTGTTAAATTCTGAGTTTTTAATATAATTGCTCCATACCCCGCATTTTTAAAGGTCATAAAATTACCATATGAAATACCAATAAGCTCTGCAAAAGCAATTTCGTCAATTTCATCTTTAAACTCACTATATATTTCTAAAAAATCTTGATAATGAATAGTTTTATTGGCATATCCTCTATTTATTAATTCATTATATATTTCTTTTTCTCTTTTTTTATCAGGTACCATCTTTTCACTTTTTCCATATACATATGTTTTGTTGTTATAATATCTCATATTTCTATATTTAGTACTCGTTATTCCAATTACCTTTGCAAATTCTTGTTCTGATATTTTATTATCGTATTGCTTATATAATGTCAAAAACTCAGCATAGGTTATCAATTTATGATTATATCCTTTTTGTAATATTAAATTTTTTATTTCTTGTTCCAACTCTTCTGAGGCCTCTATTTTTTTTAATATTCGCACTCTAGTTCCATTATTTTTCATAGAATTAAAATTAGACACTGATATTCCCAATATTTCCGCAAATTTTACCTCATTATTAATCTGTGTTTTATATTTTTCGTACATATTTAAAAATTGTCCATAAGTTATCGTTATACTTCCGTATTCTTTGTTAATTTCTGTTTTTATTCTTTCAGAATCTATATCTGTTCTTAAAATTGTAGTTTTTCCACCTCTGTTTTTTATATTTCTATATGTAGAATATGACATTCTAATTATTTTGCTAAATTCTTTTTCTGTTATACTTTTTGAAAAAGGCTTATAAAGTTCAAGAAATTCCTTGTAATTTATCATTTTATTACAGTATCCTCTATTTAATAAGTTCATTCTTATTTCTTCTTGCATTTCATTTGATGCATTTTGTATCAAAATTATTGTTTTAGTTCCTTTGGTTCGTAAGCTTCTGAATTTTTCATAACTCAAACCTAATAAATATGCAAATTCTAATTCACTCATCAATTCTTTATATGGTTCGTAAATTGATAAAAACCCTTCATAATTTACAGTTGTATTTGAATAACCTTTATCATATAATTCTGCAATAATTTTTTCTTTTTCTTGACTTACTATTTTCTCAAAGCTCATAATATCATCCTCTTTATTTATGATTATATTATTTTATATATGGTGATAATGTATTTATTACATATTCAATCCATTCTCGTGTAATATAATCAGAATATTTATATATTGTAATAGCAGAATTTATTGCACCTACATACATATCTGGACTAAATGTATCTGGGTTATTGCAAAATTCATCAATAAGTTCTTTACCATACTTAGTTGTATAACCATTTGGCGGATATTTTTCTTTTTCTGGAATATAAAATTTTGCCATTTGAGTACCTCCTTTATAAATTGCTATTTATCTTTCTCCTTATTATTTTTAGACATATACGCTATAGTCAAAATTATACCAACAAAATTACAACCAATTGATAGTCCAACTAATAAACCACTACTAAATTCACCAAAAGAACTTGTCTCATTTCCGCAGAAATATATATAAGCTAAATATAATAAATTTCCTAATATAATTAACAATGTTCCTATTCTTAATTTTTTCATAAAATACCTCACTTTCAAATTTACTATTTTTCTTGCAAACTATTATATCAATTTTAGTCTATTCTTACAATAAAAATGCCAATATTTCTATCTTTTCGGGGCAAAGAAAAAATCATCCAACTACTTGAATGATTTTTAATCTATCTGTTAGTTCGAACAGATTCGTTATTGGTTCGGATGAAGTGACTTGCCCCCCACGTCGTTGACACTGGTTCCTAAATACAGTTTTGAGTTCTTTACTTATTAATGTTATTGATTTTTAGTGTTTTATAAAATCTATGAAATCGTTATTACTGTAAGTGTTTTTAGAATAAATACTTACTCTATATTTACTTTTTGGTTTTTTTCAATTTTATAAAAAAATTCAAAAGTGTTAGAAAATTTAATAAATTTTGTTAGTTTAACCATTATTGTTTTACTAAACTTTTCTTATTTTCTTTTTCTAATTGTTTTAAACTCTTTTTAGGTGTTGGTAAATCTTCTGGCATAGTCCCACCATTTTTTGCAATTACTTCTCTAATATTTTTTCCAATATTATAATGAGTCTTATTCGCATCTTTTTCTGTAGAAATATTATCCCTTTTTAATTTTGATTCAGTCTGCGTAATACGGAATAGATTAGCTGCAAGTTCTTCACTTCCCATATTATCTAAAATATCTTCTCTATATCTTAAACCTTTTCTTTTAGCAATGTCATCAGCAGTTTCTCCATTGTATAAGCCTTTATATCCAGAATTATGGAATTTATCAAAATTTTTAACACCTGCATTTTTAGCTGCTTGATTATGTGAATAATTTCCTTTTCTTGTTAAGTTTCTTTGGTAAAATCTTTTTTCATCTTCTGTTAATAAACTATATTCTTTTTCACCAATTTCTTGTTTTCTAGTTTGTATTGCAAAATATGTTTGAGCAAGAGCAATAACTTCTTTTCTTGAATCTCCATTTTGTGCTATTAAATAACAAGCATAACGAGTCAATTTATATTCTTTTATACTTTTTGTTGCTCCCTTAGGCATTTGTATCGTTTTGTCGGTGCCGACAAAATGTTCAAACGCACTAATACCGCTGTTTTTGCATGCATCTATAGCTTTCTTTATTACATTTTCAAACTTTCTCCATTCTTTGTAATCTAAAACTAGTTGCAACTCTCTAGCACACCAATATTCAATACCGTTTTCATCAATATGTTTGATATCTTCAAAAGTTTTATTACTATATTTTTTATTTCTTTCTAATTTATTCATTTACAATCATCTCCTAATTTTATATTTAAATTTAGGATTATTGTATCAAACATTTGTTCTTTAGTCAAGTAGTTTTATATAACTTTCAAATTTTTTATACAAAAAACGAATAGTTTATAACAAACTACTCGTTTTGGCTTATTATTTTTAACATACATATTCAAATTCAATAAACTCTCCATCATTTAATGGTGTTATTGTTTCATTACGTTCAAGTGCTTTTTTCTTTATTTCTTCCTTTGTAGCATTCCAATGAGGAAAGATATTATAGTTTGTAAATCCTAATCCATCATAACTTTCAGGTTCTACATCATATTTAGGTTTCGTTCCTTTTTTTACTTCCCAAACCCATTTTAAATTGTTTCCTAAAATCATACTGCCTGCACTTTCTCCAATATATATTCCCCCTGATTTTAAGAATTGTTTTAAAATTTCTTTAATATTTGTAGTTGCTACTAAATCTAGTAAATATCTAGGATCTCCACCTATAGCATATATCACTTCATATTCTAATATATCATTTAAGTTCTCTTTATTTATATCAATTATATCCACTTTCTTTGCACCAACATTTTCAAAATTGTTTTTTACAGGTTCTCTTTGGCTTGCATTAGAACCACCTAAAGTCGCATTTCCAAGTATCATAACCTTTTTACCATTAGCTATTGTTTTAAATAACTCATCAATTTCTTTGCTTCTTGGACTCGAATTTATAAATCCGTTTGAAGTTAAAATAATGTTTTTCATACTTTTCCTACTTTCTCATATAAATACTGCTTCTCTATAAATTTAATATATTTATATCATATTTATTTTAAAAAGTCTACTAGTACACTTTGTGAACTTTTTAGTGTGATTTAGTTCACCGGGTGAACTAACTTCAATCATTAGCACTCTTTACAATGATTTATACTCACATGGATGAAACAAATAAAGAAGTTTCTACACAAGTATTAGTGGCTAAATTCCAATATATTTTAACTAATTATAATGAGAATAAAATTTATGAAATGGAAAATCAGGATTTAAATAATATTTATGAAGATATGGAAAGTTTGAACCAAATTAAAAATGCTGTTGTGACAGCTTAATCAACAACAACTAATATAAAAAGTGTTAGAAAAAAATAAAGTTTTCAAATTTTTAATTTCTTAAAAAACTTGAAAACCTTAACTCTGGTGCCATCGAAGTAGTTATCTACAACTTTTTAGCTCTCATAACGATTGATACAAACATCAATCAATTTATTAAAGTATATCATATTTTTTATAAAATACAATACATTTTACTATTTTATTATTATTTTTTTGAACTTTTATTTCACTATAAGGAATATTCATAAACAAATATCACTATTTTGACATGCTTTTCTTGCTTCTTATTTTTTATTACTTATCTACATAATAACACATAAAATTTTATTTTTGTATAATTTTCTATTTTTATACATTTATTATCTTTTTTATAATATCTAAATCTTCTATTTTATTAATTCCAAAACATTTCTTTCCTAAATCTTTTATTGAAGCTCCCAAATGATACATTTCTTTATTATCTATTACTATAAATCTGTCGTGGAACTTATTTGTTTTAGCAACTTTTAACATTGGATATTCTTTATTAAATTTTTGAATATCAATTTTCTCTATATTGCTTTTTTCTGATGTTAATATTACAACTTCTACATTTTTATTCTTTTTTATAAGCATTTTCAAAATACTGTCATCTATATAATTATCTATTATTAAAATTTTCTTATCAGCTTTTTTGATAATATCAATTATTAAACTGTATGCATCATATATTTGTCCTTCAAAAAATATTTTTTGTTTTATATTTTCTTCATTTTGTAATTGGTCAAATACTCTATCAAACTTTTTATCATGTTCTAATAATTTATATTCTACATTAGTTAGTCTCTCGAATACTTGTCCATTTGAAGATATAAATTTTCTCATTTCTACAAAAGCTCTTATGATACTAATGCTAACTTTTATAGCAATTTCATTTTTCAAAACTCCAGACAGCATTGATATTCCTTGCTCAGTAAACACATATGGTAGATATTTTCTTGTTACATCTCCATTATTAACTTTTCTATTTAAGGTTCCAAATTGGAACCTTAAATCTTGAAATTCGCTTTCAGTTAATTGAAAACAAAAATCTTCAGGAAATCTATCTATATTTCTCTTTACTGCTTTATTTATATTTTTAGTTGTGTAATGATATAGCATTGCAACATCACTATCTAACATTACTTGTTTTCCTCTTATAGTATATATTAAATTCTTTATTTCTTCATTTGATATGTTATCTTGAACTACCAAACTGTTTATTTCGTTTTGCATAATTTCACATCCTTTTAAACTATATATAGTTTAAAACATTTGTTTGTTGTTGTCAAGTGCATTTTAATATTTATATATTTTTTATTTATTTTTTTCTAAAATAATACAATAAATAAAATCTTCCAAATAATGAACCAAACGAGTAACCCTGTCTAGCTTTTAAATCTTCCCTCCATTTTAAAATAACGTTATATGTGAGATTAGTTTTTTTACAACAGCCTTTCATTTGGATGTTTTTATTTTCGTTTTTAGGCAACAAAAAAATCAACCAGATTTTATTTTCTGATTGATTTTTGTATTTATCTATTCTAATAGTTCGAATAGATTCGTTATTGGTGCGATTCGTAGACAGGTATGCGAAAAATCGCACCATTTATTTATCATTTTATAAAATTCAATTTACTATAATTAATTTAACCTAAAAAAGTAAAAAAACAAGCCAATGCAAATTGACTTTTAAAAATGATATGATATTCAATTTTGGGATTACTTAGAACTCGCTTATTGCAAAGCATTTCACGAGTTCGAGTAAATCCACCTTTAATGCCATCGAAGTAGTTATCTACAACTTTCTGGCTCTCATAACAATTGATACAAATATCAATCAATTTTATTATACTTTAACATAAATTTTATATTATTACAACCATTTTGCCGATTTTTAAATTGTATTAGCTACCATATTTTTATAGGATTTTATATTATTCCTAATTCTATACCTATCTTTTCTTATATACCTTTTTATTTATTAAAGTGATATTCTATAGAATCTTTTAAAATACCATTTTGCAATTCTTTAGCAATCTCATTGATTGTGTAAACATCTAATTTATCAACTTTTCTTACGGAATAAAATTCGCTCCAATCTCTTTTATTAGTATTTGGTACCATTTCAAAACGTCCGCCCTTATTTTCTATTGCTCCATCTGGATAATACTTATCGTCAACAAAAGTAGTAATGCTATCTTTTTCTGATAAGATCATATTGTATGGATAAGTATAAAAAGTATTATAGTCTTTCTTTTTGTCTCCAAAATATTTTTCTATATCATAGCTTTGACCAACACCTATGATAGCATAAATATCTTCATCTACATATAATATTTTACACTCTATATAATAATCTTGATAAAATGGATAAAAATTACCAGTTAAATATGTATGACCATCATAACGGCTTATAGGAGCATATTGTAAAACATCATTTTTGTCAGATAAATATAAAATTGTATTATAAACATACCCAGGAGCTTTTACATTAGAATTAAAGGTAATTATATCGTTATAATCTTTGGTATCAGAAAAATAATCAAGTTTAGTAAATAATGGCATTAATGATGCTTCTTCATAATAGTACTTAGACAAATTTTTATTGTTATTTCCATATTTTCCATTCAATCTTGATAATATATCTTCTGAATTATAGATAAAACCTCTATTTTCTAACTCTATTTTAAAATCTTTTGGTGTTTTATATTCATCAGAAGTTAATGAATAGGCATTTTTACCAGTTTCATATTTCATACTATACATATAATTTGATATAGGCACTTCAAGTATTATTAATAATGAAAATAATATAGGAAGTATAGTTACAATTATGTATATAACTTTTTTTGTTTTAGGGAATATCTCTCTAAAATCATTTTTATAAGAAAATAAAATTCTAATTGGATTAATTACAAAAACTATAAATGTAATAATATATTTTAAAATTCTTAATATAACTACAATTCCTAATGCTTGACCTATACCATCTATTCCAGTATTATCACCAATCATATAATCAGCTAAAAAAGGTAATAAAATATTTAAAATTAATATAGTAAAAATTACATACATGTATTCATTAATAATTTTCTTTTTTAATTTTTTATTTTTTGAAAGCTCATCTTTTTTTAAATTAAACTCCATATGTTTCACTCCTCATTATAACATAAATTTAGGTAATTTGAATTAAGTATCTACTTAATATACTCATTATCTCACCTTAAACTTGTATCCTCTGCATAGTATAAATAATATATAAATTACATAAATATCATTTTACTAAAGTATATCATATTTTTAATAAATTACAATAAATTTAATAAAACTTATCAAAATATACATGATAGATGTTTGAATAAATGTACAATAATTAGATGTTCAAAAATCTTATTTAATGGACTCGGAGTATCACACTACTATATTCTTTTAAACATCAATACAATTAAATAAATACAATGCTACTTTATTTTGTTCTGTTGTTTCCATTTCCATAAGTTTAGCCATTGCAAACATTACAAGTTTATATTTTGCAAAGTTTATTAAAGTAGTTCTATATTCTTCATCAACTTCTTTTAGCATAGTATCAAATCTTTCATAGTTTTCTTCAGTATTACATATAAGACCTGACCATTTGCTTTGGCTCATACATATTGCTAGTCTCAACTTATCTTTTATATCCATATCATTTGATACTCTCATATATAAGCCACATTTTTTCTTTTCTTCGTTCATTTACTAAAACCTCCTAACAAAAAAGAGACATCAAAGTACATACGAGTACTACTGACATCTCTTAAATCCGTTTATCACACATAAAATACAATATAATTGTAATATAATATAATTTTTTCAAAGTACTCATAAAGCTATATTTGCTCTTACTCAAGTAAATATAGATAATTAATTGCCTATATTATATCACGATTTTCGAAAATGTAAAATTTTTACATATTATATATTTTTCAAATATGCTTCTAATTCTGATAGTTTTATCTTTTTAGATAAATTAGAAATATAAACATCATTTGAATAATTAAAAACTAACAAAGTAATATTTTTAACAATTACTTTATGTGGTTCAATATATGAGAGATTAGTCTTTTCAATTTTTCTAATACTACCTTTTATAAAAGTAGGACTTACTTTAGAAAACTCACATATAAACTCAAGTCTTTGTTTTAAACTTTCCTCAAATTGTATTTCTTGTTTAATTATCTTCATTACAGACACCATCCTTTCGTTTGGATGTTTTTAATTGTTTTAGACAACAAAAAAATCAACCAGATTTATTTTCTGATTGATTTTTGTATCTATCTGTTTTATTAGTTCGAACAGATACGGCATTGGTGCGGATGAAGGGACTTGAACCCCCACGTCGTTGACACTGGTTCCTAAGACCAGCGCGTCTGCCAATTCCGCCACATCCGCATTTCCGATTGACAAAAATTATTATAATACATTTACCTTATTTTTGTCAATAGAATTTTTAAATTTTTTTATTTTTTTATGTATAAGTGTCAATGATGTGAAACAAAAATATATAAAAATATTTACTATAATTAAATTGCATAATTAATCATTCCA
>CAKOVI010000007.1 GCA_934121905.1 uncultured Clostridia bacterium
TTTACACCTATATTATACTAAATTTCTTTTAGTCTTACAATAACCATTAATGTAATACGAATTTCTAGTTATATTTTCCTAAATAGAATTTACTTTTTCATTTCACTATAAAAAGGATAATTTAAAAATATTGCAAAAACCCTTGAATAAATACTACAAAATGTGCTATAATACCAAAAGTTGTAATTTTTAGAAGGAGGAATTTTAAAGAAATGAAAGCTTTAAGAAAAACAAAAATAGTTGGAACAATAGGACCAGCAAGTGAAAACAAATTAGAAGAATTATTCGAAGCAGGATTAAATGTTTGCAGAATAAACTATTCACACGGAAGTTGGGATGAACAATCAGAAAAATCTGAAACAATAATGAAAATAAGAGAAGAAAAAGAATTACCAATCCCAATGTTACTAGACATGAAAGGTCCAGAAATCAGAACAGGAATGTTATACACAGGAAAAAATCAAAAAATCCAATTAAAAGATGGACAAAAATTCACTTTAGTAAACGAAGATATAGAAGGAAATGAAGAAAAAGTTTCTGTAACATATAAAGAACTATATAAAGACGTTGTACCAGGAACAAAAATCTTAATAGATGATGGAGCAATAGAATTAAAAGTTGACGAAGTTGTTGGAAAAGATATAGTTACAACAGTAGTTCATGGAAATGGACTAGGAAGCAGAAAAACAATGAACTTACCTGGAACAATAATCAGATTACCAGGACTAGCTGAAAAAGATATAGAAGATTTAAAAACAGCATGTGAGCATGACTATGATTTCGTAGCAATATCATTTGCAAGAAACTTAGAAGATATAAGAAATGTAAGAAAAGTATTAGATGAAAATGGTGGAAAAGATATCCAAATCATCACAAAAATAGAAAACGTAGAAGGATTAGCAAACTTAGATGATATCTTAAACGAAGCTGACGGACAAATGATAGCTCGTGGAGACATGGCTACAGAAACAGACTTTACAGAACCACCAGTAGTTCAAAAGAGAATCATAAAAACATCTAACAAATTATATAAACCAGCTATAACAGCTACACAAATGTTAGAATCAATGACACATCAACCATTACCAACAAGAGCAGAAGCATCAGACGTAGCAAATGCAATATTTGATAGAACAAGTGCTATAATGCTTTCAGGAGAATGTGCTCAAGGAGACTATCCAGTTGAATGTGTTGAAACAATGGTTAAAATTGCAAACAGAGTTGAACCAGAAATCAATTACTGGAAGAGATTTGATGAAAATAAAGACATCGAATTATTAAACTATGGAGAAAAAGTTGCATACTCAGCATGTGTATCAGCAAAAGTTATGAATGCAGATGCAATAGTTTGCTACACAAATACAGGAAATACAGCAAAACGTTTAGCAGGACTTGGAGCAGGATGCCCAATCTTAGCTATAACAGACAACAAGAGAACTTTCCGTCAATTAGCATTAGTATGGAATGTTACTCCAATATTAGTTGAAAAAGCAGAAAGTATTGAAAAAACAATCGAAGCAGGAATTGAAAAATTAAAAAATAAAGAAATTTTAGAAAACGGAGATACAGTTGTTATTACTGGTGGAAGCCAAATGTTACCAGACGCTAATACAAGTAAAACAATTGGTGGAGTTTTAAAAATATAATTGAAATAATATATATAAAAAAATAGCAACATTGTTTGCTATTTTTTTGTACTATAAATATACGAAAAATTTTCAAAATACTACTTGAATACGGCAGGACTTTGTGATATAGTATTAAAAACTAGATTAAGGAGTGGATAAACTTGAAGAAAAATATCAATTACTTCAAAACATACGAAATAGAAGATTTAAAAGATATGTTAGAAAAAACGGCCAATAAAAATAGTACAAAAATAGCATTTAAAGTAAAAGATAGCAATGGAAAAATAATAAATAAAACTTATATAGACTTCAAAAATGATGTACAAAATTTAGCAACAAAACTAATGCAAATGGGAATGCAAAATCAAAGAATAGCAGTAATGGGAAAAAATAGCTACTTTTGGGCAATATCATATTTGGCAGCAACCATAATAGGAATTGTAGTACCAATAGATAAAGAAGCATCAAAAGAAAATGTAAAAGAATTTTTAAATGTATCTAATGCTAAAGCAATAATTGCAGATAACAAGTACTTAAATGAAATATTTGAAATAAAATCAAAATTAAAAAATGAAGTATTATTAATAGATATACAAAACACGTCACAATACACGAATTTATCAGATTTAATAAAAGATGGAAAAAAATTAATTGATGGCGGAAACAAAGAATATGAAAACATCAAAATAAATCCAGATGAAATGAAAATATTATTATTCACATCAGGAACAACAGGAAACTCAAAAGCAGTTATGTTATCACATAAAAATATATGTTCAAATATAATTTCAATTGCAAGTATAGTAAAAGTAGATAATTCTACAAAGGTTTTATCTATTTTACCCTTACATCATACATATGAATGCACTATAGGATATTTGCTAGTAATATATGGAGGAGGAACAATTTGCTATTGTGATGGATTAAGATATATTACAAAGAATATACAAGAATATCAGCCAACATTCATATTATGTGTGCCATTGCTTTTGGAAAATGTATATAAAAAAGTAATAAAAACATTAAAATCAAGTTTACCAGAAAAATATACAAAAGATGAAAGCAAAATAATAGACAATTTGCCATTTTACTTAAAAGGAATTGTAAAAAGAAAGGTAAAAAAATCACTAGGTGGAAAAATAAAAACATTTATAGTAGGGGCTGCAGCAATTAAGCCAGAATTGGTAGAAGCTTTTTTCAAACTTGGAATAAAAGTTTTACAAGGATATGGTTTAACAGAATGTTCGCCTTTGGTTGCAGGAAACAACGATTTTTACTACAAAGCAGCATCTTGTGGAATGCCAATACCAAATGTAGAATACAAAATAGATAATCCAAATGATGAAGGAATTGGAGAAATAATTGTAAAAGGACCAAATATAATGCTGGGATATTATGGAAATGAAGAAGCAACAAAAAAAGTTTTAGTTGATGGCTGGTTTCATACAGGAGATTTGGGATATATCGATGATGAAGAATTTTTATACATTTCTGGAAGAAGTAAAAATATGATTCTTACTAAAAATGGCGAAAATATTTACCCAGAAGAAATTGAAAATATCTTAAATGATGATGATTTGATTGAAGAATCATTGGTTATAGGAACATCAAATGGAAAAGATGACGTACAAGTTAAAGCAAAAATATTTCCTAATATTGAAGCAATTAAGGAATATTTAGGAAATAAAATTCCTACAAAAGAAGAAATAAGTAAGATTTTAAATGAAGCAGTGAAAAAGGCTAATGAGAAATTACCTAATTTTAAGCATATTAAGTCTTTTAAGATTATGGATGAGGATTTTGAAAGAACCACAACTAATAAGGTTAAGAGATTTGGTAAAAATGTTGAAGATGATGATGGGAAAGAAAAATAATATTATAAAAAGAAAAAAGCAGTATTTTCTGAGTTGAAGATACTGCTTTTTCTGATTGGGACCGTTTCTTTTTGCTAAAAGAAACGGTCCTTTCACGAAAGATTATTTTTTAGAATTTTGTACAGTTTTAAATGTTTCATTAGTTCTATTAAAATATTGAGTCAAAGGCTCTTTTTTATCCATACTATCAATAACTTGGGCAACAAAATAAGACATATCAACACTATGGAACCAATCGTGGCTTGAAAATTCAGTTGGAATATAAGAAAGGTTAGTAGTATAAAGAGAGTCAAATAACCCTTCATTATGAGCATCTAAAAATTTATCAAAACCTTCTGTAAATAAAGCAAAAGTACAAGTAATACAAATTTTATTAGCACCCATCTCGCGTAATTTTTGAGATACTTCAATTACAGAACCTCCAGAGGCAATCATATCATCAACGATTACAACATTTTTTCCTTTAACATCACTTCCCATATAAGTATGAGCAACAACGGGATTTTTACCATTAACAAGTTTACTTAAATCACGTCTTTTGTAAAATACACCAACATCACATCCTATAATTTCAGCATAATAACGAGCTCTTTCCATTGCTCCAAAATCGGGACTTATTACGATAGAATTTTCGAAGATTGTTGAGTCATTAGATGCCATTTCTTCGATTATTGTACTTGATGGATAGAAGTTATCAAAAGATAAGCTAGGTGTTGCATTTATAACATTTGGATCATGTGCATCAAATGTTATAATACTTTTTACTCCTAATCTTTCAAGTTCTTGAAGTGCAATAGCACAGTCTAAGGATTCTCTTCCTTTTCTACGATGTTGTCTTGCCTGATATAATAATGGCATAACAACAGTTACTTTTGCACTATGACCACATGTTGCTGAAATTACTCTTTTTATATCTTGAAAGTGTTCATCTGGCATCATTTCATGGTCTTTTCCGTGACATTTATATGTTACACCATAATTTCCAATGTCACAAAGTATGTATATTTCTTTATCTCTTACAGAGTCTGTTATTATGACTTTTCCTTCTCCATTAGAAAAACGTGAAGCGTCTAATGTAGCTATGTATTTTTTGTTTGTTTCATTACGTATCTGTAGTAAATTTTGTTCTACTTTTTCTCCAAATTCTTTGCAATTATCTAGTACTAGTAATGCTAAATCATTTTTTGACATATTTATTTCCTCCTTGATTGGCTTAGCTTGGAAGCTAGCTTCTTATTTAATTATATTGGGGATGGGGAAAAAAGTCAAGCTGTGTAGAAAAATCTTTTTGTATTGGGGACGGTTCTTTTGAGCTACAAGAACCGCCCCAAATACAAAAAGATGTATATTTGTTGAAAAATTGGAAAAACTAACATAAAGGAGAAAAAAAGATGATATATACAATAACACTAAACCCAGCTTTAGACTATACCATAAGTTTAAAAAATCTAACTATCAATGAAATAAATACAAGCCTAAATGAACATATACTTCCAGGCGGAAAAGGAATAAATGTATCAATAATATTAAAAAGGCTTGGTGTTGAATCTACTATCATTGGCTTTATTTCAGGATTTGTAGGGGAAGAAATTAAACGACTTGTGGAAATTGAAAATATAAAAACAGAATTTATAAAATTAAAAGGTGAAAATTCAAGAATAAATATAAAAATTTTAGAAGAAAATAACGAAACAGCCATAAATTGTAAAGGACCACATATAGAAAATGAATATATAGAAAAATTGTATCAAAAATTAGATTATTTAAAAGACGATGATATTTTAGTTATATCAGGAAGTGTACCAAAAGGAATAAATGAAGAAATTTATGAAAAAATATGTGAAAGGATACGTAGTAAAAATATCAAGATTGTTGTCGATTCTACAAAAGATTTGTTATTAAATACGCTAAAATACAAGCCATTTTTGATAAAACCAAATCATCATGAATTAGGAGAAATATTTTACACCAAAATTAAAACCAAAGACCAAGCCCTAGAATATGCACAAAAATTACAACAAAATGGTGCTCAAAATGTACTTGTTTCTATGGGAAGTGATGGTTCAGTTCTTTTAGATGAAAATGGAAATGCGCATAAATACGATGCAATAAAAAATAAGAATATTGTAAATACTGTTGGAGCTGGAGATTCTATGGTAGCAGGATTTTTAGCAGGATATTTAAAATATAAAAATTATGAAGATGCTTTGAAATTAGGCATTGCATCGGCCTCTGCGACAGTGAACTCTGTATATCTTGGGATGAAAGATAAAATTTTTGAATATTTTACTAGCTTTTAAGCAAAAATAAAAATATATCCCCCAAAAAAGGACGGCACCAAAAGGGCAAAAGGGAAAAAGAAAGGAGACTTACTCAAAATGAAAATAACAGACCTAATAAAAAAAGATGCCATTGACTTAAACATCCAAATAACAACCAAAAAAGACCTAATAAAAAAAGCAGTAGAATTAATGGCACAAAATGGAAACATAAAAGACATAAACGAATATGAAAAACTTGTTCTAAAAAGAGAAGAAGAAGGCTCAACAGGCATAGGAGAAGGAATAGCAATTCCGCACGGTAAAGGAGAATGTATATCTAAACCAGGACTTGCTGCAATGGTAATTCCAGATGGTGCAGATTTTGATGCATTAGATGGAAATAAAGTAAACTTATTATTTTTAATAGCAGCACCAGACACGAAAGACAACATTCATTTAGATGTTTTAAGCAGATTATCCACATTATTAATGGATACAAATTTCAAAGAAAAATTATTAAATGCAAAATCTAAAGAGGAATTTTTGAAAGTAATAGATGAAGCAGAAAGTGCAAAATTAAACCAAAGCGAAACTCGAGCAAATGGATATGAATTACTTGGAATTACAGGATGTCCAACTGGAATAGCACATACTTATATGGCAGCAGAAGGGCTGGAAAATGCAGGAAAAGAGACAGGACATCTAATAAAAGTAGAAACACAAGGCCAATCAGGAGCACAAAATGTTTTAACAGAGGAAGAAATAAAAAAAGCAAAAGCAATTATAATTGCAGCAGATGTAAATGTAGATTTATCTAGATTTGATGGTAAAAGAATTTTAAGAACAGGTGTTACAGATGGAATTCGTAGACCAAAAGAACTGATAGAAAAAGCATTAAATGATGATATACCTGTTTATCATAATATAGGTTCTGATGAGGGTGCGGAAAATAACGGAGGAAAAGAATCGGGTGGAAAAAATATTTACAAACATCTAATGAGTGGTGTTACACATATGTTACCATTCGTTGTAGGTGGAGGGATTTTAATTGCTATTGCATTTTTGCTAGATGATTATTCAATAAACCCTGCAAATTTTGGTATGAATACGCCACTTGCAGCATTTTTCAAAACAATTGGTGGAATGGCATTTGATTTTATGCTATTAATTTTGGCAGGTTATATTGCTATGAGTATAGGAGATAGGCCAGGTCTAGTTGTGGGATTTGTAGGAGGGGCAATTGCCAAAGCAGGGACAACTTTTACTTCACTTAGTAATCCTGAAGAAGTTTTAGTAAGTTCAGGATTTTTAGGAGCTTTGCTTGCAGGTTTCATTGGTGGATATGTTATTTTGCTTTTAAAGAAAGTATTTAGCTTTATGCCAAAGAGTTTAGAAGGAATTAGAACAATTTTAATTTATCCTGTTGCAGGAGTACTTTTAATAGGAATAATAATGTTATTAATAAATCCATTTGTAGCAGCGATAAACACAGGTCTAAACAATTTCTTATTCTCCTTAAGTGGTGTAAATAAAATTATTTTAGGAGCAATACTTGCAGGTATGATGTCTGTAGACCTAGGAGGACCAGTAAATAAAGCAGCATATACATTTGGTACAGGAATGCTTGCTGAAGGTCATTATGAAATAATGGCAGCAGTTATGATAGGTGGAATGGTTGCACCACTTGCAATTGCATTAATAGCAACATTTTTCCCTAAAAAACTCCCTAAAAAAGAAAGACAAGCAGGACTTTTAAATTATGTTATGGGGTTATCATTTATTTCAGAAGGAGCAATACCATTTGCATCTGCTGACCCATTTAGAGTTTTACCATCATGTGTTGTAGGATCCGCTGTATCTGGAGCAATGTCTATGGCATTTAACTGTACTTTGATGGCTCCTCATGGTGGAATATTTGTACTTCCTCTTATTGGAAATTGGGGTTGGTATTTGGTTTCCATAATTGTTGGTTCAATAGTTGCTATGGCAATTATGGCGGCTCTTAAGAAAAATGTATGGGAGTGATTTTATGGTAAAAGATATGATTGTAATTGAAAATGAAACAGGTATTCATGCAAGACCTGCAACAGAGATTTCGAAAGAAGCTATGAAATATAAAAGTGATATAAAATTTGTTGTAAATGGAAAAACGGCAAATGCTAAATCTCCACTTATGATTATGGCAGCTGGAATAAAGTCAAAATCAGAAATGGAAATAATATGTGATGGGGAAGATGAAGAAGAGGCGTTAGAAGGATTAAAGACTGTAATTAAAAATCAAATTGATAAATAAAGGAGTTTAAGATATGCTAAAAGGAATGGGAATTTCTGATGGGATTGGAATAGGAAAAGTCATCATATTAAATAATGAGGATATTAAAACAGAAAAGATTAGAACCAATGATGTAGAACAAGAGAAAAAGATTTTTTTAGATGCAATCCAAAGTGTAAAAGACGAAACAGAAAATCTTATAAGCACTTTAGATGGAACAGAAAAAGATATAATGGAAGCATATCTTATGATTTTACAAGATGATACTTTATCTGAAGAAATTATAAAAACTATTGAACAAGAAAAGTGTAATGCAGCATATGGAGCAGATTTTGGATTTAATAAAATTATTCAAATGTTTGAACAAATGGATGACCCATATATGGCAGCTAGAAGTCGAGATATTGCCGATATGAAAAGAAAGGTTTTATCTAAAATTTTAAATATAAAAGAAATAAATTTGTCAAATTTACCGATTCATACAATTTTAGTTGCAAAAGAACTTTCAACATCAAATACAGCAAAATTAGATTTAAAAAATATAGAAGGAATTATAACAGAAATTGGTGGAGAAAACTCACATACAGCTATTATGGCAAGAACTCATAGGATACCTGCAATTGTAGGAATTAAAAATGTTACTAATTTAATAAATGAAGAAGATGTAATAGCCATAAATGGAAAAACAGGAGAAATATTTATAAATCCATCAGAAGAAGAGGAAAAAAAGCTTAGAAAAATAAAAGAAAAATTTGCTGATGTTAAAAAGAAATTAGAAGAATATAAAAACAAGCCTTCAATTACAAAAGACGGTCATGAAGTTGAACTTTTGGCAAATATTGGAGATGTAAATGATATTAATATTGTAACAGAAAATACAGCAGAAGGAGTAGGGCTTTTTAGAAGTGAATTTTTATATATGAATTCTGACGATTTTCCAACAGAAAATGAGCAATTTGAGGCATATAAAAAAGTGGCTGAAAGTATGCCAAATAAGAAAATTGTTATAAGAACTTTAGATATTGGAGGAGACAAGAATTTAAAATATATGAAACTACCTCAAGAGGAAAATCCGTTTTTAGGATATAGAGCAATAAGGATATATTTAGATAATATTGCTTTATTTAAGGTTCAATTAAGAGCGATTTTAAGAGCAAGTCATTATGGAAATTTGGCTATAATGTTTCCTATGATTGCTTCAGTTAAAGAATTAGTTGATGCTAAAAAGGTAGTAGAGGATGTCAAAAACGAGCTTAGAGAGAAAAACATTCCATTTAATGAAAATATTGAAATAGGTATTATGATAGAAATTCCATCTGCAGCAATTATGGCAGATGAACTTGCCAAAGAATGTGATTTCTTTAGTATTGGAACAAATGATTTAATTCAATATACTTTGGCTGTTGAAAGAGGAAATGAAAAGGTAGCAAATCTTTATACACACTTTCATCCAGCAGTTATCAGGCTTATTAAGTATGTAATTGATTCGGCTCATAATAATGGTATTATATGTGGTATGTGTGGAGAGGCAGCTGGGGATAGTTTATATATTCCTTTACTTGTAGGTATGGGCTTAGACGATTTTTCTATGAATGCTAATAAGATTTTAGAAAGTAGAAAACTTATTATAGGATTGAATTATGAGGAGTGTAAATTGCTAGCTGATGATGTTTTGAAGATGGTTCATAGAGAGGACATTAAGGAAAGATTGAATAATTTTGGAAAATGATTGAATTGATTGACATAATGTGATATAATAAGGACATTGCAAAATAATATTTTTTGTAGTGCCCCGTTTGCTTTTTATAATAAAAAGGAGGAAATAACATGGTAAAGGTAAACGTAAGTGAGTTAAGAAAGGTTGCAGTGGAATATCGGGCAGATGTTAACATTTGGGATATTGCCAAAGAGGCTGAGCAGCTGTACAATGCGATAAAGTTAGTTGGCATCGAAAATGTTGTAACAACATCTTTAAAAAACGACTTTTCTGAGGTAGAAAAAGTAGGGTTAGAAAGCTCGAAGAGAGTAAGAGCTGTTGCAGCATATTTTATGATGAATCAGCTGCATATGAATGATAGTCCAGCAAGTATTGAAAGATTGGAAAATCATTTCGGAGGTATTTCGCTGGAAGCAACTCTTGGATATCGATTGGGATACAAAGGACCAATAACGGTGTCTAAAGTATCGAATATGGAGGTACTGGAAAAATATATTGGAGGAAAACAGCTGGAATACCATTATAGTGAAGTGTATGTTCAGAGAATATATGATTTAATTGTTATGAAAAATGAAAATATAGAACTCTGGCCGCTTTGGAAAGAAATCGAAAACCTTTATAAAAGCATTGTTACAGTTGGGTTATGTAATACAACGATATGGTATTATAACAAGAAAATCCAGAAAGTTACAATGAAGGGAAATGAGATTCCAGAAAGAATGCTGGCTTTCTGTTTGTTCTCAATTATCCATATGTACAGAATCGGAAAAGACGATTTGAGCAATGGAAGTTACCGAGTTGAAAATCCTAGTATTAGAATTCTTAGAGAAAAATTTGAATTAGATTGTCAACTTGAAACTATTTTAGGAGATACAGACATCTTCGAAGATAGAAGAGAAGCAATGAAATGTATTTCCTTGCAACAGATAGCTGGAAGGTATTTAAAGAAGTCTAAAGCAGGAAAGATGTCAAATGGACCTATTCTTATGCAGGTACCATTTGACTGTATACAGCGAAAAATGACAGACTTAACAGATGAAACAATATACCAGCTTTGGACAGCTTTAGATGCACTTTATAAGACCTCTAAAATAGTTGGCATTAATAATGTTGAGGTAAGGTATGTGTATTGCGATGGTATAAAAAATCAACCGGAAGCAATAAAATTACCTCAAATAGTTAGAGCATTTTGTGAAGAAGCAGTAATCTATATGTATCGAATGAATGACTCCGCAGAAAGTAGAAGTCGTCTTGAAAAGCATCTTGGATTAGAGGCACCAAGTAAAATAATTCTTGGGGACACAAACGTAGTTAGTTGCAGTGGTAGTATGCCATGTATTTGTCTTCGAGAATTAGTAGAAAGACTCAATAAGTAACTTATCAACCAAAAACGGGGCAAGGGTATCAGATTATACTGATACCCTTAAATTTAATCATTTTCAACAAACAAAGCCTTAGCAACCCAAGGCAAAACCTCATCAAAACTATACCAACCAGAACTTTTACTAGAATTTTCAAGGCCATTTGGGTTAGAAACATAAACCAAATTTCCATCTGTTGCAAGTAAAGCCATATAATGAGAAGCGGTTGTCCAACGATTATTATTAGGTTTATTCCAAACACAAATCAAAATAGGTCTATTAGTTTTCAAATGTTTTACAAAAGCATCTTTAGAAAGATGAGAACTATCATAATAAAAATCAGTATTTTTAATTCCAAAAGTATCAGACAATTCTTTAGAAAATTTCTCATTATTAAGAACTGGATAATATTTTTTTCTTAGTTTCTCAGGAGAATAATTTTTATTATAACCACTAAGAATTATTGAAATAGCAGTTATTCCACAACCATTTTCTTCCATTGTGCCACCCCAATATTTATGATTAGCCCAAGAAGACAAACCATTTTGCTTATATTCTTTATATGTTTTTTCATTAACATCAACAGTTGTAAATGTTGTAAAATATCCATCCTTTCCTTCAACACTTTTTTGCCCAATTCCCTTATAATTTTCATTTTTATCAAGTTTTATTACTTCATAACCATCAGAATTATTTTCTAATGTGAAATTATTATTTCCATAAAAGTTTTTAAAGTAAATAATTCCAATTAATATTAATATAGCTAATAGTAATTTTTTACATTTTTTCATTTCAAATCACCTTTTCTTTTTTATTTGATTGTATTATACTAACAAAGAAGAATTAAGGCTTTAAGAAAAAATGAATAAAAATTAAATTTTTTATTAAGAAAAATAAAAATTGTAATATATCTGTAACATAAATGTAACAATACTTTTAACCTTACAGGCAAAATAATTATAAAAAATTACCAACAAAACTGTTGCAATTGCAACAGTTTATTTTTATTTTAGTGTTATAATTCATTCCATCACAAAGAGGAGGAAATGAAAAATGAAGATAATAAAAAGAGATGGCACAATTGTAGAATACAACCCAGAAAAAATCAAAAATGCAATAAAAAAGGCAAATAACGACGTTGGTAGAAAAGAAAAAGCCACCAATGAGGAAATAGAAGAAATAATCAAATATATAGAAGAACTAAACAAAAGAAGAATATTAGTAGAAGACATCCAAGACATAATAGAGCAAAAATTAATGGAAATAGGAAGATATGAACTAGCAAAACAATATATAACATATCGTTACACAAGAGAATTAATAAGAAAAGCAAACACAACAGATCAATCAATAAAAGAACTAATAGATGGAGAAAGTGAATACTGGAACACAGAAAACTCAAACAAGAATGCAAAAATAGTAACAACACAAAGAGACTATTTAGCAGGAATAACAAGTACAGATATAACAAGAAGATTTTTACTACCAGAAGACATAGTAAAAGCACATGATGAAGGAATAATTCATTTCCACGACGCAGACTATTTTGCACAAAATGCTTTACACAATTGTGATTTAATAAATCTAGAAGATATGTTACAAAATGGAACAATAGTAAATGGAGTTATGATAGAAAAACCACATAAATTCTTAACAGCAATGACAATAGCAACGCAAATAATAACAGCTGTAACATCAAGCCAATATGGTGGAGCAACAGTTACAATGACACATTTGGCACCATTTGTAAGAGATAGTTATAAATATTATTTAGAAAAATACAAAGAAAGAGGATTATCAAATCAAACTGCAGAAAAATACGCAAAAGAAGATTTAGCAAAAGAAGTAAAAGATGGAGTCCAAACTTTCCAATATCAAATAAATTCAATGACAACAACAAATGGACAATCACCATTTTTAAGTGTATGTTTCTACTTAGGAGAAACAAAAGAATACAAAGAAGAGTTAGCAATGATAATAGAAGAATTTTTAAAGCAAAGAATTCAAGGAATGAAAAACGAAAAAGGAGTATATATTACACCAGCATTCCCAAAACTATTATATGTACTAGAAGAAGATAACATCAAAAGAGATGGCAAATACTGGTATTTAACAGAACTTGCAGCAAAATGTACAGCAAAGAGAATGGTACCAGACTACATATCAGAAAAGAAAATGCTAGAATATAAAATAGATAAAAATGGTAATGGAAACTGTTTCCCATGTATGGGATGTAGATCATTTTTAACACCATATATCGACCCAAAAACAAATAAACCAAAATATTATGGAAGATTTAATCAGGGTGTTGTAACAATAAACTTAGTAGATGTAGCATTATCATCAGATAAAAATGTAGATACATTCTGGAAAATAATGGATAAAAGGCTAGAACTATGTCATAGAGCTTTACAATTAAGACATGAAAGACTAAGTAAAGCAACAAGTGATGTTGCCCCAATTTTATGGCAACACGGAGCACTAGCTAGACTTCCAAAAGGAGCAAGTATACATGAATTACTTCATGGTGGATATTCAACAATATCACTTGGATATGCAGGTCTTTATGAATGCGTAAAATTTATGACTGGACATAGCCATACAGACAATGGTGTAGGAAAAGAATTTGCAATAGAAGTAATGCAAAAACTAAATGATAAATGTAAAGAATGGAAAGAAAAAGAAGATATAGATTACAGTGTATATGGAACACCAATAGAATCTACAACATACAAATTTGCAAAATGTTTAAAAAATAGATTTGGAATTGTAAAAGGAGTTACAGATAAAAATTATATAACAAATTCATATCATGTTCCTGTATTTGAAGATATAGATGCATTTTCAAAATTAAAACTTGAAAGTGAATTCCAAAGACTAAGTCCAGGTGGAGCGATTTCATATATTGAAACACCAAATTTACAAAGTAATACAGAGGCCGTTTTACAAGTAATAGAATTTATATATAACAATATTATGTATGCGGAATTAAATACAAAATCAGACTACTGCCAAAAATGTGGTTATACAGGTGAAATTTTAATTGATGATAACCTAGAATGGTATTGCCCTAATTGTGGTAACAGAGATCACGATACTTTAAATGTTGCAAGACGTACTTGTGGCTATATTGGAAGCAATTTCTGGAATAAAGGTAGAACACAGGAAATTAAGGAAAGAGTTTTACATTTGGATAATAAAGATGATGAGTAATTGACAACGAGAAAAGGGACAAAAGGGACCGGGTCTTTTTTGTCCAATTATTAGAAATTTTGTAAAATTTGCGAGGAAGGACAAAAAAGACCCGGTCCCTTTTGCCCCCCCTTGCCAGATAGAAAGGAAAATAAAAATGAGATACAACAAAATAAGAAAAATGGATATATCAAATGGACCTGGAGTTAGAGTATCAATATTTATGCAAGGTTGTGCATTTAATTGTAAAAATTGCTTTAACCCAGAAACACATGATTTTACTGGTGGAAAAGAATTTACAGATGATACAATAAAAAGAGTTTTGGACTTATGTGATAATGAAAATGTAGAAGGTTTATCTATCTTAGGTGGAGAACCAATGCATCCTAATAATATTGAAGGCACAACGAAGCTTGTTAAAGCTTTTAAAGAGAAATATCCAAATAAAAATATTTGGGCTTGGTCTGGATATAAATTTGATAAAGATTTGGAAAATAAGGATGCTATGAATTATATTGATGTTCTTGTTGATGGACAATTTGTTGAGAGTGAGAAAAATCCTACTTTGGAATGGAAAGGGTCTAGTAATCAAAGGGTTATTGATGTTAAGGAAAGCAGGAAATGTCATAAGGTTATAACTTTATAGTATAAAAATGAATTAGGCTATGTAATACGTGATATACATAGTCTATGTTTATTTTTTATAGGAAATAAGATAATTGACATAAAACAAGGAAAAATGGAGGAAGACATTTTGTCTACCTCCATTTTTCAATATTAACAAAATCTTAATAAAATAACACTTTTTTCTTAATAAAATATCTGCTATAATAAAAATGTACCAAAAAGACCCGGTCCCAAACGAACATTGTTCACAAAAGAACCGGGCCCAAACGAACAAAAGGAGGAAAAAAATGCACAATATCCTAATAGTAGATGATGACAAAGAAATAGTAAAAGCAATAGAAATATACCTAGAAAGAAAAAAATACCAAATATTCAAAGCATTTGATGGAATAGAGGCATTAGAACAGATAAAACAAAATGATATCAATCTAATAATTTTAGACATAATGATGCCAAACAAAGATGGAATAGAAACATTAAAAGAAATAAGAAAAGAAAAGAACGTACCAGTAATTTTACTTTCTGCCAAATCAGAAGATATAGATAAGATACATGGATTAAACATTGGTGCAGATGACTATATAACAAAGCCATTTAATCCTGCAGAGCTAATTGCAAGAGTAAATGCATTACTTAGAAGATATACCAATTTTGAAACAGAAGAAACAAACAATAAAAATATAATAAAAAATGGTGGATTAATTATCAATGACGACTTAAAAAAAGTAACGATAGATGGAAAAGAAATAAAACTTACACCAACGGAATACAATATTTTAAAATTTTTAACAGAAAACAAAGGCAAAGTATATTCAATTGAAGACATTTATGAAAATGTATGGAAAGACGATTACTTTGCGTCAGACAATGTGATTGCAGTACACATAAGACATATAAGAGAAAAAATAGAAATAAATCCAAAAGAGCCAAGATATTTAAAAGTAATTTGGGGAGTAGGATATAAGGTGGAATGTTTATGAAAAAATCAACAATATTTAAAACAATAAGTTTTATATGTATACCTATTTGTATAATTGCAGTTGTTTTATCATTATTTGCAGTTTATGTAAAAAATGGAACAAATTTTAATGAAAGCAAATATTATGCTTCAAGTTCATTTATAGCATCATATATTGATGATTTATCTAATGTTTGTGACGATTTAATATACAATAATGAAAATTATTACCATACAAAAGATGGCGAAAACACAATATTTTATACAAGCAGGCAATTATACAATAGTAATGTAAAAGATTTTAAATATCTTGTTATTTATAATAATAAAGCTATAACCAATGTCGAAACAAACAAAGAATTAAATAATATTGATAGCATAAAAGAATACCTACAAAATCTTCAAGGATATGAAAATGTAAATATAAAAAATGGAATTATTGAGTCTAGCAATGATGCTGCAAAAAGGATGAGTTTAGCATATTTAGGTACATTTGCAAAAACATATTATTCTATGGAAGAGAATGAAAAAAAATATTATACAACAAATTATACAAATTTTGAAATATATAGTTCGTACAAAGCAGAATTTAAACAAAACTCTAAAGAAATTGCTATTTCTAATATGCTTAACAAAATATCATTAATAAATGACAGATGCTATATTATAATTCCAATAGGTTCTATAATAGCAATGCTTATGGTTATATATTTAGCAGTATCTATTGGAGAAGATAAAAAATTAAATTATTTTGATAAAATTCCTCTAGAGATAGTTGGATTTGTAGCAATTATAATTTCGGTAATACCATTTATATTTTTATCTGACTATTTTTATAGTACAGGAAATGACTATGTTGGTGGAATAAGCATAATAATTACAGTAGCATTGTTTATTTATGTTATTGCATGTGTATGTATGATAACATTTGTAAGAAGATTAAAAGCAAAAAGTTTTTGGAAAACAACAATAATAGGTAAAATTTTTTACTGGTTTAAAGATGTACTTTTAAAAAATATTTCATATTCTATAGGAACTACGGCAAAAGTAATATTAGTATTTTTATTAATTGGATTTATTACATTTTTGATAATGCTTATTTTTAGAGGTGCACTTAGTATTATATTGATAATTGCATTATATGGCTACATAATGTATAGGACAATTATATTTTTCAAAGAGTGTTCAAAAATAAAAAAGAAAATAGAAGAAGTAAGAGATGGAAATAATCAATTGCCATTGGATGTAAATGAATTTTCGTCAGAATTTCAAAATATTGCAACATCTATTAATAATATTTCAGAGGGAATAGAAACTGAGGTACAGGCGAGAATGAAAAGCGAAAGACTAAAAGCAGAGTTAATAACAAATGTATCTCATGATATAAAAACTCCATTAACCTCTATAATAAATTATTCGGATTTGCTTAAAAATGAGAAAATTGATAATACAAAAGCAAAGGAATATATAGATATTTTATATAATAAATCACAAAGATTAAAGAGACTTACAGAAGATTTAATTGAAGCTTCTAAAATTCAAACAGGCAATGTGTCTTTGAAAAAAGAAAAGATAAATATTATAGAATTAATAAGGCAAGCTGCAGGAGAATTTGAAGATAGGTTTAAAGAAAAAGGATTGGACACCATAATCGATTGTAAGCAAAACGAGATTTTTATTTTGGCTGATAGTAGATATATGTTTAGAATTATAGAAAATCTTTTTAGTAATATTTCTAAATATGCTTTGGAAAACTCTAGAGTATATATTGATATTGGTGTTTTCGGAGATGAAGTTAATATTGCTATAAAAAATATATCGAAAGATAAATTAAATATTTCAGCAGATGAGCTTATGCAAAGATTTGTTAGAGGTGAGAGTTCAAGAACTACAGAGGGTAGTGGACTTGGAATTTCGATTGCACAGAATTTGACTAGTCTTCAGGGCGGTAAGTTTGATTTGGTTTTGGATGGAGATTTGTTTAAAGTTAGGATGTGTTTTAAAATTATATAAATGAGTACTTCTTGAAGTTCAGGCAATTTTATGTTATATTATATATGTTAACTTGCAAATATTTTAATTTGAAATTTTTTCAAAGAGAGAGGAGAAAAAGATGTTGAGACTAAGCAAAGACTTAAAGGAATTTAAGCGGAGGAAAAATATAGCTAGAATTTCAGGAATAATACTTGTAATAGCGACAATTTTGATTTTGATTTTAACATATTACTTAAAATTGAAACTGCTAAAATGTCAAAAAATAGACGGGCATATATTTGCATATGCCATTTACATTGGATGTGCCACAACAATTTTAGTATTTCTGGAAGCAACCCATAGTTTTGTAGTCGATTATTATAAGAATATAATACGATGGGAAATGAAAGACAAAGAATTATACATTGAAATTGTCTATACCTTTTGCCAAGATATACCAATGAATCTAAAAGAATTAAAAAACACAAGAATATATTTTGACGAACGGAAATTTATAATTAATTTATGTGACAATTTTAATGAATTATCAGATAAAGAAATGATTGAAATGGATGGCTCAAAAGAACAAAAAATAATTGTTTGGGTTTCTGTTATTGCTGCAACATTAATAAAAACACCCATTATAAGAAAAAAGAATAACCGACTGAAAAGGTGGATTAACAGGAATTCTTACTTGGAGGATTTTGAGATACAAATAAATAGAAGAATTGTTGAAGCAGTAATCTATGAAGTTTTAAGCAGTTTGCCGAAATACATCAATATGAAAAAGTTAAATTGGTTTTATGAGAATAATGTCTTGTTGGCACAAGATTTCAAGCAGTCAGGCGAATTGATTAAATCTGTTTATGAAGAATTAACAAAAGTTTTATAAAACAACATCTTCCCTTATGTCGAATAATCGACATAGGGGATTTTTCCACATTTGCAAACAAAAATACAATATGATATTATATTACCATAAAAAGAAGGTGAAAGAAATGAGAAAAGCCATAAAAAGAGGTCTAATAGTAGCATTAGGAGTAATAATCCAAATATTACTATCACTAAAAATGAAATCTTTATTTTGGCTGATAGTAGATATATGTACAGAATTATAGAAAATTTATTTAGCAATATTTCTAAATATGCTTTGGAAAATTCTAGAGTATATATTGATATTGGTGTTTTCGAAGATGATGTTAATATTGCTATAAAAAATATATCTAAAGATAAATTAAACATTTCTGCTGATGAGCTTATGCAAAGATTTGTTAGAGGTGAGAGTTCTAGAACCACAGAGGGAAGCGGACTTGGAATATCAATTGCACAGAATTTAACTACTCTTCAAGACGGAAAGTTTGATTTGGTTTTGGATGGAGATTTGTTTAAGGTGAGAATGAGTTTTAAAATTATATGATTTTTTCGTATTGGGGACGGTTCTTGTAGCTCAAAAGAACCGTCCCCAATACGAAAAAAATGAAACTTTTTTATATAAAATAAAGACTATATAATAAAGGGGGATACAACAAATGCAAATAATAATTAATGAAGAGACATTTAGAGAAATTTATGAAAAAACATATAACAAAACACTAAGATTTATAATAATAAAAAGTAAAAACCTAGACGATATAAATGATATTTTACAAGATACATACTTCGAATTTCTAAAAATAATAAAGAAAAATCCAAACATAGATATAGAGAATATAGATAATTTTATAATAGGAATAGCAAATAACATAATAAAAAGGCATCATTATAAGCAATCTAGAAGCAAAGAAAAAGTAATAACAAATGAAGATGAGAATTTAGAAAATATTCCTGATGTATTCAGCTTAGAAGATAATTTTTTAACCAAAGAAAATGTAAAAGAAATATGGTCATTTGTTAAGAAAAAAGATGTGGAGATTGCAAAAATTTTTTACTTGTATTTTTCAGAAGGATTAAAGATATCTGAAATAGCTAAAGAATTAAAAATAAGTGAATCAAATGTAAAAAATAAAATTTATAGGACTCTTAAGGAATTAAAAAATATATATGAAAGGGGGCAGAAAAATGATTAATAAAATTTTCAGAGACTACATGGAAGAAGAATATGACAAAGAGAAGAATTATGAGAAAATAATTTTTAAGGAAAAGGAAGTGGTTAAAATGAAAAAGATTCAAAAAAGAGTATTAAATTTGGCTGCTTGTGTTCTTGTAATAATTTTTGTTGGAACATTATCTTCTAAAATTTATGCAAAAATCCAATGGGATATCAAGTTTAAGGAATTTCAAAATAGAGCACTTGTAACAGAAAATGGAGAAATTAAGGAAAGCAGTGAACCAGGTTACAGTGAACCTATAGATATGGATTATGTTTTACATGATGGAATAAGTGTTAAGATAAATTCACTTATGATAACAGATGATGAATTTAGTGCTATAGTGGATTTTAAATTTGATGATAATATTAATGTGGATTCTCAAAGATTTTCGTATGGATATGCTATATATGATGAAAACAAGAATGTTTATGCAATAGATAAAAGAATAAATATGGCTTCAAAGGAAATGTATGATTATTTTACTCCATTTATGTATGAGAGAATAGGGGCTAAGTATAATAAAAAAGATATTTATGGTTCTCAACTTGGGGACAGCTGGAACGTTGAACGTGTAAGTGCTGAAAATAGGAATATAGTTACGAAGATTAATGTAGGAACATCAAAGAGTTTTCCAAAAAGTAAAAAGATTTATATAAGAATTTTAGATTTAGGATATACAATGATGCAATTGGTAGAGGAAAATGGAGAAAAGAAGATTGGAGCAATGGAAGATTTTAAATTGTCAAATACTGAATGGCTTTTTGAACTTGATGTTCCTGATAAGTTTTATGAAAGAGAAACGACTGAATTGAAGCTTAAAGATGATATTCCAGGATTAAATTTGAAAAAAATAACTGTTACAGAAACTGGAATGGTGGTTAGAGGTGTTATTGATAATCTTAGCGAATTTCTTATGGAGGGCATGAATATGGATACTGATGAATGGAATAAGAAAAGATATGATTTGATTCATATAAGCGATGAAGACGGAAATGATTATCCTGTTTTGGATTTTGCAACTACTGGAGTGGAAAATGGATTTTATATAAGTACGCCTATAACTAAGAGTATGTTGGATAAAAAGTTGATTTTGCATGCAGAGATTAATGGTGTGGAATATAGTAGTGAGATAGTGAAATAATTAAAAAAAGCCCCTTCAATTACAATTTAATTGAAGGGGTATAAATGTTGCAACGATATTTCTTAAATATTCTTGACGCTAATAATAAAAAGTGATAAAATAGTTGACATAAATGACGGCGATACCATAATAAGAATTTAATGTGGTAAATAATAATTTAAAGGAGGAAACATTCTGAAAATTATTAGTGTAACTTTAAACAAAAATTTGTGAAAGGAGAATCAAATTTGATAAGACGGAAAATAATATTTTCTTCAAATGAGCCGGTAAATAGCGGACAGGTTGAAGAAAAAGAGGTTTATCATGAAAATCAAGAAAATATGGAGGTTTGCAAAGAAGAAAAATGTTCTTCAAGCATAGAAGGGGTTCATAGAGAAATTGAATTTACAGGTGATTCTAGTGCTGATAGAATTATAAGAGTTTTAAGAGGCAATGTAGCAAACAATAGAGTAATATGTATTTTTAATGTAAATTACAACCAAATAATCTTAAATATTAGAAGATACTTATCAAAAAATTTCATAATATTTCATAATATAGATATGAGATATACAAATACGAGTGAAATATATGAATGTATGATTAATGAAATGGATGTCTATATACATCAAAAAATGAGGGATAAATTAGATTCAGTAGCTGTAAAGAATTTTTATATAGAAGCTTTGAAGCTATCTAAATTTGAATTGGATGATTTTTGGGTAATAACACAAGCCATAAATACTTTTTTGTATGATGTGATTGGCGATGAAAATAAAAAAATCATTGTTCCTATATGTTTTGAACATAAACCAATCCCCAAATTTTTTTTAAACATGATTAGCCAAGACAAAATAAAAAATAATAATATTATTTTTTTAATAGGTACAATGGTCCCATATGAGCATCATATGGAATTATTAGAAAATAAATCTTTAAAAAGTGAAAGTATTTTTAAAGATTAAATTATTCAAGAGTAAAAAATCACAATAAAATCAATAATTTTATTGTGATTTTTGCGTAAAATAATGTAAAAATAGAATTTTATTGACGACAAGGCAAAAAGGTGATAAAATAGTTGACATAAAAAGCAATAATACCATAATAAGAATTTAATGTGGTAAATAATAATTTAAAGGAGGAAACATATGAGTAGTGTTTTATCAGTAACAGAATGTATTAAGGCAGGATATTCGTCTATAATAATTAAGACAGCGGAGGAAGACCGGGCGATAAAAGAATGTTTAAATGCAGGAAAGGAGTGCGGAAAAAGAACATTTTGTTGGTCTTGTACCAAAGGAATTGAAGAAATATTAGAAAATCCAATTAGACAAAATGATTGCATTGATATGGGAGAGTACTATATAAAAAGTGAAAATCCCGATTTGGCAGATGCACAAGATGTATTGAATGATGCAATGAATCTTAATGATCAAAAAGGAGAGTATATTTTAATATTGCTTGATTTCCATCATTATCTTAACAGAGCCGATGTACTTCGGTCAGCAAAAGATGCTTTTAAGCAAGTGGGAGGAATTGGAGCATGCTTTGTTTTTGTAAGCAATAGCTTTGATGTACCAATTGATTGGGAAGATTCAGTTATATCAATTGAATTGAGACTTCCTAATAAAGAGGAGATTAAAGAACATCTTGAAGAAATGGTTAATCTTTACAAAGATCAATTAAAATTAGAAGACCTTGACCAATTAGATGAGTTGGTTGATAAAGCTTCAGAAATTGCTTTGGGATTAACTATAACTCAGGCAGAAAACGCATTTGCGACGTCTTTTTCAAAAGCAGAAACAATTGACTTGCATATAATAAGTGAAGTAAAAGCACAGATTATATGTACAGATGGATTGTTGGAATTTTGGAGCAATAACAAAAATGTTGAAATAGGAGGCATGCATACATTTAGAGACTATACTAAAAAAAGATTATTAGCATTTTCGGAAAAGGCAAAGGAATATGGCTTGCCGAATCCTAAAGGAGTATTGCTTGTTGGTATTCCTGGATGTGGAAAAAGCTTGGCTGCAAAATCCTTAGCACAGGAATGGAATGTTCCACTTATAAAGTGTGATTTAGGAAAACTTTTTGGTAGCTATGTTGGAGACACAGAAGCGAATACCAGAAAGGCACTAAAAACTGCGGAAGCAATGTCACCATGTGTATTGTGGATTGATGAGATTGAAAAAGGCTTAGCAGGAGCAGGTTCTTCTGGAAGCAATGATTCAGGAGTTTCTTCTAGAATGTTTGCAAGTATTTTAACGTGGATGCAGGAAAAAGAAAAGCCAGTTTATGTTATAGCAACTGCAAATAGCATAACATCATTACCACAGGAACTTCTTAGAAAGGGAAGATTTGACGAAATCTTTTTTGTTGATTTACCAAATCAGGAAGAAAGAAAAGAAATCATTGAAATCCAAATAAAGAAGAAGCAAAGAGAAACTAAGAATTTTGATATTAACGAAATATCAAAAAGATGTGATGGCTTTACTGGTGCAGAAATCGAAGAAATGATTGTATCGTCAATGTTTGAAGCATATGCAGATGGTGAAAGGGATTTGGAAGAAAAAGATATTTTATCTGTCATAGATAAAACAATTCCAGCATCAAAGGGATTTATGAGCAAGACAGTTTCTAGTCTTCAGCAATGGGCAGAAGAGAGAGGAATTGCAAACGCAAATTCTAAAATTATTTCAAATGAAGCAGCAGATAAAAAAGGTAATATTGGCAGAAAAGGAAGAAAAATTATGACAACAGGAGGTAGTACAAAATGAGTCATTTTACAAATTTAACAACAGAAATAAGAGATTTAGAAGCATGCAAAAAGGCACTGGAAAATATGGGATTACAGTTGCAGGAATACGGTAAATGTCGGTATTATTATGGAGTAAAAGAAATGGAAAATGTAGTAAAACTTCCAACCAAATATGATATGGCATTAACTGATAACCATAATGGTTCATATAGTATTCAGGCTGATTTTTATGAAGGTTATGTTGAAGAAGTAATTGGAAGAAAAGGTAGCACTCTTTTAAGAGAATACGGAGAAGAAATGCTTAAAAAGACTGCCAAAAAACTTCATTTAAGCATAACACATCCAGAAAAAAATGCCTACAAATTAAGAAATCCACAAGATCCTAATGGTGGATATATGATGGTATATTTTGAAGCAAATGGAGAACTCAGATTCGAACCTAAAGGTATTAAGGGAAAAAATTGCTCGAAATTTATCGGATTAGAAGATGCATTAGGAAAAGTAACCAAAAGAGAATTTTTACCTGAATATTATGGAAAGACAGGAGTTAAAGAAAAAGACAAAAAAGAAAGGGTAAAAGTAGGTGGTTATTAATGAAAAAGGTAGCATTAGTTTTATGCAATGATATGCATATGGACATAGCTAATGCGAACATTATTATTAATCATATTACAAAAAGTAAGGCTTATGAAGTCGTATGTGATTATACAATAGCGGATGTTATAGTAATTCTCACATGCGCCTTCGGGCCTAACAAAATGTATTCTATGAGAGTAATAGCAGATGTTCGGTTAAATGCTATGCCAAATGCAAGAGTGATTGTAACAGGATGTTTAACCAAGATAGCAGGAAATGAATTAAAAGATATTCCCGATATTAAAGTTAAAACATTTGAAGAGACTATAAATTTATTCAGTTCCAAATGTAACAAAATCGATAGAATCATTCCGCAAAATAAAGTCATTATTTCAACAGGATGTTTGCATAAATGTTCCTATTGTGTATACCCAATGGTTGAACCTTCATACAAAAGTAGACCTATGGATGAAATTTTAAATGAAATAGGTGAAATGTATGATAGTGAAGCTACTATATATATAACAGGAGCACAAGAAACTTCTGATTATGGAATTGATTTGTATGGTTCAAGAAAATTTGCAGAGTTAATGAAACAAATTTTAAAAAAATATCCAGAAAGCCAATATGTTATTGGGTGGTTTCATCCAGCAGGATTAACAGATGAAGTTATGTCAGTTCTTATCAAAAATAAGAATATAACGGAAATCATGTTACATATTCAGCATGTATCAGATAAGATTTTGTATGATATGAATAGAGGAACACCTTTTAATAAAATAGAGGCAAAAATAAAAAGATTAAAAGAACTCAGACCAGATTTAGCTATTTCAACAGAAGTTATTGTAGGATTTCCGGGAGAAAGTGATAAACAGTTTGATGAACTTGTAAATTTCTTAAATAAGGGATATTTTTCAGATATCGGTGTTGCAAGCTACGAAGCAGTACTTGGAACAAAGGCAGCAAATTTACCTAATCAAATTGAACCATCTGAAAAGAAAAGAAGACTTGAATTTATAAAATCCAAATTTTTTGCAACTTGTTATCCTGCTGATGAACATTCATCAGATTCTATTATTGATGAATATTTAAAAAGTAGATCTATGTTACAGAGAATGCCAAAAAACATATTTAAACCTGAAAAAAGGCAGAAATATGAAATGATTGCAGGAACTGATGTAACAGAAAAATTGAATTTTGAAATTCATTTTTCATATATATTTAAGCTTTTAAATGATGCAAGAAGTGAATTTGGACAAAAATGTTTTAAGGAGAAAACTGCATTTTATACTGATGAAGTAAAAAAAATATGTTGTGAAATTATCTGCAAAGGTGATTTCAAACCAGCTCTAAAAGAAAGAGCAAAAAAATTATTATTGTAATAACTTTGAGCAAAAATTTGTGAAAGGAGAATAAAATTGATAAGACGGAAAATAATATTTTCTTCAAGTGAGCCGGTAAATAGCGGACATAGTGAAGAAAAAGAAGTTTATCATAAAAAAGATATTTTTGAAGAAGACGAAGAAAATATTGATTTGGGTGAAGAAGAATATTATCCAAGATTGGAAAATATTAGCCAAGAAGAACAAAATCACCCAAGGACAGGTGATATTATTGTTGATAGAATGATAGAACTTTTAAGAAGCAGTAGAGAAGGTAATCTAATATGTATTTTTAATATAAATTGTGATAAAATGATTGCATATACTAAGGATTATCTATCTAGGAATGAAAATTGTATTATATTAAATACAATAGATATGGAATGGGGCAATTATGATATTTATCAACAAATCGTCGCACAGATTGGAGATTATATAAATGAAAGAATGTATGGAGAATTAAATTCATATGCTGCAAGGCGATTTTATAATTTAGCTGAAAAGTTATTTTTTTCTGGAGAAGGTGATTTTTACGAGGATGCATTTACTAAAATGCAAAGAATAAATATAAATACTAAAAGACCAGATATACTAGAAGAAGCAATAAATATTTTTTTAAATGATTTGATTGATGATAGAAACAGGAAAATAATTGTTCCTATATGTTTTTACTTTCATCAAATTAGGATTGAAACCCTGAACTTGATTAATAGAATAACAAGCAATAATATGATTTTTATGATAGGCACAATGGTTCCATATGAGCTTCAGATGGAAACATTAAGAATGAATTCTCATTTAAATATGAGAAACGTTTTTAGAGATTAAAATAATAATTAAAAGTAGCACATCGAAATATAAAATGATGTGCTACTTTTAATTGATATACATAATTGATTGACAGAAAATTGAAAATAGTATATAATTACAAAAATAAAAATAGAGGATATTATATGGAAAAACAAAACATTGTAAATTATAAGAAAATTTGTGAATATGCAATAAAAATAAAAGAATTAGCTCCATATATGAAAAATAAAGAGATAGTAGAATGGGCAAATGAGGATTTGAAAGAAATAAAAGAAATGCAACAAAAACTAGAATATATGCGGAAGGCTAAAAGAGGCATATAAAATTAAAAAAATAACTAGAACAAATATACTCCATACAAAAAACATAGATGTAAAAATAATAAATATATATAGGATAATAGAAAATGAATTAGAAAGCTGGAGAGAAATTTATATAATACTAAGTAGATTTTAAATTATCAGAAAGAGGGGAAGTAATGAATGAAGAAGAAATTGTAGAGATTCAAAAGAAAATTGAAAAAGAAAATGAAGCTAATATAAATGATACAATTGATTGTATGTCATTACATATAAATGGACAAATGACAAAAGAATATTTAAAATTTATAAAAAAGACAAGGAATTTTAAGAAAAAAATAAATAAAAAGAAAATTAAATTGGCTGAAAATGGAATACTAGAGGAAGCATATCAAAAAAAAGACGGAACCATAGAAGCTTATTTTGAAGAAGTGGCAAAAGATTATAAAAATTCAATTCAAGAACCGAATAGATTTAGACAACCTGTTTTAGATTTTGTAAATTTTACATGTATGGCTGACGAAACATTGATTAGGATGGATAATATGATGGCATTTATTGATACATCATCTAGAGGAGGGAAGTATATGGATTTAATATTTTATAAGAATGGGCCGATTGTTGCAGAAAATATGGAATTTAGAAAGAAACTTACAGGCATTGAAATAAAGGCTCGTGAAGAAATAATACAAAAACATTATGATTCGATTACGGCATATATTATGGGTCAAGTTTTATGTTATTATGATTCTGAATTAGATTTTTGGAAAGATTGTTTAAAACAATTAGAAAAATTGGATGATATAAGAGAATTTGAATAAGAATTATAAGCGAGGTATAAATGTAGATGAAAAGAGTTATTATAATGCAGCAAGAAGAAAATAAAAAGGTATCAATTGCAGATAAAATACGAACTGAAATAGAAGAAGAATACAAACAAGAATTAGAAGAAAAATTTACTAGAGAACAAGAAAGATTTCGATTAATGATTGAACAAAAAAAAGAATCATTAGAAGCTGAATATATAGCTAAAAGAGAGCAATTAGAAAAAAAAATAAAGCTACAAGAAAAAGCAACTAAAAGAGAAATGCATAAAAAAATCAATGCAAACAAAGAAAAAATAAAAGAAGAACGAGAAGCATTTGAAAAACAGAAAGAAAAGGAGTTAATAGAATTAAGAAAAAGAGAAGAAGAAGCAGAGGAAAAGGTCAATAAAGAAAAAGAAAGATGCTCAAGTGAAATAGCAAGAATAAAAAAGGAAACAAATGATGCGATACAAAGGAAAAATACTGAAATACAAAGATTGAATGAAATAATACAAGAAAAAAATAACAATGAGGCCGAACTGCAAGCTTTAAGAGAAAAAATAAAAAGTATGGAAGAAATTATAAAGCGAAGAGAAACAAAAAAAGAAGAGTTTATAACAGACAGCATATTTGATATATCAGGAACAGGGACATGGTATGAAATTGGTTATATGATTTTAGAAAAGGCGAAAGAGAAAAAAAGTTTTATATTTTCTGATGATAAAATATTATCATATTATACAGAAGACAAAAGGTATCCAGATGGTATAATAATTGAAAAAGGAAAGAAAACCAGTATTATAGCAGTACGTGAAATTCTTGAAAAGGATGGTATGTATGAAAGTTTAGTTAGATTTTATTCGGATTCAAGAGTTGTACCGATATATAATTTGCTTGGGGTTTTAAATTTTATATTACATATTCATCAAACTGGATTTAATGTTAAAGATAAAAAACAAGCCAAGGGTATAAAAATAAAATGTTTGGTATATAGTGAAAAGAGTATAGAAAATACGTTGTATAAAGAGGATTCTATAGGAACCTACCTTTTGACATATAAAGATAATAAGTATACAAATATTGGAGTTTTAGCTCAAACATTATATAAATCTATGCATTGTTCTAAAAAAGGAATATCAAATGATATAATTGATAGAACAGAAAATGTAGCATTACAAAAAAGCATGCAGATTGAAGGAAAGGGAGAGTATATAGAAAATATACAATATTTATCAGAGAATGATGATGGAGAGTCAAGATAGAAATAAAAATTTCTATTTTGGCTATTATTTTTTGCACAACTTGACTAAATATAGGAAAAATGATAGAATGATTTACATAAAAAAGCAGCAAAGCCATAATAAAAATTTAATATGGTAAAAATCGTTTAAAGGAGAGGAGGAATATTGAATAAAATATATCTTGTGGCTATGTAAAAAAATATGAAAGGGGAAATAAATTGATAAGACGGAAAATAATATTTCCTTCAAGTAATACTATCAATAATGTAAACCATGAAGAAAAATATTACGAAAATAAAATAAGAAAAGTTAGCAAGAACAGTGTCGAATTAAATAAAAAAAAGAAAAGTTCAAATACAAAAAATACTTGTATAAATTATGAAAAGATTAGTTGCAAAATTATTGAGAGAATAAAATATTTTCTATCACTTACTAATAGTCAGAATAATAAAGTGTTTGTATTTGGAGAGAATAGCGACAGAACAATTTCTTATGTTATTGAGTATTTTTTGAAGGATGAAAATTATATTGTACTTAATACAATATACCATAATGAAAATAATAGGGACATATATCAAAATATTATAGCCTATATCAATGGCTATATACTAGCAAACTTAACTGAGAAATGGAATTCAAATTTAACAGAAATGAGAAAATTTAAGGAAATGACAGAAATTGTATTTACGGAAAGATTAGGTAACTTAAAAAGATCTAAAATATTAGTGGATGTTATAGAGTGTTTTTTGAACGAATTGATTATGGACAGAAAACGAAAACTTATCATTCCTATATATTTTTATAATCAGTTAATGGATGAAAAAGTATTACGTATGGTCGAAAGAATATTAACAGATAATAGAGTTGTTTTTATTATGGGAACTAATAGGTCATATGATAACCAAATTTCATTAACCGGTAGTATATTTTTCCCATTTGAAATTACATTTTGACACTTTAACATTAGGAATTGAAAAATCTTATGAAAGGAGAATCAATTTGATAAGACGGAAAATAATATTTTCTTCAAGTAAAGCAGCAAGTAACATTAATGCTGATAGTGAAAGCTGTTCTAAAATTAAGGAAGAACAAAAAAAATATTTCAATGGAATTGAAATAGCTGATTACAATATGTTTGATAAGATGCCAGAAATTTTGGAGGAAAATGTTGAAAGAAATATTATAATATATACATATAAATATCAATATGGGTTCTCCTGCAAAGAGAGCATTATGGAAACAATGAAATATTTAAAAGAATATGATAATTGTATTGTATTACCCCATTTTGATATGGAGCAGGAGATGAGAGTTCATTTTTATGACGATATTTATCAAATTATTGCAGCCTATATTGGATTGTATATCGAGTATGAAATGTCAGAAAAAAAGTATTCTATTGATGGAATTATTGTGTGTAACATGTTAGACCAGATACTTTCTACTAAAAGAATCAGGAGAAGTGAGATAAAACAAAGGTATGACATGTTAGTGAAAGTTATTGATATTTTTTTTGAGACAATGGTTGGAGATACAACTAAAAAGATAATATTTCCTATATATTTTGAGCATAATCCGCCATTTAAATTTAGGGAAGCTTTGGACATGATTGACATAGTAAAAAGTAACCAAATTGTGTTTTTTATAGGTACGGTAGCTCCGAAAGAGTTTTGGCTTGAAGAGCTAAAAGATATAAAGAAATCAAATATTCGAATCATTTTTTAGACGATATTAGTCTGAGAGCTGATAGTCGAGGTAGAAAAAATTTCTGATTGGGGACGGTTCTTTTCGCAAAAAGAACCGTCCCCAATTAGAAATTTGCAAACAAACTATAAATATGATATTATATTACCATAAAAAGAAGGTGGAAAATAATGAGAAGAGCAATAAAAAGAGGCTTAATAGTGGCATTAGGAGTAATAATCCAAATATTACTATCACTATCAGTCCTAATATTTTTCGGACAGAAAATTGCAGTAATAGAAACATTTTATTCGATATTAAGTATTCTACTAGTCCTACGGCATAATAAAAGAAAGCAAAAGCCTAAGCAAAGACCTACCTTGGATAATAATTATAATGTTATTTCCAATAGTTGGTGCACTCCTTTACATTGTAATAGGTGGAAATTTACATCAAAGTAAAGTACTAAGGGCAATTAAGCAGAGTGAAAAAAATGGAAGTAAATATTTTATTCAAGACGAAAAAATAAAAAAAGAAATAGAAAATCAAAATAATGGTAAAATAAATTATCTAATGAATTATCTAAATTTTCCAGTAACAAAAAACAATGATATAGAGTATTACAAATTGGGAGAACTCGCATATCCTGAAATGCTAAAAGAGCTAAAAAATGCAAAAAAATATATATTTTTAGAATATTTTATAATAAAAAATGGCAATATGTGGAGTGAAATTTTAAAAATATTAGAGGAAAAGGCTAAAGAAGGGCTTGATGTAAGGCTTATTTATGATGATATGGGATGTATTGCGTTTTTACCTACTTCATATCCTAAACAAATGGAAGAAAAAGGAATAAAATGTATAGCATTTAACAAATTAAATCCATTTTTAGGTGTAATAATGAACAACCGTGATCATCGTAAAATGATGATTATTGATGGGAAAACAGTATTTTCTGGCGGAATGAATTTGGCAGATGAATATATAAATTTAGAACATCCTTATGGAATTTGGAAAGACAATGGCATAAAAATAACAGGAGAAGCTGTATGGAATTTTACAATAATGTTTTTAAATATGTGGAATTCATATAGAAAAGATGACGTGGATTATGAAAAATACAAATACGACTTTTCAAAAGAAAACCTAGAACAAAATGGATACACCATTCCTTATGGAGAAACACCTTTAGACAATGAAATTGTAGGAGAAAATGTCTACCTTAACATTATAAATCAAGCTCAAAAATATGTGTATATTATGACACCATATCTAATAATAGACACAGATATGATAAATTCGCTTATTTTAGCAGCTAAACGAGGAGTTGATGTTAGAATTATTGTTCCAGGCATACCAGATAAAAAAATAGTATATAGTTTAACGACATCATATTTTGAAACATTAATAAAAAATGGTGTAAAAATTTATAAATATACACCTGGATTTGTACATAGCAAGGTTTTTGTATCTGATGATAATATTGCAACAGTTGGAACTATAAATTTAGATTATAGAAGTTTGTATTTACATTTTGAATGTGGAATTTTTATGCAAGATGTAGATGTAATTAAAGATGTGAAAAAAGATTTAATAGATACTATAGGAAAATCGCATTTGGTAAGCAAAAAAGAAGCTATACCAAAATTGTTAAAAGGTGTGTGGCAAGCGGTACTTAGATTATTTGCACCACTTATGTAAAATATAAAAATATAGGGAGAGTATTGTGAAAGAAGAAGTAGAAAAATTTGTACAAAATAATGAAATTATAAAAAGATTTTTTAAATATCCAAATAATGAATTAAAAGTTATAAGAAATATTTTTAATTCTAATTTAATAGAATTCTATAATGAAAAAGATAAAGAAATTAGAAATGTAAAAATATGTGGAGTATATAAATATGATTTTTTAGAATATATGGTAGCTTTTAAATGTAAAATAGATTTAGGAGAGGTATCAATATTAGATTCAATAAAAAGGTTAAAAGAATCAAATAAGTGTTTATATTGCAATTCATATGATTGCATGAAGAAGAATGCAATATTAATTTATGAAGAGGTAAAAAAATATAATGAAAATCATACAGTAAAGATAAATTATGTAGAAGTTATAGATTATATTTTAAACATAAAAATGCCAAAATTCAAATATACACCAGATGCTACATTTTATAAAAATGTAAACATTATGGATTTATTATATGTACAAACAATCTTAGAAATGGATTTGATAAACGTAAAATGTGTTAGAAAAAAAATTGTAGAAATCGATTATTTGGATATGACAGAAAAAGAAAACGATACATATTATATAAATATATTAACATTATTTTATAAAAATGGACAAAATGCAAAACATCTTACACTAGATTTAGCTAATAAAGAGGATATTTTTAAGGAAAAAAATGATATTATTAGAAGATATAAAATCGCTGCATACTATAAATATTTAATGGAATATGAAAAAACAGACATTATATTATCATTGGGGAAAATTGTCAAAACAACTAATACAATAAACAAAATACAGATAAGGTCTAGGTATTTTATAAAACGTTACTTTCAAAAAGTAGAAGAATTACCATATTCCAGAAAGACAAAGGAGAAAATATATAATATATTAAATTATATATTAAATTATAAATATAAAGGTTCAATTCCATATATTCCAATCAATATACTTATCTATTCAAATGATAAAGAAGGTGTTCAAATTATATCACGAATTATAGGTGAATTTATGTGGTATTTTGTATACTTAAATGATAGTATGAAATATTATAATGAATATATGAATGATATTATTTTAGATAAATATAAGATAAAAAAATTATATTATGAATATAATAAAGACAATGCAAAACATAAAAATGGAATAATGATATTACATGGTGTTGAAAATTTATCATATATGGAAAGTCAATATCAAAACATTATTTTAAATATATTAGCAGATGAAATGGAGAATAATAAACAGGTATGTACTATTATATATGGAGATAGAGAAAAGTTAAACCGAGTGCTAAATAATCAAAAGAAATTATCAAACCTGCTTATAAATTTAGAATTAGAAATTGATGATTTAGATATTGAAAAAATTTATGAACTAACTTTAAGCAAGCTAAGAAAAAATATATATGTGTCAAGTGAAGTGGATAAAAAAATTTTTAATTATATAAAATCTACATATAACCAAAGTGAATTTAAAAATATGGAGTATGTAAACAAATTATATAATGATATTATTTTAAATATGAACAGTAAATATTCAGAAAAAGAAAAGATATCTTTAAGACCTGAAGATATTCCAGAAGTATATAATATTAAAGACTTACCAACAATAATGAAGGACCTTAATAATTTAGTAGGATTGAAAAATATAAAAGAACAAGTTAGTGACTTGGTTTCATTATTGAAATTTAATAAAAAAACGAGTATTGATATAAAAGATTTTAGTTTTCATATGTGTTTTGTTGGAAATCCGGGAACTGGTAAAACAACAGTTGCAAGAATAATAACAGAAATATTATATAATCTAGGATATATAAAGCAAAATAAATTGACAGAAGTTACAGCAAAAGATTTGATTGCAGGATATGTTGGACAAACCTCCCCAAAAACCTTCAATGTAGTTAATTCAGCTTTGGGAGGAGTATTATTTATTGATGAAGCATACTCAATAACATCAGGAGTAAATAATAGAGCAGATTTTGGAAGTGAATGTATTTCTACATTGCTAAAATTAATGGAAGATTATAGAGATAGACTAATTGTTATTTTTGCAGGATACAATGAAGAAATGAAAAAATTTTTATCTGCTAATCCGGGATTAACTTCAAGAATAGGATATACTATAGAATTTCCTGATTATTCAATTGAGGAGTTAATACAGATATTTTTGAATTTACTTCATACAAATAATATGGATATAACAAAAGCGGCCTTAGAAAAAGTAAAGGAAATAATTGAAATATCTTCAAAAAACCAGAATTTTGGTAATGGTAGATTTATTCGTAATATATTCCAGAAGATATTGATAGAGCACTCAAAAAACATTGAAGAAGATAATTCAGATGAAAATTTATTTTTTATAGATGATATTTTACTAATAACTGAAAAAGATATAAATTATGAAAAATTGATTTTTGAAGGTGAAAATAGTAGAAAAATAGGATTTTAAATTTTATGATAAATTAATAATTTTAAGGAGGCTTAAATAAAATGTCTTATATAGAATTTAAAAATGTAAATAAAAACTACAAGATGGGAGAAATTACAATTAAAGCTTTAGATAATACAAATTTTCAAATAGAAAAAGGAGAACTTGTAGTAATTGTAGGTCCATCAGGAGCTGGAAAAACAACAACTTTAAATATTCTTGGAGGAATGGATACAGCAACATCAGGAGAGGTATTGGTTGACGGAAAAAATATTACAACATTAAAAGGAAAGAATTTAATAAAATATAGAAGAGAGGATATCGGATTTGTATTTCAATTTTACAATTTAGTTCCAAACCTAACGGCAAAAGAAAATGTTGAGCTTGCAACTCAAATATGCAAAGATTCTCTTGATGTTGATAGTGTAATAGAAAAAGTTGGACTTGAAAATAGAAAAAATAATTTTCCATCACAACTATCAGGTGGAGAGCAACAGAGAGTCGCAATTGCAAGAGCTATAGCAAAAAATCCAAAACTTCTACTATGTGATGAACCTACCGGAGCATTAGACTATAAAACTGGAAAACAAATTTTGAAACTCCTTGAAAACACTTGCAGAAAAGAGAAAATGACTGTAATTATAATTACACATAATACTGCAATAGCTCCTATGGCTGATAAGGTAATTCATTTTAAAAATGGTACTGCTGAAAGTATTGAAATTAATGAAAATCCTATGCCTATTGAAAATATTGAATGGTAAAGATTTTTAAGGAGTGAAAGAGATGAAAAAAGCATTATTAAAGAATAGTGTAAAAGAAATAAAAAACACCTACAAAAGGTTTATCTCAATTTTACTTATGGCATTTTTGGGAGTCGGATTTTTTGCAGGATTAAGAGCTACATCACCAGATATGTTAAGAACAATAGATAACTACTACAAAGAACAAAATGTATATGATATACAAGTGCTATCAACACTAGGACTAACCTCAAATGATGTAGAAGAAATATCAAAAATAGAAAATGTGGAAAAAGTAGGCAAAAGCTATGAAATAGATGGAAAAATCGATATTGATAATAAAGAAATTATAACGAAGTTCATAACAATAGAAGATGTAAATAAGCCGATTTTACTAAAAGGAAATATGCCACAAAATCAAGATGAATGTTTGGTAGAAGAATCATTTTTAACAACAAATAATAAGAAAATAGGAGATACTATAACTGTAGATATAGAAGATACTCAAAATGATGATGGCGAAAAAATTAAGTATTTAAAAACAAACGAATTAAAAATTGTAGGAACAGTTAAAAGTCCACTTTTTATTGCAAGAGATAGGGGTACAAGCAAACTTGGCTCTGGTAAAATAAACTATTATATTTACATATCAGAGAATAATATAAATGCAAGTGATATATACACAAGTATTTATGTAACAGTTAAAAATGCAAAAAAATATGAAACATCTTCAAAAGAATATGAGGATTATATTGAAGAAGTAAAAGAAAATATCGAGCAAATAAAAGAAAAACAAGAGAAAGAAAGACATAACACTTTAGTAGCAAAAGCTCAAGAAAAATTAAATGATGCAGAAGAGGAGTATAATTCTAAAAAGCAAGATGGTCAAACCAAAATTGATGATGCCTCAAAAGAAATAGAAGATGGAAAAAAGAAAATTGAAGAAGCGGAATCAGAATTAAAACAAAATAGGGAAAAAGCAGATAATGAATTTAAAAATGCAGAAAATAAACTTGCAAAAGCTAAAAAAGAAATCGAAAATAATGAAAAAACTTTAAGCGACAAAGAACAAGAAGCGAATACTCAAATTGAAAATTTAAAAGGTCAAAAAAATCAGTTGCAAGATAATTTAAACCAAATAAATCAAACTCTTGTAGACACTCAGGAACAGTATAATTTAATATTAAATGCATTGAAAAATGCGAGTTTGCCAGAAGAACAAAAAAATCAATATGAGCTTCAAAAGGCACAATTAGAAGCGGGCATCAATACTTTAAATGAAAATAAAGAAAAAGTTCAAAATGGGATAAAGCAAATAGATGATGGAATTGAAGAAGGAACAAAAGAAATCCAAAATGCTAAGAATCAGATAGAACAGGCGAAAAATGAATTATCAAAACAAGAAAAAACACTAAGCAACAAAAAGAAAACAACATATAACAAAATAGAAAAAGCCGAAAAAGAGATTGCAGATAAAAAGCAAGAATTACAAGATGGGGAAGAAGAATTAAACAAAAATAAGCAAGAATTTGAAACACAGATAAAAGACGCAGAAAAGGAATTAAGTGATGCAAAAGAAAAAATATCTGAAATAGAAAATCCTAAATGGTATATTTTAGACAGAAACTCAAACTCTGGATATGTAAGTTTTATTCAAGATACCAAAAGTATTGATAATATAAGCAAAGTATTCCCAGTAGTATTTTTCATAGTTGCAACATTAATTTCTCTAACATCAATGACTAGAATGGTAGAAGAGCAAAGAGGTCAAATTGGAACATTAAAAGCACTTGGATATAATAAATTACAAATAATGATGAAATATATTATATATGCAGGAATTGCAACTATTGTAGGCTCTGTTTTAGGAATGTGTGTTGGATTTGTAATTTTGCCAGAAATAATTTGGAAGATGTATGGAATGATGTACCAAATGACAGACAAAATTTTAATAAGCTTCAACTGGAAATATGGTGGAATCGGACTAATTTTAATAAGTATATGTATAATTGGAGCAACAATTTATACAACTTTAAAAGAGCTAGTAAGCACACCTTCAGTACTTATGAGACCAAAAGCACCTAAAGGTGGAAATAGAGTAATTATGGAAAAAATTCCATTTATTTGGAAAAGACTAAACTTTAGCCATAAGGTTACTGTAAGAAATATATTTAGATACAAAAAAAGATTTTTTATGACAATAATCGGAATTTTAGGTTGCACGGCTTTAATTTTAACAGGTTTCGGAATAAAAGATTCGGTAAAACAAATAATACCAAATCAATTTGAAAATGTATTTATGTATGATATGCAAATTAGTTTAAAAGAAAGCTTAACAGAAGAGGAAAGGCAAGAATTTAAAAATAAATTAACACAAAATAATGAAATAAAAAAAGCTGTATCAATATATATGACATCAGAAACAGCTGTAAATGGAGAGAATGAGGAAAATGTTCAAATTATAGTTCCCGAAAATCAAGAGGAATTAGACGGAATAATTAATATAAAAGACATAAAAAATAAAAAACAAACTGTAAAATTAACAGAAAATGAAATATGTTTAACAGATAAAGCAGCCCAGCTTTTGGGTGTTAAAGCAGGAGATACTTTAACCTTAAAAGATGCAGATGAAAATGATGTAAATATAAAAATATCCAACGTAGTTGAAAATTATGTTTCACATTATGTTTATATGACGAAAGAAACATATAAAAAATTGTACAATAAAGATTTTAAGGCAAATGTAGTGTTTATACAAAATGTAAAACTAAATGATGAAGAACAAGATAAATTGGCAAAAGAGATTATGAATATGAGCGAAGTTTCAGGAATAGTTAATATGACATCAACAATGAAATCTATTGATGATATGATGAATTTACTTAATTATGTTGTGATTGTTTTAATTGTTTCGGCGGGATTGCTTGCATTTGTAGTATTATATAATTTGGCAAATGTAAATATAAGTGAGAGGATAAGAGAACTTGCAACCATTAAAGTGCTAGGTTTTTATGATAAAGAAGTTTATGATTATATTGCAAGAGAAACGGTTATTTTGACAATTATCGGAATTGCACTAGGGTTGGTCGGAGGATATTTCTTGAATTATTATTTGATGGGTACTTGTGAGATTAATATGCTTAGATTTAATAAGACTATTAAACCTATTAGTTATGTTTATGCAAGTTTGATTACTGTTGTATTTACATTAATTGTGAATATTGCAACTTATTTTGCTCTTAAGAAAATTGATATGATTGAGAGTTTGAAAAGTGTGGAGTAAGGTGACCAAAACAAAATTGAAAGCTTGATTGAAAATAGCAAAATGTATTGCTATTTTCAATTTTTTTGTGTAAAATATCAATTGAAGAAAAATCCGAAGGGAGAAATGAATATGAGAAAATTACCAAACGGAATGAGTAATTATGAAGCTATTGTAAAGGATAATAGAATATATGTAGATAAAACTATGTATATAGAAAAAATGGAAAATTTGTCGGACAGGACAATAATGTTTTTGCGTCCGAGAAAGTTTGGAAAGACTTTATTTACAAGTACTTTAGAATATTATTATGACAAAAACCAAACTGAAAAATTTGATGAATTGTTTAAAAATACATATATAGGAAAAAATCCTACTGAAAATAAAAATAAATATTGCGTGCTAAGATTTAACTTTTCTGGAATAGATTCGAGCACGGAGGAAACGACGATATATGGATTTAAAAACGAAGTAGCTACATCAATAGAAGTTTTTGTGCATAAATACAATCTTGATTTTTATGTAAATAAAGAAGATGAAGCTGAAAACATTTTAGATAATTTATTTAAAGCATTTTATGTTCAAAGAGCAAATGAAAAAATATATATTATAATAGATGAATATGACCATTTTGCAAATGAACTCTTAGGGTTTTATACAGAACAGTTTAAGTCTTTAGTATCAAGAAATGGAAAGATAAGAAAATGGTATGAAATGCTAAAAAAAGGCACAGAAACAGTAGTAGACAGAATATTCATAACAGGTGTTGCGCCAATAACACTAGATAGTACTACAAGTGGTTTTAATATAGCAAGAGATATAACAAAAAATGTAAATTTCAATGATATGTTAGGCTTTAGCAAAGACGATGTAAAATATCTTATGAGAGAACTTGAGATACCAGAGAAAGAACAAGAAAAATTACTACCAGTTATAAAAACAAATTATGATGGATATATTTTTTCAAATATGATACAAGACGATATGGAAAAATATAGAATGTATAATTCAAATATGACATTATATTTCTTAAATATGTATCAAGAAGAAAACAAAGTTCCAAGCGAATTTGTAGATGTAAATATAATAAGCGATTATAGCAAAATAGAGGGGCTAATTGATTTAAACAAAGAACCAGAAAAAATTGATTTATTAGAAAAAATTGTAGCAGGAGACAAAATAGAAGGAATTCTAACAGAAAAGTTTAATAGTGAAATTAGATTTGGATATAATGAATTAATTTCTTTGCTATTCTATTTAGGATATTTAACAATAAAGGAAAATGATTTCGGAACTTTAAGTTTTGGAGTACCTAATGAAGTAATTAGAAAAATATATTCGGAATACTTTTTAGAATATATAAAAAGAAAAAATGAAATTGAAATTATACCTCAAAGGTCAAATATAATTAAGGAAATTCTTTTAGAGGGAAAAATAAATAAGTTATTAGATGTATTGCAAGAATTTTTAAAGGGATTGTCTAATCGTGACTATAGTAAATTTGACGAGAAATATATAAAAGTGATTTTTTATTCGTTATGCAAGACCTTTCCAGGATTACTTGTTAAATCTGAGCTAGAAGTTGCAGGTGGATATAGTGATATTTTGTTAGTTCCTATTGAAAAATTACAAGAAAGATATGGTATTTTAGTTGAGTTTAAATATATAAAAAAAGAAGATTATCAGAAAAACAAATTATTGCTTGAACAAAAACAAGAAGAAGCAGCTAATCAGTTAAAAAGATATAAAAGTAGTGAGGAAATTAAGATGATACCTAATTTGAAAGCGTATTCTGTTATTGTAATTAAGGACGATTTAGTAATTGAAGAAATTTAATAATTAGATGAGGTGAAATTTTGAAATATTTAATAATTGATGAAAGAATGAGAGACATTGAAAAACAAACCTTACAAAGGTTAGGATATGAACTTATTGAAATAAAAAAGAGTACAAAAATATATTCTGAAATTTCATCTCATGTTGATATTTTTGCTTGTAAAGTAAAAAATAAAATTATAGCTGAAAAACATGTTTATGATATTTTAAAAAATAAATTAAAAAAATATATAATTATCCAAGGAAATTCAGTCATTCAAAATGTTTATCCAAAGGATATTAACTACAATGTTTGCATAGTTGGAAATAAAGCAATACATAACTTTAAATATACCGATAGCCAAATTGTTCAAGAACTTAAGAAAAACAATTTTGAATTAATTAATGTAAAACAAGGTTATAGTAATTGTTCAATTGCGGTTATTGATGAAAATAGTATTATTTTAAACGATAAGGGACTATATAATAATTTAAAGGATAGTGGATTAGATATATTGTTTTTAGATTATATGCCTGATATAAAATTGCTTAATGAAAATGGAAAATATAGTGAAATGAATGGCTTTATTGGTGGAGCGATTGCTAGAATAGATGATAATATTGTTGTATTTGGAGATTTAAATAAAGTTGATAATAAGAGTTATATTAGAAAAATTATTGAGAAGAAAAATTTAAACATAATCGATTTTAGCGGATTAGATGTTATAGATTATGGTGGAATTATAGAAGTGATATAAGGAGAAAGTTATGAATAAAAAATCAATAGCTAGGAGGAAAAAAATGAACTATTTAGACACAATAAACAAGGAAATAAAAGAATATTTTAAAATACTATCACCAGAATTTCCAGAATGGTTACTAGAATACATAGATACACCAGAAATGCAAAGAATAAGCAAAATAAGTATGAATTGTGGCACAGATTATTCTAAAATATTCAACATAAAGTATTGGTACTCAAATCTAGACCATAGTATAGGCGTAGCCCTAATAATATGGAACTTTACACACGATAAAAAACAAACATTATCAGGCTTATTTCATGATATAGCAACACCTGTTTTTAAGCATTGTATAGATTTTATGAATGGAGATACAGAACATCAAGAATCAACAGAAGAAAGAACAGAGCAAATAATAAGAAATTCAGAAGAAATAATGGAATTATTAAAAAGAGATAAAATAAAAATTGAAGAAATATCAGATTATCATATTTACCCGATTGCTGATAATGATACACCAAAATTAAGTGCAGATAGGTTTGAATATAATTTTTCAAGTGGATTAGAATTTTATCGAGTATGGGAAATAGACACAATAAAGGAAATCTATGATAATATCTGTATTTTAAGAAATGAAGAAGGAATAGATGAACTAGGCTTTAAAGATTGGAAAATTTGTGAAAAATATATACATATAATTTCAAAATTGTGGCCAAAATGGATAAGTAAAGAAGATAAAACTGTAATGCAATTTTTAGCAGATATAGTAAAATCGATGAATGTTAAAGGATATATAACTATTAATGATTTATATAGTTTATCTGAAAAAGAAGTTATTGATAGAATTTTAAATTGCGAAGATAAATATATTAGAGAAAATTTTAAAAAATTTCAAAATGCTACATCTGTTTATGAAAGTGATGTAAAGATTGAGGATAAATATTGCATTAATGTTATACCAAAAAGAAGATATATTATTCCTCTAACAATTTTTGAAGGCAAAACAAAAAGAATAAATGAGGTATCAGAACAAGCAAGAGATGATATAAATAATTATTTGAATATAAAGGATTGTAAATATAGTGGATTTGATTTTGAATTTGAACCATATATAAGCTTATAAATTAATAAAGAGTAACCTATAGTCAAACTAAAGATTTTAGGTTATTTTTATATAATGAAATTAGCACTCTAATATTGACATTGCTAAAAAATAGATATATAATACCCTCAAAGAAAAATGCCCAAAAAAGACCCGGTCCCAAATGAGCAAAATGGGACCAAAAAGAACCGACCCCAATGGTCCCACTGGGCAAAAGAAAGGAAGTAATATAGAATGGAAACAAAACAATTCAAAGCCGAATCGAAAAGATTACTAGATTTAATGATAAACTCAATATACACAAACAAAGAAATATTCTTAAGAGAACTAATTTCAAATGCAAGTGATGCAATAGACAAATTATACTATCAATCACTAACAGACAACAACCTAAACATATTCAGAAATGACTTAGAAATAAAATTAACAACAGATAAAGAAAAAAGAACTTTAACAATAGAGGATAATGGATGTGGAATGAACAAACAAGAATTAGAAAACAACTTAGGAACAATTGCACAAAGTGGTTCATATGCGTTCAAAAATAATAATGAGAAAAAAGAAGATATAGATATAATAGGTCAATTTGGTGTAGGATTTTACTCAGCATTTATGGTAGCTAAAAAAATAGAAGTAGAAAGCAAAAAAGTAGGAGAAGAAAAAGCTTATAAATGGACATCGTTTGGTGCTGATGGATACACAATAGAAGAAACATTAAAAGAAAATGTAGGAACAAAAATTACATTATACATTAAAGACAATAAAGACGAGGAAAATTATGATGAGTTTTTAGAAGATTATAGAATTCAAGAAATAGTAAAAAAATATTCAGACTATATACGTTATCCTATTAAGATGGAAGTAACAAGAAAAGAACTAAAAGAAGGTTCTAAAGATGAATATATAGACAAAAAAGAAATAGAAACTTTAAATAGTATGATACCACTATGGAAAAAGAAAAAACAAGATATAACAGAAGATGAATACAATTCATTTTATATTGATAAATTTGCAGACTACGAAGCACCAGCAAAAGTAATACATAGTACAATTGAAGGTGGAATAAATTATAGTATGCTTTTATATATTCCATCACATTTACCATATGATTACTACACAAAAGAATATGAAAAAGGATTACAATTATATTCAAATGGTGTACTAATAATGGACAAGTGCCAAGATTTATTACCTGATTATTTTGGATTTGTAAAGGGATTGATTGATAGTCCAGACTTATCTTTAAATATATCAAGAGAGCTATTACAACAAGATAGACAATTAAAAACAATTGCCAAAAATATAGAAAAAAAGATAAGACAAGAATTAGAAAATATGCTTAAAAATGATAGAGATAATTATGAAAAAATCTTTAAAAATTTTGGTACACAATTAAAATTTGGATGTTATAATGATTTTGGAATGAATAAGGAAAATCTAAAAGATTTAATATTATTTTATTCATCAACAACTAAAAATCTTACAACTTTAAAAGAATATGTAGAAAGAATGAAAGATGGACAAGAAAAAATCTTTTACGCAGCAGGTGAAACAATTGATAAAATTGATATGTTGCCACAAGTTCAAGGTGTTAAAGAAAAAGGATATGAAATATTATATTTAACAGAAAACATAGACGAGTTTGTTTTAAAAGTTTTGATGGAATATGACAAAAAGCAATTTGCAAATGTATCATCAGACAGTCTTGATTTAGAAAGCGAAGAAGAAAAGGAAGAATTAAAGAAAATAAATGAAGAAAATAAGGATATGTTTACATTAATGAAAGACGAAATCAAAAATGTTGAAGAAGTTAGATTTACACATAAATTAAAAGAACATCCTGTATGTTTAAGCAGTGAAGGTGAAATATCAACAGAGATGGAAAAGGTTCTTAATTCTATGCCTAATAATCAAGGAGTTAAGGCTAAAATGATATTGGAGATTAATGAAAATCATCCAATTGCACAAAAATTAAAAGATTTGTATTTGAATGATAAAGATGAACTAAAAAAATATAGCAAGATTTTATATGATGGTGCTAGATTAATTGAAGGATTAAATATAGAAAATCCTACGGAATTTAGTAATATTATATGTGAATTAATTTCAAAATAAAATTAAAAATCAATATTGGCAAAAAGCTGATATTGATTTTTTTACAAATTCAAATTTTTGTGGTAAAATATAGAAGTTATGAAATGGAGGATATAGAAAATGAAAATAATATATGGTACAACAAATCAAGGAAAAATTAATCAAGTAAAAGAGTTTTTTGAAGCAAAGGGAGTAAAAGATATAGATTTTTTATCACTTAAAGACATTGGTTTTACAGATGAAATAATTGAAGATGGAAAAACTTTCGAAGAAAATTCAATGATAAAAGCAACTGCTATAAAGAAATTTTGCGATGAAAAAAATATAAATTGTATAATAGTAACAGATGATGCAGGTTTATGTGTAGATTGCTTAAATGGAGAACCGGGAATTTATAGTGGTAGATATGCAAGCAATGATATGTTACATGATGCTTCTCAAGTAGATAATATAAATAAATTACTTGAAAATATGAAAAGAACAGGTAGTTCAAATAGAAGTGCAAAATTCGTATGTGTTTTAACTGCAGTTCTTTTAAATGGAGAGTTTAAGCAAGTTAGAGGAGAATGCTTGGGCACAATTGCTGAAAAGCCTGGGACAATGGGAAAACTTACTTATGGACCTTTATTTATACCAGAAGGTTCAGATAGGGTTATGAATGAGATGAAACCAGAAGAGATTGGCAATACTCATCGTGAGAAAGCTTTTATGGAGTTGATGAAGTTATTATAAGGATTTTTTTACAAATAGACTTTTTGCATATTTTGAAAAAAGGGGATGAAAGAATGTATATTGGATAGGTGGCTTGAGAAAAATATAGACGGAGCGTGTAGTTTAAGCCATAGATGAAAATACTGTGATAGTCAACCGGTATCTAGAACAAAATAATGATACTTATGATGGAATTTATCAGATAATGTTCAATGATAAAAATGAATGTATCTATTTTAAAAGTTGGGAAATGATTAAGAAAGAAGATGAAAGTAAGGAATAATGAAAATATAAATAAAACCAATATCAACTGGTAAATGGAGAATTATGAAAAACTACCTACAAATCCTTGAAAATAAAGGAAATTTGGTTAAATACTTTTTACATTTCTGAGGTATTTTTTATAAAAAGTCTCTAAAAAATATGAGATTAACCAATTGGAAAAATTCTCCTGATGGACCAATCTATAAATATGATGTGGACATTGCAAAAAACTATTTAAATGAAAAGGAATTAAAAGATTTGAATAGAATAGTAACAATGTATTTAGACTATGCAGAATTACAAGCAGAAAATCATAATGCAATGACTATGAAAGATTGGGTAGGAAAATTGAATGCATTTTTGCAATTTAATGGTAAAGAGATATTACACAGCGCAGGGAAAATATCGGCAAGTGTAGCAAAAGAATTAGCTTATAAAGAGTATGATAAATTTAAAGATAAATTATATAAATCAGATTTTGACAATTTTTTAAATGAAACAAGAATGATACAGATAGAAGATAAATAAGGATAGAAAATTTTGGAATAAGTAAAAAAATACTTTTCAACATTTCAAATTTATGTTATAGTAATTTTAGAAAACAATAGAGGAAGGGTATATATAATATGTTAAAAAAAGTAAGAATAGTAGTATTAATTATAGCAATAATTGTAACAGCAACTATACCAGTATTAGTAGGAGCTAAAAGCTCAGAAAAAGCAAAACAAGACTTTGCAAATGTTGTTTTCTTTGCATACTTTAGAGGAGATACAGAGGGAAAAGAATATTTGATAAATAATTATCAAGACTTTGTAAAAATGTATGAAGGCGAAGGAAACTTATCTGTAAAAGGATACTTAAATAAAGTATCATATGGAAAATTTAATTTAATAAATATTTTTCCACAATATGATGGGAAACAGTTAGTTCCAATAGAATTACCATGTACAGCAGAAGATGCAGAAAAATCTAATGTGGACTATACAATAATAAATACTATAATTTCTTCTATATCAGGAATTAATGACAATTTAGACTACGATAATGATGGCTACATAGATAATTTTTCTATTATATTAAAAGGAGGTTCTGATGAAGTAGATTCGAACACTACATTGGTTAGCCATAAAAGTGATTATGGAGAAAATGATAAATGGTCTAACAAAAAACTAGGGACATACAATATGTTAAATACATATTCAATTTCAAATAGCAAAGCAGGAGTGATTGCACACGAATTTTTGCATTCTTTGGGATATCCAGATTTATATACATCTAATGGAACGTATCCAGTATATATATGGGATATAATGGGAGCTGTGGCCCAGCAAATGTCATATCCGCTAGCATATTTAAGAATGAAATTTACAAACTGGCTAACTATAGATACAATTACAACTAGTCAAACGCTTACATTAAGCTCACAAGATAACGCAAATGGGAATCAAGCATATATTTTAAAATCACCATTAAACGAATATGAACTATTTGTAGTAGAATTTAGAAAAAAGCCAACAGATTTTACTAGCCTAGATAGAATGATAGGAAACTCGGGAATGATAGTATATAGAATAGATACAACAGTAGAAGGTTTAAATAATAATAGAGGAAAAACTGGTGTATATGTTTTTAGGCAGGAAAGTGGACTTCAAGATGATGCTACTCTAAGATATGAAGCATATAATGCATCATATTCAAAGGAACAAGGAAAAACACTGATAGGTTCTAGTGATTTAAATGTAACTAAAGGAGCATTAACATTTAGTGATGGTAGTAACTCTGGAATAGTTATAAGTAATATATCTAGTAGTAAAGGCGATAACATGACAATTGATGTTACTATACCAGATGCACAAAATTATGATACATGGAAAAACACAGAATTTCCAGATAGTGTAGGAGGAGATGTATATACAAGGAAAAACGCTGATATTATTTCATACAACAATAAACTTTATTCAGTAAATATGGGAAATAATAAAATATATACACATAGTTATGAAAATTCAGAGTGGAAAAAGATAAATGAAGCTTCAATGGATAGCACAAGTGAAATCATAAATGCATCACTATTAACAGTAAAGAATGACATGTACTTAATAACCTCTATGTGGGACAAAATTACATTATACAAATTTAGCAACAATGCATGGAGCAAAGTTACGACGTTAACTGATACAAACGGAACTTTTGCGTACAAAGAGTATAAGGATAAACTATATTTGGCAAAAGTGTGCTCAGATAATTTACAAGCATCTTTATACGAATTAAATGGAAATACATTCAATTTAATTGGAACATATTATAAAGGAAGTTTAGAAGCTGGTTCGCAAAAAACTTATGCAGGAACTCCTAAAATAGAAATAATGAATGACAAAATGTATATTATAAATAACCAGTCAAATGGATTAATTAGAATGTATGAAATGAAAAATAACAAATTTACAGAGATAGAAACAACTATGAATTCTAATCAATACGATGTAGTAACGCTTAATAACAAAATATATTTTGTATTAGGTAGCGATTATAATAATGATAAAATGCGAATGGTAATATATGATGGAGAAAAATTTGAAAAAATAGATACAACAATAAAATTAGGTACACCTATAATTACAGTATCACAAGGAAATATGTATGTTCTAGCAATAGACATGTTAGCAACAGGAAAAGCAATTGTATATGCATATAATGAGAATACGGGTCTAACTAAAGAAGGAATAGATGTAGACAATTCAGCAGACTATAATAATTTAAATATAGTTTCTATTAAAAATAATTTATACGTAGTACTAAGAAGAACTACAGATGGAACTATAGTTGTAAAACAAAAGGAAACAGTCAATAGCCTAAAGTCTATAAGCATTATAGCTCCTAAAAAGACTACATATATTGTAGGAAACAAGCTAGATTTAACAGGATTAAAGGTAATAGCAAATTATAAAAATGCACAAAAAGAGGTCAACGATTATACAATAACAGGATTTGATTCATCTGTACCGGGAATATATGATGCTACAATTACATATGAGGGAGTAAGTAATACTTTTACATATACAATTGTGGAAGATGTAAAGGAATATACAACATTAACAGAGTATTTAAACAAGGCCGGATATAAAACTACAGAAAACTTTGCTACAGGATTTAAAGTAAACGAAAAGATAAGCATCATAAAGAATCAATTAACAAATCAAGATATAAAAATAACAGCAAAAGCAGATGTTATTTCAACTGGAACGGAATTTAGTTATCTTTCAGAAAATTATGTAAGTGTAGTTTATGGAGATATTAATGGGGATGGAAAAATAAATTCAGCAGACTTATTAAAGATGAGGCAACATTTAATTGGAACTATTACACTAACAGGAGCCTATAAAAAAGCTGCTGCGTTAGTAAATGGAAGCACAATTAATTCTGCAGATTTATTAAGACTTAGACAACATCTTTTAGGAATAAAAACGATACTTCAATAGCTTTATAAAGAATTTTACAGTTGACTTCAGAGAAAGTAAATTAATGAAAGAGAGGAATGTACTAACATATGAAAAAATTATATATATTTTTTGCAATACTAATAATGATAATACTTGTACCACAAATTGCTTTTGGAGCAGGCTCTGCTTCAATTTCAGCACCAGCTTCTGTAGAAAGTGGCTCTAATGTAACTATAAAAGTAACATTAAGCAATGTGGCAGCATGGAATATAAAAATAAAAGCATCTGGAGCAACAGATGGAGCAACCAAAAGTTATGCTGATGCAACAGAAGATGCTGAAAATACAACTAAAACATTTAGTGTAACATGTAATAGTAAAGGTGCAGGAACAATAACAGTTACTGTTACAGGAGATATAACTAGTGCAGATGGAGCAAATAAAGATATATCTTTAACAAAGGCAATAACAGTAAAAGAAAAACAAGTAAACAATTCAACAAATAATAACCCAAGTCAACCTACAAATTCATCTACAAGTGGAACAACATCAAAACCTAATACACCAAGTTCAGGAGGACAAACATCAAGTGGTCAAGCAACAGGAGGACAAACATCAAGTGGTCAAACAACAGGAGGACAAACATCAAGTGGTCAAGCAACAGGAGGACAAACATCAAGTGGTCAAACAACAGGAGGTCAAATACAAAATGGGCAGACTACAAATGAAAATGTAGAAAAAGAAGCGGAAGCAAGACTGACAGAATTATCTGTTTTGGGTTATGAGATTAGTCCTGAATTTAATAAAGATACACAAGAGTATTTTGTAGAAGTACCATTAACACAAGAAAATGTAACAATAGATGCTAAAACATTAGGAAGCAAAGCACAAATACAAGGCACAGGAAACTATGAGGTAAAAGAAGGAAATAATGTTTTTGAAATAGTTGTAACAGCTGAAAACGGAGAAACAAAAACATATAAATTAAATGTAGCAGTAGTAGATAAAAATCCAATAATAGCTACAATAAATCAAAAGCAATACGCAGTAGTAAAACAGGCAAAATTACTAAAAAAACCAAATTTATATGAAGAAACAACTATAAAGATAAATGATATAGAGGTGCCAGCTTTCAAAAATGAAACAAATAAACTTATAATAATAGGAATAAAAGACGAAAATAATCAAATATTATATGCGACATATAATGATGGAAAGTATGACATATACACAGAGGTAACATCTAAAAATTTATTGTTATATATAACAGAAGGAAAATTAGAGGGATATAAAAAGACATCTGTAACAATAAATGAAAAGCAATATAGTGCTTACGAAATAAATGATAGATTTGTGGTTGTGTATGCAATGAATGTTAATAATGGAGAATATGGATATTATAAATATGACAAAAAGGATGAAACTTTTCAATATTATGAAATAGATAAAGCTGAACAAAAAGAAATAAATGTATTTGCTGTAATAAGTGTTATTTTAGGAATATTACTTGTAATAAGTATAATTGCGCAGATTGTAATTAATAAAAAGAAATTGAAAATAGAAAATATATAAAAATGTAATACAAATGTAATATTTAACTTGTTGTTTTTTTATAAATCTTATGTAATAATAAAATAGAAAAAAATTAGATAGAGGTAAAAGAGCCTACAGTATACTCTTTTACCTCTGTTTTTATAAGTAAAAACGAAACTGTGAAAAATCTAATTAAAGTAACAGTCGAAGCCATGTAAGTAATACTTTTTCTGAAAATGACAAAACACCGATTTTTTTAATATCATTTTGTGCAACTAAATTTACGCTGCTTATGGTAGATATTTAAAATGTGCTGATTGTGGGAACACATTAACAAGAAAGAAATGTCGTAGTAAAATTTATTATTATTGTTCTTCTTATGTAAGAAATAAGACATGTACAAGTCATGGAATAAAAGAAGAACAAATTGAGGCGATAGTTTTACAACTGATAAATAAACAAATTGAACTTGTTCACAATACAGCGAAAATGATAGATAAGATTTCAAAAAATAAATCAATTGATTATGATTATGAAATTCTAATGAATAGAATTGATAATATAGAAAAAGAAAAGGAAAAATATTTAAAATTAGATAGAGAGTTGTTAAGTAATCTAACAGATGAAATTATAAATCAAACTGAATATGAAGAATATCGCAAAGATTATTGCGAACATATAAAACAATTAAACAAAATAAAAAAAGAATTGAATAATAAATTAAAAAATAATAAGTCTAATAGTATAGCAAATAAAAAGTGGATGAGTACATTTACAGAGTTTGAATAAATAGAAAAACTTAATTCTAAAACTATATATGAACTAATAGACAATATTTATATAGAAGAAAATGGAGGGATTAAGATAAAATTTAGATATCAAGATGAATTTATTCAAGCGATTGACTTTATAAAAATAAATAATTGTGCTATAATATAGGAAGTTGTAAAAATGAAAGATAGAATGGAAGTGAATAATATATATGGATATGTATCAAAAAAGAAAAATTAGAGCAGAAAAGAAAAATAATGATAGTCAAAAAAGTTTTCCTTCGGTCGGAATTAACTGGTATCCCGGCCACATGGCCAAAACCAAAAGACAAATATCAGAAGACATAAAATTAATAGACATAATAATAGAAATACTAGATAGCAGAATACCGATTTCAAGTAGAAATCCAGATATAGCACAAATAACAAAAAACAAAGACAAAATAATAATACTAAATAAAAGTGATTTAGCAGATGCAAAACAAAATGAATTATGGGTACAATACTTTAAAAATAAAGGACAAACAGCAATACTTGCAGATTGCAATAATGGAAAAGGGATAAATGAAATATTAAGAGCAGTAGAAAAGCAAAAAAGTAGTGAACTAGAAGAATATGCCAAAAAAGGACGAACAGGAAGAAAAATAAGAGCAATGGTGCTTGGAATACCAAATGTAGGAAAATCATCCTTTATAAATAGGGTAGCTAAAAATAGCAACTTAGAAGTTGGAAATAAACCAGGAGTAACAAAGAAAAAACAATGGATTAGAGTAAATGATAAAATAGAATTATTAGATACACCAGGTGTATTATGGCCAAAATTTGAAAGTGAACAGGTTGCTTTAAATTTATCATATACAGGTACAATAAAAGATGATGTATTGCCTAAGACTGAAATAGCATATCAATTATTAAAATTTTTACTAGAGAATTATCGTCAAAATATCATAGAAAGATATAAATTAGATGCAAGTTATATAGAGGAAACTTTAAACAAACCAGAACCAGAAAATTTCAATATCTATGAAATTATGCTTCAAATCGGTAAAAAAAGAGGTTGCATAATATCAGGAGGAGAAGTTGATGATGAAAAAACAGCAAAAATTATAATAGATGATTTCAGAAGTGGAAAAATAGGAAAAATAACACTTGAAAAAGCGGAAAGGAAGTAGAATTTGAAAATAGAAGAATTTATACCAATAAATAAGAGCCCAGAAGAAATAAATCAAATATCACCACTTGTATGGGCATATGTTGGTGATTGTGTATATGAGTTGTATATTAGAACATATCTAGTAGACACTACAAATTTAAAGCCACATAAATTACATATTGAATCAATTAAATATGTAAAAGCAGGAGCACAAGCAAAATTTTTGGGAGAATTTTATGATTTTTTAACTGATGAGGAAAAAGATATCGTAAGGAGAGGCAGAAATGCAAACAATCACCATTTACCTAAAAATTCAAATGTGCAGGAATATATGTATTCTACAGCTTTTGAGGGATTGATTGGATATTTGTATTTGTGTAAGAGATATGAGAGAGTTAAAGAGATAATTGAAAAATATGTTTTGAATTTCTGATTGGGGACGGTTCTTTTCGTGAAAAGAACCGTCCCCAATCAGAAATTTTTGCATAAAATTAGGATAAAATAATACAATTATATTAATAATAGTATTAGGAGGAAAATGATGAAAGACAGATATTTAGTTTTAGGTGGAGATTTAAGAAACATTAAACTGGCAGGGATGCTAGCAGATGACGGAAATAAAGTATATTCATTTGGGCAAGAAAGGTCAGATGAAGTTTTAGATGATGGTAGAATTGAAAAATGTAGCTCATTAAAGCAGGCATTAGAAAAATCACAAGTGATTATAGCTCCGGTACCTTTTTCAGGAAACAGTGAAAACATTAACACACCATTTAGTGATGAGAAAATTATGATTGATGAACTTTTAAAAAATAATAAAGGTAAAATATTTATAAGTGGAAGCATTAAAGATGATATAAAGAAAAAATTAGATGAAAATTATATGCAAGTAGTAGATATTATGAAAAGAGATGATTTAGCCATTTTAAATACTATAGCAACAGCTGAGGGTACAATAGAAGTAGCAATAAAAAATACAGATAAAATATTGCAAGGAAGTAGAGTTTTGGTTTTGGGTTTTGGTAGAGTGGGAAAAATTGTAGCAAATAAGTTTAGTAAACTTTCTGCAATTGTTACGTGTGCTGCGAGAAAAGTGTCTGATTTAGCATGGATTAAAGCTTATGGATATAATAGCTTAAATATAAATGATATGTTATATGATTTAAATGAATTTGACATAATTATAAATACTGTTCCTCAAACAATAATAAAAGAACGTGAATTAAAACATATGGATTCAGAAGCACTACTTATAGATTTAGCCTCTACTCCTGGAGGAATTGACGGAAAAATGGCTACAAGTATGGGATTGAAATTTATATGGGCATTGGCATTACCTGGAAGAATTGCCCCTAGTTCTTCGGCTAAATTTATTAAAGATACTGTTTATAACATACTTGAAGAAAGGTCGAAAAATGTAGAATAATGCGACAAGAAAATGGAAAAAATTTCCAGAAAAGTATAGACAAATTTGCTGAAAAGTAGTAGAATACAAAATGTAAAAGTTGCAACAAAAAAATAAAATTATAGGAGGCAAAAAGAATGGAAGTTCTAAAAATTTCATCAAAATCAAATCCAAATTCAGTAGCAGGAGCTATTGCAGGATTGATAAAAGAATCACAAAAAGCAGAAATGCAAGCAATAGGAGCAGGTGCTCTAAATCAAGCAGTTAAGGCAGTAGCAATAGCAAGAGGTTTTGTAGCACCAGCAGGAGTAGATTTAGTTTGCATACCAGCATTCGCAGAAGTTGAGGTCGAAGGAGAAGACAGAACAGGAATTAAACTTATTGTGGAATCTAGAAAATAATGATTTTTGTTAATAAAATTATGGTTTGCCTAATATGGTAATATGTAAAAAATGAGTTAAAATCGGAAAAGTAGTGAAGCTTTTTCGATTTTTTTCGCGAAAGAACCGTTTCTTTTTCCATTGGAACCGTTTCTTTTCGCGAAAAGACCGTTTCCTTTTGCAAAAAGAAACGGTCCTTTCACGAAATCGACAAAATTCCCCTTGACAATTCCATAAAATGCTATATAATTACAAAGAAGTTTTTAATTTAGTAATAATAAAAAAGAGGTGCATATGAAAAATAATTTTTTTGGATATATGTTTATTTTATTCATAATAATTATAATGGGATTTGCAATATATAGGGTAAAAATACAAAATACCGAAAAAGACTCGGAAAATGCATCGACCTCTTCTGCAAATACTCAAGAAGTTCAAAAAGGCACAGAAATAACACTTGCCATATCAGAATTTGATAATATCAATCCAATAATTACATCTAATAAAAAAGTTCAAGATATTGATAAATTAATATACGAGCCACTTATAGATATTACAGAAGACTATAATATAGAATACAAATTAGCATCAGAATGTGCAAAAAGTTCGGGAAATATCTATATTATAAAATTAAGGCAAGGAATAAAATGGTCTGATGGAACAAGATTTACTAGTGATGATGTAAAATATACAATAGATAAATTAAAAGAAACACAAGAAAATCAGGATTTGAATTCGGTATATACACAAAATGTTAGTGTAATAAAAGAAGTCGATATAATAGACAATTACACATTAAGATTTATACTATCACAAGAAGTTAATAATTTTGAATATTACCTAAATTTCCCAATATTAAGTAGTAGCTATTACTTAGATACAGATTTTTGGAATACAGATAAAAACAAAGCACCAATAACTACAGGGCAATACAAAATTTCGGAAGTTACAAATAACACAATAGTATTAGCTAAAAACGAAAATTGGTGGAATGCAAAAAAAGACACATCGATAATAGATAAAATAACGATAAATTTATATTCAACAGCTGCAGAATTATATAATGCTTTTAAAATGGGAAGTATTGATTTAATATCAACTCAAAATGCATCATATCAAGATTATATAGGAACAATTGGATATGATGTATCTGAAATAGAAGGTAGAGAATTTGTTTTCTTAGCATTAAATACCACAAATGGAATTTTATCAGATGTAAATGTAAGAAAAGCAATAAGAGCATCTTTAGATAAGAATAGAGTAATATCAAATTCTTATGGAAACATGTATAAAACATCAAACTTTCCATTAAATACAGGTAGCTATTTAGTAGAACAAAAAGAAGAAGATTACTATAATATTGATGAAAAAAATAATTTGCTAACTTCATCTGGATGGGAATTAAAAAATGGAGTTTGGCAAAAAATAGAAAATTATAGAACAAAAATGCTTGAACTAAATCTAGTTGTAAGGGCAAGTGATGAGACAAGAAAACAAGCTGCTGAAGATATAAAAAATCAATTACAAGAGCAAGGAATTTTGGTAAATATTATTTATGCTGATGAAAGTTCATACAATTCTTATTTAAATAATGTTAACTATGATATGATGATAGGAAGCATAGATCAATCTATTGCACCAGATTTAACAACTTATTTTGGATATAACAATTTAGCAAAATATGATAATCAGGAAGTAAATGAAATAATGAATGCTGTAAAAAATATGACAGATTCTAATGAACTAAAATCAAAATATCAAAGATTATATGAAATCTATAATGACGAAGTTCCTTATATTGGAATTGCAAGAAATAAAATTATAGCCGTGAAAAATACGGAATTAGTAGGAGATATTAAGGCAAACTGGTATAATATGTTCTACAATATAAAAGAATGGTATAACTCAAAATAATTTCAAAAAAGTATTGACAAAAAAATGTTCGTTGTATATAATAACCACAACAAACAAAAGTTTACAAAATTAAGGAGGAAAAATTAATGGCAGAAAATAATGAAAGAAAAAAAGCACTAGATGTTGCATTAAGCCAAATAGAAAAACAATTTGGAAAAGGCTCAGTAATGAGACTTGGAGATTATAAAGCAATGGAAATAGAAGCAATTCCAACAGGTTCTTTAAGCTTAGATATAGCACTGGGAATAGGTGGATTGCCAAGAGGAAGAATAATAGAAATATATGGGCCTGAATCATCAGGAAAAACAACACTTGCATTATCAGTAGTTGCAGAAGCTCAAAAACTAGGAGGAGAAGCAGCATTTATAGATGCGGAACATGCGTTAGATCCAGTTCATGCAAAAAAACTAGGAGTAGATATAGATAACTTAATAGTATCACAACCAGACACAGGAGAACAAGCATTAGAAATAACAGAAAGCTTAGTAAGAAGTGGAGCAATAGATGTAGTAGTAGTAGACTCAGTTGCAGCATTAGTTCCAAAAGCAGAAATAGATGGAGACATGGGAGATTCTCATATGGGACTTCAAGCAAGACTTATGTCACAAGCACTTCGTAAACTAGCTGGAGCAATCAATAAATCAAAAACAGTACTAATATTTATAAACCAATTAAGAGAAAAAATAGGAGTAATGTTTGGAAATCCAGAAACAACAACAGGTGGACGTGCCCTAAAATTCTATTCTTCAGTAAGACTAGACATAAGAAGAATAGAGCAAATAAAACAAAATGGAGAAGTCACTGGTCATAGAGTAAGAGTAAAAGTCGTAAAAAACAAGGTAGCGCCACCATTTAGAGAAGCTGAATTTGATTTAGTATATAATGAGGGAATATCAAAAGTTGGAAATATTGTTGATATGGCTGTTAATTTAGACATAATAGTTAAGAGCGGATCATGGTTTAGTTACAAAGGAGAAAAAATATGTCAAGGTAGAGAAAATGTTAAAAAATATTTAACAGATAATCCAGATATGATGGCAGAAATAGAAAAGAAAGTTAGAGATAATTTCGAAAAAGCTTTCGAACAAAGCCTAGGGGAAGAATTACCTGAGGATGATGACGAAGGAGAAGAATAGAAATTAATTCACATAAAAAATAGTAATTAGTTACAAAGAAAATAGCACAAAAAACATTGCTATTTTCTTTTTTTTCTAGTACAATATACCCAAAGAAAGAAGGAACAAAAAATGGGACAATTTGTACACTTGCACATACACAGTGAGTTCAGTTTACTTGATGGAGCAAACAGAATAAAAGACTTACCGGTAAGAGCCAAAGAACTAGGAATGGATGCAATGGCAATAACAGACCACGGTGTAATGTATGGAGCAATAGACTTTTACAAAGCATGTAAAAAAGAAGGAATAAAACCAATAATAGGATGCGAAGTGTATGTAGCACCACGTTCAAGATTTGATAAAGAACCAGGTGTAGACAATAAATATAATCACTTAATACTACTTGCCAAAAACAACCAGGGCTATAAAAACCTAAGTAAATTAGTATCTTTAGGTTTTATTGATGGATATTACTACAAACCAAGAATAGACTTAGAAATACTAGAAAAATACAGTGAAGGTTTAGTATGTTTAAGCGCATGTTTAGCAGGAAGTGTAAATCAGGCACTATTAAATGGTCAAAATGAAAAAGCAGAAGAAATTGCTTTATGGCATAAAAGAGTATTTGGAGAAGATTATTATATAGAACTTCAAAATAATGGGATAAAAGAGCAAGTATTAGCTAACCAAAAACTAGTACAGTTAGCTAAAAAATTAGATATTCCACTTGTTGCAACAAATGATGCACATTACCTAAAAAAAGAAGATGCATATAACCACGAAGTATTGTTATGTATTCAAACAGGAAAAAGAATGAGTGATGAAGATAGAATGAAATTCGATACAGAAGAACTATATGTAAAATCACCAGAAGAAATGATAGATTATTTCAAAGCTTTTCCTGATGCAATTGAAAATACTGTAAAAATAGCCGAAAAATGTAATGTGGAATTCGAATTTGGACACACAATTTTGCCAAACTACGAAGTACCAGAAGGATATGAAACACACTATGATTTTCTAGAAGACTTGTGCAAAAAAGGTATGGTAAAAAGATACGGAAGTAGCATTCCGGAAGAATATCAAAAAAGAGCAGAATATGAATTAAGTGTTATAAAAAAGATGGGATATGTAGACTACTACTTAATAGTATGGGACTATATCCATTATGCAAAAACACACAATATTCCAGTAGGACCTGGTAGAGGTTCTGGTGCAGGATCAATTCTAGCTTATGCAATAGAAATAACAGATATTGACCCAATGAAATACAACTTACTTTTTGAAAGATTTTTAAATCCAGAAAGAGTAAGTATGCCCGATTTTGATGTGGATTTTAGTGATGAACAAAGACAAGAAGTAATAGACTATGTTTGCCGTAAATACGGACATGACCATGTATCCCAAATTATAACATTTGGAACATTGGCTGCTAAAAATGCAATAAGAAATGTAGGAAGAGCATTAGATATTCCACTTGCAGAAACAGACAAAATTGCGAAGATGATACCAAATGAACTACATATAACAATAAAAAAAGCATTAGAACAAAATATAGAATTAAAAAATTTATACGAAAATGACGAGAGAATACACAAATTTTTAGATGTATCAATGGCATTAGAAGGAATGCCTAAAAACACATCAACACATGCCTGTGGTGTGGTTATAACAAAAGACCCAGTTGATAGTTATGTTCCTTTATATGTAAGAGATGGACAAAACGCAACACAATATATAATGACAACACTAGAAGAACTTGGACTTTTAAAGATGGACTTTTTAGGTTTAAGAACCCTTACAGTTATAAAAGACACAAAAGAAATGGTAAAAAAAGACCATGGAATAGATGTAGAATTTGATAAAGATATGAATGATCCAAAAGTATATAAATTATGGCAAGATGGAAAAACATGTGGGGTGTTCCAGTTTGAAAGCCAAGGCATGAAAAACTTTATGCAGGATTTAAAGCCAGACTGCCTAGAAGACTTAATAGCAGGGGTTTCACTTTACAGACCTGGACCAATGGATCAAATACCACGTTATGTTAGAGGAAAACAAACAGGACAAAATGAATATACACATCCAAGCTTAGAGCCGATATTGAATGTAACATACGGATGTATGGTTTATCAAGGTGTGACTCGTTCTTCGCTTAAATAAACAAAGGCGAAGCACATTATAAAATAATGGAGAACTAATAATTTCGATGTATGGAATGAGAAGGTAACGCTTCAAAACATACGCTTTAATACTCCGACTGGCTTTATGAGGAAAATTATTTAGTCAGAAGCTCGGTGAAGTCGGCAGAAATAAGTCTAAGTTAAAAGAAATAGTTAAGTATGATTGGTACAAAAGTGGTTAGAACCCGCCCGTTTGAAAAACTAGAGTATTGAGATATGATTTATGATATGCCGGAAGTCTATAAAATGCCTATGGTGAGTATGTCAAAATGACGGACGAACTTGCGATTTAAAGGGTCTATATACCACCTTACAGAAATGTAAGGGACTGTTTAAGACGGTGTTTGTGTGGTTGAGTAAAAATCTTGGTTATGAAAAACCATAATGTGTTATAGGCACATTCAAGCAAACAGGCCTATAGCAAGCACCTAAGGGCATAATGTACAGATAGAAATTATTGGAACGAGGAAAGGTATTAAATATTTCTTTATGAGATATAAACTGACGAAGAATAATAAGCAGTTGAATTAGTGCTGAAAAGTAGTGTTCGAACCGAAGAAGTCTTTGTAATGAAGATGGAGGAATGGACACAAGTCGTTTTAACTTTTATAAATTTATTTAACAATTCATTCATTCAAACACAATAGGGATTTCGTGTATGACTAAAAAGGCTCACTTTTAAGAAAGGAAGTGAGAGCCCTATGCCTAAAGAAATAAAATATTGTATTGATAGTTTGAAATACAATGAATATTATGACATGCAAAATGTCTTTGATGAACTTTATAAGAAAAGTAAAGAAAATTTTAAATTCTCACAATTAATGGATATTATCCTAAGTGAAAATAATATTTTACTTTCATATAGAAATATTAAAACTAATGGCAGAGGTATTATACCAGGAACGGATAATCAAAATATAAAAAATATTTCTAAAATGCAACCAGATGAAGTTATTAAACAAGTGAGATATATTGTTCGAGGAAGCAAACATGGATATAGACCGAAACCTGTTAGAAAAAAAGAAATTCCAAAAATAAACGGAATGATTAGAAATCTTGGAATTCCTTGTATTTGGGATAGGCTTATAGAACAATGTATTAAGCAAGTGATGGAACCAATTTGTGAGGCTAAATTTTCAGATAACAGTTTCGGTTTTAGACCAAATCGTTCTGCTGAAAATGCAATAGCAAGAACATATCGAATGTTGCAGATGTCAAACTTGCATTATGTAATCGAATTAGATATAGAGGATTTTTTTAATAATGTAAATCATAGCAAGCTAATAAAACAGATATGGGCATTAGGTATGCAAGATAAAGAATTGATATATGTAATTAAACAACTTTTGAAGAACCAAATAAAAACGATTGATGGAAATTTAATAAAACCAGATAAGGGAATTGTACAGACTGGAATATTGTCTACACTATTAACAAATATAGTTCTTAATGAATTAGACCATTGGATTGAAAGCCAATTTCAGTATAGCGAAGTAACTGATAATTATAGTCAAAGACCTCAGAAGAACGGAACAGTTGATAGAGGACATGGTTATAGAGCAATGAGAGAAAGTACCAAGCTAAAAGAGCTATGGATTGTAAGATATGCAGATGATTTTAGAATATTTTGTAAAAACTTACAAGATGCGAAAAAATCAAAAATGGCTATTGAAAAGTGGTTAAAAGAAAGGTTAAGGTTAGATATATCAAAAGAAAAAAATCGAATAGTAAATGTTCGAAAAAATGCTATGGAATTTCTTGGATTTAGTATAAAAGTTCATCGCAAGAAGAAAAATTTAAAATATGTTGTAGATTCACATATTAGCAAAATAGCCCTTAAAGATAAGGAAAAAAAATTAGCAAATCAGGTAAAAAAGTTTTGTAGTTATCAAGGTTCAAATAAGGAAGCTAAAGAGGTAGTTATATATAATTCAATGGTAATGGGAATTCAAAATTATTATCGTATAGCAACAAATGTTGCCAATGATTTAAACAGAATTCAAATGAGGAATTATAGAATTATGTATAATAGATTGAATACACAAAAAGGAAATCGACTTGTAAGACAAGGACGCCCCTTAACAGATATAGAAAAGAAACGATATGGAAAATCAAAATCACTTAGATATATATCGGGAACGAAAGAACCAATTTATCCAATCTATTATGTACAATTCAAAAATCCAATGGCTTTTAATCGAAAGATATGTTATTATACCAGTGAGGGTAGAAAAATTATACAAGATAAAATGAACACAAATTACAATATAATGTATCAATTAATGAACCAAAGGATAGGCAATAGCAGTATTGAGTATTATGATAATAGAATTTCTTTATATAGTATACAAAGTGGTAGATGTTATATTACCGGTAGAGAATTTTCGAGTGTTGATGATATTCATTGTCATCATAAGAAAGCAAGAGAAAATGGTGGAACAGATGAAGTTTCCAATTTGGTTCTTGTTGATAAAGATATACACAAACTAATACATGCAAAGAAGCTTGAAACAATCCAATACTATATAGATTTGCTAAATATAAAAGCTACTGAATTAAGAAAAATAAATAGATTAAGACAATTATTAAAATTACCTATTATTGTTAAGGAAAGAAAGAGCCTTACACTTTGTTATAGTTATAAATCGTTTTCAGATTAAGCTGAAAATGAAATATAAAATCTTAGGTTGTTTGATTAGAATGAATAAAAGTTAAAACGATGGAACGCCGTGTGCTGGGAAACTAGCATGCACGGTGTGGAGCGGGGGAAAAATTGGAGATTATATCAAAGGTTTACCTATCGCTATAACAAGTTATGCAAATAGTTCGTGACCTAGCAGGCTACTCACTTGGAAGAGCAGACTTAGTTCGTAGAGCCATGGGAAAGAAAAAACTAGACGTAATGGCAAAAGAAAGAGAAGTATTTATTCATGGACAAGTAGATGAAGAAGGAAATGTAATTGTACCAGGTTGTGTAAGAAACGGAATCGACGAAGTATCTGCAAACAAAATATTTGACGAAATGGCAGAATTTGCAAAATATGCATTTAACAAATCGCATGCTGCGTGTTATGCAGTTGTATCATACCAAACAGCATTTTTAAAAGCATATTATCCGCCAGAATTTATGGCTGCGATGCTTAATAGTTACTTAGGAAATTTGGAAAAAGTTCCGGTTTATATAGATGAATGTAAAACCTTAAACATAGAAATTTTAAAACCAAGTATAAATGAAAGTGAACTTAAATTTACAGCTATAAATGGAAATATCAGATTTGGTTTAGGAAGTATAAAAAATGTTGGAAATCAGCCAGTAGAAAACATAATAAAAGAAAGAAATGAAAATGGCAAATTCAAATCATTTACAGATTTCTGTGAAAGAATTGCAGAAGCGAGTGTTAATAAGAAATGTATAGAAAGTTTAATAAAATCAGGAGCATTTGACGAATTCGAGCAAAATAGAAGTACTTTATTGGCATCATTTGAGGGAATAGTAGATACAATACAAAGCACAAAGAAAAAAGGATTAGAAGGACAATTTTCAATGTTTGATTTCGGAGCTATAAATGATGATTTAGAAAATAATATGAATGATATAAAATATGCATTTATAGAAAAAGAAGAATTTTCAGAAAAAGAACTTTTATCGCAAGAAAAAGAAATGCTAGGAATATATCTATCTGGACATCCTTTAAGCAAACTAAAAGAAGAAATAGAAAAACAAACAACAATTAGCACAAGAGATATTGACGCAATCGATAATAAAACAAATATAGATGAAGAAAATATTTCTGAAATAGAAATGATAAATGGATATGATTTGCAAAAGGCAAGCAAATTTAAAGATGGACAGGAAGTAAAAATTGCAGGAATTATAACATCTATAAAAAAGAAATTTACCAAAACAAACAGAATAATGGCTTTTGTAACAATTGAAGATTTGTATGGACAAGCAGAAATAATAGTATTCGAAAATGCTTATTTAACAGCAAAAGATAGCTTAATAGAAGAAAATATTGTTTTAATAAAAGGAAGATTAAGTATAAGAGAAGAAGAAAAAACCTCTATAATTGCAAATGAAATAACAAATTTCGGGGTTCAAAAAAGGAAAGAATTAATAATAAATATTACAAATTTAGATGAACCTATAAAAAAGAAATTAAGAGGTGCTATAAAATACTTTAATGGAGAGATGAATAATATTGCGGTGGAAGTACAAGACGGAGAAAGCATTTTAAAATGTGGTGCAATATATTTAACTGGTGCCATTTATGAGGTATTTCAGGATATTGTTGGAAAAGAAAATATTGAATTAAGGGAAATATAAGAAGGGAAGTAAACAAAAGATGTTAAAAGATAAAAATATATATTTAATACCTTGTTTAGGTTTTTTATCTGTAATACTTGTAGGTTGGATAGTACTTATGCTTCCAACCTGCAATAATGGAAATGTCACTCCATTTGATGCATTATTTACTGCGGTTTCAGCAACATGTGTAAATGGATTAACAACAGTAAATTTATCAACAGAGTATAGTTTTTTGGGGCAAGTGACAATTGCAATAATCACAGAAATAGGAGCAATAGGATTTGTAACATTTATATCTTTTATATTAAGTTTTAAAAAGAAAAGGATGAGCTTATCTGAGACATTGCTTTTGAGCAGTGCCTTAAATGATAATCATTATGGAAAATTAAAACAGAGATTAAAAGAAGTAATAAAATATACTATAGTTATTCAAATTATTGGAGCTATATTATTAGCAGTAGATTTCATACCAAGGTTTGGAATAAAAAATGGAATCTGGTATAGCATATTTCATTCTATTACAGCCTTTTGTAATGCAGGATTTGATATAATAGGAGATACAAGCCTTGAAATTTTTGCGAAAAACATATATGTAAATATTGTATTTATAATATTAATGTTTTTAGGTTCAATTGGATATTTTGTAATTGAAGATATAATTGGAGCAATAAAGAAAAAACGCTTTATACATATAAGTTTTCATACAAAAATAGTACTAACGGCAAGTTTAATAATTTATTTAGTATCAATAATGTTATTAAAAATTGCAGAACCTAATTTAACTTGGCTAGAAGCGGTATTTACAAGTGTAACTGCAAGAACTACAGGATTTTCAACAATAAATATGGCAGGAACTTTACCTATTACAAAACTAATAATATCATTTCTTATGATAATAGGAGGAGCACCTGGTTCAACATCTGGTGGAATAAGAATTACATCAATTGCAATTTTAGCTTTAACTGTAAGGGCAACTCTTAGAAATAAAAAAGATGTAGTTGTTTATTATAAAAAAATTGATTTACAAACTATAAGACAGGCAATAACGAATATTGTTATATGTGTAATGTTGGTTTTAATAGCAATGTTTGTAATGGAAAAAGTACAAATAATGAGACTTGATAATAATTTATTTATGTGTGCATCAGCTTTTTCGGCAACAGGCTTATCTGTTACCAATGTAGCTAAGATGAATTTTGCATCTAAGGTGATTTTGGAGGCCTTAATGTATATAGGAAGAGTTGGTCCAATTTCGATACTTTCTATTCTTATTTTTAAGAAAAAGGAAAATCAAAATATCGAATATGTTTCAGGAAATGTTATGTTATAGGAGGATAAAGTTATGAAGAAACAATGTATAGTTATAGGTTTAGGAATTTATGGAATGAATGTTGCAAGAAAGCTTTCAGAAGAAGGAATGGAAGTTTTTGCTATTGATAAAGATATGAAATTGGTCGAAAGGGCAAGTAATTTTGTAACCAAGGCTGTTTGTATGGACATTACTAATATAGATGCTTTTGATGGTATTCCTGTTGGGGATTTTGATGTTGGTGTTGTTGGTATCGGCGAGAGTGTGTCTGTTAGTATTATTACTTGCTTGGCTTTAAAAGAAGCTGGGGTTAATTATGTTATTGCTAAAGCTGGTGATAAACTTCATAAGAGAATTTTGGAAAAACTTGATGTTGATGAGATTGTGCTTCCAGAAGAGTATTTGGGTGTTATGACGGCGAAGAGCATTTTGGAAAGTAAGGAACTTAAGAGAGTTTAGAATTATATTTTACCTAATTGGTTGTTTTTACATTTTCAAAGCAAGATACTAAAGGGGAGGAAAAGATGAATTTAAAAGTAAAATTAAAGAAAAACGAAGGTATTACACTACTAGCACTCGTAGTTACAATTATTGTAATATTAATATTATCAACAATAACGATAAGCATGGTAACAGGTGATAATCGGGATAATAAAAAATGCAAATAAAGCAAAAGAAAAAACCAAAATTGAAAACGAAAAAGAAATAGTTCAAAGAGCAACAGTAAATGCTATTGGAAAAAATAAATATGGAGATTTAAAACAAGATGAACTGCAAAATCAGTTAGATAAAGAAGCAGAAGGAGAAACAGAAGCTACAGATGTAGGAAATGAATTTGAAATACTATTTAAAGAAAGTAATAGATATTATACTGTGGACAAAGACGGAAACATAAGTAAAGAGCAAACACTAACAAAAATTGAAAATGCAGGAGATATAACCAAAAACAACCAGTACGATGGAAGTGAAGCAAAACCATATCAGATTAGTTGCATAGAAGACTTAGTAGCATGGTCTAATATGGCACAAGGAAGTGGCATTATATATCAAAATGGTCAGATTCAAAACGTAAGCAGAAAAACAGATTTTTCTGGAAAATACATTGTGCTTACAAGAGAGTTAAATTTTAAATCAAATTATTCATATGGAGATAGCACAAGAACTGATTTTGGAGATTTAAATACTAATGAGACAATAGAAACAATAAAAGAAGAATTAACTAAAACTGATGAAGGGTGTATTGGGTTTACGCCTATAGGAATGAATAATGGTAATAAAAATAGTTATTTTGATGGAAATAATAATACAATAAAAAATATTTATATTCATAGAAAAGAAGGAACAGTAGCTTTATTCTGTAATGTTGGAGATGTGAAAAATTTAAAGCTTACAGGCACGATAATAAATGATACATGGGAAGCAGGGGGAATTACCTGTAATGCAAATAATATTGAAAATTGTATTAATTATGCAAATGTAACAGGAGTTAATTGTGTTGCAGGAATATGTTTGTGGAAAGCAGACAGTATTAAAAATAGTATAAATTATGGAGATATTGTAAGCACTCGGCGAATCATGGCAATATTGTGGCGCAGGAGGAATAAAAGGGATAACATATCAAACAAAAGGGAAGATTATAAATTGTGTTAATTACGGTAAAATAAGTGGTGACTCTTCTCTTGGTGGAATAGTCGGTTGTATAACAACAGATAATGATAATGGAGTGAGTATTAATGAATGTAAAAATTATGGTAAAGTCGAAAGTGAAAAGAGTAGAAAAATAGGCGGTATAATAGGATGGCATAGAGGTGGAAAAGCCGAAATAAAAAATACGTCTAATTATGGAGATATTACGTCTAATTATGAAAATGCAGGGAGTAATTTTTCAGGTGGAATTATTGGCTTTGTAGGTGGTGCGAATTGGGAATTCAATCTAGATGTAGATATATTGAATTGTGTGAACTTCGGAAATGTATCAAGTTTAATAACTAATCGTGATGGTGGATTGATAGGAAGACAAGATACTTGTTGTGCTCAAATTTATGTTACAGTCAAAAATTTTTACAATGTGGGAAAAATAAAATCAGGAAACATTATCGGAGAAATAGCTTATACCAGTAGAACAGAGACCAAAACAGAATTTGAAAATGTTTATTATATTAAAGAACCTGCAATTGGACGTGGAAGCTTAACCAGTGGAGAAGCAACATTAAAAAGCCACGATAAAATTAAAAGCCAATCTTTTGTAGATTTATTAAATCAAAATATAGGAGAAAACTCAGACTGGAAGAAATGGAAATTAGGAGAAAAAGGATATCCGGAAATAGACTTATAAATTTAAAATTAAATACTTGACAAAGTAAAAAAATAGTATAGAATAGAAGCATAAATGAAAAGAAGAGGTATAAAAATGCAAATGATAAAAAACGCTGTAACCCTTGCAAGAGTACACACACACACACACACACACACACACACGGGTAATTTAAAAACAAAAAAAGATATAAAAAAGCCAAAATAAACCTATAAAAATATAGGTCTATTTTGGTTGTTTTTGACGTTTTTGAAACAAAATATCTAAAGGGAGGAAAAGATGAATTTAAAAGTAAAATTAAAGAAAAACGAAGGTATTACACTACTAGCACTCGTAGTTACAATTATTGTAATATTAATATTATCAACAATAACGATAAGCATGGTAACAGGTGATAATCGGGATAATAAAAAATGCAAATAAAGCAAAAGAAAAAACCAAAATTGAAAACGAAAAAGAAATAGTTCAAAGAGCAACAGTAAATGCTATTGGAAAAAATAAATATGGAGATTTAAAACAAGATGAACTGCAAAATCAGTTAGATAAAGAAGCAGAAGGAGAAACAGAAGCTACAGATGTAGGAAATGAATTTGAAATACTATTTAAAGAAAGTAATAGATATTATACTGTGGACAAAGACGGAAACATAAGTAAAGAGCAAACACTAACAAAAATTGAAAATGCAGGAGATATAACCAAAAACAACCAGTACGATGGAAGTGAAGCAAAACCATATCAGATTAGTTGCATAGAAGACTTAGTAGCATGGTCTAATATGGCACAAGGAAGTGGCATTATATATCAAAATGGTCAGATTCAAAACGTAAGCAGAAAAACAGATTTTTCTGGAAAATACATTGTGCTTACAAGAGAGTTAAATTTTAAATCAAATTATTCATATGGAGATAGCACAAGAACTGATTTTGGAGATTTAAATACTAATGAGACAATAGAAACAATAAAAGAAGAATTAACTAAAACTGATGAAGGGTGTATTGGGTTTACGCCTATAGGAATGAATAATGGTAATAAAAATAGTTATTTTGATGGAAATAATAATACAATAAAAAATATTTATATTCATAGAAAAGAAGGAACAGTAGCTTTATTCTGTAATGTTGGAGATGTGAAGAATTTAAAGCTTACAGGTACGATAATAAATGATACATGGGAAGCAGGAGGAATTACCTATAATGCAAATAATATTGAAAATTGTATTAATTATGCGAATGTTGTAGGTTATAATTTTGTAGGTGGACTTTGCGCGCGATCATCTAATTATATAACAAATTGTGTCAATTATGGAAATATTACTGTAACAGGTTCGGCATACGCATATGGAGCTGCTGGTGGGATAGGAGGACAAGGTAGTCAGAAATATAGTAATTGTATTAATTATGGAACCGTAATAGGAACTAAGACATATATTGGAGGAATCTGCGGACTAATGAGTACAAGTGGAGAAACGATAGTTGATTTATGTAAAAACTACGGAAAAATTGAATTAGTAGCTGATGGAAGTTATAGCAAAACAGCGGGAGGTATAACGGCGGGGTGTGCTAGGCGGAACTTTTCAAATTATGAATTCATCCAATTATGGAGAAGTAAATTCAGGTGGATCTTCAGGTGGAATAATTGGATATGTTGGAGGACATGCATGGGATACTAACATTAGCGTAAGTATCCTTAATTGCGCTAATTTTGGTAAAATAAATTCCCAACTAAGAGATGGTGGAGGAATAATAGGTTTACAAGGAACCACATGTACAGAAAACTACGTTAGTATAAAAAACACATACAATACTGGAAATGTTACAGGCAAAACTTTTGGAAATATTATAGGAACAATTTCATATGCAGATGGTCAAACAGACACTAAGACGGAATTTGAAAATGTCTATTACACAGAGGAACCATTATTAGGCAAAGGAAGCTTAACCAGTGGAGAAGCAACATTAAAAAGCCAAGATGAAATTAAAAGCCAATCTTTTGTAGATTTATTAAATCAAAATATAGGAGAAAACTCAGACTGGAAGAAATGGAAATTAGGAGAAAAAGGATATCCAGAAATAGACTTATAAATTTAAAATTAAATACTTGACAAAGTAAAAAAATAGTATAAAATAGAAGCATAAATGAAAAGAAGAGGTATAAAAATGCAAATGATAAAAAACGATAAATTCCTTGAGAGAATACGCAAAAGCGTAAATAATACTATAAAAAGAAAAGAAATAAAAGACAAGATAAAAAGAACTATATTTGACTAGGTTTATTTACCTTGTCTTTTTAATGTTTTTTTAGCAGGAAAGTACCTAAGAAAAAAAGGGGGATGGAAAAATGAATTTTACAAAGAAATTCACTAAAAACAAAGGTATAACACTAATAGCTCTTGTAGTAACAATAATAGTGTTATTAATTTTAGCAGGAATAAGTATAAGCATGCTAACAGGACAAAATGGAATATTAACAAGGGCATCTGAGGCAAAAAAAAGTACAGGAAAAGCACAAACACAGGAACAAGAAGATTTAAAAACAACAGAAGACAATATGGACCGCATTTTAGGGATAGACAAATCGGAGTATGGAGAGCTAAAAAAAGGCGGAAAATATGTAGAAGAAAACAAAACTGTAAAGGACATAAATGGAGATACAGTAGTAATACCAAAAGGATTCAAAGTAGCAGAAGATAGCGGAGCAACGGTAATAGAAGGAATTGTAATAGAAGATGACGATATTTTGAATGGAAGAGGAAACCAATATGTATGGGTTCCAGTAACAAAAGATACAAACGGAGACCCAACTACACCATATGCAGGAAAAGGAACTCTATCGAATGGTGCAGAGATTAAATTAAGCAAATATGCTTTTGATAAAAATGGAAAGGAAGTATCAAAAGAGAGAGTTGATTCACACGAAACAGTATATGATTCTGCAACTCCATATTGGACAACGGGAGAAGACACTGGTCCGATAGATAATTATAAATTAAGTGTTGCAACAAATGGAGGATATTATATTGCAAGATATGAGGCAAGTTATGGAACAAATGAAAAAGCTGGTTCAAGAGTTAGCATAGGTAATAGTGAAACAACTGATGACTTAGAAAAGGGAGTTTTATGGAACCATATTTCTCAAACAGATGCAATTACAGCATGTGAAAATTTATATGTGAATACTAATAGCTATTTAGTAAATAGTTATGCATGGGATACTGCTATTGTATATATACAAAAATGTTCGGTAAATACAAAATATTCAAGAGAAGTAACTAAAAATACAGTGTTAAAAAATACGGGAACAAATTCAGATGAAGTTTGCAAAATAAATGATATGTCTGGAAATTTGGGAGAATGGACAACAGAAACGTGCTGGTGGAGAACTATTCCTTCAAATGAGGCTGAGGGTGTGGTAAACAGAGGTGGAAGATTTTCAAACTCCGATTATTATACTGCTTTTAGAGGTGAAAATACAGTGACTTATATAGTTTTAGAATCAGACACATCTGAAAGTGTTGGTTTTAGAGCAATATTATATATATAATAAAAAAGGTAGCTTAAAAAAGGTAGCTTAAAAAAGCTACCTTAAAAACAATGAAAAAGTAAAAGAATCTCATAAATATATATACCTTCTAATGAAATGAGAAAGGAAAAAATCTAAAAATGGAATATATTTTAATGTTTATAATTATTCTAATAAATGCAACAACTCTAAAAATATTACTAAAAAATAGAATAGAAGAAAACATTCCAATATCTGTAATAGGAATAATTTTAATAACATACATCTTTGGACTATTCGATAAACTAGAAATAGGAATAATAATAACAAATGTAATAACAATTGTAAATTCCATAATAGTTATATATTATTACATAAAAGGAAAAAACAAAATAAATATAAAAAAAGATATAATAACACCAGGAGTTATTGTATATAGTGTACTATGGATACTTTTTATATTATTTAACAAGGGAAGAGTTTTTGTAGAATATGATGAATTTTCTCACTGGGGTTTGATTGTAAAAAATATGTATGAAACAGGAAGCTATGGAATAGGAAGTATTATAGAATATAGCGAATATCCGCCATTTGTGAGTATTTTTCAGTATATTTTATTAATGTTAAAAAGAACATATTCAGAAGATACAATTATAATTGGGTTAAACATTTTATATTTAACATTTTTGATACCTTTATTAAAAAATATCAGATGGGATAAAAGTTTAAAGAAGTTAATAATTTATATTCCTTTAATATTAATCATTCCAATAATCTTTTATGAAAATTTTTATACAACACTATTTATTGATGGCTTTTTAGCATGTATATTATCGTATATAGTGTATAACTGGTTTAATAAAAAGGACATAGCATGTAAAATATCTATTGTTTTAGGGAGCGTAGCATTAATTTTATCAAAATCGATATGTATAGGATATATAATAGCCTTATTTATAATGTTTATCATTGACGGATTAATAAACTCGAAAGATAAGAAAAACAGAAATAACAGTATAAAATTTGTATTTGTAGTAATTATAGTGACAGCTACATTTTATGCTACATGGAATATTAAATTAAATGTAAATGATGCAACAATAAAATGGAATACAGAAGGAATAAGTTTCCAAAGGGTAAAAGATGTTTTAGAAGGAAATGGAGAGTATTATCAAAAAGTAACAATTAAAAAATATCTAAATGAGCTATTTATAGGTCGAGGAGCATTTGCCTCAAGAAATTTAAATGTAATAAATTTATTAATGTTACTAATATTTTTTGATATTTTTGTATATAATCACTTGAAAAAAAAGGAAAGTAAAAAGACATATTTAATAATATCAATAATGTTACTAATAACTTGGTCTATAAGTATAGCAATATTATTAATAATATATCTATTCATTTTTACACCACAAGAAGCTATGATTTTAGCATGCTATGAAAGATACTTATCAGTAATTCCGTTAGCTATAACTTTATTTAATATATTTGTCCTAAAAGAAAATTACGAAGAAAGAGAACTTAAAGCAACTTATATTTGTATGATTATAGCTATATTAATAGCATTTGTACCAATGGACGTTATTGATAAAACATATATCAAAAATAATGAAAATAAGAAAGAAAACATCGAATACAGACAAAAATATTCCGAAATTTTAAAATATAAAAATAAAATAGACAAGGATTCTAAGGTGTATTACATTAGCAATTTAGTTGGTAACAAAGATATAACAATTGTTAAATATGAATTTTTACCATTTAAAATAGGAAACAACAACTCGAAATTAACTATGACAAAAGAAGAGTTTGAAAAAGAATTAAAAGAAAAAAATTATGAATATGTTTATATTAGTACAACAGATAGATTTTTAGAAAAAGATTTTAGTTCGTTATTTGAAAATGAGAAAATAGAAGAAGGTACGATGTATAAAATACTAGACAAGGATGGAAAGATATTGTTTAGTAAAGTAGAATAAAATCGAATAGGAATCTATATACTTAGTCTTGATGCAAAGAATTAGTCAAATTTTTTGTATCAAGATTTATTTTTGATTTTTAAGCGAACAAAAATTTGAAAAAATTCAGAAAATGTATTGACAAGAAATCAAAATAGATATATAATCCATAATGTCAAAAGCGAACAACAATTCGCAAAAAACAAATGCAATTTAGGGAGGATTATATTATGATAAAATTATTAAGCAGATCAAACAAAATAGAAAAAGAATTAGGAAAAAGTGTAAAAATTTTTGGAAAAACCATATCAGTAAATGTAATATACAGCAAGACTAAAAATCCAGAACTTGATTTAGTAGGAAATATCATAAATGTATATCTTCCAAATAAATATAAAAAAACAAAAAATATAGCAATAGTAAAACTTGCAATAGACAAAATGTATCAGGAAATAGCAAGAGTAGAAATAGAAAACGTAATGGAAGAAACCAGGATAATGATGAATGGTTTAGCACCAGAAAACTATGTTATAAGAAGAATACCAAATAAACTAGCAAAAACAATAGATATGAAAACAATAGTTATAAATCCAGAGATTGTAAAATATGATAAAAAGGTTTTAAAATATGTAGTATTACATGAATTTTGTCATTTAAAATATAAAACACATTCAAAAGGATTTTTTGAAATGATGGAGAAATATATGGAAGACTATGATTATTATGATTGCATATTAAATGTGGCGTAAATAAATTAATATCATCATACCTCTTGACATCATCAAACCTAAAATGATATACTAGGATGGTAGAAAAATATATTTAATAAAAAAGACAAGTTTTAATATATATATTTATTCGCACATTGAAAATTAAATAAGAAAGAGGTGTATGATTATGAACAGTATAATCGTAATCGCTACTTTCTTAATCTCACTAGCAATAGGAATAGTTGTAGGAATGACAATTAGAAAAAAAATTGCTGAATCTAAAATTGGAAGTGCAGAACAAGAAGCTAAAAGAGTAGTAGACTTAGCAAAAGTCGAGGCTGAAAACATGAAAAAAGAAGAAATATTTAAAGCAAAAGAAGAAATCATGAATAGCAGAAAAGAATTAGATCAAGAGATTAAAGAAAGAAGAAGCGAAGTACAAAAACAAGAATCAAGAATGATTCAAAAAGAAGAAAACTTAGACAGACGTTCAGAAAATCTTGAAAAGAAAGAAAAAGATTTAGAAAATGAATATCAAAGTCTAGAAAATCAGAAAGAAGAAGTAAATAAAGTTTACGAAAAACAAGTTGAAGAACTTCAAAGAATAGCTTCATTAAGTAAAGATGAAGCGAGAGAATATTTGCTTAACGAAATGGACAAAGAAATAACGACGGAAAAAGCAAAATTAATTAGAGAATTAAACCAAAAATCAAAAGAAGAAGCAAACAAAAATGCAAAAGAAATCATATCATATGCAGTGCAAAAGTGTGCAGCAGACCACACATCAGAGACAACAGTATCAATAGTTAGTCTTCCAAGTGATGAAATGAAAGGAAGAATAATAGGAAGAGAAGGAAGAAATATAAAAGCATTAGAAACATTAACAGGAATCGACCTAATAATCGATGATACTCCAGAAGCTGTAATCTTATCTGGATTTGATCCATTAAGAAGAGAAGTTGCAAGAATAGCTCTTGAAAAACTAATAGATGATGGAAGAATACATCCAGCAAAAATTGAAGAAATGGTAGAAAAAGCAAAAGAAGAGCTAAACACTATCATAAAAGAAGAAGGAGAAAGAGCAGCATTAGAAACAGGAGTGAATAATCTTCATCCAGATATAATAAGACTACTGGGAAAATTAAAATATAGAACAAGTTATGGTCAAAATGTACTAAGCCATTCAATAGAAGTATCAAATTTAGCAAGAATAATGGCAGAAGAACTAGGACTAGATGCAAAAAGAGCAAGAAGAGCAGGATTATTACACGATATTGGAAAAGCATTAGACCACGATATGGAAGGAACACATGTCCAAATAGGTGTAGATATTCTAAAAAAATATAAAGAAAATCCACTTATAATAAATGCAGTAGAAGCACATCATGGAGATGTAGAACCACAAACATTAGAAGCAGTTTTGGTACAAGCAGCAGATGCAATATCGGCATCAAGACCAGGAGCAAGAAGAGAAACATTAGAAGCATACATAAAGAGACTAGAAAATCTGGAATCAATTGCTGATTCATTTGATGGTGTTGAAAAATCATTTGCAATTCAAGCAGGACGTGAAGTTAGAATAATAGTAAAACCAGATAAAATTACAGATGACCAAATGACAGTTTTAGCTCGTGATGTTTCAAAACGTATAGAAGACGAAATGGATTATCCGGGACAAATAAAAGTAAATATTATAAGAGAAAAACGTGTTGTTGATTATGCAAAATAGTAATTTAATAATATGAAAATCCGAAAAAGAGGGATATGCTCTTTTCGGATTTTTTCTTTACAATTAGAATTTTTTGTTATATAATAAGCCAAAATAAAAAAGAGTAAATCTAGGACGGAGGAAAAAAATGTATTTTGATAAAAGAACATTATATGTAATAATGGCAATAATGCTATTATGGGGATTATCAAGTTATTTAACAAACACAAATGCTTTACTAGGGCTATTATTTACAATTCCAGGAGTACTAATAGCTATAACATTCCATGAATTTGCACATGCAAAAGTAGCAGATATGTTAGGAGATGATACTCCAAGAAGAGAAGGAAGAATATCACTAAATCCACTTGCACATATAGATCCAATCGGATTTATAATGTTATTATTTGCAGGATTTGGATGGGGAAAACCAGTAAACGTAAATCCAAGAAATTACAATAGAGACATTACTGTAGAAAAAGCAGATGCAATAGTTTCGATTGCAGGACCTGCAATGAATATTATTTTAGCAATTTTATTTACTATAATATACTGCATAATTTACAAAACCTGTGGGCTATTGATAGTAACCAATAGAATATTATCAATAATAATGCAAATGATAATGTATACAATAACCATAAATATAGGACTTGGAATATTTAATTTAATACCACTACCACCATTAGATGGTTCAAAAGTAATAAAGCCACTTTTACCATATAATGCAAAAAGATGGTTTGAAGACAACGAAAGAATTTTCTACATAATATTTGTAATATTATGGATAACAGGAATTGCAGGAACAATCATATCACCTGTTATTAATGTTGTGTTTAATGGAATATTTAAATTAGCAAAAATAATTTTCAAAATATAAAAGCAATTATATTGAAAAAAAATATAAGATATGATAAACTTTTTACAGAAAAGAAAAAAGAGGTGACACAATGGTAAAAGCATATGCTAAGTCCGATGTTGGAAAAGCACGAGACACAAACCAAGACAGCTTCTATATTACAAATGACCAGTTTTCCAATTCCCAATTATACATATTAGCTGATGGAATGGGCGGATGTAATGCAGGAGAAATTGCAAGTAAATTAGCGGTATCATGTAGCAGAAGTTATATAGAAAACAACCTAAAAGATACACCAAAAGACAAGGAAAATCTAATTCAACTAATTCGGAAGTAGTGTAGAATACGCAAATATGGTTGTATATGAAAAGTCATTAGAAAATAAAGAATTTGAAGGTATGGGTACTACTTTAGAAGTATGTTTAATATATAATAGTAGGGCATATATAGCACATATTGGTGACAGTAGAATTTTTAGAATCCGTAAAGGACTTATAAGACAATTAACACAAGATCATAGCTATGTGCAGACACTCGTAAAAGAGGGAACAATAACAAAAGAGGAAGCTAAACATCATCCTAAAAAAAATATGTTAATAAAAGCACTAGGATGTAATGCATTTGTAGAGCCAGATGTAATGGTAAGAGGATTTCAAAAAGAAGATGCATTAGTAATATGTTCAGATGGATTAACAAACATGGTAAGTCAAGAAGATATTTTAAACTTAGTAACAAACAATTTTGAAACAGCTCCAAAAGAACTAGTAGATTTAGCAAATCAAAACGGAGGAATAGACAATATAACAGTTATAACAGTAAAAAATCTATAGAATTATAGATTTTACATTCAAAAGAAAGGAATGTTAAAAATGGATTTAGAAGGAAGATTGTTAGGAAACAGATATGAAATTATAAAAAAAATAGGCAATGGGCGGAATGGCAACAGTATATAAGGCAAAATGTCATGTATTAAATAGATATGTTGCAGTAAAAATTTTAAGAGATGAATTTACAACTGACCAAGAATTTATAAAAAGATTTGAAGTAGAAGCACAGGCAGCAGCAAGTATAATTCATCCAAATATCGTTTCCGTATATGATGTAGGAAAAGATGGCGACCTTTATTATATAGTAATGGAGCTAGTTCAAGGAAAAACTTTAAAAGAAATAATAGTAGAAGAAGGAGGACCACTTCCTTGGAAATGGTCTGTAAATATAGCAATTCAAATTGCTTCAGCATTAGAAGTAGCACATAAAAACAATATAGTACATAGAGATATAAAACCACATAATATAATAATTACAGAAGATGGTGTTGCAAAAGTAACAGATTTCGGAATTGCAAAAGCTGTTTCAAATTCAACAATAACAGCATTTGGAACAACAATAGGTTCAGTACATTATTTTTCACCAGAACACGCAAGAGGAGGATATACAGATAGTAAGTCTGACCTTTATTCATTGGGTGTTGTAATGTATGAAATGCTTACTGGAAGAGTACCATTTGATGCAGATACACCAGTATCTGTTGCATTAAAACACATGCAAGAAGAGCCTGTACCACCAAAAACTTTAAATGAAAAAATACCTCAATCTGTAAATGACATAATATTAAAAGCAATGAGAAAAGATACAAACTTACGTTATCAAACAGCAACATTAATGCTTACAGACTTAAAAAGAGCGTTAAAAGATCCAAATGGAGATTTTGTTGATAACCAAGAATATGAAGATACTATGCCAACACAAAAAATATCATTAAAAGATATTGAAGAAGAAGCAAGCAAAACAGAAAAAAGAGGAAAAAAAGAAAACAAATTCATTGGATTTATAAAAAAACACAAAGGTTTGTCTATGTTTATAGGATTAATCTTACTTTTTGTTATAAGCCTAGGAGGAACTATTTTATATTCAAGAATAACTAATCCTAAGGAGGTTTTATTACCAAACCTAGTTGGAATAAGTGAAGATGATGCTAAAAAAACTATAGAAGAATTAGGACTTGTTTTAGAAGTCGATTCGGAAGAATTTAATAGTGATTATGCAGAAGGCTATATAATTTCTCAAGACCCATTATATGCTGATAATTATAATGTAAAGATGGGTACAAAAGTAAAGGTAGTTGTAAGTAAGGGAATAGAAGAAGCTACTGTTCCTGATGTAAAAGGAAAGAGCCAAGAAGATGCAATAAAATTACTAGAAGACGCAAACTTAAAGTATCAAATTATAGAAGAAGAAAGCAAAAAAATAGAAGCAGGATATGTTGTTAGCCAAGAAACAGATGCTAATAAAAAAGTTAATGCTGGAGACACTGTTGTTATACATGTAAGTACAGGTGTTAAGAAATCATCAGTTGCATATGTAGTTGGAAAACAAGAAGAAGAAGCTAAGAAAACTTTAACAGACCTTGGATTGCAGGTTACAGTTGCTTATGATGAGGATTCTTCTAAAGAAAATGGAGTTGTTTTAAAACAAAGTGTTGATGCAGGAAAAGAAGTTGAACAAGGAAGTTCAATTACAATTACAGTAAATAAATTAACAGAAACAAAATCTGCAACACTTACTGTAAATGTTAAATCTTTATTAGGTGGAAAAGTTGAATATGAAGAAACAAATACAACAACAAACACAGAAAATGGAACAACAGGAACAACAACTAACAAAGTTGTAAAAGATGTAGAAGTTAAAATTGTTGTTGGAAGTGATACAGTTTATAAGAGCAAAATAGATCCTACTACAACAAACTTATATCAGTCAATATCTGGAAAAGGAACAGTAGTTGTTAAAGTATATATAGATGATGTTTTAAAATCTACTAAAGATGTAAACCTAAATAATACAGATAAAGTTACTATTGAATAAGAAAAATCCTGATAGTGTTATCAGGATTTTTCAGAATAAAGGAGGAATTTTGATGTACGAAATATCAACATCAATATTAAACGCAGAAAAAGGAAAAGAAGCGGAAATTATATTGGCTTTAGAAAAAGCAAGAACAGATTATATACACATAGATGTAATGGATGGCGAATTTGTAGAAAAAAATACATACAAAAAAATGTTAGAATTATCATCTTATGTAAGGAGGATTTCAAATATGCCATTAGATGTGCATTTAATGGTTAAAGATGTAGAAACAGCAATAAGTGTTTTTGCACCTGTTGAAGCAAATTTAATAACATTTCATTTAGAAGCTTGCAAAGATGAGAAAGAAGTATTTAAATTTATAAATATGATTAAAGATGTTCATTCTAGAGTTGGAATTGCGGTTAAACCAGAAACTAAAATTGAAGAGATTTATAAGTTTTTACCATATATTCACGTAGTTTTAGTTATGACTGTTGAGCCAGGAAAAGGTGGACAAACTTTAATTTCAGATATGATAAATAAGCTTCAAACTTTAAAAAATTACATAGATGAAAACGAGTTTGAGACGCAAATTGAAGTTGATGGCGGTATTAATCTTGCAACTTGCGAAAAAGTGAAAAAAGCCGGAGCAAGTATGTTAGTTGCTGGAACTGCTATTTTAATGGCTAAAAATTATAAGGATATTATTGATGATTTAAAAAAATAAAAAAATTTAAAAATTGTAGTGTTACAATAGATGTGAAACAAAATAACTAAAAATTGAAAAAGTGATTTAAATCATATATAATTGAGTTGC
>CAKOVI010000008.1 GCA_934121905.1 uncultured Clostridia bacterium
TTATGTCCTCCTGCGTGGTACGTTCTTATATTAACATCTTATTCGACATTTGTCAACACTTTTTTTAAACTTTTTTTGTTATTTTTCAGTTGTAATTTTCTTCCAATCTCAGAGTCTTTGGCATTCATGTATTTAAAGCAAAAAAGTAAAAAAATGTTTATTGCGATTAATTTAAACAATAAACATTTTTCCTAAATTATAGTTATTTTTCTTCTCTTTCTTTTTGTATTATATTAGCTTTTTCTTCTTTATTTTTTCTATCCATATTAACATACCCCATATTCATAGTTATATCTGATGTATTTTCTAAATGTTCTTTTGCCAATAATTCTTGTTTTGTTAGCTTTACCTCATCTTCTTTTTCTTCTAAATTAAATGGTATGGATATCTTAGCCAATATTGGTATAAACAATGGTTCTTTTTTTATTTTTTCTGATATTCTTTTACTTTCTAAATCAATTGCAATATTAGCATATTTTATTGCAAGGTCTTTTTGTCCTTTCATTAGTTTTATTTTTGAAAGTTCAAAATAACTATCCGCTTCTAGGTCTTCATCTTCTATAGTTTGTTCAAAATACTCTTCAGCAGAATCTAAATCTTTATATAATAAAGCAATTTGAGCCAAACTATATTTTGCATTATAATATAAACTATTTAGCTCTGCTGCTTTTTCATAACATTCTTTTGCACTTTTAAAGTCATTTAATAAAGTATATGCTAGACCTAACTGATAGTTTAACTCAAAACTCGTAGGATTGTATTTTAGTGCATCTGTTAAAATTGTCACAGCTTCTTTATATTTCGATGTTTCTATTAGTAAATCGCCTAAAGTTACAGTTGCATTGTAATATTGTGGATTTTTATCTAATAATCCATATAGCATTTCAATTGCTTCATTTTTCTTTTCGAGTTCGTTTAGTAATAATGCTACTTTATAATATGAGTCGTAATCTTTTTTATTTATTTCAATACACCTTACATATTCATCTATTGCTTTTCTTATTCCACCTTCTTTTTCATATATTTCTGCTAATAGCTTATGTGCATTATAATTTTTTGGATTTTTGTCTATTATTTTATTTAGTAGTTCTTTTGCTTTTTTGACATTTCCAGTCGACATATAGAACTTTATTCTTGCAAATTCTATCCAATTTATAATATTTATATTTTTTCTTTCTAATATAATTGTAATAATCGGTACAATTATTGACATTATATATGTTATTATTTTTATAAAAATGTTTGTATTTATGTTTAGGAAAATGCCTATTCCATCTATAATGATGCCTAATGCTTCAATTACTAATAAAACTATATATCCTGTTTCATTTTTTTTCATCATTTTGTAAAAAATTATGCCAAATAAGGTAACTGAACCTACTATAAAAATTAGTTGTTCTAACATTTTTTCACCTCTCAGTTTATTCTATGTACCTTATTTTACTACATATTTTTTAAAATAGCAATATGTATTTTTTATTATATCACCTACTAGTTTTAGTGGTTTTATTTTTATTTTTTTTCATTATAATATTAATATCTACTTTTTAGGAGGTGTATTATGAGTAAATTGTATGATAAATTTGTACGTCTTAAGGCTGCAAATAACGATAATGTTTATCTTTTTAAAAGTGGTATTTTTTATCTTGCTTTAAACGAAGATGCATCAAAACTTGCTGATATTTTTAATTTTAAAGTAACTAATTTAAATGATAGTGTTACAAAATGTGGTTTTCCAGAAAAAAGACTAGAGTATTATTCTTCTCTTTTAAATAAGTTAAATATTGATTTTGAAATTGTTGATTCTGAAAGTAAAAAAAATACAACTGTTGTAAATAATATCGCTGATTCTAATTTTAATACTATTATAGATAAATTATTAAAAATTGATTTTGATAATATTACTTTTAGACAAGCTTTCGATATCTTAGTTCTTTGGCTGTTTCAAATTTTCTTAATCCTTTGTTTATGTTGTTTTCAATAGTTTTTCTATCTTCTAAAGAAAGATGTTTACCGTTAAATCCCATAATATCCTCACTTTCCCAAGAAGCATTTACACCTATATTATACTAAATTTCTTTTAGTCTTACAATAACCATTAATGTAATACGAATTTCTAGTTATATTTTTATAAATAGAATTTACTTTTTCATTTCACTGAATTATTTTTTTTTGAAAAATGTATTGTCAAAAAATTTTTTTTGTGTTATTATAGTTGAGTACTTGATATAGGAGTATAGTGTCAATGGTAGCACATCGGTCTCCAAAACCGCCTGTGAGGGTTCGAATCCTTCTACTCCTGCCAAAATATTTATGGAAAATGGAACATCAATATAGTGGTGTTCCATTTTTTGCCTTAAATAAATTATTGACCTGAAACTATCTCGTAAACTTTACTTAAAATCGTACATAAACCTATGGTTCCGCACATTTCTTCTGCTTCTCTATTGGTTTTCGTGTAGTCCTCTAATACTGTTATAAGTTTCTCTTTCTTTTCTTTTTCTACATTGTAAATCTTTGATTGTGTATAGTTCTTTCCCTTCACTTTGTAGATTACAAAAATTCCTTTCCGATTTCCTTCATCAAAATCAAGAATTTCAAACCCATCAATAATTCTTATCATATTATTGCCCTCCTGCAAAAAGCTTATTGACTGTTACAAGCCTAAGTTTACCACATTTTTATATGAAATACAATATGAATTTTAATAATTCACACTGTTTTTGGAATTCAGATATAACTTTTTACCACCCATAATTTCTTTTAATTTTTTCTGCACTTCCCCAACAACAATAGGCACAATCGAAATCAAGCCTGTATAAATCCACTGAATTCCAGTTAATGGCGCAAGCTCAAAAATATTTGCAAAATAAGGTACAACAACTACTATAACCTGTAATAAAGTTCCAAGTAGTAAACTTCCTATCAAATACTTATTCTCAAAAACTCCAACTTTAAATATAGATTCTTCTGATTTTACATTAAAACTATGTACTAATTCCAGCATTCCAAGGGATACAAATGCCATTGTTCTTCCAACTGTTAGACCAAATAATCTTGTTCCCAAAGAAAATGCAAATAATGTTAAACACCCCAGCATTACACCTTCTGTAATTATTTTTTGCCAAAGTCCACCTGCAAATATACTTTCTTTTGAATTTCTTGGTTTTCTATTCATTATATCCTCTTCCTCTCTTTCCAATCCTAAAGCAATTGCTGGGAATGAATCTGTAACTAGGTTTATCCATAAAAGTTGAATTGCAAGTAAAGGCGATTCCATTCCTGAAAGTAAACCTATAAAAATTGTTGTTATTTCTCCAATGTTTGTTGCAATTAAAAAATGAATTGCCTTTTTTATATTGTCATAAATCGTTCTTCCTTGTCTTACAGCTTCTATTATGGTTACAAAATTATCATCTGCAAGTATCATATCTGATGCATTTTTTGCAACATCAGTTCCTCCTTTTCCCATTGCTATTCCTATATCTGCATTTTTTAAGGCCGGACTATCATTTACACCATCACCTGTCATTGCAACAACTTTTCCTTGTTTTTGCCAAGCTTTTACAATTCTTACTTTATGCTCGGGTGTAACTCTCGCAAATACAGAATAACTTGCTATATTTCTCTCTAATTCTTCATCAGATATTTTATTTAGTTCATTTCCCGTTATTGCTTTTTCTCCTGTTTTTAAAATTCCTAAATCTTTTGCGATTGCTTTTGCTGTTGCAATGTGGTCTCCTGTTATCATTACTGTTTTTATTCCTGCTTTTTGACAGGTATCCACAGCTTCTTTTACTCCATCTCTAGGTGGGTCTATCATCCCAATTAACCCAACAAAAATCAAATTTTCTTCTAAATCAAAATTTGCCTTACCAAAATAATCTAACTCTTTATATCCTACTGCTATTACTCTTAAAGCATTTTCCGCCATATTTTCATATTGATTTTTTATTTCTTCCTTTTTGGATTGTGTTAAACTTTCTATTTTTCCATTTTCATATATCCTATTACATTTTCCAATTAAAATATCTGGTGCTCCTTTAGTTATACTTATATATCCTCCATTTTGCTTTTTATGTATTGTTGTCATCATTTTTCTATTTGATTCAAATGGCAATTCACTTATTCTTTGATTTTCTTTATATAATCTATCTTTATTTATATTTTCATTTAATGCTTTATTTACAATTGCCGCTTCTGTTGGCTCACCACCTGCAATTAACCTTCCATTTTCATCATTTTTTATTATACAGTCTGTACACATTGAACCTAATTCTAATAACAATTTTGAATTTGATGAATACATTTTTACAACTGTCATTTTATTTTGAGTTAATGTTCCTGTTTTGTCAGAACAAATTACATTACTGCTTCCTAACGTTTCTACTGCTGGCAACTTTCTAATTATTGCATTTTTCTTTGCCATTTTTGTTACACCAATTGATAGCATTATTGTAACAATTGCAGGTAGTCCCTCTGGAATTGCTGCCACTGCTAAGCCAACAGATGTCATAAACATTTCGACAGGTTCTATTTTTTTGATAATTCCTATTATAAAAATTATAGCACATATTGCTAAACACACAATTCCAAGAACCTTTCCAACTTCTCCTAGCTTTTTTTGTATAGGTGTTTCTGGTGCTTCGTCCTCGATTATCATATTTGCTATTTGTCCAATTTTGGTGTTCATTCCAGTTTCGGTTACTATTGCCTTTCCTCTTCCACTTACTACTATACTTGCCATAAATGCCATGTTTTTCATATCTCCTAATGGAATATCTTCTTTATTTATTACTTGGCTTGTTTTGGTAACTGGTTCTGTTTCTCCTGTTAAACTTGATTCTTCTATTTTTAGGTTAAATTCTTCTATTATTCTACAATCTGCTGGTACATAATTTCCGTCAGATAATTCTATTATGTCCCCTACTACCAATTCTTCTGCAAGTATTTCTTGCGTTTCTCCATCTCTTATTACCTTGGCTATTTGTGGTGTTAATTTTTTTAGACTTTCTATTGATTTTTCGGCTCTTTCTTCTTGGATTAATCCCATTATTGCATTTAGTACTACTATCGCAATTATTATTATAGAGTCTATGTAGTCATTTTGTCCTTGCATATATGATACTGCTGCTGATATTATTGAGGCTATTATTAGTATTATTATCATGAAATCATTGAATTGTTTTATAAATCTTATTATTATGTTTTCTTTTTTCTTTTCTTTGAGTTTGTTTTTTCCTTGCTCTTCTTGCCTTTTTTGTACCTCTTGATTTGTAAGTCCTTTTTGGATATTTGTGTTTAGTTTTCTTTCTATCTCATCTGTGTTTTTAGTATGCCACATAATTTTATCTCTCCTTTCGTGTTTTGGACTTTGTCCTATTTTTATATATGCTTGTTCGAGAGATTTTATGCAAAATTTCTGATTGGGGACGGTTCTTTTTTCGAAAAAGAACCGTCCCCAATGCAAAAAATTTATTCAATTAACTTCTTTATCTCTTCATCATTTTTCATTCTCTCACTCAAATAATGAAAAGCAACTTTATTTTGCGAAACTGCAATCTTAGCAATTTCCTCATTATCACGAAGTCTTAAACTTGCATATTTCACAATAATTCCTTTGTTACTAACAGCAGCCTTAACAACATCATAATCATCTCTTAACTCTGTACTTGCAAAATACAAAGTTTGCCCATAAGATTCTACACTAGATAGTACTACATCCTTGTCTGCTCTTAAAGTTTCAGATGCATAACAAGCTGTCCAAGGAGCACCTTTAATTGCAAGTAACATTAATTCTTTATTATCTTTTAACCTATCACTTGCAAATTCCATTGCTTCACCATCATTTTCTAAAGCTGTTTTTACCACTTCTTCATCATCTCTTAGTCTATCTGATGCCCATTCTAACAGCTTTCCCTGCTCAGCTACTGCCTTTAATACATATTCTTTATTATCACAATTTGCTCTAATTGCTGTAACTTCTGGTGCTTCCATTTATATCACTTCCTATTAATTGCTTTCTTCATATATATTTTTATAGATTTCATAATCTCTTAAAATTTTTCTAACATAGTTGTTAGTTTCCGTAAAAGGAACATTTTCAATATCTGATCCATCTGATTTTAAAGTTCCTTTTTCTATCCAACCATCTACGTTTCCGCTTCCTGCATTATATGCTGCTAATGCTAAATTTATATTATTGTATTTTTGAATCAACATAGATATGTATTTTGTCCCTAAATTTATATTTATATCTGGATCTAAAATATTATTCTCATTTAATTCTATATTTATTCTTTTCGATATATCTTCTGCTGTTGAATACATAAGTTGCATAAGCCCTTTAGCTCCTCTATGTGATTCAGCATTGGACTCAAAATTACTTTCTGCTTTTATTATTGCATAAATTAAGTATTCGTCTACATTGTATTCATTTGCATATTTTTTTACATATTCGGCATATTCTAGTTTGTATACTTTTGTGAGCATTTGATTTCTTATTGCTTTGAAATCTATTTTTCCTAAAATTGATAAGACTATTCCGCACTAATATTATTAGTATAATTATTTTCTTTGTTAGTTTAATCAATTTTTTTCTCCTTTCTGTTGGCAATTTAGCAATAGCAACGGGACAAAAGGGACCGGGTCTTTTTTGTCCAAATATTGGGAAGCTTAGTTATTTTGAGTATGGACAAAAAAGACCCGGTCCCTTTTGTCCCATCTGTCCCTCGCCTCTTGTTATCTTTCACTACCTACTTACAATCATACCAACTCTCAGCCTTAGAAACCTCAGCAACTAAAGGTACCTCAAGCTTAGCTGCTGACTCCATATTGCTTTTCAAAATCTCTTCGACTTTATCTGCTTCCGAAATAGGAGCTTCTATCATCATCTCATCATGAACCTGCAAAACAATTTTAGCTTCTAATCCTTGTTTTTGCAACTCTTTATAAACCCTAATCATCGCAATTTTCATAATATCTGCTGCAGTACCTTGAATAGGAGTATTCATCGCAGCACGTTTTCCAAATTCTCTAACCATATAATTATTAGATGATAATTCTTTTATATACCTTCTTCTTCCAAACATTGTTGCAGAATATCCTTTTTCTTTTGCTTCCTCAACTATGTCTTGCATATATTGGTTTACCCCTGAATATTCTTCTAAGTATTGTTCAATATATGCTTTTGCCTCTTTTCTACTAATTCCGAAGTTGACCTGCTAATCCAAAATCACTTATTCCATAAACTATTCCAAAATTTACTGCTTTTGCACTACTTCTTTCTTCTTTTGTTACTTCTTCTATCGGCTTGTGAAGCACTTTTGAGGCAGCTTGCTTATGGATATCTTCTCCCTTTACGAATGCATCTATCATATGTTTATCTTTTGACATGTGAGCTAGCACTCTAAGTTCTATTTGCGAGTAATCTGCATCTATATACACCTTTCCCTCATCTGGAACAAATACTTTTCTTAACCTCTTTCCAAGTTCCATTCTTGTAGGTATATTTTGAAGATTTGGCTCTGTTGAACTTATTCTTCCCGTTGCTGTTATTGTTTGATGGAAAAATGAGTGTATTCTGTTGGTCTTTGGATTTATATATGGTCTCATTCCCTCAACATAAGTTGAATTTAGTTTGCAAAGTTTTCTGTATTCTAGTATTTTTTCTATTATTGGATGTTCATTTATTAATTTTTCTAGTACATCTTCTGATGTTGAATACCCATTTTTTGTTTTCTTTTTTGATGGTAAATTTAATTTTTCAAATAAAATTACTCCTAATTGTTTTGGCGAATTTATATTGAATTCTTCTCCAGCTAAACTGTATATTTCTGATGTTAGCAAATCTATTCCATCTTTTAATGTTTTTCCAAATTCTACAAGTTTGTTTTCTTCTATATGCATACCATTCCATTGCATATTTGCTAATACCTCAACAGTTGGCATATCTATGTTTTGGAATAATTCTATTCCATCTATTTCTTTTAATTTTGATGTTAAAGTTTCAGACAATTCATATATTCCAAATGCATAAAATGCTGTTTTGTATTTTAATAAATCAACGCTATTTTCTTGGGTTTCAAATAAAGTAATTTGTTTTGTGTTTTCATTTGCCCCATTACTTTCTAGATATTCACTAATATTCAATTCCAAATATTTTTCCATCAAATTATCTATTAAATATTTTCCTTCTGTTGGGTCTAATATATAACTTGCAACTGATATATCATATTTTAAATTTTGTACATTAATTCCTTTTTGTTTTAATAGAATATATACTCTTCCTAATTCAAAGCCAACTTTTTCTATTTTCTCATTTTCAAAAATTCGTTTTAAAAATTCATCAAATTCGTTTTCAATACCTTTTCTTTTTATATAATAAACCTCTTTTTCCTCAAAATTATAGATTGATATTGATATTATATCTTGTTTTATTATATCTTCTTTATTTTGATTTTCCTCTAATCCTAAATAAAAAACTAGCTTTTTAAGTTTGCCCAATTTTTCTTCTACATCTTTTATTGATATTTCAGAATTTATCTTAAATAAATGTTCTAAGTCCTTTTTATTATCTTTGCTACTTGGTGCTCCATCTAGATTAAATCTTTCTATATATTTCTTAAAATTGCATACTTTAAATAACTCTAAGACTTTTTCCTTGTCCCATTCTTCTACTTTTAAAACTTCTAAAGTATCATCAAGTGGTACATTTACATCTATCTCTCCAAGTTGTCTTGAAATAAATGCCATTTCCTTGTTGTTTACAATTGATTCTTTTTGCTTTCCTTTTAAATCATCTGTACCTTCCTCAATTTGCTTGTACAAATTCTCAATTGTGCCATATTTTTTAACAAGATTAATTGCGGTTTTAGGTCCAATGCCTGGAACACCAGGAATATTATCTGATGTATCACCTTGTAAACCTTTTACTTCTATTAATGACTTGGGTTCTACTCCATATTCCTCTAATACTTTTTGCCTATCATAATCATCCACCTCAGTTTTTCCTTGTTTTGTTCTTGGAATTCTAATTGTTATATTATCACTTGCAAGTTGAAATGTATCTCTATCTCCAGAAAGTATTATTACATCTAACCCTTGGGCTTCTCCATATTTACTTAATGTTCCTAATATGTCATCACCTTCGTAGCCTTCTTTTTCTACTATGTCTATGTTCATTGCTCTTAATATATCTTTTATAACAGGCATTTGGTCAGCAAGTTCCTCTGGCATTCCGTGACGATTTGCTTTATATCCCTCATATAATTTATGTCTTGCAGTTTTTGCTTTTAAATCAAATGATACTGCCATATAATCTGGATTTAAGTCCTCTAAGTTTTTAAATAATATTGCTAAAAATCCATATACTGCATTTGTGTATTTTCCATCTGTTGTCATTAGCATTTTACTTCCCATTATTCCGTAAAATGCTCTGTTCATTATACTATTTCCATCTATTAATAGAAGTTTCTTTTTCACTGTTTTCCTCCTTTTTTCGTATTGGGGACGGTTCTTGTAGCTCAAAAGAACCGTCCCCAATGAGAAAAATGTTGTTGTCCCAAAAAGAACCGGTCCAAATGGGACATTTTTATTTTTTCTCTTCATGATATTCTTTTTCAGTATTTACATTCCAAATATTAGATTTATCTTTAACACCATTTTTTATATTTTTAACTGCTTCAAATGCAGTTACCATAGAATGATCCATATTATTATATCTGTGTTGACCATTTCTTCCTATGCAATATAAATTTTGGAAACTATCTAAATATTTGACCAATTCATCCATTCTAGAATATGTATCAAAATATGCTGGGTATGCTTTTTTTACTTTTTCTCTATGTGAATCTAAAATGTTATTTTTTTCTATTATTCCCATTTTTATTAATTCTTTAGCAGCTACATCAGTAAATTCTTTGTCACTCATATTCCAGTACTTATCTCCCTCACTACATGTATATTCTAAGCCAATCCATACAGTATTTCTTGGGTCTTTTAGCATATATGGTGACCAATTATTAAATATTTGAATTCTAAGTAGTTTTGCTTCTGGTTCGTGGACATATATCCAGCAATCTGGAACAATATTTCCAAGTGTTGGTATATCTGTTTCATTTTTTAGGTTTAATTTATTTACTAATAATCCAACTGTCATAAAGTCTCTGTATGGCAAACCTTTTGCAATTTCTAGCATATCTTCTGGAACATCTTCTCCTTTAAATCCACAAACCAAATCTTTTACAGGCATTGTAGATATAAATATATCCCCTGAAATTGTTACATTTTCCCCATTTACGTCACATTCTACTGATGCAATTTTTCCATCTTTTATATTTATATTTTTTACTTTATATCCCTTTAAGATTTTTCCACCTTTTTTCTCTATTCTTTCAGCTAATGTTTCCCACAATTGACCTGGTCCAAACTTTGGATACCAAAATTGTTCTATTAAAGATGTTTCGGTGTTTTCTTTGCTTTTTATACCAAATAATTTATTAAACATATCTTTTATAATTGCTTTTATAGAAACTCCTTTTACCCTTTGAGCTCCCCAGTCTGCTGAAATTTCTGAGGCTTTTCTTCCCCATAGTCTTTCTGTATAATTTTTGAAAAACATTTTATATAGTTCTTCTCCAAATCTGTTTATATAAAAATCCTCAAGTGATTTTTCTTTTCTTTTTACAATTACGGCTTTTAAATAACTAAATCCAACTTTTATTGTTCTAAGTAACCCCATATTTTTTAACGTTTTCCATTTTAAACTTACAGGGTAGTCGAAGAATTTTTTTAAGAAATATATTCTTGATACTCTTGTTCTTATAAGCATTACTTCATCTTCTGTATTAGGATTTGGTCCACCTACATTTAATGTTTTTGCTCTTTTTAGTTCTTCATCATCAAACGAATTTTCTCCTTGAATAGGCATAAGTTCTTCCCAGTATTTCATAACTTCTGTGTCTTTTGAGAAAAATCTATGTCCTCCTATATCCATTCTGTTGCCATTGTATTTTACTGTTCTTGATATTCCACCAATTTCGTTTGTTTCTTCTAGAATTGTTACATCATATTTATCTTTATCATCTAATAATTTGTCTGCTGCAGTTAGTCCTGCTGGGCCTGCTCCTATTATAATTACTTTTTGCATTTTGTCGTTCCTTTCTTAAGGATAATTTTAGCATATTTTTTAATTTTTTGCACCTTTTAATCTTTTTTTGTGTCACTTTCTTTTTTTATTTCTTCTAACATTTTTTCAATCTCTTCTGTCCTTTTATATACTTCATTTTCATCCATCTATTTTACCTCTATCTCACTTTCCTTTTTATTATGAAAATTATTTTCTTGCACTCTTTGTGTAAACATCCTCGTAATATTTTCAACATCTTCTTTTGTAACACCATATTCTTTATACCAATTCATTAATATTTCTGTTTTTTTATTATCTTTTATGTTGCTCTCAATTTCGTTGGAATCTAAGTTTATAATTTCGAGCAAATCACTTAGTGGCAAGTGTGGTTCAACGTAATTTGGATTTTCTTTATTTGCTTCTATTCTTACATATCTCAATTGCTTTACTTTATTTATTTTGGAGATTTCTTCTTCACTTATATTATATATCTTTTTAAGTATTTGCTCTGCCATTGCTTCATTTACATTTCTTGCAAAATTAATCATTCCATTAGATTTAGCTGATTTACTTCTTAAAAATTCAGGATTTAGTCTAGCCTTATTTGCAAATCTAAATCTATCTAATGCATCAGCATCTTTTAATAATTCACAGATTTTTCGAGTTTTAAGAATGTCTTTTTTTCTTACATTATATTGTTCAGCCAATTTATTTATTTCCTCAATATCTATTTTTCCATATTCTTTTTCTCTATATTCATGATAATGTATTGCTGTTTGAATAATTCCAATATTGTCTTTCGAAATTCCAAATGAATTTTTTGGATTTTCTTCTAAATATTGTAGTGTTTGAATTGCACTAAGTCTTGCATGTTCATCATCTCCATCTAGTCCACTTCTCCCGCTATCATGAAAAGCTGCTGCTGCAAATAAATTTCTTTTATCTTCTTTATCTAATCCTTCCATTTCTGCTAAAAGTGCTGAAAATAGTACCACTCTTTCTATGTGTTCAATAGAATGTGCTCTATTATCATCATAATATTTGAGTTTTGACACATTTTCTAATTCATATTTTATATCTTTTATTGCATAAACATCTAAATCAAATTTTTTTATATTTCTTGTATTAAGTAATTTTGCTTTCTTGAGCATAAAAAAATTCTTTTCACTATAAGAATCTGTTATTTTTTCTGCATTTGTATATGCTTTTTTTATTTCATCTGATATAGCTTTTTCGAAACATAATTGCAAATTCTTAGCTTTGTTTGGATTTGTGTTTCTACACTCTAATATAATATTACAAATTGTATCATACACTTTTTCTCTCATCTCATCTGTAAAATATATTTGTTTTAGCTCTTTATCTGCAAATCTCATTGCTGTTCTATTGTTTTCCAAGTCTACAATTACTTTTCTTATAATTTCCTCTTCTGTCATTTTAGTTTTATTCTCATGTGTTAAAGCTTTTAAATAATTTTCTATTTTGTTTTGTTCTCTTTCGATATTCCTTTGCATATCTATGATTTTTAATGGTATTTTTAATTGAGCTGCTGCTTTTATACTCATTTTATATTGTGGATCTTCTTCAATATTTAAATCAGATTTTGTCTTAACATATAATACAAAATTAGGCTTGTCTCTTTCTAATTTTTTTAAAGCTTCATTCCAAAACCACTTTTTGCTTACTGTTTCATTATGATTATCTCTTGTTGTATCTACCATTTTATCTGGTATTCTAAATTGAATTCCTTTATTAAAATTCCATTTGACACTTGATGTTGAAAACGAATAGTTCGCGTCATTTGAAATTATATCCCATGGTGCCATAATTAATAACGAATTATGTATAACTTTGTCATACCCAAAAGTTGGTCCTTTAGGTCTTGCTCTTGCAAAAAGGTTATTAGCTATGAAACTCTTGCAATTACCATTTCCATATGGATCTATTTCATCAAAATATTTAGAAAAATCTTCTGGCTCTTCCCAATCACTATAAGCACCTTCTACTCTTATAAAAGATTTAAAATCCCCTACTATTTCAGAAACAGCTACTTTTTGACCATTATATTCTACATCTTCTCTTTTTTCTTCATCATATTGTAAAGCTTCTTGGTATAATTTTTCATATAATTCTAATGCTTTTTCTTCAATGTGTACTCCTGCCGAATATTCTATATCATTCCAATTTTGTATTCTCATTTTATTTGATTGGTATAGCTTTTTAGCATCTGTACCTTTTAGCTCTAATAATGATTTTAGTACTTTTATTTCTTTTACTGCTTCTTCATCCTTATATTTTCCCCTTGCGATTTCCTCAATATCTTCACCATATTTATATACTAAATTTTGCGCAGTACTAATATCCATTCCATATGATAATTCCAATATTGCAAATATTTTTTTCTCATCTTCTGTTAAATTTTTAAATTCATTTGATAATTTTTCATCTACATTCTTTCCTTCTAAAATTTCAGAACAAATTCTTTTTCTATTTTCGCCATAGTTTTCTAAGTCTTCGATTTTCTTAATTTTGAACCAATTCTTTTCTTGTAGCAAGCATAAATATAATTGTTTTAGTTGCTTTTCATTTAGCTCTTGATTTTTTATATTATCAAATAATTCTCTATATTCTTTAATATTACTGCAAATAGAATTGATTTCTAATGTCCAATTTTCTTTATCTGAAATATGTTTTAATATTCTCATAAAATTTTTATTAGATTTATTTTGTACTATATTATTTTGTAAATCACTATCTGTTGATAATTTTATTAATTTATCTGTTCCTAAAAATTTTACTATATCATCTTTTAACATATTCAAATTTATGGTTTTATTTAACTTAGGATTCATTTCTTTTAAAATTTTGTAATTTTCAAACATACTAATCGCATTTTCTTTATCAACTTTTTTTATCAAGTTAGATACTCTATCTTCTGTCAAAGCCTCTTCTATTGTATGATTTAGTATTTTTGTATATTCATCACTTGTTATTTCGCATTCGTTTATTAAATAATCAAGTATATCAATATTTTCTCCTTGAATATCTTTTTCACTTGTATACCATAATCTTACTATATCTTGTGGATTTTCTTTATGTTTTTTTACAGCATTGTTAAACCAATCACTGTTTTTTTCTTGCATATAACTATTTGTCGCTTCCCAAATTTTTATCTGCATATCAAAATTATTTTCAAATATGGACATTGCATTTTTTAGTAAATTCTCCATCGTATATCCATATTTTATTATATTTAGAAATAATTCTTCATTGTTTTTCGTTTCAGATAATATATACTCTATATTTTCATCAGATATTTGTGTAAGACTGATTTTTGTTGCTCTCAAAAATAAAATTATCCCATCTGGTTTATCTTTTACTATTTGATAAAATCTTTTAAAATTATTGTTTTGAAAATCACCAAAATTCATTTTGCTCCAAAGATTTAATACTAAATTAAAATCATTATCAATATAATTATCAACATATTTCCAAAATAGATTCTGCTTGTCTTGTTTAATTTGTTTGTCTAATCCCATAAACAATTTTACAGTAAACTTATCATTTATATTTTGATCATTTTCAAAATACTCATTTTGTAAATTTTTATTTGTTGCTCTAAATATACTTGAAGTATCTTCTGGAAAATCTTGTAATATTGTTTTTAAATATTTTCGTTGTAAATTTTCGTTGGTTGTATTCCAAATACTTTCAATTTTAATTTTCCTTTTAAAATATTCCTTATCTGCTTCTGATAGCATATCTTGATAAATTCGTTCAAAATATCGTTCTTGTATTTTTGTTCCTTGCCAAAAACTACCTGAATAATAATATTCTCCTTTAACTTTTTCATAAATTTTCCAAAATAATTCATCATTTTGTTCTTGTATATTTTGGCTTAGGCCACACCATATATCTTTGATAGCATCTTTATATTCTCCGTCTCCGTCTTCTTCTTTTTCTTTATATTTTTCATTCACTTCTTTAAGGATTTTATCTAACATTCTTGCTTGTACATTTTCTTTTGTATATTTCCATAAATACCTAATATTATCTGTATTTTCTACTAAATATCTAATATACTTAGCTTCATATTTTTCCTGAATATTACCTGTAAGATTTTCCCATATCTCTTGCAATTCATACCCTGATATATCTTTGTCATTAAAATATATTTCCAATTGAGAAAGCATATATTCCTGAAACTCATTCGTTTCCTGACATTTTTCACCTAAAATTTTTAAGAATCTAGCAACCTGATATGCATCCTTTTTTTCGCTTATAACTTTAATAATGCTATCTATATTTACTACCTTTTGTTCTTCTGATAATTTTTCAACCAATAAATCACTATCAAACTTTGAATCTTGAATAAGCATTTGAACAATTTCTTTATCATCAAAAATTTTATTATCTACATTTTGGACAATAAATGTTGTTAACCAATAAATACCGTTATCATTTACTTTTTGTTTTTCTTCTTCTGTTTCTATTTCAGGTAAGTTATCATAATATTTTTCTATTTTACTTTCATCAGAAAATATTTGGTATAAAGTTTTAAATGTCTCTCTACTAGGATTTTCTTCTAATACATACAGCCTTGATAGACCAATATAATTTTCTTCTTTTTCGAATTTTTTCATATAATTCTGAATTAATTTTTCTGTTTCTTTTGGGTTTTCTAAAGTTATAAGTTGTTTAAGTAGTAACTTGGCTTTATTTTTGAATGTATCTTCTACGTCTTTTATCGTATTATTTTTAATACCATTTTTTACATTTAAGTTTATTTTTCTTTTTTCCCAGTCTTTCATTAAATTGATAATATCATATATAAAAGTATCCCTAATCTTTTCTATATTTTGAGGTTTAGTTTTATCTAATATTTGATTATATACATCTATTATTTCTTCATATTTTCCTTTTAGCCCTTTAGTTATATTTAATGCTTCATTTACTTGCTCTTCTCCGTCTAACTCACTATATCTTTTTAATTCTTCCTCTGTTATTAACAATGTTTATCACCCATTCCAAATATTTTCCTAAAAAAATTTACAATTCTTACATACCATTTTTCTATTTTTATTAATTGAACTTCATTTTCAGTAGATTTAACATTTTCATCATTTTTCAAATCTTTATTTTTAAATAAATTCTCATAATTATTTTTTTCATCTTTTATTTTTTGATTTTCGTTAAAAATTCTTATTAATTGTTGTTTTTCTTCTTGGCTCTCTGCCCAATATCTATAATGAAGTCCTGCAATAAACGCAATTGTCTCCTTACTTATTGTTTTATTGGCAATATCTTTTGTTGACATATTTTGCACTATATAAATATATACTGATTTGGGTACTTTTTTTATATAGTTTGGACCTAATTTATTTAGTATTAAGTATATCTCCCTATAATTTTCTTTAGTCATTTTGTCTCCTTTTAAATTAAATTTTCAGGATTTAAGCATTTTAATTCATCTATAACAAACATTCCATCTTTTCTTATTAAAACATCATCAAACCAAATTTCTCCGCCACCATATTCTGGTCTTTGAATATTTACAATATCCCAATGAATAAATTTTATCTCCTTTTTGTATATTTACCGAATATGTAAGTAAATTATTTGCTAATTTTTCAATTCTAAAATCAACCATTCTTTTCTTTCTCCATTCTGATATATTTCCTATACAAATAATCACATTGTTCTTCTGAAATATCTCCATCTTCCAAATTACCCAACAACTTTAGCAACCACTCCAAATGATATTAACATCATTATTATACTTGCCATAAATACACCTGCTAAAACTGCTAAAAATGTCTTTTTTCTATCCATCTCTAAAACTGATGCAATAAGAGATCCTGTCCAAGCTCCTGTTCCTGGAAGTGGAATTCCTACAAATAATACTATTCCTAAATATCCAAATTTTTCAATTTGACCTTTATGTTTTTCTACTTTTTGATCTAGCCAATTTGCTATTCCTTTAAAGTGCTTGCTGTTTCTCATCCAGTTTAATATTTTATTTATTAATAATAATATAAATGGTATTGGAAGTAAATTTCCAACTATACTTATTATGTAACTTGGTATTGGGTCTAATCCTAAAAGGGCTGCCGCAAGTAGTCCTCCTCTTAGTTCTAATATTGGTAATAATGATATTATAAATACTAATATTTCTTTTCCAAATGCTATTGCTGTTAATCCTCCAAATGCTCCTATTATTCCATTTACTAATTTTTCACTCATTTTTCTCTTCCTTCCTTTACATATATGCAGTTATTATATATTAAATCTATATCCATTTCAATACTAAAAGTCTATCTTTAATAAAAAATTTAGACTTTTTACAATGCTTTCACACTGTAAAAAGTCTATTTTATAAACTATCTATCGCAAATGTCTCTAATTAAACATCCCATTAAAGATACAGTTGATAATATCATCCATACAAAGAAAAATGCAGTAAATCCAACACTTAGTATTGATACAATTGAACCTGTTGAAATTTCTATAATTAATATAGCTATTCCTGCAATTAATGTTCCTATTATTGATGCTAATAAACATCCGCCAGTTTTACATATACATTTTTCAAATCCATTACATTTTCCAAGTACTTTTGTTCCTAATATTAGTAGTGTAAATAGTAATGATATAACTGCTGTTCCTACTAATGCTATAATAGCAAAAGTTGTTACAGTTACAAGTACTCCGTTTGTAAATACAATTCCTGCTATTATTCCTATTACTATACTTATTAGTATTTCTATTATGCAAGTTCCTTTGCAAAGTCTTCTACAAGTATATTCTTCCATTTTTAAGTTCACCACCTTTAATATATTAATAATTATTTTTATAACTATTAATATATTATATTGATGAATGTTAATTATTGTGAAATTTTATCTTTTGTAATTTGTTTTGAATATCTATCTTCCTCTGAAAACACACACCCACAATATTTCTGCATATAAAGTCCAACTTCTCTTGCTTTAGCTTGTCCTTCTCTAAAGCCAACTCTAAAATCTCTATACAAAAATTCTAATCCATATTCTTTAGCAATTCTATCCCCTAAATTATGAATAATATCATGTTTTTGATATGGACTTACAAGCAAAGTTGTTGATATTGTATCAAAACCATTTTCTTTAGCATATTTTGCTGTTTGCTCTAATCTTACAGGATAACAATAATCCTGACATCTTGTATCTAATCCATCCACTACGTTTTTGCAAAATTCTTTTAATCCATAGTTTTCCTCAAATATTGCATCTATCCCGATGCTTTTTGTGTATTCTTTTAAGCAGTCTCTTCTTGATTTGTATTCCATATATGGATGAATATTTGGATTAAACCAATATACTGTTGGTTCTATATTTTCGTTTCTTAGTTCGTCTATACAATATACACTGCATGGTGCACAACATGTATGCATTAATAATTTCATTTTTCTAGCTCCTTACATTAACTTATTATTTATCTGTCTACTCCCCCATCTGCTCCTTGACCAACATTTGCTTCTAAGGAATCCCTATAAAGACTTTTCCTTATTCTTTCAAAACTTTTATTTACTTCTTCAATTCCGATTTCATTTATCTCCTCAGTCGAAATTATATTATCTTGTGATACATATCCATTCCTCTCTAAATATTGTTTAATCGTATTTAAGTGACTGTCATTTTCTAAAGTGCAAGCCAATCTAGCACAGTCTAAACATCTCCAACCCTCACTGCACCAAACTTCTAGCCAAGCATGTCCTGCTTCAATTTGCCCACTTGTTATGCTTTCTTTAGAAAGGCCCTGTCTAATTCTGCATTTTATCTTTTTCATGTCCAATATAATTTTAGCAACTTCGCTTTGCTCAATACATGGAGTTTTTTTGTTATTAAACATTTTTATAGAATTTTCTCTATACACATCATTTCCATTAATTGAATTTTCGTAAACTGAAATTGCAACCAGATTTATAATATCTAATTCATTATTCAAATTTTCAGTTTTTCTTATAATTTCACCTAATTTTGTGCTAAATTTCTTTAAGTCCTGATATTCTAGAAATCCAATCCTATTGTTTATATAGCTTTTTTTCATAATTTCGCTACATGCTTCAAAACTAAGTACGTAATCCTCGTATACATCTGCACTACCACAAGCAACATTGTTTTTCAAAAAGAACCTTGTACTTGAATCTATTTGTGATATTTTACTTATAATTTCTTCAAGTTCATCATACGTTTCTATGCTTATAATACTGTCCCTTTTTGAAAAATCACTTGCTTTAAATTCACTAAATTTAATTGTATTAGGTATTTCTGAATTTAAAAAATAAAAATATGCTTCTTTTAATAGCTCTTCATCAATTTCTGAAAATCCATCTGTATCAATTTGCTCATATTTTACTTTTCCACTTATTATTTTTTCTAATAAACTAACTAGACCTTTGGCTTTTGGCTCCTTCATTAAATAATATACTACTTTTTTCATCTCTGTGGGGCTTAAACTTATTATATCTTTTACTTTTATATCTTCTTTACTTTTTTTGATATATAAACTTTCCAATATATTTTTAAAGTTCTCCTCTAAATCTGGATATATCATATCTAACTCTATATTCTCTCTATTTTTTAGCTTGCCACTCTTTAAATCATTCACAAACTTAGTTATTTCTTTTTCACTATTAGCAACTTTACCCTTTATTAAAAGTAAATCTTCTACCTTTTTTCTATTTTCTTCGTTTAATTCATAATATTGATTTATTATAGACATTTATATCACTTCTCCTTAATTTTTTTAATACATTTTCGTCTGATAATCATACCCCAAATGTTCGTAAGCCGCTGGCAAAACAACTCTTCCTTTTGGAGTTCTGGCGATAAAACCTATTTGCAACAAATATGGTTCATATACATCTTCTATTGTATCAATTTCTTCTCCTAAAGATGCCGCCAAAGCTTCAATTCCAACTGGTCTTCCTGAGTATTGAACAATCATCATTGATAACATTTTTCTATCTGTTTCTTCCAAACCTAATTCATCAATTTCTAACTGATTTAATGCATATTTTGCAATTTTTAAATCTATTTTTCCATCTGATAATACTAAAGAAAAGTCTCTAACTCTTTTTAGTAGTCTATTTGCAATTCTAGGTGTTCCTCTTGCTCTTCTTGCAATTTCTATACTCGCATCATCATCTATTTCAACACCTAAAATTCTACTCGAACGTTTAATTATAGTGCTCAAATCTTCAACTGAATATAGTTCAAGTTTTTGTACAATTCCAAATCTGTCTCTAAGTGGTGTTGTAAGTGAACCCGCTTTTGTAGTTGCTCCAATTAAAGTAAATTTTGGCAAATCTAACCTTATAGATTTTGCCTCAGGTCCTTTTCCTATTGTTATATCTAACACGAAATCTTCTAAAGCTGGATATAAAATTTCTTCTACAACTTTACTTAATCTATGTATCTCATCAATAAATAAAACATCATATTCCTCTAAACTTGTTAGAATTCCTGCCAAATCACCTGGCTTTTCAATTGCAGGACCTGATGTTATTCTTATTTTAGAATGCATTTCGTTTGCAATTATTCCGGAAATTGTTGTTTTTCCAAGACCTGGAGGTCCATAAAATAAACAATGATCTAGTGGCTCATTTCTTTTTTTCGCTGCCTCTATGTATATTTTCATACTTTCTTTTACTTTGGTTTGTCCAATATATTCATCAAGAGTCTGTGGCCTAAGTGTAGTTTCTAATCTTTCCTCCTGCACATTTGCCACTTCTGGACTACTTATGTTTTCATTTTCCATTAATATTCACATCCATTTTCTTAAATATTGTCAATAAAATTTTCTATTATATTTAGAATTTTTTTATTATCACTTTTATATTTTTCTGGTTTAAATTTTTCTATCTCTTTTAATGCATTAGGCAATTCATCTACATTTTGAATTCCTATTAAATATTTTTTTTCACTAAATGCTTTTATAATCTGTTTTTGATGGTCATTTACATGTTCTCCATATTCATGTAGTCTTGGCACTGCTATAACTTTTTTATCTTTTTCTAATGCCATTATAATTGACCCAACTCCGCCATGTGTGATTATTATATTTGCATCATTTATATATTCTTCTAATTCTTTTTTTGAAATCATGTCAAAAATTTTCATTTTATTTGTTTCATATTTTGTAAATCCCGCTTGAACTATTACTTCCTCATTTATCAATTTATTTTCTATACATTCATCAATTTCTTTTAATAGTCTTGTAAATTCATTGTGTTGTGTTCCTAATAATACTAAAATCATTTTTTCTCCTCATTGGACAAAAAAGACCCGGTCCCTTTTGTCCTAAAATATTTTTCCTCCATATGTTGCTTTTGGATACAGTTTTAACATCTCTTCCCACTGCACAATAAATAAATCTGCAATTGGATAAATTAATCTACCTGTTGCAGTTTGTTTATTTATATTTGCAAATGTTTCTATGTATATTATTTTGCTGCCAAATATTTTTCCTAAATAACACATTGGTCCTGCTGTATGTGTCCCTGTTGTTATTATTACTTTGGGTCTTATTTTAAAATAATAAAATATCGTTTTTATTATCAAATATGAATATATAAATATATACTGGAGCAAATGACTTCTTGTACCATATGGTAAATAATCTATTTTATCCCCATATTTTTCTTTTAAATATTCATTTGTTTTATCTTTTTCTGTTATTATATGATAATCATATTTTTCAAATAGTGGGCTTAATCTAAGTAGTTCGTTTAAATGCCCTCCTGTACTAGATATAAATAATACTTTCTTTTTTTTCATCTTACTCTGCTCTTCCTAAAATTATTATTCTATTATCATCACTTGCATCTGTACAACAAGATAGTGCCATAACCGGTGCATCAAAATTTCCATTTAAAAATGCTGTATCATCTGATGTTGTTGTAAATTTCGAATATATTGTGTATTTTTTTTCTCTTCCTTGATAGTCTGTAAAGTAGAATACATCTCCCTCTGCAAGTTTTTTGTTATTTGAAAAGATTTTTCCATTTCTTTTATTATGTCCTACTAATAATGTTATTCCATTTTCATTTAATCCTCCAGACGTATATAGGAATGCTGGCATTTTTTCCATTTTTTTAGGGTCTGAATTTGAATATACTTGTAAATTTATTTTTGTTTTTGGAATTCTTATTGTTCCTATTGTTGTATTCATATTATATATTTCTTGCGTAAATGTTGATGCATCTCTTTCTGGCTCTTGCACTGGTTCTTCTGTTGTTTTATTGTTTGATGTATTTTGTTCAGTTTGAGATGTATTTTCCTCTGTTTGGTTATTTTTTTCTATTCCTACAACTAATACATTTTCTTCTGTTTGGTTTGTATCTGCTGTTGCTGGCAATTCCTTGGTTTTATCTATATTTATTTTTATTATTGCTACTATCGCTAAAATTAATAGTATTATTAAAATAATTATTATATATTTTATTTTTGTTTTCATATGCATCACCTTTTTTTATTATATCGTAATTGATGGATTATTTCAATGTTTTGGGGTGATTTTGTGGAATAAAAAATTTGATAATATTTTAAATATGTGCTATAATTTTTATGTAAATTTGTATTATAAAATGATAGGAGGAAAAACATTTATGAGTAAATCAACAAATAATATCATTGAAACTCAAAAAGAAGATAAAGAAAGGATACTACGGGAAACACTGAAACCAATTATTACTGATGCTGTAAATTCTGGATTTTCACAAACTGAAATCGTAAAAATTGTAAAAGAACTTTGGCAAGAAAATCGTATTGATTTTGATGTTTCTGAAGTTAACATGGCTATTGGACGCGACTTATTAGTATACGAGAAAGACTTTAGAACAAATACAAAAGCATTTATTGAAAATTACGGACAACTGTTTATGTTTTTAGATGAATCTCCAAAATTCTACGAAGACATGTTTTGGACAATGTATGTTTGTTTGATGATTGACCATAACATTACTAAGGAATTGGTATTTAAACGTTTCATTGCTTCTAAATATGCATATAAACATCATATGGACTTTTTTGATGTAGATGTTTATCACAGGATGTCTAGCTCTATAATTCGTAAACTAAAAATAAATGAAAAAAATCATATTTTATCTGGCAATTTGCTCAGCGGCATTGAAATTTCTAAATCAATTGAATATGAAAAGTTATTAACATATTCAAGTTCACCTGTACGTTCCCTTTATAAAAAATTTGCATTGAACTGCTTAACATGCATTATCTACTTTATGTAATTTTTTCTAAAACAGCCTAGACTACAATTAGTCTAGGCTACTTTTAGTTTTTATTAACTTTAAAATATTTTAGAATCCCATCTGTTTAATAAATTTCTTTCCTCTTTTAACAATCTTTTTGCTATCTTTATTCATTGTTTCACTATACATCCACATTATACCAGCAGAAACCAAAGTTCCTACCATAACACCTTTTGCAAAATTCACTTTTAATCCCTCCTTTTCAAATTTCTTTTTTTATTATTCGTTTTTTTATAATTTATATACTCTCTTTTCAATGAATATATTTCATTAATTGCCACAATTATCAAAAATATGCCAAAATATTTCTTTAGCTCGTTAATCGGAAGTTTTACAGATAATTTTGCTCCAATGATTGCCCCAATAATTCCAAAAATGATTACAAATTTTGCAACATCATAATTTATTTTTTTGTTTCTAATATTAACAACTATTGCAGTTACACATGTTGGAATAAAAAAGACCAAATTTGCTCCTTGGGCAATATGTTGGTCTATTTGTAAAAATGCTGTTAATAAATAGATTAATACCGTTCCTCCGCCGCATACCAATGCTGCTTATAAATCCAGATATTATGCCAAATAAAATCTCCATTGTTTTTACCTTTCATAAATTTTATACAATTCCTAGCATATATAATGCTACATATATTAAAAATATTGTAAATGCAATTTTTAATATATATGTTGGAATTTTGCTTATTACTTTTGAACCAATGTAGCTTCCTATAATTCCTCCTATGGCACATAAAAATCCTAGTTTCCAATCTATATATTTGTTTTTTGCATAGAAAAAACTTGTTGTTAGTACCATTGGAAGGATGCACATTATTGAAGTTGCTCTTGCTTCTACTGTATCTAGTTTTAGTAAATATGTAAATGCTGGTACTAGTATTAAACCTCCTCCTGTTGAGAATAGTCCGGAAATAAAGCCGGCAAGTAAGCCTATTATTATTTTTTTGATTTTTTGTTTTTTGTTCATGTTGATAGTATGTGCTATTTTTTCTAAAATATAAATGTTTAAGGAAAAAATTGATTTAAAAATTTATTTAGTTTTCTTTTAGCTATGAAAAAGAGGCAGTTAAAAACCAACTACCTCTCTGTTGAAAATTACAAATTTTTTTTATTTTTTATTCAGCATACCTTCAGCCAAACGTCTTATTATTGACACCGAATCTCTGGTGAGCATTTCTTCTAATTATTTATGTATCTCAAAAACATCCTTACTCTCTCCACAAACAGGGCAAACCCAATTATCTGGTAAATCCTCAAAATCTGTTCCAGGAGGAATTCCAGCCTTTTCGTTTCCTGTCTTAGGATTATAAATATATTTACAAACTCCGCACTCATATTTTTCGCCTTTTTCACTTTTTTCAGTCAAAAAATTTCTATATCCCAAGAATAATGCTGCAATTACCATAAGCAAAAATGATAACGCTTTCCAAATTCCACTTTCTAATAATATTATCGCAAAAAGTCCTAAAGCCGCACTCATTGCATACATTACTAAAACCGCCTGTTTTTGTGAAAATCCTCTTGCTATTAATCTATGGTGTAAATGTCCCTTATCTGCCTTAAATATTGCCTTTATTGATTTTCCTTTTATCATTCTTCTAATTATTGCCCAAACAACATCAAATATTGGAAGTCCTAAAACTAGCATTGGAAGTGCTATTACTACAGCGGTATATGTTTTAGCTACGCCTAAAATTGATACTATTGAAAGTATATATCCTAAAAAGTTTGAACCAGTGTCTCCAATAAATGTTTTTGCTGGTGAAAAGTTGAATGGTAAAAATCCAACTAATGCTCCTATTAATGATGTTATCATCAGAATGGCTACCATCGGTGAATCGTTTAATGCAAATATTATTAATAATGATACACATGATATTAATGCTATTCCTGATGATAACCCATCTAATCCATCTATTAAATTTATTGCATTTGTAATTCCTACTATCCAGATTACGGTTACAATCATAGAAATTTCATTTGCAAGTTCTACATTTGTTATGAATGGAATATCTGCTGAATCTATTTGTATACCAAATGCAACTGCAACCATTGCAGCTAGTACTTGACCAAATAGTTTTTGTAGTGGCTTTAATGTTTTTGTATCATCTATTACTCCTGTGATTGTAATTATTATTACTCCAAGCCCTACTCCTATTAATTTCTTGAAATATGAGTTTTCATCAAATAAATTTATACTTCCTTCTATATTCATTACAGATATTAAATATATTAAGGATATTGCAAATCCTGCAATTACAGCTAGTCCACCAAGTTTTGGTATTGATTTTTTTCTCATTCTTCTGTCATCTTTTGGAATATCTATAGCTCCTATTTTTTCTGCTATTTTTATAGAATATGGTGTTGCCATAAATGATACTATAAATGCTAATAGGAACGATATTGCTATATTTCCCCACATAGCTTGTCCTCCTATTTCATATTTTCTTTTTCTATTTTGTTTATCATTTCTATTCTTTCTTGGTACCTTCCACCTTTGAATTCTGTTCCAAGCCACATTCTGATTATTTTTATTGCTTCTTCTATTGATGTATTATTTCCGCTTATTGTAATTACATTTATATTATCATCAGCTTTAGCAAATTTTGCTTCATTTTCGTTTATTACAAGTCCTGCTCTTATTCCTTTAAATTTGTTTGCAACTATTGCCATTCCACAGCCTGATTTGCATAGTAAGATTCCTTTGTCACATTCTTTGTTTTGGATTGACTTAGCAACTTTTTTTGCATATATTGGATAGTCTGTTCTTTCTTCTGAGTCTGTTCCAAAATCTTGATATTCTATTCCTATTTCACTTAAATATTTTTTTATTTCTTCTTTTAATTTGTACCCTCCATGGTCGCTTCCTATTGCTATCATACTCTTTTCCTCCTTTGGATTTTTCTTCTATTACTATAGCATAATTTGTTATATAATTCAATAAAATCGAAAAATTTCATTAATTTATCTTAACTTGACTTGTAACACCTATTGTGCTAATATATAAAAAGTTTAAAAACTTAGGAGGCTTATATGAATTTTTTTATAGATTTTGACCACACATTATATAATACACCTTTGCTAACATCTGATATGCTAAATGCTTTAGCAACATATATTTCAAATGTTTCCAATAAAAACTTTGATGATATTTTAGAAGTTCTAAAAAATAAATTTAAAAGAGGCTTGAACAATATATATGATATATATCAGCTAATAGACTATTTTTCTACAAAATATAATTATAATGTATCTGATGCAACGTTCATTGTAAATAATATAATCTCAAATGGCCAAAAATACTTATTTGATGATAGTATACCATTTTTAAAATGGCTAAAAGAACAAAATCATAAAGTATACATCTTATCATATAATGAAAATGAGGTATATTTCCAGGCTGTAAAGATTGCAGGTTCTGGATTATTAAAATTCGTAGATGGAGTTTTTCCAACAACTTCTCTAAAAGGTGAAATACCTCTTGACTTTTCAAAATGTATATTTATTGATGACAAGCCAAAAGATTTAATATCTATTTATAAAAATAAACCTTTTAAAATTTTTAGAATTAGAAGAAAAAATGATACTTATTCTGAGGTAGAAACTTACCTTCCTATTCCAGAATTCGAAAGTTTAAATGAAATTCAAAAAAATATATAGAAATAAATATACATATCAATTTATGGAGGAATGAAATATGCAAAGAAAAAAAATAGTACTTTTAGGTGGAGGTACAGGGGCTTCCACAATTTTAAAAGGATTAAAATATTTCCCTGTAGATATAACAGCTGTAATTACAGTATCTGATAATGGTCGTAGTACAGGTAGACTTCGTAAAGAATTTTATACACCTGCTGTTGGAGATATAAGACATGTATTAAGCAATTTATCTACTTTACCAGATGAAATCAAAGATATTATGGAATACAGAATGTCTACATATAGTGACTTAAATGGTCATGCAATGGGAAATCTTATTCTAACATCACTTTATAAAAAAACTGGAAGCTTAAAGACAAGTATTGAATATTTCAGTAAATTATTAAGAGTTGAACACACTGTTCTTCCACTTTCTGAAGACTATTTAACTTTAATGGGTGAAACTGTTGATGGCGAAATCATTGAAGGTGAAGATGAAATAACTCATGCACATAAACAATATAACAGATTTTTTTATAAAGAAGAACCAACGATTTTTCCAGAGGTTTTTGATGCAATTGCAGACGCTGATTTAATTATTTTAAGTATGGGAAGCTTATACACAAGCCTTTTACCTCATCTTATTTGTAAAGATGTTGTTGATAGCATTAATAAATCAAAAGCTAAAGTTATGTACATTTGTAATGCTATGACTCAACCAGGTGAAACTGATAATTTTGGTGTTAGTGACCATATGAAAACTTTAGAAAAATATTTAGGAACAAATGCCGTAGATAGTGTTATTGTAAGTAATACTGTCCTTCCTCAAGAAATTCTTGATAAATATTCTAGAGAAGAAGAAAAAGATTTGGTTAAAATCGATTATGAAAATATGAAAAATGCAAGTTACGAGGTTTTAGAAGATGATTTACTTGTTACTGATGATGGAACAATTAAACATGATAGTTTAAAATTAAGTTCTATGATTTTTTCTTATTTGATGAGAAAATAAAAGGTTATAGGTTATCCTTTAAAACCTAAATACATTTTAAGGAAATATTATGGATGCAAATACCAAGGATAATTTAATAATTTATCAAAAATATATGGAACTTCTATATTATTCAAATGACATTGTAAGAAAATATCCAAAATCCGAAACGTTTGCATTAGTTAAAGAAATTAAAGAAAATGTTTATATAGGATTAAAAAATATTATGTATGCTATAAAGTCTTTCAGAAAGCAGGATAAATTAATTTATTTACATGCACTGGATATAAATTTATGTTTATTAAAAGTGCATGTTCGTTTATCTTATAAATATAAATACATATCACAAAAAAATTATGAAAGTTGGTCTGCCTTAATAACAAATATATGTAATATGTTAGGAGGCTGGATTTCATCATGCCAAAAACGATAAAAAATTCTTTCTGTCAAAAGTTAACTTTTGAAAAATTGATGCAGGCACATAAAAGAGCTAAAAAAAATAAAACATATAAAAGCGAAGTTATAAAATTCGAACTAAATTTGGAAAATAATATATATAATCTTTTAAATAACATAAAAAATGGTCAATACCATTTAGGAAAATATTTTCAATTCAAGGTATATGAACCTAAAGAAAGAACAATAAATGCTCTTCCCTATATTGATAGAATTGTTCACCAATGGTATATTGAGGAATTTATTAAACCATATATTCTCCCCAAATTAATTAGTAATACCTATGCGTGTATTAGTGGAAAAGGGACTCATAAAGCTGTTGAAAATGTAGAACAAAATCTTCGAAAATATTACAGAAAGTATAATTCTTTTTGGATTTTAAAGTGTGATATTAGTAAATTTTTTTATAATATTGATCCTTATATTCTTTTTAATATATTAAAAAAATATATATCTGATAAAAAATTGTTGAATTTTTCACGTCTATTAATATTTGATAATCAAACTGATTCTTCTAATATTGGTATTCCTATTGGAAATTATACCAGTCAATTTTTTGCTAATATATATCTAAATGAACTTGACCAATTTATAAAAAGAACTTTAAAAATTGAATGTTATACCAGATATATGGATGACTTTATTTTACTTGCTAAAACCAAAAAGGAATGTATTTACTTAAAAAATGAAATTGAACTTTTTTTAGAAGAAAAATTACATTTAAAATTAAATAATAAATCTCGTTACTATCCTTCTGCCATGGGAGTTAACTTTTGCGGCTATAGGATTTTTTCGACACATAAATTATTAAGGTTAAACAGTAAAAAGAAAATTAAACGAAGGGTGAAAAAATGGAATTATTTATATTCAAAAAATAAACTTGATTTCGCCCAAACTTCTTTGCAACTTAACTCATGGCTTGGTCATGTTTCACATTGTAATTCTTACAATTTACAAAATAAAGTATTAAATAGTTGTAATTTTCTTTTTAATAATATTTTTTTCGAAAATACTGAAAATTATCTTATTTCTCTTATTGAAAATGACAAAAAAGATGCAATTTAATTATTTGCATCTTTTTTTTATAATCTCGGACATTCACCATTTTGCTACTAGAACAAGATTACTTTTTATGTGTTTATGGTATAAAATTCTCGGTCTATACCAAAGGAATTAAACCTCTTTGATACACTTCCTGTTGTTTCTATTCATTTTCTCTTGAATATTTTTCTCATTTTACAATATCCAAGCAGCCTTAGTAAAAAACTCTCGGCAATCTCCTTGAAGATTTGCCCTTCTGGGATAAAGTATTTTTCATACTTAAATTGGTATCGAAGTGCAACTACACGGAAACCGTTGTTATTGTTGCTACCGCCGTTGTCGTTGTTGAAATAGAACACTCCGGCATTGCTACTGTTGTTAAAGTTGCCACCACGTTTGAAGAACGGGTTCACACGACGCGGAAAGTTCGAGTAATATCGGTTTAATCCCTAATTTATTTTTCCTGCCCGTATTTTTGCCTAATTATAAATTTTTATTTTGTACAGATCAAAGGGCACAAGGAGCAAGGAAAGAATCAAAGTGCAACTACACGGAAACCGTAGGCATTGTTGCTACCGCCGAGGTCGTTGTAGAAAGCGAACACTCCGGCACTGCTACTGCTGTCAAAGCTGCCACCACGTTCGAAGAACGGGTACACACGACGCGGAAAGTTCGAGTAATCGTTATTCCAGCTACTTCCAACATTGTATTTTTCGCCATCTGAATCCACTATTCCCTGAGTTTTATCTGCATCATTTCCTTTGGGATTAGCACATGAAGTTTCCCATATTGCATCTCCATACATATTTTTATTTGCTTTATAATTTGCTAATTTTCCTAGTCCATCATCTGATGTTGTCCCATTTCCATTATCTATTTTTCCATCTTCGCTGTTTCCTTTATATATTGTTGCAAATTTTGGTTCATATTTTTTTAATGCTACTATTTGGTCTGCTTGAGTTCCTGAATTTCCTTCTTCGATAGAATTTGCCATATATTCCCATACTCCTCCTGCCATGTCATATACTCCATATATATTTCTTGTTGTACTTGCTTTTTGTCCATTTTCTGTATAATATCTATAATATGTATATGTATATGATTTGTTTTGAGTTTCGTCAAATTTATAACTTCCATCTTCATTATCATCATATACTTCTTTTCCATTAACTGTCTTTTTTGCTCTATATTTACGTACTGATTTTATCGTTATTGTTCCATTAGCTACATCTTCGGTTTTTCCATTATCTATTCGTGTTGCATAATAGTCTGACCAAGCATCTCTGCTTGAACCTGCCATTCCTGTTAAAGTTGAACAATAATTATTAAATCCATAATCATTATCAGCTTTATATGTATATCCTTCTGTATATGAATTATTCCATACTCCTGAATCTCCGCTTGATGTTTGCATATTTCCATATTCACTTTGTGTTAAATATGCTACTGCTCCCCATTGACTATTTTGCATCATTGTTGTTGTCGTATCTGATTTACTTAGTCCATGTATGTTATTGTCTGTTGTCATATTTTGACTTACTTGCATAATGTCACTTACACTTATATTTCTCCAACTATTTACATTGGGTCTTATTGTTACTGTTTGATTATCTCCTTGTCCATATAAAATATTTTTATCTGTTGTTGTTTTATCCATATTAGCATTATTTTTCACAGCATTAACATTACTTGACTCAAACTTTCCAACCCAAAATCCTTCTATTTCTTTTCCACTTCCACCTAAACTTGTATCATTTGTAAAAGCTGGGTGTACTACATAATTTTTATCTGTTTCTGAAGTTCTTTTAGCTACTAAACTTCCATCTACTGCTGCATCTGTTGTTCCTGTTAACCATTTTATATCTATTACACCATTTCCAGTTGAGTGATATCCACTTACTATTTTATATGCATATCTTGGTATCCATACAAACATTGTTGTTATATCATCTTCTGCTATTTCTGTTCCTACTTCTGCATTCATATATACTTCTCTTGTTTTTGTACCACTTGCCTTTACTGTTACTACATTTGCCCATCTTTTTGAACCTGTAGAATAATCATACCAATCTTTTCCCGAGTTGTCACTACTTGCCTTCACCCATTTACTACCATCCCATTTCACTGCTATCATTCCTGTTTTTAATTTTGGACTATTGCATATATTTCCTGTTTGTTGCATTTCCATTTGAGCTAAAATGGCATCCATTTGTGCTGTTTCGCTATTTTGAGCATCTTCCATTTTTGTTTTTGCTTCGTGTGCTCTTGTTATTATTCCATTTTCCCCTGTAAGCATAGATATACTTACTCCTGCAAGAATAATTAAAACTATTATTGTTACTACCAGTGCAATCAATGTTATTCCTTTGTTTTTCTCCATTTTTTTCTTTCCTTTCCTTGTGTTTTATGTCTTTTATTTTAACATTGTTGTTTTTTTTAGTCAATATTTTTTTGATTTATTTTGTACTTTTTTAATTATTTAAACTAATGCTTTATTTATTTTAATTAATTATTTTTTTATTTTTTCATAAATATCATGATAAAATAAAAAAACACTTGCCAAACCAAGTATTTTGTGCTAAAATAGGGTGTATTATAAATACAAATACTAAAGGAGGTGCAACAAAATGCCAAACATAAAATCAGCTAAAAAAAGAGTTAAAATAATCGAAAAGAAAACATTAAGAAATAATATGATTAAATCAGGATATAAATCAGCTGTAAGAAAATTCGAAGAAGCTATTGAAGCTGGAAAAATAGATGAAGCTAAAGTTCTATTTTCACAAGCTACAAAGAAAATCGATCAAGCTTGCACAAAAGGTGTTTTAGTTAAAAATACTGCAGCTAGAAAAAAATCTAATTTAGCTAAAAAATTAAATGCAGCTATGGCTTAATTATAAATTGATTAATCGGCCGTATATTAATTAGTTAATTTATAAATTTAAAAGATTATGCATAGTTTTTTAAAGGAAACCACTTAGATGGTTTCCTTTTATTTTCCATTACATAACCATTTGAAGCAATATCACAAGCACAACCCCTGGCACGCCAAAAATACCAACAATCAATGAAGTTAACCAAGTGATATTAAGTGCGAAACCAAATCCTGCACCTACTAAATTAATTAAAAATAACACAACTCCACCTACAAAAGCATTAATCATAAGTTTAATTATAATCTTAACAGGTGCTGCGATAATCTTTAGCACTATGTATAAAACAATAAGTGCAATTAAAAAGCTTAAATATTCCATTTTTCTTTATCTCCTTTTCATTAAAAATTCTTGCTTTTCATAATTCCTGGCAAATACAAAAGTCTATATAAACTTTTATTTAATTTATCTTTCATAAAACTATCATCAAATCTATTATTTGTCAAATAGCTAAATAAAATATAATGTTTAATAGTATACAATCTTTTGCTAAATAATACTCCACTCATATCTTTAGATAAAATTTCTTTAAAATACATATAATATCCAAAAGGAGATTCCTTAAATGTCTTGCTTATGTTTTTAGTATATCCTCCATCAATATAGCTTCCCTGTTCTATAACATCATTTATAGCAATTACCTTATATTTTTCATCCATTTCATGATACATTCTAGATTCTGTTATAAATTTTTCATTATGTTCTAATTTATGAAAATATTCTTTTCTTATTTTACTATTAAAAACAATTATTTTTTCTCCTTGAATATCTTCCTTAAAGTATAAATCAAACATAGAAGTGATTTGTTCTTGTTTCTTAAATTGATTTCCACTTATTTTACCATCATTTTCTTTTTTTAAAAATACCATTGCATATAAATTCTCATTTTCTAATAATTTATTTGCATTTTTTTCTATTTTTTCAAAAGCATTTGGAACGAAATAATCATCAGAATCACAATCTACAATTAAATTTCCTTTTGCTAACTTTACAGCTTCATTTATAGCTGACATTTTACCATTATTTTTTTGATAATAATATATAATTGGTATAATATTTTCATCTATAAATTTTTTTACATATTTCTTTGTGTCATCAGTTGACCCATCATCTACTATTATCCATTCACAATTTAGGTTGTATTTTAAATTTTCTTTTATGCTATCATATAATTTTTGAAGGTATGTTCCTCTGTTATATGTTGCAGTTAGTATACTTAGTTTCATTTTTTCTCCACCCGCGGGACAAAAGGGACCGGGTCTTTTTTGTCCCACTTTTTCCTATTATATATTTTTTATTATTCTTGGACAAAAAAGACCCGGTCCCTTTTGTCCTGTTATCCCAGTAAATTCCTTATTTTCTTCAGTAAGAATTCATTATCAAAAACATCTTCACTATCATCAAAAACAACATTTTTCAAAATAACCTGTTTTAAACCCTCATAAATTGCCTCTTCCGTATTTTGTAAAATTAGTTTTGGCAAATACCCTTTTACCGCTTCTTTTGCAGCAGTATCTGTGATAATTATTCTCTTATTTAAAATCTTTGCCTCATCAATAACCATGCCATAACCTTCAAATTTAGAAAGTAACGCAAAGTAATCTGCTCTTTTTATATATGGGTATGGGTTTTCCCTTTTTCCCATAAGTTTAAATGTGTCTTCTACTTTAAGTTCTTTTATTTGATTTTGTAAATTTTCTTTTTCCGGTCCATCGCCTATTACATAAATATTATGCATAATTCCATCATCTATAAGTCTTTTATGGACATTTATCAGTCTATCAATTGCCTTTTGTTCTACAAGTCTTGCAACTGTAATAATAGATGGCACATTTTTATCGATATATTCTTGTCCAATTTTAGCTTTGGATTTTTCTATAATTCTCTCTTTATCTATGTAATTATAAATAACTTCTTCTTTTTCATTTAAATTAGGTATAGTATTATATATTCTATTAAATGAATTTTTATTGTCTTTACTTACAAAAATTATTTTATCATATTGACTATAAATTTTTTTATCAACTTTAAGTTTCAACTTTGCCTTAAAATTATCTCCAAAAACTTTTGCTATATCATTATGAACCCATACTATTTTTTTATTTGCTTTTCCCGATTTAAAAATTCTTGTAATTGGACCCTCTAGAAAGGCTATTTCTGTATCAAATTTTCCTTGTATATATTTTTTGTATATAGATTTTCCACCTATTAATACCTTTATTGGGATAATTTTTTTCTTGATTTTGCTCATTTCTTCATAAGAATTACTATATAATTGCATTACTTTTATTTTATTTGATAATTCTTTTTCAAATGCTCCTTTTCCATATAGTGTAAATATTGTTATATCATATTCATTTTGTAATTTGTTTACTATATCTACCAGTACTCTTTCTGCTCCACCTATTCCTAAGCTTGTTATTCCAAATACTATTTTTTTCATTGATTTTTCCTTTCTGTGACAAAATGGACCGGGTCTTTTTTGTCCACTGGTCATTTAAGACCCGGTCCCTTTTGTCCCACTCGTACATAAAATTATTACCATAGTCATACTAGATAAATTAAAAAATACATATCCCGAAAAGCATGACAATCCAACAGCTAATAGCATACCAAATAAAGCCATAATTGTATCAATCTTTATCCCTTTTCTGTCTTTAATAGCCTTAATAATAGCTTCAACCATTATTACTGCAAATGGTCCAAAATATAAAATAAATCCTATTATTCCGAAATTGCAAATAAAAGCTGGTAATTCCATTTCCATAACAAGTTCTCCTGTTTGGTTTTTATAGCCATTTCCAAATAATATTAATAATGGATTTTTTTGTTCTTTCACTAAAATTATATTGTAAATAAGCTGTTGTTTTCTTAGATTTACATTTGATAAATTTGTCTTTTTTGCATAGTCACAAAATTCTACTATTGCTCTTTTTTCTGCTTCTGACATATAATTCTCTTCTAATGTTCCATTTTTTATTTGTTTATATATATTTAATATATCTCCTGTGACAAATCTATTTTCCCCAGTTTCTTCATCTATGTTTATTAATTCATTTTCTCTTAATAATTTTCTTCTTTCTATTGTTTGTGAGCCCCAAACAACTATCATTATAATTGAAATTATGATAAATACTGATATTGCTATTATTTGCTTTCTACTAATTTTTATGTTATCTCTTATATTTATAAAAAATTTTGCCATTATAAATATTGCTAAAATAAGTCCAAATCCAAATAGTCCAGTTCTCATTCCTGATAACATTGTAAGATATATTCCTACAAATAATATTATTACAAATTTTTTCCAATCTGTAAACTTAAAATCTTCTAATATTATACATAAACCTAATAGCAACACTGTACATAAACTATTTCCGGATTCAAAATATCCTTTATATCCAATTCCTTCTATATATGTTGATGATGAAGTTTTGGTTATTATTGAAAAGAATATTGATACTATATATATTGTAATACTTATTAATACTGATTTTTGAATTTTTCCTTTATCTTTTATTACTGTAAAAAATAAGTATAAATTTACTATCATCATTCCATAATTTATTAAATATTGCATTTCATTTGCTATATTTCCATATGAACTTCCATTATGTAATTTTTGAAATATTATCAAATGAATTATTGAATATATTAAATAAACTAAACCAACTATTAATTTTTTTCCTTTGTTTTTTTCTTTAAAAAATAATATTACAAATACTATACATGGTATTATTGGTCTTAATATTGTCGTAGGTGAGATTGTTGTATTATAATAATTTCTAAATAAAAAACTTAGTATATCTAGCACCGGACAAAGTATTATAAATAAACACATTAGGTTTTCTAAACTTAATTTTTCTTTTATTTTCATGTTATTGCCCCTCCTTTACAATAGATGTAAGAAAAAGCAATAAATTTTGAATGTTAATTTGTTATTACTTTTTATATATAAATTTTTCAATGTTTTCTTTTTTAATATTGGATTTTTTCTCCAATTTGGAAAATTTAAGGTAATATTATTCCAAGTTTCATCTAATGCCAAATTTCTTTCCTCTTTATTTTGAATTTTACACATTCTCTTTAATGAACTGCATAATAAAAATCTAACATATATAAATTCTAACTCATCTTTGTATTCATCGTAAAAGCCATTTTCTCTATAATATGATATAACATTTTGAAGAACCGTAAATATTTCCTTTGTTCTAATATTTTGTGTATTTGCTATCGAATTACCTCTTTGTATATAATGTACAAAACATTTTTTTACAAATGATACTTTTTCTAAATATGGTACTAATTTATAGAAAAATTCCACATCTTCATATCTTAAACCTATTGGAAATTTTACACCTGTTTTTTCAAGTAATTCTCTTTTTATTAATTTGTTCCATGCAACAACACGAGCTTTTTCTACCATTTCTCTTTTTGAGTTATAGACAGCCCCTATATCTTCTCTTTTTTTATCTGGATATTCCCAAATAAAGTTACATTCTACCATATCTGCTGCCTCTTTTTGGGCCACATTATACATTTCTTCATACATTGTTTCTTCTACATAATCATCTGAATCTAAAAATGCTATATATTCACCTGTGGCATATTGCATACCATAATTTCTTGCATCTGATAGTCCACCATTTTCTTTTTCTAAATATTTTATCCCAGGATATTTTTTTAAATATTTTTCTATTTTTTGCTTTGATGAATCTTTTGAGCCATCATTTACAATTATTACTTCCATATCTTTCAGAGTTTGGTTCACAACTGAGTTTAAGCATTTTTCTATATAATTTTCAACATTATATACTGGTATTATTAAACTAACTTTTGGCATATTTTCTCCTCATTTTTCTAAATATTCAAGAGCTCTATCAGCTAATTTTTCATATTTTAATTTTTTGTCTTTTATTTTTTCTCCTAATTCTGGCACAATTCCAAAGTTTGCATTCATTGGTTGGAATTTGTCATTTTCAGTAGATATGTATTTTGCTAAAGCTCCTATCATTGTATATTCGGAAAATTCTTTTTTTGTATCATTATTGTATCTTAAAGCCGCATTTATTCCTGCGACTAATCCTGATGATATTGATTCTACATATCCTTCTACTCCTGTTATTTGACCTGCAAAATATATATTTGGAGATTTTTTTAGATTATATGTATTATCTAATAGGTAACTTGAATTTATATATGTATTACGATGCATTACACCATATTTTATGAATTCTGCATTTTCTAAACCTGGTATCATACTAAATACTCTTTTTTGTTCTCCATATTTTAGGTTTGTTTGAAATCCTACTAGGTTATATAAACTGGCCGCACCATTGTCTTGCCTTAGTTGTACTACTGCATATGGTCTTTTTCCGAATCTTGGGTCATCAAATCCAACTGGTTTTAGTGGACCAAATCTTAATGTGTCTATTCCCCTTTTTGCCATTATTTCTACTGGCATACAGCCTTCAAATATTTCTCTTTTTTCAAAGTCGTGAAGTGTTACTACTTCCGCATTTATTAGCTCTTGCACAAATTTTTCATATTCTTCTTTATTCATTGGAAGATTAATATAGCTTGCATCTTGGATACTTAATCTTTTTTGCCATTCTTCTATTGTTTCTTCTTTTTTCTTTTCTTGTTCATATCTATTTCCATAAAATGCTATATTAAAGTCTATGCTTTCTTTTGTAACTATTGGTGCTGCCGCATCATAAAATGCAAGTTTTTCATTGTCTGTTAATTCTTGGATTTCTTTTGATAAACTTTCTGACGTTAATGGTCCTGTTGCTATTATTACAATTCCTTCTTCAGCTAATTTCTTTAAGTGTATTTCTTCTCCAACTTCTTTATTTATTACTTCTATAAGTGGATTGCTTTTGATTTCTTCTGTTACTTTTTTTGAAAATTCTTCTCTATCTACTGCTAATGCTTGTCCTGCTGGCACTGCTGTTTGGTCTGCTATTTTGATCAGTAGAGAATCTAATTTTCTTAGTTCTTCTTTTAATAAGCCACATGCATTTGTATGTAGGTTTGATTTGAATGAATTACTACATACTATTTCTGCTAAATTTTGGTTTGAGTGTGCCGGTGAGTATTTTTGTGGTTTCATTTCATATAACTTTACTTTTATGCCTTTTTTCGCTATTTGATAGGCCGCTTCTGTTCCTGCTAGGCCTCCTCCTATTATTGTTATATAATCGTTCATTTTTTTGTCTCCTTTTGGGGTATATTATATAGTATTTTTTATTGGTTTTCAATCTTTCGAGATTAATTTTTAGTTACTTTACAAAATAGGTAAAAATCATTTTACAAAAAAAGTAAAAATAAGGAATAAGTCTTCTACCTATTCCTTAAATCCTTCCGCCAATTTTTCAATAGCCTTAGTCTCTATCCTCGAAACATATGAACGAGAAATTCCCATCATACTTGCTATTTCCTTTTGTGTTTTCGGTTTTCCTCCTGTCAGCCCAAATCTAAGTTCAATAATTGTTTTTTCTCTGTCTTTTAATACTTCTTTTATTTTATTATACATCTTTTTTATTTTCATTTTAGTATCCACAACATCATCTATAGATTTATCATCATTTTCTAAAACCTCTTCTAAAGTTATAACATTATCATCTTTATCTTTTCCTATAGGTTCATTTAAGTGAACTTCCGCATTTAATTTTTTTGTAGCTCTTAGATACATCAATACTTCATTATCAATACATCTTGAAACATATGTAGATAACTTAGAACCTTTCTCAACTTTAAAACTATTGACTCCTTTTATAAGACCTATTGTTCCAATGGAAAGTAAATCATCTTGGTCAATATTAGTATTGGCATATTTTTTACAAACATGCACAACAAGCCTTAAATTTCTTTCTATTAATAAATTTCTTGCTTCTTCATCCCCTTTTGAAAATTGCTCTAACGCAATTTTTTCTTCTTCAGGTGTTAATGGTTCTGGAAATAAATTTGTTCCAGTAATATATCCGAACAACCAATATGGCTGTTTTTAAGAATTGTAAAAACCCTGTTATACAAATGCCCATCATCATAAAAGCACCTCCATTTTTCTCTACACAATTATATGTTATGAAAAATAAAAAGTGCCTGACCCTATTTTTAATTTTAATTGCTTAAAACTTTTGGTATATTTTTTTTATTACAACATATATTTATTTAAAAGGAGCTGATTTTTTGAAATTTTTAAAAAGCTTTTTTCAGGGAATTTTAATCGGTGCAGGTGCAATTCTACCTGGAATAAGTAGCGGTGTTTTGTGCGTTATTTTTGGAATTTACGAGAATTTACTTAATTGTGTATTAAATTTTTTTAAGAATATAAAAGAAAATTTTAAATATTTATTTCCAATTGGACTCGGCTCTTTAATTGGAATTGTTTTGTTTGGTAATATTTTAAAATATTTATTTTTTGCCTATCCAATCCAAATAAAATTTATTTTTATTGGTTTAATTTTAGGTAGCATTCCGGCTCTAGTTAAGACCTGTACATCTAAAGTAAAATTTAAACCTTCTTATTTGATTTTTACATTTATAACACTTTTAGCTGGAATTTTGCTCGTCGTTTTAGAAAAAAAGATTTCTCGATTTAATGATGCAAATTATAATTTTTTATTTTTAATAATCTCCGGATTTCTTATGTCAGCAGGCATAATTATACCAGGTGTTAGTAATACCTTAATTTTGATGCTTTTAGGGATTTATGAATATTACTTAGATGCTGTGTCAATCATATATTTACCATTTCTTTTTCCATTAGGAATTGGAATTATAATTGGTAGTATATTTTTTATGAAACTGACTAAATTTTTATTAGATAAATTTTATCCTCAAACTTTTTTTGCAATAATAGGCTTTACACTTGGCTCTATTTTCATATTATATCCACGGATTTACACTTGATTTAACAGGATTTGCTTCAATTTTAAGTTTAATTTTAGGATTTATTTTAGCTAATCTTCTTGGCTAAAATAAATCCTATTTAATTTAATGTATCGTCATTTTTTATCCATTCATCTACATATTCTACTCTGTAATTTTGTTTATTATCTCTCATAACAACTTTTTCTATTCCTGCATTTATTATCATTCTTTTGCATAATGTACAAGGATAATTATCAGCTATGTATTCACCATTTCTTTTATTAATTCCAACCAAATATAAGGTTGCACCTAGCATATCTCTTCTATTTGCGCTTATTATTGCATTTTGTTCACTATGTACAGATCTACACATTTCATATCCTGCACCACTTAAATTTGTTTTTTGTTTGCGTATACAATATCCTAAGTCAAGACAATTTTTTCTACCTCTTGGTGCTCCACTGTATCCTGTTGATATTATTTCGTCATTTTTTACAATTACACTTCCATAGTTGTTTCTTAGGCATGTTCCTCTTTCTAGTATTGTTTCTGCTATGTCTAGGTAATAGTTTGTTTTGTCTACTCTTTCCATTTTTTGCTCCTTTCCCCAAAGGGACCGGGTCTTTTTTGTCCTTGCTCAAAAAGGACCGGGTCTTAAATGACCAGTGGACAAAAAAGACCCGGTCCCTTTTGTCCTTTTTCTCTATTAATACTTCAAATCTCCCATCCTAGAAGTTGGTACAAATCCATCTTCTGCTTTTATCAAATCAGGTATTCTGTTTACAATACTTGCACAAGTAAGTTCAACTGTTTTAGGTTCAGTTATAACAACTCTTGTGTCAGGTTCTCCAAATATTGTCCAGTCATTTGTATCTACATCGTCTTTATCATATACTTTTCCTATGCATTCCGCTTCTATTATAACTCCTTCTTTAGTTTCTGCAGTAACTACAGCACTCATTCCTGTTGCATTTCCTGCTTTTATGTCCATATTTAATGTATTTGAATGGATATCCTCTTTAGCAACTATTGGCACACATTTTTGTGTCATAGATGTTATTGTAAATCCGAATTTATCTGCAAGCCAAGGAACTACATTCCACATATATGATGGTGTATATGTTCCACTTTCTATTATTTTTTGTCTTTCTTCCATACTTATTTTGTCTGCTGCAGCTATTTTTTCGTCAAATTCTTCTAAAGTCATTCCTGAACCATGAACTTGAGCAAGTGCTATTCCATAGTCTTCTACATTGTATGATGAACTTCCTTTTATTTTTGTTATTTTATGTGTTGCACCAGCCAAAGTGTAAATTAAATTTCCCCAAAATACGTCTTGGTATCCACTTCCTGTTATTGTACAATGATTTTCTTTTGCTAATTTATCTAATTTTTCTGTTAGTTTCGGATTTGATGCTTCTGGATAAAATGCTTCTTCGCAAGTTGTTATTGCATTTATTCCAAGCTCTGCACATACTGTAAGTGCTTCGTCTAGGTCACTTATTAAACTCATTGTTGTAACTATACATACATCTGGCTTTGTTTCTTCTAAAACCTTACGTGCATCTTTTACATCTGCAACTTTTACCCCTTTTTCTCCACAATTACATCCAATGATTTCTGAAATGTCTTTTCCAATTACATTTGGATTGATGTCTAATGCTCCTACAATTTCATACCCTTTTTCGATGGCATATCTCATTGTGTATGCACTCATCTTTCCACATCCATATTGGACAATTTTTACTTTTTCCATAAATCTTACCTCCTAAAAATATTTTTTCCCATATATTATTTTTTAATCGGGATTTTTAGGTCTTTTCATAATTTGTATGATTTTTTTATATCATATTGATTAAAAGTTGTCAATTCATTAACCTACATTAAAAATACTTTTGAGCTTATTTATAACCTTTTTTAATATTGATTCTTTATATTCTATCATCGCAACATCTTCTTTAGCAATCTTTTCCTCGGCACCTTTTTTTTGTTTTATTTTTTTTAAAATATTGTCTGGATTATATTTTTCTCGTAATTGTTCTTGATATTTTTGTTCATTTTCATTATATTTTTTTATTAATTCTTTTTTATGTTCTTCACTGTCACACCAATAATTCAGATTTAACATTGCTAACAATACAATCGTGCCTTCATGTAATTCCTGTTTGCCTATTTCTACTGTACTATCATATTTAAAATCATAATCCATTGCTTTATTTTCTTTGAAAAAATCAATTAACTTTTTAGGGATTTTATCTACATAACCCTTATCCATATATTTTAATATTTCTAAAATCTCTGCATAAGATTTTTTTCTATTTACTATCATTTGTGATTCCATAATATCTCCATTTACAAAATATTTTATCTTGTTTACTCAAAACTTTCTCTATTATATTCACTTTCAATTTGCATTTCTTTTTTCTCATTCTTTACTTCATTATTCAAATCAGAAATTTTAACTCCTTGTGTAATATTTTCGATATCCTTGATTTGTATAGTTTTATTTCTATTTTCCATTGTTTCTAATCTAAACCTTTTAAACATTGGTCTTAATTGTTCAAGTCCATTATAATTTTCCGGATTTTCTCCCATAAGTTCTAATTTTTCCGGAAAGTTTATTGTTCCTGCTATTTCTTTCCAAAAATCAGTAATTTCTCCATCAGTCATATTAGGATTTTCCTTTAGTAGTTCTTTTACTTTTTTTCTTGACAAATCTAAAAGTCTTCGTTCGATATCAGCTAATAAATATTTATCATATTCCACTTCTTTGTTATCTTTCACCCTATAATCTTGTTCTATATCTTCATACAAATCTATATGTGAGCCTTTACCATCGAGTTTTTCTAGTTTTTTATCTACTAGAGCCATTCCATTTCTATTGTTAAAATATGCTCTTTTCATTGTTTCTAGGTCTGTTAATTTTGATAAATGCTCAGTAAAATTCATTTGCCTTCCATATATTGAATGACTCTCATATGTTCTTTTTCCAAATACTAGCATTGTTAATCTTTCAGTAAAGCCTTCTGTCATTCCCTTCAAATCTTCCGAATATAAAAATTCTCCATCTTCATTTCTTTCTATATGTTGAAATCCACCTGCATAATAGTTTGTTTTTTCGTCTCTAGTACAACTAGCCATATGTAATAATTCGTGATACATTGCCATTAATATACAATCTTTTAATTCTTCAACATACTGTATGTTATAATTCTCTTTCAGTTTGTCAAGTATACATTTATTTATTACTATTTTGTTAGATTTTCCATTATATACACCTGCAATATCTTCTCCTTTATTTGCCATATCCCCAATATTTAATCTTAATGTTTTTAAATTTCCATAAAAATTTTGTCTGCAATCTTCTGGTATACTAGCTTCTATGCTTCTTAGCACTCCCAAAAACTCATTTTGTATATATTGGTTTTTAGCTAAATCTTGTAATAAATCCTGATTCATATTTAAGGTTTCACGTAAATAATCATTTTTCATCTTTTTCTCCTGTTTTCATATTATATTTTTATATTATACTTTTTTAAAAATTATTTCAATATTTTTTGCAATTTTTTCTGTTGATTTTTGAGCATGTTTATGATATTATAAACATAATTTTTTGAAAGGACAAATTTTTATGGTATTAGGTATTATTGCTGAATATAATCCATTTCATAATGGTCATTTATATCATATTTTAAAATCTAAAGAACTCACAAAAGATGATTATGTAATAGTGCTTATTGGTGGAAACTTTACCCAACGTGGTGAAAGTTCTATCGTAGATAAATGGACAAAAGCTGAAATGGCATTAGCAGGAGGAGCCGATTTAGTTATTGAACTTCCCACTCTGTATTCAGTATCAAGTGCAGAAAACTTTGCAGATGGTGCTGTAAAAATTTTAAACTCATTAAAAATAGTTGACCATCTATCTTTTGGCGCAGAATGTCAAGAGCTTAATAAATTAAATATAATTGCAAATATTTTATATGAAGAGCCTAAAGAATTTAAAGCATTTCTAGCTGATGAATTATCGAAAGGAGTTTCCTTTCCTAAGGCAAGAGAAAATGCTATTTTAAGTTATTTGAAAGACTTTTCTTATAAGAACATTTTATCTGAACCAAATAATATTTTGGGAATTGAATATTTAAAAGCATTGAAAAAATATCGTTCTAGAATAAAACCTGTTTTAGTTCCAAGAAAATCCTCAGGTCATTTATCCTTAGATTATACAGGTTCAATTAGCAGTAGCACTTCTATTCGAAATATGCTGAAAACAGGCAATACTACTAATCTGAAAGATGCACTTACTCCTGGTTCTTATACTATTTTAAAAGAAGAAATAAATAAAGGTCATTTTGTTAAAGATTTTTCTAAATATGAAAAAATTGCTTTGTATAATTTACGTTTGATGAGCCTAGAAGAAATAAAAAAACTTCCAGATGTTTCTGAGGGGCTTGAAAATCTAATAAAAAAAGCTGCTCTTTCTTGTAATACAGTAGATGATTTTGTTAATATTGTTTGTTCTAAAAGATATACTAAAACTAGAATTAGAAGAATTCTTTTATATGCTCTTTTAGAAATTTCTAAAAAGGATATTGCTATTTCGAAAAAAGTTGTTCCTTATGTTAGGGTTTTAGGCTTTAATGATAAGGGTAAAAATTTAGTAAGTAAAATTAAACATAAAAATCCAAGTGCTAAAATCGTTACTTCTGTTAAGAAATTTGTTGATAGTAATGGAAATAAAAATTTGCAAGTTTTGATGAATAAGGATATTTGGGCTACTAATGTTTATACTTTGGGTTTTGAAAGTGATTCTTGGGGAAATTTGGATTTTAGTAGGAAAATTATTGTAAAATAGTTTTGAATAGCTACATAATTTTTTGCAAAATAAAAATATTTATGGTAGGATACTAATATATTTGAATAATATATTCAATATGTGTAATATAGATATCAAAAAAATATTTATAAAAATAAAAAAAGAAAGGTGGAATTGATGTGAATAATGGACTAAACATAGCAAATGAATTGAATAATAATTCCCAATGTGAACTTTTAATTAGATTAAGAAATGACACAATTAATGAAATAAATCAATTAAATAGTGAAATTAATAAGCTACAAAATAATATACAGCAATACCAAAATATGAATGGAAAAATAAATGAAGCAATATCTAAATTATCATCATCAAAGCAACACATTGCAAGTGCCAATAGTGAACTTAATATTAATTATAAGAGCACAGTAAAGCACTCCGATGTAACACAGATAGCAAATATAGCAGGTGAACTTGAAAGCGTAATTGGTCAATTAAATAATGTATTATCGGAATCAAATAAAAAAATTCAAACAATTAATAAGCAAATAGAAAACATCAAACAAACAGTATCTAATTTACAACAAAGATTAAAAAATTTATAAAATTAAGAGGCCTGTTTGAATAATAATATTCAAAAGCTGAAAATTTATTCATTCTAATTTGTGCCTTTAACGAAAGGAATGATATTAAATATGCTTAGTATCAATATAGATAGTATAGAAAAAAATGTAAAACCACAAATAAAAAATAGTAAAAAAGATTTGGAATCAGCCAAAAAAATAATCTCTTCTATAAATGTACCAAATGATTTTTCTGGTTCTTCAAAAATAAAGAGTTTACCTTCGACTTTGGCTAAAATTGAAACAGAAATTGATAATGCAACTAAATGTGTAAATTCCATTATCGAAAAATTTCAACAAGCAGAAAGAAATTCTAATAATACACTTTATACATTACTTGCTAAAATGAAATCACTCGGTATTTCAAATGAGCTTACAAAAAAACTTCAAAATTCATTATCATTGTTAAATAATATATCTTCCATAAAAGATCCAACAATAAGAGAATTACTGTTAAAATCTGATTCTGAGATATGGGAAATTTTAACTGGAACTGCTTTTGATTCTAAACCCAAACCAAATCAAATAACAGCAGAAACAATGGCCTCTAAAATAGAGTCCATAAATGTACCAATTAGGACAAAAAATGGGAATTCGAATATGAATATTGAAGTTAATAAAGAACTAGCAAATGTATTCACATCATTTTTTAATGATATATATAATGAATGTCCAGATTTTTATATTATACCGGAAAATACATATGGTTATACTTATAAAAAGACTACTGGAAGTGATCAAGATGTCTTATCTGCCCATTCATTTGGAGCAGCTATAGATATAAATTCTAGTTATAATGTACAAGGTAATGATCCACCAAACGAAAAAACAAATGACTATGTTATTTTTAAAGATTCTCATATGGTAGAAATTATAAAAAGATATACGATGTGTTGGGGAGGTTATTTTACTACCTCAAAACCCGACGGAATGCATATTAGCTTTATTGGTGATTGGTCTAGATCTGAAACATTCGATAAATATAAAGATTAATATAGAAGATTAGATTTTGCTAAGTAATTTGTGCGGGTTAAAAAAGTTAAATATTGAAATTTGTCTATTAGATGTCATATTTAAAATGACATCTAATAATTTTTTTATCAATTTTATATTGACCTTTACATAAATTTATTTTTTCATGCATTTAATGAAATATAATATATTTATAATAAAATTTTCAAAATAGTTATAATCTCTAAAAGACTTGATAATAAAGGATATTAAGTTATAATAATATTATAATAAAAAATAAACGAGACCCCTAAAAGTCCCGTATCTTGGCTGGACTGGCTAGATTCGAACTAGCGCATGCCAGAGTCAAAGTCTGGTGCCTTACCGCTTGGCTACAGTCCAATGTATAAATATTGGTGGAAAATAATGGGGTGGAAGATGAGATTCGAACTCACGACCTCCAGTGCCACAAACTGGCGCTCTAACCAACTGCGCTACATCCACCATAAAACTATTGGTGGCTTCAAGTGGAATCGAACCACTGACACGAGGATTTTCAGTCCTCTGCTCTACCAACTGAGCTATGAAGCCAACTACAAATTTATAAAAAAATGGCGACCTGGAACGGGCTCGAACCGTCGACCTCCGCCGTGACAGGGCGGCATTCTAACCAACTGAACTACCAGGCCGTAAAAAGATGGTGGTCGTTATAGGGCTCGAACCTATGACCCCCTGCTTGTAAGGCAGATGCTCTCCCAGCTGAGCTAAACGACCATTTCCTTTTGACATCGACTAGTATACTATGTTTTTTGTCGATTGTCAATACTTTTTCACAAAAAAATCAAAATATTTTTTGTAAACGTCTCATAGCACTAAATTATAAATAATTGTTACAAAGAGCTTTAATGCTTAAACCCTCTGTAACAATTGATTTTCAGCCTAATTAATAAGACCTATCTATTCCCAAAAATCGACAGAATATTTTAATCTATAATATTCAACTGGTGAATATTTCTTAAAATATGCTTTCTCGGAATTTATTCCTGCACATAAATTAATAAATACAATATAAATCACCAATACTTTCATGATTTTATCTAATATCTTTTTTCCTTCATCTGTTTTATATACATTTCTCATTTCAATAAATGACATTATTCCGTGCTAAAATCAACATCCATCCATAATCAATAATATATCTTTGTAAACTACCTGCCATCATTATACTTAATATACATATAATAAGTCCAACTACAGAAAAAGTTGAAATTGCATAACATACTTCTTTATTTTTACTTTTTTTCCATAATTTTGGTAAAGAAAAAATAGAAAAACAAATTGGTACTAAAATAAATAGACCACCTATCATATCTTCTATATAATAATATCCATAAAATGATAATAAATTTTGATTTGTAGTAATAAATGGAAAACTTGTTGTAAATACTGGTATTCCAAATAAGTTACATACCAATCCAATTCCAATTGTCATAAATCTATTCTTTAAATGTAACATATCATTTACTGTAAGTTGATATGATGCTCCAAATTCAAAAATACTTCCAAATCTTATGTAATTATAAAACATAAGCATTCCACCAATTAATATATATGGTATTCCAATACATAACAAGGTTTTGGTCACATTTCTTTTTTCCTTACAATTTTTAATAAATATCTTTATAAACACTGGTATTGCTATTAATGATGTTAAAAGCATTGTAGGTCTACATGCAACAGATAAACTTAAAAATATACTTGACAAAAATATGTATTTATATTTTATATTCTCATTTTCTATACCTATAAGCAAAAAATTTATTCCTGTTGTAGCAAAAAACAATCCCGAAATCACAGCAAGTTCGTAAAACATTGGTCTTCCATTTAATAACAATATTTGTGAACCAAATAATATAATCAATATAGAATAAATGATTAATTTAAAAGGAACGTCTTTAAAATATCTTTCAAAAATTCTTAAAATTAACTCTTTTAATGACCATATTGTCATTAATGAAAATATTAATATTGCCATAGAAATAGCCATATATTCTCCGGAAATTAAATGGTATGGGACAAGCATTATTAAAGCTGGCAGAATTCCAAAATAACTATAATATTTTCCATTATAATATGAAGCATCCCATATATAATCCTTTCCCCTTTTTAATGAATTTTTATTTCTTTCTGTTACATCATAAGGGTTTTTTAAATTTTCTAATTTTTCACTAGGTTCTTCATCTAATGCTATTTTTCCATTAGAAAGAGCATCTACAAAATCTGTTTCATAATAATTTAGTTCTTTTACATTTCCAGAACATAAATTTATATATCCTGTAATAAATACAAATAACATGCATGTTAAAAATATAGCAATCTGCTGTTTATAATTTTCTCTTGAATATGGCACTTTAAAAAAATCACATTTTTTTATACAATAGATAAAGCTTACAATTATAAATAAGATTAAAACTCTACCAAAATTAAACTTAAATGGTATTTTTTCATTTATTGTAATGCTATCTATTTCAGCATCTGGAGAATAGACCTTTATTGCAATTTTTTTACTTTTGCCAGACAAATATGTACTAATATATTTACTTTGTTCCAATTTTTGAACATATTGTTTAGATGCAGTTTCTCTAAATTCACTTGATGTCTCATCAGTATAAAAAAATTGATAATCAACATTCTTTTCATTTTTCAAGTTAATGTGTACAGTTTTTACTTCTTCAGTTATATTATCTATTTGAACATATGTATAGTTTTCTATTGTTTTATAATCTGAAAATTCAGTCGGCGAAAAAAACTTTTCGTTATTTGAAGATAATACTCTAAAAGATTGATAGTTAAAAATAAAAACTTCTAAAAACAATACTAATATTAATATCTGTAATATTCCTTTTTTCATAAACTTCTCCCTATAATAAAATTCAAAAATTGAGGTAGAACCTTCTTTATTTCTACCTCAAAACTATTTTGCTGTTATTGATTTAATTTAATAATTTTAATTCAACATTTTGTGCTTTATATTTATTTGTTTCAGGGTCAAGCTTAAATTCTGTTAAAGTACTTTCTAAAGATTCACTATTTTGTTTTAAATCTGTTGTATAATATAAATTAATTTTACTAAATTCTATATTATGAGTAACTAATTCTCTAAATACTTCTGCCATATGTCTATCATCTTCACATACAACTATTAATTGTGGCAAAGACTTAAATCCTGAATCTAATGGAACAAAGTTGTCATAGAAATCTTGGTAAAATTTCATCTTATCAACAACTTTTTTCTGCCAATCATTTTCTCTTCTTACAACTTCAAATAAGAATTGAATTGATTTTCCAGATTTGGTAAGTGTTACCTGTCCTCCACTTGGCTTAAATATTTTACCCATTGTTTTTGCTGTTAATGCTGGTTTTACAGTATAAGAATCAAATACTTTAACTTTTTTCAAATATGCTATTAATACTTGATTTCCTGCTAATCTTTTCTTTATCATAGCAACTGGTTTTGTATTATCAGATGGTTGCCATTTACATTCTACATCGTCTCTTGTATCTAACAAATATTTTCCCATTTTTTCTAAGCAATATATTCTATATATTCCTTTTCCTTCGTCAGATGTAAAATAATATCTTGTTAAAATTTTAGATTTTACTAATCCTTCTAATTTATTATTTAATTTGTCTTGTGATTTTACTTCATATCCTTTAATCTGAAGCATTTGCATTAATTGTCTTGATGTGATAAATTCAAATTCATTTACTAAATATAGTATTGCAAAATGAATGTCTGTGATATGCCCTATATTTATTTTATGAACTACTTGGTTCATTGATACATATCCATCTTGACCATCAAATGTTTTTATTTCGCCTTTTCTAATTGCAAATGGCGATACTTGTGCTTTAATTTGGTTATCTTCTACCATTTCATAACTCCTCCTTCTTTTTAAGTTATGTGTATATTTTATCACTTTTTTTATTTCTTGTCTAGACCCATCAGGACCGGTTCTTTTTGGGTCCATTTGGGCAAAATTATTTTAATACTTAAAAATGGATTCAAAAAGAACCGGTCCCAATGGGTCAAAATTTTTCAACTTCCTTCTCACTCAAATATCTCCACTCACCCAATTTCAAATCTTTAACATCCAAATTACCAATCTTACATCTATGTAAAGCTAGCACTCTCTTTCCAATAGCTTCACACATCTTTCTAACTTGTCTATTTTTCCCTTCATGGATTGTAATTTGAACTCTTGAAATTTTCTTTTCTTCATCTATTTTTAAAATTTTAGCCTTTGCAGGTTTGGTAATATATCCATCATCTATTTCCACACCCTTTTGCAATTTTTCTATGTCCTCTTTTGTTACAATTCCTTTTAACGTAACATTATAAGTCTTATTAATTTCATGGCTTGGGTGTGTTAATTTATTAACAAATTCTCCATCATTTGTTAATATTAGTGCTCCTGATGTATACATATCAAGTCTTCCAACTGGAACAATTCTTTTATTTACTTTTACTAAATCTAATACCATATCCCTTCCAAATTGTTCTTTTGCGGTTGTTACATATCCAATTGGTTTATTTAATAAAATATATATTTTTTCTTCTTCTAATTTTACAACTTGTCCTTCGTATTTTACCTCATCTTTTTCAGGATTCACCTTTGTTCCCAGTTCAGTTATTACTTTTCCATTAACTTCTATTTTTCCATTTAAAATTAATTCTTCACATTTTCTTCTTGATGCTACACCACATGATGCTAAATATTTTTGCAATCTCATTTCTTCCATTTACTTTTCCTCTTCTAATTCTTTTATAATATTTTTTAAATATTCTGGAATTTCTGCTTCTAAACTTATTTTTTTGCCTGTTATAGGATGCTTAAATTCTAGTTTCCAAGCATGTAAACATTGTCCACTTACATTCCACTCATTTTTTCCATTTGAATACACCTCATCACCTATTATTGGATATCCAATATGTGATAAATGTACTCTTATTTGATGTGTTCTTCCTGTTTCTAAATTTATTTGAAGCAACGTATATTTATTTTTATATCTTTCTAAAACTTTAAAATGTGTAATTGCTTCTTTTCCGTCTTTGTCAACATCCATTTTTTTTCTATCTTTCTTACTTCTTGCAATTGGCATATTTATTGTTGCTTCATTTTCTTTTATAATTCCTCTAACTAATGCTAAGTATGTCTTTTTTATTTCGTGATTCTTTAACTGTTCACTTAAAGCAATATGTGCCTTGTCATTTTTAGCTACAATTATAGCTCCTGAAGTATCTTTGTCTAATCTATGTACAATGCCTGGTCTTATTTCTCCGCCTATTCCTGAAAGTGAATCTTTACATAGGTTCATTACCGCATTTACCAGTGTTCCATCTGGATTTCCATTTGCTGGGTGTACTACCATTCCTTTTGTTTTATTAATAACTATAATGTCATTATCTTCATAAATTACGTCTAAAGGAATATCTTGTGCTTTTAAATCTATTTCTTTTGCCTCAGGTATTATTATCTCAATTTCATCATTTAATTTAAGTTTATATGAATGTTTTGTTTTTTTTCCGTTTACTTTGATATCATTTTGTTCAATTAATTTTTGAACCATACTTCTTGAAATATCTTTTTGAACAATAGGAATAAAACTATCAATTCTATTTCCTACATTTTCCTCATTTATTTTTATGTTCATTTTTCTTCACCTTTTTTTCCTTTAATATTTTCATCGAATTTCTTGTTAATATTGCTGCTAACCCTATCCATGCAATTAGTACATATATATATGATAAATTTAAATGAATTGAATGTCCTAGATTTATAAATATTAATACTTTTTGGTTCCATATTCTATCAATTACATTTCCTACTGCTCCTGATATTGCAAGTGTTAGTATAATTTTAGTATCAAGCTTTATAAAAGTATTATCATTTGAAATATATCTTATAATCATAATAATAATTATTATAGACATAATTATATAATACCCATTGTTTTTTATATCTTCATTAGATTCTATTATCCATCCATTTGTATATGCAACGATTTTAGTAACTTGGTCTAATAATAATGCAATTATAAAAATTGTAATAAGAATTTTTTTATTTTTACTCATTTCTAATCTCCTACTATAAAACTCCCATTATTTTACTATAAATAAACAAAAATATCAACTTTTAGATGTTTACTTTATGTATTCTTTGTGATATAATGCCTATAAATTTGATGTAAGGAGTAGATGTTATGAGTAATGATACAAATAAAAGTTTGGCACAAGACAAAGTCTTAATTTTATATATTCTAAACAATGTCAAACACGATATTACTGAAAGCGATTTATTTAAATTACTTTCTCCTGTAAATAATATTAATTATTTTTACTTTAAGCAGATTCTTGCCGATCTTGTTGATTCTAGGCTTGTGCAAACTTACACAAAAGATGATGAAAGTGACGACAAACCTCTACTTTATGAATTAACTCCTGATGGAAAAAATTCACTTAATTTAACAATTGATGTTTTGCCAGGTTTGGTAAAATTGAAAATGGATACAGTTTTAAAAAATGAAGTTAACAATATTGTGAGCGAGGGGTCTATTGTCACTGAATATATACCTGAAAATGAACATTCTTACACTGTTAAATGTAAAATTGTTGAAAATAATAAAACTATTTTTGAAGTCAGAACTTTTGCGGGTTCAAATGAGAATGCTAAACTTATTTCTGATAATTGGAAAGAAAATGCTTCTGTGATTTATCCTAAAATTTTGGATTTAATTACTGGAAAAGTTGATTAAAATCTAAAAAAACTCTTGACAAAGAATAAAAAACTGAGTATAATAATGAAGTCATCGAAAAATGGCGAAGTAGCTCAGTTGGCTAGAGCACGCGGTTCATACCCGCGGTGTCGAGAGTTCGAATCTCCCCTTCGCTACCAGAATTAAAACTTATATCTTTTAGATATAAGCTTTTTATTTATTTTTCTTGTCCAACTTGTTTCCCAGACTTTATCTAATTCAACTCTTTTATTTCTTTTTTTAATTTCTTCAATTTCTTTATTTAAATCTATAACTTTATACTCCTTATAATAAAACTTTTATTATAAGCATCTAATATTTTAAGTACTTCATATTTTCAATTCTATTTGTTTCTGATTTCATACCATGCTCTCCTTTATTTTATATTTATCTGGATTTTTATCATAGTTTTAAAATTTTAGACAAATTAAGAATTAAAATATTTTGAATTTTGGCTGGGGTACTGTGATTCGAACACAGGAATGTCGGAGTCAGAGTCCGATGCCTTACCGCTTGGCGATACCCCAATGTTTAACTTTTTTTATTATACAAAAAAAGCCCAAATTTTGCAATAGCTTTTGCAAAATTTGGTTCACTTCTTACAATAAAATTACTTACAAAATCTATGTTTTCCAATAGTAACAGTCATAGGCCTAGACCAAATCCACTTATTAGTTGCCGTAGATGGATTAAAATAATAAATCGCACCATAAGATGGATCCCAACCGTTAATAGCATCCTGTGCAGCCTTTTTAGCAGTGCTATCAGGGGTCATATTAATTTGACCATCAGAAACTGCATCAAAAGCACCAGATTGATAAATTACACCTGCAATTGTATTCGGAAAAGAGCTACTTTTAACCCTATTCATAATAACAGCACCCACAGCAACCTGTCCTACATAAGGCTCGCCTCTTGCTTCTCCATAAATCGCTTTTGCTATTAAATTAACATTATTAGAATTGCTATTATTAGAACTACTTGATGAAGAATTTCCTGAAGAATTCATAATTCCCATAGCTTTAAGCGTTTTGTCTCCTGCAATTCCATCAACTGTTAAGCCATTCTTCCTTTGAAAATATTTAACCGCTTCTAATGTTTTGCTTCCATAAATCCCATCAACATTTCCCTTATAATATCCCCATCTTTTTAATTTTTCCTGTATTTGTTTAACTTCATTCCCTCTTGAACCATATTTAGATAATGCTTCAACTTGATTATATTTTGAAAAACCAAATATAACTACAATAGCAATTAAACCTAATACAAAAGCAAATACCATTATTCTATGATTTAAAATTTTCCTTATCATATTTTCAACCTCTTTTAAATAATTTTTTATTATTTTTATCTAAAAAAGGATTTTTTATACATAAAAAAATAAAAATTCCCCATTGGGACTGTTTCTTTTTGTGAAAGGACCGTTTCTTTTCGCAAAAAGAAACGGTCCCAATGAGAAAAATTATACTAACAATAAGCACAAAGAATCGACTCAAATCCCACTTCTAAATCAATCAAACCAATCTTATACTTATAATCCAAATCACATAATTCTTTTAAAATCTTTCTAACTTCACTAGTCTTAAAATAACCTGCTTGCATTTTATATTTGTTCACCAAAAAAGTTTGATTAGGTTTTAAATCTAATGCATAAATTATGTCCTTATTATTTTTCAATGCCAATTTCACTAAATACAACTTTTTAAAATGGCCATATAAAGTAATTAAAATCTTTTGAACAGGTTCTTTTGCCAAAATTAAGTTTCTTAAAACTTCAATTGCTACCTTAGTATTTTTCTTTCCTAAACTATCTGTTAAATCAAAAATAATACTTTCCATTTTCTTTATAGATAACTTATCAATATCGTCCTTTGTAATTGTTCCACCTTGTCCCACATATTCAATTAATTTTCTTATTTCATTAATCAAATCTTGCATATCTGTTCCGCAACATTCAATAAAATAACTAAGTGTAGGAGTATCAATATTCACCTTATAAGCATTTGTAATGGCCTTTATTCTTGCCTGTATTTGAGCAGGTTTCTGATATTCAAAATTACATACAATTCCATTTTTATTTATAAATTCCATCAATTCACTTTTTTCGGCCTCATCTTCTACAAATACTAGTATAACAGAATCTTTTATATACTCAAAATTTTCATTTAAATATTCTAATAATTTTGATTTTATACTTTGATCATCTTTTTTTACTTTTTTTCTTCCTTCTTTTTTGAACAACCCTGTGTTTTTAGCGATTATAAGTTTTTTTTCAAAGCCAAAACTCGGAGTTTCTAAATCTGAAATTATTTCTCCGAAGATTAGTATCATCAATAGTTATATAATTTATTCCTTTTAAACATTCACCAAATAAATTCTTGATTTTTTTTAATGAGTTTTCTAATAGAAACTTTTCTTCTCCATATAGTAAATATAATGATGAAAGTTTTTCATTTTTTAGCTCTTTTTCTAATTCTTCTATTTTCAAATTTTTACCTCCTTGCTGGGACAAAAGGGACCGGGTCTTTTTTGTTCCCTGACCATTTAATACCCGGTCCTTTTTGAGCAAGGACAAAAAAGACCCGGTCCCTTTTGTCCCCTTTTGCAATATAGACCTATCCAAAAATAATCCTAAACACTTCGGCCACACTCCAACCTTGAGCAAAAGCTCCCTTAGGTAAATAAGGTGATTTAGAATCATACAGCTCTGAAATTGACCCAATGCATCCTGATTCATTTATTTCTTTTTTGAAAGTTTTTTCTGTTCTTACTTTAAATTCTTCAATTTTTGTAGTTAATTCTTTCTTCTTTTCTTTATCTTTTTCAAATACCTTCATATTTCTTAAACTGTTGTAATATAATCCTAAAAGCCAAGGCCAAGTAATTCCTTGATGATAGCTTGCATCTCTTCTAAAGCCGTCACCTTCATATATATCAACATAATTTTTTTCGCCTTTGGCTAATGTTTTAAGACCATAATTATTTAGTAATTTCTTTTCTACAACATTTATAATGTTGCTTGCCATTTCTGAAGATGGTTCTACTACTGGATATGTTAGAGAAAGTGCAAATAATTGATTTGGTCTTATTTTTCCATCTCCAATTACATCATATAAACATTTTCTTCTTCCATTGTAAAATTTCTTATTAAATGATTCTCTACATTCTTCTGCCATTGAGCTATATTTTTTGCTTAAAATTCTTTTACCTATTTTTTCATATTTTTTACTTAATACTTCCATTATTTTTAAAGCATTATACCATAAGGCATTTATTTCAACTACCTTTCCATTTCTAGGAGTAAATGCAAAATCTCCATATTTGGCATCCATCCAAGTATTTTGAGTAGTTTCTGTTCCTGATGATATAAGTCCATCTTCTTCAAGATGAATGTTATTATTGTCAAAATCAATTCCATTTGAATAATGTTCTATTATTAATTTTAATTTTGGATATATATTTTCTTTTATAAAGTTATCATCATTTGTATATTCTAAATATTTTTGTACTTGTTCAAATAACAATAAACTACTATCTACACTATTGTATAATGGGCTATTGTCAACTTCTGAATATCCATTTGGTAATAAACCATATTTTATATCACGTGTATATGTAAGCAAAACATCTTTTGCAATTTTGTATCTCCTTGGTATTAAAAGTAATCCTTCAAATGATATTAAAGCATCTCTTCCCCAGTCTAAAAACCATGGATATCCCGCAATTAAGGTATGTAAACCAAATGTTGGTCTATATACAACAAAGTTATCTGCAGCAATCATATATAATCTTGCAAGTTCATCTTTTTCTAATTCTTCTTTTGTTTTATTTTCTTTCCCATTATCTATTAGTAAAGATTCGTTGTATATATTGTTTATTCTAATAATTTCGCTGTTTATAATCGCTTTTGCATCTAATTCATCTATATTTTCTTCCATCGAACATATAAATGATAAATCTTTTTCTTCATGTGGCTCAATATCAATATCAAATACACCACTTACAACATGATTTTCTTCTGGAAAAAATCCCCTTTTTTCTTCTTCTATATAAAACATATTATAAAATGTATTATTTATATGCTGAGTGTAGTTACCTTCTGATGTTTTCATATATATAGGATGTGATACATTTTTATCTATAACTATTTTTATTTTATTTGATTTTACTTCTTGTGCTATTTCAAAATTATGATTGGTATTCATACTATGAAAATCTCTATAATTAAATATTGGTGCTAACTCTAATTTTGCCTTAGATTTTCCATTTCTTATTTTGTAATATACCTCTACTGTATTTTTTCCATATTGCATACATATTGCTTTTGTAATTTCTGTATCTTCTACTTTGTATTTATACACAGGTAAAATTTCTTTTTGAAAAGATTCTAAATAGTTAAATCCCTGTGATATATAATTTCTGCATACATTTGTATATAAATCATGCTTTCTTCCATCTAAAATAATGCTTTCATCTAACTTCGATAAAATTAAATATCTTCTTGCAGGTGCTGAAAGTGGGCTAACTAAAAGCCCATGATATTTTCTTGTGTTAGCTCCTATGATTGTTGATGATGAATAACCACCTATTCCATTGGTTATTATCCATTCTTTTGATAATCCTTTTTCTAAGGTTAAATCTTTTTTTTCGAATTTCATTTGTATTCCTCCGTATTTTGATAAATTTATTTTCCTTTATTAAATTTATCTATTTTTTCTTTTCTTATTTCATCATAATCTTTTGGTCTAATAATTTTCTTATTTTCTTTGCTTTCTCTATATGCCTTTAAAATTTCTTCTTTTTGCTTTAGTAAACTTTGCATTTTTTCTTCATCTTGAATTCTTATAGGTTCTGTTTTTTGTTTTATTATTCTTGCTCTTTTTCTCTTAGCTGCTTTTTCGTCACAATGTTTTATTGATTCTATTCTGTCACTATATTTACTTGCAAATTTACTTTTTGGCTTATTTTTCTTCTTTTTACTATCATTTTTCTTATTTTTATTTTGACGAATCATTTCTTTTTTTATTTCTTTATCCATTTGAAGTTTTGAGTTCATCATTAAATATTCTGGTTCGTTTTGTCTATCTTTAAACTTTAAATCATCACAAATTATTTTTATTAAAGTATCGGCTATAAGCATATTGTTATGTCTTACAAAATCATCTTTTATAATAGACATATCTTCTTTTATGAACTTGATTTTTTTATCTTTTATGTCAGATAAATCTTGTTCTACAAGTTCTGCTCCATCTAAATTATATTTTTTTATGTATTCTGGTATTACCTCTCCTGTATCATATAAACAATAGTCTATTAGTCCTTCTCCACAATGTTCTACTATAGCATTTATGTGGTCTGCAACAGAATAATTATCTGTTAATCCTGGTTCTGTCATTATATTACATACATATAATTTTACAGCTTTTGATTCTTTTATTGCTCTTGAAACCCCATTTACCAATAAGTTAGGAATAACATTTGTATATAAACTTCCGAGGTCCAATAATTATTCCATCAGCCTCTCTTATTGCTTCTAAAACCTCTGGTAAAGCCTTACAGTTTGTAGGATTTAAGTATACTCTATTTATTTTAGTTAATTTATCATAAACTGTTTCTGCAATTTTTGATTTTTCTTCTATTAAATAACCATTTTCAAGTTCTGCACAAATTTTCATTTTGTCTTTTGTTACAGGTAACACTTTTCCACAAATTTTAAATATTTCATTACTGTCTTTTATTGCATCTGCTGAAGTTTTTGATATATCATCCATTGCTGCAAAATATAAATCTGAAAATGTAACTCCATTTAAAGCTCCACTTCTAAATTTATAATTTAAAAGTTCTTTCATTTTGCTACTATCTTCTAATGCTAATGATGCCATACCATTTTTTATGTCTTCTAATTGCCTATATAGCATTTTCTCACTATTTTTACCAAAATTTTCTCCATAGTCTGATACTGTTACAACTGCTGTTATGTTACTTGTATGTTTTTTTAATCCTTCTAAAGTATTATTTAGTCCGCTTCCTCCACCTATTACTACTATTTTAGGGCCTTGATTATAAACTGTTTTATTAAAAATAAGCGAATTTACATTTACTTTTTCATTTTTTTCTAGTCTATTATCTGTTGCTTCTATAAATAGTTCCATATTCCTTTTATTTATAAAAACTAAACCTAATACCACACAAGTAAATCCTATAACAAAATATGCAATTATTTTTTCTGCATAAGCAAATGTAATTGCATCTTCTGATACAATCATATTAGCCATTCCAAATGAGCAAAATACAATTCCTACAAGTATTAGCATTATCCAACGTTTCATTTTTGAGCTGTCTTTAAACCAATAAAATATTCCTTTCATTACTCTTCTTCACCTACTATTCTAATTTCCTCTTTTATTTTTATTCCATATTTTTCATACACTTTTTCTTTTACGTATCTTATTAAATCAATCACATCTTTTGCTTTTGCATTGTTGTAATTTATTATAAATCCTGCATGTTTCTCAGATACTTTTGCCCCTCCAATTTTGAAACCTTTTAGTCCACATTCATCAATCAATTTCGCAGTAATTACTCCTTCTTGTCTTTTAAATGTGCTTCCTGCTGATGGATATTCTATAGGTTGTTTTTCTTTTCTACTTGATAGATATTCGTCCATTTTTTTCTTTATTTCTTCTTTTTTTCCATATTCTAGTTTTAATTTTGTTTCTAAAATAATATAGTCTTTTTTGTTAAATATACTTGACCTATATTCAAATTCTTGTTCTTTATTTGGTAATTCAAATATTTTTCCATCATAATCCATACAAATTGTTGATATGTTTATGTCTTTTATTTCTTTTCCATATGCTCCTGCATTCATAAATATGGCTCCACCTATTGTTCCTGGAATGCCTGATAATTCTTCGAATCCTGATATTCCTTCATCCATAAGTTTTATTCCAAGTGCCATTGTTTTGTAGCCACTTCCAACTGTTATTTCTGCATATTTTTCTTTTTTTTCTATTTCTAATTTTTGGATGTCTATTTTTATTACTAGTCCTCTTATTCCTTTATCTAGCACTAGTAAATTGCTTCCATTTCCTATTATTGTTATTTTTAAGTTTTTACCTTTGGCATATTTTATTGCTTCTTTTAATTCTTCTTCGTTTGTTACTTTTACAAATTGTTCTGCTGTCCCGCCAATTTTGAATGATGTATGCTTTTTCATAGGCTCATCAAATATTATTTTTTCCTCTATGTTTGCTTTTGTTTTTAACATTTGCTTTGCCTCCTTTTTTTCCTATAATATATTAACATTTTTTTAGGATATTTACAAGAGTATCACTATTTTTTCGTTATTATATCATAGATATAATAATTTTTCATTACTTTATGCGTAATTTTTATTATATACTTGAAGAAACATAAGAAAAGCCCTCAGAATTTCGTACAATTGATTTTCCCCAAAAAAAAAATATACCACTATATTTGCTATAATTTTCCAATTTCATTGCATTTTCCCCCATAATATGCTATAATGAAGATGTTGCAAAAAAAATATCATTCTTTTAAGGAGGAATAATTATGTGGCAATTTTGGTTAGTTCTTTCAGGAATATGCTTAATAATAGAATCATTTACATTAGGATTTTTCGTATTTTGGTTCTCAATTGGAGCATTATTTGCATTAATAGTTAGTTTATTTACAACAAATATTGTTATTCAATCTGTTGTATTTATTGTATCTTCAACAATATTACTTTTACTTACCAAACCACTAATAAAAAAAATTGTAAAAACTCCTAAAACAAAATCCACAAATGTGTATAGCATAATAGGAAAAGAAGGTATTGTACTAGAAAGCATTGATAACTTAAATTCTACTGGTAAAGTTAAAGTAAATGGAGAACTTTGGTCAGCAATTTCAGATAACAATATAGAAAAAGGTGAAACAATAAAAGTTCTAAGTATAAATGGAGTAAAATTAAAAGTAGAAAAAGTAAACGAAGTATCAAATGCTAAATAAAATACGATATTATATTTTTAATATATAAATTTTTTTAAAGGAGGTATTATTATGTTAGCTTTTTTATTAGTTTTAATAATAATAATCGCAGTAATAGCTTTCAAATCAATAAAAGTAGTAAATCAATCTGAAGTATATATCATAGAAAGACTTGGTAGATACTACAAAACAGCAGAAGCAGGACTTACATTCATATTACCTTTTGTTGATAGAGTAAGCTCAGTAGTTCTATTAAAAGAACTTACAATGGACATCCCACCACAAGGGGTTATCACTAAAGATAATGTTACAATTAATATAGATACAGTTGTGTTCTATCAAATTACAGACCCTGAAAAATCTGTTTATGAGATAGCAAACCTAAAAAAAGGTATTGAATACCTAGCAATCACAACAATTCGTGATATTGTTGGTAAAATGGACTTAGACGAAACATTTGGTTCACGTGATAATATCAACTTCCAACTTCGTTCAATACTAGACGAAGCTACAGACAAATGGGGTTGTAAAATCAATAGGGTTGAAATTAAAGATATTAACCCACCTGCAGATATTAGAGATGCAATGGAAAAACAAATGAATGCAGAACGTAATAAGAGAGCTTTAATCCTTGAAGCAGAAGCTCAAAAACAATCTGATATTACTGTTGCAGAAGGTAAAAAAGCTGCTGCTATCTTAGAGGCTGAAGCTGAAAGCGAAGCTAAAATTAGAAGAGCTGCCGGTGAAGCTAAAGCTATAAAAGAAGTTGCTGAAGCCAAGGCTAAAGAAATTGCAATGGTTTATGCTGCTATTAAAGATGCTAATCCAGATGACAAATTAGTTCAATTAAAATCATTAGAAGCATTAAAAGAAGTTGCAAATGGTGATGCAAATAAAATCTTTATTCCTTTTGAAGCTACATCTGCTTTGAGCAGTTTAGGTGCTATAACAGATGTTATGAAAGATGAAAAAGAGGATAAAAAATCTTCGAAAAAATAAAAGATTAAGGTGGAATTTAAAGTAATTCCACCTTGATTTTTTATTCTAATATCTTCTATAGCATCCTCTTATTAATCCCGTTCTACCACAATTAGATTGATTTGGTATAACATTTCCGCTTACTGCAACTCCGATTATTTAGTGTTGCCATAGCATTATTATTTCCACAGCCACAACTGTTTCCATCATTATCATCTGCTGTTCCTAAACAATCACTATTTATTGTCAATAAATTTTGGCTATTTCCATTATTACATCTACAACTTATTCTTAGCAAATCATTATTTTCTGTTTCATTATTTAGATTACATCCGCAACTTCCTTCACGTTCTATGTTTCTTCCGCTACTTCTGCCTTCATTATTATCACAGTTAAATAAACGTTCTTTTATAATTTTTGTTAATCTAACAAGCCACGCTGTTACAAATGCAATTATTGTATAAATTATTACCGCTATTAATCCTTCTGCTAAATTTGATAAAACACCAGCTGCATATAAAGCAAATAATATAATTAAATATATAGCAAAAAAAGTTATAGTAACTAATATAGGACTTTTTAAAACTTTTTGAAATACTATTGCAAGAAGAACTGTAGCTAATGGCAAAGCAAAAAAAATAAGCAAATTCATAATATATATCTCCTTTTGTTTTTTTATATATATTATGATTTTTGCTTATAAAAAGTTACTTTTAATTATATTCTACTTTTACTAAAAATAGTCCATAAGGCGGTAAAGTTTTTCCTGCATTTTCTCTTTTTCCTTCATTGATTATTTTAGTTATATCTTCTGGTTTTATTTTTCCTAGACCTACTTCAACCAAGGTTCCAGAAATAATTCTAACCATATTATATAAAAATCCATTACCTGTAAGTTCTATACAAATTCTGTCATCTTCTCTTTTATATACTTTTGTTTCATATATAGTTCTTACACTACTCTTACTGCTTGTTCCACTTGCTTTAAATGCTTTAAAATCATGTTCACCTTCAAAATACTTTGCAGCTATTTGCATTTTTTCTATATTTAATTTTTGTGGAATATGGCATTCTAAATTTCTATATAGTGCTGATGAGAATTCAGAATTATTTATAACATATCTGTATGTCTTTTTTTTACAACTAAGCCTGCTATGAAATCTTTCATCAACTTCTTCTGCATCTATAATTCTAATTGTCTTTTTTAATTTTGTATTTAATGCTACTGGTATTTTTTCTATTGGTATTTTGGAATTTGTTTTGAAGTTGGCTACCTGACCTATGGCATGCACCCCCGCATCTGTTCTTCCTGATGCATTTAAGTCAGTTACTTCTCCTGTTACAGATTCTATTGCTTTTTGTATTGTTCCTTGAATATTTAGTTTGTCTGGTTGTTTTTGCCAGCCATTGAAATCTTTTCCATCATATTCTATTGTTAGTTTTATATTTCTCATTTCTTTCCTTTCTTGGCAGGGACAATTGGGACCGGGTCTTTTTTGTGCTAAGCAATTAAGATTCGATTTTAATTGTTTAGCACAAAAAAGACCCGGTCCCAATTGTCCCATTTTTCTAGCTTATACTTTTTCTTTCACTTTTTTTATTTTTTCTTTTATCTTCCCAAATCCACTATTAGTTGTCTTTTCATTTTCTGGAAATCTTTTAGTTACAATATTACTTATTAAAATTTTCTTCAAAACATCTTCTCTTACATCAGCAATTAATGTCCCATCCTTAGCAACAGAAATCTTTCCTGTCTCCTCAGAAACTACAACTGCAATTGCATCTGATTCCTTTGATATTCCTATTGCTGCCCTATGTCTAGTTCCTAATTCCTTCGCTATATCTGTATCACCTGCAAGTGGTAACATACAAGCTGCTGCTGCAATTCTATTTTCACTTATTACAACAGCTCCATCGTGTAAAGGTGTATTTGGAACAAATATATTTACAAGCAATTGTGGAGATACCTCTGCATTTATTTCTACCCCTGTTGAAACTATATCTTTTATCTTTATATCTCTTTCTATAACAATCAAAGCTCCTGTTTTGTTTTTAGCAAGCTCTGTTGCTGCTATTGCTATTTTATATATATCTTCCTTTGTTTTAGTTGCAATATCTTTGTCCATTCCAAATAATTTTGTAAATTTGTTAGTACCCAATTGTTCAAGAGCTCTTCTTATTTCAGGTTGAAATATTATTATTAAAAGAATTACTCCCCAATTCATAACAGCTGATAATATATAATTTAATATATGTAAATTTAGTATTCCACTAAGCCATGTTGCTATTACTAAAAAAGCTATTCCTTTTACTAACTGCCATGCTCTTGAATCTTTTACTATTTTTAATAAACTATATGCTAGAAATAATACTATTGCTATATCTACTAATAGTGTTATTAATTTAAATGGACTTTGTTGGTATATTTGAATATAAGTTAATATGTTTTCTCTTATATTATCTATCATTAATTTATCTCCCTATTTTTATTTTATGCTATAGCTGAGTACATATAGTATATAAATGTTGCACATACTGATAATATCATTAGTATTGCAAGAATACTTGCCATTATTTTTACTGCTAATTGACCTTTATTTATTTTGAATTTATTATTTTTTTCCTTATTTTTTGCCATTTTTCATACCTCCTATAATTTTATTCTACATTAAATATTATAACACTTTTTTTATTTTTTGCAATAGCAATTTCTCTTTCTTTTGGTGCCGTCTGGTGCCATCATACCATCTAGTGCCGTCCTTTTTTTTGTGTTCTAAAAAAGGACGGCACCAAATGGAACAAAATGGAACATTATCCAATTTTAAAAATTTCCTCTAATATTTTTATAGCTTCTAAACCTTTTGTTTCATTGTTACAATAAACTTCACATAAGCAATCTTCTTCTTGTACAAAATCATGTACTTTTTTATTCAATATAATTCCTGCTGTCATATCAATTTTATCTTCTTTTTTTACTCTACCTGCCCCTAAAAAACACGCAACTTTTCCAATATCTTCTGCATTAATTTCTTGTACTATACCTTCCTTTGAACTTTTTACTTCAAATTTATAACTTGCTTTTGGAAATTTATCTGGATTTTCCAAATATGATATATCCCCACCTTGATTTTTTACCATTTCTTTAAACTTTTTATATGCAAAACCTTTTGCTATTGTTTTTAACATATTTTCTTTATTTTCTTCTATGTCATCTCCTAATCCTGCAAGTTTTATCATTTGACTTCCTATTTCTAATACTATTTCTTTTAAATCTTCAGGCACATCATTTCCCTTTAAAAATTCTATTGATTCTATTACTTCCAAAATATTTCCTATGGCATAACCTATTGGTTCGTCCATTGGTGTAAATACACTTTTTACATCTAAATTAGCATATTCTCCTAATTTTTCCATTTTTTCTGCTAAAAGCTTGGCACTTTCCATGTCTTTCATAAATGCCCCTTTGCCGTAAGTAACTTCTAAAACTAGCTTATTGGCTCCTGAAGCTATTTTCTTACTCATAATACTTGATGCTATCAAAGGAATATTTTCAACACAGCTTATTGTATCTCTTAAAGCATAGATTTTTTTATCTGCTGGAGCTAAGTTCATGGTTTGTCCTATCATACTAATTCCAATTTTATGAACATTTTCTTTAAATTCTTGGATACTAATGTTTGTTTCATACCCAGGAATTGATTCCATTTTATCTACTGTTCCACCAGTAAAACCTAGTCCTCTTCCAGACATTTTGGCAACTGGTACTCCCATTGCTGCAACAATTGGTAATAGTACAATTGATACTTTATCACCAACTCCTCCCGTACTATGTTTATCTACAACCGCTTCTCCAAACTCTGATAAGTCCAAAACTTCTCCTGAATTTGCCATACTAAATGTTAAATCATATAATTCTAAATCTGTCATTCCATTTATAAAAATAGCCATGATTAGCGCTGCCGCCTGATAGTCTGCTATTTCTCCATTAGTATATCCATTTACAAAATATTCAATTTCTTCTTTTGTTAATTCTTTTTTATCTCTTTTTTTAGCTATTATATCTAAAATATTCATATTTTTTCCTTTCTTTGCTCTCTTTGTTCCATTGGGACCGGGTCTTTTTGGTGCATTTGTAAATGTACCAAAAAGACCCGGTCCCAATGGAACAATCGTCCCAAATGGTCCCTTATTATTTTCTTACTTCACAAAATGTTTTATAAAACTTCTTCTATGCAAAGGACATGGTCCATATTCCTTTAAAGCTGCAATATGTTTAGCAGTTCCATAGCCTTTATGGCTACTAAATCCATATTCTGGATATACTGCATCCCACTCTCTCATAATTCTATCCCTTGTAACTTTTGCTATTATAGATGCAGCTGAAATAGAATAACATTTTGCATCACCTTTTATAATTGATTGATATGGTATTCCAAGTGTATTTATTCCATTTAATGCATCTACTAGAATTAAATCTGGTTTTATTTTCATTTGCTCAATTGCGTTTGTTAATCCCTTTTTTGTTGCTTGTAAAATATTAATTTCATCTATTTCGTCTTGATAAATTATTCCTATTCCATAACTTATTGCTTCTTCGAGAATTAAATCATATAATTTTTCTCTTTTCTTTTCAGAAACCTTTTTAGAATCATTTACTCCTTCTATCATTGAGTCTTTTGGCATTATAACTGATGCAACAACAACGGGTCCAGCAAGTGGTCCTCTTCCAGCTTCATCTATTCCTGCAATATATTCGATATTTCTTGAATAATATTCTTTTTCTATTTGTTTTAAATTTAATAATCTTTCTTCCTCTTTTTCTTTCATCTTTTCTTTCCTTTTTATTTGTTCTATTACTAAAAATTATTTTTCTTCTACTTTTTCTTGCAATTTAGATAATGTGTAATATGTTACTTTTTCATATTCAATTCCTGGAGTATATATTATATCAAGATTTTTATAGTCTCCTGCATCAAAAGCTACAACATAATCACCATCATTCATGTCTTGTGTTATATCTTCTAGCCCCATTTTTTTTAGTGTTTCTTTTGTTATATTGTAACATTCAATTCCATTTCCCTTGTTAACTTTTTCGTCGACCTTGCTTTCTAATTCTGTTTGATTACTTGATTTTGTCATTGCATATTTTTCTTCATACAATTTTGCTCTTTTTTCGCTTTTATTTTCTGCATCCCATGTTTCTGCATTTATTTCTTCTCCATATATTTTTACCTTTGCTCTCATTGTAATCATATTTGTAACATAGTTTTCTACTTTTGTCGTTTTTATTAAATTTGAACCTTGTGTTATTGAAATTCCTGCAAGTATCATTATTACAATTATTGATACAACAAGTGCTGTTAATGTAATTCCTTTGTTTTCTTTTAAATATAACATATCTTTACTCCTTTAATTAATTTGAATAAAGAGCTTAATATGTTTAACTATTAAGCTCTTTATTTTTATTTTATGTAGCAATATAGTATCCTACTCCTCTTTTAGTAATTAAAATTTTAGGATTTGATGTATCTTTTTCTATTTTTTCTCTTATACGCCTTACTGTTACATCAACAGTTCTTATGTCTCCATAATATTCATATCCCCATACTTTTTCTAATAATGTTTCTCTTGTAATTACTTGACCAGGGTCTGATGCTAAAAATTTTAATACTTCAAATTCTCTTAATGTTAAATCTACTACTCTATTATTTACCATGACTTCAAATCTGTCTAAATCTAATGTAATTGCTCCAACATTTATTATATTTGTTCTTTTTAGTTCTACTGTTTCTTCTTCTTTTCCATTGATTTCTTCTTGTTTTTTGCTCATTTCTTTTTCTTCTTGTTGAATGTTTGCCATTACATCTGCTTTTCTTAAATTTGCTTTTACTCTTGCTAATAATTCTCTTATACTAAATGGCTTTGTTATATAATCATCTGCTCCTAATTCTAGTCCTACAATTTTGTCTAATTCTTCATCTTTTGCAGTTACCATAAGGATTGGTACATTCATCATATTTTTTATTCTTTTACATACAGTTAACCCATCAAGTTTTGGCAACATTATATCTAATAAAATTAAGTCTGGTTTTTTTTCTTGCGCTACTTCTATTGCTTCAACCCCATCTGTTGCTTCTACAACATTATATCCTTCTTTTAATAGGTTACATGATAGTAAATTAAGAATCATTTTTTCGTCATCAACTATTAATATTGTTTTTTTATAATTTATTTCTTCCACAAACGAGCCCCCTTGTTCCTGCTTTACGTTCTTTAATATATCACATTTAAACATATTATACAAGTTTTATTTTAAAAATTCTTTAACTTCTTGTAATATTCCTTTTTCTCCCTGTTTTTCCAATTTTAGGGTTATCATAGGTTTTAATCCTGATGAAAATTGTATTCTATTTCCGTATTTTTCAATCATGTCTGATAATGAAGTATTATCAAATTTGTTGCTTTCATATGTAAATACAATTGAATTTTTTCTACTTTGGATTTTTATTAAATTCTTTTTCTTTGCTAATTGTTTTATTCTTGATATTTCTAATAAATTTTCAATTTCATCTGGCATATTTCCAAATCTATCTATTATTTCATCTATTATGTTACTTATATCTTCTTCATTTTTACATAGTGCTATATCTTGATATATTTCAATTTTTTGATTTTGGTCTTTTATATAACTATCTGGAATATAACTTGTTACATTTAAGTCAATTTGACAGTTTACATCTTCTTCGACTTTTAATCCTTGTTCTTCTTTTAGTACTTCATCTAAAATTCTACAATATGTGTCATATCCAACTTCCTCTAAATGTCCATGTTGTATTTCACCTATCAAGCTTCCAGCACCTCTGATTTCTAAATCTCTCATCGCTATCTTAAATCCTGAACCAAATTCAGTAAATTCTTTTATTGCTTTTAAACGTTTATCAGCTACTTCTGATAACATCTTGTCTTTTCTGTATGTAATATAAGCATATCCTTGTTTATCAGACCTACCAACTCTTCCTCTTAATTGGTATAACTGTGCTAATCCTACCCTATCTGCATTTTCCATTATAATTGTATTTGCATTTGGTATGTCAATTCCTGATTCTAAAATTGTTGTACATACAAGTACATTTATTTTTCCTTCTACAAAGTCTTCCATGATGTCTTCTATTTCTTCACCTGTCATTCTTCCATGTGCAAATCCTACCCTTGCTTCTGGCACTAGTCTTGAAATTTTATCTGCCTTTAATGCTATTTCTCCGACATTGTTAAACAAATAGAATACTTGGCCGTTTCTTTCTAATTCTTTTGTTATTGCTTCTTTTATAACTTCTGAGTCATATTCTAACACATAAGTTTGAACTGGCTTTCTGTTTTGAGGTGGTTCATATATTACTGACATATCTCTTACACCTACAATAGACATATGAAGTGTTCTAGGAATTGGTGTTGCAGTCATTGTAAGTACATCTACACTTGTTTTATATTGTTTTATTTTTTCTTTTGCCTTTACTCCAAAACGATGCTCTTCATCAATGATTAATAAACCTAAATCTTTGAATTCTATATCTTTTCCTAACACTCTATGTGTTCCAACTAATATATCAATATCTCCTAATTTCATTTCTTTTATTATTCTATTTTTATCTTTTGTGCTTCTAAATCTATTTAGTACATCAACTGTAATAGGAAAATCTTTCATTCTTTCTTTAAATGTCTCATACTGTTGCTTTGCAAGTACTGTTGTTGGTGCTAAATATACCACCTGTTTATGGTCCATTACTGCCTTAAATGCTGCTCTAATTGCAACTTCGGTTTTTCCATATCCTACGTCTCCACATAGAAGTCTATCCATTGGCTTTTCATTTTCCATGTCTTTTTTGACTTCATCTATACATCGTAATTGATCATCTGTTTCTACATAAGGAAAAGCTTCTTCAAACTGTTTTTGCCACTCTGTATCTTTTGAAAATGCATAACCTTTTGCTTTTTCACGCCTTGCATACAGTTCTATTAATTCCTTAGCAACAGCTCTTAAATTGTTTCTAACTTTATTTGTCGTTTTTTCCCAATCTTTTGAACCTAGTTTGTTTAGCTTTAAATTTATTTCTTCCCCACCAACATATTTCCTTATCTCGTCAAGTGAATTAGTTGGTATATATAAAATATCATCTCCTGCATATTTTAATTTTATGTAATCTCTTGTCGTTCCATCTGCATTTATTGTATTTACTCCAATATATACACCTATTCCATATCTTCTATGTACAACATAATCTCCCACTTTTAAATCTGCAAATACAACTTTTTCTCCTTGTTTAAATGTTTCACTTTTACGTTTTTTTAATGTTCTTGTTCCATCTACTAAATCACTGGCAACCATTACTATTTGGTTTAAGTCAATACTATAAAATCCTTTTGATATTTTTCCAAGTGTTATTGTAACAGTTTTTATGTCTTGATTAATTATTGTTTGATTTAATTTTTCTTGGTATATTGATGTTATATTATATTCTTCAAGCAATTTTTTTATTTTTTCAGATTTTTCTTTTGTATCAACTACTATATATATTTTTTTATTTTGTTTTTTAAAATTTTCAATATCATTTATAAATAAATCAACACCGCTTTTGAAATAGTTTAGCTCCTTATATTTAAAATCATATCTTTCTATACCATTTTTTAAATTATCATCTAGCTTTTCTATATAAATTGTTTGCTTATTTTCTAGTTTTATATTTAATTCTTCTAATTCTGCATAATTTTTTAAGCTATCAGGAATTATTCTTTCTTTTTCAATTAGTGCTTTTATTGTATTTTCATTGTCTAATTCTATACTTTCACTTCTTTGTGCTATTTTATTATATTCGTCAATAAAAATTATATATTTACTACTAATATAATCTAGTATCGTTTCTTGCTCTTTATAAAATGAATTAAAATATCTATCGATTTTGCTAATATATTCCCCATTTCGTATTTTCTCTAAATCTTCTTCAACTTTTTTTGATATATTTTCATTATATACATTTTGATTGATATTTTTTTCAACTTCTTCAATTGAACTATCTAGTACATATTCATGTGCGGGAAATATTTCTGCCTTTTCCATATTATCTATTGACCTTTGGCTTATTATGTTAAAGTGTCTTATTGAATCAATTTCATCTCCCCAAAGTTCAATTCTTATTCCTGTTGTGTCAGTTGTAGAGATATCTATTATTCCACCTCTTACACTGAATTCTCCCCTTCCATCAATTAAGTCAAATCTTTCATATCCTAAGTTTACCAATTTTTGTTTTAATTCTTCTAGATTGCATCTTTCCCCAACTTTGAAATTTAATACATTTTTGTATAGTGCCTTTTTTGATATTATTTTTTGTTTTATTGCTTCTATTGATGATACTATTATTGTATTTTGATTTTTAAATATTTTATTTAATACTTCTATTCTTTCATATGGGAGATTTTTGCTTTCTGCTATATAGTCATATGTTACTATTTCTTTTTTTGGCAAATATTCTACTTTATCTGTAAAAAATTTAAAATCTTTTACAAGGTTTTGTGCTTGAATTTCATTATAGGTTATTATTAATATTGGTCTTTTTAGTCTCTCATGACATGCACTTATTATTGATGTTTCTGCTACGCCAGTTAAGCCCGATATTGCTATCGGACTTTTTTTGTTTTCTATATTTTTTATAAAGTCATCATATTTTTGACTTTTTTCTAGCTCTTTTAATATTAAATTCATTATTCTCTACTTCTTCCTTTTTCATCATCTTCTTGCATTTTTTGTCTCATTTGTTCTACTACTTGTTCTCTATTTTTTTCTTTTTGACTTCTCGATTTAACTTTTATATTTTTCATTTTGTCTTTGTCTTTTTCTTCGAATATTTTCTTTTCAAGTATATCTACTCTTTTTAGGGATTCAAGCAATTCTTTTTTTACTCTTTTTAGATGTTCATCATCTTCTGCTTCATCATCATCTTCTTTTTTCTTTTTATTTGGATATTCTATTACGTCACCTTTTTTGTAGGCTTTTATTGCTTCTTCTTGTGATAGTTCTGGCTTTTCTTCTTCTATGAAATCTTCAAATGTTCCTTTTATATCTATTATTTTTTCATTATTTTCTTCATTATTTTCAAATTTTTGCATAGGATTCTCCTTGATTTTTATTTATATCTACTTTATCATATTTTTGGTTAAAAATCAATGGGTTTATTGGTAAATTTTGTAATTAATTTTAATGGCAAAATCCCACTAAGACAATATACATCTTAGTGGGGCTTGCTTTTGACTACTAACCTACAAGATAACCCTCGAAGGTATAAAGGGTTTTATCACCCTTTTTGTTCGTTTTCTGGAGGCAGGCTCCGGAAGCAGAGAACACAACATCAATCTTAGTTGGTTCCTCTTCCTTTGCAATCAAGTTTCCTGTTGCGTCATAGATGTATGCAAATTTTTCATCTGCATCAACTACTTTCAAAAAAGCTTCTCCTGCAACAGCTTCAATGCGGACACTTTCACCTTTTTCAAGTGAAATAATTTTTTCGCAAAGAGTTAGATTGTACCAGTCGGTACCTTTTGCACTTGCGCAGTGTGCGAACTTCGTGTCCCCTACCTTTAAGATAGATAACAACTGATATTTTTTCCGCGATACTGTCCGCATGACTCTTTTTTCATCGATGCAACTAGAAGTTTCTTTTACAATTACCTCATTGTCATTGGTAACCATAATAGATTTCATTGAGTTTTTTCCTGTTTCTAAGTAGTTTTTGTACATAAGTATTCCTCCATTTTCTGCATAAATATTTATTAGTAACTAATATCTATTTTACCACATTATGTAACTTTTGGCAAGTCTTATTAAAAAAAAGCCATATATAGGCTAATTTATACTTTTTTCAACCCATAATATAGCTTTTCATATTAAAAATTATTGTAATTCAACAGTAGCTCCAACTTCTGTAAATTTAGCTTTTAAATCTTCAGCTTCGTCTTTGCTAACGTTTTCTTTAACTGTTTTAGGAGCTCCATCAACTAATTCTTTAGCTTCTTTTAATCCTAAACCTGTAGCATCTCTAACTACTTTGATAACTTTTATTTTTTGATCTCCTGCTGATGCTAAAACAACATTGAATGATGTTTTTTCTTCAGCTGCTGCAGCTCCTGCTGCTCCTGCTGCTGGTGCAGCTGCTGCTACTGCAGATACTCCAAATTCTTCTTCTATAGCTTTAACTAATTCTGATAGTTCAACAACTGTCATTTTTTTGATTTCTTCAATCATTTCTTCTTTATTCATTATAAAATCCTCCTATTTTTTATTATTTTAAATTTAATTTCAAGTTTATTTTAATTAATAGCCTTCACATATTTTTTAAGCTTATTAATTTTATTTGATTAGCTTATGTAAAATTAAGCTTCTTCTTTTTGAACTCTAACTTGGTCAAGAGCAATTGCAAGTTTTGAAATATTTGCAAGCAATCCTCCAGCAAGCATAGATAGCAATTCTTCTCTTGATGGTAATTTTGCTAAAGTAATTATTTCTTCAGCTGTCATAACTTTACCTTCAACAACTCCACCTTTTATTTTGTAGAAGTCATTCTTTTTAGAGAAGTTGTATATTGCTTTTGTTGGTTCTAAATAATCACCATTTGTCATTATAACTGCTGTTGGTCCTTCTAATGCTTCATCTAAACCTTCTAAACCACATTCAGCTAATGCTCTTTTTGTGATGTTATTTTTTATAACTTTATATTCGGCACCGATGTTTCTTATTTCTGTTCTTAAATTTGTAACATCAGCAACGTTAATTCCTCTGTAATCTGCTAAAAGTACTAATTTAGCTTCTTTCATTTGTTCTGCTAATTTTGATACTTCTTCTTTCTTTAAGTTGATATTTTTTTCACTTGCCATTTGTTTTTTTTCACCTCCTGAAATTTTTTAGTTTTATATTTAATTATAAAAACTCGTTATCTGCCTACAAATTGAGACATATAACGAGTTTTATTTCTCTATATATGCCTCGGTAGGGCTTATTTTTTGCCTACTGTCTTTGGCTATTTATTATATTTATTATTCTACTGAAATTCCAGGTCCCATAGTTGTTGTAACTGAAATACTCTTTATGTATTGTCCTTTAGCTGCTGCTGGTTTTGCTTTTATTATAGCATCCATAATTGTTTGATAGTTTTCTTGTAATTTTTGAGCTCCAAATGAAACTTTTCCGAATCCTAAGTGAATAATGTTAGTTTTGTCTAATCTATATTCAACTTTACCAGATTTGATATCTGCTATTGCTTTTGTTACATCCATTGTAACTGTTCCTGATTTTGGATTTGGCATTAATCCTTTTGGTCCTAATACTTTACCAAGTCTACCTACAACACCCATCATATCTGGTGTTGCAACAACTACGTCATAATCAAACCAGTTGTCATTTTGTATTTTTGGTATTAATTCTTCAGCTCCAACATAGTCTGCTCCTGCTTTTGTAGCTTCGTCTGCTTTTGGTCCTTTAGCAAATACTAATACTTTAAGAGTTTTACCTGTACCATTTGGAAGTACAACTGTTCCTCTTACTTGTTGATCTGCATGTTTAGAATCTACTCCTAATTTTACATGTAATTCAACTGTTTCATCAAATTTTGCTTTTGGCATTTTTTCGATAATTTCTAGTGCTTCATTAATTGGATATTTTTTGTTAGCTTCAATTAATTTGCTACTTTCATCATATCTTTTACTCATTTTAAAAATCCTCCTTTGGTTTTATCGAGCTTTTTTGCTCTCCCAATATATTTATATAAATTTTAAATTTATATCGTTATTTATTAGTCAACTACAACAACACCCATTGAACGTGCTGTTCCAGCGACCATACTCATAGCTGCTTCAATTGTTGAAGCATTTAAGTCAGGCATTTTTTGTTCTGCGATTGCTCTTACTTGTTCTTTAGTAATTTTTGCAACCTTATCTTTATTTGGTTTTCCAGAACCTTTTTGAATACCTAATGTTTTTCTTATTAATACAGCTACAGGTGGTACCTTTGTTATAAAGTCGAAAGATTTATCTTTGTAAACTGAAATAACAACTGGTATTATTAATCCTGCTTGGCTTGCTGTTCTATCATTGAATTCTTTTACGAATTGCATAATGTTAACACCACTTGATCCTAATGCTGGTCCTACTGGTGGAGCTGGTGTTGCCTTTCCTGCTTCTATTTGTAATTTAATTTGTTTAACTACTTCCTTTTCTGCCATTATAATGGCACCTCCTTAATTAATCTAGTTTTTGAACTTGTGAGAATTCTAGCTCTACTGGTGTTTCTCTACCAAACATAGATACTAAAACTATTACTTTGTTCTTGTCTTTTTTAATTTCTTTTACTATTCCTGTATATCCATCTAATGGACCTCCAAGAATTTTAACATTGTCATCTATATTATAGTCTACATTTATTGGAACATTATCAAATCCCATTTTTCTGATTTCTTCGTCAGATAATGGTATTGGATCTGTACCTGAACCAACAAATCCTGTAACACCTCTTGTGTTTCTTACTATATACCAAGATTCCTCTGTTACAATCATTTTGATTAAAACATAACCGGGAAATACTTTTTTTAGATTTGTTTTTTTCTGACCATCTTTTATCTCTATTTGTTCTTCCATTGGAACTATTATATCGAAAAAGAAGTCTTCTAATTCTCTATTTTTTACAGTTTTTTCTAGGTCTGTTTTTACTTTGTTTTCATAGCCTGAATAAGTATGTACAACATACCATCTTGGAACCATATCATAATCTTTTTGAGACATTTGTCTGGCCTCCCTTATTTTATTCGTTTGATTCAGTATTGTTTTCTTGATTTTCTGTTGCTTCAACATTTATATTTTCAAGATTTTCTTCATTACTATTTTCTTCACTATTATCTGTATTTTCATCAGTATTTTCTGATGTGCCATTTTGTTCTTCTGAAGTATTATTTTCTGAATCGTTTGTTGTTTGGAATGATGATTGTACCTTTTCTTGCATTTTTGTTATTCCGTATTTGTTTAAGTTATCAAAACAGAAATCACAAATAAATACTATTAACGCAATAATAAAGACAAATGCTATTACTGCAGCTGTATTGTTTGCAAGTTCTTTTGGTGTTGGCCAAACAACTTTTTTAAGCTCAGCTTTCATTTCTTTAAAATAGCTACTTTTTTGCTTTGTTTCTTTCTTTTCTTTTTTAGCCATTTTATATCCTCCTTAAAATAGCTTAATTATTTTGTTTCTTTATGTGTTGTACGTTTTTTGCAGAATTTACAGTATTTAACTAATTCTAGTCTGTCTGTATTGTTTCTTTTATTTTTTGAAGTCATGTAATTTCTATTTTTGCATTCTGTGCATTCTAGTATAATATTTTCTCTTGGTCCTTTTGCTGCCATTTTATACACCTCCGAATTAATTTACCTTTTTTATTTAAACGATGTGAACATATGTGTCTAAGTTACATATGCCTAAGTATTTTATCACTTTAGGCACAATATGTCAACCATTTTTTGGCATTTACGTCCAAATTTTTCAAATTTTTTCTAATTTATAAAAATAGTCCTTTTATTATTTCATAAAACAAATGTCATATGTTATTTTTTCCTTTTCTTTTGAACTGAATATCCAAATTTTCCAATCTTTTTCCCCTGAGTATAATATCCACCATTTGCATATGAAATCAAATCACATTTGCTTATATCAAATGCTCCTTTCTCGTCTATGTACTTTTCATCTGCGTTTATTGCCAAAACATCTGCTATAAACATATGATGACTTCCAAGTTCTTTTATTTCTTTCACCTTACACTCAATTGACACAGGACTTTCTTTTATCATTGGACATTTAACAAAATTTGCTTTTTCTTTATGTAAATTCATTTCTTTAAATTTATCAAACTTTCTTCCTGTTCTACATCCACACCAATCTGTTGCTCTTGCAAGTTCCTTATTTGTAAGATTAATTACAAATTCACCTTGTTCCTTTATTAAATTATATGAATATCTTTCCGGACGAACTGATATATATACCATTGCCGGATTGGTATTTAATATCCCAGTCCATGCAACAGTTATTATATTTGATTTTTCCACATTTCCACAAGATACCATAACTGCGGGTATCGGATAAATAAATGTTCCCGGTTTCCACATTGTTTTTGACATAATTTTTACCTCTTTTATATCTCTTATTTTTGTAAGACATTTTATTGATTATATTATTATTCCATCAATGCAATTTTCATATATAAAATCACTTATTTTTTGCATGTCATTTGAATTATAATATTCTGTTAATAATTCATTAAATTTTTCTAGTTTTTCATCTGGTACTTTGATTATTCCAGCACCATTTTCTATCATTATTTTATTCGCAACAATCGTACTTGTCCTTTTATTTCCATCCCAAAATAATTGACTTCTCATGCCATATAACATATAAGTAATTGCTCTTTGAGTTGCATTTTCAATTTTTAAAATGTCTTTTATATTTTTTTCTACCTTTTCTTTATTGGGGATTTCTGGAATATACTGCGTTCCCGTAATTTCAACCATTCCTGTTCTTAGTGTTCCCCATTCTAGACTTTCATTTCGTGCTACATATTCATTAACTTTGCATATAAAATCGAGATTAAATTGTTTTTCAATATTATTTATTACAAATTTCCATGCATCTCTTAAATTCAAAATACATTGTATTTCATCTAATTTTAAACTAGTAACATTTACCCCATCTAATATGGTTTTAGTTTGTGGGAATGTTACATTTATTCCTTCCATTCTCGCATTTGCATATACATTGTCTACTAAATTGCGTTTTGCTAAAAATATATTTTGTTCTAGTGTCATTTTGTATTTATTTTCCATAATATCTCCTCTTTTCATTTATAGCTATTCTAACATAAACATTATAAAAAATGCAAGGTCTGAAAAGATAATATCTTTATCTTTCTTCTTATTTTTAATTTCCTTTCACTGCTTACATATACATCCAAATACATATAAACAAAAAAAGCACAAATCAAATAAATTAAAACTACAATCATAGCTCAAAAATTAAATCTGATTTCTACTTTTTTATAAAAATAAAAAATCTAGCGACAACCTATCTTTCCAACAGGGTAACCCGTAAGTATTTTCGGCACATTTGAGCTTGACTTCTGTGTTCGGGATGGGAACAGGTATTTCCTCAATGTAATCATCACTAGAAAATTATTGTATGCAATTTTTTAGCACACTCAAAAATACATAGATGAATTTGTTTTAGGCTTTTCCAATCTAGTTAAAGACCTTCGTTATTTTT
>CAKOVI010000009.1 GCA_934121905.1 uncultured Clostridia bacterium
AACTCAATTATATATGATTTAAATCACTTTTTCAATTTTTAGTTATTTTGTTTCACATCTATTGTAACACTACAAAATGTTAAATCTATCTATTGGTATAGTATATTTTTATTTACAAAATTTATACTATGGATTCTTTTTTGCATTTTTTATTTTTGTTGGAAAATTTTATTAATTAACTTCATTATTTCAATCTCTCTAACATATTCCTATACTTCACAATTTTAGCTCTTTCTTCATCTACTTTTTCTTTCGGAGCCTTATTTAAAAATCCAGGATTGCTAAGCATTTTCTCTGCTCTTTCAATTTCAAATGTAATCTTTTTAATTTCTTCTTCTTTTCTCTTAGCCTCTTCTTCAACATCAATTAAGCCATTTTGAGGAATATAAACCTCTATTCCTTCTCTTACTATATTTATTGCATTTTCCGGAATATCGTAAGCTTGCTCTTTAACTACTAAGTTTTCTCCAAATCCTAATTTAATTATAAAGTCTTTTGATTCTTCAATTTCTTTAACATATTTTGTAACAAATATTAAATCTGTTTTTCTACTTGGATGAACATTCATTTTTGCTCTTATATTACGTATTTCGACAATTATATCTTTTAATGTTTCTACAATTTTTGCCTCTTCATTAAATTCTATATTTTTTGTCGTTGACCAATTTGATACCATAAGTTCTTTATTATCAGTATACTCAGATATAACTTCATAAATTTTTGAAGTTATGAATGGCATAAATGGGTGTAATAATTTTAAGCTATTTGAAAGTACATTTACTAGCACATATGATACTTGTATCTTTTTATTTTCATCATCACTATATAATCTTGTTTTTGCAATTTCAATATACCAATCGCAAAACTCGTCTCTTATAAAACTATAAATATTATCTATTGCTATTCCAAGGTCATAATTTTCTATGTTTCTTGTGACTTCATTTATAAGATTTTCCAATTTATTTATTATCCATTTATCTTCTATTTCTAATAATCCGCCATTATATGTTTCATTTTCTTTATCAAATACTTTTTGTTCAAAATTCTTTATTTCTTTTACTTCTGGCAAATTCATTGTAACAAATTTGGCTGCATTCCAAATTTTATTTGCGAAGTTTGACGCTTGCTCTAGTTTTTCTGGCATATATTTTATGTCATTTCCCATTGTGGTTCCAGATAATACTGAAAATCTTAATGCGTCTGCTCCATATTTTTCTATAACATCTAATGGATCTATACCATTTCCTAATGTTTTTGACATTTTTCTTCCTTGGCTATCACGTATTATACCGTGTATTAATACATCCTTAAATGGCTCTTGACCTGTAAATTCTAGTCCTTGTGTCATCATTCTTGATACCCAGAATGTTATTATATCAAATCCTGTAACTAATACATTTGTTGGGTAAAATCTCTTGAAGTCTTCGTTTTCTGTATTTGGCCAACCAAGTGTTGAAAATGGCCATAATGCTGAACTAAACCAAGTATCAAGTGTGTCTTCATCTTGATGTATATGGCTTGAACCACATTTTGAACATTTACATGGATTTTCCTTGCTTACTGTAATTTCTCCACATTCATCACAGTAATATGCAGGAATTCTATGTCCCCACCATAATTGACGTGATATACACCAATCTTGAATATTATCTAACCAATTGAAGTATTGTTTTTCATATCTTTTTGGTATAAATGTTGTTTTTTCATCTCTTACACTATCTGCAGCTCTTTTTGCTAAATCTTTCATAGATACAAACCATTGCATTGATATTCTTGGTTCTATTGTTGATTTACATCTTTCGCATTTTGCAACATTGTGAGTATAGTCTTCCGTATTTACAAGAGCTCCTAATTCTTTTAGTTTTTCTACTATTATTTTACGAGCATCTATAATATCCATTCCTTTTAATTCTGGAACTAGGTCATTCATTTTGTTGCTTTCATCAAATACTTCTACTATTTCTAGGTTGTGTCTTAATCCTGCTTGGTAATCATTCATGTCATGAGCAGGTGTTATTTTTACACATCCTGTTCCGAATTCCTTTTCTACAAATTCATCTGCAATTATTGGAATTTCTTTATTCATTATTGGTAATATACATTTTTTACCTACTATATTTTTGTATCTTTCATCATCTGGATGAACCGCAACAGCAGTATCACCTAACATTGTTTCTGGTCTTGTTGTTGCAACTTCAACATAACCATCACTTCCAACAATTTTATATCTTATATGCCATAAGTGTGATGGTTCTTCATGGTATTCTACTTCTGCGTCTGATATTGATGTTTTACAACTTGGGCAATAGTTTACCATTCTTGTTCCTTTGTAAATTAGTCCTTTATTATACAATTTTACAAATTGCTCTAATACTGCGTCGCTCATTCCTTTGTCTAATGTGAATCTGTTCCTTTTCCAATCACATGAACATCCAAGTTTTCTTTGTTGTTTTTGGATTATTCCTCCATATTCGTGTGTCCAGTCCCATGCTTCTTCTAGGAATTTTTCTCTTCCTAATTCTTGTTTTGTTTTTCCTTCTGATTTTAATTTTTGCACTACTTTCATTTCTGTTGATATTGCTGCATGGTCTGTTCCTGGTAACCATAAACAGTCATATCCTTGCATTCTTTTGAATCTTATTAATACGTCTTGTATTGTTCCATCTAGTGCGTGTCCCATATGTAATTTTCCTGTTACATTTGGTGGTGGCATCATTATGCAGTATGGCTTTTTATTTTTGTCCATACTTGGTTTGAAATATCCATTTTCTTCCCATCTTTGGTATAGATTTTCTTCAAAATCCTTTGGGTTGTATTTTCCCTCTAATGTTTTCATATTTTTCCTCCTTCTGTGGCATTTTAACAAAAAAATCGCCCTTATATGCATATTTTTTCGCATATAAGGGCGATTTTGGTCGCGGTACCACCTTATTTTTATATTATTTAATAATATTCTTCATTTTAGTTTTAACGGTTCTACCGGATATATTTACTGCTTTTCAATATATCAGCTCCCAAGCTACTTTCTATTTGCCTTAAGTTAGGAAGCTTACAGCCTTTGGCTTCCTTTCTCTTGAAACATGTGCAAATGTACTCCTCTTGTTCTCGGCTTTTTGATTTTTCCTTATTTTATATTAATTTTGTAGATTTGTCAATGGGTTAAACATATAATTATGCTTACTCACCATATTACTACTGTTTCCTCTTCACAACCTTAAGCCTCACAAACTCATCTCTTTCCTCTTCTTCTAAGGCCAAGCTAATCTTTTTAGCTAGCTTCTCATCCCTAGGAATAATAACCTCTTTAAGAGCATTTGATCTTCTACCAAGTTTCTCGATAGCATTCTGCAGGCGAACCATAGTATTATTAATTTCTGCAAGTTTAATTATCAATTTCTTAACCTCAATAAACTTAATAATGCTCTCATCAACAGCAGCTGTCGTATTATAAAAACCATAATTAGGCACAATTTCCAAATTGCTTGATACAACCGATGGAATTTCAACTCCCATTAAAGTTACATTTTTTATACTTATTGTATCATCATCTTTGATAGCATTTGAAATATCAATTAATTCATCAAATCCAACATCTACAATTGCCTTTTTTAATGTATCCTCTGCTTCTTTTAAAATTTCATTTAATTTATTTTGAGTATCTCTTGCTTCATCTTTGTAGCTTTCAAGTTTGTTTTTTAATATTAACTCTTTTTCTTCAATAAGCATTTGACCATTTTTGTATTCTTTTATAGAATTTTGTAATTTTAGTAAGTTGTTTTTTGTCGATAAATATATTTTTCCCATTGTTCACTCTCCATTTTTTGTATTGGGGGACGGTTCTTGTAGCTCAAAAGAACCGTCCCCAATACAAAATCACTCCAATATCTTTAAAAGTTCTTCCATCAAATTCAAAGTATCATCCATAGAACGATTATCATCACTATCCTGATTAATAAACCTTTCCTCGAACTCATTTCCAAACTTCAAATACTTCTTATCTTCCTCAGTCAAATCAGACTCACCAAGCACAGTTGCTAAAGCCCTTACATCTTGAACCTTAGAATAAGTCGCAAAAATTTTATCTGCAAGTTTAGAATGGTCTTCTCTTGTGTATCCTTTTCCAATTCCATCTTTCATAAGCCTTGAAAGTGATTGCAAAATGTCAATTGGCGGATTAATTCCCTTTTGATACAAATCTCTTCCCAAAACAATTTGTCCTTCTGTTATATATCCTGTTAAATCTGGTATAGGGTGTGATATATCATCATTTGGCATTGTAAGTATTGGAATTTGAGTTATTGACCCTTCTCTTCCTTCTATCATTCCTGCTCTTTCATAAATTGATGCTAAATCACTATATAAATATCCAGGATATCCTTTTCTACTTGGAATTTCTCCCTTTAGTGTTGATACTTCTCTTAAGGCTTCTGCATATGCTGTCATATCTGTTAATACTACTAATACTTGATATCCTAAATCAAAGGCTAAATATTCAGCACATGTAAGTGCAACTTTTGGGGTAAGTATTCTTTCTACAGATGCATCATTAGATAAATTTTGAAACATTACAACTTTTGAAAGTACACCATTTTCTTCAAAACTCTTTCTAAAAAATTCTGCTGTTTCAAACTCTGCACCCATAAGTCCAAATACTATTGCAAATTTTCCTCCATCAGTTATGTTTGATTGTCTTATTATTCTCTCAGCAAGCTCATTGTGATTTAAACCACTTCCAGAGAAAATCGGAATTTTTTGTCCTCTTATTAATGTAATCAATCCATCTATTGTTGATATTCCCGTATGGATATAATTACGTGGATATTTTCTTGCAATAGGATTTATTGGATTTGAATTTATATCTCTCGAGATATTTGTTTCAATGTCTCCTAAACCGTCAATTGGTTTTCCTGCTCCATCAAATATTCTTCCAAGCATTAATGGAGATAGTTTTATTTTTAATGGTTCTCCCATAAATTCAGTTTGTACATCTTTTATGTTGATTTCATTTGTTCCTTTGTATACTTGTATTGTTGTTATATCTTCATCCAAACGAAGTACATTTCCTATTCTTTTTTCACCATTTTTTAGTGTTATTTCTACTTGCTCTTCAAACGATACATCTTTTGGCGTTTTTATAAATACAAGTGGTCCATTTATTTCTTGTAGACCTAAATATTTTATTTTCAAGTTTTTCACCTCTCTTGGACAAATAGGACCGGGTCTTTTTTGTCCCGTTTACTCATTTAGGACCGGGTCCTTTTTGGGTTGGGACAAAAAAGACCCGGTCCCATTTGTCCCATCTCGCCAGAATTAAATATGTTCCTTATATTCATCTTCCAACTTTTTCAATCTATTTTTAATTCTAACATTAAACTCATCAATTTTTCCAATTTCATCATTTTTGACATTATACTTAAGTTCCTTATACTCGTCTAAAATGCCTGTCTTTTTAATTTCAGAAATAGGAATTCCTTTATTAATAAGCTTAAGTGCTCTTTCATAGAACAAAATAATAGTTTCCATCATTTTAAACTGTTTCTCAATAGGAACAGAAGTATCAATATCATTAAAGGAATTTTGTTGTAAGAAACCTATCCTTATGCTACTTGCAACTTCCAATAGAAGTTTTTTATCATCAGATAAAACATCTTGTCCAACAACTCTAGCAATTTCAAGAAGTTCATTTTCTTTTTCTAATATCTTAACTATTTTTGTTCTAAATTCCAAAAATTCGCTGTCAACATTATCATCATACCAATCTGATAAATTATCTACATACTCACTATAACTTATATTCCAATCTATTGCAGGGTAATGTCTTGAATATGCCAAAGTCCTATTTAATCCCCAAAATACATGGACAAACCTTTTGGTATTTTGTGTAACAGGCTCTGAAAAGTCTGAACCTTGCGGAGATACTGCACCTATAATTGTTACAGAACCTGTATTTCCATTTAAAGTTTCAACTTGACCTGCCCTTCCATAAAATTCTGATAATCTTGATGGTAAGTATGATGGAAATCCTTCTTCTGCTGGCATTTCTTCTAGTCTTCCTGATATTTCACGAAGTGCTTCTGCCCATCTTGATGTTGAATCTGCCATTATTGCTACATCATAGCCCATATCTCTATAGTATTCTGCAATTGTTATTCCTGTATAAATTGATGTTTCTCTTGCTGCAACTGGCATATTTGATGTATTTGCAATTAATACCGTTCTATCCATTAAAGGTCTTCCAGATTTTGGGTCTATTAACTTTGGAAAATCTTCCAAGACCTCTGTCATTTCATTTCCACGCTCTCCACATCCTATATATACAATTATATCAGCATTTGACCATTTAGCTAATTGATGTTGTGTTACTGTCTTTCCTGTTCCAAAACCTCCAGGTATCATTGCAGTTCCACCCTTTGCAATTGGAAACAATGTGTCTATAACTCTCTGTCCTGTAATTAACGGAGTAGATATTGCGAGCCTATTTTTATATGGTCTTGGTTTTCTAACAGGCCATTTTTGAACCATATTTAGTTCTAAAACTTGACTATCTTCTCCTTCGGTTTCTATTTTAGCAATAGTATCAAGTACTGTATAATCCCCTTCTGGAGCTATCTCAATAACCTTTGCTTTGCAATCAAATTTATTCATTATTTTGTTTGTAATAAGTTCTGTTTCCTTTACTTCTCCTATTATAGAATTAAAGGTTACAACATTTCCTAATTGAACTTTTGGTACAAAATGCCACTTTTTTTCTGTATCAACTCCAATGTTTGATGCGCCTCTTTTTATGAAATCTCCATATTCATCTTTTAAGGATTTAAGTGGTCTTTCTATTCCATCAAATATATTACTTATTATTCCAGGTCCCAAAACTAAAGTTAATGGTTCTTCTGCTCCAATTACCTCTTGTCCAATTTTTAATCCTGTTGTTCCTTCATAAACTTGAATTGTAGCAATATTTTCTGTTAACTTAATTACCTCACCCAAAATTTTCTCTTTTGAAATATAGACAATATCGTGCATAGCAAAATCGCCTTCACCCTTAGCCTGTATAACTGGTCCATTAATAGAAATTATATACTTTTTTTGCATTTTTTTATCCTTTCAATCTCTCATCTATCATATTCAACAATGTATTATCAATAATAATTCCTTGATTTTTATTTTCTAAAATACATCCACCTATATATTTTGAATTTATCTCTCTTATACTTATATTACTGTATTTTTGAGAAATAATATATTGATATTTTTGGGTATCTTCCTTTGTTATCCCAATACATGTTGCCTGAGAAGTTTCTATTTTTGCAATTCCGTTCTTCAATTGAATTTATTAAAAAATCTTTATATTCTTCTTTTTCAGTAAATTCTTTTAATCTATTTATAGCTTCCAACTTCAAACTTTCTTTTATTCTTTTTCCTTCATCAATTATTTCTTTTTTACAATTAATTTCATAATTAAAAACTTTTTTGTTAAAATCTTTTTCTATTCTTTGAACTGTTTTTTCATAATTGATTCTTTTCTTTTCTTCATATTCTTGTACTTCTTCTTCAATTCCTGCTTTTATTTCATCATCCACTTCTTTTTCAATTTGCTTATATTCCTTATTTGATGTATCTTGCAAACTCTGACTAAATTGCTGTAATTTTTCATTTATATCCATAATGATTCCTCCAATTGTTATATAATTGTTATAAGTGGTGTTTTTTTGTTTAACCTTATATAATCAATTTTTTCTGAATATTCTTCATAAATTGGTTTACTTACTACAAGTATTCCAATTTCTTTATTTTGAATAATTTCATCTATTTTTTCTTCTATATCGTCGTTTTCTTTTACTGTAATTCCATCACAACCTGCAAGTTTTAATCCTATATACAGGTCATTATTTTCTGTTATGCAATATATTTTCATAGTAAATACTCTCCTTTTGTTCCGTTGGGACCGGGTCTTTTTGGTACATTTTCAAGTTATTCCATTGATACCAAATCTTTGTAGTACAATGTACCAAAAAGACCCGGTCCCAATGGAACAATGCCCTAAAAAGAACCGATTCCAAAAGAACAATCTAAACCTTACTTATAATCATAATAGCAATAATTAAACCATAAATAGCTATACCTTCTGCAAGACCTGCAAAAATAACAGTTTTACCAAGTAAGCTTGGATTTTCGCTAATAGCCCCAACTGCACTTGAGGCAACAACTGCAACTGCAATACCTGAACCAATTGCTGATAGTCCAATAGCCAAAGCTGCTGCAATTAATCCAAGTCCTGATGATTTTTCTTCTTTTTCATCTGCAGCATTTTTTTCGGCTGTTGTTCCTTCTTGAACATTTTCTTCACTTGCTGGCATAGAAGTTACAACCACATCATTTTGAACATTAGTATTTGACGTATTTTCTTCTACTGAATTTTTTGTAGTAGCAGCATTAGAGTTTACCTTATTACTGCTTTTTGTAGTAGCTGCATAAACTCCTGTTGTGATACTTGTTACTCCTATAAATAAAATTATTAATAATACACATATTTTTTTTGACATTTTAAAATTCCTCCTATTATTATTTTTTTCTCATTGGGACCAGAAAGAACCGACCCCAATGGTCCACAAAAAAATTATTCTTCTAATTGTTTTTTAATTGACCTATATTCTTTTCCACTTCCATCATAAAATCTACTAAATAACTCATAATACTCAAGTCTTAAAGTTTGAATTCCTACAATTAATCCTTCTAACACTAAAACTACTATATTTCCAAGAACAGCTATTAAGATATTTCCTGCACCTGTAGTCATATTTGCCAATAAATACACTGCCATACAAAGTCCAGCATGGTTTATTGCAAATGCTGCCAGTCTTAAAAATGAAATTGTATTACTCAAAAATGAAAGTAACATTTCTATTATCTCAAATATTTTTTCAACAATTGGCGTACTCGCTTTTTCTTTCTTTTTTTCTAAAAAGTTTGTAATTTGGTCATTAAACATAATAATTAAAACCAATATAATCGCAATTATAATTATTATATTAGTTGATACAAGCATTTTTCCGACTAAAAAGTAATAAGCTACACATATTAATACAAATGCATATAATAAAATTCCCGCAACACCATTCTTATCTAAAAATATCTTTTTTAAATCTTTGTTTTTTATTCCATTTACAATATTTAAAAACATTGCCATAAGTATAAATACTGTTCCAACAGCAATTCCGTATACGAGCATTGTATTTATATTATTCATTGGACTTATTAAAACTGGCTTTATTATGTCTTCTTTACCAAATACACTTCCATACAATACTCCAAATATTACAGATGATAATCCTCCTGCAAATAAAATTGCCCCATAAGTTTGTTTTTTCTTTATTAGTAAAATGATTCCTAATATTAAAAACACTAATCCATGTCCTACATCTCCAAACATGAATCCGAACATTATAAATGTAGAAATTGCAACAAACCATGTTGGGTCAAGCTCGTCCATTTTAGGCATTCCATACATTTTTACTAGTTCTTCAAATGGTTTTATTATTTTGTTATTTTTAAGCTTGGTTGGTGGATTTTCCCCATCTCTGACAACATAATCTATATCTGGCAATCCATCAAGTCTTTTTTTCATTGATTTTAAATTAATCTCTGGAACCCATGCAACAACATAAAAACTTCCATTTTGGTCATGAACTATATATTTTTTTATTGTATTAATTTTATCATATGTTTGAAGCTCTCTATAAAGTCTTAGTATTGTCGTCATTGCTTCTTTTTTTAGTTCTTCTTGTTTTTGTTTAGCAAGTTTTGTATCATTTTCTCTTTGTTTTATTTGTTCTTTTAAGTCTCTTAAATATTCTTTTGGTGTTTTTATTAAATCATCTGGTAATAGCTCTCTTTCAAATTTTTGAATATTGAATATTCCATCAACTTCACTTACAAATTCTGTTGTCGTAAAATATAATATCCAAGACAAATCACCTTCATCTTTTACTTCAAATAAAATAATATTTAAATTGTTTAGTTCTTTTTTTATTTCTTCTAAATTTCTTTTCGGAATACATCCATATCTAAATTTTATATATTGTAAATTATAAAGTTTTTGCATATCTATATCAATGTTTTCAATTCTTGATGCATCCTGTATTTTAATTAAAGCATCATCATTTAATTTTTCATTTGTTTCAATTATTTTTTTACAAGATTCGTAATTCAAATCCATCTCTTCTATTTTTTCAGATATATCTGCAACTTTATTTTCTAGTCTTACCATATCTGTATCTTTTGTATATTGAATATTTAATTTGTTTAATAGGGTTTCACATCTTTTAAGAGTTTCTTTTATCTTATAATCATATTCAAAATATTCTAGTTTCCAACCTTTGTTATATATCTTTTTTGCATCTTCTATTTGTACATCACTATTAAATAAAACATTTGCCAAAAATCTATCTAAATCTCTGCTGTTTCCTTTAATTCCTAAAAGCTTCATTTTTTCTATTGACATTTGTCTTCCTCCTTATTGAACTAATCTTCTTAGGATTTCTTTTTTCTCCATATTGTATCTTATACCTTCTATTGTATTTATTATATCATTATTTTCATATTCTACCATGTTAATATAACCCCAAATATAAGCCATTGACATTGTATCATTTCTAAAAATCTTTTTGTTTATATTATAAAGGTATCTGTCTATATTTTCTTCTAAATCTTCCTCGTCTGTAAATACTGATTTATAAACAGTTTCTTGCATTACTTCTTTTAATTCTTCAAATGAATTTATGCATGTTAATTTATTTAAAATTTTGGGATTTAATTTGTAATATCTTTTTATAAGTATGTTTTCTAATTTTTGAACTTCGAAATTATAATATTTTTTTATTCTAAAAATCCATAAGACATTTAATAAATCTATTTCTGAACCAATTATTTTCTTTAAATTTGCTTCTTTTTTTATTGTATCATATAGTGTTTCAAAATATAATTTATCCATTTCGTTTTCTACTTCAAAAACATTTATGTCCTCTTGTTTTTGATATTTCTTTAGAATTTTATTGTATTTCATCCTTTTTATAGCTTCGAAAAATTCATAAAAGTTTTCCACTGTTTCAATTCCTTTTATGTCCTCAAATACATTTTGTGTCCAATTTTTTACATTTTGAACAATTATGTCATTTGTTTTATCATCTGAAAATAGTTTTCTAAACATACTTTTTACACATTTTATTTCGTATTTTGATAGAAACATTTTAAAAGTCTCTAAATCTTTGTGGTCTAACAATTTTTCTATTTTTAAAATATTGTTTATTTGGTCTTTTTCTAGCAAACTTTCAATTTCTAATCTATCTATATTTTCATCCGAATTTTTAAATATTTCGCTTTTAGTCTTTAACAACAATACTGCATTTTTTAGACTATTTTGCTTTACTAAATCCTCTAAGTCTGTTTTCGTAATCCTTTTAGAATACATGCCTTTCAGCTTTGCATTAATATTAGGGTATTTTACTCCTAAAATTTCCATTGCCTCTCCTTTAAATAATTCCTTCTAATAATTCTTTTAAAATCTTTGGCTTTTCTTGTTCATATTTTTCATGTAATTTATTTATTTCTTTTTCTTTTTCTTCGTCTAGCTGTTTTTTCTTTTGTTCAAACATTTCATTATATTTTTCTTGTATATTTTTTCTTTTGTACAAATATCTGCTATCTATAAGCTCTTTTTTCTTTTCTATTTCTTCACTTATATAATTTTCGATATTTTCTTCTTTTTCTTTTATTGAAGTTATTTTACTTTTTGCTGCATTATCTAAATCAATTATTTTATTTATTATTAAGTCCAATCTAAATCATCTCTTTTCTTTTTTATATTATATATTTTTCAAAAAAAATTTCAATAGTTTTTTGTTAATTTATTCATAATCTCTCTCACTTATTGTAGGATATTTGAATTTTTTTCCTCCATCTGAAAATTGATATGATAATACATGGTCTTTTTCAAAGCTTGCACTTCCCTTTAAAAAATATTTATATTTGTATACATTTACTTTATAGCCATTTCCTACTATAATTGGATCATCCCAAGTTGGATCCATTAAATACCAATTTCCATCTAATTTTATACAATTCCATGCATGTGTTTCTGTTTTACCTGCACTATTTGTAGCTGTTCCTTGCATTATTTCGCATTCTATATTTATACTATTTGCTAAATATTTCAAACTTTTTGCATATCCCTCACATACGCATGTCTTTCCTACAAACGCACCATATAAACTATATGTTCCTAAAGCTTCATATGTGGAATCGTATTCTACATTATCTATTATATAATCATGTATTGTCATTATTTTTTTATAATCATTTCCACTTAAATTTCTTATTATATTATTTTTGGTTTCTTCGATTTGACCAATTGCTCTGTCTATTTGTTCTGTTGATGTAAAACCATCTGCAAAATATGTTTCTCCTTCTTTTGCTGATATATATACATTATAGGATTTTCTTAGTAATTTTGTAATTGTTTCTATATTTATATACATTTTATTTACATCTAAATAAAATAAATCTACATTATCATGTAAAAATGCTTCTATTGCTGTTTGGTAGTCTTGCCATAGTTGTTTGTCTCCATTTTCTTGAGATAGTGTATCATAAAATTCATTTCCAAATTCTATTTTATAGTTTCCTTGCTTTAAATAGTCTTTACTTTCAAGTAATTTGTCATATATTATTTCTTGATTTTTGGATAATTGTTTATAAAAAAATTTACCAATTTCATCATCATTATCAATAACTTTATTTTCTACTTCGTTTGTGTTTTCTATTGATTCACTAATATTTAGGGTTGATGTTTCAACACTTTTGTTTTGTTTTTCGCTTGGCTCTTCTGTCCAGATGTTTCCTATTTTATAGGTTATATCTTCTCTAGTATCACCTGTTACGTCTTTATACATAGCTATTCCAAGGATTACAATACCTGCAATTAGTGCCATAGATATTAGTGTTAATATTATTGTCATTATTTTGTTTTTCATATGTTTCACGTCCTTTATTTTCTTTCTCTTTTATGATAACAAAAAAAAATAAAAATAGCAATATAATTTTAATATTATTGCTATTTTTATTTTTTTCTCTTAATTATATTTTCTTATAATCATTAACTTTTTTGTATGAATATATTGCAGATACACCACATACAACAACTACTAATGCAATTATACTTCCTGTATTTGATAAACCTGTTTTTGCTAATGTGTTTGTTGTGTTTTTATTTGAGTTTGTATTTGCACTTGTATTTCTTATTGTATTGTTTGTGTTGCTATTATTTGAATTTGTGTTTGTATTTGACGATAATGAAGTATTTGTATTATTTGCCGTATTATTTGTACTTGTATTACTATTTGTATTAGTGTTAGTATTTGTTGTCGAATTATCTGTTGTTGAGTTCGATGTATTATTTGTTGCGGTTACTGCTTTAAATAAATCATCATCATCTGCTGCAAATACTGAATTTGCAAAAACCATTATTAAACAAACACTTAATATTAATACTGCTACTTTTTTCATATTTTTCATTTTTTTAATCTCTCCTCACTAATTTAAAAATTTTTAAATATTATGTATTATCATTAGTCAACTCTTTTCTATTTTACACCATTTTTATGCTTATGTCAATTTTTTTCGACCATTTTTTTTATTTTTTTTGTTTTTTTATTATACATTGAATTTGAACAATACTATGTCTCCTTCTTGCATAATATATTCTTTTCCTTCTTGCCTAACTAAACCTTTTTCTCTTGCTTGTACCATCGAACCTTCTTTTATTAAATCATTATATGATATTACTTCTGCTTTTATGAATCCTCTTTCTATATCTGAATGTATTTTTCCAGCTGCCTGTGGAGCTTTTGTTCCTTTTTTTATTGTCCATGCTCTTACTTCTGGCTCTCCTGCTGTTAAAAATGACATTAATCCTAATAAATCATAACTTTTTTTTATTAGTCTATCTAGTCCTGATTCTTCTAAACCTAATGCTTCTAGCATTTCTTTTTTGTCACTATCTTCAAGTGTTGATAATTCTTCTTCTATTTTTACACATAATGGAATTACTTCTGCTTTTTCTTTTTGTGCATATTCTTTTACTTTTTTTACGTTGTCATCTTTTTCGGCATCTGATAATTGTTCTTCAGATACATTTGCTATATATATTATAGGTTTTGTTGTCAATAGAAACATTTCTTTTAATAATGCTTTTTCATCATCATTATATTCTAGTTGTCTTGCTGGATTTCCATTTTCTAAACCTGTTTTTATTTTTTCTAGTAAGTCTATTTCTGCTTGATATTTTTTATCTGCTTTTAACATTTTTTTTGCTTTTTCTAGTCTTTTATCTACTGTTTCTATATCTGCAAATATTAATTCTAAGTTTATTGTTTCTATGTCTCTTATTGGGTCCACACTTCCATCTACGTGTACTACATTTGAGTCTTCAAAACATCTTACTACTTCACATATTGCATCTGTTTCTCTTATATGTGATAAGAATTTATTTCCAAGTCCTTCTCCTTTACTCGCTCCTTTTACTAGTCCTGCAATGTCTACAAATTCTACTACTGCTGGTGTTATTTTTTTTGTGTTATACATTTGAGCTAGTTTTGGTAATCTTTCATCTGGTACTGCTACTATTCCAACATTTGGCTCTATTGTGCAAAATGGATAATTTGCGGATTCTGCACCTGCTTTTGTTATACTATTAAATAATGTACTTTTTCCTACATTTGGAAGTCCTACTATTCCTATTTTCATTGTTTGTCCCTTTCTTTTTTTATTTTTGGAGCTTCCAACGGGAATTGAACCCGTGACCTCAGCCTTACCAAGGCTGCACTCTACCTACTGAGCTATAGAAGCAAATATACCTATTATTATATAGCACATATCCTAAAAAATCAAGAGGTAGTTTGACTTTTTACGTGAAAAAGAGATATATAAAATATCTCTTTTATTACTATATCTCCTTCCAAAACCAATCTAAACTGTTGTCTATACTTTTTATATTATTCTTCTTTGCTTCCAAATCGTCAACCCATAAATATGAAAAGAATGTAACTAATATAAATAGGAAATCAATTGCTAGGCACTTATACAAAGTACTTGCCAAATAAGCATACTCTGTTGATAATGTAGATACTTGTACAACATGAATTATTAATAATGCTAAAAAAGATATCAATGGTACCACAGCTACTGAACTTCTTTTTATTTCTTGTCCAAGAAATATTAATAATGATGTTGCCAAAACAACTAATAGCAATGTTAACGGATTAGTTAAATCAAATATAAACATGAATCTTCCCCCTATCTTTTGTTTATTAAATAGTAATCTTATTTAAGTTTATAATATCATTATTATTAAATTTTTTCAACCTTTTTTTTATTACGTTTATATTACTTTTATGTTTCAAAATAATTACATTTTATAACTTAAGACCATCTATAGTTTCTCTAATTATTTTACAACTATTATCAAATTTTGCTTGGTCTACTTCATTTAATGGTAACTCTAAAATTTCTCTAACTCCTTTTGATGTTATAATTGCTGGAACTCCCACATATATGTCTTTATGTCCATATTCGCCATCTAAATAAGTTGAAACTGTAAGTATTGATTGTTCATCATTTAATATTGCTTTTACAAGTCTTGTTAATGCCACACCTATTCCATAATATGTTGCTTTTTTCTTTTCAATTATTTCATATGCAGCATTTTTTACATCTTCTCTAATTTGTTCTAAGTTTTGTAACGATTGATGTCTTGCTTTTGCAATATCTGTTAATTTTTTACATCCAACATAACAATGTTCCCATGGTACAAATGAAGAATCTCCATGTTCTCCCATTACATATGCATGTGTATTTTTGGGACTTACTTTTAATCTTTCTCCTAATAAATATCTTAATCTTGCAGTATCAAGCATAGTTCCAGAGCCTATTACTCTTCCTGCTGGAAGTCCAGATACTTTTTGTACCACATATGTCATTATATCAACAGGATTACTTGCCACTACAAATACTCCTTTAAATCCTGATGCCATAACATTTTCTACAACTGACTTCATTATTTTGCTATTTGTATCTACAAGTTCTAGTCTTGTTTGACCTCCTTGTTTTTGTGCTATTCCAGCTGTTATTACTACTATGTTTGCATCTTTGCATTCATCATATTCACCATATTTTATTTCCATTTTTGATGGTGCATAAGCTATTCCATGTGCTAAATCTAATGCTTCTCCTTGTGCTTTTTCTTTTAGTACATCTATTAGTACTAATTCATTTGCTCCTCCTTGATTGAATAGTGAGTATGCAAAACTCATTCCTACAAATCCTGTTCCTACTAGAACTACTTTTCTTTTTTCCATAATAAAACTTCCTTTCTTTTGCCCAAATAGGACCGGGTCTTTTTTGTCCCATTTTTAATATTAAAATAATTTTATTTCAATGGGACAAAAAAGACCCGGTCCCATTTGGGCGACATTGACACATTTGAGTAATTACATCTTATCAGGCATTTCCATTCCCAATAATCCTGCTCCTTGTTTTAAAACAACTCCCACACAATATGTTAAATAAACTCTAGCATCTTGAAGAGACTTATTTTCATTAATAATTTTATTTTCATTATAAAATGAACTATAAGCTTTCGCCAAATCAATTAAATATCTTGCTAAAATTGAAGGTTCATTTTTATCTACTACCTGTTTTAAAGTATCTCCAAAATTATAAATTATATTTATCAATCTTAAAGAATATTCGTCTTTCAAGTTTTCAAAATCTATATCTTTTAAATCAGGTACATTTCCTGCCTTTTCCAAAACACTTTTTGTTCTAACATAAGTATATTGAATATAAGGTCCTGTTTCTCCTTGGAAATTTAGTACTTCGTCCCAATCAAAAACTTGGTCTTTTATTCTGTTTGTTGCTAAATTGTTAAATACAACTGCACCAATTCCAACTTTTTTTGCAACTACTTCTTTGTTTTCCAAGTTAGGGTCTTTTTCTTCTATTATTTTCTGAACCCTTGAAATTGCCTCATTTAGTAAATCTTCAAGCTTTACAACTGTTCCTTCTCTTGTTGACATTTTTCCTGATTTTAATCTTACCATTCCATATGATACATGCTCTAGACCTTTTAAATATTTTTCATCTAGTCCTAGATATTTAGCTGCTCCAAATATTTGTCTAAAATGTAAGTCTTGCTCATATGCAACTACATATAAACATTTATCAAAATCATATGTTCTTGCTCTATAAAGTACTGCTGCTAAGTCCCTTGTATCGTATGTTGTAGAACCATTTGATTTTACAACCATACATGGTGTATTTATTCCTTGGTCTTCCAAATCTACTATTTTAGCCCCATTTGATTCTATCAAATGTCCAGATTTTTGTAAAATATCAATTACTTCTGGCATTTTATCTGTATAAAAAGCTTCTCCATTCCATGAATCAAATGTTGTCCCTAGCATATCATATATTCTTTGAAATTCCTTTAAACTTAAATCTTTAAACCTATTCCAAATATCTAAACAATATTCATCATTATTTTCAAGTTTTCTAAAATTTTCCCTACATGCATTTAATACATTTTCATCTTCCTTGCAAAGATTATTTATTCTTACATATAGGTCTAACATATCATCAATCGGATGTTCATCGAAACTATATTCATTTCCCCATAATTTATAGCCTTCTATCATTTTACCAAACTGTGTTCCATAATCTCCAAGATGGTTTATCCCTGTTACATTATATCCTAAATATTTATAGATATTGTAAAGTGCTTGACCAATTCCTGTTGTCCTTAAATGCCCTATATGAAAAGGTTTTGCAATGTTTGGAGAAGAATATTCTACTATTATATTTTTATCTTTTCCTATTTCAGATTTTCCGTATTCTTTATTTTGTGAAACCTCTTCTAAAACTGTTTTTATTTTTATTTCTTTATTTACAAAAAAGTTTAAGTATCCACCTGCTATTTCTACTTTTGTAATGATGTTTTCATCAAAATTCAACTTTTCTTTTATTTCATTTGCAATTACAGGAGGTGCTTTTCTTAATGTTTTTGCAAGTCTGAAACACGGAAAAGCATAATCTCCGTTATTTATATCTTTTGGAATTTCTATATATGATGCTAATTCCTCTTTTGGTACAGACATTGCTTTTGAAATTTCTTCTGCAATTATTTGTTTAAAATCTATCATTTTTTCACGTCCTATTCTTCAAAATAATCTAACTTCATTGCCTCTTTAACTCTTTTCATAGTTTTAGCAGCTTCTTTTCTTGCTTTTTCAGTTCCTTCTTTTAAAACCTTGTCTATTATTTCTGGATGTTGTTCCAAATATTCTCTTTTTTCTCTCATAGGTCTTAAAAATTCAGCAGTATTTTTAGCTAATTGCTTTTTACATGCAACACATCCTCTTTTTCCCGCTCTACATTCCTCGCAAACCGCCTTGCATTCTTCCTCAGAACTAAATAATTTGTGATAATATGAAACCATACAAACATCTGGATTTCCTTTATCATCTTTTCTTATTCTATTTGGGTCAGTTACAGCACTCATAACTTTTTTAGTTATTTCTTCTTCACTATCAGAAATATATATAGCATTTCCTAAAGATTTTCCCATTTTTTCATTTCCGTCTAAGCCTTTAATTCTTCTATTTTGCGATAAATATATCTCTGGCTCTTTTAATACATCTCCATATATAGAATTAAATTTTCTTACAATTTCTCTACATTGTTCTATCAATGGTTCTTGGTCTTCTCCTGCTGGTACTATTTCTCCATTTAATACTGTAATATCTGCTGCTTGACTTACCGGGTATCCTAAAAATCCATATGTTACACTTTCTCCAAATAAATCCTTTTTTTGTGCTATTTCTGTTTTTACAGTTGGATTTCTTTGTAGTCTTGAAATTGTAACTAGGTTTGAATAGAATACTGTAAGTTCTGCCGTTTCCGGAATCATTGATTGTATATATATTGTTGCCTTTTCAGGGTCTATTCCACATGATAAATAGTCTATTACAAGTTCTCTTACATTTTTTCTTACTTTATCTGGATTGTTGAAATTGTCTGTTAATGCCTGTACATCTGCAACAAGTATGTATGTTTCATATTCGTCTTGTAATTTTACTCTATTTACTAATGAACCAAAGTAGTGTCCAATATGTAGTCTTCCTGTTGGTCTATCTCCTGTTACTATTCTTTTTTTCTCCATTTTTCCTCCTTTTTTTCGTATTGGGGACGGTTCTTTTCGCGAAATGAAACAATCTTTTCGCGAAAAGAAACGGTCCCAATACGAAATTTCTAATGTTCCAATTTATAACCATCTTTACTATCTTTTATACTATAACCTAAAGCCAAAATCTCATCTCTAAGCCTATCTGACTCTGCCCAATTCTTCTCTTGCCTTGCCTTCAATCTTTCCTCTGCAAGCCTAACAACCTCTTCTGGTATTTCATCTCGAACCTCATTTTTCTTATCCAAACTCAAAGCCAAAACAGTATCAAATTTGCTCAAAAGCTCAGCTAATCTCTTAGACTTCTTAGGATTTTTCACAACATCCCAAACTACACTCATAGCAAGTGGCATATTTAAGTCGTCATTTATAGCCTTATGAAAAGCTTCTTCATATTTTGCAATTTCTTCATCTGATATATCTTCATTTCCTTCAAGATGTTTTTGATATCCTGCTCTTAACTTATCTAAAGCCTTTTGACTTGCCTCAATTCCATCCCAAGTAAAGTTCAACTTTGTTCTATAACTGCTTGAAAATGTAAACAATCTGTAAGTTAGAGGGTCATATCCCCTTTCAATTATATCTTTTAATAAATAAACATTATTTAAGCTTTTCGACATTTTTCCGCCATTTATTAATAAATATTCACCATGTATCCAGAATTTAGCAGGTATTTTTCCGCAAGCACCTTTGCTTTGTGCAATTTCGTTTTCGTGGTGTGTTGGGATTAGGTCAATTCCTCCTGTATGTATGTCAAATTGTTCACCTAAATATTTTTGCCCCATTGCAGAACATTCTATGTGCCAGCCTGGATATGATAATCCCCAAGGGCTTTCCCATTTCATTATGTGGTTTGGTTTTGCTTTTATCCATAATGCAAAATCATATGGGTTTCTTTTTTCTGTATCTACATCAACTCTTGCTCCTGCTTTTTGGTCTTCTAGTTTTATTCCAGATAATATTCCATATTCATCTAGTTTTGATACATCGAAATATATTGCTGTTGAAGTTTCATACGCATAACCGTTTTCTAATAATTTTTGAACATATTTTATCATTTCTCCTATATGGTCTGTTGCCTTACATACTACTTCTGGTGTTTCTACATTTAGTTTTGCTAGGTCATCCATAAATAATTTTGTATAATAAGCAGCAATTTCATAAGGGGATTTTTGCATTTCTCTTGCTGATTTTAACATTTTGTCTTCTCCCTCATCTGCATCTGATACTAAATGTCCTACATCTGTTATGTTCATTGCGTGTTTTATTTTATACCCATTATATTTTAGTACTCTTCTTATTATGTCATTCATTATGTATGTTCTCATATTCCCAATTGAAGCATCTTTATAGACTGTTGGTCCACACGAGTACATTCTAACTTCTTCTTTATTTATAGGTTCGAATTTGTCTTTTGATTTTGTTAAAGTGTTGTAAAAATATATGTCCATTTTTTATCACTTCCTTTTTAGTTTATTAGGATACAGCAATCTTAAAGCTGTATCCTATTAAATATTTTACTCACTTACTGTTTCTGGAGTATCTGTCGAATTTGAAGGTGGCTCTGGTGTTGTATTTGATGGAGTTGTATTTGTTTGTGTATTGTCTTTTCCAGCATCTGTATTTGGTTTTTCAGCAGATGGTGTTTCTTTTGCATTTACAGTTATTGTTCTTGTTTTTGTAACTGTTTTTCCACTAGAATTTTTTACTGAATATGTTATTGTATATTTTCCTGCTTTTGATGTATTTACAGATCCTGATATAGCTATTTTGCTTGATATATCTCCATCTTTATCGTCTTTTGCTGTTGCTCCAAGTTCGGTGTATGTTTCTCCAACATTTATTGTAATATGTGCTTCTCCGTTTAATGTAATTACTGGCTCATTATTTGCATGAGATGTACTTCCAGTATTTTGTGCATTATGAACATTACAGTATGTCGATGGTGGATTTGTTGATGATGCACCTGTGGTTTTCCATAATCCCATCTTTTCTTTGTCTACTGTATATGAATAGTATTTTGTTATTTTATTTGGACAGTATTCATTTGCTTTTAGTCCAGTTTCACTACATATCTGTGTAGCATTTGTATGCCCATCACATTCGTCTGGAACTTTTCCTTCTACAAATACTTCTTGATATGTATCTGAACATTTACTTGTTGCTTTTTTTCCTGATGTTCTACATATAGTTTCTGTAACAACTCCTGATGGTTGTTCGAATTTAGATGATTCTTTTCCTTCATGTACTTTTGTCATAACAGCATCCCATATTTTTCCTGCTACATTTGTTGAACCTGTAACTTCTTCGTTTTGATCAAATCCATACCAAGTAGCTGCTGTGTAATAATTTGAGAATCCGCATAACCATTTATCGTAATTTTTGTTGGTTGTTCCTGTTTTTGCAGCTACATCTATTCCTGATATTTTACAGTATTTTGCTGTACCTCCACTGTCTTCTACAACTGATTTTAATAGATTTTTTATTACATATGCTGCTTGCTGTGAAATTACTTCTTCGCTTGTTTGTTTGCCTTCTAATACTGTATTTCCATCTGGGTCTGTGACTTTTGTATAAAACATTGGCCTTCTATATGTTCCATTATTGGCGATTGTTGCATATGCTCCTGTCATTTCAAGTGGTGTGATTCCGTTTGTGAATCCTCCTATAGATATAGCTGCCAAGCTTGCTTTATCTTGTTCTGTAAGGCTTGTTACTCCCATTTTTTCTAAATATTCTGCTGATTTTGCTGGTGTTAATTCATCTACTACTTTTATAAATGGTATGTTTTGAGATGTTGTTATAGCACTTCTAACTGTTATTAATCCTTTAAATGCATTATAATCTTTAGGTGTCCAGCCTTTTATTCCAAAGTCTGTTGAATTATCATCATAAATTGTTGCTGGTGTAATAACCCCTTCATTTATTCCTGGTACAAGTGAGGTTAATGGTTTTATTGAAGAACCTGTTTGTCTTGGACTTTGTGTTGCTCTATTTAGTCCTCTTGATTCGTTTTTTTCTCCTAGTCCTCCTTCTACTCCTACTACATAGCCATTTGAATTATCTATTATAACCATTGCAGATTGTGATGTTTCACCTTCTGTTTTTTTAGATTTTCTTATATAATCTTTGCTCTTATTTACCATAACTTCATCCATTTTTGATTGAAGTGCTGTATCTTGTGTTGAATATATTGTAAGACCACTACTATATACATATGTAGATGCTAAACTTTTTGAAATTCCTTTTTCTTTAGCTATATCTTCTATAACTTGAGATATTGTTGCATCTGTATGGTATGAGTAAACTGAACCTGTATTTGCTGCTTTTTGGAAATTTAGTCCTTCATCTACTTTTTTTACTGCTTCATCATATTCTGTTTTTTCTACCATTCCTAGTTCATTCATCTTTTTAAGTACTGTTTTTGTTCTATTTTTTATTTTCTCTGAATTATCTTTTTCTCCATATGGATTATATGAGTTTGGTGAATTGTTAATTCCTGCTAAAAATGCACATTCTGCCAAGTCTAGGTCTGCTGCTGATTTATTGAAGTAGTATTCTGCACCTACTTCTACTCCTAAATTGTTGCTTCCTCCAACAAATATTATGTTTAAATATAGTTCAAGGATTTGGTCTTTTGAAAGCATTCTTTCTATTTGATATGCTTTTGCCCATTCTTTTACTTTTCTTAGTACTCCTTCTGCTCCTGATCTTTCATCATCTTTTGTTATATTTTTTACTAATTGTTGTGTGATTGTACTTCCTCCGAATGATGATTTTCCTGCATGTAGGACATATTGTACCACTGCTGCCCCTGTTCTTTTAAAGTCTACTCCGCTATGTTTATAAAATCTTTCATCTTCTATTGCTACATAGGCATTTTTTAAGTTTTTTGGCATTTGGTCTAATTTTATTATTTTCCTGTTTTCGTCTCCACTTAGTTCTGCAAGTTTGTTGCCATCTTTGTCAAGTATTACTGAGTTTGAGGAACCTATAACTAGCTCTTCTTTTGTTATTTCGAAGTCATCTCCCCATCCTCCATATATCATTCCAACTACTACTCCTGTTGCTATTACTGCTATTATAAGGATAAGTAGTAGTAAAATTCTAAGTGCTATTGTAATTTTGGGATGTTTTTGAGAAAATTTTATTTTTTCTGCTTTTATTAGTCCGTTTTTACTGCCTTTTTTATTTTTCTTGTTTGTTTTATTGCTTTTTTTATTGCTCATATTCTTGTTATATGTCAGTTTTCTCTGGCATATTCCTCCCTTCTTTTTGGTGAACCTAAAAATGCTCGAATTTTAGCATTTTCTAGGTTTTTGAGTGTCCTTTTTTAGACGTTTATATTATATTATAGTTTGGTGGAAATTGCAAGAGGGAAATGGAAAAAGATACAGTATTATGTTTACTGTATCTTTTATATTTTTCTATGTGGATTCACTTTTTTGTTTGACATCGAATATTGTATGTAATCATTTTTTATTTTTAAATATTTCCCATAATATTATAACCATTATCTGAAAAAATAATTTGACCTGTAATAGAATCACTCATTTTACTTAATAGAAATGAAACCACATTACCAACTTGATAAGTAGTGACATTCTTATGTAGTGGTGCTTTTTCCTCAACTACCTTTAAAATACTTCCAAAATCCTTAATCCCTTTTGCAGATAAAGTCTTAATTGGACCAGCAGAAACTCCGTTTACCCTGATTCCATCTTTGCCTAAATTATTTGCCAAATATCTAATACTTGCCTCTAAAGCTGCTTTTGCGACCCCCATAACATTATATCCTTCTAGAACCTTAGTAGAACCATAATAAGTAAGTGCAACTAAGCTTGCATTTTCATTTATCATATCTAATTCTTTAGCAATCCTTGATGCTAAAACAAACGAATAACTGCTTACTTCTACCGCATGAGTATATCCATCCTTACTTGTTTTAATGAAATCATTGTGTAAATCTTCTGTAAATGCATGTGCAATACAATGCACAATTCCATCTATCTTTCCATTTTCTTCTTTTATTTTAGTAAATGTTTCCTTTACTAATTCATCACTAGATGCATCTTTCAAAACATATGCTTGGCTTCCCTCAAATTCAGATATAAGCGATTCTGTTTTTTCCTTATTTTCTTCATTTGTATATGTAAAAATAAGTTTTGCACCATTTTCATAAGCAGATTTTGCTATACCATAGGCTATGCTCCATTTATTTCTTATACCCATTATTAATATTTTTTTATTTTCTAATAACATATTTCTCATCCTTTCGCCTTTCGTATTTGGGATGGTTCCTTTTGCAAAATGTCCTAAAAAGAACCGGTCCCAATGGGGCATTTTTCTTAAAAGGAACCGTCCCCAATACGAAATTCTCCCATATTTCTAAATTTACTATATCTATCTTGAACAATGCCTTCCTCAGACAACTTCTTCAACTCGTCAACCGTCTTTATAATTTCTCTCTTTAAAATTTGAACCAATTTTTCAAAATCATCCTCTGGTTCCTCAATAATTTTATCAATAACTTTTAAATCATACAAGTCTTTAGCTGTAAGTTTCATTTTCTGGGCGGCCTCCTCGGCCCTTGATGCATCTTTCCATAAAATACTCGCATATCCTTCTGGAGACAAAATCGAATAAATCGAATTCTCTAACATGAATACCTTATTTGCCACACCAATTGCTAAAGCTCCTCCGCTAGAGCCTTCTCCAACTACAATTGAAACAATAGGAACTTTTAAACCTGCCATCTTAAGCATAGAACTTGCAATAGCTTCTCCTTGCCCTCTTTCCTCTGCTCCAATTCCTGGGTATGCACCTTTTGTATCTATAAAAGTTATTACAGGTCTATTAAATTTTTCGGCTTGACTCATAAATCTGATAGCCTTTCTATAACTTTCCGGATTTGGCATTCCAAAATTTCTTTCTATGTTTTCTTTCGTATTTCTGCCTTTTTGTTCTGCTATTATAGTATAATTTTGTGTTCCAATTCTTGCTAATCCACATACCATTGCTTTATCATCTCTGTAGTTTCTATCTCCATGAAGTTCTATAAATTCATCAAATATTTTTTCTATATAATCTAAAGACGTTTTTCTATTACTCGCCCTTGCTATCTGTACTTTTTGCCATGCTGTTTGCATTTTCTCACATCCTTTCTATTTCTCATTGTTGCCCATTTGGGACCGGGTCTTTTTTGAGCAATATTTATTTGAAACTTAGTCGTAAATTAATATTGCTCAAAAAAGACCCGGTCCCAAATGGGCAATTCACCAACTTAACTCAATCAGTCTCGCCAAAACATGTTTCAAATCTTTCCTCTCAACAATCTTATCAATAAAACCATGCTCTAATAAAAACTCTGCAGTCTGAAATCCCTCTGGCAAACTCTCACCAATAGTTTGCTCTATAACTCTCTGTCCTGCAAAACCAATCATTGCACCAGGTTCACTTAAGACAATATCGGCAATACTCGCAAAAGAAGCAGTAACTCCACCATAAGTTGGGTCTGTTAAAACAGATATATAAAGTCCACCTGTCTCATTTAATCTAGCTATTGCTGCTGTTGTTTTTGCCATCTGCATAAGTGACATTATTCCTTCCTGCATTCTTGCACCACCTGATACTGTAAATATTATTAATGGATATTTTAGTTCTATTGCCTTTTCGATTGCATATGTTATTTTTTCTCCAACAACCGTTCCCATGCTCCCCATGAGAAAGCCGCTATCCATTATACATATTACCACATTTTTTCCTTCAATTTTTCCGAGTACCACAACTAACAGCCTCTTCTAAAGAAGTCTTTTGTCTTAATCTTTCCAGTTTCGATGGATAATCTTCTAATCCTAATGGATTTACATTATCTATATTTAAATCGAATCTTTTATATGTACCTTCATCTATTATATTTTCTAGTCTTCTATTTATATGCATTCTAAAATAAGCTCCGCAAACTGGACATATATTTAAGTTGTTTTTTACATCTTCCTTATATAAAATTTCTTTACATTTGGCACATTTTACCCATTTTCCTACTTGAATATCTACTTTATTTACATTTTTCTTTGCTGTTGGCTCTCTTTTTTTTATTTTATCAACTAACATTTTTATATTTCCTCTTACTATTTCAAAATTTCTTTTTCAATAAATGACGTATCATACTTTCCTCTAAGAAAATTAGAATTTCTAATAATTTTAAACAAAAAATCAATATTAGTATCTACTCCATCAATTACAGTCTCTTCCAGTGCTCTTTTCATCTTACTTATAGCTTCATTTCTTGTTTTTCCATGAGCTATTATTTTTGCAATCATAGAATCATAATTAGGTGGAATAGTATAACCTTCATATACAAATGTATCAACCCTAATTCCATTTCCACCTGGTAAAATTAAGCCTGTAATTTTTCCAGGACATGGTCTAAAATTCTTTTCTGGATTTTCAGCATTTATTCTGCATTCTATGACATGTCCTCTAAACTCCACATCTTTTTGTTTTAGTTTAAGCTTTTCCCCTGCAGCAATTCTAATTTGTTCTTTTACAATATCAATTCCAGTTCTTTCTTCTGTTATACCGTGCTCTACCTGAATTCTTGTATTCATTTCCATAAAATAAAAATTTTTATTCTTATCCACCAAAAACTCAATTGTACCACAACTTGTATATCCTACTTTTTTAGCTGCCTTTACAGCTGCATCTCCCATCTTTTCCCTTAATTTTTCATCAATGGCCATAGAAGGAGTTTCTTCAATAACTTTTTGATTTCTTCTTTGCACAGTGCAATCTCTTTCACCTAAATGAATTACATTTCCATGTTCATCTGCCAAAATTTGAATCTCCACATGTCTTGGATTTTGAATAAACTTCTCAATATAAATTTCATCATCTTTAAAGGAAATCATAGCTTCTTGTTTTACAATATTATAACTGCTTTCTAGTTCTTCTTCACTATTTACAATACGAATTCCTTTTCCACCGCCACCTGCAGCAGCCTTAAGCATTATAGGGTATCCTATATCTTGTGCTATTTTCTTGGCATCATTTATACTTTTAATACTTCCTTTTGAACCAGGAACTACAGGTACTCCAGCTTTTTCCATCATTTCTTTAGCATTTGATTTGTTTCCCATGAGTTTTATAACTTCATATGATGGCCCTATAAATTTGATATTTGACTCTTCACATATTTTCGCAAATTGACTATTTTCAGAGAGAAATCCAAATCCCGGATGTATGCTATCACTTCCAGTTATATATGCAGCTTCTATTATATTTTTATAATTTAAGTAGCTTTTATTTGAATTTGCAGGTCCTATACATATTGCTTCATCTGCTAAACGTGTATGAAGGCTGTCCTTGTCTGCTTCTGAATATATAGCTACTGTTTTTATGTTCATTTCTTTGCATGCTCTTATTATCCTTACTGCTATTTCGCCTCTGTTGGCTATTAGTATTTTGTTCATTCTTTGCTCCTTTTTTGCATTGGGGACGGTTCTTTTCGTGAAAATAACCGTCCCCAATCAGAAATTTTTTACACTACTGCAAAAGTAAGTTCCCCTCTAGCTACAACTTTACCTTCACAAGTGGCAATTGCTTCTCCAACTCCAATTGGTCCTTTTTTCTTAATAATTTTAACTTCTAACTTCAATCTATCTCCAGGCACAACTGTTTTCTTGAATTTCATCTTGTCAATTCCACCAAACAATGCATTCTTGCCTTTATTTTCTTCTAAACTTAAAATCGCAACTGCACCTGTTTGTGCTAAGCTTTCCACAATTAAAACACCTGGCATTATTGGATTTTCTGGAAAATGCCCTTTGAAATACCATTCTGATGTTTCTACATTTTTATAAGCTGTTGCACTCTCTCCAGGAATGTAGTCTTCTATTTCGTCTATCATTAAAAATGGCTCTCTTTGTGGAATTATTTTTTTTATTTCTTCTTTATTTAACATTTTTTCTCCTTTTTTTCATTAAAATCGTTTCTTTTTCCACTGGGACCGTTTCTTTTTGCGAAAGGAAACGGTTCCAATGAAAAAAGAAACGGTCCCCATAAGAAAAATCAACAAATTCTAAATAATGGTTTTCCATACTCTACACTCTCAGCATCTTTAACCAAAATTTCTTCTATTACACCATCATACTCTGACTCGATTTCATTCATCAACTTCATAGCTTCTATTATACAAAGTACATCTCCTTTTTTCACTTTTTGCCCAACCTTAACATAAGGCTCAGCATTTGGTGATGGTTTTAGGTAAAATGTTCCTACCATTGGTGATATCATAATATTTCCTTCTTGTAATAAGTTATCATCAGATACTGTTTTAGGTTCAATTCTTGACTTCTCATATCCATTATTAGAATTTGAAGTATTAACTGTTTCAACAAATCCTACTTTTTCTTCATTTTTGCTCATATCGATTTTTGTTCCATCAGGAAAATCGAGCTTAAGATTATTCAATTTTGAATTTCCAAAGTCGTTTATTAATTGTATTATTTTTTCGTATTCCATAAAACTTTGCTCCTTATTTCTCATACTTTTTTAAAATTATACTTGCATTGTGTCCACCAAAGCCAAGTGAATTTGACATAACAACGTTTAAATTTGCATTCCTAATTTCATTTGGAACAATATCTAAATCACATTCTTCATCCTTTACCTTATAGTTTATTGTTGGTGGAACTTTTTTTTCATTAATTGCTTTAACACAAACTATTGCTTCAACTCCTCCTGCTGCACCTAACATATGCCCCATATTTGATTTTGTTGAACTTACCATGACTTTTTTGCTTGCATTTTCACCTAAAGCTGTCTTTATTGCCATAGTTTCTAGACTATCATTTAAATGAGTTGAAGTTCCATGAGCATTTATGTAATCTATTTCTTCTGAATTGATTTTTGCATCTTCTATTGCTCTTTTCATAGCCCTCGCTCCGCCTTCTCCATTTGGTGCAGGTGATGTTATGTGATATGCATCTGATGTTGCTCCATATCCAATTATTTCTGCATATATTTTGGCTCCTCTTTTTATCGCATGCTCTAATTCTTCTAAAACAAGCACTCCAGCACCTTCTCCCATAACAAATCCACTTCTTTCTTTGTCAAATGGAATACTTGCTCTATTAGGATCTACTGCATATGATAAAGCTTTCATATTTTCAAATCCTGCAATTCCTATTTCACAAATAGAACTTTCTGTTCCTCCTGCTAGTATTACATCTTCTGCTCCATATTTGATTGTTCTATAAGCTTCACCAATTGCATGAGTTGAAGAACTGCATGCTGACACAGTTGAAATTGATTCTCCTTTTAGTCCTAGTTCAATTGCAATATTTCCTGCCGGCATATTACAAATTGACATTGGTATAAACATTGGCGAAATTCTGCTATGTCCTTTTGTGACATTTATTTCACATTGGTCTTGAATCGTCTTTAATCCACCTATTCCAGAACCAACAAATACGCCTATTCTTTCAAAATCTGTATTTTCTTCATTTATTTGGCTATCTTTGAAAGCTTCTCTTGCTGCTATTATTGCATACTCTGAGCATTTATCTAATCTTTTGGCTTGTTTAGCATCAAAATAATCAAGTGGATTATAATTTTTGATTTCTGCTGCAAGTGATGTTTTAAACCCTTCAGCATCAAAATTTTTTATCTTGTCAATTCCACATCTTTTTTGAAGAATTCCTTCCCATAATTCATTTACATTATTTCCAATAGGTGTTATCGCACCCATTCCTGTTATTACAACTCTTTTTTCCATTTTGACTTTCCTTTCCTACATAAGCATTCCGCCATCAACCTGAATTACCTGTCCAGTTATATAAGAACTCTCTTCAGATACTAAAAATTTAACAACATTTGCTACATCTTCTGCAGTTCCCATTCTTTTCAATGGAATATTTTTGCTAATTTCATCTTTAATATCATCTTTTAAATTATCCGTCATATCTGTCTTAATAAAACCTGGTGCTACAGCATTTACTCTAATATTTCTAGATGCTACTTCTTTTGCCAAACTCTTTGTAAATCCTATAATCCCTGCCTTAGATGCTGAATAGTTTGTTTGACCGCTATTTCCTGAAATTCCAACTACAGACGACATATTTACTATGTTTCCTTTTCTTGCTTTCATCATATAATTAATTACATTTTTAGTAACATTAAATGTCCCTACTAAATTAGTATCTATCACTTGCTCAAAATCTTCTTTTTTCATTCTCATAAGTAACATATCTTTCGTAATTCCTGCATTATTTACAAGTACATCAATTGAACCTAGTTTTTGGACTGTTTCTTTTACAAATCTTTCTGCATCTTCATAATTTGAAACATCTCCTTTGACAAATTCACATTTTACATTATTTTCTTCTATTTCTTTTTTTAGATTATTTAATTCTTCATTTTCTTTTCTATAATTTATTGCAATATCATAGCCTTCTTTACTTAATTTTATTGCAATTGCTTTTCCTATTCCTCTTGTCGCTCCTGTTATTAATGCTGTTGGCATAATTTTTTCCTCCTTTTCCATTTGGTGCCGTCCTTTTTTTGGGCAGGCAAACTACATTCTCTTAACAAATCCACTTAAAGTCTTTCCTGGTCCAACCTCAATAAATTCTTCAACACCCAAATCTTTCATCATCTTTAGACTCTTAGAAAATCTAACCGGACTCACAATATGTCTAGCTAAAATATCTCTAATATCGTCATCGTCATTATAGATTTCTCCATCAATATTTCTAACGACCTTACTCTCAAACCTATGTATTTCAACCTTATCCAGTTCTTGTTTCAAATTTTCCGAACTTTTTTTTAATTTTTCAGTATGAAACGGTCCTGAGGTCTTTAATATTCTAACTTTTTTTATTCCTATCTCTTTAGCTAAATTTTGAAGTTCACTTATTCCTTCTTCATCACCTGTGACAACAATCTGACCAGGACAATTATAATTTGCAGGAACTGCAAAACCTCTTTGAACCTTTTTGCATAAAACTTCAACATCTTCATCAGAAGCTCCTAGGATTGCTGCCATTTGCCAATTGCCTTTTGGTGCTAAATCTTGCATAAATTCCCCCCTCTTTTGAACAAGTTTTACTCCATCTTCAAAAGAAAGTGCCTTACTATATATTAAAGCTGTATATTCTCCCAAACTTAAACCTGCTGATATATCTGCTTTAATTCCTTTTTTCTTCAAAATTTCAAGTTCTGCCAAACTATTTGTAAGAACTGCAAGTTGGGTATATTTAGTTTGATTTAAAATATCTTCTGGTCCTTCGAAGGAAATTTTTGCTATATCAATTCCTGTTATATCTTTCACTCTATCATATATCTTTTTTGCATCTTTATCATTTTCATATAAATCTTTCCCCATTCCAATAAATTGTGAACCTTGGCCTGGAAATAAAAATCCTATTTTCATTTCAAATATTCCTCCTTTTTTGTACCATTGGGACCGGGTCTTTTTGGTGCATTTTGCAAAATGCACCAAAAAGACCCGGTCCCAATGGTACAAATCACCTTTCTATTATCAACCTCAATTCCAAACTCTCTCCTAACAGAAGTTGCAATATCCTTAATTTCATTTGCAAACTCAACTTGATTAGTATTAATGCCAATCCCAATAACAACACATCTAACCAGTCCATTCTGCACCTTAGACTCGGTAAGTATTCCTCCTAACTTCTTACCATTGCAATAAATATCATTAGGAAACTTTATATCCAAGTCAATATCATACATCTCTTTAAAAACCATAACAATCTTCTTCGCAATTCGAACAGTCAACCCGTCTAGTTCATCAACCCTGCAATTTTTTTTGCTAAAATCAAAATAAACCGAAAAGGCAATATTATTTTCTTCATCTGTATGCCAAATTCTTCCGTGTGTTCCTATTCCTGCTGTTTGAATATCTGCTATAATCATAGTTTTATCCTTAATTGTTTTATTTTTGAATCTTCTCCAAATCTCTTTTTGAGTTGAATCTATTGTTTTATAGTGAAATATCTTAAATCCATCCAAATTCCTTAAACTCTCCTTAGGCATTTTCCTTTTCTTCCTCCAAAATTTTATCTAAATTTTGCTGTCTTTTTAATTTATTAGTTGTTGTTTTTATAAGAGGTTCCTTAGTTAAAGAAAATCCTCTTATTGCTTTATATTTTGGCATTAGACTATTTATTTCTCTTATTTTCTTTGCAATTTCATCATGAATTTCTTTTTCACTTTGAACTTTATATGCATTGTTTACAACTTCTTCATCATAAACTATTTTTGCATATACTTTGATATTCTCTTTATCATTTGACATTTGTTTTCCGTATACAAATGATTCTTCTACACCTTCAATTTTATTTATAAGATTTTCCATTTCTTCTGGATAAATATTTTTGCCATTTTTTAGAACAATTACATTCTTTTTTCTTCCACAAATAAAAATATATCCATCTTCATCTATTCTAGCTAAATCTCCTGTGTAAAACCATCCATCTATAATTGCCTTTTTAGTTGCATCTTCATTTTGGTAATATCCAAGCATTATATTTGGTCCTCTTACAATCAATTCTCCAATTCCTTCTTTGTTACAATCTATAACTTTTGCTTCGACAGATGGAACTGTTTTCCCAATTGAACCTACCTTATGATATTTTTTAGTTCCTATTCCTATAACAGGAGATGTTTCTGTAAGACCATATCCTTGAACTAAGTTTAACCCTAAATTCCTATATTTTTGTTCTATTTCTTTATCTAAGCTTGCAGCTCCACTAATTAGAAGTTTTATGTTTCCTCCTAACATATCATGTATACTCTTAAATACTTCTTTCTTTTCTTCCATTGATGAATTTTGGTATTTTTTCTCATTTTCAAGGATTTCTTCTAAATTGTCCTTTTTTGCAATTTCTCTTCTAATCATTTTAAAAATTCTTTCATAAATTGCTGGAACAGAAGCCATTACACTAACTTTGTATTCATTTAAATTTTCGACAATATACCTTATTCCATCACAAAATACTGTTTCAGCACCAACATACAATGAAAACAAAAATCCAACTGTACATTCAAAAACATGATGTAATGGTAAAAATGATAAAAATACATCATCTGAATTTATGTCTAGTACTGATGCTATATCCATTAAATTTGATACTAAATTTTTATGAGAAATAGCAACAATCTTTGAATCTGATGTTGTCCCTGATGTAAAAAGCATAACTGACATTTTTTCATTATCAATTTTAGCCTTTATAAATCTTTCGTCTCCACCTTCTACTAATATTTGTCCTTCATCTATTAACTCTTTTTGCGAATATATTCCATCTAGGTGGTTCTTAAAATCCATTGATATTAATGTCTTTAGTTTTCCAATTCCTCTTGATACTATGTTTTTTAACATATCGTTGTATTTTTCCGAATAAAATATTGCTTCAATTTCTGAACGTTCTATAAGTTTTTCAAGTTCATTTTGTGGTAATGACTTATCCAATGGTACAACTATTCCTGTACCACATACTACTGAAAGATACGCTATTTCCCATTCATATCTATTTTCCCCAATTATTGCTATTCTCTTATTTTGTAGTCCTAAGTCTATTAGCCTTGTTCCTAAATAGTTTATCATTTGTCTTATTTCTTTATGTGTATATGTTTTATATTTATCTTTTTCTATTTTTATTTTATATGCTATTTTTTCTCCGTATTTTTCACCAGATTTGTTTAACATATCTTTTAGATTGTTTATTTCTAAGTATTTATATATTTTTTCTGACATTTGTCTTCCTCCTTTGCCCAGTATATTTATAACATATTTTCATTTTATTGGTAATTGGACTGAGAGGTCAGTACAAAAATAAACAGACCATGCCATAATTATAGCATAGTCTGTTTTTTCTTCTAAATCACCGAGTTTTATTTCATTTTCTTTTATATTAAACTCATCTAAATTTTTTATCTATATTATTTTTACTGCAGTTCCTGTAAGTGTTACTATAATATGATTTGTTCCACCAGTAGATGTTAAATTGCTTTGTATTCCTATAACCGCATTAGCTCCAATAGCTTCGGCATTTTCTTTTAGTTTATTAGTAGCATTCATAAGTGCTGAAGCATATAATTGCTCTTGGCTTGCAAGCCCACCACCAAAAAAACCTCCAATTAAATATATATCAGTTCCAGCAACAATTCCTATATATTCGGTAATATTATGTCCCGCAATTTCATTGGTAGTAGTTAAAATCATATTTTCAGTGTTCTGTATAGATTTATATACATTAGCCCTCATGTTCTTTTTTACTTCTTTAAAGCCTTCTTTTATACCTTTTTCTTTTTTCTCCATACATTCAGCGCAATAACCGCCATTTGTTATATATTCTTCTGTTGATATTTTCTTATTGCATTGTGAACAATTTTCATCTAATATTTCGTTACTTGCCATTATTATTTCCCCCTTTTACTAAATTATAATAATTATAAAAATATGGAATAATTGCTAGATAACCTATAGTAATAATTATTTGAAATAATAAAATGTTACCAATAAAACCATATAAACAATACAAAATTAATATTATAGCAAACATCTTATTATTTATAACAGATTTTTTTCTTAACAATATTCCTCTAAAGTATAACAACAAAATTATGTTTAATATTATTGTTATTATATTAGGAATGACTTTAAAACTAACATAAGTATATTTATACCATACTTTTATAAGAATATTGTACAATATTGATACACTAAAAAAGAATATTAAATTAAAGTTAGCAACTTTAACATTACCCTTTTTAAAATACATTCTCATTACAATGATTATAAAATATATCACTAAACCGAAATAAGGCAAAATTAAAACTATTCTATTTAGAATATTTAAAGGTCTTAATGATATATAATTAATTATAAATAATAAAATACTACCAATCATACCTAATATAGCTGTTTTCTTTGTATTACTAAAAAATCCTTTTAATGTTTCCATTTTATTTTACATCCCCCTTTTAAAATCTAATATTTGGCATTATTATATATTATTTATGCATAAAATTCAAGTATATACTATATAAGCCTACGCCTTCAAAGCGGTGGCATAGGCTTAATTAATTAAAAATGTTTTCCTTTTCTTTTTGTTTTACTACGTTGTAATTCCTCCTCATCTTTTTCTTCATTTTCATCAGTTTCATCATTATTTTTTATTGCCTTTGGTAATTCTACATCTTCGTTGCTATCGCCTTCATCTTTATTCTCTAATCTCTTCTTTACAATTACAAAAGCAATAATGCAAACAACAATAAATGCAACTATTCCAAATATTATATATCTAACTTTTTGCGCCTTTTTTGCGGCATCATTCATTGTTTTGTTTATGTCTGTCATATCTAAATTTGTTTTATTAACAATAATTTGATATGTTGAATTTTGTTTTGTTTCTTCATTATAAACTAAAACCGTTATTGTATTCTCTCCTTCAGCCAAATTTTCATTACCAACAATGTCAACACTTACACTATGACTTGAGCCTTCTGTTTCTATGTCTAGACTCGAAACATCTCCATTTACATCTACCTTATATTCATATACATTTGGTGAAAATGCTGGGTTTAAAGTATAACCTTTTATTGATAAATTTTTCAAATCTGAATTAGTTTCGCTTTGTGCTTCTTGTGTTTTTTCTGATGATGTTTCATTCGTTGTTGTATTTGAAGTGTTTTCTTCTGCTTGATTTGCTTCTTCTCTTGTAACATTTATTGTGTATGTTTTTTGTGTTCCATCTTCTGCAGTAACAACTACATTTAATGTATTTTTTCCAACTTTTAATTTTTGTGATTCATTTCCTTTTATTTTTGCTTTATTGTCTTGGGCTGTTGCATAAACTGTGACTTTTTCTACATCATTTGGTACGGTTACATCGTATGATGTTTTTGATGCTTTGAAGCCTTTGAAGTCATTTGGTTTTATTCCGAGGTTACTTAGATTGGCGTTGTTGGATTTAGTTGTCTCTGTAGTGTTTGTTTTATTGTCTTTATTATTATTCGTTGTATTATTAGTAGTTGTGTTATTATTTGTTGCATTATTACCTTTTTCTTTTACTGTTATAGTTAAGTTATCTGAAACTTTTTTTGCTGATGTATCTTCACTTCCCGTTACATCTCCTTGTAGACTAACTTTATATGTTCCTACAGCACTTGCTTTGAATTTTTTCTTTTCTACTTTAGTTGTATTCTCAGCATCAGGTGTATTACCGGCATAATCTGCTGTAACCGCTCCAGATACATGTATATTCCATGCCGCACCATTTATTGTTATTGTAACTGTAACTTCATCCCCAACATTTACTGTTGTAGAACTTGCAGATATACTTGCAGAAGCTGCATTTACTTTTCCACTAAATATCATTATAAAAAATAGTATTAGCATACAAAATAGAGTTATTTTTTTATTTTTATTCATATGTTTCTCCTTTTATTACAAATTTATTTTTCCTAATAGAAATCTCTTAATGTTTAATAAATCTGCTGAGTCTATGGAGCCATCATTGTTTGTATCAGCATTATTTTTTTGTTGTTCTGTCAATGTGATTTTATTTAGTAAATATTTTTGCAAATGTAATAAATCCGCTGAATCACGATTTCCATCTCCATTTACATCACCCTTTTTTACTTCTGTACCGTCATTTTGATTATTATTTCCACTATCACCAGAACCACCACTATTTCCACTTCCACCAACAGAAATTAAATACTCCTTATAATTACTCTCATAATCATAAGTTGTTCTAGCAACATATCCAACAGTACCATCATTTTTCAAAATCTTATCCCAATAAGTATTACCAACCTTTGAAGTAGCAGATTGTAATCTAGTAGCTATCTCACCAAAATATAAAGCACCTTTTGTAGAATTGCCCTTTGGTTCATTTCTCATTCTTATACTTGGATTAGCATTCACCTTAACTAAATCCACATCAACCTGCTTTGGAGCACTTGTTGTTGAAGGTCTTGAAGATGTATTTGTTGGCATATTTTCATAAACAGGAATTATAAAAGTATAACCAAAATCAATAGCACCTATATTATTCAAGGTTTTCCTTAAAGTTGTTCCTTCACTTTGAGCTGCTAAAATATTTTGCATATATTGATGCCAATACATTTTCCCATCTGAATTGTCTACATCAAATTTTTGTAAATACATTGTATTTTGACCAACTGAAATATATTTACTTGAAATTATCTGGATACCGCCATCCAAAGCCTTTTCCATGCTAGTCCAACCATAACTTTCAGCCTTTGCCAAACCATTTAGTATTACTTTTTCCTTATTGCCTCCAGATGCTCCTATGTTAAAAACATTATATATTCCAACATATTGACCATTATAACCTTGTCCGTTTGCTAAAACCGTTCCACTCTTTCCTTGTTCTTGTAAAATTCTTGCTGCTATATAATATGGATTTACATTATATTTCTTACTTGAATCCATTATTGCTGTTATATATGTATCATTATCTAAAAAACTACCTTCTAGCATTTTCTTTAATGTATCTTTAGAATATCCATTTGAATCATATGATAATTCTAAAAATTGGAATATATCTGATGAATTTAACGAAGCTCTTGGGTCCATCATGTACTTTAAAGCTGACGTTGATGCACATTTCCAACTTCCTGAATCATATACTGTATCTAAACAATATCCACAAACCCATTCTCCTCCATATGATGTTGTATCTGGTACTAAATTCTTTGGAGATTGTCCATGCCCTGTGTATTCATAAGTTATTGCTTCATTCCAGTCAATTCCAGTATATAATATTTTAAAATTCCAATTTGGATGTTCTTTTTTTAAATTTTCTATTTTTTCTTTTATTTCTGGATATTTTGAAGTATTTATTGAATTAATATCACTGCTTGTTGTTTGATTTGTTGCATTTGTTTTATAACCAAATATGCCAAGTATAGTCATTAATATGATATTTATTATGATTAAAATTGCTATTATTTTTATATTTTTTTTCATTTTTCGTACCTTCCTTTTAGCTTTTCGCTAATTTTTTTCTTTTATGTTATTTTTTTACATTTTTCGCTTATAGTATATCATTTTTGGGTTTTATAAGTCAATAAATTTTGGTATTTTTTGCTACTTTTCTGATTGGGGACGGTTCTTTTTGCGAAAAGAACCGTCCCCAATCAGAAAAATAAACAATTCCAACAAGAAAAAGCCCGTTTTTTTACCAAACGAGCTTCACCAAAATATTTTCCAAATCAAATTTCACTTTATTATCCTCTTTTTCATATCCGCAAACCATTGCAGTATTAATCCTAAAATTACAATTAGTTCCATTTATTTCTATAAATCCAATGTCCTTTTTATAATTCACATTAGCATCATTCAATTCAATCTTTCCCTCTATGGCCCTTTCAAATTCAAGTTTGATTTTAGTATTATTTTCATATTCTTTTAAAACTTTAGTTAATTCATTTTCATTAAATTTTGTCATAGTAATTCCTCTCTTTCTATTCCTATTATTTACTATTTGAAAATTTTATATTCATGATAACTTAATAAGCTCCTAACTTCTTATCTTGAATAAGTGTTAATCCATCACCTCGAATCGCGAATTTTTGAGTTTAGATTTTGAAAAAATTTTTTGAATTAATTTATAACATATTACCATATTTTGATTATAAAATCTAGCGAACAAAAAAAATTCTGATTGGGGACAATTCTTTTCAGAAAATGTTCCAAAAAGACCCGGTTCCAATGGAACATTTTGCCAAAAGAACCGTCCCCAATCAGAAAAAATTACACATTTTTAATATTTCTCTTATTAAATACAACAAAAGTTGGAATAATCATTATAACAAAATACACTAAGCAAATAATAATTGACACAGGTATACTCATTCCTTTTATCAATGGTAAATTTCCATAGAAAAATTGTGTAAAATCCCAATTTGGTGTAACAAAAAACTTAAGCCATTCCATATCATAATAATATGCAAATTGATTAACAATACTAGAGGCCATATACCCTAATAAAGTTATTGTAATCGCAACAGCTGTGTTATTAAATAATGTACTTAATGCAAATGCTAATGTTCCTAGTAATACATAAATTGGAAGTTTTCCTAATCCTGTACAGATTATACTTTTTAATATTCCTACTTCCATAATTTTGCCAGTCTTAAAGTTATATACAACATTAGGAATACTTAATGAGTCAAATCCTAATAAAATTCCCCCTATTATAAATTGCAATATTACTGTAACTACCATTATAAATAAAACTGTAATTAATACTGTTATAAATTTAGCAAATAAAATTTTCGTTCTACTATATGGTCTTACAAGTAGCGATTTTATTGTTCCTTTATTAAATTCATCACTTACTATTGCTCCTGCAATTAGTACAATTGTTATTATTATAAATAGTTCATATTTTGAAAATACATTTAACAAAAATTCTCTAGCATCTGTTGTATTGTAAATATCTTTGCTTTGTTCTATTGCATATCTACTTTTTTCCGCATCTTCTTTGGCTAATTGATATGCTTTTTCTTCTTCATATGATTTGTTGTTTTTATTTGATAATTCATTTACTTCTAATTGACTTTGTTGATATCTTGACAATGCTGCATTTTTATAGTCATCTCCATATTCAATTTCGTTTTTTAACCTCATTTCTAATACCTCTATTTGTATTAAGGTCGATTGGTCTTTTTCGTTTTCACTTAATCCTTCTTGAGATTTTTTTAGTTCATCTAATTCGTCTTGTACAAAACCTTTCCAGTCATTTGCTTTTAATCTTTCTGTAAATTTATTATATGTTTCTTTAGCTTCATTTAATGCTTCTTCATCTTTTATTTTATATGTATATGTATTTATTTCTGATAAATAGCTTGATGCTTTTTCTAGTATTAGCTTATATTGCCATGTTCCTTTATCATATTGCTTTAATAGTTCATATGTGTCAAGTTCTGTTTTATCATTAACATACATATCTAAATCTTGTTGATTGTCTAAATTTAGACTACTTATTCTATCTTTTAAATTTTCAACATAGCTTTCATCGTAATATTCATAATCACTTGTATATACATATTTATACATAACATTTGCAAGTACTATATATGCTAATACAACAATAAGTATTATGTAGAAACTTTTCTTTCTTACTATTTTGATTATTTCGTTTTTCACTAAATTATTCAATTACATTACCTCCTGTCTTTTTTAAGAATGCATCTTCTAGACTTAAAATTTCTTCATTTACCATATAAACCTTTTTATTTGCTTCTACTAATTTTTTTACAATTGGAGGTATTTCTTCTTTGCTTACATTTATTTTGAATTGTGTTTCACTTAGTTGTTTTATTGGTTTCTCCAGTATTTTTTCGATGTTATTTATATTGTCGAGTTCTATTATATATGATTGTTCAACTTTTTTTACTTCGCTTATTGTATTTGTTTCTACAATTGTTCCGTTTTTTATGATTGTTACTTTATTGCAAAAACTTTCTAACTCTGATAAATTATGACTTGATATTACTATTGCCATTTTTTCTTTTTCTGCTAAATGTTTTATTAAATCTCTTAATTCTTTTATACCTTCTGGGTCTAATCCATTTGTTGGTTCGTCTAAAATTAATATGTTTGGCTTATGTAATAAAGCTTGTGCTATTCCTAATCTTTGTCTCATTCCTAATGAATATTTTGATACTTTATCATTAATTCTTTGCTCTAATTTTACGAGTTTTACTACTTCGTCTATTCTGCTATTGTCTACATTTTTATATAAGTTTTTTATTAATTTTAAATTTTGATATCCTGTTAAATACATATATAAATCTGGATTTTCTACTATTGTTCCTACTTTTGCTATTGCTTGCTCGAAGTTTTTTTCTATGTCATATCCATTGATTTCAACTTTTCCACTGTCTATACTTTGTAAGCCTAATATTAGTTTTATTGTTGTTGTTTTTCCTGCTCCATTTGGTCCTATAAAGCCTAGTATGTCCCCTTGTTCTACTTCTAGTGAGACATTGTTTAGTATTTGCTTTTTACCAAAATGTTTGCATATTTTTTCACATTTTAAAATTGTTTCACTCATTTTTTTCCCCTTTCTTTTATGGTTTTAGTATACTATTTTTTGAGGAATTGTCAATGAAATTAATAAATTCTTTATTTTTAAATCATTCATAATTCTTACTAAAAAAAGAAAAAATAGTAATATATATTACTATTTCTTCTTTTTTATTATACTATAAAATTAAACATTTAAACCTTTTCTTCCAGCATAAATTGCAGAGCATCCTAAATCATTTTCAATATTTAATAATCTATTGTATTTAGCAACTCTATCAGTTCTACAAGGAGCACCAGTTTTGATTTGTCCTGCATTTGTAGCAACTGCAACATCAGCTAAAGTAGTATCTTCTGTTTCACCACTTCTGTGTGATACAACAGCTGTATAACCATTTTTCTTAGCAAGTTCAATTGCATCTAATGTTTCTGTTAAAGTTCCTATTTGATTTAATTTAATTAATATACTGTTTGTTACTCCTAAATCTAAACCTTTTTGTAATCTCTTAATATTTGTAACAAATAGGTCATCACCAACTAATTGAACTTTGCTTCCTAATCTATCTGTTAATTTTTTCCATCCATCCCAATCTTCTTCTGCTAATCCATCTTCTACTGAGATTATTGGATATCTATTGCATAGGTCTTCTATAAAGTCTATCATTTCATCACATGTTTTTGTAACACCTATTTTCCAGAAATGATAATCTCCTTCTTTTCCTATTTTCTTAGCTTCATCATACATTTCTGTTGCAGCACAGTCTAATGCTAAGCAGATATCAACTCCAGGTTTATATCCAGCTTTTTCAATTGCTTCCATTATTATTGCTAATGCTTCATCTTCATCTTTAACGTTTGGTGCGAATCCACCTTCATCACCAACAGCTGTTGATAATCCTTTTTCTTTAAGAACTTTCTTTAAGTTATGATATACTTCTGCGCCCATTCTCATACATTCTGTAAATGATTTTGCTCCAACTGGCATTATCATAAATTCTTGTACACTAAGCGTTGAATCAGCATGTTTTCCACCATTCATGATGTTCATCATTGGTGTTGGAAGTACTTTTGCATTTATTCCACCAATGTAGTTATATAATTCCATTCCTAAAGAACTAGCTGCTGCTCTTGCAACTGCAAGTGAAACTCCAAGTGTTGCATTTGCTCCTAATTTTCCTTTATTTTCTGTTCCGTCTAATTCTATTAATGTTCTATCTAATCCTATTTGATCATAGGCATTCATTCCTATTATTTTATCTCTTATTATTGTATTTACGTTTTCTACTGCTTTTAATACACCTTTTCCTAAATATCTTGATTTGTCACCATCACGTAATTCTACTGCTTCAAAGCTTCCTGTTGATGCTCCTGATGGAACTAAAGCTACTCCTTGGCTTCCGTCTTCTAGTACTACTTCAACTTGTACTGTTGGGTTTCCTCTTGAGTCTAATACCTCTAGAGCTCTTACTTCGTCAATTTCCAAATATTCTTTCATTTGAAATTCCTCCTTTAAATATTTATATAAAATGCAGTTACTAGTTGCAACTACTATTTTTAACTTTATTAATTTTACATTTTTAAAATTTGATTTTTGTTTTTTTCTTCTTCTTTACGTCTTTTTTCCGCTTCTTTTTTAGCTCTTTCTTGACGTTTCTTATTTTTTCTTTCTTCTATTTCTGCTGCCTTTATTTCCTGTTCTTTTTGCTTTTCTTGTTTTTCTTGTATTTCTCTATCATAACCAACCATATTGTTGACTGTTTTTAGATACATACCTGTTTGATATTCTTCTTTTTTTCCAACTACATCTATATTATGTTTAAAATACTTATCTAAAATTTTTCTTTCATCTTTCAATTCACCACCTAAATGTAGATATTTGTACCTCCAAATTACATGCCTAACATAACTTGCATATTCTTCTTGACTTATTTTTTCATAATTATATTCTACCTTAAATCTGCAATGTGCAATTGAGATTGTAAGGTTGGTCCATAACTCTTGTTCTGTATCTATGAAGTCTTGCCTTAAGTCTTTTATTGTTTGATATAAAACATCTACAAGTTTTAAGTATTCATTTTCATTTATATTAAATCTTTTAGGTACTTCATATACATTTACTGGTTTCTTTTTTAATAATCCTTTCGGAAGATAATAAAAATACATTTCGCCTGTTTGTACGCTTCCGTGGTATATCAACCACAGAAGCATATAAATATATTTCTTCCCATTTTTCAGGAATTAAGTCAAATAAGCAATTTTGGATTTTTTCGTATTTATCTTTCATGTTTTTTGTAGTTCTAAGCATCCCTTTTTCTCTCCTATTTTTCTATCAAACTTTCTCCTGTCATTTCTTCTGGTTTTTCTATTCCCATTAAATCTAATATTGTTGGTGCTAAATCTGCTAGTTTTCCTTCTTTTAATTTTATATTCTCTTTTTCAGATATTAAAATTAATGGTACTAAATTTGTAGTATGAGCAGTATGTGGTTCTCCTGTTTTGTAATCTATCATTTGTTCAGCATTTCCATGGTCTGCTGTTATTAATAGATTTGCTTTTTGTGCGTTTATGGCATCAACTACTTTTCCTACACATTCATCTATTGTTTCTATAGCTTTTATTGCTGCTGGTAAACTTCCAGTATGACCTACCATGTCTGGATTTGCATAGTTTAATATTATGCAATTATATTTTTTAGAGTTTATTGCATCTACTACCTTTTCTGTTACTTCATATGCGCTCATTTCTGGTTTCATATCATATGTTTCAACTTTTGGTGATGGTACTAATATCCTGTCTTCTCCTTCATATTGTTTTTCTTCTCCACCATTAAAGAAGAAGGTAACATGTGCGTATTTTTCTGTTTCTGCTATTCTTAATTGTTTTCCACCATTTTTACTTATAACTTCTCCAAGTGTATTCTTTACTGGCTCTTTTTTGAATGCTATATGAACATTTGGCATTGTTTCATCATAACTTGTGAAACATACAAAATATAGGTTCATTTTCTTTGTTTCGAATTCATTAAATTCTGGGTCTACTATTGCTCTTGTTATTTGTCTTGCTCTATCTGGTCTAAAGTTAAAGAATATTACTGAGTCTCCATCTTCTATTGTTGCAACTGGTTTATCTCCATTCATTATTACTGTTGGTTCTACAAATTCGTCAAATACTTCTTTTTGATATGAGCTTTCTATTGCATTTATTGCAGTTCCTGCTGTTTCTCCTTTTCCGAACACAAGAGCATCATATGCTTTTTGCTCTCTATTCCAACGTTTATCTCTATCCATTGCATAAAATCTTCCAGATAAACTTGCAATTTTTCCTACACCTTTTTCTTTCATTTTTTCTTCTAGTTCTTGTATATAGTTTTCAGCTGATGCTGGTGGTGTGTCTCTTCCATCTAAGAAACAATGTACATATACGTTTTCAAAGTCTCTTCTTTTTGCCATTTCTAATAGTCCATATAGGTGTCTATTATGGCTATGAACTCCACCATCTGATACTAGTCCTAATATGTGTAGTTTTGAATTGTTTTTCTTGCAATTTTCTATTGCATTTATAAATTCTTCGTTACTGAAGAAATCTCCATCTTCTATTGATTTTGTTATTCTTGTTAGTTCTTGGTATACTACTCTTCCTGCTCCTATATTTGTGTGACCCACTTCAGAGTTTCCCATTTGTCCTTCTGGTAATCCTACTGCTAGCCCACTTGCTGCAATTTTTGTTGTTGGGTATTTTTTCATAAGTTTGTCAATGTTTGGTTTGTTTGCTAATTTTACTGCATTTCCTTCTTTATTATTATTTTCCCCAAATCCATCTAATATCATAAGCATTGTTAATTTACTATCCATAAAATTCTTTCCCTCTTTCTTATTTTTTTAAGTCTTACTTATGGAGATTTTGCCATTATTTAAAATGTCTTTTATTTATTGTAGTTTACTATTTTTTCAAAGGTTTCTGCTTTTAAACTTGCTCCACCTATTAAGCCTCCATCTATATCTGACATTTCTAATAATTCTTTGGCATTTTCTGGTTTCATACTTCCACCGTATTGTATTATAACTCTTTCAGCCACGTTTTGTCCATAGATTTTGGAAATTTCGTCTCTTATTTTTTTGCATGCATCATTTGCATCTTCTTTTGTTGCTGTTTTTCCTGTTCCTATTGCCCAGATTGGTTCATATGCTATTATTGTGTTTGCTACTTGTTCTTCTGTTAATCCTTCCAAAGCTTTTTTAGTCTGCTCTGTTATTATGTCATATTGAATGCCTGCTTCTCTTTGCTCTAATGTTTCGCCAACACATACTATTGGTTTTAGGTTATTTAAAAATGCTGCTTTTATTTTTTTGTTTACTGTTTCATCTGTTTCTGCAAAATATTGCCTTCTTTCAGAGTGACCTATTATTACATATTGTACTCCTATTGATTTTAACATTTTTCCAGAAACTTCTCCCGTATATGCTCCTTTTTCTTCAAAGTGCATATTTTGAGCACCTATTTTTATATTTGTATCTTGTGCTGCAAGTAAACTGTAAAATAAATCTGTGTATGGTACACATAGTATTACTTCATTTTCCGTTTTCTTTACAAGTGGTGCTAATGCTGCTATCATTTCCATTGCTTCATTTGGAAGCATATTCATTTTCCAGTTTCCTGCAATTACTTTTTTTCTCATATTTACAAGCCTTCCTTTCGCTTTCAATTATTTTCTATAATCAGATTATATCTGCAGTTTCTCTTAAAATTCTTCTTAAAGTTTCTTTTTTTATAATTTCTATTAATTTATTTTTAGAATCCTCAGTATAATCATTTATAAATTCATAATCAAATTGTTTTCTTAAATCATCATTTTGTGAATATTCTTTAATATGTTCGTCTATTTCTTGTAGTCTCGCCTCTTCCGCATCTTTAGGTAAGTTCCTATTTTTTAATTCTTTTTTAGCTCTTTTAACATCATAAGGAATAATATATATTGAAAAAATATTTCGAGCATGTCTTTTTATATCATATATTCTATTATAATGGACTTCTGTTACTAGATTTTCATTAGATTCAAGTAATTCTTTTCTGTATCCATATTTTGCCCCAAGAAATTCAAAATTTGCTGTAATTTCATTTGTCTTCACTTTTTTCTCAAATTCTTCATCACTTACAAATTCTTTATCAATTCCTGCAATTTCTCCTGTTCTCTTTTTTCTAGTAGTTACTATCACTAAATTTTTAAATCCAAGTTCTTTAGCTATTGCATCCTTAAAAAACGACTTTCCTGTACCTGTTATTCCTGATAACGTTACTATCATTTTTGTTCTCCTCTTTTTTGAATATCTTTTTCTCCATAATAAATTTGTTTAATTTTCTCAAAAATTTTGCTATAATCATAGTTTTTTGGAAATTTGGTTCTTCCACTTTTTATAAGCTCAAAAGCTTCTTCTAAAGGTAGCCATACAATTTTATCAATTTCTTCTTTTTGAATTTCTACTTTTGAAGACTGTCTTTTTAAACAGTAAAATGTTATAAAGAATTTTTTTATTTTTCCTTTGCTTTCAAATCCCAAAGGTACACCTTGTGGTGTAACTTTTATAACATTCATTGCTTCTTCTAGTTCTATTCCTAATTCTTCCCTTAGTTCTCTTATCATTGCTTGAGTTTCTGTTTCTCTATCATCTAAATGACCTGAGCACAAATCCTTTTTTCCAGGGGTAAGGCCTTTATTTGCTCTTACCTCTATTAAAGCTTCTCCTTTTTCGTTTATGACAAAACAAGTTACTCCTTTTAGCCATTCATTTTCTGTTAATGTTTTTTCTTCTGCTTTTTCTATTATTCTTTTTAATTCACCATTTTCATCATATACTCTATATGTTTCTTTTGATACTCCAGATATTCTTTGATTTTTCATATAATTTCTACTGCCTTTCTTTTTGCCCCAAATGAACCGGTTCTTTTTGTGCCATTTTCCCCATTAGGACCGGTTCTTTTTGTGTCCGTGCCCAAAAAGAACCGGTCCATTTGTGCCTATTTGCATTTTTTATTTATCCATCAATGCTTCTATTCCTGGTAACCTCTTTCCCTCTAAGAATTCAAGCGAAGCTCCACCACCAGTAGAGATGTGAGTCATTTTGTCAGCTAAACCTGCTTTTTCAACAGCTGCTGCTGAATCTCCTCCACCAATTATTTTTATCGCATCAATATCTCCTAATGCTTTTGCAATTTCATTTGTTCCAACTGCAAATTGGTCAAATTCAAATACACCAAGAGGTCCATTCCATACTATTGTTTTTGCGTTTTGTAGTTCTTCTTTATATAATTTGATTGTTTCTTCTCCAATGTCTAAACCTTCCCAGCCATCAGGTATTTCTGTTGATTTTACAGTTTTAGATTCTGTATCTGGTTTAAACTCTTTTCCTATTTTGTTATCTATTGGAAGTAAGAATTTAACTTTCTTTTCTTTTGCTTTTTCCATTATTTCTAGTGCTAGGTCGCATTTATCTTCTTCACATAAAGAATCTCCAACACTGTATCCTTGTGCTTTAAAGAATGTATATGCCATTCCTCCACCTATGATTAAAGTGTCTACTTTTTCTAGTAAGTTTTCTATTACTCCTATTTTATCAGATACTTTTGAACCACCTAAAATTGCAACAAATGGTCTTTCTGGATTTTCTAGAGCTTCTCCTAAGAATTTTAATTCTTTTTCTATTAAAAATCCTGATACTGCTGGTAAATATTTTGTAACTCCTTCTGTTGATGCGTGTGCTCTATGAGCTGTTCCAAATGCATCATTGACAAATATTTCTCCAAATGATGCTAATTTTTTAGCAAATTCTGGGTCATTATCTGTTTCTTCTCTATGGAATCTTACATTTTCTAGTAATAATACTTCCCCGTTTTTTAGGTTTTCTGCTTTGTTTTTCGCATCCTCACCAATTACATCTTCTGCCATTATTACTTCTTGTCCAAGTAATTTTGATAGTTCTTTTGCAACTGGTTTTAGAGAATATTCTGGTTTAAATTCTCCTTTTGGTCTTCCTAAATGTGAGCATAATATTACCTTACAATTTTGCTCTAATAAGTATTTTATAGTAGGTAAAGCTGCCACTATTCTTCTATTGTCTGTAATATTTTTATTTTCGTCCATTGGTACATTGAAGTCACATCTTACCAATACCTTTTTGTCTTTTAAATCTATATCTTTAATTGTTTTTTTATTCATAATAAATTCTCATTCCTTTCAAGCTTTAAATTAAACTTTTTATTTAATTAAAAGCTAGGTGGCAGGCATTTTTTGTTTGCCACCCTCTAGCTTTTCTTTTTTGTCCATTTGGGACCGGTTCTTTTGTGAACATGTTCATAAAAGAACCGGTCCCAAAAAGTACATTATTTTTCAAGTTCTGCAAAATATTTGATTGTTCTAACCATTTGGCTAGTATATGAATTTTCGTTATCATACCAAGAAACAACTTGAACTTGATATGTGTCATCATCTAATTTTTGTACCATTGTTTGAGTTGCATCAAATAATGAACCATATCTCATTCCTATAACGTCTGAAGATACTAATTCTTCTTCTGTGTATCCAAATGATTCATTTGAAGCTGCTTTCATAGCTGCATTTATTGATTCAACTGTTATATCATGTCCTTTTACAACTGCTACTAATATTGTTGTAGATCCTGTTGGAACTGGAACACGTTGAGCCGAACCTATTAATTTTCCATTTAGTTCTGGAATAACTAATCCAATTGCTTTAGCTGCTCCTGTTGAGTTAGGAACGATGTTTACAGCTGCTGCTCTTGCTCTTCTTAGATTTCCTTTTCTGTGTGGACCATCTAGTAACATTTGGTCTCCTGTATAAGCATGTATTGTTGACATTATACCAGACTCTATAGGTGCATAATCATTTAGTGCTTTAGCCATTGGTGCTAAGCAGTTTGTTGTGCATGATGCTGCAGATATTATTTTGTCTTCTGGTGTTAAGATATCTTGATTTACATTGTAAACTACTGTTGGTAAATCTTTTCCAGCTGGTGCTGATATTACAACTCTTTTTGCTCCTGCATTGATATGTGCCATAGCTTTGTCTTTTGATGTGTAGAATCCTGTGCATTCTAATACTACATCTACTCCGATTTCTCCCCATGGTAATTCATTTGCATCTGCTTTTGCATATATTTTTATAGTTTTTCCATCAACTGTTATTGAATCTTCTCCTGCTACTACTGTGTCTGCTTTTTCGTATCTTCCTTGTGCAGAATCATATTTTAATAGATGTGCTAGCATTGATGGGCTTGTTAGGTCGTTTATTGCAACGATTTCATACCCTTCTGCTCCAAACATTTGTCTAAATGCTAGACGTCCTATACGTCCAAATCCATTAATGGCTACTTTTACTGACATATTAAATTCCTCCTTTAAACATACTTTTGTCTATGTATGTTTTTTACATTTTTGTTTATTGTTGCCTTTTTCAGGCAAATTTATTCTATAACAAGTTAAAAAATATTTCAAGGGGTTTGAGAGATTTTTTAAGGCTATTTTTTTACTTTTTTCGATACTTGTGATAGATTTCGACAAATTTTATATTTATTTTGTTATATAATTTTAGCTAAGGTCTTTTGATCTTAGATTGGAGGTGTTTTAATGCCAAAAAATCGAAAGAAAAGGAAAACTTTTAGTATTGATAAATTTTTACATATTATGTTTAAACGCTTAAAAAATATTTATTGCATTTTAAAAGTTATTAAAGATATTTTTTGGCTTTTCCAAAAATAAAAAAACAGGCATTCCCAGTGCCTGTTTTTTTGATAATTTTCATTATCCGGTCTTTTAATCTCCTTTGGAGATTTATGTGTTTTAATGCCAATTTCATATTTATAATACTATATTTTCTTTAAATTTGCAACAAAAAATAATAAATTCTTCAAAAAATCGTTCAACATTTTTCGACATTTGTTTTCTTAAAAATTGATTCTCTCTTTTATCCAATTTTCAACTTCATCAATTGAAATTCTGACTTGCTCCATTGTATCTCTATCTCTAATAGTAACTTGATTATCCTCTAATGTATCAAAATCAACAGTTACACAATATGGAGTTCCGATTTCATCTTCTCTTCTATAACGTTTTCCAATTGAACCTGTTTCATCATAATCACACATAAATGTTTTAGATAATTTCTCATGTAATTCCATAGCTTTTCCAGACAATTTTTTAGATAAAGGCAAAACTGCTAATTTGTATGGAGCTAAAGCTGGATGTAAATGTAAAACTGTTCTTGTATCTCCTTCGGCAATTTCTTGTTCATCATATGCGTTACATAGGAACATTAATATTAATCTATCTACACCTACTGATGGTTCTATTACAAATGGAACATATTTTTCACCTGTGTCTGGGTCTTGATATGTAAGGTCTTGTTTTGTTGCTTCCATATGTCTTGATAGGTCATAGTTTGTTCTATCTGCAATTCCCCAAACTTCTCCCCAGCCAAATGGGAATCTATATTCTATATCTGCTGTTGCTTTGCTATAGAATGATAGTTCTTCTTTTGTATGGTTTCTAAATCTTACATCTTCTTCTTTTGCACCAAGTGATATTAGGAAGTTATGGCAATATTCTTTCCAGTATTCATGCCATTCTAAGTCTGTATCTGGTTTGCAGAAAAATTCTATTTCCATTTGTTCAAATTCACGTGTTCTGAATATGAAGTTTCCTGGTGTTATTTCGTTTCTGAATGCTTTTCCTTGTTGACATATTCCCATTGGTAATTTTCTTCTTGTTGTTCTAAGTACATTTTTGAAGTTTACAAATATTCCTTGTGCTGTTTCTGGACGTAGATATATTTCAGATTTTGCATCTTCTGTAACTCCTTGGAATGTTTTGAACATTAGGTTGAATTTTCTGATTGATGTATAATTTAGTTTTCCACAGTTTGGACATACTATATTGTTATCATTTATATATTTTACTGTTTCTTCATCTGACCATCCATCTGCTATTACATCTTTTCCATTTTTTGCAGCCCATTCTTCTATTAATTTGTCTGCTCTATGTCTTGTCTTGCATTCTTTACAATCTATTAAAGGGTCTGAAAAGCTTGCTACATGTCCTGTTGTTACCCATACTTGAGGATTCATTAATATGCTACTATCTAATCCTACATTGTATTTGTTTTCTTGTACCATCTTTTTCATCCATGCTTTTTTTATGTTATTTTTTAATTCCACTCCTAGTGGTCCGTAATCCCATGTATTTGAAAGTCCACCATATATATCTGAACCTGGATAAACATATCCTCTTGCTTTGCATAGGTTAACTATTTTTTCCATTGAATCTAGCATTTTCTTTTCCCTCTTTCTTCTCTTTTTTTGATGTTTTTAAGTTTATCATATTTTTCATTTCTTATCAAGCATTATCTATAATTTTCTAAAAATTTTTGCAGGCTTTTACTTTGATTATTTGCCTATCTTTTACTTTTTCTATTTTGTAGGTTACCTTTTCTGTTTCTACTATTGGTTTTTCTCCATCTTTTGGAATTCTATCTAGTTTTTTTATTAAATATCCTCCTAATGTATCTACATCTTCTTCATCTATTTCAATATCTAAAAATTTTTCTACATCATATAAAGCAATACTTGCATCAAATAAAAATGTATTATTATCTATTTTTTTGAACTTGTCTGTTTCTTTATCATATTCGTCATAAATTTCTCCAACAATTTCCTCTAGAATATCCTCCATTGTTACCATTCCAGCAGTTCCACCATATTCATCTAATATAATTGCAATTTGTTTTTTATCTTTTCTTAATTCTTTGAATAGTTCATTTACCCTTTTTGTTTCTGATACAAAATATGCTTCTTTTACTAATGATTTTATTTTTGAGTTTTTATTTTTGTTTGAAATCAAAAGGTCTTTTATATATATTATTCCTTTTATATTGTCCATATTTTCATCATATACTGGAATTCTACTGTATCTCATGTCCTCAGAAAGTTTTTCTATAACCTCAGCTATTGTCATATCAATATCTAAAGCGAATATTTTATTTCTTGGAACCATTATCTCTGATACAAATTTATCATTAAATTCAAATACATTATTTATCATTTCTTTTTCTTCTTCTTTAATAGTTCCTTTTTCTTCTCCAACATCAACCATCATTCTTATTTCTTCTTCTGTAACATTGTCCTCTTCTTCACCTGTTACTCCAAATAGTTTAGATACTAAATTGGTTGAAAATGTTAAAAATTTAACAAATGGTGCTGTTATAACTGAAATTGTTTTTATTATTCCTATACTTGCAAATGACACTTTTTCATAATATTTCATTGCAATTCTCTTTGGCACTAATTCTCCAAATACAAGTGTAAAATATGATAATATTATTGTAATTATTATTATTGATATGCTTTTCCAAGTTGAAATTGATACACTTGGAAGCCATGTATTTAATACTGGTGCTAGTTTATCTGCAAATGTATCTGATGCAAACGCACTTGATAAAAATCCTGCAAGTGTTACTCCTATTTGTATTGTTGCTAAAAATTTGCTTGGATTTTTTAGCATATTTTGAATTTTTTTGGCTTTTTTATTTCCTTCTTTTGCTTGTAATTCTATTTTTGCATCATTTAATGAAATAAACGCAATTTCCGCTGCGGCAAAAAATGCATTTATTAATATTAAAATTACTAAAATTATTATACTTCCTATCATAAAAGTCTCCTAACTAATATTTTACTTCTAACATAATTCTTTTAATAAATTGTTTAAAGTTTCTTATTTTTATATTTTTAGCTATTTTTCTTGACTTTAATTCTTTTTCAAACCAAATTTTATTTTCTTCGTCTAAATCTGGTATAACTGCAAGTAAAGAATTAGTTGCGAATATTGCTAAATTTTCCTTTGTCACTTTTTTCAGTGGCATTTTTTTTGAAAATTTTAAGATATTATCAAAGTGAACTAGTTTATCTTGTAATTTCTTTCTTTCCATTTCTTCATTTTGGTTTCTCATTATGCTATTTTGGCTTTGTACATAATAATATTCATATTTATTAATAGATACCATTGTATTTGCTTTTAATATCATTAATGGCATTGTTGCAAAATCTTCATGATACATTCCCTTTGGAAATTCAAGTACTAATTCTTTTTTTATAGCATAATTCCATAAGCAATCTAGTAAGTTATCTTTTCCGAATAATAGGTTAAATCCTTTTTCACCTGAAACTTTATTAAAAGTATTGCTTTCTTCTTTTTTTAAGATATTTCCATTTTCCTCTACAAATATTGGTTTCCATTTTATTAAATCAATATTTTGATTTATGTATGGTTCAATATCTTTTAGTAGTGTTTTTGATATGTAGTCATCACTATCCACAAAAATTATGTACTCTCCAATTGCTTGGTTTACTCCATAATTTCTTGTGTCTGATACCCCAGTATTGTCTTTATAAAAATATTTTATTCGTTTATCATTTTTAAATTCTTCTACTCTTTCTTTCAGGTCATCATCAGAACCATCATCTACTACTATTATTTCATAATTCTCAGTTGTTCCTTCTTGATTAATTATTGAATTAATTGTTCTTCCTATTGTTTTTCCTGCATTATAGGCTGGTATAATAAAACTTATCATTTTTTTAATTATCGTCTCCTTTATTTTTATTTGCTATATAATATAACTTTTTTTCATATTTGCCAATAGTTTAGTCTATAATTTGTTCTAATTTTTCGATTATTTTTTCATTGAATTCTTTAGGATTAAATTTTTCCATGTTAAAGCCTTTTTCAATGTATTGTTTCATTCCTTCATATACTCCGTTTTCTGTTTTTTCTACAACAATTCCGTATTTTCCTTTTATGTCTTTTTTACTATCTGACACATTTGTGGTTATTATTGGTTTTCCTAAAATCAAGCTTTCTATAAATACAACTGGATATCCTTCAAAATCCGATGACATTAGTAAACAATCACTTTTTTCTAAGTATGGATACGGATTGGATTTCTTTCCTAAAAAGATTATATTTGAAACATCTTTTGCTTCTTTTTTATAAAGTTCATTATCTGGACCATCACCTACAAAAATAACTCTAAATATATATCCTTCTTGATTCAGCTTTTTAGCTGCATTTATTATTCTTGTTAGCCTTTTTTGTTTTTCATCGTGTCTTCCTAGATTTATAAATGTTATAATATTATTTTCTTTTTCCAAGTCTGTAATTTTTTCTTGTGATTTTTTTAGAACTTTTTCGTAATCTATCAAATTGTTGCATTTTACACATTTACTTTTTAATTCTTCAAAGTTTTGTTCAAATATTAATTTATCATATTCTGATACAAAAACTATTTTTTCAAATTCTTTTGCTTTTAAATTTTCGAAGAATTTTTTGTATTCATTTACATTGTTATTGTAAAAACTCATATAGTCATTGTGTACCCATAATGCACTTTTTTTACCTGCTGTTCTTGAAACAAATGATGCCGAGTAACTGTATGTTGCATAACATGCTGCAAAATCAAATTTATTTTTGTATTTGATTTTAAAAATTTGTTGTTTTAGAAAGTTTATTCCTTTTCTTATTAATTTTATTTTGTTGTTATTTGGCTTATATGTAATAATTTTTATATCTTTGGGGATATCTTGTAAAAATATCCCCTCTTTTTTTTCTAAACATATTGTTATTTCATACTTCGAGTGTATATTTTTAAGTAATGTTATTAATGCTGTTTCTATTCCTCCAACATCTAAAGAATAGGCAGAAAATAGTATTTTTTTCATTATTCTCCCTTCTCAATTTGGTCAAATGCCTTGTTTATGTTTTCTTTTTTATATCCTTTTTTTAATAAAAATGTTATTATTTCTTGTTTTTCCAAATCTCTTTGTTTTTTTATAATTATTTTTGATGCAGAATTTATTTCATAATCTGTCAATTCTTCTTTATTTTCATACATATAGTCCTCTATTAAATCTTTACTTAATCCTTTTGCTAGCAGCTTGTACCTTAGTTCTAACTGTGACATGTTTTTTAAAATTTTAAAATTATTAATAAGTCTATCAATATAATCTTTATCATCAATATATTTTGCTTGTTTTAAGTATTCTATTATATCTTCAAGCATTTGTTCATCAATGACATTTTGAAATTTTGTTCTTACCTCATTTTCTGTTCTTCTTTTGTATAATATATATTTTAATACCTTTGTTTTTCCTTTATCAAATTCTTCTACTGAATACATTAATTAGCCTCCTAATTTTGCCTATATTTTATCAAAAAAAAATTTTTTTTACAATATATTTTACAATTTTAAAGAAAAATATAGACAAAAAGTCTTAAAATGTGTTAAGATATTGTTATTGTAAATCAAAGGAAAAATCATAAGGAGGAATAATTATGTCAAAATTAACAAAAATAATATTATTATGTTTATTAGCAATAATATTTTCATATAGTTATTGCTATGGTATTGATTTAAATTTAGCAGAAAATAAAACCTCAGAAAATTCAACTGCTGGAAACACATCTGCTACTGCTGAAAATTCCACAGCTGGTTCTCAAAGTAGCAATGGAAATTCGGCTAATCCCACTTCATCTAGCTCTGCTTCTTCAAATTCCACAAAAAATACTGCTGGAAGCTCAAAGTCGTCAAATACTGCAAATACCGCATCAAATACTTCTCAAGTATCTGTAAGTAGTGTTGCAGATGTTCAAAAATCCGGAAATTCTACTATAACAAATATAATAAACATTGCTTTAATCGTAATTGGTATTTTGTTAATCTTTTTTGCAATAGCAATTTTAATAAGATTAAGCAGTAATTAAATTTTTCAAGCAATTTTTTAGTTGCTTGAATTTTTTTCATAGTATATTTTATCCTAAAAAAATAATAATATTATTAGGTTTATTTTTAAACTAATTTTTTAGGAGGATAAAAAAATGCAAAAAAAATGTTTATTTAGTTTATTACTATTAACTTTTGCTATAATATTTACATTTAGTTATACATTTGCAACAGATGATAATAAAAATCCTATTGAAGAAGCCGCAAATTCTGTAAGAAATGTTGTTGGTGATGCAGAAAATGTTGTTGAAAATGCTGCTAAAGATGTTTCAAATACATCTAAAGATATGACAAAAGACATGGAAAACGGTGCTTCTAGAACTACAAATAACATGAATACAGCATTTACAAATAACAATAATACCGGAAATTATACAGCCACAAGAACTGCAACTACCACAGATAACACTTTATTGGGAATGAATTCAACAACTTGGATTTGGCTTATTTTAGCCATTGTTGCTGTCGCTATTGTTGCTTTAGTTTATTATTATACTGTAGGTGTTTCAAATAGAAATAATTATAATGATAGTAATGATTAATTTTATTAAAAACTTTTACCTATTAAAGAGCTTAAGGTTAAAATCTAGGCTCTTTAATGGGAATTTATTTTAAGGAGCTTTTATGGTTTTAAAATATAATGTAAATACTGATAATTTAACTATTAATTACATATTAAAAAATGAATTAAAAATATCTTCTAGACTTTTTAGTAAATTAGTTAAAAATAATCTTGTAACATTAAATGGAAATCCTTGTGACACAAGGTGTTTAACTCATATTGGTGATACTATTTTTATCAATCTTGATTATGATGAGGATAATTCAAATATCGTTTCAACAAAAATGGATTTGGATATAATATATGAAGATGATTCGTTTATAATTTTAAATAAGCCAAAGAATATTGCTGTACATCCATCTTATCAGCATTTCGCCAATTCTCTTTCAAATGGATTAAAATATTATTTTGATTCGATAAATCTACATAAAAAAATAAGACCTGTAAATCGTCTTGACTTAAATACTTCTGGTCTAATTTTGTTTGCTAAAAATGAATATGTTCAAGAATGTTTAATAAGGCAAATGGCTGAAAATACTTTTAAAAAAGAGTATTTAGCAGTTGTAACAGGAAAACTTGATGTTACTTCTGGTACCATTAATAAACCAATTGCCAGAAAACCTGGCAGTATTATTGAAAGATGTATTTCAGAAAATGGTAAACCTTCTGTTACTCACTTTGAGGTTTTAAAAGAATTTGATACTTGCAGTTTGGTTAAATGTTCCCTAGAAACTGGCAGGACTCACCAAATCCGTGTTCATTTTGCATCTATCGGTCACCCTTTGGTTGGTGATGATTTATATGGTATAGCTTCTGATTTAGTTGATGGTCAGGCTTTGATTTGTTATAGTCTTAGTTTTAAGCACCCTGTTAGTGGTGAAGATTTTTCAAAGACCATTAGGGTCGAATCTTTTTGATTCCATTTTTGTCAAAAGAACCGTTTCCTTTTGTGAAAAGAAACGGTCCTTTTACGAAATTTTTTTACATTACATCTTTATCCAATTTTTCTCTAACAATAATTCTAATAGGAGTTCCTTGTAAACCAAACTCTTTTCTTATTTGATTCACCAAATATCTCTCATAAGAAAAATGGAATAAATCCTTCGAATTTACAAATATAACAAATGTTGGTGGCTTTGTTGAAGCTTGTGTACCATAAAAAATTTTAAGTTTTTTACCTTTATCTGATGGTGGTTGAACAATTGCAATTGCCTCATTTATAACTTGATTCAACTGACTTGTCGTAACTCTCTTAGCATTTTGCTTAGCTACATCATTTATCATTCCAAATAGTTTATCAACTCTTTGACCAGTTTTAGCAGAAATAAACATTACAGGTGCATATGATAAGTATGATAATTTTTCATATATTGCTTTTCTATATTTTTCTAATGTTCCTGTATCTTTTTCATATTCATCCCATTTATTTACAACAATTATTATACCTTTTCCAGCCTCATGTGCCTCTCCTGCAATCTTGGCATCTTGTTCTGTTACACCTTCATTTGCATCTATTAACATTAAACATACATCTGCTCTTTCTATTGCAAATAAAGACCTAAGCACACTATATTTTTCAATTTTTTCTGTGACTTTACTTTTTCTTCTAATTCCTGCTGTATCAATAAAAGTATATTTTCCGTGTTCATTTTCAAAATATGAATCTATTGCATCACGAGTCGTACCTGCGATATTGCTTACTATATTTCTGTTTTCACCTAAAATTTTATTTATTAATGATGATTTTCCAACATTTGGCTTCCCAATAACTGCTACTTTTATTCTTTCACTGTCTTCATCGTTGTCTGCTTCTTTTGGAAGATTATCATAAACTTTATCTAACACATCACCAATTCCTTGAGCATTACTTGCAGATACTGGCATTGGGTCTCCTATTCCTAAATTGTAAAATTCATATATATCTGATTGGAATTTTTGGAAACTATCGGCTTTATTGCAAACTAATATTATTGGCTTTTTAGATTTTTTAAGCATTAATGCAATTTCTTCATCTGCACTTGTTACCCCTTGACGTACATCTGTTACAAATATTATTACATCTGCTATATCTATTGCAATATTTGCTTGAAGTCTCATTTGAGTTAATATTACATCATTTTTTTCAGGTTCAATTCCTCCTGTATCTATTAATGTAAAGTTTTTTCCTCTCCAATTACTTTCTCCATATATTCTGTCTCTTGTAACTCCTGGGGTATCTTCTACTATTGATATTCTGCTTCCTACTATATAATTAAAAAATGTTGACTTTCCAACATTTGGTCTTCCAATTATTGCAACTACTGGTTTTGACATTTATTTCACCTCTTCTTTTTACATTTTTATATTTTACTACATTTTTACTATTTTGGCAAGATTTACATAACATTTATTACAGAAAAGCGTTTTCTTTTTCATCTGCTTCTAACTTCAATATATTTTTGCACAAAAAAGTCGACATACAATAGTGATTTTTATCAGCAATATTATTAATTCAAACATATTTTTCTAATTTCATTTATTCTTCCATTAATTTCCTCTATATCAATTTTCCCATTTCTTCATATGATTTGAAATTTTTTCTGTAAAGAATAATTCCGCCTATTTTATATTTTAATATTAATTTTCTTGTTCTTTCTGTAATTTTGCTTCCATCTATTCCAACAATTATCATTTGACCAATTTTTTCTTCTAAACTTAAATCTTCTATTTTTAATTCCATATTTTTTCCTTATCTCCAACATATTGTGTTGCAATTCTATTTTCAGGTTTTATATCAAACATATACAAAATAGCTAAAAATACCCATTCTAATGGTTTCATAATAATATATGTAATATCTGCTTTAGTAGCAGTATTTATGTGCTTAGAAATAGGATATCCATATTTATCATAAATATATCTCACAAAGTGATGAAATCTAGGTGTTTTTTCTTGAATTAAATCCTCAAATGCATTTGCAACACATAGTTGTCTATTTACAACAATTTTTTCACCATGTCTAATACCCATTCTTATTGGTCTTACCAATTTTTTATGACCTCTTAATGAAACCGTACATAAATAATGTGCATCATATGTAACAGATGGTGGTGATACTTTAGCAGACAAAGTCCAATCACTAGTTTCCAAGAATGCTTTTATTGCTTCATCTGGTCTTTGCCCAAATAGCACTAATATGCAAATTAATATAGCCATAAGTGGTATTGATAATATAATAGCTAAAATTGGCCAATTATCTGTATCATAAAGAATTTTACTACATTTATTTAAAATTTTATTATTATATTCTTTTTGCTCTAAATTTTGTTCTTTATATACTTTCATAATTTCTATTTGAGCTCTTAAACTACATAGTATATAATTTATTGGAAAAATAGCAAAAAATGGTACTTCTATTATATCAAAATTTTTGCTTATCTGAATTATGAACATTACCATATATATTGAGCAAATTACAGTCCCAGACATTGCACATACAATAGCCAATGGCGGTAAGTTTAATTTTCTTTTTCTTATCAATATATAAGATATAAGTCCTACCGCAAATATTCCAAGAACAGTTGGCATGCTCCAAGAAGCTATTGGGCTGTGTACTTCTATTTCAAGTCCTCCTAGTCTTAGACTCTCTGTGTAATCCTTAAATTCCAGAACTATATACCAGAATGCAGTCAAAAATATTCCTAAAATAAAGGTTGTGTAATCAATAAAGTTTTCCTTTATTTTTTTCTTTTTAAATAAATTTATTATATTAAATATTGTTAAAAGTGCAGGTGTAATTACACATATAAATAATACTATTATACATATTAATGTTGCCATTTTTCCTCCTTAATCTGCAATATATTCTATTGTTTTTACAAATCCATTTATATTATCTACATCGGTTATTTTTGTGTCTAAAGTTATATCACACATTTCGTGTAATACATAACCATAGTTTGATTGTAAATGATATCCCATTCCTAAAAATGTTTCTGTTTGATTATTTACATTTAATTTTATTGGATATGTAAAATTGTCATAACTATAAAGAACTATTATATACCCTTTTCCGTCACTATCTATATTTGTATATTCAATCGACATTCCATCAATTCTATATGTGTCTTTAAGATATCTTTGTATTTCTTCTTTTGCAGTATCTTTTGAACTTCTTTTTATACTAACTGCCTGTATATTTTGAATATTGTCATTTGGGTCTGTGGTTTCTCCTTCTACATATACCAAATCGCCAACGTTTAAATCTGAAAACTGAATTTTGCTATTATTTTCGTATTCTTTTATTGATGTTTCACTATTTATATTTACATTTGCTGTTATTATTTGACTATCATAACCTATTTGTATTTGATTGTCTTTTATGCTCGTTATAATTCCACTAGATGTAACATTAATTTGTGTATTATCACTAATACTTGTATTTTGTTCATTTGAAGCATTTTCTAGATATATGCAATTTGTATTTACAACCTTACTTACTATAAGAACATTTACTTGATAATCACTTCTTGTATTTCCAAGCTTATATTTTATATTTCCAATATTTTGCTTTATTTCGTTTATGTCATATTTCGAAATTGTTATTATTACATTTTCTTTTTCAAAATCTACATCTTTTAATTGGTTATTTGATTTGAAATTTAATTGTTTTAATAAATTTTCATATCTATTCTCATCATATTCTATAACTGTTTGATAAACATTATTTTGATATATCCCACTCTGTTTTAACTCTATATCTACATTTGTAGGTAATTCTTTTAGAGCATTTTCTGAAGTATAACTATTGTTTTTATCAAAATTATATTTTGTCATTTCTTTTGTTTGACTATCTAATTTTGCCGTTAATCCTTTTACATCATCAAGCGATGTTTTTATAACTTGCCCACTGTCTGTAAATCTCCTTATTATGCCTATTTCGCTTTCTTCTAGCATAAATACAATGTTTTTGCTCTTTGTATTATAATCAAATTCTACAAAACTCCCTTTATTTTCAAATTCTGCTATTTCATTTTCTGAATATACTTTACCTTCAATTGGGTTATATGTTCTGTTATATAATTCTGAATAGATTTTAGAATATGCTTTTGTTCCCTCTTGAATTATATAATAGTCACCATTAGTTTTCTTGTATATTATTCTATCTGGTTGTTGTAATGTTAAGTTCTGACCTACTTGTCCTAATTCTCCTTGTTTTTCCTGATTTTTTTCTACTTTATATATCGCAAATAAAATTAGCCCTATACTTAATAGTAATATTAGACATTTTCCAGTTATTAACATTCTTTTATTTTTTTGTATTTTTCCAATAGCGGTTACAAGTATGCTTGTTATAAAACAAATTATTATAATAAAATATATTGGCATAATTTTTTCCTCCTTAAAAAACATTCTTCAATTGTTTTAATTCTTTTATCACGTAAACTCCTTCTAATTCATCTTTATATTCTTCTGCTTTATTTTTTATATCTCTCCATACAACATTTTTTATCCCTGCATCTATTGCTCCCTTTATATCCATTTTAAGGCTATCTCCAACTATAGCAATTTCATCCATTTGAAATTTTCCCGCCGCTTGCTCAAAGCTTTCTTTATATGGTTTTGCATATTTTTCTGCTCCATAAAATTCAGTAAAAAATTTACATATTCCTATATTTTCAAGTCTTTTTATTTGAGATTCAATAAACCAATTTGTAAGTACTACTAATTCATATTTTTGAGATAGATATTCTAGTGTTTCAAAATCTTCCTTTGGATATTCTTTAGGTACTGCTATCTTTCCTATATTTTCTAGCCATATATCCATAAATTCATATGGCAAATGTAGATTTAGTTTTTCATTTAAGTAATCGATTACTTCTTTTTGGTCGAACTTTGTTTTTCCTTCCTCATATTCTGATTCCACTTCATTTATTTTTTTGTATAAATCGTTTGTTTTGGGATAATTTATTGTGTTTAAAGCTATATCTGCTGCTTTTTCGTATTCGTCTTTCCACATTATTAGTGTGTTATCTAAGTCAAATATTATTCTTTTTATCATTTTTTCTTTACTCCTTGTTTTATTAATTGTTAAAATCATATCATATTTTTCTTTGTTTGTCTTAAATTTTTCCAAAAAAGTATGTGAAATTAAAAATCTCACATACTTAAAAAATCTTATTTTACAACTTCAACAAAGATATTCAAATTTTCACCATTAATAGGAGTTGGAATATATTCTTTTCCATCTACATTATACAAAATATCTTTAGCCAAAGTATCATGTTTAATAACATCTTCATATTTCTTAACAACTGCTTCTAAAGTTTCGTTTCCACCAACATAAAGATTAATATTATCCATAACCTCAAAGCCACTGTCTTTTCTCATATTTTGAACTTTAGACAAGATTTCTCTTAAATATCCTTCTTCTCTTAATTCAGGTGTAATTTCAGTTTCAATAACAACACCAATTTCACCGGTTCCGCTAAATGCAAAACCATCTTTTCCTTGCATTGTTACTAACAAGTTGTCTTTTGATAAAGGTATTTGAACTTCACCTATTTCAATATATTCGATGTTTCCAGCTTCAACCTTAGTTGCTAGTTCCATTTGGTTAAATTCTGCTATTTTTTGTTTAATTTGAGGAATTAGTCTTCCATATTCTTTTCCAAGTACAGGAAGATTTGGTTTTATCTCAAAATCAACATAATTTTTCATATCTGCACCTAAAACAACTTCTTTTACATTTAATTCTTCTTTTACTATATCACTATAGTATTCTGGAAGATTTTTAACAGATATAAGCATTTTTGATAATGGTTGTCTGTTTTTGATATTTACAGAATTTCTTGCGCTTCTTCCAAGTTTTACTATTGTGTAAGCTAGGTCCATTTCCTCTTCTAGTTTTTTATCAACTTCTGCTGCATTTACTTCTGGCCAAGAACATAAATGGATACTTTCTTCTGCATCTCTATCTAATCCTACAACTAAGTTTTGGTAAATTTCTTCAGTCATAAATGGGATAAATGGTGCTGAAATTTTGCTTAATGTTACTAATACTCTGTATAATGTAACATATGCTCCAATTTTATCATCAGTTAATTCTGTTCCCCAGAATCTTTCACGATTTCTACGTACATACCAGTTAGAAAGTCTATCCGTAAATGCTTCTATTTGATTTGCGCTTCCTGTTATGTCATATTTTTCTAGTTTTTCGTCAACTTCTTTTACTAATGTATTTAACTCTGAAATTATCCATTTGTCCATTACATTTTCTGATTTGAAATCTTTGTAATTTAATGGATTGAATTTGTCTATTTCTGCATATAAAACATAGAATGAATATACATTCCATAATGTTGCTAAAAATCCTCTTTGAGTTTCTTGTACATTTTCTAAAGATAATCTTGTTGGTAGCCATGGTGCTGAACATGTATAGAAATGCCAACGAGTTGCATCTGCTCCTACTGTATCTAATAGTAAAAATGGGTCTACTCCGTTTTTCTTAGATTTAGACATCTTTTGACCTTTGCCATCTAAAACATGTCCTAAAACTATACAGTTTTCAAATGGTGATCTTCCAAATAATGCAGTTCCAATTGCAGTTAAAGTATAGAACCATCCTCTTGTTTGGTCAACCGCTTCTGAAATAAATCCTGCTGGGAATTCTTTTTCAAATAGGTCTTTATTTTCAAATGGGTAATGTAATTGTGCAAATGGCATTGAACCAGAGTCAAACCAACAGTCTATAACTTCTTTGAATCTTGTCATTTCCTTGCCACAATCTGGGCATTTTAAATGAACATTATCTATATAAGGTTTGTGTAGTTCTATATCGTCTGGACAATTTACAGCCTTTTCTTTTAATTCTTCAATAGAACCAATACATTCTAGGTGTCCACAATCGCATTTCCAAACTGGAAGTGGTGTTCCCCAATATCTATCTCTTGAGATTCCCCAGTCAATAACATTTTCTAGGAATTTTCCAAATCTTCCTGTACGGATTGTATCTGGATACCAATTTACTTTATTATTATTGGCAACTAATTCATCTCTTAGGCTTGACATTTTTACAAACCAGCTTTCTTTTGGATAATAAAGAAGTGGTGTGTCACATCTCCAACAATGTGGATATGAGTGTAGATGTTTTTCCTTAGAGAATAATTTGTTTTGTTCATTTAACCATTTACAAATATCTTCATTGCAATCTCTTACAAATCTTCCTGCCCAAGGCTCAACTTCTTTTACGAATTTTCCTGATTTATCTACTAGGTTTACAAATGCTATATCATTTTGTTTTGCAACTAAACTATCATCTTCACCATAAGCAGGTGCAATATGTACTATACCTGTACCATCTGTTAATGTTACATAATCACCATGAATTACAACATAAGCTTTTCCTTCAGGTTTTGCAAATGGCATTAATTGTTCATATTCTGTTCCTAGTAATTCTTCACCTTTAAATTCTTTTACTAGTTCATATTTTTTATCTTTTAATACCGCTGAAATTAAGTCTTTTGCTAAAATATAGTTTTCATATTTTGGTTCTTCCTCTGTTCCAGCATTTACTTTAACTTCTGCATATATATATGATTTATTTACACATAATGCTAAGTTTGATGGAAGTGTCCAAGGTGTTGTTGTCCAAGCTAAAATGTATGTATTTTCTTTTCCTGTTACCTTAAATTTAGCAATACAAGTTAAGTCTTTTACATCTTTATATCCTTGTGCAACCTCGTGTGAAGAAAGTGCTGTACCACATCTTGGACAATATGGCATTACTTTATGTCCTTCATATAGTAAACCTTTTTTCCATAATTCTTTTAATGCCCACCAAACAGATTCTATATAATCATTATGATATGTAACATAAGGGTGTTCCATATCTACCCAATATCCAACTTGGTTAGTCATTTTTTCCCAAATATGAACATATTGGAAAACACTATCTTTACATTCTTTAACAAATTTTTCTACACCATAATCTTCAATTTGTTCTTTTCCTGAAATACCAAGTTTTTTTTCGATTTCAAGTTCTACTGGAAGTCCATGTGTATCCCATCCAGCTTTACGAGGTACATAATAACCTTTCATAACTTTGTATCTTGGAATTATATCTTTCATTACTCTTGTTTCTATATGTCCTACGTGTGGCATTCCATTTGCTGTTGGAGGTCCATCATAAAACATAAAATATCTTTTTCCCTCATTTTTGTTAAAATTCTTTTTTACTATGTCTTTTTCTTTCCATAGCTCAGCTACTTCTTTTTCCATACCTACATAGCCTTCTTTTGGTAATTCTACTTTTTTGTACATATCCTTTCACTCCTTTTTTATTTTTTAAAATTTTTTGCTACACTTTCTATGTTTTGTAATTCAAATCTGTATTTTTGCTTAACATTTGGATATTTCTCGTGGTCTACTTCTGATAAAAACATTTCTTTTGGTCTTACCCATAAACCACCATCTTCATATAGTTTTCTGTATAGTACCATTTCTTCTTTTGTTTCAGAATATTTTGCTATTCCTTCTACTAAGTAGTAGTCGCCTTTGAAGTGTTTGTAAATTCTGTTAATTTTTAGTTCATTCATATTACTTCCTCCTACTTGTTCGTTTGGGACCGGTTCTTTTGTGAACATAAAAACAATCCATTCTCCTTGATTAGGACGAAATGGATTGTTTCCGCGGTACCACCTAAGTTAGTAACCTTTTTTATATTCTTTATTTTTGTTACTCTCTTTGTTTTCTTTTAACGCAAGAATTACGGCATAACTTACTGTTGGTTCTGCTATGCAACTATTAAGGTGATAATTAAGACATCTAATTGTCTTATGGCTTAACGCCAAAATAATTTTTACTTACTTTGCTTTCAGCTTTTGCAAAGCTCTCTGGAAGATATTGTATTATTTATTGTGTCCTTAATTTTGTTTTTGGTTTATTTGTATGTTTTATATATTAGCACATTTTTTTGAGTTTTGCAAGTAAATAATTTTTAAAAATCAAAAAAAATCTTTAAAGTATTGAAAAATAGCCTTTATTTTGATATAATATTAATTATGTAACCCGCAGTTATTTTCATAGCCTATTATAGGCAAGGAGGAAAAAATGTTAAAAAAACGGTTTAAAAAATGGTTTAAGGTAGTCATCCAACGGAACAAGTCAGCAATGCAAACATACAAATGTTATTACTACAGTTCGGAAGTGGCAGCATCACAGAAGATTGAAAATCTAATTGATGAGATTTTTGATATTCTGTTAAGCTCCAATGTAAATTGGAACAATGCTCAAGGAACAAGAGTTGAGTATGTAGGAGAAATAATCTTATTTGCTATATATAGTAGTATTCCTACAAAAAATAGGCAGCAAATAAAAGACTTAGAAAACTTGCTAACATTAATGTTGCAAATTGTGCAAGAGCTCATCAATACTCATCACTCTAAAGATATTGACGAAATCATCGATTTTATGCATAACATTGTTTCAACAGATGCAGAAGATTTTGGTTTCGATTTTGATGATGACCTTGATGATGACCTTGATGATGATGACAAATATGAACTATTCAAATCGTTTAATGAAGTATATAATTTATTTTATGTAATCATAAACGATTGGAAGATGGTCCAAAAAGTTTCACCATCAGAGGTTTGGAACAAGTTGGCATTCAGTTTTTATTATAATTTGAATGCTCCGATTGAGCAAAAAGATTATGATGCACTGCCAATAGCACAAAGTTTCTGTGATATTGTCTATGGCAAAAAAAAGCTTGAACTGCTATATGTTCCAGTTTCCTTTGTTGTTGTTGATAAAAACCACAAAGGACGCATAGTTGTTAAAAAAGACTGCTAAAATAATTCAAGCCTGAAACATCAATTGTTTCAGGCTTGAATTATTTACCTTTCAAAATTTTCTTCTCCAACAAAATTTTATCAAACCACTTATTGAACTCAGCCCCCAAAAACACTGTATAAAAACAAGAATAAGTCCACATCATTATAAGCATTAAAGTAGTCAAACTTCCATAAGTCCATGAAAATCCCTTAAAAATATATAAATACTTAGAAAATACAAAAGAAACCACATTAAGAGCAATAGCACCAAAAACAGCACCCCATAATTGGCTCTTAAAGCTTACTTTGTGTTTTGGCATAAACTTATACAAAAGTAAAAATACAAGAAATGTTGCAAAAATAAATAAGAATTCTGTAAATATGGATGAAACTGTATTAAAATTTGCAAATCCACCAAAATGTTCATGTATTATATTTTTCAAACTATCACCAAACACAAGCATAGTAAGCCCTACAACAATTAAAACAATAAACAAAACTGTCTCCAAAAGAACACTAAGTCTTAAATAAATATATGAACTTTGCTTTTTGTCATTTGTCTTGTAAACTACCTGCAATCCTTTAGTCAATGCAAACAATCCTTTTCCTGCTGCCCAAATCGTAAATATGATTGATATTGAAACTGTACCAATAGATTTTGAATATACTTCCTGAACAATACTTAAAACAAATTCATTCATGCCTGATGGAATGATTTTAGAAATTGCTTCAAATAATGTTTGTGGCCTAATATTTGTATACTGAATTAAAGTAATAAGCAAAATAATAAATGGTATAAAAGACAATATTGTATAATAAGCACACTGTGCTGAACACTCTCCAATTCGGTCCACTTTAACATTATACAATAATTTTGCAATCTCTTTATACCATTTTTTTATTTTTTCCATTTTTGACATCCTCCGAATTTATTATAAAATGCTTATAAGTAAGCTAAGATTAACTTAGCTTACTTACATTATTTAAAAACATTATACTTTCTATTGCATCAAGTACTGAATATATTACTACAACTACTCCTAATGTTACAATAACAGCTCCTGAATTGCAAATGATAAATATTCCACATATTGCCATTATTAAAGCAATTACTAAACTATATATCCAAACATTTGACTCGATTGCTTTTAATTTTATAGATAAGTTAATTCGAAGAATTGCACTATAAACAATCCACAAACCTATAATTATTCTAAATATAGCTCCGATTTGTGTACTATAGCAAACTGTTACAATTCCAAGCACTATTGCTATAATTCCATATGCTATGTCATAATTGTAAAAATCATATTTTCCTTTATTTTCAAAATAGTTAATAATTTTATATAAACCAACTAGCCCAAACATTACTCCTAAAATAATTGCAATAAATTTTATTGTTCCTTCTGGATTTGCAATTAAAATTGCTCCAAGTATTGCAAATATAATTGATGTGACAAGTGATGTAACTCCTGTTTTCTTTAACACTTTTTCTAAATATTCCATTTTTTATTTCCTCCTTTGAATTTCTTTTCACTTGAATTTTACCCTAATTTTATTTTTTAGTCAAGCAAATTATTTTAAATTATCCACTTTCAAAACATACTTATATGAACCACTATTTTTAGCCAAATCCATTAATTTTTCTACTCTATTTTGAGCTCCTTTAACATCACCATTTACAAAATTATAAATAGTATTAATACCATCATTATCAAATTTTTTCATTCCATCTGATAAAGTTTTAGCACCATCAGATAATGTTTTAGCTGCATCATTCAACTGACTGCTACTGCTCTTTATTGTTTCGCTATTTGAATTTAAAGTATCAATTCCACTCTTTAACTCTTTAGATCCACTAGACAAAGTACTTGTTCCATCACTTAAATTCTTAGCTCCGCTTGACAATGTGTTTGAACCAGTTTCCAATTTATCTAATCCTGCTTGTAATTCTGGTGAACCGCTAACTAACTGATTAATTCCAGCTGTTACTTGACTGGAAACACCTTTTAATGTTTGTAGAGATGTTTTAAGGGTATTTAATCCTGTTAAAATTTGAGTAGTTTTAGCTTCCATAGCTTTATTATATGCTGCTCTTTCAGTAGCTGTATTCTTTCCTAAAGTAGTAATTTGTTCATCTAATTTAGCAATTTCTGTTTGTAATTCTGTTTTTGTTTCGCCATCTTCCATAGTGCTTACTGTTGTTTCTAAAGCTTTTTTAGTAGCTTTTAAACTTTCAACTGAAGTTTCTGTTGCTGTTCCTAATTTTGCTAAAGTTTTAGCTGTTTCAGAATCTTTAGATGTAGATGCTGTTAAAGTTTCGATATTGTTTTCAACTGATGTTTCCATCTTAGAAATTCCACCATCTATTGCATCAGCTCCTGTTTTTATACTTTCAATTGCTGAAATTATAGTAGATAAGTTACTTTTTAAATCCTTTATTCCACTTGATAAATTTGAACTTCCTTCTGCTATTTTTTTAGTATTTTCATTTACAGATAATATTCCATCATTTATTTTAGAATAATTTGTGCTTACTGTATTTACGCCATTTGTGTAGCTAGCAACACCAGTGTTAAATTCGCCCATTTTTTCTGAATAAGTATTTGCACCATCTTTTAAAGTTTTACTTCCACTTACTAACTGGTTACTTGCATCTTTTAGAGTTTTACTTTGTTCATATAAATCATCAAACTCATCTAAAAAGTCCAAATCATTATCAAATACATTTGATTCGATGTACATATACATATTTCCTAATTCAAAATCTTTGGCATCTGCTTCTATTACAACATTTTCAGGTATATCTATTTCATCAATATCCAAACTTTCTTGCATTCCTGGCATACTAATTCCAAGAACAACTGAGTTTGAGCCATTATCTATTACTTTACCACTAGATATTGTTACATTTGAAAATTTTTCATTATCTAAAATAGTACCACATGCTACAATATAAGGTGTATACATTGTGACTTGTTTTCCATCTATTATTTCTGTTTTCTTATCCTTGTTAGTAAAATTAATTTCAATTTTAACTTTTCCAGATTTTCCTTTTAAATCATCAATAGAAATTTCATTTCCATCTAAATAATATTTAATAGATGTATCTATTGGCATATCTTCATTTTTTTCTTCTCCATTTGAAGTTGTTTTGTAAACAACACCTATATTAGTTGCTTTGCAATACATAGTGTCTTTTTCATTTATTGCATAAATTGGTAATGTGTATAATCCACACATTGTGATTGTACTTGCTATACAGATAGCTTTTTTTACGCCATTATTCATAATTAAATTATCTCCTTTCAATTTTTCCCCATTGGGACCGGTTCTTTTTGGGCAAAATGCCCCAAAAAGAACCGGTCCATTTGTGTCATTTTACCTCTCTCATCCCAATTGTTGTCTTACATATAATTTTATCAAACATCATTAAAAATGTTGGAAGTGCTAATATTACACTTATCATACTTACTACTGCACCTCTTGAAATAAGTATACATAGAGAACTTATCATTTCGATTTGAGAATAAACACCCACTCCAAATGTTGCTCCAAAGAAGCATAAACCACTTACAACTATTGAACTTATTGATGTCCCAAGTGCATAATCCATAGCATCTTTCTTGCTTAAGCCTTCTTTTCTCTTTTGAACATATTTATTTGTTATCAATATTGCATAATCTATTGTTGCACCAAGTTGGATTGTTCCTATTACTATTGATGCTACAAATGGTACTTGATGTCCCATATATGCTGGTATTCCCATATTTATAAATATTGCAAATTCTATTACTATTATTAATATAACTGGTAACGAAACAGATTGTAATACTACAAACATCAATGCAAATATTACACCAATTGAAAATGTATTTACACTATTGAAATCGTGGTTTGCAATTTCAACTAAGTCTTTCATAAGTGGTCCTTCTCCTGCCATTAATCCATTTTCGTCATATGATTTTATTATGTCATTTACTTGGGCAATTTGATTATTTAATTCATCTGTTGCATTTTCATATTTTGAACTTATTATTATCATTTGATATTTGTCACTTGTAAATAATTTTAATATACTTTCTGGTAAAAATTCAGCTGGCATATTTAGCTTATCTGTTATTTTTGAGTAACTTAAACTCATTTTTATTCCATCTAAATTGTCTATTTTTTCAAGCATTTCTGCAACTTTATCATCTGGTATATTTTTGTCTATTAATACAAGTTCTGTTGAAACCATATCAAAATCATTTGCTAAAGTATCATTTGCTTGAACACTTGGTAATGTCTTTGGAAGTCCACTCATTAAGTTATAATAACTTTCTGTATGAGTATAACCATAAATTGCAAATGGTAAAATTATAACAAATGTTACTGCAATCACTTTTGAATGATTTATTACGAAGTTTTTTACTCCTGTAAATTTAGGTAATATATCTTTATGTGCTGTTTTTGTTATTAATTTATCGAAAACTAATATTAAGCTTGGTAAGATTGTTACTGTAGAAATTACACCTAATGCAACACCTTTTGCCATAACCAAGCCTATGTCTTTTCCAAGTGTTAAGCTCATTGTACATAATGCTAAAAATCCTGCTATTGTTGTAAGTGAGCTTCCTACAACAGATTTTAAGGTATCAGCTATTGCAAGTGCCATTGCCTTATCGTTATTGCTTTCTATTTCTTTTTGATGTTTATAACTATGGTACAAGAAAATTCCAAAATCCATTGTTACACCTAGCTGTAGTACCGCACTTATTGCTTTTGTTATATATGATATTTCATGAAATACGACATTTGTTCCCATATTATATAATACTGAAATTCCAATATTTCCTAATAATATAAATGGCATTGCATATGAGTCTAACGCAACTCCTAGTATTATTGCACATAGTATAACTGCTATTATTACATATATTATTACTTCTGAATTACATATATCTTTTATGTCTAAGTTTGTTGCAGACATTCCACTGATTTTACATTTTTCATCAGTTATGTCTCTTAAGGTTTGAATCGCATCTAATGTTCTGTCTTCTGCAATCCCATCTTCAAATGTAACTAAAACCGCTGTTGTTCCATCTTCTTTGTAAATTTCACTTACTACATCATCTGGTAACATGTCTACCGGAATTTGACTTCCTGTTACATCTGTTATTCCAATTACGTCTTTTACTGAATCAATCTCTCTAAACTCCTTTTCTAGATTGATTAGATTTTTTTGTGGCATATCTTTTACAAGTACTATTGAAAATGATCCCATATTAAAATCGTCTGATAGGATTTTTTCTCCTTGTACTGTTTCTATGTCACTTGGTAAATATGATAGTATGTCATAATTTACTCTTGTTGCCATCATTCCATATATTGATGGTATACATAGTAATACCGCTATTATTAGTATTGCTATCTTGTGTTTACATATGAATTCACCAAATTTTTGCATACTTTTTCTTCCTTTCTCTTTTGGTGCCGTCCTTTTTGGGGGCACTTTTTCTTTTGTTCTTTTGGTGCCGTCCTTTTTTGGGTACATGGTGTATTTTGACTTCTGGTCATTTTTTACTTTGAATATTGTATCACTTTTATGACCATCAGTCAATATTTTTCTTTAAACTTATTGACTATTTTTTTATTTTGTGGGATAATAAGTTACATAATATAGAAATAATATATGAAAAGAATCGAGGTATATGCTTATGAAAAAATCGGAAGAAAATAAGAAAATAAAAGAGGAAACACTTCTTAGCTCTGCTTTTAACCTATTTACTAAAAAAGGATTTAAAGAAACTTCTATACAAGACATAGCAGAAAATGCTGGTGTTGGTAAAGGTACTTTTTATTTATATTTTAAGGATAAATATGATATTCAGAATAAATTGATTGAAAAAAAATCTCAGAAACTTTTTGCTGATGCTATAAAAGCTTTAAGAAAAACAGATATTTCAAACTTTGAGGACCAAATTATTTTTATTATAGAGCATATTATTGATGCCTTAAATAAAAATCATTTACTTCTTAGGTTCATTTCTAAAAATCTATCTTTAGGAATTTATAACCAAGCTATGAATAAAATCGCTGATTTACCTTATGATGATGGTTCTATTTTTAGCATTTTTATGAATGGTGTTGAAAAAAATAACATTAAACTTAAATGTCCTGAGGCTACTTTATTTATGATTATCGAACTTGCAAGTTCTACTTCTTTTAATTCAATTTTGTACAATATGCCACTTCCTATTGATGAATTTAAGCCTCTTTTATTTGAGGAAATCAGAAAAATACTAAAACAATAAAGATGAAGATTTCTTATTCTTCATCTTTATTGTTTTGAAATAATTTATCAAATTACATATGCAAAAACGCTATACATAATTAAAGCCAAAGGCTTACCTAAAATTACTATAGCCAAAAACCTCTTAAAAGAAATATTACTTAGTCCGTGAAATATAACACAATAGATCATCTGGAAGTCCAGGTAAAACAATTCCCCAAAGAAAAACCTTCTCAAATTTATTTGTTCTTATATAGCCTAAATATTTATCAACCTGTTCTTTTTTAAATAAACTATTTATAAGTCTTAGGCCATATATTTTAGACAAAAAATATGCTGCAATAGAACCTATTACCAAACCAATTTCATTATAAATAAATCCACCTACAGGACCAAATGCAAGAACCCCTGCTAAGCAACTTGCTCCCCCTGGTATTACCGGAAAAATCACTTGTATGATTTGAATAAATATAAAAATGAGTGGTGCAAAAACTCCAAATTTTTTCATATAATCAATCAATATATTTTTATCCTTAAATATTCCAAGCTTTATTCCATAAATAATAAAAATTACAATCAATATAGTCATAATAATTGTAACTATATTAAACAAATTCCTCAACCATTTTTTTCTTTTCATTTCTCAATCCCTTACTTTTTTCGTTATTTCCTCCATTTAGTACTCCATTATACACATTAAGTACTCTTTGAGCATATGTACTAGAGCTATATTCTTCCGCTTTTTTTCTAATTTCTACTTTATATTCTTTTCTTATTTTTTCATCTTTTGAAAATGTAATAAGCCTATTTATATACTCATTCTGATTACTAAATAAACTCTTTTTAGGTAACATATCAATAAAAGCCATATCATTTATGCATATTGGTACAACTCCTGCTGCCATTGCCTCTATAACTGTTAAACCTTGTGTCTCTGAATTAGATGCGGTTACAAATGCATCTGCACATTGATAATAATATTGAATTTCTTCTTGCTCAATTTTTCCTGTAAATATTACTTTATCAAATATATTAAGCTTTCTAGATATATTTATGTAATTTTCTTTATCTGGTCCATCTCCGACTATTAAAAGCTTTATATTATTAATCTTTTCTTCTACCAATTTTTGTTGTGCTTTCAACAAAAATTCTATATTTTTTTCAGGTGCTAATCTTCCTACAAATATAATGGTAAAATCCTCTTTTGTAATACCATATTTTTTCTTTATTTTATCCACTTTATCTTTTTCTACATTTTCTTCAAAAAACCTTTCTATATCTATTCCACTAGGAATTACACTTATATTTTTTGTTATCATATATTTTTCTTTAAATAGCTTATATATTTTGTCTGTCGGCACAATAGTTTCTTTTGCTGTTTTTACACAATACACTTTTGTCAAATCTTTTACTATTTTTTTGCTTAATTTATCAAAATGATTATGTGTAATGTAATGTGTATAATCTTCATATAATGTATGATATGTATGTACTAGTGGTATTTTGAATTTTTTTGATAATATTCTTGCAAATATTCCTATTCCAAATTCTGTATGTGAATGTATTACATCTAAATTCCATTTTTTTATAATTTTTATTGTTGATATTGGATATATTTCACTTAGTCTATAATCATATATTCCTATTGGTATTCCTGGTATTCTTAATATTTTTTCTTTTTCATCATATTCATGTTTTATTATGCTATCATTTACTGTTACTGTATAAACAGTGTGTCCTAACTTTTTTAGAGCTTCTCTTAAATTATATACACTTGTTGATACCCCGTTTATGTATGGTGGATATGAATCTGTAAATAATCCTATTTTCATTTTATTCCCCTTCGATTCTTCGTATTATAGAGCTTTTACATAAAAAATCTTAACAAAGCCATTATAACACAACTTTATTAAGATTTCATTAATTTTTTATTAGTTTTAAATTAAAACTTTTTCATAAACACTTTTTAATTTTTTTCCTATATTTTCACTTTTTCTCTCTTCTGCTATACTATAAGCTTCTTGAACCAAGCTTGGTAATTTTCCAGTGATAATCTCATTTATTTTTTCTTTAAACTCATCTACATTCCTTGCCATATAAACATTCTTTCTATCTTCAAGCCACCCTGCAAATACAGGAATATCTCTTACCACCATATTAGTTTTACAACTAGCAGCTTCTATAATTGTTATTCCTTCTGTTTCCTCATAAGTCGGTGCAATATACACATCACATCCATTTAGAGCTTGGCAAATTGTGCTCTGTTCGACATATCCTGCAAATATTAAATTGTCAATCTTTGTGTTTACTGCTTTTCTTACCTTCTTCCTCGAAAAAATTAATGGACTATATCCAAACCAAATAAATTTATATTCTGGCATTTTTTTTGCAAGTTCCACAAAGTCAATTATTCCTTTTCTTTCAATATATAAGCCTATTCCTATAACCACTTTGTCTTCTGTCTTTAAATTGTATTTTTTTCTGAACTTTTCTCTAGCTTCTTGACTATATTTAAAGTTTTCTAAATTGATTCCATTGGATACTACATATATATCATTTTTTATTCCATATTCTTTTAAAAGCTTTTTTGAATATTCTGTTGGAGTTACTATAGCATCGCCAAGTGTATAGCATTTTATCAACCATTTTTTAAATAATTTTGATATTTGGTTTGAAAATATAAAACTATTTCTAAAGTCTTCTTCTGTGCTATGTGCATGATACACTATTTTCTTTCCTTGTTTTTTTAATTTTTTTGCAAGCATATATGATTTTAATCCATAAAAATTTATGTGTGCAATGTCGAAATCATCTCTTGGGTTTGTTGTATATTGAACTCCCACTGCATCTAATGCATTCATTTGATGTTTTATCGCTTTTCCCAATCCACTTTTTGATAGCATTTTTTCATTTTCTGTATATAATAGTACTTTCATTTTTCCACCTTTTAATTCCAATAATTTTAATATAGTTATTATAGCATACACTTTCTGAGATTTCATTAATTTTTTATTAATTTTTATAACATAAAAATACACCAAACTTGGAATTTATCCATTTTTGGTGTACTTTTATTTTTTAACTAATTGAAGCATCATAAATTTTAACAATAGCATCATTTAATTTGCTATCAAATTCTTCTTGACTTTGATGTGCATTCAAATCTTGAAGCAAGGCTCTTGAAAAACTTGCTATCATTCTGTTATTTTCAGAAAGATATTTAACTGCATCATCTATACTATATCCGCCAGATAATGCAACAATTCTTACAACACATTCATAATCATATAAATCTAAATAATAATTTGGAACTGTTGGAATTGTAAATTTAAACATTATTTTGTCATCTTTATTCCAACTTTCAAGTTCATTTTTTATCTCTTCTTTTAATATAACTTCACACATTTCTTTTTGCTCTGAGTGTATATCAACTTCTGGTTCAATAATTGGAACTAATCCTGCATCACATATTATTTTTGCAAATTCGAATTGTTGTTTTACAATATCTTTTATTCCCTCTCTATTAGGTTCATAAATTACAGACCTCATCTTTGTTCCAAATACATTCTTTTCATTTGCCTCTTGCAATTCTTTTGAAAGTTCAGGAATTTCTTTCATTAATTTTACGCCATTTTTTTCTTCTTGCAAACCTTTATCAACTTTCAAGAATGATACAATATTTTTTTCATTCCATAAATAATCTGCTGTATATTCATCATTTACCTTTGAAAGCATTGTCTTTTCAAATAATATTGCCCCTATTATATGTTCACTTGTAAATGATTTACTTGTAAATACTCTTTTTCTCATTTCATGTATTAAGTCAAACATTTCTTCTTCAGTGCTATATTCTGTTTCTGGTATTCCATATGCTTTTAATGTTTTACTACTACTTCCCCCACTTTGGTCTAATGCTGCAATAAATCCTTTTCTATTTTTGATAATTTCATACATTTCATTATTCATTTTCATTACCTTCCTTTTCGTTAGATTATAGTTTTAGATACTATTGACCTTTGATTCTTTTATATGAATTACTGTTCATATTATAACTATATGTTTTTGGGAAGTCAAGAACTTTTTTCTGATTGGGGACGGTTCTTTTCGTGAAAAGAACCGTCCCCAATCAGAAAAAACCCGCTGCTATAAAAACCGCAGCGGGGGTGTAGAGATTTTTTTACATTTTTCCGTAAAGATTTACCATGGTTTTTGGTAAATCTTTTGGTCTTTCAGACAACATATATTTGAAAAGCTTTAAATATATGATAGTGAAATGAAAAAGTAAATGCTATTTATAAAAATATAACTAGAACTTCGTATTACATTAATGGTTATTGTAAGACT
>CAKOVI010000010.1 GCA_934121905.1 uncultured Clostridia bacterium
AATGATTAATTATGCAATTTAATTATAGTAAATATTTTTATATATTTTTGTTTCACATCATTGACACTTATACAAAATATTCTCCTCCTTTTTTTATAAATTTATTGATTTTTATTATAATTTACTATAAAATAATTATAAAATTTAAACATTTTATAACCTTAAACTAAAAAGAGTGGTGATTATTATGAATAAGAAAAATAAAAAACTAGCAAAAAAAGTAAAAAATAAAATAATAAAATCTAAAACAGATGAAAAAATTGCAAAACTAAAAAGCAATATGAATATTGAAAATGTAATTTCAACTAAAAAGCTTAAAATTGCACTTGTTATTGTTTTTGTATCTCTAATTCTTCTTGTATGTAGACTATTCTATCTGCAAATTATAGATGGTACATATTTATCTAACCTAGCTTCAAAACAACAAACAACAAGTGAAACAATTAACAGTAAAAGAGGTAATATTTACGACTCAACAGGCTCTCCTCTTGCAATTAGTGAAACAGTTGATACAATTTCAGTAAATCCAACAAAGATTAAAAGCAAAAAATATCAAGATACAAATGAATTAAAAGAAAAATTGGCAAAAGAATTTTCTGATATTTTTGAATTAAATTATGATGAAACACTAGAAAAATTAAATAATTCTTCATCTTCTGTTACACTTGTAAAAAAAGTTGAAGAGGATAAAGTAAATACTTTAAAAGAATGGTTAACCGAAAATAAAGTAACTTCTGGAATTAATATAGACGAAGATTCAAAAAGATATTACCCAAATGGAACTTTGGCTTCACAAGTAATTGGTGCTTGTGGTACAGATAATCAAGGTTTAGCTGGAATTGAATCATCATACAATTCTATATTAAAAGGAACCTCTGGTGAAATTGTAATGTCAACAGATGCTTCTCAAAGTGAAATTCCAAATTCACAAGAGTCTTTTATTCCTGCTGAAAATGGTTATAATCTGACACTTACATTAGATATACATATTCAATCTATTGTTGAAAAATATCTAAAACAAGCTGTTGAAGATAATGCTTGTTCTAAAGGTGGAAATTGCATAGTTATGGATCCTAAAACTGGTAATATTTTAGCTATGGCTTCTTATCCAAATTACGATTTAAATAGTCCTTTTACTCCAACTTCTTATTATGCAGATAATTGGGACAATTTATCAGCTGAAGAAAAAAATTCTAGAATATATCAAATGTGGAATGTACGCTCTGTTTTTGAGACATATGAACCTGGTTCTGTATTTAAGCTAATTACTGCTGCTGTTGCACTAGAAGAAAATATTACAAAAACAGATATCCAAAATGATTTTTTCTGTAATGGTGTTGAAGTAGTTGCTGATAAATCTATTCAATGTTGGTATCATCAAGAACCTTATTACAAACAGCATGATGGTGAATCTCTAAGAGAAGCATTGATGGATTCTTGTAACCCTTCATTTATTCAACTTGGTAGAAGAATTGGTGCATCTACTCTTTATAAATATTATGATGCTTTCGGATTTTTTAGCAAAACAAACTCAGGCTTACCTGGTGAATCTGCTAGCAGGTTCCATGATTTAGATAAAGTAGGAGCTGTTGAACTTGCAACAATGTCCTTTGGACAAAGATTTACTATAACACCTTTACAAATGATTACAGCAATTTCTGCTATTGCAAATAATGGAAATCTTCTTAAACCTAAAATTGTAAAATCTATGACTAATACAGATACTGGAGAAGTAACTTCTTTTGATACAACTAAAATTAGACAAGTTATTTCTTCTCAAACTGCTAATGAAGTAAAATCCATGATGAAATCTGTTGTAACAGATGGAACTGGAAAAAATGCTCAAGTTCAAGGATATTCAATTGGAGGTAAATCTGGAACTTCTGAACCTATTGTAGGAGATACAACTTCTGGTTATACAACTTCTTTTGCAGCTATTTCTCCTATTGAAAACACTCAAGTAGTAATTTTAGTTACACTTTATGCCCCAACTGGAAAAAGCCACCAAGGTGGTCAAACTGCTGCTCCTGTTGTTTCTAGTATTCTTTCAGAAGTATTACCTTATATGGGTATTGAACCTGACCAAAATTAAAAATTAAAGGATGATTTGTTTCTTTATTTAGAAATTCAAACCATCCTTTTTCTAAATTTTTCTATTTTCTTTATAACATCAAATTTTAAATCTTATTTTTTTCTTTATATTCCTGTAAAGCTATTGCCACTTGGTCTGGACATGATGTTCCTTTGTTGCCACATGGTATTCCTCTTAAAAGCTCAATAATTTCATCGACTTTTCTTCCTTTTACTAGTGCTGATATTCCTATTGTGTTGCCAGGACATCCTCCTATAATTTGTAAATCTTTTACTACATCTCCATCTATTTCAAATATCATTTGCATAGAACATGTTCCTTGTGGTTCATATATATATTTCATAAAAATCACTCCTTTATTGTTTTATTACAATTATTATTATAATAGATTTTTTACAATAAATCAATATTTATGTTCTAATCCGATTATTATAATGTCTTTTGGTTTTATTTCAATATTTTTTTCCTTTCTTTCAAATTGGTTATTATTTTCCTTTAGTAGTTTTGACATTTCTATGAAATAAATTTCAATATTGGCCTTCATTTTACTTAAGTTTTCTTCGAATAAATTTACAGAAACTTTGTTAATATATTTCACATTCTCTTTTTTCTCTATTATTGATATTTTCTTGGGTTTATTTGTTGTGCTCATTTGTTCTTTTTTAGTAAAATATTTTTCATATGCTAAATCACAAATACAAAATAATGATTCTTTTATCTTCCCTTGCTTAATATTTTTTATAAACATGGCTTGTTTCTTTCCTTCTTTTGTAATTCCGATTAGGTTTATTAAGTAAAAATCATATTCAGCAATTCCTTGAAACTTTTCTATTTTTTCGAAAATTATTTCTTTAAATTTTATTCCTACTGTTTCACTAACTATTTTTTCTAATATTCCTTTATTACCATCATTTTGTAGTACATCTAAAAATTTTTTTGTATAATCATATGATATATTTTCTATTATAAACCTCCTTTAAATACAATTTTTTCGTCTTTGGTAATTTTAGTTTTTAATTTAGTTTTTCTTTTGCTAAATTATTTTCATATTCTTGGAAAAATAAAACTTTATCAACCTCCTAGATGTTATTTTTGTTTTGGATTTTGTTAAACTAAAAATTTGAACAAAATTTTAAATGAGTTATAACCCTTTTGAATTAACAATGTTTTTGGTAACGTATGCATCCGTTTGAAACATTGTGTTTAAAAATTATATAATTAATGATTAAAGTATAAGACCTTATTTCTTTTTTGTCAATATTTTTTGACATTTTCATACAAACTTTTCATCGCAAAATTCGACAAAATCTGACTTTTGTCTCATTCTTAAAATTAATTTATATATATTAACAATTTTTTTCAATTATAGAAAAAATCATAAATCACAAACTATTACACTACTTTTCACAAAACTTTCACATTACTATTGTATTATAATTAAGAAATAAATTATAATAGTAATAATTAGGAGGTCATATTATGAATGATAACGAATTTAAAAATGTAATTAGTAACCCAAAATCATATCATACAAATTCATTTGGAAAAACTATAGCTTTACCTTTTATTAGTGGTGTTTTAGGTTGTAGCTTAGTTTTAGGCACATGTTTTGGAGTACCAAGTATTAAAGAAAAAATCTTTTCAGGAAACTCATCAAATTCAGTTTCAACTTCAACAAATGCCACACAAAATGCAGGAACAATAAATACAGATTTGGTATCTTTATCAAACTATTCAGATACAGCAGTTTATGCTGCAAACAAAATCTTGCCATCAATTGTAGGAATTACAGTTACTTATAATGTAACAACTTCATCACCTCTATTTAGTATGTTTGGTCAACAAGGACAAACTTCATCATCTGAGGCAACTGCATCAGGTTCTGGAATTATTATAAGTGATGATGGATATATTGTTACAAATAACCATGTTGTAGACTCTTCTTCAGAATCAACATATTATGATATTTCACAAGCTACTTCTTTAAAAATCTCATTATATGGTGATGATACACAATATGATGCAAAAATAGTTGGAAAAGATTCGCAAACAGACTTAGCAGTTTTAAAAATAGATAAAACAGGTTTAACTCCTGCAGAATTTGCCGATTCAGATACTGTAAAAGTAGGTGAATTTGCAATGGCAGTTGGTAACCCTCTTGATTTAGGAACATCTATTACTTGTGGAATTGTTAGTGCTTTAAATAGAAAAGTTCAAGATAGTGATGGTAATACAACATATACCTGTATTCAAACAGATGCTGCAATCAATTCTGGAAACAGTGGTGGTGCATTGGTAAATAGTCAAGGTCAAGTCATTGGTATTAATACTTTAAAGGTTGCAAGCACTGGTGTAGAAGGTATCGGTTTTGCAATTCCTATTAATTCTACAACAAGTATTATAGATTCTTTAAAAACAAATGGCTCTGTAAAAAGACCATATATAGGAATTTCTGGAAGAGACTTAGATGAAAATACAGCTAAAAGAAATAATTTAGTTACTGGTGTTTATGTTGTATCTGTTGATGAATATTCGGCTGCTGAAAAAGCTGGTTTGAAAATCGGAGACGTCATCATTGAAGCTGATGGACAATCAATTACTAAAATGACAGAACTAAATGAAATAAAAAATAAACATGCTGTTGGTGATACATTAAAATTAAAAGTAAATCGTAATGGTCAAGAAAAAGAAATTGAATTGATTTTAGGTGAACAAAATTCAAATTAATAAAATATAATATATTTCACATTTTTTTCACAAAATGGACAAAAATATAGTGTATATTATATTTAAGTTAATTGAAACAAGCAATTAACTTAAACAAAAAGACATCCCCTTTTATTTTCAAAAATAGAGAAACCCTTAACGGTTTCTCTATTTTTTATTTTACATATTTATTTATTTTTTTGTATTTTATAAATGCTCCTATTCCAGCACATATAACAATAACTAATAATATTATAATTGTTTTTATTCCTGTTTTAGGCAATTTTGTCGTTGCAACGGTTTGGTCTGCACTGCTCTTAATAGCTAAAATATTATTTGAACTTGTTGAATCATCAGAATCGTCATCTTCAGTAGGTTCAAATTCATCATCCGGCCTGTCCCATTCTTTATCTGTTATATCTTCATTATCTAAATAAATCCTTAATTCTGTGTTGTCATCACCTCCGAACTTCATTGCTTTTGAAACTTTAGTTGCCTTTTTATCTCCTTTTATAGCAACTTCTTTAATATATAAATATATATTATCTGATTCAGATTTTAACAATTTATCAAAATTATCAACATCTTTTGAATTTACCTGAAAATCTATTTCATTATCATTTTTTTGAGTTTCTTTAATTTTTACCCAATTTTCAATATCTGTTTCATTCTGATTTGTTGACAAACAATAATAATATTCATAACTATCATTTATATTTTCTTTTAAAATTGAACTTACAACTGTATCGAATGTATAATACTCTTTTTGATTTTCGTCAGTAAACCAATAAAATTTGATATTTTTTATACTGCATTTTATATTATCCATATTTGAATTTTTTGGAAGTTCTTCTTTAACTTCTTCTTCTTTTACTATTTCTATATCAAAAGTTGTAGTTAAATCTTTATATTTAACAGTTAATGTATTTTTTCCTACTTTTGAATTATCAAATCCTGAAACACTAACTTCATCTGATGTTAATGATACTTCCTCCTTAGTATTATCACTATAATTTAAGTATATTGAACCTCCTGTTAAATCTAATTTTTCTTTATTTTGAATATATTTAGTTTTTGTAGGCTCTTTATTTATTGAAATTGATTTAAGCTTTTTCTCAACTTCTTTAACATTTGTAGTAAATGCTTTTATTGTTAAATCTCCGTTCATTAATGATGATTCTTCATTTGTTAATTTACTTGTATCCTTCCATGTGCAATTACTTAAATCTGTTCCAAACCCTACAAAGCATTTTCCAGATTCAATCTTTGCTGTATTTAATGTTTCCATACCAGTTTTTCCCTTATAGTCACTTTCTAATTGTGCCATTACTTGATTTGAACCTGTTCCTTTAGCTTCTATTACAATAGTAAAATCACTAGATTTCAATTCTACAGGGTTTAAAAATTCTATAGTATGATAACCTGCTTCTAATGTAACATCATCACCATTTTTCAATTTTATTTGCTGTAAATCACTTTTATTTTTACTTGTTCCATTAACATTTACATACACTTTACATGTATAGGTTTCTGGGCAATGTAAACTTACACTTGTTAAAAGTTCTGAATTATTTGTTTTTTTAGAAAATGTAGTTGCAAGCATTATTGTTTGTGTATTTTTCACTGTTACATTTCCAAATGGATATAGTTCATCATATTGATATAAATTATCATAATTTACTTTATCTGTAGCTTTAGATATTGCATACAAAGACTTGTAAACATTACAATCTTCATAAGATACATACATTATACCATTATCTCCTGCTTTCATTGTTGCCTTTCCATTTGATATTGTAAAACCTAAGGCTTCAATTACCGAATCTGGTATTTCTGCTGCTGTGTTCCAACCTTTTTGTTGGCAATTAGCTTTGTTACTTTCAAATATTTTTGTTTTTATTTCTAATAATTCGTATTCGAATTTTTCTCCCCATGAATTTTTAACAATCCATGCTCCTTTAGATGATGGTCTCATTTTTTCGTTAAAATTGCTTACATCATAATCATCATCCCATCCAATTATAGCAACAGCATGATTTATTGGATATTTACTAGCATCATTACAATAAATTGCACCAGTATTGTTATTGTAGCAATCTGAACCAATTATACTAGCTCCATGTATTCCCATATATACTGCACCATTATTTTGAACCTGCTCTTTTATTTGATTTTTTTCTTCTTCTCCACCAGTTGTTGCAAAATCTTTTGTATCATTTACTTGAGTAACTACTTTTTTATTTTGTATACTTGATAAAGGTATTTCATTTTCGTTATTTTCAAATGGCATTTCACTTTCGTCAATTGCACCCATACCATTTGTTAGATATGAATCTGCCATAAACCATGAGCCACCTTCTCCTACTTTTCTATTATAACCCATTGTATTTTCTTGATTATTTAAAAATTTCCTACTAGTTGCATATTCCATGTGTCTTTCAGAATAATCATAAACTTTAGATGTTAATCCACTTTTATAATTTAGCATTGCTATGTTGGTTTCTAATGATGCAAGTGCAGCAAATGCCCAACAAGCACCTGTTTTTTCTTGGCTTTTTATAACAATATTGTTTGGTATTACATCTTTTAAAGAATATCTTGTTACAGTTGATGCTTTCATTGCCCTTATTAAGTTTACGGTTTTTTCATATCTATTAGGATTTTTTTTGACCCCATATGGTTTTGGCTGTATTCTATTTGCTCTTTCTTCTTCTGGTAATTCTAGCCATTCTTTAAATTCATCTGTAAATTCTGTTGTTTTTAATTCAATGTTTTCGTTTGTAGCAAATACTCTATTATTTGCTGAAAACAAAATTACTAATATAATATAAAAATATATAATTAATTTTAATATTTTTTTCATTTTTTACTATCATTCCTTTCCTAAAGGCACAAAGTAGAATGAATAAATCTCCATTTTTTAGATATTATTCAAACTTTCTCCTTAGTTTTATCTAAATATAACTACATCAGTTTCACTTGTAAAACTTTCATTTCCATATGCATAAACAACATATAAATATCCATTTTCTCCAATAAAAAATTCTTTTGCATTTTCTATTTTATATTCACTAGATTCTACATCTCTTATGTCGACATTATACCCTAATTCCGAAAGTTTTATATTTTGTTCTTGTGCACTATTTATTTCATTTTTTATTGTATTGTTTGCATCTGCTGTATTTATATTTTTCAAATTTAGCATATCACTAATTGTAACTTCTTTATTTGTCTTTAAATCATAGTTATATGTTTGAATTATAATTCTTTCACTACTATCTCCCTCTTTAAGCTCAGATAATATTACTAGAGATAATATATTATTTTTTTCATATGCTTTATATTTTACATTATAAATCACATTTTTTTGGCTATTTGAGGACATTACATTTTCGGATTTTTCTTTAAATAGCGCTCTTATTTGTTGGTTATATTTTTTTGCAGCATCTGTATTTATGTTAAAACATGGAATTTTCATATCTATTGTGTAATTTTCTTTTTGTTCTTGACTATCATATGCGACTATTATAATATCGTCTCCATCTCTGATTTTTTCTATTGTTCCAGAATATTTTTCTACTATTTTTATACTATTATCAAAAATATTTAAAAAGTTGCTTTTAAGTTCTTTATACTCTTCATCTTCCTTTTCACTCGTTATTCCAAAAATAACACCCAGTTTTTCATCTTTAAAAAACTGCATATACACTGCTACTCCAATAGCACCTAAACATATCAGGACAATTATTATATAAACAATATGTCTTACTTCAAGTTTTTTCTTTTCCATAACTGGTCTCATCTGTCAGGTATCCTTTCTCTTGATTCTTTAGATTATAATCCTTTGTTCTTTTGTAAGGTTTGCCTTACATATTCGTACAAAATTACTCCTGTTGCAATAGATGCATTTAAACTCTCTGTTTTTCCAAGCATGGGAATAATTGCTTTTATGTCTGATTTTTCTTTTATTTCTTTCGATACTCCATTTGCTTCATTTCCTATTACTATTACTTTGTTTTGCATTTTTATATCATAAATTGATTTGTCTGTATTCAAATCTGTTACTACAATCTGATAATTATTTTTTTTTATATTTTTTAGGGTTTGTCCTAAATTTTCACATTCTATAATTTTAACTCTAAATATTGCTCCCATTGTTGAACGTATTACTTTTGGATTATATGGATCTGTAGTTCCTTTTGATATTAGGATTTGATTTAATCCCACACTATCTGCTGTTCTTATTATTGTTCCTAGGTTTCCTGGGTCTTGTATGTCGTCTAATGCAAGGATTATATCTTGACCATAATCTATATCTTCTTTTTGTTTTTCCTTTTCTATTATTGCCAATACTCCTTGTGGTTTTTCTACTTCTGATATTAGTTTGAATATATTTGATGGTACTTGTATATAGTCTATTTTTTGTAGTTCTTCCTTTAGATGTTTTTGTACTAGCTCACTTTCTATTGCTTCTTGACTTATTATTATTTGTTTTATTTTTGCATTTTCTTCTATTGCTTCTTCTACTATTTTTACACCTTCTATTAGATATTCATTATATTCTTTTCTGTATTTTTTTTCCTTTAGTTTTATTATGTGTTTGATTAACCCATTTTCCTTACTGGTTATTTGTTGCATTTTTTTCTCCTCTTTGCCCCATTGGGACCGGTTCTTTTTGGGACATGTCCCAAAAAGAACCGGTCCCAATGGGGCATTTTGTTTTCCATTATTATAATAACATTTTTTTTATTTTTGTTCAAGTAATTATTAAATTAATTCTATTGGTATTAAATTATTATTTTTATCTAATGGAAAAATTTCTTTATTTAAACAAATAACACCGCCATTTCCAACTGGCATACCAAATTTTTCTACAACATCAAAATTTTTTATAGCCTGTTTTCCTGGATTATAACTCTTCTTAATTTCTATAGGATACACAGTATTATCATATATGATTAAAAGATCAATTTCTTTTCCATTATTATCTCTATAATAATATAAATATTTTTTGCTATCTAGTCCCTGATTTGTAAATGATTTTATGATTTCTGTTACAACATATGTTTCAAAAATAGCTCCATTAAATGCACTTCTTTCTAATGTTTTACTATCCATATAACCGGCTAAGAAACATGCCAGACCAGTATCCATAAAATATATTTTTGGTCTTTTTACAATTCTGGAAATATTATTATTATAATAAGGCTGTAATAAATATACAATTCCTGTATTTACTAGTATTGATAGCCAATTTTGAGCAGTCATATTATTTATTTCTATTGAGTTTGATATATCATTTATATTTAGTTCTTGACCTGTTCTTACTGCTACCGATTCTACAAATTTTAAAAATTTTATTTCATCTTTTACATTTATAAGTTCTCTTATATCTCTTTCTATATATGTCTTTATATATGTTTCAAAGAAATCTCTAGGCTCTATATTTGTATTTGAATACAACTCGGGATATCCACCTTTTAAGATTTTTTCGAATATTTCATCTATCTCTTTTCGTTCTATCTTTTCTCTATTTTCCATTTTTTCGTATGATGGTAAAAATATTTCATCTTTTTTCTTTTCAATTTCTCTATTTGATAATGGATATAATTCTAATATTCCTACTCTTCCTGCTAATGACTCACTTATATTTTTCATTGTATGAAATACCTGTGAACCAGTTAAATAATATAATCCAGATGATTGAATTTCTTCATTTTCTAAGTGTTCCTGTCTTTTTTTATCTACTATTATTTTTATATATGATAGCAAATCTGGAGCATATTGAAATTCATCTATTATTAAGGGGGCCTTATATCTTTCTAAAAATAGTTCTGGGTCTTCTATCGCTAAGGCTCTTGTTTGTATATTGTCCAATGATACATAGTTTATTTGATTTTTTTCTTCTTTTTGTAGTATTGTTAGTAATGTTGTTTTTCCTACTTGTCTTGAACCTGTAATCATTATTACTGGAAATGCTTTTTCTAGCTCTTCTAGCTTTTTTTCTATACTTCTTTTTATATAAGTTCCCATATTGGTTTCCTCCTTTTCTCACTATTATATTTATATTATACTATTTTTATGATATTTTTTCAATATTTTTATACAATTTTATATTGCAAGTATAATTTTGTATAAAAATAGAGAATGACTTTCATTTTTAGATTAAAGTCATTCTCTATTTTTATTTCCAAATTCTCTCAAAATTAATCTTTTCCTTATTTTTCAAACCTTCAACAATATCCATATCTAACAATTCACACATTCCCATTAAGCATATAAAAACATCTGTTATTTCATTTTCCAAGTTTGAATTATATTCTTTATTTATATCAATAGCTAAATTGTTATCTGTCTTCCTCACTTCTTTAGCTAGTTCTCCTATTTCTTCTGTTAGTATAACCATTCTTTCTAATAAACTATTTTTAAAACCTCTTGTTTCAATCATATCTTTAATATATTTTTGTAATTCTTCAACACTACTTTTTTTACTTAATGCATTTAGTTCTTTTTTTAATTCTTCATTACTCATCTTAATCACCTTAATATTATAATTTTACTCATCAAAATAATTGCTTACTTCTTGTAAATCCTCAAAATTCTTTTGCCTTAAAATCTCATAAGTAATAATTGCAACTGAATTTGATAGATTTAATGATCTAAGTGTTGGAAGCATTGGTATTCTTATTGTTTTAGTATTTAAATATTTTTCCAACAACCATTCTGGTAAGCCTTTTGTTTCTTTTCCGTATAAAACATATACTTCCTCCATATTAGAATAATCAATATCTGTATATTTTGTTTTACCTTTTGTGGTTGCAAAAAACATATTATTCTGTTCTGGTGTGTATTTTTCTAAAAATTCTTGAAGCGAATTATGTTCTTCAATATCAAGCTTATCCCAATAATCTAGTCCAGCTCTTTTTAATGATTTTTCATCTAGTTTAAATCCTAATGGATGTACAAGATGTAGTTTTGCTCCTGTTATTGCGCATGTTCTTGCTATATTTCCTGTATTTTGTGGTATTTCTGGTTCTACCATTACTATGTTTAGTTTCATTTTTTCTCCTCATCATCTAATTTTAATACTGATAAAAACGCCTCTTGTGGCATTTCAACTTTTCCAATTTGTCTCATTCTTGCTTTACCTTTTTTCTGTTTTTCAAGCAATTTTTTCTTTCTTGTAATATCTCCACCATAACATTTTGCAAGTACGTCTTTTCTTAATGCAGATATTGTTTCTCTTGCAATTATGCTACCTCCTACAACTGCTTGAAGTGGAATAGTAAATAAATGTCTTGGTATTACTGTTTTTAATTTTTCTACCATTTTTCTTCCTCTTGAATATGCCATATCTTTGTGAACTATAAATGATAAAGCATCAACAGCTTCTCCATTTACATGTATATCTAATTTTACAAGTTTTGCTTCTTTATATTCTTTAAATTCATAGTCAAATGATGCATAGCCTTTTGTTTTTGATTTTAAGTTGTCGAAAAAGTCATAGATTATTTCATTTAAAGGCATATCATAGATTAATTCTACTCTTGTTTCATCTAGATATTTCATATCAATATAATTTCCACGTCTATTTTGGCACATTTCCATTATTCCACCAACATAATCTTTTGGTGTTAAAATTTTGGCTCTTACAATTGGTTCTTCTATAAATGATATTTCCCCTTGTGGTGGTAAATCTCCCGGATTATAAATATCTAAAACTTCCCCATTTGTTTTATGAACTTTATATATAACAGATGGTGCAGTTGTAATTAATCCTAAGTCAAATTCCCTATCTAGTCTTTCTTCTATTATTTCTAAGTGAAGTAATCCCAAAAATCCACATCTAAATCCATAGCCTAATGCTACTGATGTTTCTTGTTCAAATTCTAGTGCCGCATCGTTTAATTTTAGTTTTTCTAATGCTAATTTTAATGCCTCGAACTGACTTCCATCTATTGGATAAATTCCGCAATATACCATTGGTTGAACCTTTTTATATCCTTTTAATGGTTCATCTGCTGGATTTTGATTTAATGTAATTGTATCTCCAACATGTATTTCAGATAGACTTTTTATACTTGCTGCAATATATCCAACTTCTCCTGCTTTTAGCTCATTTCCTGGCATATATGAGCCTGGTGCAAAATATCCAAGTTCTGTTACTGTAAATACTTTATTTGCTTGCATTAATCTTATTTCGTCTCCTACTTTTACAGTTCCATCCATTACTCTTACATAAGCTACTGCGCCTTTGTAGTTATCATAATATGAGTCAAATATTAGGCACTTTGTTTTTGCTTTTTCATCTCCTTTTGGTGCTGGCAGGTCTGTTACTATTTTTTCTAAAACTTGTTCTACATTTAAACCTGTTTTTGCTGATATGCAAGGACATCCTTCTGCTGGGATTCCTATTATATCTTCTATTTCTTTTTGTGTTTCTTCAGGTCTTGCGCTTGGCAAATCTATTTTGTTTATTACTGGCAAAATTTCTAGGTTGTTGTCTATTGCAAGATATACATTGGCAAGTGTTTGGGCTTCTACCCCTTGTGTGCTGTCTACAATTAGTATTGCTCCATCACATGCTGCTAAACTTCTTGATACCTCGTAGTTAAAGTCTACATGTCCTGGTGTATCTATTAGATTGAATGTATATTCTTGGCCATCTTTTGCCTTGTATTTCATTCTTACAGATTGGGCTTTTATTGTTATCCCTCTTTCTCTTTCTATTTCCATATTGTCTAAGATTTGGTCTTCCATTTCTCTTTTTGATAATGCTCCTGTAAGTTCTATTAGCCTATCTGCTAGTGTTGATTTTCCGTGGTCTATGTGGGCTACTATGCTAAAGTTTCTTATATATTTTTGGTATTGATTTTTTTCTTGCATAAATATTTTTCTCCTTTTATATTTTGTTTAAGGCTTTTATAATTTCAGCTTTTGAAATCGGTCCTTCTCTTAATATTTTTATTTCATCTAATGTGCAATCAACAATTGTACTTGCTTGTCCAAATGATACCTCTCCCTCTAGCATTCCATCTAAATCAGGGCAATTCTTTTCTATATCTTCTAAAGTTTTGCAAACTTCTTCTCCACTTTTATTTGCACTTGTCATAAATATTGGACAACCTAAGCTTTTTATCAATTCTTTTAACTCATTTGATGTTGCCATTCTTATAGCAATTGTTTCTTTCCCATTGTTTATATATTGTGGTATTTTTTCATTTTCTCTTAAAACTATTGTTATTGGACCTGGCATAAATTCTTTTATTATTTTTTCTGCTTTATTATCTACCATTGCTACACTTTTTATTTGCTCTATATCTGCACACATTATTGGAAATGGTTTACTTGCAGGTCTTCCTTTTATTTCTTTTAATTTTGTTTGTGCTTTTCTATGTTTGATACTACAACATATTCCATATACTGTATCTGTTGGTACACTTATTACTCCATTATTTTTTAAGCATTCAGATAGTTCTTTTATTTGATTTTTATTATATCTTTTCATTTTGATTTTCCTTATTTTTTAAATATATCATCCGGATTATACTTTTTTCTCAGCTCCTCCTGATATATAACCTCATTTCTTTTATATTTTTCAACTAAATATCTTTTTACGTCCTCATTATTATTTATATATTTTAAAAATAAATATGACAATACAACTATTGTCTCCTTATCATTTATTTGAAATTGTAAAGGAACATTTATATCAAATTCAAACTCATAATTCTCCTTATGTTTAATAATATAACTTTGTTTATCCTGTGGAAGCTTATTAAACAAATTTAATTTAGTTAATATGCTATAAACATTACCACATGTTTTACTACTAATATTATGTATCATAACCTAACTGTTCCTCCTTTTCCTTATCTTCAAAAGCTTTTTCAATACCATCAAAATCAGATGCTTTTATTGTAGATGATGCACTTCCTGCAAGACTTTCCAAATACTTTTCTTTCATTAGTTGTTCTAACATCGCTTCAAATTCTTTTATATTAAATGCATCTTCCATAGGTGGTAAAATCTCATCTATTTTTTCTTCGCTAAATCCAAATAATCTCAACTGTTCTTCATATGAAATGAATCCGATCTACTTTGCCATCATACTCGTCTTTATACTTTTCATGTCCAAAAAATGTGTCCCTACCACATAAAAAATATCTTAGCGGATAGTTATCCATTTTTATGTTATCTGCATCCCATGTTAAATCACAATAGAATTCCTCTCCATCTAAGAAAACACAATTCCATGCATGTCCATTCCTATCTTTTTCATTGTAATCTTCTCGAGTTTCATCTTGATTAGCACCTATAAATTTTGCCTCAATTTCAAATTCTCCCAAAATATTTTTTAAAATATCTGCATAACCTACACAAACTGATTTTCCATTTAATAGTCCTCCTTTTAAGTTTCTGCAAGTTATACTAAGCTCATCATCTTTTTCTCCTTCTTCTGAAATTGCATAATAATCGTATTCTATCTTTTTTCCCAATTTTTTATAAACTTGTGCAAATATTTTTTTCTCCCTGTCAATATCTAAATTGTTTGGAACTATAATTTGCTGCTTTATTTCATCGATTTTCTTCCTTATTTGTAAAAAGTCTGACCTAGTATAAATGTTAGTTTCATACTGCACATTATTTTCCTCATCTTCTATTTTTACATCTATTATTTCAGGATGATTCTCTAAAAATTGCGTTGAAATATCTTTTGTTCCTTTTACATATGCATGAATCCATTTTAATTTTTCTGTATTTTTACTCATCTCTTCTATTTTTTCTGGTGTTGCACTTATATATATTTCACTTTCGTTCAAAAAGAGTATCATTTCATTTAGCATATATTCTGGCATCTTAATACTATCTAAACATATTTCTCGGTTTCTCATTCCTATCAAAATTGAATTCAAATATGGATGTCCATTAAAAATCATTTTTTCATGATGTTTTTTTATTTCATTTATTACTTCATTAAAGCCTACTCTACTAAGCAGATTATTTCCCATATCTATTTGAATATTTTCATCAAGTTCAGATATAATCCTAAAATCTTCAATATTGTTATTTTCAAGTATGAGCATCTTTAGATTTTCAAATTGCTTAAATATATCTGTTTTCGCATTAGATAAATCCAAACCTGTTATTTGTATATAACCTATATCTTTATTAAGTTTTGATAAAAATGTCATATCTACTTTCATAGGTTCTATATCAGTATTTGAAAGATTTAATCTTCTTAATTTCATGTTTTTTAAAACACAACCTAATTCTTGAAAAAAATTATTTTTTTCATTTATTGGTATACCTTCTATAGATATATCTAAAGATTTTACTTTTTTTAAATCCTCGTCTAATATCTCTCCATTTGTAATTAAGTTAATATGTTCTTTTTTGCTTTCTTTGTTATATGACGTAATCCCTTGGTTAATTTTTTCAATTAGAAGACTATTTTTCATTTTCATATTTTTTCACCTTTATTTTTTATAATCGCTATAAACAACTGTATATATTTTAAACTAAATTCCTTTAAAAATCAATGTTTTTAATATATTTGTTATTACTGCGTTATTACTAATTTTAGATATGTATTATCAAACGCCTTTGTAAAAATGTCTATATGGCAAATTTATAATACAACATTAAATTTGAATATATTAGAATTATGTAAATATTATTACAATACAATAAGTAAAATAGATACGTGTAAGAAATAAAATATGAATATTGGAGAAACACAGAAAAACATATGGGATCTATTTTTTAGACCCCACATTTACTATAATTAACATTTTTCCATTTATATTAGTAATTCTCCAATCCTCCATACAAATTCCAAACATTCCTATACCCCAAACATCTAAGTTTCCTATAAGCACTTGTACTCCTAAAGCCACTAGAACAATACACGACAATTTCTTTATTTTTATTAGGTACAATTCTTTCAAATCTTTTATTTATCTGGTATTCTGGTACATTTATGCTTCCTAAAATATGGCTTTCATCATATTCTCTTTTGTTTCTTACATCAATAATTTCTGCACCATTCATTTGTTTTTCCATAAGCTCATCTAAAGTTATATCATAGGCTTCCATATGTCTAAACAATTTTCTTTTTAATTTGTACTTTATCTCTTCTAACATCTTTTCCTCCATATAATACTTTTTATAATATTATATGTTTTAAATTGTTTTATCGTTAAAAGTATATTTTTGTCAATTTGATAGTTATATTGTCAAATAATGTAGACTATTATTTCGATATTTGTTAAATAACATTCTTTTGTTTCAAATTTATTACAATTATGTCTATTTTATTACATTATGTTTATTTATTTATGTCATCTACTTATCCACAACAGATGTGGATAATGTGGATAACTCTGTGAATAACTTTAAAATACATAGTTTTAATATGAAAGTTATTCACAGTTTGGTTGTGGATAAATTGTGTAATACTATATTTTCATTTTTTCTTTATTTATGTAACCCATTTTTCATTTGCCTTTTCCAAATTAAAATGGTACTTCGTTTTCATTTTTTGCAATCATTTGTTGATATTAATTGGCATATTTCATAAATTAAAACATTCATAAAATTATAATAAAATGTGTGCAATCATAACATCAACAACGTTGGAATAATAAAGTTTTTCATAAAAGTGACACAAAAAAAGACTAGGAAAGTCCTTAATCAATTCCTAGTCTTTTTGTGTGCTATTCTTCAAACAGTGCTTTTACAATTCACTACATCACATACTTAAAATAAACAAAAATTAATATCTCCAAAATCAAAACCAAAGGCATTCCAACCTTAAATTTCATCTTCTTAGTCTTATGGTGAAAGACATACATTCCTGCAATAGTGCCAATTCCTCCACCTAAAACTGTAAAAGTAAATAAAGTATTTTCAGGTATTCTTCTTTCTGCCATTTTTGCCTTATGTTTGTCTAAGCCCATAATTAAAAATCCTAAAATATTAATTACGATTAAATAAATTACTGCAATTTGTGTAAAACTCATTTCAACTTACCTTTCTATACAATTTTATCTCCAAATTTAGTACCTGCTAATAAATGATAATGTAAATGCATAACTTCTTGTCCAGAATCTTTACCGCAATTTACAATTACTCTATATCCGTTTTCTTTAAACCCTTGTTCTTCTGCTATTTTGTTCATAGCTTTATGAATAGCCCATACATATTTTTCGTCCTCGTCTGTTAAGTCTGTTAAACAATCAATATGTTTTTTTGGAACAACTAAAATATGAATTGGTGCAGCTGGATTTATGTCTTTAAAACCATATACTAATTCATCTTCATATACCTTTGTTGATGGAACTTCTCCTTTTATTATTTTACAAAATAAACAATCATCTTTCATTTTGAAAACTCCTCTCTTTGCCCAATTGGGACCGGGTCTTTTTCGTCCTAATGGAACATTGGACAAAAAAGACCCGGTCCCAATTGGGCAGAAAATAACAATATTTTTACTATTTTCTTAACTATTTTTTACTCTAATATAGCCTTTATTCTTCTAACCCCAGAAGAACTTGCCTCTTCTTTCTTAATCTTAAAATGACCTAATTCGCTTGTATTAGATACATGAGGTCCTCCACATAATTCTATTGATACATCTCCAATTTTGTATACTGTTACAGTCTCTCCATATTTATCTGCAAACATTGCTTCTGCTCCCATTGCTATTGCTTCGTCTTTTTTCATTTCTAGTCTTTCTACCGGAATTGCTTCTGTTATCCATTTATTTACTAAATCTTCTGTTTGCTGTTTTTCCTCTGGTGTCATTTTGCTTGGATGTGAAAAGTCAAATCTCATTCTTTCTTCTGTTATATTACTTCCTCTTTGATGTACGTGTGAACCTAGAACTTGTTTTAGAGCTGCATTTAGAAGGTGTGTAGCTGTATGATATTTTGTTTCTATAACTCCAGTTGATGCTAAACCACCTTTGAATTTTTGTGTTGCTCCTGCTCTTGATTTTTCTTGATGTTCTTTGAATAATTTATCAAATTCTTCCATTGATATTTTCATTTCTGATTCTTCAGCTAATTCTTTTGTTACTTCTGGTGGAAATCCATAAGTATCATATAATCTAAATACCATTTTTCCATCAATCATATCTTTTCCTTGTGCTTTTAGTTTTGCAACTTCTTTGTTAAATTCTTTTTCTCCATTTGCTAATGTTTTTACAAATTTATTTTTTTCTTCTATTATGACTGTTTTTATTAGGTCTTTATTTTGTTCTAATTCTGGATACATTTCTTTAAGGTTTTCCACATTTAATTCTATTAATGTTCCTAATTCTTCAAGATTTATTTGAAGTTTATTCATATGTCTTATCATTCTTCTTATTAAACGACGAAGTACATATCCTCTATCTAGGTTTGATGGTCTGCCTCCATCTGATATTATCATCATACTTGAACGCAAATGTTCTGCAATTATTCTTCTGCTTTCTATTATATCTACCTTTTCTAATTCTACAAGTTTGTCCATTACAGGTTTAAATATTTCTGTATCAAAAGGTGTTTCTTTTCCTTGTAATAACATTGTCATTCTCTCTAAACCAAGACCTGTATCAACATTGTGTTGTTTTAGTTTTGAATATCCTGTTTCGTCTTTAAAATATTCCATAAATACATTATTCCAGATTTCTACATATTTTCCGCAATCACAACTTGGTTGGCAGTCTGGTGAGCATGCTGGTTTTCCTGTGTCATAGAACATTTCTGTGTCTGGTCCACATGGTCCTGTTTCTCCTGCTATCCACCAGTTATCATCTTTTCCATAATAATAGATGTGTCCATCTAGTATTCCTGCTTTTTTCCAGCATGAAGCTGCTACTTCATCTCTTGGACAGTCTTCATCTCCCTTGAATACTGTTACAGATAGTTTTTCTACTGGTATTCCTAATTCTTTTGTTAGAAATTCAAAACTCATTTTTATTGATTCTTCTTTAAAATAATCTCCAAGTGACCAGTTTCCTAGCATTTCAAAGTATGTTAAGTGACGATTGTCTCCTACTTCGTCTATGTCGTTTGTTCTTACACATTTTTGGTAATCTGTTAGTTTTGTTCCTGCTGGATGTGGTTCTCCAAGTAAATATGGGACAAGTGGTTGCATTCCTGCTGTTGTAAATAATACTGATGGATCATTTTCTGGTATTAATGATGCAGATGGTATTACAGTATGTCCGTGAGCTTTAAAAAAGTTTAAATATTTGTTTCTTATTTCTATTGCTTTCATTTATTTTTCCCTCTTTCTCTTAAAAAAATCTTTTTTATTATACATTAAAATCGGTTAATTTGCAAGGATTTTTGTAAAAGGAGTTTCCAATAGGAAACTCCTTATTTAAAGCTTTATAACATTTTTAAAAAACTGTATCCAAATGTGTAGTAAAACGGTCTGTAATTCCGTTAGACTCAATACGATATGCAACGTCTGGTGAAGAAACCACAATTTGGTCCTCTGGTAAACCCAAATTATCCAAAAGAAACTCTCTAAAACTATGCTTAGTTTCGTTTTCTCCATGATAAATTACAATTGACTGCTTTTTGGGAAACATCTCTAAAAATGCAAGTAATATATTTCTCGGAGCATGACCTGATTTTTCTCCTGTTCGCTTGGTATCAAACCATTTTACATATTCTTTTCCTGCATATTTTACCTTTTCTCCTAATGGTGTATTTAACAATCTATAACCCTGTGAGTCTTCAGAACAATATCCTAAAAGATGTAGTAAAACATCATTTCTGGAAATATAATTTTGAATATAGTTCTGGATTGGTCCATAAGAATCCATTCCACCAGGTGCAATAATAATCTTTGGATCATTATTTTCCATAATTCTTCTTCTATACTCCATTCTGTCACGGGTTCTAGGAACAAATTTTGTATCTGTGGGAACAAAATCCTTCATTATTTTTTTTATTCCTAAATCATTGTACATATACTTTATAGTATTCTCCTGCGATGCTTTTCCGTCAGCATAAACAAGTGTATTTTGAGGAATTATTCCTCTCTTCTTCCACATTTTAATATCATAGAGTACTTCTTGATACCTTCCCTGTGCATATGCTGCATATAAGACAGTCTTTCCTTCTTTTAAGGCCTTAACTGTATTGTTCTGTAGGCATTTATCGAACATTGGATTTGTTGAATCTACATTTCCATATGTTGATTCACAAAATATAGCTGAAATATTTAAATTTCTAACTTCCTTTGGAGGTGTTTCAACATTAAAGAAAATGTTTCTGTCCTTGTAGTCTCCTGTAAAAAGAAGAGTTATATCTTCTTCTCCTGGACAACTAATGATAACTAAGGTTATAACTGCTCCAACCAAGTGTCCATTAGTATAAAAAACAATTTTAATGTTTTTATCTGGTTTGAGAATTTTTTTAGTTGTGCAACCAACCACTAAATCTAAGGTTGCTTCCACTTCGTTTAGATCACATAACGGTCTACCTGTAACTGTATCAGCGATTTTACAACTATCATACATCGAAGTTGTCATAAGTACAGTATTTGCATAATGCGTAAAAATATGTCCTTGGAACCCCTGTCTTACGACCAACGGAAGTAATCCCTGATGATCATGATGTGTATGAGTCAAGATTATAAAGTCAATTTTTCCAGCATTAAATGGAAAAAATGCATTATAAAAATCTTTATTATCTCTTCCCTGTGCTGCTCCAGCATCAACTAAGAACCTCTTATTTCTGTCATCAGGCCAATGTACAGAAATTAATGTTGATGAACCCGTTACCCCTGGATTCCGTAAATAGGCATCTGCATAAAATCTTTTACTCTTAGTAATTCTCATAAAGCTTGCTCCTTTCTGTTATCTTGAAATATGTTCTTGATATCAAGTTTTTATGTTAACAGTTGCTATTATATTATACATAGTATATAAAAAAAATTCAAGTATAAATTTCATTTTTTTGTAAATACTAACAAAAAAGGAGACATTCATGAATATCAAACCAATTTTTAAATATCAACCACCAAAAAATTATAACTTTACACTAACTCCATCATTTCAAAACATTACAAATAACTATGAAGAAAACAAAGATATAACAAATGATTTATCAATAAATAAAAAATATGTAGAATCCAAATACAATATTAAAATAAATAGCGATATTATACTTAGAGAATTTTCATTAACTGCAAAAAATATAAACTTCAAATCATTCTTATTGTATATTGATGGAATGGTCGATTCTGACCTGATAAACAAATTTGTGTTAAATCCACTAATGATAAGAAATAAAAGTAATACATTTGACGGTGGACTAAAACAAGAAATACCATCATCAAATTCCAAAAATACTATATCTGTAAAAAAAGTAAAGCAACTTAATCTTGAAAATTATATATATTCTAATCTAATACCTCAAAATAATCTAGAAAAAATAACAAAATTTCAAGATGTCTTTAGTGGTGTAAACTCTGGAAACTGTGTTCTTTTTGTAGATACTATAAATGTAGCATTTAATATTGATGTAAAAGGCTTTAAGCAAAGAAGTGTGGAAGCTCCTAATAATGAAGTTATTATAAAAGGATCTCAAGAAGCATTTGTTGAAAATCTTAGAACCAATACCTCTCTTTTAAGAAGGATAATTAATAATGAGGATTTAATTATTGAAAATATAACCATAGGAAAAATATCGAAAACAAAATTAGCTGTCTGTTATATGAATAATATTGCTAACCCTAAACTAGTAAATGAAGTTAAATATAGATTAGATAATCTTAAATTGGATAGCATTTTTTCATCAGGTCAACTAGAGCAATTAATAGAAGATGATGACCATATTGGTATACCTAGTCTAATTTCAACAGAAAGACCAGATAAATGTGCAAATTATCTAATGCAAGGTCGAGTGGTTATTTTAATGAATGGAACCCCATATGCTACAACTGCCCCTGCAGTTTTAATAGATTTTCTATCATCACCTGAAGATAACAATCTAAAAGTTTTTTTTGCAAATTTTTTAAGAACTTTGAGATTTGCAGCTTATTTTCTAACACTATTAGCACCTGCTTTTTTTATAGCTACTACAAGTTTTCATCAAGAACTTATTCCTACTGAATTACTTTTTTCAATACTTGCTAGCAGACAAAATGTTCCTTTTCCTATACTTTTTGAATTATTACTCATGGAATTTTCTTTTGAACTAATAAGAGAGTCTAGTTTAAGAGTTCCTGGTCCTGTTGGCTCCACTTTAGGAATTGTAGGTGCACTTATATTAGGAGATGCTGCAGTTACTGCTCATATTGTAAGTCCTATTTTAATTATTGTTGTTGCAATAACTGGCTTAAGTTCTTTTGCAATTCCAGATTTTTCATTTTCTTTTCACTTAAGAGTTTACAGATTTCTCTTTATTTTACTTGGATATATTGCAGGTTTTTTAGGAATAGGTCTTGGAATATTTGTCTATATTTCTATGCTTTGTAGCATGAAATCATTTGGTGTTGATTTTACATCACCTATTACTCCATTTATAAGTATGGGGCAAAATGGATATTTTATGAAATCTACTTGGAAACAAGAAAAAAGAGCTAGTTACCTAATGCCTATAAACCCTTACTCTCAACCTAAAATTTGTAAAAAATGGAAATATAAATAAATATAGAAAGGAGAAATAAGTGCATAAAAAATACACTTATATGAATTATGGAAAATTTAAAATTAGAAAATATTGAAGCTATTGCTATTTTATGTATAATATCCATAAATAGCATGATTTTATCAACAAGCCAGGAATTAATTAAAACTTGTTATTCATCTAGCTTAATAACAGCATCACTAGTAAGTATTTTAGCAATTTTAATTGTTCTTCTTTTTTGTACACTCTCTAAAAATTTTCCACAAAAAAACCTTTTAGACATAGCTGATTTTATAGGTGGAAAAATTTTCAAATTTACAGTGGGATTACTTTTTATCATATATTTTACATTTAGAGCCTCTCTGTTCTTAAAAAAAATTTCAGATTGTCTGCAACTTGTATATTACCCAATGACAAATGTACTGTTTATCTCTTTATTATTTTGTATAGCTGCTGGTATTGTCCTAAGTCTAAAAAATAATAGTTTATTTAAAGTTTCTGTCTTAATTATGCCTATCATTTTAACTAGTGTACTTCTTATATTTATAGGTAATTTTAAAAACTTTAATTTTGAAAATATTTTTCCTATATTGGGTAATGGCATAAAATCCACCTTTATTAGTGGGCTAAGCAATATATATACATTTTATGGGCTTGGTTATTTGCTTTTTATTCCAGATAAACTAAAACATCCGGAAAAAATCCGAAAAATTGCACTAATTTCGATTAGCCTATCAGCATTGTTTTTGATAATCAGTTCTGCAAATATTTTGTTTTTATTTGGTGAAAGGTTTAGTAATACTGAGTTTTTCCCCCTATATATTTCGGTTCGTTCAATTGAGTTTGGTACATTTTTTGAAAGATTGGATGCTATGTTTTTACTTATTTGTATTTTAGTGTTTATTTCTGCACTAATTTTAAATGCATACACTGTATTGGATATTTTTAAAAATATAACAAATATATCCAATAGTAATCCACTTATTTTTGCTTATGTACTTTTCATTTTGGGACTTACAATGTGTTATAAACTAAATTCTACTGTTTATTTTTTAGAGACCACTTTATCAAAGTCTCTTCTCTTAATTTTTGGAATAACTATTCCTTTTATAATATTAGTTTGGGCTAATATAAAGAAAAAAATTGTTGGAGGAAAAGAATGAAAAAATTTATTTTATTTGGAACTATTATATTGACTGTTCTTACTTTTGCATATGTTTTTTCTGCTTCCTATAATTCTCAAAATATGGATCGTTTAGACTATGTAATAGCAATTGGTATAGATAAGACAACAACTGACGGTAATATACAAGTTTCATTTGAATTTTCAAATTTAGAATCCTTTTCTGATTCTAATTCGTCAGATGGTAACAAACCAATAATAGATACTGTTATAGCTCCTTCTATTCCAGAAGCAGTTAATCTAATGAATGCCTATGCAAGCAAACAGGTTAACCTTTCACATTGTAAGGTAATAGTATTTTCTGATTCAATTGCTAAAGAAGGCATTTTAGAAGAAGTTACCTATTTTATGAACGAACCTCAAATTCGACCTACTACTAATCTTATAATTGCAAAAGATTCTGCAAAAGATTATATAAAAAATTCTGCTTCATCTCTTGAGGGCATATTGACTAAATATTATGATATTTTTCCTACATCTACTGAATATACTGGATATACTTCAAATATTTTACTTAGTCGTTTTTACCAAAGCTTAATAAGAGATGAAAGTGGCTCTACTGCCATCTTGGGATATTTAGGTCCTACAACAAATACCAATGATAATCAAACAAATCCTTTACTGGAAAGTATTTCTCCTAACGAGAATATTGTATCTGGAGATAGAAGTACCGAAAATATTGGACTTGCAGTATTTAAAGATGATAAATATCAAGGTGATCTTTCTGCTATAGAAACTCTTTGCTATACAATAATTGAAGAAGAGGTAGATAATTTTTATCTAAATATAGATACACCTCTTTTAGAAAACAAAAATATAGATTTATCGATTAGTAGTCTTGAACCAACTCGTGTAAATTTAGACATATCTGGTGAAAATCCCGTATTAACAATAAAACTTAATTTAATTGCCAAAACACTTACTGGACAAAATTTTTTAGATTACTCTAATCAAAAAACATTAGAAGAAGTTAATGATTCGTTAAAACTTTTTATTACTTCTAAAATGAAAGACTACTTATATAAAACCTCTCGTGAATATGGTTGCGATATCAATGGTTTTTTTAGAATGGCAAAGCAAAAATTTTTAACTATTCCAGAATATGAAAATTACAATTGGGCTGAAAAATATAAAAAAGCTGAGTTTAATGTTATAGTCGATTCATCTGTAGTATCTAGCTTTTTAGTCCAAAATTCTTGATTGAGGAGGTCTTATGAATACCTTATTTATTCGTTTGTTTTTTAGTTTGATTTGCTTATATATTTTATTTTATGTCTTTTCTTTTTCTTTATTCGAAATAAAGAATAGGCATAATATTTTAGGAGGAGTCTTTAGTTTTTTAATTACATTTAGTGGCGTAATTTTCTGTAATATAATTTTTTGGATTAATTAGCTATTTATATTAATTGGCATATAAATAACTCGATTATTTATTACTACAAAAAGGTGATATTCCTTTTTATTATCTGTTGGGTCTATATTGGTTTTAGCTAACATTGTTTCTCCTACGCTTTTCTTTTCCATGTAAATCCAATTATTGACTGTGTCTGGGGACTCATTAGTTCCCCAGCCATATTTTATCATTTTTATATCTAATTCATTAGGTGCTAAGCTAAATTCTACTTTTATATCTTTATCTGTTTTTGTTGTTTTTAAAATTGTAACACTTGCTTTTTTTAGATTAGAAATTTTATTATATCTTTCAGTTAGCACTGTTTCATTTAATAAATCACCTTCATAATTTGATTTTATCTGTCTATATTCTCTGTCTACTGCTGTTTGTTTGCTTTGCATATACATTTGTACACATGCAACTGATGCTATAAAAAACATACATGATATTAGAATAAACAGAGTTATTGATCCTTTTTGATTTCTAAAATTAACCATATTATATTCCTTTCAATAAATTTTTATTTTTATGTTTAAAAAAAGGCAAGTGTAATACTTGCCATTTATTTATACTTTTATTCTTTTTTTACTTACTACTTGTGCTGGTGGTATTAAAGGACAATATGTATTATCATCATTTAGAACTTGTACTTCTACTGTTCTTGTTAATATATCTGTGTAACTATATGTCGCATTTCTTGCTCCTTCATCATATTTTATTGTAAATATATTTGAATATACCTTATCTATTGTTGCTTCTTTTTCAAAAGATTTATTTCTTCCAAGTGACCCTTTTATTATTATCTTTTGTCCAATTTTGTCAATTATGTTTGACTTTAAGTTTGTAATATCTGTAGAGCAAATCATTTATATCACCTTCTAACATATTTGTTAATTGAATTATAGCATTTTGATAGTTAATTGTCAAAAGGTCTTTTTTTATGTCGAGTGCGTACTTTACTCTATTTTCAATAGTTTGGCTTATTTTGTTTTCTTTTATTACATTTTCTTTACATTTTTATTACAATATATTACATATTATTATATTTTTCTTCATAAAATAATTTTGGGGCTATTTTTCTTAATAGCTCCAAAATATAAGTCATTTATTTTTCCTTTTTCCGCCTTGCTCCTGTCCCTCCAACGCCTCTTCTTCCATCTCTAAGCTCGTTTTCTATGTCTTCAATTCTAATATATTTGTCACTACTAGTTATTGCTACTTCTTTTGCTACAATTAGTGGGTCTAATATATCTATTAGAATTCTTGCTGGTGATGATGCAAAATTTGCCCCTGCCTGCATTAAGGCTTCAAAGTAACTTTGGCATGCTCCTGCAAATATTACTAAATCTGAATTTGTATCTTTTTCATATCTTCTTGCCTCTTTTACTGTTGATATGAAATGTCTTGAGTTTCTGTAATTATATATATCGTAATATCCATATCCTTTTCTTAGCATTCCATCATGACCTGTAATTACTAGTATATCTGGTTTATACATCTTTAGCAGATTGTAAACCACTTTTGGTTGTCTGTTTTCCGAAATATTTTTCACAATTGCATTTATTTTCATTTTTTGATAATATTTATATGATTTTTCACTATATCTTTTATCTCCATCTAAGTGTAAAATTTTTCCGTGGTATCAAATTTATATCTACTCTATTTTCTTTACTTGCAAATTTAGTATCTCTTAAGGCTTCTTTTTTATATACTTCTTCTTTATCTATCGGTTCTAAGTCGCAAATATCACTATCTGCTATTATTCTTTCAAAAACGCCCTCTAATATTACATTGTTTTTACTTCTAATATCTTTTACAATAAATATAATGTCTTTATTATATGATATTCTACCAACAATATCACCTTTTTTTATTTTTTTCATATATTATCACCTCACATGGGCTATTATCATTATATGTCTAATATTGTTGTTTGGTGTCTATTGATTTTCTTTAGTAATTTATGTATAATAATGTCATTCTAATTAATGGAGGCACTAACTTTATGAAAAATACAAATCAAACTATTTCTACAGAAGAAAACATTAATAAGGAATTTTTCAAATGGTTATTTGAAAAAGATAATATAGAGCTTTGTTTTGAAGAAGACCATAAGCCACGAAAAGATATTCATTCTAGATTTCCTAATATTTACTATACACCTGAACTAAAAGCATTTTTCGAAACTTATCCAATGCAAAGATTAAAGAGAATTCTTCAACTTAGCCAATTTATTGATAATAACTCAAATGTGTTACATACAAGATATGAACATTCACTTGGTGTTTATAATTTAAAGAAAAATATTATTCTAAAACAATTTTTATATGATAGTAATTTTAGAAATTATGTAGAGCAAAATGGTTTAAAATACCATTTGATTGCTGAACTTATAAAATCTGCAGGTCATGATATTGGTCATCTTCCATTGTCTCATACCTTAGAACTTTCTGTTATTGGCAAACCTGGTTTCCATGAAGAAATTGGCAAGCGAATATTACTAGAATATAAAGATATTCAAAATGTATTGATTAATATTTCACCTGATATGCCAAAGATTTTAGAAGATGTTTTAAATAATGATTATTTTGGTTTTAAACTATTAGATGAAGGCAATTACGATATAGATAGATTTGATTATTTACCTAGAGATTTAGCTTATGAAGGATATCCTCAAAACATGAGTTTTAAACCATTTAGACTTGTTGCAGTAGATACAGAGACTACAAATGGTGTAGCTTCTTTAAAAAAGAATCCAGACAACTCAATTATTGTACACGAAAGATCTTCAAATAAGCCAACAACTTTTATCCCAGTTTTTGATATATCATCTATATTCGATATTGAAAACTTTTTAAATTTAAGAGTTACAGCATATAAAGAATCTTATTTTCACCCTGTAACTCAAATACGTGATAAAGCTATTAGTACTATTATTAATAAGGCTATTGAAGAAAAAGAACCTAATGGTAAGAATCTACAAAATTTTTTATCAATTCTAAAAAATACTAAAAACTCCGATGATATAGATATTTATGATTGGTTAAAGTGGGATGATTTAAGTTTATATAACGAATTACTTGATATTGCCGAATTTTCTAATGATAAATCTTTAAGAGATGCTACATCCTTTGCAATTCCAAGTTTAGACCAATTATTAGATATATCAGCAAAAATGCTTGGGTTAAAAAATCATAGCCAACCATTAACTAATGAAGATAAACAGTTTTTAAAAAGATTACGTAACTATATATCTAATAAAAATGAATTAACTGAAAAATTAACAGATTTTAATTATTGGGATAAATGCATAAAATTCACCTGTAAACCGGAAATTATTGAAAAATTAAAAACTGAATCATCTTTGCCTATACAATTTTATAGTCATAAAGTTACAGGTTATGATTCTAAATCTCCGCTTTATTTTAAAAATTTTGATGGAAAAATTTTTGCTTATGATGATATTCCTAACCGCCCAAAAAAAGTAAGCAGTAGTCCAGTAATAATAGATGTTGCATTTTGTTTGCTTCCTTTTGTTGATGAAACTACTTTTGATAAACCTGATTTAAAATTATTAGATGGAATTAATAATTATACTTTTGGAAATCCTTATTTTAATAGACCTTCTCCATCTGCTATATATGTAAAAAATTCTTTAGATGAAAGATAAAAAAACACTGTAAAAGTATACTTATTATACTTTTACAGTATTTTTATATTTCTTCTCTTCTTAATTTTTCATAACATTTTCTACAAACAGGTATATACTCTCCATCTCCAATTACAATATCTGTATCTTTTTTTCCTTTGAAATAAGAAAATACAGCATTATCATTTTTACATATCTCACATATTGATGTCATCATTTTTATATTATCTGCTATACACATTAAATCTCCCATTTTTCCAAATGGCTTTTTATCTGATGTTAAATTTAACCCGGCTATATAAAATCTTTTACCTCTATCTGCCATTTGTTCTATTACTTTTACATTTCCTTGTAAAAATTGAAATTCATCTATAAAAAATACGTCTGCATTATAATTTTCTAATTCTGATATATCTTCTATATTTTGTGCTAATAGTTTTTTTCCATCTCTTGTTGCTATATAACTTTCTCCTGCTCTATTATCTAGCTTTGGTTTAAATATCATTGCATTTTTGCCTGCTATTAATTGCCTATTATATTCGTTTAATATTTGCAAACTTTTTCCACATTTCATTGGTCCAGAAAATACATTTATATCTCCCATTTGATTGTTCCCCTCATATTGTTATTTTTTATTATTCTATCACAAAAATTTTAAATTGAATAGTATTTTTTAACAAAATTACGATAAAGACATGAAAAAATTCTTCATGCCTTTATCATTAAAAATCACTTATAATTTACTTACAATAGGTTTCAAATACCTTCCAGACAAGACCATGTGCTTTAATAATTGGTATTCCTTTTATTACACCATCAACAGTGTAGTATACCTGATTCACGTCTGCAGTATTATCCCAATTTATTTCGATTTGGGTAGCTTCTGGAATTATCTCAATAAGCTTTTTCGAAATTTCATTATTTGGGCAAAATCCCTCATAAATTCCTTTAAAAGTGGCTAACATTTTTTTGTTTTCAATCTTTTTCTCAAAATACTCATTGTCTTTCTTCCACTTTAATGTAAGTTCTTTTTTTTCCATAGTATTACCTCCTTTTTATATGCCAATTATTAGTTGCATTTTTCGGAGGTACTGTTTTAGTCCTCCGAATTTTTCGAAAGACTTTTTGCCTTTTGATGTTTTCAATTATATCATCTTTTTTCGTATTTGACAATATAATTTTTGAGTTCTAACCTCATTTATATGAGAATATACTTTAACAAAAGTATTTCAAAACGGGGGCTTTAAATGAAAAAATTATCAATAGAGGATCGTGCCACTTTACTTGCACATTATATAATCGAAACTAAAGATACTGTGAGAAGTACTGCAAAAAAATTTGGAGTTTCTAAAAGCACTGTTCATAAAGATGTTTCTGATAGACTACTTAAAATAAATCCTGTTTTAGCTAAGGAAGTTAGGGAAATTTTGGATGAGAATAAAGCTGAAAGGCATTTAAGAGGGGGAATGGCAACTAAACTAAAATATTTAAAAGAAAAAAATGGTTAATATTTTTAGGATGTACTTAATGTACATCCTATTTTTTCCTCAATTTAACAACACTTTTTTCCAAGTTATCCACCAAATAATCGACCTCTTCTTTATTATTAAACTCTCCAAAAGTAACACGCAATGCACCTTTTATTAGGTTTTCATCCAATCCAATAGCGGTTAAAACATGTGATGGTTCAGGGGTCTTTGAAGTACATGCTGAACCACTTGAAGCACAAATTCCCACATTATCTAATTCTAAAAGTAAGTCATTTCCATTAACACCTTCAAAAGAAATATTAGTATTTCCTGGAAGCCTTGCATTTAATGCCCCATTTATTTTTATATTTGGTATTCTCTTTTCTACCTCATCAAGATAATAATTTCTAAGTTCTTTCATTTTTGCTATATGAATATCTAGCCCGCTTTCTGCCAATTCTGCAGCTTTCCCAAGTCCCACTATTCCTGCTGTATTTTCTGTTCCTGCTCTTTTGTTTTTTTCTTGATGTCCTCCATTCATAAATTTTTGAAATTTTATATTTTCCTTAACATACAGAGCTCCTACGCCCTTAGGCCCATGAAATTTATGTGCAGATAAGGATAACATATCTATTCCCATATTATGAACATCTATTTTCACATTTCCGAACCGCCTGAACACTATCTGTATGAAAAACGATGTTGTTTTCCCTTGCAATTTGAGCTATATCTTCTATAGGTTCTATTGTTCCTATTTCATTATTTGCAAACATTATGCTTATTAATATTGTTGTATTTTTTATACTTCTTTTTAACTCATTTAAGTCTATAAAGCCTTTACTATCAACATTTAAATAAGTTACTTCATATCCTTGTGTTTCTAAAAATTTACAGGTGTCTAGTATTGCTGGATGTTCTATTTTCGTTGTTATTATATGATTTCCTCTACATTTATTTTCATATGCAATTCCCTTTAGTGCTGTATTATCAGCTTCCGAGCCACACCCAACAAAATAAATTTCTTGTCTTTTAGCTCCTATTAAGTTTGCCACTTTTTCTCTTGCTTCTTCTATGGCTTTTTTTGCATCTCTAGCTATAGAATATACTGATGAAGGATTTCCATAATGCTCAGAAAAATATGGTATCATTTCATCTATAACCTCTTGTTTGACCTTTGTTGTTGCCCCATTATCAAAATAATATGTATTCATAGAAAAATCTCCTTTTTATTTTTATTATATTATTTTGATAAAATTTTGTGATATCTTTTTTATTTCCTCCATTTTGTTTATAGTCTCTTTATATCCAAATTCGTAACATTTTTCAATTTGATTACTATCCAAAAATCCCATCTCATCATCTGTTGGAATTTCTAGGATATAGTCACTTTTTTTCACTTCATCTTCTATTATTTTATTTCCCATGATATCAATCGTTCTTAGTACTATATCCATCACATTACTTTGATTGTTTATTTTTATTGGTTCAAATTTTACAGTAATTACTCTATCTGCTCCTTGTGCAAAAACTTCATCTACTGGTATATTGTTTATTGTCCCACCATCTAAAAATATATGTTTTTTATATTCATATGGACAAAATACGCCAGGGAAACTACTACTTGCTCTAACTGCTGAACCTATTGGTATATCTGTTATATATTTATCATATATTTTATTAGACTTCTTTGATTTTCTATTTGTAAATACATATTCTTTTCCATCTCCTATATCTATTGCAGGTATTACTATTGGCATTTTTATATCAGACATCTTAAATATATTTTTCCTACTTGCAAATTCATTATATAATTCTTCAATTGCTTTTCCATCACTTATTCCAGATATATTAAATTTTTTATTTACAATATATCCTCCAACTCCATTTATTATTGAAGATGCTCCAACATTTGTAATTTCTTTTCCATATCTTTTAAACAATTCGTAAATATGTATAGGTGAATATCCCATTGCATAAAGAGCTGCAACTAAGCTTCCTGAACTTGTTCCTCCTATTATATCTATTTTTATATTGTTTTCTTCAAATGCCTTTAAAACTCCTATATGAACTGCTCCTCGTATTCCTCCTCCTGAAAGGGCTAACCCTAATTTCAAAGTTTCCACCTCCTATTATGAAAAAAGAAAGTGATACTTTTTTTGCTACCACTTTCCTTTATTTTTTACTATTTTTTTATATAATATACATTTTCAACTGTTATTTGTTCTTTTTTATAATCTCCAATTTCATTTGGATAATTTGGCTGTTTTAGATTATTTATATCTTGAATTATATTTCCATTATTATCTAAATATTGTTTTTCTTCGTCATTTGATACAACTATATAGTCATCTTCCATTTGTATATTTGGTTTTGATATTTCTAACACTTCTTTCATATCTGAGGAATAAAACTCACTAGTATTTGTTCCGTTTTCTACAGCTTGAACTAAGTTTTTTCCTTTTATTTTTTGAAGTGAACTATATTTCATTTCAAGTATAATTTTTCCATTACTATTTATCACTCCTAAATTTCCGTTTTCATCTGTTGCAATAAAGTAATTTTTGTATAAATATTCTATATATCTATAATTTTCGTCAACTAGTTTGTTTCCGCTTTTATCTGTTATTCCATAATATGTTACATTATTATTTAAAATTGTTGATATTCTGTAATCTTCACTTTCTGTTTCATATATTGTTTTATTGTAATTTATGTTTATTACATTTCCTTTTTCATCATATACCTTATTTCCATCTTGTGATTTAGCATACAAGTATATTCCTTTTGAATCTACAAATTCATTATCAACATTTATTACAATTTTACCATCTAATAATGCTGCTCCATATTTTTTATTTTTTTGTAAAATTACATTGTTTCTGTCATTGTATGTTATTGATTGATATTCATGTTTTATTACGTTTTTAGAGTTTTTGTATAATCCTACTTTTCCTTCTTCTGATGCTATTAAATATATATTTTTTTCGTCTTCTTTTGATAATCTTTCTATTTCATTGTATTTTGTTTCTAATATTTTTTTACCACTATAATTTATATATCCACTTTTGTAACCATCATCTGTTCTCACAGATATAATGTAGCCGGATTTTTTGTATTTGTCTTTTAGTGTATAATATCCATCTGATTCTATTTTATCATATTCTGTTTCTACTAATGTGTTTCCTTTTAAGTCTATAACTCCATATTTTTCATCTTTTGAAACCAAGAATTTTCCTTCTGTTGGTTGTAAATTTTCTATTTTATTATATACATTTTGTGTAATTGTTTTTCCATCAAAGCTTATTAGTCCATATAGACCGTCTTTTTTATATGTTAATACACTTTTTTCATATGTTAATGTACTTGCTTCGCTTTTTAGTTTTATTGGTTCTACTTCTTCATATTGGCTAAATAGCTTTTCTCCTTTGCTGTTTAGTATTTCTGCATTTTCATCTCCTGTATAACATATAAATATATCTTTTTCTGGATTTGGTATTATTATAGTGTCGTATTTTGTTTCGATTATTTGATTACCTTCTTTATCAATTACACCATATTTTTCATTTTCTTTGGAGATGTAGTAGTTGTAATTTGTTATTTCTTCTATTTCATAGTTATATTTATTTGTATTTGCTTTTTTTAGGCCTAATACTACTGCTATAATTATTGCTATGATTACTAATATTATAAATATTTTTTTCTTCATTTTTTGTATCATTTCCTCTCTTTGAGATTTTTTTATTGTTCTCATTTTTCACTATTATAATACATTATTTGAAGTTTAAATTCAAGTTATTTTAAAATAATTTATAAAAAATCCCCAGATAAATCTTTATTGTGTTAGATTTATCTGGGGTTTAATTGTTTAAACCTTGATATTTTAGTTATTTCAACTATAATACAAATTTCTTAATTAAGATTACTCCTCCAGCAATAACTATTAAAGAAATTCCTGCTACTATATACATTGTATAGCTTCTATTTTCACCAGTAGGTGGAGTAACTACTATTGTTGCGCCTGTGTTGTCATCTTCACTTGTTCCTCCTTCTGCAGTTCTTAATGTATCTCCTGCTTCATAGTTTCCTGATGTACTATAATACTGTGGCGAGAATGTTGCATTTGTTATTCCAATTATTTCCGAGAAATTGTTTATACCTGCATCGTCATCTGAATCTCCAATTGGTCTTCCAACTGTTAATATATACTCTGCTGTTGAGCTTTTCTTATCTCTACTACTATCTGCTTTTGTTGGTATTAAATTCTTTTCTTCTTTGGTTAGTATATATTTCTTTGTGAATTTACTATTATCAAGTTCAGGTTTGAAATATACTGCTTCTTTACACTCACCTTCATTTTCATTTTTTATTTCTTTTATATTAACTTGATCTGGATTCTTATACTCACATTCGGCATAAGATAAATAATCTACTATCTTGGTTACAGTTGTTGTAACAGGTTTATTTTCACCTTTATCACCATATTTGTAATAGTTCTCTGATGCATAGTCAATTTCAGAATCATTTATTGCTGTCATCTTATATGTTACATTTAAATACGAACCAAATAGCTTATCTGATGGAATTTCAATTTTTGCAAATGCTTTATTCATTGCTGATAAATAAGGTGATACATTTTGTTCATTTGGATTTCCATTAATTACTGTTGTAGCTGTATTTAATGTAAGTTTTATATTTTTTATTTCTTTATCCAATTTAATATCTATACGTGGTCTTTCCATAATTCCGAAGTTCATTCCTGAACATGCTTTTGGTAAAGTTGGAACATCGTTGTGTGAAATTTTTATATCATTATGGTCTTCGAATTGTACATCCATTAGTGGTGTTCTTGCATTGATAACTACCTTTTCTTGTGATGTTGTATAGTTTAGCTCTTTATCTGATGTCGTTCTAGAATTTATCATATTTGTATTTTCTTCACCAACTACATTACCTTTTGCATCGTAATATGTTCCTGTATAATCTGATGCTACCGAATTTACACCTGCTTGTATATCCCCTAGGAACCATGTGCTTGCATTAGTATCATTAGCTTTTTGTGCAGAGCCTGTTATAATTGTTGATTTATAGTAGTTACTATTTATTGGTTCTGACTTACCTTTTATCGTTGTTTTTATTTGGTCTCCTTCAGTTATTTCATTTCCATTTAAGTCTTTATATTTAACCGTTCCGTTTCCATATGTAAATTGTAAATAGTATCTACCTGGTACTACACCTATTAATTCATAATATCCATTTTCTTTAACTGTAACTGACCCTAATTGTTTATCTGAAGTCCACTTTCCTGTTTCAGTATTTTGAGAGAAGTTTCCATCATATAGTGGTGCGACTCTTCCGTCTTCTGAATCAGCATCAATTAAGCTTACCCTAACATCTGTTAAATTCTTCTCATTGCTATTATTGTATTTACCATCCCCTACACGTTCATCTGCACGAGATTCATCTTTCGAATCTTCAAATACTGTTCCTGAAATAGTTCTTGGGTCTAATAAATGCCATTTTAAGGATAATGCACCATCTTCCCTTTTCTCTTGTATTGTTTCATGCGTATATGTGTCTTTATCTTTCCAGTTCTTATCTTTTCTAGTATAAATATGGTATGCATATGATGTTGAAACTGTTGGAGCTGCCTTAAAAGTAGATTCTTTATTTTTTATCTTTTGGTCTAGCCAGCTATTCAAAGCTTCATCTGTAACTTTATACTGAATATACGTAGACTCTATTTTATTAGGTTTTATTCCTTCATTTCCTCGTTTATAAGCTTTGTTTGAATCATCTATATTAAATGATGCGGTTTTATTGTCTCCGGAATCACTCCATAGCTTAAAGTCATCTGCAATATTATCATCATCGCCAGCTAATTTATCTCCTGATATTTGGAATCTTGAGCTGTCATACGTATTTACTAATTGTTTTAAATATAGTCCTTGTTCTACATATAAGTCTTCATTATTTATTGTTGTTGTGTTTTGTATATCTATTTTATAAACTACATAAACTTTAAATTTTTCTCCATCATCTATTTCAAATTTGCTGTTATTAGCTGCATTATATTTAATATCTGATGGATATATATTTTGTGTAAACGTTTTTGCTGAGTTTTGGAATTTTACAGTTGGTGCAGCTTGTTCTTGTCCTTCTTCTGTTATGGCTTTTTCGCCATATTCGTATTTAAATGTATAATTTCCTTTTACAATCTTAACATATTCTATAGACTCATCAATTGCATGTGTTGTTGGATTTTTTTCTACTAATCCAAGGTTAATATTATCAATAGTAAACCTATCTTCATCATAATAAGATGTTATTAATTTGTCCTCCAAAAATGCTGATGTATTTTTAGAATCATCATTATTTTGTTTTCCATCATTTGGTGTTACTTCTGCATTTTGTTTTAGTATCTCATTAAATCCAAGTTCACTTGCTGATGTATATGTTACTGCTCTTCCTGGATATTTTCCTTCTGTTCCTGTTAATTTTTCATCAAGCAATTCATCTTTTGTTATTTCTTTTGCCTGTGCTTTTGAGTTAATTGTTATTTTGCTTTGTCCTCCAACAAATGGATCTACAACTATAAATCCGTATTCTTTTACATCCTTTTTTGTATCATCTGTGTATATTATCTTGTTGTTGTAAATATATTCTACATATGAATGAGCTAAATCCCAGTATATAATGTCACTTCCGTCTGAATATGTTGTAAATTCATAGTATCCATTTTTGTCAGTTACTGTAGAAGCCATTGTTTTTCCCGTGTTTTTGTCAATTAAGTTTACTTGTATTCCTTCTTTTAAGTAGTCTTTTTCACCATTATTGTCTTTGTATAAACTGTTATAGGTATTTGCTTTTGTGTCTTTTTCATCTACCCATACATATCCGTCTAATTTGTTTACTACTTTTTTGTTTACTACTTGATAATTTATAACATTATCATTTGTGGCTATTGTTACTGTTCCTCTGTATACCATTCCTGTGCTTGGATCATATCCATCTTGTCTAGTTATATCGTATCCCCTTGGTGTTTTTGTTTCATATACTTCATAAGTTCCGTTTATTATTTTCTTAATGTTAATTTCACCATTTGAATCAGTTTCAAATTCCATTGCATTTGATACATCACTTACTAGGTATTCACTAGATTTTAAATCATAATAATCATATGTATTTCCTGCTGCCAAATGATCAAATCCAGTATTCCCTAGCCACATATTTGATACTCCTGCATATTCTGATGATACTAATTTTAGTTTAAATTTTCCTCCTGATAGTTTTAAATCATGATAATTTTCGTCTACTTTTTCAATTCTTAAGTCTCCTGAAGATCTTAAGTTTATAAGTGATGCTGTTGATGGTGCATTTACTGTTGTATCTCCCTTCATTACAATTGGATCTGTATAATATTTATCTTGTTCGCCATTTTCAATTTCTTCAATTTCGTATGGACCTAAGTCTTCATACAATCCTGGAATAGTTACCTTTCCTTCACTATCTGTTGTAAATACTGTTGCATCATCTTTGTTATCTGTAAAATCTACTATATCTTCACCTTTTTCATTAGCTCTAATATATACATAATTACCATTCTTCCATCCACCTAGGTCTGTTGCTTTAGAACTTAGGATAAATGAAACATTTGCTAATTTTTCTGTTACATTTGGACTTGATAATTGGTTATTTACATATACACCTGTTTTATTAATTATAACATCACCTTTTGGACGTTTCTTTTGTGCGTACGAAACTTGAACAGCCGATTCTTGATTTCTTGTTATAGTAGCTGTACCTAATAGAGTCTTTTCGCCATCAAATGAACCTTGTCCCTCTAACGCATATTCAATACTCTTGGTTTTTACTTCATATATCATATAATTTCCTACTGGTAATCCTGTTATTGAGATTTTTCCATCATCTGTTATATATGGATCACTTGGCGATCCACTAAATATACTACTTATTGCTTTCCATTTAACATCTTCATAACTTCCTTCTGTTGTTAGCCATCCGCTGTAATGATATTCACCTTCGTTTACTTCTCCATAAATTGCAATTTTAACTGCATCTATTGGTTCCCCTGTTTCGTATTTCTTTTCTATTTCAAGGTCTCCTCTTGTTTTGTCATTATGTACAGTTATACTTTCTGGTAAACCTAATTTAACTGTTTTACTGCTATTTTCTGCTAAAGATACAGTAGCTGCAAGTCTTATATTTGGAACACTATGGTATCCTGTTTTGCTATATCCTTCTTGAAGTTCTAGGTCATAATATTTATCACAATCTGTTTCATATATTTCATAATTTCCTGGATATAATCCTTTTATTTTATATAATCCATCTACGGTTTTATATGAACCTAACCAATCATGTGTTTCCTTATGAACACACTCTTTTTTAGTCGTTTTCCATTTATATGTATAAGAATAATAATCAAATTCTGTTGTCTTTTTTGTCTCTGTTATTACTTTTCCATCTTTATCCTTAAGAACATTTCCGTCGCTATCCTTTTTTGGCACTGTTGTTGTTACTTCTTTGTAATGTGGAGTTTCACTAATATCATAATACTCTGTATAAGAATATGAGCCAACTTTTGAACCTGCATCTATCTCTTTCATACTTGATTTATCACTTTCAGATGCTTTACTAATTTTAACTCCATTAAGTTCATCCTCTGGACGGTTATAGTTACACGAACCACTACCTGTACTTTCACTCGTTATCCATTGTGCAGGCGAGTCTTCCCATACTCTAAAGCTCATGTTTCCGCCCTCTTTAGTAATTAATAGGTCTCCCACATTTAAGTCTGTATCAATTGTTTCTCCACTTCCATCCTTTTTGTTAGTTATTGTAGTTGTGTATACAGATTTATTTTCTTTCATCGTTAAACTTTTTGCTGTATAGCTTTCTGTATAACCATCTGGAACTACTTCTTCAACTGTATATGTTAGTAAATTATCATTATCATCTTTTCTTTTTAAATCAGAAAATGTTACGCTTCCTGAACTTGTTATAGTTTTTGTTATAGATGTTTTTCCTACACCATTTATTACTTTTATTACTGACCCACCTGCTGATATTTTTACTTTTACAGATGATGGTCTATCTTTTGCATTATTGTCTTCCCAAACTTTGTTTACTACTATGTCTATAGTGTCTGTTAATTTAACTTTAAAACCTACCTCTCCACCTTTAACGGTATCTGTTTTATGTATATACCATATATTTCCCTGTTCGGAATTATAATCATTACATATAATTGCTCTTCCTTTTTCATAACTAAAATCCGACTGCTTAAACTTAACTTTTATTGTAGATGCATCTCCAGCTATGTCTTTTAATTTTGATTTACTCATTAAAACGTAAAACTTTTTGTTATTTAATAAAAAAGCGTTAGTTTCTCCCGGTTTTGTTTCATTAAATTGTTTTCTGACCGTATTTTCACCTGCAATTCTATATTTAGCTATTCCTTGACCAAATACTGAAGTCCCATTTATAGTCATATCGTTCAATTTACTTGTACCAAACTTCATTTTGAATGGTCCCATTTGTACATAATCTGTCCCATCTATATTAACTTCTTTACCCTCGACTTTATCTGGAACATCTACTGCTTCTAATTTATGGTAATTTTTGTACCTATCTCTTAATTTCTCATGTTCAGCTTCCCACTCAGCAGAAGAACCTCCATAAGATGAACCATCATCGTTATTACTTGATAAAGTATCTGAATCTGATAATCTTCCACTTTTTATGCATGTCATTAAAGCTGATCTCACACCTTGAATATTCTTATTTAAACTCATTGCTGCAGCAAAATTCCTTATATCCTTTCCGGATGATTTACTAAATGTTTGACCAGACTCTTTTGAAACACTGTTAGCAACTATTGTTCCCGTATTTTTGTCATAAAGTGTTTCATATGCCCCAACAATATGATCAGAATAACCCGAGTCACTATTAGCTTGGGAACAGCTATTCCATCCATCCTTTTCCCAAAGTCCATTTTGGTCTACGGTATGACCTTTTACTAAATCTTTCAGACTGTAATTCCAAATATTATTAGATGTTACGTCACCCGCATAACTTTTTAATGTACAAAAGTAAGAAAGTATGAAAATAATACAAATAATTTTTATAAATTTTCTTAATGCTTTCATTTTTCCTCCTTTCTTTTTATTTTAAAAATCTAATAAATAAATATGCTCCACAAGATAATACCGCAAACATAATTAGCACGATTGCTATATAGTTTAACATTGTTCCTGTACTTACACTTATAATTACATTAGCTGAACCTGTATTTTGATTAATATTTTCTATTCCTTTTGTATTAGAACTTTCTACTATTTGAGATTTATTATTTATTAAACCTGTATTTGATTCTGTCATCGTTTTTGTTAAAGTTAATGTGATTTCTTTAGATTCCCCAGGTTTTATTATAGTATTAGCTAAACTTGAGTTGTAGAGATTTGCACCAGATTTATACCAATCAGAATTCATACTTGAATTAAATTCTAATGTTGTTGGTAAATTATCTGATATGTTTTTAGCATATCCTTCAATCTCTCCATTATTTGTAATTTTAAATTTATATTCTATTACAACTAATGAACCTTTTAAATATTTTGATTTTATTTCTGCCTTTGCTAATGTTGTTCCTTCTTTTTGTTCATATGTATGTGTTCCACTATTATTTTTAATAATAATTTTACTAACATATTTTTCTATTCCTAGGTCAAATTTTTGTTTATTTACTAATCCTATATTTATTCCTGTTAAATTGCTATTTACTTCTAATATGTCTGTTGCTCCAACAGTTTGTCTTTCCCCTTCAAGTGTAATTTGTTTTTCTATTGCATCTGAATTTTCATCTTCTGATGACCCATTTACCTTATAAGTTGTTGTTGTATATATTTGATTATCAAAGAAAAATACTATAATATATTTTCCTTTAGACAAATTTAATTCATAATTACCTGTGCTGTCTGTATTTGCACTACTAGTTATTTCATTTGTTTCTGTATTTAGTGCACTCACTTTAATTTGTGATAACCTTTTTTCTTTAAAATCAATTTTACCATTTTTGTCTTCATCCACCCATACTGTTCCTGTAATATTGTATTTATTATTTTTTGAATCATTTGAATTGCTTGAATCATTTGGTGTATCTGTATTGTTTGGATTATCTGGTGTATTTGGTGTATTTGGTGTATTTGGTGTATTTGGATTGTTTGGAGTAACAGGAACACCTGAATCATTAACAGTATTAACCAAAAATTCTAATTGTTCTGAAACATAAGTTGTAATATTAGTGTCATAAGCTACTATTTTGTTTGTTACTTTTTCAGAATTTACTCCATCAACTCTTGCTGTTACTGTAATTGTTATACTTTGTCCTGGATTCAATTCTATATTTCTTAATTCTAATGTATTATTCTCAAAGTCATCAATTAAATTTTTATTGTTATTATCACGAGCCGATTTTAACTCCAATAATTCATCAATTTCGCAGTCACTATTTATCTTTATAGCATTTTTTTCATTATTTGTAATAGTTGAAACAATATCAATTATGTCATTATTATTTAGTTTTTCATCTTTTGCAATTTCTTTTCCATCTCTTAGTGTTTTCATACTTACTTGGATATCTTTAGTCTGTTTATATATAGTTTTTTCAAATTTTGCTTGATATCCTTCATTTTCTCCTAATGTAACTTGGGCTAATATACATCCCATTACTTTAGCTTTATCCATATTCTTTGCTGACAATACAAGAGCTATTTTTTTTGTAAACTGTGATTTTAATTCTGAAACACTAAAAGTTACTATAGCTTCTCCATCTTCTGTTTTCTCTATTTTTTCATATTTTAATTCCCCAGTACTATTATCTTCATCTACAAATCTATTTGAAAACACAAAATCATTAACATCTATCGCATTGCTTAATTCTTTACTTAGTTTAATCTTAACATAAATATTTTTCAACGTTTCATTACTTATATTAGTAATTTGTAAGTTAGAAATACAGCTTCCATTCTCAACCCATTGATAACCTTCATTTTTGCTATTATAAATGTTAACTTTAATTTTTCCTGATTCTATATTATTTTTTTGCGTTGTAACATTTACACTTAAATTGTCACTCTTATTTTCTAGGCTAATTGTTCCAAATGTTTCTGTTCCATTTAGCTTAGAATCATTTAATAAATATGTAGAAGATTCATATGAACATTCATAAGTTGAACCATTTTTTAAACTTTCTATTTTTCCAAGATTTATTTCATTATTTTCTGTAATTTCATACCATTTACTTTTAACCTCAGTATAGTTCTCTGCATTTGTGTATTTTTTTGTTACTTTTTCAACAGTATCCCACACATATCCATTTTTCTGTACGGCTTTAACATCAATATTAGAATAATCTTTACCAGTATTATTAGTAATTTTAATATTGTATTTTATTGTTTCTCCTTCTTTTATAGCCTCACCATCTGTAATATCATTATTTCCAATTTGAGCTGTAACTTTAACATCTAGTCCTTGATTATTTAATACATTTACATTACTATTTACATTTTGTGTTATATTAGGTTCTTCAACCTTATCACCTGTTTTTACTATAATTTTTGAACTATTTGATTGACTTGTTCCATTCATTTCATATGTTACATCTTCTAAAATATTTCCACTTTCATTTGCCTTTAATTTATCAGGTATACCTAAATCTGTCTTTATTGCTAAAATCTCACCTGGCTCCATAGTAGGAATTACAATTTTATACATTTTAGCATTTTCTGAGTTTTCACTCCACTCTTCATCACTTTGTTTATCATTCAAATTATCTGAATAATATATTTTTACATTATTGTTGTTTGTACCAATTCCATTTAATGCCATATTAAATGTATTTTCACCTGCACCTTTAGAAGGTATTTTTCCTATTAAAGTTATATTTTGAATTTGATTTTCATAGTTGTTAATTAAAGCTGTTTGTAAAGTTGCGTTCTTACCACTAGCATTTATATCTAGTTTTCCAGAAACAGGTTCTTTATCTATTGTCTCTATACTCTCATTATTTTGGTTATATCCTAATAATTTATTATATAACATAAGTCCATATTGAGACTCTAACTTCAAATCTGTTTTTATTGTTTTTTCCATATTTTTATATTCATTTGTATATTTCATTTGAACTTCAGTCATTTGGCTTGGTGTCAATTTTCCTGTCTTAACTTCTGCTTTAAGACATATTCTTGTTCCACCTGATATATCATAATTTGTTTGTTCCCCAACAAATTGAATATTCACTTCTGTTTGATTATTATCATTCTTATAATATGTTGCATTTTCAACCTCTAATCCATTTTTATATAATGATGCATATTGTACAGATGTAACTTCTAATTCTTTTGGAAATGTTATTACAACATTTGGGTTTTTATATAAATCTTCACTTTCATCATTTGCTAATAATGTTGCATCAACTGTTAATGTTTGGTTATCTGATAAAGTAGAAATTTTGGTTGTATCTAATTTTATATTAGCCTTTGATTCTGTCTCTTTTAGTTCTATTTTACATTCTTCTCTGTTTCCATTTACCGTTTCAAGTTCTTTTATACCTGTAATACCATTTATTTCTTCTCTTACATAATTTGCATTTTTTATTGTCTTTATATTTTTTATATTTAAAATTCCTAAATTTACAGGATTACTTGTTTGAATTGTCAAATCATTTATGTTATTTTGATAGTTTACTACAATTTTTCCTTCTTCATTTGCTTCTGTATCTTTATTTATATTTGCAAGTATTGTTCCTGTGCTATCTTTTATTGTTATATATCCATCTTCTCCAAATATTTTCAAGAATTCATTTTTATCAATTTCAGTTTGTTTATATATAATATTTGCTATTTGTTCTGTTTCATTTTCCAAATATTTTGCTGAAATTCCTTTTATTATAATTTCTTTTGTTGTATTTAAGTAGTCAATATTTACTTTTGTAGATACCCTATAGTCTCTATCTTCACCTGTATAAATCTTTCCTTTATAAATACTTTTTTCTTCTGTTTCTAAATCTGACGTAATTACTCCATCTATTTCTTTATCTACACTTATTGTTTGGCTTTCATTTAGAACTTTGTTATCATATGTTTCGATTATACTATCTAAAGATATTTCTTGACCATTAACATCTTTATTAGCATCTAAAATATATGTTACTACAATTTCATCTTCTGCATTTTGTTCCCAACTTAATGCTTCTTGATTGTCATTTGCTAAATTTATTATAACTTTCTTTCCAGACTTATCATATTTATAATTGTTTTCATTAAATTCCAAATTTTTATTTGTTGCATTTGTATATCTTGTATGTACTTTTACATCTTCAACATCATCTGGTACATTTAAAGTTATATTAGTATTTTTTACAGGGTAATTATTATTTGTAATTTTGTTGTTTATTAAAAATTGAACAATTCTTTTGTTTTCTTCATTTATTTGATAAACCTTATTTGTTAGAAGTTTTCCACTTAATTCGTTTTTAGTCTCTTCACTTGATTTCCAGTCTACTTCTACTTCTGTTTTACCATTTATTTCTATATAAGAATCTTTTTCAATATTTTTACTATTTACATATTTACCTTGTAATTCAACTGATGTTTTAGCATTTAAGTTTTCTACCTTTATTGTAGATTCCTTTTTAGCTTCAATTCCAAGTTTTATTGTTTTTGTAGTACCTGCATTTATTTGTTTTAACTTAACAGTGTTTCCTGAAATCTCATCTATATCTGGACTTTGGGTATCTTGCTTTATGTTAAAATTATTATTTGATAACGTTATATTCCCATTAAAATATCCTTCATTTTTTACAGATACTTCCACATAGAGATATTCATTTTGGTCGATATTTTTTTCCAATTTATCCACCTTTTCTCCATCTTTGTTCATAAAGTATGCTGAAATATCTATATTCTCGTGGTTAGTTTTCACCACATCTAAAGCATAAGTAACTGCTGTTACTCCAACAAATATAAAATAATATAATGTCATCGTTAATATAATTTCAATTGCGATTATTGCATTTAATTTTCTTTTTATTTTTAACATTATACAATTCTCCCTTCCAGTTTTTTTGTCTAATATATTGTTGCATCTTTTTTTTTATTTTTCAATAGCCATTTTTTTTACTTTTTGTTTTATTACAAAAAAAATCTCTAACTTAGCTACGGAAGGTACTTTCGCAGTTTTGCATACATTTTTTGTTAAATTATTATTACATTTTTATTACATTTTTTTCGTTGCACAAAAAAACGATATTCCCCTACGGAATACCGTTTTTTTATTATTTGTTTAATAGTTTTCTTTTTATGATTACAATTCCACCTGCTATAACAATTAATCCTATTGTTCCTACTATCCAATATAAATTGCTTCTATTTCCACCTGTTGGAGGTGTGATTGCAAGTTCAGTATTATCTTTTACTTTTGTCCAGTCAAAACTACTTTCTAATGTAGCTAACTTATCAAGTTTAATTTTTGTGATTTTAGCTTCATTCGAGTATGATGTTTCATCATTTTCTGGCGATACTAAAGATGTTACTGTATAGCTTATTGTTGTCTTTTCTTTGCTTGCAAGAGATTCCCAATTTGTAATTGTTAAATTATTTGCATCATCATTTTTAACTATTTCTACCTTTTTTCCTACCTCTGTTCTTCCATTTTCGTATGTTAATGTTTGAGACGTCTCATCTTGCTTAGAATCAAATGCATATTTAGTATCCATTGTGTCTACAACTTCTTCAACCGTTATTTTCTTTAAGTGTGCATTAGACTTATCTCCATATTTTGAATAATGTCCATAGCCTTCTGTTCCTTCGTTTTCGATGTAATCTTTAGCAGAATTATTTTCTATGCTAACTTCATATGTTGTTGCTAATTCTGAACCATATATTAAGTCTTTTTCTATTTCCAACTTAGCATATTTGCTTCCTCCTGTAACTTTATCTAGTGCTGTTATATAATTTGCTGTTTTATCAGTAGGATTTGCAGATACTAATGTTGTTCCTGTTTGTGTTGTAAATTTAACATTTGTTATCTTTTTGTCTACTTTTAGTTCTGTTGGTGCATTTTTTATAATACCAAAGTTAAATCCTGAATAATTTGGTTTTTGTGCTTCCTCTACATTATCTTCTTTTCCCTTTACATCTGTCTCGTTATTTATGTCGTTTTCTATAGAAATTCCAACCATTGGTGTATATGCATTGATATTCATATATCCAGATACTTCTTTTCCGTCTTTATCATATATTTTGCCATCTGTATATGTATATCCGTCTGCTTGAGCTCTTTGTATTAAATCATCTGTTGCTGTTGAATATGTTGTATTATTTAAATATTTATACCATTCAACTAATTTCTTTTGCTCTTCCGTGTATTTTGCAGGTAATGTACTTCCAATTTTTGCTATAGGGTCTTTTTCTTCCATAGCATCTTTAATTAATGTTCCAGCATTGTTGCTTTCTGTATTAATTATTGTAGATTTATAGTCATTTGATTTTATTACATCTGATGCTGGCATCATCTTTTGCTTACCATCTCCATAAGTAAATCTTATATAGTAGTATCCTGGAACTACACCATCAAATGTAAATGTTCCATCTTCTGCTGATTTTACAGTAGCTGTTGCTGTTTCTGCTTTATTATCTTTTACCTTATATAATGTCGCAGGTGTTGACTTATCTTGGTTTAATAAATCTACTGTAACTTCACTTGCTCTATTATTTTCACCATCATCTATCATACCATTTCCAAGGTTAGTATTTTCACTCGCGCTTTGGCTTGTTTTTGTATCTTCAAATACTTTTCCTGAAACTTTTCTACTGTCACCTATTGATAATTTCAAATATAGGTCTGCAGCTTGACGTTCTTTGCTAACTGTTTTGTGTACATAGTATTTTTTATTATTTTCTGTTGATACTGGATAAGTATTTAATCCTTTTACTCCTTCAAATGCTCTAACATTTTCATCATGTTTCCAAGCATTATCTGTTCTTAAATACTCATGATATGCGTTTACAGTTGCTTTTGTTGGTGCATTTTTTCTTTCTGTTTCAGATATATTATTTTGTAATAATCTTTGTACAGCTTTTTCTTTTATCTTAAATTGGATATATGAGGTTACTGTCTCATTTTTTCCCATACCATTTTTATAAACGCTACTTTCTGCATTTACATCATAAGTTGCTGTTCCATCTCCAGATGCTTTCCATAAAGCAAAATCTTTTTTATCTTCAGTATTTTCATCTGTACATAGAGTATATCTTTCTTTATCAAATGAATTTGTTAATGATTCTAAATATAGCCTCTGTTCATAATACATATTATCAACATATGTTGTATCTGTATTTGTTACATCTATACTGTATACTACATAAACTTGTAATTTATCTGTTGCAGTTGATTCTACAGCATTATATGCTATATCCGTTGGATATATTTTTCCAGTAAATGTTTTGCTTGTATTTTGTTCTTGTACTGTTGGCACATATTTTGAATCTGTTAATGCTGCTTCTCCATATTTATATGTGTAAGTATATCCTTTCATTTTTACTTTAATGTATGCTAAATTTTCATCAACATTATATGTTGGGTCATGTTGATCTAATAATCCAAGATTGATGTCAGATACTTTGAATGTTGTATTATCATAATAACATGCAAGTGGTACATCTTTTAAATCTGCTTCTGATGCTGTGTTATTTTTGATTTTGTCAGATATATCTTTATTTTTATCTAGCAATTGTTTTACATCTGTTATAACTGCATCTTTGTTTGTTATTGCTCTTCCTGGGTTTTCTCCAGTTTCACCAGTTAGATTATTATCATCAAGTTTTTGTTTTGTTATAGTATATTCTTGTGCTTTTGAGTTTATTTTTGCATTTGTTCCAACAAATGGGTCTACTGATATATAACCATATTCTTTTACTTCATTTTTTGTATCATCTGTGTATATTGTTTTATTGTTATACATAAATTCTACATATGCATCTGCCAAATCCCAATAGTATATGTTTTTGTCTTCTTCAGATGATGCATTTTTTGTTGTAAATTTATATTCTCCATTTGCGTCTGTTTTGGTTGTTGCAAGTAAGTTTCCTTGTCCATTATATAAATTAACTGTTATTCCTTCTTTTAATTTATCGTTAGTACTTGAATCATATATGTTATCTGTTGTTTTGTTTGCTTTTGTATCTGGATTATCTATCCAAACTCTACCTTCAAGAGAATCCATAATTTTTTTGTTTATAGCTGTAAATTTAACCGTATTATTGTCTTTTCCTAGGTCTATTGTTCCTAAGTAAGCCCAATTATTTTCTTTGCTAAATGAATATGGGTCTTTTCCGTTAGCATTTTGATAACCATCTTGTTTTGTTATATCATATCCTTCTGGTGCTTGAGATTCATAGAAATAATATGTACCAAATTTAACGCATGTTATTTTTGTTTCTCCATTTTCATCTGTTTCAAATTCTGTTGCATCTTTTGCTGAACCATCATATTTATATGTTCCATCCTGATTTTTTACTAGCCATCCTGTATCTTTTAAATACACCTTTATCTTTGTTCCCTTTAATTTTACTGTATCATATTTACTATCAACTTTATAAACTATTATGTCACCTGATGTTCTATCATTTTTGATTGTAACTGTATTAGTTTTGTTAACATATATTATAACCCCTGATGCCGCATTGTAATCATTTATTTTTTCTATTGTCAATTCTTTTTGTAAGTCACTTGTAGCTGCTGTCATTTCTATTGGATTATTGTAATAGTTATTTTCAACAGATACTTCTGTTATTTCATACTCATATGTCGAGAATAATTTTGAAACTGTTGTATTTGACTTATATGTACTTGCATCTTTTATGTCATCTACATATACTTTATATCCTTGTGCATCTCCTGATACCCATTTCTTCAAGTTTTTACAATATATTTTAAACGTTGCAGGTACTGTTTCAGTTTTGTCTTCACCATCTAATTTATATTGTCCTTGTTTTTGCAATTTAATTTTTCCATATGTATATTTTATAGAAAATTTCTTTTGAGCTTCTGTGTCTTTTCCTTCTTCCATTGTAGCCGAAATTAGGTCTTGTTCAGCCTCAGCCCCAGACTCATGTTTCCATTTATTGACTGTAACAGAATACCCACTTGCTTTTGCTTTAGTATGTATAGTTATGCTTTCTAATAAGTAATCTTCTTTTAAATTTTTAACGTAGAATGTTTTGGTACTAAAATCTGTTGTTTTTAGTTCTCTAGTACACTTGCTGTCTGAATAAAATCCAATCCAATTATTTATTCCACTGTTTCCAGCTTTAAGTGTTTTTGAATATATTTTATTATCTGTAGGATTTTTCCATTCAATATCAATACTACTTACATCTCCAGATAATTCCGTTAACTTAATAGTTCCTGTTTGTCCAGTCATTGTTATCTTGCTACTTGCACTCTTAATTGAGGCACTAGTATTAGAATATGGTACACTATCAATTTTCATTGCTTTGTCATATAATCCATTATCTGTATAATCATCTGGCCATCCAGTGTTATATGCATATTGGTAATGCCACTTCCAAACTGCAATTTGATATATACTGTGATAATTATATCCACCATTACCCGTTTTAATTCCTTGATAAAGAATATATGCTAAAGCTCTATTAGCTTGTGAACTATCATCACTATTTATAACCTGTGATGAAACAAAATTATAATTTCCACCATTAAATGCATCTCCGACGTTCTATACAATAGTATTCATGAGAGTTAAGTAATGCGTTAAATCCATCGAAATATACAGCTTGAACAAATGTTGATTTTAGCATAACTGCTGCCATAAATACTATTAATGTAATTAATAACTTTTTCACTTTATTATTTTTTGTCATCTTTCTATCCTCCTTTCTTTAAAATTTCGCCTTTTCTTTTATTACTTTTCTCATTACTAAATATGCTGCTGCTCCTACTATTACTAATAGAGAAATAGTTAATAACACATAGCTTACTGCTGCTCCAGTGCTTACACTTATAATAACATTGGCACTAGCCATATCGTCTTCTCCATTTTTCTTATTTCCTGGTGTAGAATCTTTATCCGCAATTCCTAGCATATTATAATCTTCTGAGATTTCTGCTGAATTATTTACAAGTCCAGTATTTGTTTCTGTCATTGTTTTTGTTAATACTAATGTTAATTCCTTTGTTTCTCCTGGTTCTATTTTTGTGTTATTTAAACTTGTTGTATATAATTCATTTCCAGATTGATACCATTCTGAATTTAAACTTGAGTTAAAGCTTAAATCATTTGGTTTATAATCTACTATTTTTTTAGCATATCCTGCAAGTTCTCCTTCATTTGTAACTTTAATTTTATACTCAATTACAGCTGTTGTTACTGCAATATCTTTTGCTTTTACTTCTGCTTTTGCTAATGTTGAATCGTTATATTCTGTAGTTTTTGTTCCTGCTTTATTTGTAACAGTAATTTTTGAAACTGTTTTTGAAAGCTTTAAATCAAATAGTTTTGCTTCAACTAAACCAATATCTATGTTACCAATACTTGATTCTTTAACTTCTATTGTATCTGTTGATGCAACTTTTTTGCTACTACCATTTAAATTCATTGTTACATTTTCCACATCTGAATTTCTACTTTCTTGAATTCCTTCAACTTGGTATTTTGTTAATACATATTTTTCTGTATCATATTCAAATATTACAACATATTTTCCTTTTTTTACATTTGCAAAAGAATAGAATCCGTTATCTCCTGTTGCCGTTTCTTGTGTAGTATTGTCTTCCATATTTAATATGGTTGCTTTTATACCTTTTAATGTTTCTTCATCAGAGTCTCTTTGTCCATTTTCATTTTTATCAAACCATGCTGTTCCAGATATTGTACTTAAAACTTGTTCTTCTTCATTGTTATCTGTTTGGTTGTTTCCATTATTATTGCTACTGTTATTTGAATTATTGTTGTTGTTATTATTATTATTATTATTGCTATTATTTCCGTTATTATTTGTTCCATTATTATTATTTTCGTTGCTGTTTTCTTCATTAACATTAGCTTTTAATATATGATTTATTTCTTCTGATTGAACTTTAATATTTTTTACAGTTGCTTCTGCAGTGCTTGCCATTTGAATATTATTAGAATGCTTAAATTCGCTATCTGTAGATGTTTCTACTTGTATCTCTAGGTCTTTTCCAACACTTAATGGCTCTTGGTAATTAAATCCTATTGTATATTCATCACTTTTTTCTGTTATATTTTTATCGTCCTCTTGATTATTATCTTGTGTTTGTGTTTCACTATTACTTGTATTAAACTCTTTTTCAAATTTTGTATCAACACCATTTATTGTAACTTTATTTACACTTAAATATGTTGAAAGTTGTTGCTTAATCTCTAAATAATTAATATCTTCTGTTCCATTATTTTTTAAAGTAATATTGTATGTTACTTTTTCTCCATCATTAACAGTCTTTCCTTCATTATCTGACCTCATTGAAATAGATAATTTTGTTAGTTCTACCGTTTCTGAAACATTATTTGAATGATATTTATCATTTGCAACAACTCCAATTGTTGCTATTTCGTTATTTCCTGTTGCTTTTACGTCTATCTCATATTCAGCCGATTCGTCTTTGCTTAGAGAATCTATAACAAATGTATTATTATCAAATTTTACATTTTGTTTATTTGGATTTACTACTCTATCTATTGAAAATCCTGAATTTATTTTCACATTCATTTTTATGTTAGATAAATTTTTACCTGATGTATTTTTTACCATTACTTTATATGCATAGCTAACTTGTGAACGTAATTTAGCACTTGATCTTCCTATCATAAAAATACTCATATCAACTTCTGCATCTAAAACATTATTTGAAATTGTATTACTTTCAACATTTGTCATTTCAGTATCATTTTGTAACGCGTAATAACTTATATTAGATTTTGCAGTCATAGTTTTATTATTTTCAACCTTAACTTCATATGATAGTGTTTTTTCTTCATTTACATCTAAACTATCAATTGTTGTTTTAAGTTTATTTTCTTCAACATTTCTATCTTTATAATAATCTTTTGCAGCTCCAAGAGTTGTATCTGTTTCTTCTCTTTCTGTTGATTTAATATATTGTACACATTTAGCATTTTCTGGAATAGTTGCTTCGACATTTACATTTGTTGCTTTTTCGCTTCCATTATTTTTCAATGTTAATTCATATCTTACAACTTCTCCATTATACACATTACTATCTTTTTTTATTTCTTCATCACCAACAAATGCTTTTAAGCTTGCTTCAACATTTGCCTTTTTTCCTGTTGATAAATTAAGTACTGTTGCATCTGCAGTTTTTTCGTTTTCAATTAAATTTGTATATTTTACTGTATAACTTTCTTCTGCAGTCATATTATATGTTAAATTTGCTGGTATATTTACTTTATAGTTTGCATCAAATTTCTCACCATTCTTCATAGAATCTATGTGTATTAAATATTTCTTTGAGCTATCATTGTTATAATTTAATGTCCACATATTTTCTTCGTTGTTTATATCGTCTGTTGCATTTTCATTGTCAGTATAATAAATTTTTACATTTTCATTATCAGTTACTATTCCACTTGCTAATTTAGCACCTAATGTCATATCTGCTCCAGTTGGGAATTTTCCAAGTATTTTAACATCTTTTATTTCTTGTCCTTCATTATTTACTATACCTATATCTGTTGTTGCTTCTTTTGCTTCTTTTCCTAAGTCTAATTCTACAGTTTGTGTTCCTTGATTTCCTACTGTCTCAATTTGATATTCTTTAATATTATTTGATGTTATAATTCCAGAACTTCCGTTTATTTTAACATTTTTACTTTGCTCTCCATTATCATTGTAACTTGTTGCATATTCATTTGAATAATTTAAGTTTATTTTTTCATTACTATCAGCAGATAATTTGTCTACTTCAAAATCTGCATATATGATAATTGTTGTTCCTTCTATACTTTCTTGGTTATATGAATTTTGTGTTCCTTCTAATCCAATTTTTATAACAAATGAATCATTTTCTTTATCTATTATTGCACTTGCTAGTTCTAGTCCATTTCCATATAGAACTTTACATTTAGCAGATACATTTGTTATCTGTTTAGGTAATGCTACTTTTATTACTGGATTCCTATATAAATCTTTACTTTCATCATTGTTTAATAAAACCGCTGTAATTTTTACATTCTCATTTTTCTCTGTTGATGATAATGTTGTAGTACTAACATCTAATGAAGCTTGAGATGAAGTATTTTTTAGAGAAATTGTTTTTTCAATTAATTTGCCATTTATTTCTGATGTTTCTTTTATTCCTGTTAAACTATTAATTTGATTTCTATCATAATTAGTATTTAGTATTGATTTCTTATTTTCTATATTTAATGTACCTAATTTTATAGGTTTACTTGTTTCAAATTCAATACTACTTTCTCCATTTAGATAAGATATAACAAATTCTCCGTTCTCATTTACTTGACTATCTTTATTTATATTTGTTAATATTGTTCCATTAATGTCTTTAACATTTATATATCCATCTTCTCCAAATAAGCTTAAGAATTCTTCTTTTCTTATTTTACTTTCTTTATATATTATATTTGCAGAAAGTTCATTTTCATTAGATAAAAATTTTGCTTCTTGCTCTTTTATATTTACATTGTCTATTATATCTAAATAATCTACATTTACTTTATTGGTTACTGTATATTCTCTTTCTTCTCCAGTGTAAATTTTACCTTTATAAATTTCGTTTTCACTACTTTCTATACTTCCAGAAATTACACCATCTATTTCTTCTTCAATATGAACATTTTGATTTGCGTTTAATTGTTTTCCGTCATATAAATTTGAAACTGCATCTATTGATACATCCTTACCATTTATATTGTCATCTTTATTTAAAACATATGTTACAATAAATGTATCTTGTACATTTTTTATCCAACTAATATTTTCTTTATTTTCATTAGATACTTTTATTGTTAATAGCTTTTCGTCTTTATTATACTCATAATTTGCATCCGAAAATTCAAGTTCACCATTTGTAGCTTTTGTGCTTCTTGCAAATACGTTTACATCTTGAACCTCTTCTGGAACACTTAACTTGATTTCTGTATTTTGAACAGGATAGTTATTATTTGTTATTTTATTACTTACTAATATTTGAACAATTTTTTTGCTATTTCCTTTTACATTATATACAGAATTTGTAAGTAATTTGCTTTCAAGTTCTAAGTTTGTTTGTTCACTTGATTTCCAATCTACTTCAACATTTGCTGTTCCTTTTATTTCTATAGATTTGTCTTTTTCTACATTTTTACTATTGACATAGTTTCCATCTAATTCTACTGTTGAAACATTAGATAAATCCATTTCATTAATTTTATCATTCTTTTTTGCTTCTATTTTTAATGATATTTTACGTGTAGAACCTGCATTTATTTGCTCTAATTTTATTTCTTCTTCTCCCACACTTTGGATTCCTTCATAAGTTTCGTTTCCAGTTACAAATTTGAAGTTACTGTTTTTTAATCTAATGCTTCCATTGAAATATCCTTCATTTTTTACAGCTATTTCAACAGTTAGATTTTGTATACTGTCAATTGCTCCTTCTATTTTTTCTTGTTTCTCGCCATTTGCATCTTCAAAATATGCTGAAAGCTCAATATTTGCATTATTTGTCTTGGTTTCATCTAATGCATAGCTTATGGCTGATTTTCCAACTAATAAAAAATCTGACATTGTTAGTGCGAAAATCACTAATATTGCACAGATTTTATTAATTATGTTTTTTTGTGTAATGTTCATATTAATTCCTCCCTTTTTTACACACTTTTAACTTTATTTATTATATATAAGTGGTTTTTATTAGTCAACTCCACTGATTTCCGTTTTTTTTTGATTTTATGGGTATTGCCTTTTTCCCCTTTACGGAAGGTTGTTGGTGGTTCTTTTTGACTTTTTATATTAAGTTTTTATTACAATTATGTTACAATTATTTCTTTTGAATATAATTAGCCACTATATTCACTATTATATAGCTTTTTGCGTTTTTTTGCAATAGATTTTTTACATATTTTGCAAGTTTTTATGTAATATTGTTTGGTTTTTGATTTGATTTTTAGCCGGTTGAGAGATAGATGTAGTTTTATTGCATATTATTAACGGCTATATCAATTAACACATATTTTCAACCAACATATAATATAATTATAAAGAGGTGAAATACATGAACAATAACGATATCTCATACCTAATGAACATGTTAAACAAAATGGATAAAAACCAACTAGCAAACGGCTTAAATCAAATAAACCAAATATTAAGCCCAGAAGAAAAACAAAAAATAATTCAAGCACTTGGTTCAAAAAATCCTAACAAAAACATGTAAAACTCAAGGAAAGGAAGGATACTATGGCAGATGACAATATGGAAAATATAATAAATAATTTCAAAAATATGCTACATAATAACCAATCATCAGATGACAAAAAAAGCCAAGAAAATGGTATCAATAACCTAAATATCACACCAGAAATGATTGGTAATCTAGCAAATATGTTAAAAAATAATACTGCACAAAATGATTCTGCAACTTCCGATTCCTTTAATCAAAATACCGAAAGTTCCAGTAATGATAATGACTCAAATTCTATGAATAATATAGACTTTGAAACAATATTAAAATTAAAATCAATTATGGAAACTCTTAATAAAAAAGACGACCCAAGAAGTAAACTTTTATATTCTTTAAAGCCTTATTTAAGAGAAAGTAAACAAAAAAAATTAGACCAATATGTAAATTTGTTTAAAATTACACAGATATCAAATTTATTTAAAAATAATAAAGGAGATGGAAATTAATGCCTATTTTTCGTTATCCTTTTTTTTATAATCCTGGGTATCCTAGTTATTATAATAGATATAATCACACTCAATTTAATAAAAGTAACATAAATACTGATTATACTAGGGCAAACGCAAAATCTATCCCACAAGAAAATAATCAGAAAAGTTCAGAAAACATACATATAGAAAACATAGATGACAAAAAAAATAATTCAAAAGAACAATCTCCTGAGAATTATTTTTTTGAATTATTTGGTTTAAAACTTTATTTTGATGATATTTTACTTATATGTTTAATCTTCTTTTTGTATCAAGAAGGTGTAAAAGATGATGAGCTTTTTATAAGTTTAATTTTACTGCTTTTAAGTTAATTTTACTCAATTATCATCTTATCATCCTCTATATAAACATAAGCTTGTCTATGCATAGGTTCTTCATCTCGATCTATTTCTTTTACTATATTTGCTATACGAAGTTGAACAGTATCTAGTTTTCCAGCAGCAATTATTGCTTTTGTGTTTCCTTTAGCTCCTGCATGTGCTAATCCCCTAAGAGTTCCTAAAACAACAATATTGTCTGCTGCAACAACTTCTGCTCCTGAATTTACATCTCCTATTATTACTATACTTCCATCTTCTTCTATTTTTTGTCCAGACCTTAATGAACCTCTATGAAATTTTGTTTCTGAAACTGAAACTTCTTGTATGAAGGTTCTTTTTATATTATGAAGTCCTAGTTCTTTTGGCATATCAAAATCTACATCTACATCTAACTTTGCTTTTATTATTTCTTCTACTTCATCTATTTCTTTATTTTTAAGTACTTTTCCTGTAACCATTATAGGTGTTGTCTTTTCATCTTTGTATATCTTTTGTAATTGTATAACTTTTTTTCTTATTTGAGGTATTATTTCCTCTATTTTTGCATCTGGATTTATTTTTATTACAACCAAATTATTTTTTTGACTTACATTTATGCAATTCCTCATCATCATACTCCTCGACCTTATTTATATTTTTGAATCTTTTGTATTTTACCTTATTGTTTCCACATAATTTGTCGCTTGGTTGTTTTCTTGAATTTCATTTGAATTTATATTCATTCCAAAATATTCTGCAATTATTTCTCTTGCAACTTCAGCTGTGTAGAATCCGTGTCCACCATTTTCAACCATTACTACAACTGCTATTTCTGGGTCATTAAATGGTGCAAAACCTGCAAACCATGCATTAACATTTGATCCTGCTTCTGCTGAACCTGTTTTTCCTCCAACTTCTATGTCAAAGTTTCTAAATACACTGCTTGCTGTTCCTCCTTCTTCTGTAACTGACCTCATTCCTTCTAATACTGCTTTTATGTTTGTTTCTGAAAATGATATATTTTCTGTATTATCATCTTCTAGTCCTAATTTTTGTTTTACATATTCATTAATTTCTGTTTTTGAGCTTTCTGTACCATCTGCATTTAGTATTCTCTTTATTAGTGTTGGTTTTATTTTATTTCCTCCATTTGCTACCATTCCTATGTATTTTACAAGTTGTAGAGGTGAAAAACTATTGTAACTTTGTCCTATTGATGCTTGCAAAGTTTGTCCTGCTGACCAGGTTTCATTTAGTTTTTTTGCTGTTTCTGGTGATGCAAGAGTTCCTGCCGTTTCACTTGGTAATTCTATTCCTGTTTTCTTTCCTAACCCAAAATATTCTGCATATTTGTCTAGGTTTTCTATTCCCATACGATTTCCTGTTTCATAGAAGAAATAGTTACATGAATGTTGTATTGCTCCAGATACATTTAAGTATCCATGTCCTCTATGATAGCTATTATAATACCAGCATCTTGGTTGATAATCTTTGTATCTTGTATAGATACCTGTATCATTTATTTTCTCTCCTACTGAAATTGCTCCCGTTTCTAGCCCCGCTAATGCTGTAACCATTTTAAATATTGAACCTGGTGCATATGATCCTGATACTGCTTTATTAAATAGTGCATTATTTTCTTTTATTTGATTATATTCTGCTACACTTATTCCTCCTACCCATGAATTAGGATTATAGTCTGGATAGCTCGCCATTGCAAGTATTTCACCAGAATGGACATCAATTACTGCTACACTTCCTCCTTTAGCATCATATCTATTTGAAAATCCACCATTTTTTATTTTTTCTATATTATTCTTTAATGCTGTTTCAGCGACTTCTTGTAATTTTGAATCTATTGTTAATACTACTGTTGAGCCTTGTTCTGGTTCTTTTGTTACGGTTTCTCCTGTTACTGTTCCATCAACAGTCATTTCTATTTCTTCTTTTCCGTTTTTTTCCTCTTAGATAGTTTTCAAACAATGATTCTATTCCTGTTCTTCCAACATAGTCATCATTACTGTATATATCTTGTTCGTCAATGTATTCTTTTTCACTTATTTTTCCAATATATCCTAAAATATGTGATGCTAAATTATCGTAATTATATTTTCTTGCACTTTGGGTAGTTATTGTAACTCCTGGAAAATCTGAATTTCTTTCACTTATTTGTGCTACTACTTCCCTAGAGACATTCTCCGCTAATTGCAATGATTTTGTGCTACTATATCCCTTTGTTGTCATTTCATATCTTATTGAAATTATTTTTCTTGCTTCTTTTATGTTATTTACGGTTATCCCATATTTTTTCATAAAAAGTCTTATTGCATCTTCAGGTGTTGCATTTTCTTCTAATTTATATTTGCTTAACCATTTTTTTAATGTTTCTCCCTCTATTGTAAAACTTGTGCATTCATCATTCACTGGAAAATTATTTGGATATGATATATTATTACTTTCAAATAGATTTATTAAATTTACTACACATTTATTAAGTGTTTCATCATCTGACTTTGTTTTATATATTTCAAGATTAAATGAACTTGTGGTGGTTGCTAAAATATTTCCAGATCTATCTAAAATTTCTCCCCTTGAGGCTTCTAATGTACTTTCTCTTGAAAGTCTAGTATTTGATATTTCCCTATAACTTGCTCCTTTTACTATTTGTAATTCAAATAATTTAACTATTAATATTATTCCTATAATATATATTATAATTGTTAATATATTAAATCTGAAATTGGTATGTTCTTTTTTTATTTTTCTTTTCAACACTTCACCTTCTCTTGAGAATTTTTAAAAATATCTTGTGAGAATTTTATTTCCCTTATATTCTTCCTCTATTTTATATCCAAAATTCTGTATTAATGGATATAATATTATTGTAACAATTATGTTATATACCACTTCTATTAATAAAATCTTGAGAAATCCAATCAATTCAATAGAATATCCATATACAACACACCCTATAAAATAATCTCCTATTTCATAAATTAATGTACTTACTATAACCATGATTATTATTGTTATTCTACTTTCTTTTGAAAAATTTTTGTCAAAAATTCCTCCTATTAATCCTACTGTTGCTAACATAATTGCTGTTATTCCAACTTTTCTTCCTATAAATAAATCTAATAATATCCCACTTGCTATTCCATATGTAACACCTGCTATTTTATTGTAAAAAAGTCCAATAAAAAGTACATATATAATAAATAAATTTGGCATTACTCCGTGCTATTTTTAGAGAAGAAAATAGGTTTATCTGTAATAAGTAAATTATGATAAATGTTACACTTAATAAAATATTAATTAATACTTTTTTCATTTTCCTCTCCTCCTTTTTCTTTTAGTTTGTTATTACTAATACTGTTTCCAGTTTATTAAAATTTACGGCTGTCTCAACTTGGGCGTATCTATCATTTAAATTTGTTGTATTTACTACTTTTGATATTTTTCCTATATAGATTCCTTTTGGATATATTCCACCAAGTCCTGATGTTTCAACACTATCTCCTTGTGCAATTGTTGCATCTGTTGGAATATAAACTGCTTTTAAATTGTTATTTTGTTCTAATAAACCTTTACATACAACACTGTCTCTTGATGAACTTAAAATGCTACTTGTATTGCTAGATGAATCTACTATGGTTTGAACTTTTGATGTTGTGTCTGTTGCAGATATTACATATCCAACTAACCCTTCTGCTGCAATTACCGTCATGTTTTCTTTTATTCCGCTCTTTTTTCCTGCATTTATCACTATTGTCTTTGAATAGTTGCTTATATCTCTGCTTATTACATCTGCTGCAACTGTTTTGTAGTCACTGTATTTTTGTGATAAATTTAGATATTCTTTTAATGTTTGATTTTCGGCTTTTATTGTTTCTAATTCTCTTAATGTTTCTTCTAGCTTACTATTTTTCTCTTGTAATTGCTCATTTTCTGTCTTTAAGTCGTTTATATTGGTAAAAAATGATGAATTACCATGTACTTTATTTTTTACATATGTAAGTCCATTTTGTATAGGATTTACTAACTTATTAGCTATATTTTCTATATAGGATAAATTACTGTTTTCTGTATTTGTTAATACAACCAATAATATTAAAATAATTATTGTTACTATTATCCCTATTATTTCGCCTTTTTTATTTCTATACATAATAATTTATCCTTTCTTAGAAAAAGATTATTTAATTATTATCTTCTTTTTCTACTGTTTATAAGTACTGTTTTTAGTCTTTCTAAATCTTCTAAAGTTTTACCTGTTCCATTTACAACACATTCTAATGGGGAATTTGCTACATATACTGGCATGTTAGTTTCTTGGCTTAATAGTTTGTCTAGGTTTTGTATTAATGCTCCTCCTCCTGCTAGATAAATTCCTTTTTCTACTAAGTCTGCTGCAAGTTCTGGCGGAGTTTTTTCTAATGTTTGTTTTACTGTTTCTACAATTTTTGCAACAGATTCAGATGTTGCTTCCATTATTTCAGAAGATTTTATTGTTATATTTCTTGGAAGTCCAGTTATTAAATCTCTTCCCCTTATTTCCATTGGCATATCTGTCATTAGTGGTGTTGCACACCCTATTTGCATTTTTATTTGTTCTGCTGTTGTTTCTCCTATTGATAAATTTTCTTCTCTTCTTATATAGTTTACTATATCTTCATCCAATTCGTCTCCTGCAATTCTAAGTGAATTGCTAACTACTATTCCCCCTAATGAAATAACAGCTACTTCTGTAGTTCCTCCACCAATGTCTACTATCATACTTCCACTTGGCTCTGTTATATTAATTCCTGCTCCTATTGCTGCAGCCATTGGTTCTTCTATGATGTAAACTTCTCTCGCTCCGGCTTGCATTATAGATTCTTCGACTGCTCTTTCCTCTACTTCTGTTATTCCAGATGGAACACCAACTACTACTCTAGGTCTTCCAACATTATATCTTGAAGATACTTTTCTAATCATATTTTTAAGCATTAGCCCTGTTGCTGTAAAATCTGCTATAACTCCATCTTTCATTGGTCTTACTGCTTTTATATCTTCAGGTGTTCTTCCTAGCATTTCTTTTGCTTCGAAACCAGTTGCTTTTATTTCACCTGTTTTTCTATCAATTGCTACAACAGATGGCTCTTTTAAAACTATTCCTTTTCCTTTTAATGTCATTAAAATATTCGCTGTTCCTAAATCTATTCCTATGTCTTTTGAACCAAATGTAAATAAATTCATTTTTCTTACTTCCTCTCTAATTTTGTTTTTAATTCTTCTAAAGCTTTGATACTTGTAAATTCCGCTTTGCCTATTACAATATGGTCTATTAGTTCTATTCCTAATAATTTTGCAGCCATTTCTAGTTTTTTTGTAAGTTCTATATCTCTACTACTTGGAACTGAGTTTCCACTTGGATGGTTGTGTACTAAAATTATTCTTGGTGCATTTATTTTTACTGCATCTGATAAAATGTCTTTCATTCCAATGCTTACAAAATTGTTTCCTCCAATTGCTATATCTTTTATTTTTAAGATATTACATTTTTTGTCTAATAATATTATTTTGGCTATCTCTCTTTTTTCATATTGCATTTCGTCCATTAGTATTTTTACAACATCATTTGGTTCTTTTATCTGTGTCTTTTTATAGTTTGAAGGCAAGTTCATTCTGTTGGCAAGTTCACAGGTTGCTTTTAATTGAATTGCTTTTATTCTTCCCATTCCTTTTATTTTTGTTATTTCTTCAATGCTTAAATCTCTTAAAAATGCTAAACTTGTTTTATCATACATTTCATTTAAGTTTAGTATCTGCCTTGCTATATCAACACTTGTGTATTCCTTTGTTCCTGTTTTTATTATTATTGCTAATAATTCTGCATTGCTTAATGCTTTTTCTCCATATAGCTCTAATTTTTCATATGGTCTTTCACTTTGTGGTAATTCCTTTATTGTCAAATTTTCTTCCTTTCTGCCCCTTACCTTTTATTACACTTTTCTATATATAAAAATTGCTATTGCCATTCCTATTATACTTGCTATATTTATTTTTATTGAAAATGCAAATGTTATACTTAATATGCTTAAATCTAGTATAAACGGACTTTCCAATCCAAATTCTTGTCCAAATGATAACCACCATAATCCATTTACATTTGATGCCAAGTTTCCTAGTAATCCACCAATTACCAATCCACTTAAAATAAATATTAATAATATCCAAAAACTTTTATCTCTTGCTGCCATGTAATTTTTTCCTCCTTTGTTTTTCCTTACGGATTTTTGCGTTTATAAGACTTTTATATTATATATTCATTTTGCATTTTTTTCAAGCAAATTGTAGATTTTTTTTATTTTTTGTGTTAGAGTTTAAATTACCATATTTTGTTTCTTTAAATATTGTTAATTTCATAGTATAATGTTTTTAGGTAAATAGAAAAAGAAACACATTAATTAATATTGCATATAATTGTTTGGAGGATATTTTTGATATGAAAATTGAAAAACTTACTGATAATAAAATTAGAATAATTATCGATTTAGATGAACTATCTGAGAAAAATATAGATATACATAGTTTAATTGAAAATAATGATAAAGCTCATTTACTTTTTCAAACTATTCTTAATGAAGCTGAAAAACAAGTTGGTTTTAAGGTTCAAAACTGCAAATTGCTTGTTGAGGCCTTTTCTACGAAAGATGGCTATGTAGTATTTACTTTGACTAAATATAAAAATGATTCTTCTCATTCTCCTAAAAAAGTAAAATATAGAAGAAAAACTTTGAGTAATACATATAAAAATGCTATTTATAAATTTAATAATTTCGATGAATTTTGTAACTTTTGCACATATTGTAATAGTTCTAAACTTTCTGATTTAACAGGTTTTGCTAAAAATATTTCTTTATATGAATATAATAATTTTTATTATTTAATATTTACAAATATTAATATTAGCTTTAATTATAATAATTTATTTTATACCTCTATTTCAGAATTTTCGAATTTAATAAGTAATTCTCTTATTTTTAAAAGTAAATTAATGGAACATGGAAGGGTTATTTTTAAGGCAAATGCTATTAAAAATGGTATTAAGTATTTTGTAAATATTTAGTGAAAAATATAGTAATTTTTCTTTATATATGATATTATAAATTTACTATTTTATTATATTAATAGGAGGTGAGTTTATGGATTTTAACGATTCAGATGCAATACGCACAATGGATACAAATTCCGTACTTACAAATACATTTTTTAGAATGTTTTTAGGATTACTTGCAAGTGCAGTTACTGCTATATATGCATATTATTCAGGCATATATATTGATATGGCTTTAAATGGTACCTTTTATGGTTTAGCTATTGCTGAAGTTGTACTTGTATTTTTATTTTCACTTTTATTTACTAAAGCATCTCCAACAGCTGTTACTGTTATGTTTTTTGGATATGCATTTTTAAATGGATTTACATTGTCGGTTATTTTTGCTGCATACGAATTAACTAGTATTGGTTATGCATTTGCTGCAACTGCTGCTATGTTTGGTATTTTAGCTTATCTTGGTTATAAAATAGATAAAGACCTTTCAAATTGGAGTACAATTCTTACTGTTGCTCTTATAGTTGGCCTTGTATTAACAATTATTAATTTATTTGTTGGAAATACAATGCTTGATATTGTTTTGGATTGGGCTATGCTATTTTTATTTTTTGGTTTGACTGTTTATGATATGAATAAGATTAGAGCTATGCACGAAGCAGGATTTTGCGGTGATGAAAAATTATATGTTTATGGAGCTATGGAATTGTATTTAGATTTCATTAACATATTCTTGAGAGTTTTATCATTATTTGGTAAACGTAAAAATTAAAGTATAATAAAAAAGCCTCAGATTTATCAACTAAATCTGAGGCTTTTTTATTATGCATTTTCTTCATTTTTTCTTTTATTTATTATATCAACCACAAATGTAATTAACATTGTAACTGCTATAATTCCAACTAAAATTCCAATATATGTTCCTTTAAAGTTTGAAGCTGTTGGAACTAAAACTTCTCTTAGTAACTTAATTGAATAAGTCATAGGTAAATATGGAGAAACTGCTTGGAATCCTTTATCTATTGTCTCTATTGGGAATGTTCCTCCTGCTGCTGCTAATTGTAAAACTAATATAATTAATGCTAAGAATTTTCCAATGTCTCCAAAGTTTCTTATTAAAAATTGTATTATACTCATAAATGTAATTCCTATTAAAATACTTGTTCCGTAATATAAAGCCATATTTTGTTGTATTTCATATCCGAGTCCTGCTTTTAAAAGCCATCCTGTTATTAATCCTTCTACTGCTCCAAGTCCTAAATATACTAAGTTTTGTAATATTTTATTTTTTGCATTCATTCCAAAAATTCCAAATCTTTCATCATGGTCATAATATAAAACTACATATGCCATTAATGCTCCAACCCATAATCCTATACATAAGAATAGTGGTGTAAATGCTATTCCGTATGAATCTACTTTGCCATATTCTTCTGTTTTGAATTCAACTGGATTTTCTCCAAATTCTTCAATTCCGTTTAATGATTTTAGTTGTTCTTTAGTATTTTGCAAACCTTCATCTATTGATGTTTTAAATGTTTGAACTCCTTCTACTAATTGGTTGCTTCCATCATATGCTGTTTTACTTCCTTCGTTTAATGTTTCTAGTGCATTATTAACTGTACTTGAACTTGAGCTTAATTTTTCAAGTCCTGTTTCTAAAGAACTACTTCCTTCTGATAATTTTGTTGTTCCATTTTGTAAAGTTTCTATTCCATTATTTAATGATGTTGTTCCTTGTTTTACTTGTGTTAATGCCGTTTTTAAGCTTTGTATTCCATTTGTTATTTTTCCTAAATTTGATGTTCCACTTACTAAGCTTTGTGTTCCTGCATATAATTTGTTAGCTCCTGTTGTTATTCCTGTTCCTGATGCTTTTAATCCTTTTGCACCTGCTATTAATTTTTCATGGTTTGAAGCTAAACTTATTCCTCCTGCTTTTATGTTATTTCCACTTGCTGTTAGATAATCAAATGTGCTTATTCCATTTGTTTTTGAATTTAAAACTGCCTGTGCTTTTTGTGCCAATTCATTAATTGTTTTATCACTTGAATTTGCTCCATATTGTGCTAGTGCTTGTAATATTGCTTTATTATTTTTGTTTAATTCATTTACTCCATCTACATAATCACTTGTGCCTTGTATAATTTTTGCATTATTTTCTACATATGAAAGTGTTCCATCTGCTAAAGCTTCTGTTCCTTGTACATAAGCTTTAGCTCCTTCACTTAAAGTTTTTGCACCATCATTTAGGTCATTTGCACCACTTGCTAATGCTGTAATTCCTTCTGCTCCTTGTGATGATAATTGGTTAGCCCCTTGGTTTATTTGGTCTATTGCATTATCTAATGATTTTCCACCATTTTTTAATGTTTCTACTCCATCTGATACTTGTGAAATACCACTTGTTAAACTTTTGCTTCCAGTATATGCTGAATTTACACCTTCATCAAATTCTTTGTAACTATTACTTAATGTGTTGGTTCCATCACTAATTTGTTTTATTCCATCATTTAAGTTTTCTGTTCCATTTAAAATGGTATCTGCCCCATCACTTATTTCTTGTAAACTATTTGGAACTTCATTTAATTTGCTTGCTAAATTTGCTATTATTTCTTTGTCTATTTTTGATTGTAAATTTAATTCTATTGTTTTTACCGCACTATTTACTATTTGTGTAGCTAAATAGTTTGTTGCTTGGTTTGGACTGTATGTTACTTGTGCTATTTGTTTGTTTTCTGTTGATGCACTTTCTAAACATTCTGTGAAGTTTTCTGGAATTTCTATTGTTGCGTAATAGTTTCCTTTTTTCATTCCTTCTTGTGCCTCATCTTTACTTACTTCACATATTTTAAATGTGTCACTATCTTTCAAGCTTTGTACAAATTCGTTTCCTTGGTTTTTGTCGTCTTTTCCTTTATCTAAATTTACAACTGCTATTTGCATATCACTTAAGTTTCCATATGGATTCCAATATGATTTTAAATAGAAAAAGCTGTAAATTAATGGTATTAGCATTACGACAATGAAAATAATTGCTTTAAAAGCATTACTGTTTTTCAATTTTTTCATTTTCTACATCCTTTCTTAATCCATTTTTTAATATCCCTGAAATTGTTTGAGCCAGCATTTGTTCATCTATTTCTTTTTCTTTGGTGTTCCATTCTAAAATTAATGCTATATACATTTTGTAAATTAAAAAAGTTGTTATATCTAAATCGATATATTCTATATAGCCTTTTTCTTTTGCTTTTTGTAGTTTGCTTTTTATGTAGTTTTGTATTTTTCCATCAATCATGCTTAAGCTGTCTATTATTATTGGATTTTTTAGCCATTCTGCTTCTCTTGCTATTATGTTTAAGAAGTCTTGATGTTTTCTGTATTGTAAAATTTCATAGATTGCTTCATTTACTGTTTCAAAAAAGTCTTGGTGTTTTGCTTCGACTTTTTCTACTATTTTTTCCATGTTTGTTATTTCTTCTTGTATAAAGTATTTTAGGAGTTCTTCTTTGCTTCCAAAGTACATGTATATTGTTTTTTTGGTTACTCCTGCTTCTTTTGCTATTTCATCCATTGATACCTTTTTGAATCCAAATTGATGGAATAGTTTTCTTGCTGCTTCTATTACCTGGTCCCTTTTCACTTTTTTCATCCCCTTTTTAGTGAATTTTGGTTTATTTTTTGCTTGTGATTCAAGTATACCATTTCAGTATTTTAGTATACTATATTTATGACAATTTGTCAATAATGTTATTGCATTTTTTATAAAAATACTTATAATAAAAAAGCCATTCAAACGAATGGCTTTTTCTATCACTTTATATTAGTTTTCTATGTAAACAATTACATTTATTTTATATCTTTATATTTGTTATTTTTAATATATAAAAATCCACTTATAATTATAAGTCCTATTAAAATAACCAGTATTGTTGACCTACCTGTATTAGGTAATATTCCTTTGTATCTGTTACTATTAACCTTGTTATCCTCTCCATTTTCAGATTTGTTTGTTGTATCCTCTTTATCTAGGTTATCACTTTCAAATGTTAAAGTAGAATCTTTAGCTATTCCGCTTTTTATAACTATTTTTGCATCTTTTGTTTTATCTAATATAATTGCATTAGTTTTTGTTTCATCTAATTTTACATTTTCAAATAATAATCCTTCTGAAGAATAGACTAGCTTTGTAGAATCTAATGCATCTATAAATAAGCTTGGAATGCTAGTTGAATTTTTATTCATTGCAAAGTTTATTGTTTGTTCTTCTAATTCTATAGTATCAATATTTTGCATTTCATTTAAAACATTTATATCAGATATTTTATTCTTTTTTAAGTTTAAATTCTTTAAAACTTTTAAATTGCTTAATGACTTTATATCACTAATATTGTTATTAGAAAGATTTAATGTTTCCAAATCTTTTAAATTTGCTAAAATGTCAATATTTGATATTTTATTATTTTGTGCATCAAAATCAATTAAATCTATCATCTTTTCAACTATTGAAATATCTGTTATTCCTGTATTTCCAATATATAAATGTTCAAGATTTGTTAAATTTTTCAAATCGTTCAAGTCTGAAATTTCATTTCCATATATAGTTAGTTCTCTTAACTCGGTCATATCTTTAATTGGTGAAAAATCTGTTATTTGGTTTCTTGTCATATCCAATGATAATAATTTGTTTAATTTAGATAAACTTGATATATCTGTTACTGTATTATCTTGGAAATCTAAATCTACTAAATTTGGCATATTTTCTACAATAGAAATGTCTGATATTCCTGTGTTTCCAATATATAAATGTTCAAGATTTGTTAAATTTTTTAAATCGTTCAAGTCTGAAATTTCATTTCCATATATAGTTAGTTCTTTTAATTCTGTCATATCTTTAATTGGTGAAAAATCTGTTATTTTGTTTCTTGTCATATCCAATGAAGATAATTTGTTTAATTTAGATAAACTTGATATATCTGTTACTGTATTATCTTGGAAATCTAAATCTACTAGATTTGGCATATTTTCCACAATAGAAATGTCTGATATTCCTGTATTTCCAATATACAAATGTTCAAGATTTGTTAAATTCTTTAAGTCATCTAAATTTGATATTTTATTTCCATATATAGTTAGTTCTTTTAAATCCGTCATATCTTTAATTGGTGAAAAATCTGTTATTTTGTTTCTTGTCATATCTAATGATGATAATTTATTTAATTTAGATACACTTGATATATCTGTTACTGTATTATCCTGAAAATCTAAATCTACTAAATTTGGCATATTTTCCACAATAGAAATATCTGATATTCCTGTGTTTCCAATATATAAATGTTCAAGATTTGTTAAATTCTTTAAGTCATCTAAATTTGATATTTTATTTCCATATATAGTTAGTTCTTTTAAATCCGTCATATCTTTAATTGGTGAAAAATCTGTTATTTTGTTTCTTGTCATATCTAATGATGATAATTTATTTAATTTAGATACACTTGATATATCTGTTACTGTATTATCCTGAAAATCTAAATCTACCAAATTTAGCATATTTTCCACAATAGAAATGTCTGATATTCCTGTGTTTCCTATATATAAATGTTCAAGATTTGTTAAATTTTTTAAATCGTTTAAGTCTGAAATTTTATTTCCATATATAGTTAAATCTTTTAAATTAGTCATATTCTTTATTGGAGAAATATCAGTTATACAATTTTTACTTAAATTCAATTTAGTTAAATTCTCAAATTTTTCTAATCCTGAAATATCTTTTATTTTTTTAGAGTATTGTAAATATGTATTTGATAAATCTAATTCGGTTATTGAATCAATATTATTAATTTTCAAAGTAAGTGTATCATCATCTTTTTCTTCATACTGTACCGTTTTTATTATTAAATTATACAAGTTAGAATCTTTAAAAGAAACTATTGTGCTTGTTTCATCGACTGCGTGTGTATTTGTGGGGCTAAAAACACATAATACAATTAATAATAATAGTGTTAATTTAAAATACTCTTTCATTTTTTCATCATCCTTTGTTATTAAACTTCAAATAAATTATATCATTTCCGAATAGCAAAAACAACATTTTTTAGTAAAAATAATATATTTACTTCTAATTAGCAAAATAATATATATCGATAGAATATGGAAATTCATATTCTATCGATATATTAATTTAACCTGCTTGAAATATTTAATTGATTTTGCTATACTATAAAAAACATTTACACAAGGATAATTTATAGAAAGGAACATAAGAATATGAAAGAAAAAGGAATTTTACTTCCAATTTATTCACTTCCAAGTAAATATGGAATTGGAGATTTTGGATATGAAGCATATGAATTTGTAGATATATTAAGTCAAAATGGCATAAAATATTGGGAGATATTACCTATTAATGAGTGTGATAAACATCCCTATTCCCCTATTAGTTATTACGCATTAGAGGAAGATTATATTTCTTTAGATAAACTAATAGAATGTAAATTGATAAAAAGTGCTGAGACGAGGAAAAGTTCTGATAGAGCAATTTATGATAATTTTAAAGAAAAATATTATAAAGAAGCATTTAGTAATTTTAGACACAACAATGAATATTATGAATTTATTGTTTTAAAGGAAATTAATGAATATGCTGAATTTATGAGCAGAAAAACCAAAAATAGCGTAGATTATTATTTGTTTTTACAATATATATTATTTAAACAATGGATGGAATTAAAAAACTATGCTAATTCTAAAAATGTTCAAATAATAGGTGATATGCCTGTATACCCGGTCTTTGACTCTGTTGAAACAAAATATCATCCTGAATGTTTTGAGATGGAAAATGGTAACTTTTCTTACGAAGCAGGTACTCCACCAGATTATTTTAATGAAAATGGCCAAAAATGGAACAGCCCTGTATACAATATTTCAAATATTAAGAATGATAATTATTCTTATTTAATAAAAAGATTTCAATATCATTTAAAATTGTTTGATAAGGTCAGAATTGACTATTTTAGAGGATATGATTCATTTTTCAAAATTCCAATAGGAAAAACAGGAAAAGATGGATTTTATGCTGAAGGTGTAGGATATGGATTCTTTGACAAATTATTTAAAATTCCTAATATTAATGTTGACAATTTGATTGTCGAAGATTTAGGCGAAATTAGAAAAGAAACTATCGATTTAAGAAAACACTATGGTTTTACAAGGCAAAAAATATTGCAATTTTCTATTGATTTGGATAATTTGTATGATAAAGACAATGAAGATGAAAATGTTTTAGTTTTTCCTGGAAATCATGATTGTAATACTATTTATGGTTGGTATAAAACTCTTAGTCCTGATTACCAATGGAAATTGAAAGAATTTTTAAGAAGGAATGAGTGTTATGATATAAATATTAATATTGGTTTTATGCAGTATTTATCTAAGTGTAAAGCCAAAATGCCTATTATTATGGTTCAAGATATTTTGGGATTAGATGAAAGTTCTAGAATTAATGTTCCTGGCACTGAAAGTGCTAATAATTGGTCTTGGAAATTAGTTGATTTTGAGGATTTTAGGAATAGAATTAGGGATTTTAGTAGTTAATATATTATAATTGTTTTAAGCAGCACATTCCGCTTTTGGAATGTGCTACTTTTTTATAAGTTATCATTGTTTAAAATAAAAACAAGGATATATTTGAAAAGTCTCAAACATATCCTTGTTTTTCCCCATTTTAGGTTGGACTTCCTATAAATTATGGTCGAGGTGGTAGCTTTTTCAAACTACCCCAAACCTTTTATTTATCAATGTTTTATGATACTTTTGGTATTTTAAAACATTTTTTTAAAACTCTTATTTTAGTATTAATCTAAAATTCAAATATTTAATTTTAAATGTTCTTTTATGCTCTTTCTCTCTTTAAATAATCTATTACTTTTTGAGTTTCTTTTTGTTTATAATAATTGTAAATATCGCCATAAGTATTTATTGTAGTTTCAATATTGGCATGTCCCATTAATTTTTGCAATACGGGCAAGTCTACTCCTGCCTCAATACATCGAGTTGCAAAAGTATGTCTTAACATATGGGTATTTACTGGTTTTGTTATTCCTGCATTTTTGCATATTCGCTTAAATGCCGAATTTATTGTATTATCTACATATAATTTTTTATTTGCTTGGCAAAATAGAACTTTATTTTTGTTTTCTATTTTGTTATTTAATGAATCTATTATAATATCTTCTGTAAGTTCATTTATTTCTATATTTCTTTTCCCACTTTTAGTTTTAGTTGGACCAATAATAGTATTTTTATTTCTATCTTTTGTTAAAGTTTTTGTGACTTTAATCATTTTATTATCTAAATCAATATCTTCATTGTAATTTAATGCTAGTACTTCGCCGATTCTCATCCCTGTATATAAACACAAAAGAATAATGTTTTTATAATTTGATGAATGACTTTCTAAATAGTCTTCTAATTGATTTTGTTCTGTTATTGTTAAAGCAACTACATCTTTATCTTCCTTTAAACTTTTGGGCTTTTCAATACGATCAATGCCTTCAAATAGATTTTTTACTAAATATAATTTATAATTTGCATATTCATAAACATATTTAAGCATTCTATAATCTTTTTTTATAGTAGAATTTGACTTTACTCTTTCTTCCTGTAAAAAGTCTTCAATTTGTTTTTTTGTTACTTTTTCTATTGGAATATTTGCAAATTTATGCTTTTTAATTCTTTCTAATGTTGACATATTAGTATTGTAAGCATTTGCTTTCGTTTTTCCCATTCTATATTTTGAATCTTCAATTTCTTTTGCTAAAATTGCTATTGTTTTTTCTGTTCTTTTCAATTCAATAGAACAACCAGACCTTTTTATTTCTAATTTGTATTTATACATTTTATCTAATGCTTCTTCTTGTGTTTTAGCAGTAAATGTTTTTCTAATTACTTCTCCTGTTTCTATATCTTTTCCTATTGTTAAAGTTGCTTTATGTTGTTCATTAATATAGAACTTATCGCATTTATCAGCATTTTTACATTTTCTACATTTATCACAATTATTCATTGATTTTTTATTTTTTCTATTTTGACAAACAGATCTATCTTTGCATTTCTTACATATAGGACACATAGATAATTCAGAGTTCTTTTTTTCTGTTTTTATTATATATGTTCCGACTGTATAACCTTTATTACTCATAATATTTCCTCCATTTCTTAAATTTTTTGAGGAAATACCTTGCTCAATTTTTAAATTGGTAGTATAATTATTTTACAAATATATCGAACAGGGTATTTCCTGTTTACTAGAAGATTTAATGTGCTAGATTAAGTCTTCTTTCTTTTTTATTCTACCATAATTCTTTTATGGCTTAAAAATTCATTTAAACAATCCGCTTTTATCCAAAACTTTCTGCCTATTTTTATACTTGGAAAATCTTCTTGATGAAATAATTGCAAACACTTTTGTTTTCCAATATGCAATAATTTGCATACATCATCTGTTGAATATAGTTTAATGTCGATTTCTTCTAATTTCTGCATATTTTTACCTCCTTTCCTTGACAATACTTACTTAATATAGTATAACTATATTGTGAGAGATTTGTCAAAACTATTTAAAATTGTAAATTGATTATATAATCATATTTTATATTTGTCAACATATTTATAAAAATATTTTGAAATATTTCACATTTTATTTTTAGGGGGATTAAAAAGATGCGAAAATTACCTCAATATTCTTTTAATGAAGGATTTTATATATGGTTTGATATAAACTCTAAGGAGGAGTATTATTCAACACCATTATATATGTATAAAACCGATTTTAATGATGATTTATCTAATTATAAAAGGGTGATTATACAAGAAAAAGACTTTTATAAAAAAAAGCCAAGCAAAAAAAATTCTGCTCCAAAACATCCTGCAACTATTCTTTATCCTTTTGCTGAGCAATTTGGAAGACTTTTGATAAATTTATTAAATGCAGACTTTTCAAACTTTGATAAAGCATATAATACATTTTTCTATTTGTATGGATTTGAATTATTAAGAGAATATGTACCAGATAAGGAATTAATAAATACATATAAGTCTGAAGAAGAATTAACAAAAATAATGAAAAGAGTATATGAAGATAGTTATGGATATTTATCAGATATGCAATATAATTTTAGAAAATGTGTAGATTTTGTATATAATTTAAATGGAAATGAAGAACTAAAAAATAGCAAACCAAGTTCAAAATTTATTGCATCTTTAGTAACACATCATAATGATGTATATTCATATTCAAGTGATATAGAAGTTATTTTAGATACATATTCGGATAAATATTTAAAATATGGTAATCAACCATTAAATAAACTAACAGAAGAACTGGATCAAGACGATTCTTTTATACCAATGACTAATGTTTATACAAGTGAAAAATTAAGTAATATTGTTTTTGTTGTATTAGAACAATTTGTAAAAAATTCTAGTTTACCAATAAAACAATGTCAATATTGTAATAGATATTTTATTCCAAAAATTAGACAGGATGAAATATATTGTGATTTGCCAAATGAAGATGGAAAGAGTTGTAGAGAAAAAGGTGCAAAACAAACATATAAACAAAATTTAGAAAAAATTCCTGCTTTACTTGAATATAGAAAGGCATATCAAAAAAAGTTTATGGAAGTTGCTAGAAGTGATAATAATAAACAATTAAAAAAGAGTTTTGATATTTGGAAGAAAATTGCACAAGGTAAGATAAAGGATTATAAACAAGGTAAAGTTACAGAAGATGAATTGTATAAGTGGATGATTAAAAACAAGTAAAATTTTAGAAGTTAGGAGGGTAACAACTAAAATGAAATCAAATGTAGATGCAATACTTGAAAAATCAATAGCATGTGCAGTTTCAGCAATTGAAATATATAACAAACCAGATTTTAAATATAGAGAAGAAACTTTTTCTATTTTAATGATTAATGCATGGGAACTTGTATTAAAGGCTAAGAAGATTAAAGAGAATAATAACAATATAAAGGTTATATATGCTAAACAAAATATTCCTAAGAAAATTGGAGGAAAATCCAAACGATGGAAATATAAATTAAATAAAAAAGGATATAATATTACTCTAGGATTAGAACAACTTATTTCAGAATTTGAAAATAGCCCTAATATAGATAAAAGATGTTTAGAAAATATTGAATTACTAAATAACATTAGAAATTCTGCTATTCATTTAATAAATAAGGATAGTGAGCTTTGTAGTATTGTGTTTGAGATTGGAAGTGCTAATTTAAAAAATTATATTGAGTTTATTATTGAGAATTTTAACAAAGATTTAAGTAAATACAATTTTTATTTAATGCCCTTATCTTTTTATAATGACTACGAAATTGTAGATAATTTAAAAATACAAGATACTTCCTTAAAATCTAAATTAAAAAGAGATTTGCTTGTTTTAAATTCACAATATAAGTCTGGACCTAATGAGAAATATAGTATCTTATTATCAACAAAAGTTTCATTTACACAAGGAGATACTAAAATAATTACTACAAAATTAGGAAAAACAAAAAATGATAGTGATTTTGTAATAAATTTAAGTGATGATGAAATTGACAAGAGATATCCTTTATCATTTAATGAATTAGTTAAAATATTAAGAAAAAGATATTCTAACTTTAAACAAGACAAAATATTTAATGAATTAAATAAAGAATTTAGATCAAATGTAAAAAATGCATATCAAAGATTTTTAAATAACAAAGAAAAGACTGGAACTTGTAGATGGCAATATAGTTCTAATATTCTTAATAATTTTGATAAATATTACACAAAAAAGTAGGTGATTAAGATAAGACGAAGACTTAATATATTTATAGATGAAAGTGGAGATTTTGGATTTGTAGATGGAAGTTCAGAATTATATGGAGTTTCTTTTACAATACATGAAAGTGATGATTCTATTTCAAATGACTTAGAATACCTAAATAATAGACTAAAAAAAGCAAAATATGATGGGATGATACATCTAGCAGATTTAGTAGCTAAAAGAGGAGATTATACCCACTTTAATTTAGAACAAAGAAAAAATATTTTTTGGTCTATATTTTACTTTTCAAAAAGAGTAAAAGTAAAAATACATACAGTTATAATTGACAAGAGGTTTAAAAACAATAGAACTCAATTAAATAGAGAATTAGCATTAGAAATAAGCAAGTTTTTAAACTCTATAGGTGAATATATGAATGAGTTTGAAAAAGTAGTTGTCTATTATGACAATGGACAAGAAGCATTAGGTGCTATTATAGATACTTTATTAATTACAAAAAATAATGTAGAACATAGAATTGAATTTGATCATAAGGAAAAAAGATTATTTCAAGTTTCTGATATGCTAACATTTGTAGATAAAATTGTATATAAACATAATCATAATATGCCATTAACAAAAGCAGAAAAATATTTCTTTAGTGTAAAAGATATTTTAGGAATTATAAGACAATTAAAAAGCAAAAGATTATAATAAATATCCACCAGCCTAGCTGGTGGTTTTTCAAATTCGCCCATAGGGCTTTTCTACTAGCCACGTCTAAAGAC
>CAKOVI010000011.1 GCA_934121905.1 uncultured Clostridia bacterium
TAGATGTTGATTACGTTTTCTCCTGTTGTTATTGTTAATGTGTCTTTATCTACTGAATCGTAGTTATATCCATCTATTTCAATTACTTCTTTTTTACTTGTTACTGTGTCTTCGAATGTCATTCCACCTTGAACTTTTTGATTGTGTAATATTTTGTTTGTTCCTTTTTCTAGGTAGTTTACTTTGTAGCCATATTTTTCTCTTACAGGAACATCTTTTTCATCCTCTTTTGTTATGTTATTATCAGGATTTTCTGTATCTGTGTAACTTGCTGTTGCTTGATTATGAATATCAGCTACTGTTCCATCAGCTAACTTAACAAAATCCCTTTCTGTAACTGTATAATTTTTTTCTATTACATATATATCTTCTAAATCAATAGTTTCTCTAACACCGATTTTACTATCTTCGATTACAAGATTTTTTAATATAACGCTTCCTGTATTTTCTACAGTAATTCTATAATGAATTGTGTCTCCTACTTCTGCTTTATCTAAATATTCTTTGTTTTCTTTGTTTATATCTGCTTTAATTAGTGTTGCTTCTTTCTTTATTGTGAATCCTATTGTTTCTGTAGTTTCTGTATCCTCTTTTGGTTCTTCGTTTTCATCTTTGTCTTCTACTAAAACTTTATTTACAATAGTGCCATTTACAATTTCAACTTTTGCTTTTACTTCTAATGTTATTGTTTCCCCTGCTTTTACAGATACATTTGTAAATTCTGTTGCACTTTGCTTAGATAATTCTTCTGGCAATTTGTCTGTAATATCTAAGTTATTTAAATCTACACTTCCTGCGTTATGAATTGAAATTATATATGTTAATATATCACCTTGTTGTGCAGGTAATTCTGTATTTATTGATTTACCATTTCTTTCTATTTTAGTTAATTTTTTCTCAATATCAAAACCATATGTATCTTTTTCATCTTCATTTGTTGGTTCCTCATTGTCTCCTGTTGTAGCAAAATTGATTATTTTTCCATCAATTTTTACAACTTTAATTGAAAATGTTACTGTAACCTTACTCTTTTCTTTGATATTTACTTCTATTCCGTTGATTAATTCTTCTGGAGAATATTCTTTTTGTCCATTATTGTCTGTTATTATAACATCTCCATACATTTCACCAATTTTAGAATTTAATATTTCACCTAGTTTTTGATCTTTTACAATTGTTGTTCCTTCTATATCTCCTGTATTTTCTACGTTAATTGTATAAGTTATAATATCATTTAATTTTGCAGGTTGTTTTTCTAGTATAACGCCATCTCTTGAGATAGTACCGTTCTTTTCAGCTGTTATTATGGCTGTTCTAACTATATCTGATGGTGTATTACCATTTGTTAAAGCTAAATTTAAAATAGTTCCTGTTGCATTTTCATTTACTTTAACATTAAATTTTAATTCAACTGATTTTCCAGCTAAAATATCAACATACCATTTTAATCCTACAACTGTATCATTTTCTCTTATAACATTTACATCATTAGAAGCACTATTTTCAACATATGTTGTCTTTTCTGGTATATTATCTGATACTTCTATACCTTTTAGGTCTTCATCTGAATTATTTGTTGCTATAAGTGTATATTCTATTTCTTCACCTTGTGTTGCAAAATTTGAACCTGTTTTTGTTGTTGCTTTTTTCTCGATTGTAATTTCTGATTTTTCCGCATCAATTTTTGCAGATGCTGATTGAATTTCAAAATCCATTGGGTTCCATCCAACGTTTCTGTCATCTGTTACTTTTACAAGGTCTCCTTCTGTAACCCTTGTAATTATTGTACCTTGGATTGTATCTACGTCTGACGAAGCTACTTCAGTATTATTTACAGTTGTTCTATTTTCTGTATTAATTCTATTTGTGTTTGCTCCTCCATTTGTAGTTTCATTTGTTCCAACATTTTCATTTTGCCTTTGTTGGTTATTACTTGTGTTATCCCCTTGGTTGTTATTATTTTGTTCATTTTTATCAGATGTATCTGAAGAACTAGCTTGATTATTTTCTTTATTTTCTTCATTTGGTTGTTCTGTTGTATCAAAATTTGAACTATTTTCTGATGCAATTTCAGCAGCATCTGTGCTTCCCTTGTCTTTTAAGAAAATAACTGTACCAGCAATAGCAAATATACCTAAAATGACTATTATTGCGATTGCTATTGCACTTTTTTTGTTCAGCTTTTCGAACATTTTATTTCCCCCTTACTTAATTAATTTCTCTTGCTTTTAATATAAGCCTTTCTTTATTACCATTCGTACAAGTTATTAATGTTACTTCTCTTACAGATTTATCTTCTGTTTGTAAAACACTAACATCATTCGGATTTGTTGCAAACTTTTGGTAAATTTGATATTTTATGGTTTGTTTTGTTAAGTCTGTTAACTCAACTTCATCTCCAATTTCTAGCTTTTTTGTTTTGCCAAACATTGTTCCATCGTAGTTGTTATGTCCTGCTATTGACAAATTTCCAAAATCATTTACATTTCCTCCCCAGTACCTTACAATTGCAAATTTCATAGGTATTTTCGTTTCTTCTGGATTTGATGTTTTTATTGATACAATTGGATATTCTATGTTTATTTTTGGAATTTTTACTGTTCCAATAACATCATATCCATCCATTTGTATTTTTTCATTTTCTGTATTTTCATCAGGATTTATTTTTGAAAATACTTCTAATGTTTCTTTGTTTCTTTGTTCATTTACTTGTCTTCCACCATATTTTTTTATAATAAATATTAGTAGAATAACTGCGATAATGCTTAATATTATAAATATAATTTGATATATTTTTTGTTTCATTTTTATTTGCTTTCTTTTTCTTTATTATTTTTCATTTTTATAAATACAAAAACTAAAGCTATAATAACTGCTACAAATGCAATTATTAATATAACATTATCACCTGTAATTGGCAATTTTGCTGTTTCTTGTGTAACTATTTTTTCTTTTTCATAAGATGGTGTTTGTTCTTCTTTACAAGTTAAAAACTGAACATCTGTAATTGTTTCATTTCCTGTTGCTTTTTGTAGTAATACTACATATTCTGAGTTTTCTGTTGCTTCTTTTGGTTGTCTTATTGTCATGTCTTCTACTTCTTGCCAAGTTGCTCCATCAATTACCTTATTATATAATTCGTAAAATTCTTTAGCTACTTGAATTTTTGTGAACATATCCATATCAGTATATTCATTTTTCATTTTTTTTGCTAAATTCATTAATTCTGCATATTCATTTTCTGCTATTTTTGTTTGATAATAATATGTTGCATCTGGTGAATCTGTTATTTTTAATCCACCTACTTTTACTGTTATATGAACACCATTTTCGTCCACTTTGTCTTCTTCAACTAGATTATCTACAACTTCTGTACTTATTTTCTTTGTTGTATTTTCTACTTCTTCCATTTGTTCTTTTTTAAATGCTTCTGAAAAATCAATCTCAGCTTCTTTTACTTCTGTTCCTTGCTTTATTTTTAAGTATGCTTTTTGATTTGTCTCAAAATCATAATCATCTTTTTCCACTAAAGCTACTTGATTTCCTTCTCCATCTTTTTCTGAATGAATATATTTAAGTTGCATTTCAGGAGTATTAGAAGTCAAAGAAAGTGCATAATTAAATTCGGTGTTTTCTAACCCCTTAATATAAATCATGCACTTTCTTTCGTTTATTTGTACTATTTGTACTTCATCATTAGTTATATTTGTTGCAAATGAATTGGCTGGTATAATAAGTACTATCATCAATATAAACATTATTATACATATAAGCCCTTTTGCCTTTTGGTTCATATTTATACCTCCCCTTACAATTTTATGGCAACATTATATTATAATTTCCTGATTTTGTAAATATATTTTCCCCAAAATTCTACAAATCTTTTGCAAAACTGCTTACAGGCATATATCCAATATAAATAAAAAAATCCAGTCTTATTTAAAACTGGATTTTTTTATTAATCTATAAATCTAAAAGTTATAATTTTATCTGTAGGTATTTTTTCATTTTCCATATATTTTCCTAAGTTAAACTTCAAACAGTCTTCACTATAATTCGTAATTATTTCTCCATCAGAATTTTTTATTTTTAATAATTCATCCCAATCGTATATTTTATCTGCTTTTGAAGTTGATTTTTTATACTCATTAAAATAAACTTCAACTTTTTGTCCTTCTTTAAAAATCTTATTATTTTTATCATTTTGTATGGTTATAATTCCATCAGCAGTATCATAACTAATCGGCTTACTATCTGTCGTTGTAGTTATAGAATCTACAATATCAGAAAATGCATTATCTAATTTTTCCTCATCATAGCTATCATAATATTCTTTTGATGTTGAAGCTATTTTTTGCATAAGTTCTTTTGCTTTTTGGCAAGAGTTTCCTTTTATACTATTTAAACCAAAACCTATAGAATAAACTTTAGAGCCTTTATTTTTTATTAAAGTTGATGCATCAATAGCATGTTTAGCAGGTAGTTCAGTATAATATTTTCCATTTCCGTCTGTATGCCTTTCGCTTCCTTCCATATAATAACAAGGCAAACCATCTGTCATTAATATAATACTTGTATTGGTTGCATCATCATCTATACATGTATTTGCAAGTGTTAGGCCATCATCAATATTTGTTCCACCATCTGCTTTTAAAGAAACTATTGAATTATAAGCTGTATCTTTATTGTTCGTAAACTTATCTAATCTTTTTTCAGCATATTCAGAATATGTAATTATCATAACTTGATTTTTTCCATTAGCCAAAAATTTTGTCAAAAATGTATTTACTGCATTCTTCATTGCTTTTAATTTTGAATCTTTTGAATTTTCTCCTACCTTGTTTTTCATACTTCCAGATATATCTAATACAAGTATAGCTTTTTGAGGAGTTGTAACCTCTGTAGTAGTTGTTATTGTTGATATTACTTTTGCTTCTGATTCTATTTTTGTTGTGACATTTTCCGTTGTCTTTTCTTCTTCTCCTTCATTTGTATATTTTGCTACATTTGATATTTTATTACCACTATATCCTTTTACTTTTACCCCAAAGCTAATTCTTGCTTCTTCTTTTCCATTTAAAGTTAGCAAATATCCATTTTCTAATTCGTCTTTAGATATATTTTTTTCTGAAGTTCCTATTGAAAGCAAAATATTTCCATTTAACTCTGAATTTGACGGAATACAATCCTTTATAGTTGTTTTTCCTGTAGCTGTTCCGACATTTTTTGCTATTATTGTGTAATTTATTTCATCTCCCAATTTTACTACTTCATTTTCATCCCTATCTTGAATTTTACTTACCCTTATATCTGGTGCTCCAATAAATTTAGAATTTCCTGTGATTTTAGTTGAAATTTCTTGAATATTAAAATCCATAAAATTCCATCCTAATATTTTTTCTTCTTTTACTTTTACTGGTTCTCCTTCTATAATTCTAGTAATAGTTGTACCTTGAATTGATGCTGTCTTAGGTCCTTCTACAACATCTAATGCAAGTTCATATTTATTTTCTTTTCCTTTGTCTTTTAAGAAAAGAACTGTACCTGTAATTGCTAATATCATCAAAATCATCATAGTAGCCATTACAATTTTCGTGTTCATTTTTCTTAGCATTCTAATTTCCCCCTGTCTTTTAAATTATCTCTTTTGCCTTAAATATAAGCCTTTTTCTGTTGCCATCTATGCATGTTATTAATGTTACTTCTCTTTCAGTTTCATTCTGATTTTCTAAAACACTAACATCATTCGGGTCTGTTATAAATTTTTCATAAATCTTATAATTTATCGTCTGTTTTTTTAAGTCTGTTAAACTAATTTCGTCACCTATTTCGAGTTTATATAGTTTTCCAAACATAGTTCCGTCATGTTTATTGTGACCTGCAATTGATAAATTGCCATATCCATTAACATCTCCTCCCCAATATCTTACAATTGAAAATGTTAATGGAATTTTCGTCTCATCTGGATTTGGATTTTCAATTGATATGATTGGATACTCTATATCTATTTTTGAAATTTTAATTTTTCCAATTACGTCATATCCATTTAATTGAACTTTTGGTGTCTCTTCATTTTGTTTATCATCAAAATCTGTTCTTGAAAATACCTCTAAAGTTTCTTTATTTTCCTTTTCAGCTCTTTGAGAATTTGCAATTTTTTTTATTATACATATTAGTAATATGGTAGCTATTATAGTTAATAATATAAATACAAATTTATATATTTTCTTTTTCATTACTTTTCCTCATTTTTATAAATGTAAAAATTAATGCCATTATAATTAAAACAAATGCAACTATCAAAATTATACTATCACCTGTTATTGGTAATTTTGAAGTTTCCTGTGTTGCTATCTTCTTATTTTCATATGCTTCGTTTTTATCTTCTATTGAAGTTAAAAATTTAATGTCTGTTATCTCATTGTTGTTTTGACCTTTTTTTATTAAAACTATGTATTTACTATTTTCTTCTGCATCTTTTGGTTGCTTGATTGTATTTTCTTCTACATTTTTCCATTCAGCATTACTTATTAGCTGATTATATTTCTCATTAAATTCTTTTGTTATTTTTATTTTATTATATATATCCATGTCTTTATATTCATTATTTATTTTTTCTACTATGTTCATTATTTCTGTATCATCTTTTTCTTTTATATCATAAAAATATTGACTATTATCTGTGTTTTCAATTTTTAGTCCTCCTACTTTTAAGATTTTATGTACATCATTTTCGTCTTTATAATCTTCTTCTACTAGTTCACTTAATATCTCTGTTTTAATTCTATTGCATGTTGTTTCAATGTTTTGTAATTCTTGTTTATTAATGGATTTTGAAAAGTCAACTTCGACTGTGCTTATTTGATTGTTTTGTTTTATTTTTAAATAAGCTTTATTATTTTTATCGAAATCAAAGTCCTCCTTTTGTGCCACTATTACTTGATTGTTTTCTGAATCTGTTGTAGATTCAAAGCTTGTTAGCTTGTCATATTCTTCCTCTTGATTTGATGAAAAGGTATAATTAAATTTTTTATCTTGTAATTCTTCAATATAAATTATACATTTTTCATCACTTATTTTTACAATTTGCGGCTCTTTTGTCACCTGATTGTCCGCAAATGATACAATTGGTATATACGCTAACATTGAAATTAAAAACATACATACAATTTTCTTAACTCTTTGGTTCATAATAAAATACCTCCCTTTTATAATTATATGCGGGAGGTAATACATTTATTACTTTTATTGTAAATATTTTCCATTTAATATAGTTAATAATAAAAATTTCTTGATTTTAATTTTTTAGATTTTAATAAATAATAATAAGAAGAATTCTTCTATAACATAAAAAAAGCCACAACTAAATCTGTGACCTTCTTTATATTTTATATTCAAATAATTAAACTAACATTAAAACTGCCATAGGAGCATTATCTCCTCTACGTGGCTCAGCTTTAACTATTCTTGTATATCCTCCAACTCTATCTGCATATTTAGGAGCGATTTCATTAAATAGTTTTGATGGTAAATCTACATTTTCACCATTTACTTTAACTTTATTTATTTTTGTCATTATTTTTCTTCTAGCATTTAATCTAGATGGCATATCTTTTTGTCTAGATTCTGTTGTTTCTTCTTTAACAACTTTTAAGTATTCTTTACCATTTTTACTTTTTGCTATTTCTGTTAATTTATTTCCTTTTGAATCGCGTTTTGCTTTAACAACTTTTACATCAACCATTTCAAAGTTATCTTTTTCTTTAACAGCTAAAGCTATAACTGAATCAGCTATTTTTTTAACTTCTTTGGCTCTTGTTTCTGTTGTTGTTATTTTTCCATACATTATTAAATCTGTTGTTAATGTTCTTAACATTGACATTCTAATGTCTGTTGTTCTTCCTAATTTTCTGTTAGCCAATTTGTTCAACCTCCTTGTCTTGCTTTTGGGTTTTTCCCAATCTCTATTTTTTTATATTATTTTTATTCGTCTTCTGGTGCAAAATTTAATCCTAGAGCATGTAATTTGGCCACTACTTCATCTAAAGATTTTTTGCCTAAGTTTCTTACTTTCATCATATCTGATTCAGTTTTATTTGCTAAATCTTCAACTGTTGAAATTCCTGCACGTTTTAGGCAATTGAATGATCTTACTGATAATTCCAATTCTTCAATTGATTTTTCAAGGATTCTTTCCTTTTTATTTTCTTCTTTTTCTACCATTACTTTTGTATTTCTTGTAGCTTCTGATAAATCTATGAAGAGTTCTAAGTGTCCTGTTAAAATTTTTGCTGCTAAACTTAATGCCTCATAAGGTTTTAAGCTTCCATCAGTCCAAACTTCAATAACAAGCCTATCCAAATCAACCATTTGTCCAACTCTTGTATTTTCAATTTGATAATTTACTTTCTTTACTGGAGTATAGATTGAATCTATTGGAAGTACTGATATATCTTGGTCTGGCTTTTTATTTTTGTCTGATGGTGTATATCCTCTACCTCTATTAGCTGTTAATTCCATAATTAAATGTCCACCTTCGCTTACAGTTGCTATATGTAAATCTGGATTTAATATTTCAACTGTTCCATCTGTTTGGATATCTCCTGCTGTAACTTCACCTTCACCATTAAAGTCTATACGTAATACTTTTTCCTCTTCTTCAGCAAATTTTAGTCTTACGTTTTTCAAATTTACTATAATTTCTGGTACATCTTCTACGACATTTGGAATACTTGAAAATTCATGTAAAACACCATTGATTTTCACACTTGTTATGGCACAGCCAGGAAGTGATGAAAGTAATATACGTCTTAATGAATTTCCTATTGTTACTCCATATCCTCTTTCTAATGGCTCACATACAAATTTTGAATAATTGTTTTCATCATCAATTTTTATACATTCAATATTTGGCCTTTCGAATTCTATCATTATTTAACCTCCTAATTATTTAGAGTATAGCTCTACTATTAAATGCTCTTCTATTGGAATATCTATATCTTCTCTTGCAGCTAATCTGATAACTTTTCCACTTAATTTTTCATTATCTTTTTCTAACCATGCTGGAACTGGTCTTACTGAGTTTGCTTCAGCATTTGCTTTTATTGTGCTGTTATCTTTTTTGATTTCTCTTACTGTTATTACATCTCCAGCTTTTACTAAGTATGATGGGATGTTTACTTTCTTTCCGTTTACTTCAAATTGTCCATGGTTTACCATTTGTCTAGCTTCTGCTCTTGATACTCCATATCCTAATCTGTAAACTACATTGTCTAATCTACTTTCTAATATTTGTAATAGGTTTTCACCTGTTATACCTTTTTTGTTTGAAGCCATAGCAAAGTATTTTCTAAATTGCTTTTCTCCAACTCCATAATATGATCTTGTTTTTTGTTTTTCTCTTAATTGTGTTCCGTATTCAGAAAGCTTTGAATTCTTTTGACCGTGGTCTCCAGGTGCATAGTTTCTTCTTGATATACTACATTTATCTGAATAACATCTTTCACCTTTTAAGAATAATTTGCATCCTTCTCTACGGCAAACACGACATTGAGCGTCTTTATATCTTGACATTTCTAATTTCACCTCTTTATATTTTTTTGTTATTTAACAAATTTAACAACTATTGATGCAACACTTACTATTAGTACTAAAGCTACTATTATTTTAAAAGCTAACATCAATATTGATAAAGTTTTATTTGCCTTTATCTCATTATTTGTTTTTACTTCATTATTTTCCATATTATCATTTCCTTTATTAAACTCTACGTCTTTTTGGTGGTCTGCAACCATTGTGTGGTATTGGTGTTACGTCTTTTATTGAACTTATTTCTAATCCTGCTGTTTGAAGAGCTCTTATTGCAGCTTCTCTTCCTGAACCAGGACCTTTAACAAATACTTCAACAGTTTTTAAACCATGTTCCATTGCTTTTTTAGCAGCTGTTTCTGCAACTTCTCCTGCTGCAAATGGTGTGCTTTTTCTAGAACCTTTAAATCCAAGTCCTCCAGCGCTTCCCCATGCTATAACATTTCCTGCAACATCTGTAACAGATACTATTGTATTGTTAAAGCTTGAGTGAATGTGTGCTGCTCCTCTTTCAATGTTTTTTCTATTTCTTTTTGTAACTGTTTTTCTTGTTACGTTTTTAGCCATTGTCTTAACTTACCTCCTCTTTTTTGGTAATGAAAGCTTTTATTGCTTTCTTGATTTTATCGCTTTATTTATTATTTTTTGCTTTTACTTACAACTTTTCTTGGACCTTTTCTTGTACGAGCATTAGTTTTTGTTCTTTGTCCTCTTACAGGTAGTCCTCTTCTATGTCTTAATCCTCTATAGCATCCGATTTCTGTTAATCTTTTGATGTTTAATGCTATTTCTCTTCTTAAATCTCCTTCAACTTTGTAGTTTTCGTCGATTTCTTTTCTTATTAAATTAACTTGATCATCTGTTAAATCTTTAACTCTGATGTCTGGGTTTATTCCAGTTTTTGCTAATATTTTTTGAGAACTTGTTAAACCTATACCATATATGTATGTTAGTCCTATTTCTACCCTTTTTTCTTTAGGTAAATCTACTCCTGATATACGAGCCATGTTCTAATTACACCTCCAAATTTTTTGTAGTTATGTTTTATTTTTTTATTTTTTCATAAGCTTTTACCCTACCGCTTAAAGGTGAAATGCATTTAATAAAATAAATCGGATTGTTTTTATTTTACTAAATCTTTAAGTTTTTTGGTAAATATATATATACACAAATAGATAATTTTCAGCCGCTACCTATTTTGTGTTATAAACTATTAAAATAAAATACTGCATATGCTTTTTTTGCATACACATCTGTCAATTCATTTTTATGTATTTGTTCAAAATTACCCTTGTCTTTGTTTGTGTTTAGGGTTTTCGCAAATTACTCTGATTACACCTTTTCTTTTGATTACCTTACATTTGTCGCATATTTTTTTTACTGATGGTCTTACTTTCATTTCACTCATTCCTTTCTATATTTGATTGTTATTTAGCTCTCCAAGTAATTCTGCCACGATTTAAATCATATGGTGACATTTGTACTTTTACTTTATCACCTGTTAAAATTTTTATGTAGTTCATTCTTAGCTTTCCAGAAATAGTTGCTAATATTTGATGTCCATTTTCTAATTCTACTTTGAATGTTGTATTAGGTAATGTTTCTACAACTTTTCCTTCTAATTCTATTAAATCTTCTTTAGCCAAATTCTCGCCTCCTTAAAGAGCTATTTTTTCTATGAAAATAAATTAAGGTAAAGCTTTTGTAATTTGAAGCTTTTATGTAACGTTGATTTCATTACATATTTCCCCTATTATCCACAATAGCTTTACCATTATATCGCAAATTTATTTTATTGTCAATATTTTTGGCTCATTTTCTGTGATTAAAATTGTATTTTCATAATGTGCTGCCAAACTTCCGTCATCTGTTACAATTGTCCATCCATCATCAAGTTCCCAAATGTCTGGTTTTCCTTGAATTACCATAGGCTCGATACATAGAGTCATACCTGGTTCTATTCTTATTCCTTTTCCTGCTTTTCCGTAATTTGGTATTCCTGGATCTTCATGCATTTCTTTTCCTATTCCATGTCCTTGAAATTCTTTTAAAACTGAAAATCCTTGTGATTTTACATATTCTCCAACTGCGTGTGAAATATCTCCTATTCTAAACCCGGGTTTTGCAAATTTTAAACCTTCGAAAAATGCTTGTTTTGTAACTTCAACTAATCTTTTAGCTTCTGGCGATACATTTCCTACCATAAATGTACGTGCAGCATCTCCGTGAAATCCATTTTTTAAGGCTACTGTATCTACACTTACTATATCTCCATCTTTTATTATATGATTTTTATGAGGTATTCCATGTATTACTTCATCATTTACAGAAATACATGTTGATGCTGGAAATTTAGGTACTCCTCTTATTCCTGGGTCATACCCTATTTGAGCAGGGATTGCCCCTAAACTTCTCATTATTTTTTCTGCTTCTTGGTCTAGTTCATATGTTGAAACTCCAGGTCTTACTTTCTTTTCTAGTTGTTCGTAAAATTCTGCAACTATTTTACATACATCTTTCATTAATTCAATTTCTTTTTTTGACTTTATTGTAACCATTTTTTTGCCTTCTTTCTAATTCCTATTTATTTTTTATATAGTTTACAATATCTTTTGCAGCATCTACACCTAGTCTATTTATTGCTACACTTACTTCTTCATCTCTTACTATTCCTTTTTCAGCGTAGAAATCTATAACTGGCTTTGTTTGTGTGAAGAATGTGTCTAGCCTTAATTGTAGTTTTTCCCTTGTATCATCAACTCTTTTTGTTAATGGTACTTTGCAATCATCACATAATTCTCCTTCTTTTGGTTTGTTTAATACCATGTTATATACTCTTTTACATTTTGGGCATTCTCTTCTTGCTAAAACTCTTTCTATTATTTCTTCTGTTGGTGTTGTTAGGTTTACTACTAAATCTACTTTCGTATTTTTTTCTGATAAGATTTTGTCTAGCTCTTCTGCTTGTGCTAGATTTCTTGGGTATCCATCTAGGATAAATCCGTTTTCGCAATCTTGTTCATTTAGTCTATTTTTTACCATTTCATTTGTTACTTCGTCTGGAACTAGCTTTCCTTCGTCTGCATATTTTGTTGCTATTTTTCCAAGTTCTGTTCCTTCTTTTATGTTTTTTCTGAATATTTCTCCTGTTGATATGTGTGGTATATTTAGTTCATCCTTTATAAGACCTGCTACTGTTCCTTTTCCTGTTCCTTGGGCTCCCATCATTATAATATTCATGTTTTTGTCTCCTTTTCGTTTTATTTTTTGACATAGGTATTTTATCCCTTTTTGGGCTAAAAGTCAACTGTTTATAAAACTTTTCCCTCTTCATAACATGCATACATGTATTCAGGACTTTCATAATACATGCTACTATTATAGTTATCTATTTTTTCAATTATCCAAGATTCTAAAACTTCTATCAACGTATCTATATACTTTTCCTCACTTTGAGCCACTTTCACTATCAATCTTTGATAAACTCTTCCAATTTCCCAAAATGATGGAACTCTATATTCACAGTTCAACATTACATCATAGTTTCCAGTTTTTATTTCAGCTTTCTCTATGAATTCTTCTGCTACCTCTTCTATATTTTCCGAATGATATACTTCAGCTAAATTATAAATTTTATTTATCGTTTCTTTTCCTAATTTTCCTACTACGTATTTTTTAGTGTTTTTTGTTTTTCTTGCAATATATTCAATTAAACTACATACAAAAAATAAATCATTATTTTTTTGTGGTTCCATTTTCAATTTCCTCCGCCCCTATAAACTTAATACACTTTAGTGCTTCTTCTGTACAGAATACTATTTGGTGTGTTGGATGATTAAATTTAGCAAGTTCCCAAAATGCATCTCTTGTTATTTCACGTGACATTAAAGCTGATATATAGTTGTATATTTGGTCATCTGCCATCGCTCCTATTACAATATCATAATTATGCTCTTTTCCATTTCGACAATCTATTATAAAATCTAGCCATTCTTCGGTCATCAATGTGAATTCCTTACTATTTAAGTTAGGATTTTCATCATATTCATATTTATTTAAGAATGATGTATCATATTTTTGTGCCCATTTTTTTGCTTGTTTTTCTAATATTGTACAATAAAACCCAGTTCCAAAGTCTTTATTAAATTTTCCTTTTATTATTTTGGGTTCTTTTACTTCACAGTAACTTCCATGATATATTATTTGTTTTGACATTTTTTCCTCTCTTTCTTGCAAGTATATTTTAACAAATTTTTTTTTAAAATACAAGTTGTTTATAAAATTTGAGTTAACAACCAATTTTAAATATACATACTTTCCACATACTAAGTTTGAACCACTCTATCTCTATATTTCAAAGTTTTTATTATTCTTTCTTTGGGTTCATAAATTTTGAATTCAAAATATTTTGAAAATTTATGTGCTTCTAATAATTTTCTAAATGTTATTGCTGGTATAAAAATATTTATATATTTATTTTTATATGAAAATCTTACAAAGAACTTCTGAGTTGAAATTTCTGCATCTATTTTGTTTATCACATTTAATCTTATATTTTTATTTGCATATAAAATAAGTCTTAATGTTTCAAACATACTTTTTCTTATTTCACTTGCTAAAGCATATTTTTCCACTTCAGGATATTTTATTAAAATATTATATCCATATTCTACTAAATCTATATCATATTTTTTATACATAAAGCAACGAAAAAATGAGGGTAGAAATTAGTCTTGCACAAGCTAATTTTTACCCTTATTTTTTAATTTACTTTTGCAATAGGCTCTAATTTAACAAGAACCTACTTTTGCATTTTAACTAACTATAGATTTTATCATCTTCCGTTAATATATATTTTTTTTAGTCCATTCTCGGGGCTTAAACACTTTTCAAACGCTTAAAATTCCATATCCATTGATACTGCTGCTTTTTTGTCAATTTTTTCCAAAAAAGTTTCGTACATTTTTTATTCCTTTATTCTCAACGCTTTCAAGCGTTTTACCTTTTTCTTTTTTGTTCGCCCGTCTAAGTCCATATGCCGCTATTTTAAAGGCTTTTAAGCTTTTTTATTATTTTTTTGCATTTTTTAGAAAAAAGCGTATATTTCAACGTTTCCCTTGCGTTTTATTATGTAAAGTATTTACTCTGGAGGGGTCCAGCTATAGATTTTATCATCTTCTGTTAATATATATATTTTTTTATATTTCACATATTCATATTGTAAACATTTTATTTTAGCATTATTATCTTTTAAGAATCCTCGTATATTATTCCAACAAATTGGAATTCTCGTCTTATCAATATCTCCTCCTCCTCTTAAATTCCCACTTCCCCAATAATATACCATTCCTGTTGACGTTTTAGCATATACATCATAATCACTGAAAAAATATAATTCTTCAACATTGGTTAGTGCATTTATCTTCACAGGTTCATATATACAAGAGTCTCTGTCATTGCCAATTCCAAGCACACCGTCTGAATTATTTCCCCAAGCATATATTTCTCCATTTTTATTTTTTGCATATATGCTATTTCCTAAGTTATATATTTTTTCAACATTTGTTAACCCATTTACTTTTACAGGTTCAACTATCCATTCGTCACTATCATTACCAATTCCAAGTGAACCGTCTGCGTTATATCCCCAAGCATATATTTCTCCATTGTTATTTTGGGCATATAAACTACGAATATCATCATAAAAACTATATATTTTTTCAATATTAATTAAATTATCCATTTTTTCAATAACACTTTTCATATTTTCGTTGTCTACATCTATATAGATATGATATACAATTTTATCCTTTCCTAAAACATATGTATCATCTCCAGTCACAAATATTTTATCAACATCTCTTAAATTTTCAATTTTAGATGGTATATAATAATCTTCTTCATTTTCTTTAAGTTGTATTCCTGGAGCATACCCACAGCAATATACATCTCCCTCTTTAGTCTTGAAATACACTCCTCTACCTATTTTACTCAAATATATATCATCAACATTTGCTAATCCATTTACTTTTACAGGTTCAGCTATCCATTCGTCACTGCCATTACCAATTCCAAGTGAACCGTCTGCGTTGTTATCTCCCCAGGCATATACATTTCCATCTTTTGTTTTTGCATATACACATCTGTAACCAAAGTATATTTTTTCAATATTATTTACTCCATTTAATTTTATAGGAACCTCTTGTTTATTCGTACTTCCTATTCCTAATCCTCCTGTCTCTTTTCCATTTACTCCCCACACATATACTTCTCCATTTTCTGTTATTGCATAATAATTTTCTTCATTTTCTTCTATCTTTACAATATTTGATAATTCGTTTATTTTTATTGGATTCTCTTGATAAGATGATGTACTGTTTATTCCTAGTTGACCATAATTCTTTCCCCAAGCATATACATCTCCTTCATTATTAATAATATAGCGACTTCCATTATCATAATTATACGAATTCTTTACCTTTCCTACTTGGCTTACTTCTTCCTTAATAGTAACTTCTCTCCAATAACCCTCCATAACATCTTCATTTTCATTCATTTCGACTAACTTTCCGCTTTCTGTAATTCCATAGTCTCCAACCATTTTCACTATTTTATTACTTGAGCTTTCATCTTGATTTAGGCTAGTTACACTTCCATTTCGTTCAATATTATATTTTTTATATTCTCCTGTATAAGTCCATGGACCATCACCTTGCAAGTTTCCTTTTAATCCATTATTAGTTAATGCTGTCTTTAGATTATCTGTTGATATTACTCCTAATCCTTGTGTTAAAGCGTCTGATACAGAAATTTTTACAATTTCTTCCTCTTGTGATATTCCTGTTTTTCCTTTTGCCTCACTTGCCCTTGTTAATATTCCATTTTGTCCTGTTAACATACTTATGCTTATTCCTGCTAATATTAATAGAACAATAATTGTAACCACAAGTGCTATTAATGTTATGCCTTTGTCTTTTCTGAATTTTTTCATTAAATTCATTTCTTCATCCTCCTCCTTTTTCTTCGGTATTTCTGCTTTAAAAGAACGCCAAAAAGCACACAAAATAAGCCTATTAATTTATAGGTTTATTTTGCGTGCTTATTATATTTATAATTTCTTTATTTGCTAAGTTATCCGTGTGTGTGTGTGTGTGTGTGTACTCCTGCAAGGGTTTCAGCGTCTTTTTTCATTTGCATTTTATACCTCTTTTTATTTTTATTCTATATATTTTTTATACTATTTTTTCTTTTTTGTCAAGTGCTTTTTTTGCACCTTTTTTGCACTTTATTGCGTATTTCTCCATTCTTTTTACATTTTATATTTTTTCTTTATAAATTATATCTAATTTTCCAATATTTTTTCCATATTTTAGGAGACTATCAGCAACTGTTGGTCGCATTTTTAGTCTCCACATCTATTGATACTCTAAAGAAATGAAGAAAATATCAGGTATTAAGATGGGGCCCCTTGAGGTACATCTTCTTTTGTCCAAATTTCTTCTGTTTTATCTGCTATTTTTGGTACCTGTGTATTTGTGACATTAGATTTTAGAGAAACTACGGGACGAACCGCCGCACAGCCACCGCTCCCACCGCCATCGGAACCGAACATAAGCCAGCAGCCTGCACCGGAAACGCCGACTCCGATGCCCGCCAAGCTCAAGCAGAAATACGCATCGCTTGAATCGCCGCCAACCGAACGAACAGCCAGCCAGTATGCCTTTCCTGTATTTGGTTCAGCATTTTCAAACAACATTTTGTACACTCTGTCATTTACTGTTACTGATGGTGCATCATCTGCTATTTTACTATTTACACTATAATAATACGCTGTTACTTCTCCTGATACTGTTGTTTGCGTTTTACCATTTAACCAACCTTCTGGAGTATATTGGTTTGGATAACTATATTTTTCTCCCAATACCTTCCAATTCTCGTTTTGTTTATCTCTATCATATTTATCAAGATTTTTTTCCTTTATCATATCTATAGATGTTAAACCTACGGCCTTATCTACATCACTTTGTGTTACACTTCTTGCATTTGATATATATCCTGTCTTGTCATTTTCTTTATACATTTTACATATGTTATTTAATATTTCTACTCCATTTATATAAGCTTTTGCTCCATACATATATAATCCTGGCACATTTTTTGAATCAACAACATTTGTACTTTTCATTGGGCTTCCTGCTATTAGTTCTATTTCCCCTGCATCATTTTCTCCTAGTACTCTCCAATTTAGTTGGTTTCCTGCTATATTAAATGTTTGATCTGTTACTCCACTAACCTTTCCACTATCTGTTCCTGAATCAGATGCAGAAATTGTTATACTTCCTTCTGTTGGATTTGTTAAATTTACATAGTCTCCTACATGTAAATGTTCACTATTTGTACATGTTCCGTCTCCATTATCACATCCATTTGCTAATGCTTTTTCATACATATATGCTAGTGTTCCTTCTTGTGCTGGTGCTTTTTTACTTAAGCTTCCATCTTTTTCTATTGTGTAATTATTTGTTTTTCCATGATATACCCATGGTCCTGTTCCTGATAAGTTACTATCGCTTCCCATAGTGTTTCTTATTTCTTTTCTTAATGTTTCATCTGTTATTTCTAATCCTTTTGCAAAATCTTCTGTTTGAGCTGATGTTATTGCCACTTGTATATTTTCTCTTTCTTGTGCTTCTCCTGTTAAGTTTTTGGCTTCTGTTGCCCTATTTAGTATTCCATTTTGACCTGTTAACATACTAATGCTTATTCCTGCTAATATTAATAGAACAATAATTGTAACCACAAGTGCTATTAATGTTATGCCTTTGTCTTTTCTGAATTTTTTCATTAAATTCATTTCTTCATCCTCCTCCTTTTTCTTCGGTATTTCTGCTTTAAAAGAACGCCAAAAAGCACACAAAATAAGCCTATTAATTTATAGGTTTATTTTGCGTGCTTATTATATTTATAATTTCTTTATTTGCTAAGTTATCCGTGTGTGTGTGTGTGTGTGTGTACTCCTGCAAGGGTTTCAGCGTCTTTTTTCATTTGCATTTTATACCTCTTTTTATTTTTATTCTATATATTTTTTATACTATTTTTTCTTTTTTGTCAAGTGCTTTTTTTGCACCTTTTCTGCATATTTTTAGTCTTTTTATATGTGCTAAAATTCTACTCTTGAAAAACAATACTAAATTCTGATCTCCATCAACTATTACTCCATGTTTCTTCTGTTTTATCTGTTATTTTTTGGACCTGTGTATTTGTGACATTAGATTTTAAAGAAACTACTGGACGGACTGCCAAACATTTCGACACTCCACCGCCATTGGAAGTGAACAAAGTCCAGCCGCCTGCACGTGAAATTCCGTTCTGGGTGTATGCCACACCCAAATCAAAACTTGCAAAAATACTTCCTCTAACCAAACGAGAAGCCAACCAGTATGCCTTTCCTGTATCAAACTCAGCATTTTCAAATAACATTTTGTACACTCTATCATTTACTGTAACTGATGGTGCATCATCTTTATCCTTACTGTTTACACTATAATAATACCCTGTCACTTCTACTGATACTGTTGTTCGTGTTTTACCATTTAACCAACTTTCTGGAGTATATCGATCCAGAATACTATACGTTTCCCCTAGTACCTTCCACCAGGTATAATTATTTTTATCTTTATAATATTTGTCAAGATCTTTTTCCTTTATTATATCTATAGATGTTAAACCTACTGCCTTATCTATATCACTTTGTGTTACACTTCTTGCACTTGATATATATCCTGTCTTGTCGTTTTCTTTATACATTTTACATATATTATTTAATATTTCTACCCCATTTACATATGCCTTTGCTTTATACATATATAATCCAGGCACATTTTTTGATTCAACCACATTTGTACTTTTCATAGGGCTTCCGGCTATTAGTTCTATTTCTCCTGCATCATTTTCCCCTAGCACCCTCCAATTTAATTGGTTTTCTGCTATGTCAAATGTTTGGTTTGTTACTCCATTTACTCCTGCATTATCCATACCTGAATCAGACGCGGAAATTGTTATGCTTCCTTCTGTTGGATTTGTTAAATTTACATAGTCTCCTACATGTAAATGTTCACCATTTGTACATGTTCCATCTTCTTTTTCGCAATTATCTATTAGTGCTTTTTCGTACATATACGTAAGTGTTCCTTTTTCTAATATTTTTCCTTTTTTATTAATTATATAATCGTTTTTCTCTCCGTTATACCACCATGGACCTGTTCCTGATAAATTATTATCACTTCCCATAGTGTTTTTTATTTCTTTTCTTAATGTTTCATCTGTTATTTCTGATTCTTTTGCAAAATCTTCTGTTTGAGCTGATGTTATTGCCACTTGTATATTTTCTCTTTCTTGTGCTTCTCCTGTTCTCCTTTTAGCTTCTCCCGCTCTTTTTAGTATTCCATTTTGACCTGTTAACATATTTATACTTATTCCTGCTAATATTAGTAAAACTATTATTGTTACCACTAGTGCTATTAATGTTATACCTTTGTTTTTTCTAAATTTTTTCATTTGCATTTTATACCTCTTCTATTTTTATTCTATATTTCTTTTTTATACTATTTTTTCTTTTTTGTCAAGTGCTTTTTTCGCACCTTTTTTGAGTGTTAATAGTTCTATTTTAGATACATAAAAATTATTATTTCGTGATATATTAATAAAACAGTCTAAGGAAAAACCTTAAACTGTTTCGTCTCCATTTTTATTAATTTCTTTTATTAATTCAAGTTGTGAAATCAAAAGTGATTCCATCTTGGCCTTATATATATCAAATTGTTTTTGGACATCTTCTAATTCTTTTTTCTTAATTAGAATTTGATTTTGAATAAAGTCCACCTCTTTTTGAGATGAAGATTTTGCATCATTTACAATTTGATCTGCTTTTTGTTTTGCAATGTTTTTTACTTCTTCAGCTGTAGATTGAGCCATTAATAATGTGTTTTGAAGAGTTCCTTCAATACTTTTATAATGTTCAAGACTCGCATTTAATTCTTCTACTTTTTTAGATGTCTCATTTACTTCTTTTTGTTTTCTCGCAAATTCAACTCCAATTTCATCTAAAAAATCGTCTACTTCCTCAACATTGTACCCATTCATTATCTGTTTTGAAAATTTTTTATTTTCTATGTCTAGTGGTGTAAGCATAGTTTAGCCTCCTTTTTAGTTGATATTATTTTTGTTTAGCCAAGAAACTGACAATTTGTTTTTTATTTCTTCTCTTGCCATTTCATTTGTTATTTCATAATTTATAGGTGCTATTAAAAATATAGAATTAGATACTTTCTGGATATGTGCATCTAAAGCATATACTCCTCCACTTATAAAGTCAACTATTCTTCTTGCAACATCTTTATTTACATATTCTAAATTTACTATTACAGATTTCTTTTCTTTTAAAAATCCACATATTTCTTCAGATTGTTCAAAACTTGTAGGTTGTGAAATCACCATTCTTATTGATTGGTTTTGTGGCATTGATACAACTTTGCTATTCTTTTTTATAAAACCTTTCTTTTCTTCTTCTGGTTCTTCATCATAGTCGTATTCATATACATCATCATTTTCTTCTTCTTCCTCAGCTTGATCCATTCCAAATAAATTCCAAACTTTGCTCATTATTGCACTTGACATTTTCTTTCCTCCTAAAACGTTTTTCGTTTTTGTTTATCCAATATGAAACTAGTATCTTACATTTTTTTGAAAAAGTCAATAGTTTCCAGCAAATGTAATATTAATTTAATATTTTTGTAACATAACTGTAATATTTTATTTTTGTTCTGGATAAACTAGTATATTATCATATTGAGAAATTTTAACGTAATCCTTAGTCTCTATTCCAAGTTGCTGTAGCTCTTCGTCTTTATATGTACTTATTATTGCATATTTATCATTTTTCTTTAAAACTTTAACAATGGCTTTTTGTTCTTGTCCTGCTTTCTTTCTAACTACATATTTTAGACCTTTTTCGTTTTCTAGTATTGCAGTATTTGGAACTTTTAATCCAGAAACACTCCACCAAGTAATGTTAAAAGAAATTTTTCTATATTGTGTCAATTCATCTGTTAAGGTTTTTAAATCAAATACTATCAAAACTTTATCATCATTTTGTTTTGCTACATATTTAACTTCTGCATTTATTTCATTTCCACTAGATAGTGTTATTGTTGCATATTGTCCTATTTCAATATTTTTAGCTGCCTCACTATCTAAAACCGTTGCTAATGAACAATCAAAATTATTTATTACTTTTCCGTGATTCTTGTGAAGTTGATATTATTTTTCCTGTTTTCAACCCTAAATTTTCTAACTTTTCTTCTGTCAAATTGCTTAAATCATCTGTTGATAAAACATCTTCTAATCCATCTACTCTATATGATATAACTCCTGAAACTGGTGCTGTTATATATTCTGAATCTGATATAAGTTTTTGCTCATATTCTTCTTTTTGCTTTGTAAGTTCTTGTATATATGTTCCGCTTTGACTTAGTGTACCTGCTATTTTTGCTTTTTTACTGGTTATTTCTTCTATTTCTTTTTTATATTCTGCTATTGTATGTAAATCTGTTAAACTACTTAGGTCTTTTGTCTTTTCGTCTATTTGCTTTTCTAAGTTTTTTATATCAGTTGGAAGCATCGTTGGTAATTTTGATTGTTTAGAAAGAGCATCTTGTAGTTTTAGGTTTACTTCTTCTATTTTTGCTTTTATTTCATCTTCTTGTCCACTATTATATCTGAAAACAGTTTGCCCTTTTGCTGCTCTTTCTCCTTCTGATACAACAACAGTTAATCCATTTTTATAGTTATTTCCTTTTAATACCTGTTCGTCTCTTATTATGTACCCTGTTGCAGATTCTTCTAATGTTAATACTCCGCTATTTATCGTTATTGTATCATTTGGTTTTCTTACTAATAAAAAAATGGAATAAAAAATATATACCATTATAATTGCAAATATTAAGTATATTAATTGCTTTTTTTCAAACTTTTTATTTTTTAAATCTTCAAAATTTATTATTTTACTCAATTCATTACCTCCAAAATAATTTTTATATTATTTTGTGTTTCATCTAGACCATTAAGCCATTTTATGTTTTCAATTCTTTTGAACCATGTTATTTGCCTTTTGGCATATCTTCTAGTTTCTTGTTTTATCTTTTCAATTGCTTCTTCTTTTGTTAATTCATTGTTTAAATATTCTACTATTTCTTTATAACCAATAGCCTGCATTGCTGTCGGAAATTCTGGGTATTTTTTTATTAATTTTTTTACTTCTTCTATTAGTCCTTGTTCTATCATTATGTCTACTCTTTTGTTTATTCTTTCATATAGTATTGGTCTTTCTATATTTATAGCAAAAACTTTGTAATCGTATTTTACTTCATTTTTTCTTGATTCTTTTTCTTGCTCTGTTTTATTTTTGCCTGTAGCTTTATATATTTCTAGAATTCTTATTATTCTTTTTTTATCATTAGAACTTATTTTTTCCATTGCTTTTTCGTCTATTTTTTTTGCTTTTTCATATAGTTTTTCTAAACCTTCTGGGGTATTTGCAATGTTCATTAATTCTTCTCTATATTTCTCATCTAATTTGATATCATTATATTCAATTCCATATATAAGACTATTAGCATAGAGTCCTGTTCCACCAACTACTATTGGTGTTTTTCCTTTTTGCAAAATTTCTTCTATTGCCGCTTCTGCTTCTTGTTTATATCTTGCTACACTAAATCTCTCTGTTGGTAAAACTTCATCAACTATATAATGTTTTATTCCTTGCATTTCTTCTTCGGTTGGCTTTGCAGAACCTATGTCCATGTCTTTATATATTTGCATAGAATCACATGATACTATTTCGCCGTTTATTTTTTTTGCAAGTTCTATTGATAATGATGTTTTTCCTGAGGCTGTTGGCCCTACTATTACTATTACTTTTGGTTTCATATTTCTCCTTCTTTTAAGAAACTTAACATTGTATTCTTGGTTTCTTCCCAAACACTATTTATATTATCTACTAAAGGTTTCATCTTTTCCCAATTTAATTGAAATGAATACGCATGTCTATAAAAATGTCGAAAAGTTGCATATTCTCTTAATTTTAAATATAAATCTTCGCTAATAACTTCATGCCTAAAACCATTTTCACTTGCCATTTGATGTAATAATTCCTGATGTGATTTATTGCCACTTGGCACATTATTATCAATATTTTTGGCTATTATTTCAAAAATATTTTCCAATCCATTATAAAAAGAATGTAATACACTTCCCAATATTGTCATATCAAATAAATCTGGTTCTTCAACCTTAATCTTTTCAAATATAAGCTCATATTCTGAAAATAATCTATCAATATCATTTAATTTGAAATTTACCTGCTCTTTTATTATTTTATCCAATTTTCAATAAACCTCCAACTTTCAATAACATTTGTGAAAATCTATTTTCCTTATCATCCAAATCTATTAAGTCAAACTCATTCTCCAACTCAAACATCAATATACTCGCAACTTTATAAAACTTGTCAGCTTCAATTCCTCTTACCGCAATATCAATATCTGAATTTATATTAAATTTTCCATTAGCAATCGAACCAAAAATAAATACCTCTTTAGCTCCATTTTCTTTTAAAATTTCTATTGCCTTTTTTATATCATCTTGATAAGAATTTGGTAATTTTTTTATTTTTTCTTCCATGCTTAAAAACCTCCTCTTTATTTACTATTTAACATTTGAATTATTCCATTTTGAAAATCCTTCATATAACTTATCTCTACAATTGTTGCTATCACCAACACGATTCCTAATATTATTATTTTTTTCTTTAATTTTGAATTCTCTTCTGTTTTCAATTTTATCTGCATCTTTAAAGATGCAATATGTGGCAAACTTAAATAACCATTAATTGGTGTAAACAATAACACCACCATTTTTCTAACTTGATTTACCATTTCAACTTTAGGATACGTTATACTTATTTTCGATATTGTAAAATAAATTAATGTTATAACTGCAACGATTACTATTCCAATTACTATAAAAACTACTCTTTTTGATGTTTCTTCAAAATCCTTTGTATTATTCCATGTCCAAAATATCAAAACTGCAAATAATACTGCTATTATAAAATATATTAATATGTTCATTTTTTCTCCTATTTCAATCAAAAATTCTTACAAAAGTAGTATACCATATAATCTCAAAAAGTAAAACAATTTTTTTCTAAAAACAGCAAAAAAGAGTAAATCATATTTTTTTATATCTCTTCTCATGCAAAAATCATCCAACTCTAGGATAGCAGTATTTAAATTATTCTTATTGACTTTATCTTTAAACCTATTTTATTAAAAAGAGATTCCCTCAGACCATGTAATATGGTCTGAGGGAGCAAAAGAAAGTTAACCACAAACAATATGGATGTTGTCCATAAGCCATGGAATAAATTTCTGTGTGAATTGGATAATAATTACATCAGGTCCTTTTGCAATTGCAGTAATAAGATTATCCAACACTGGTGTATCAATTCCAAATTTTAAAGTTAATGTCCAAGCAAAAAGCACAGTCAGACATTTTATTCCAAAAATAATCCCCACTGCTCTCAAAATAGTACGGATAATTCCTCTTTTTATAATGCTTGAACCTATGACTATCACACATACCAGAAAAACGCAGTTTAGCTTTGTCCATGCATTAACTTGCTCTACATTCAAGCTTAAAATCCACGGAATGTGCACTTTAACTACGAACTTAATACCTGATATGACAAGTATTGTACCACCAATAACTCCTGTTCCGAAGAATATATGCGTAAATAATCTACTAGTCTTTGGCCATCCCATAAAGAGTTTCTTCTCCACTCTTGGGTACAGTTTATCGATAGTTTTCTGATACGCTTCGCAGATATCCAGTAAAAAAATTTGGATAGCAAGAACTCCAAGCTCTAACTGTGGCTTCAAATTCCGCCATAATGCTGCAATTCCTTTCAAAACCCATACCATAGCTTCATAAAATCTTTTGGCTGTCATAACTTTTTCTCCTTTTCTTTTGCACTTCTCAAGTTAGCTAAAAAAACATACTAACATAGTGCTATATAGTAGTTTTATTATACCATCTTTCCCCAAAAAAGTCAAAACAAGAGTTTCCTGAAACTTATTGACACTAACGTTTTCCAAAAAAATAAAGACGAAACCAAAATTCCGTCTATAATTTTACAAATTATTCTACTCTTCTTCCTCAAAGAATCTCTTAAAAGTCTCCTCATTAATTTTCTCATTAGCCAATAATTCTTCAGCAACACTATCTAGCTTATCCATATGTTGTCTTAAAATAGTTTGTGCATCATTATAAGCAGTATCAATTAATTTTTTAACTTCTTCACCAATTTTATCTCCCATTTCTTTTCCGAACATATCTAGTTCATATTCACCATTTTCATTTTTCAAAGAAATTGGACCTATAAAATCATTCATACCATATTTAACAATCATCTCTTTTGCAATCTGAGTTGCAACTTCGATATCGTTACTTGCACCTGTCGAAATATCGTTTAAAGCTACTTTTTCTGCTGCTCTACCACCAAGTAATGCAATCAATTTTTCTTCCATCTCTGTTTTAGATATATAAGACTTGTCCTCATCTGTTTTATACATTGTATAGCCACCTGCCATACCTCTAGGAATTATTGATATTTCTTTTACCTTTTTTTGAGTTGGTAAATACCAACTTACAATTGCATGTCCTGCTTCATGATATGCAGTTAAACGTTTGTCTTTGTCAGAAATTACTCTTGCTTTTTTCTCTAAACCTACTGTAACTTTTTTTACTGCTTCTTCTATATCGTCATTTGTTATTTTTTCGTGTTCATTTTTAGTAGCTATTATTGCTGCCTCATTTAAAATATTTGCAAGCTCTGCACCTGTAAATCCTGCTGTATCTTCTGCAATGCTTTCTAGAGATACATTTTCAGCCATCTTTTTGTCTTTGCTATGGATTTTTAATATTTCTTCTCTTCCTTTTCTGTCTGGTGCTGGAATTGTAATTTGCCTATCAAATCTACCAGGTCTTAATAGTGCTTTATCAAGCATTTCTGGTCTATTTGTTGCAGCTAGTACTATTATAGTTTCTTCTGAAGAGAATCCATCCATTTCAACTAGTAATTGGTTTAATGTTTGATTATTTTCTGATTCTGCTCCACTTCCATTTGTTCTTCTTGAACCTATTGCATCTATCTCGTCAATAAATACTATACATGGAGCCATTTTTCTTGCTTTATCAAATAATTTTCTTACTCTTGAAGCTCCAAGTCCTGCGAACATTTCTATAAATTCTGAACCACTCATAGAAATAAATGGAACTCCTGCTTCTCCTGCTATTGCTTTTGCAATTAAAGTTTTACCCGTTCCTGGTTTACCATATAATAAAACTCCTTTAGGAATTTTTGCACCCATTTCTATAAATTTCTTAGGTTCTTTTAAAAATTGAACAAGTTCTACCATTTCTTCTTTTTCTTCATCAAGTCCTGCTACATCTGAGAACTTAACCTTTGTCTTTCTTTCTGTTTCATTATATACTTCCCCTCTATCACCTAATCCTTGCATTTTAAAAATCATTATGAATAATGCAACCATTATAATTGTTGGAAGCAATGAAAAGAAATATGATGGGATTGTAGATAATATACTTGGACTTTTTTGTATTAATTCAATTTCATTTCCATCTGCCACTTTATTTTGAATTAATTCCACAAAACTTTGAGTATTTGGAACAATTGCTTTTTTTACCAACTCTGGGTCTACTTTTTCATCTTTTGATGTTCCTCCAAATATTTCTATTTTGTTTTCACCATTTTCTTTTTCTTCATTTTCTGTATTATTATCGTCTTGTTTTTCTTCTTCGTTTTCTTCTATTTTATGATTTAATGTTACTTTTATAGATGTAGAACCTGTTGTCATTTCAACCTTTTTTACATTTCCTGCGGATATTTGTTTTATTAAATCTGTATAACTAATTATTGTTGTATCATCACTTTTTTTATTTAATGTATAACCATATATTGTGATAATTACAATACATATTATTGCTATAAGAGCTAAAAAACCAACTAAAATATCTTTCCATTTTCCGTCTTGGTTATTGTTTTTGTCTTTTTTCATTAAAACTTCATTCCTTTCTAATTCTTCTTTTACTTATGCATTTGAGCTTTGTCCTTCTGCTCCTTTTTCTTCTTTTTTGTTTTCATCATCTTCTTGCTTTTTTTCTTCATCTTCGTCATCTTCTTTAGGTTTTTTAGGAATAGTTATTGTTTGTTCTATTTTTTCTTTGCTTTCTTCTATAATTTTCATAAGTTCTAAATGTTGTTTTATTACATCAGATTTTATTAAGAAAATTGCAGCTGCAAGTGTTATATATCCTATAGCTGTATACATTACTCCAAAATATTTTACTTCAAATGTTGTAAGGATTGTTATCATTACATATATAGTTCTTAATATAACCGGTAATGTTAGTGCATATATTGACATATTAAAAACGGCTTTATAATTCATTTTTATTTTAGCTATAATACATGTAAGCATTCCAAAAATTGATAGTGTAAATACATCCATAAGAGTAGCTATAAAGAACGATATAAATATGCTTATAAATAATGCCCCAATAATTGTTTTGTCTGAATATTCATTCATTATAGATATTGCTTGATTAACTTGTTCATTTTCCGTATCTGCGTCTCTAGCCATAATTTTTACAATTTTTTCTGATAGTCCTAAATTTTCTTCATCAAATTGGGCAACATTTGAAACATAATATACAAAAGTTCCTGTATATATAATGCTAAATATGATTACTATTTGTGCAAAATATATTATTGCTTTTTTAAATCCTAATGCCGCAAGTTCAGGATATTTTTCGAATTTTGTAATAGAATACCATACTTTTTTAAAAAAATTCATTTTCAAAAATACTTCTTTTTGACTTTGATTATTTTCCACTATATATACTCCCTTCTTATACTGCTATCCACAAACATAGGACTAACATCTAATTTTACTTCATTTCCAATTTCTATGTTTTTTCCAGTCACATCTACACTTAAATGATACATTCCGATTCTTCCTAGAACTTTGCATCTTGTATATTCTTTTTGGTCGCCTTTTTTGCACAATATATTAACATATAGTGATTTATCTTTAAAACTATCTTTTATGTCTCTTACTACATAACGCAATCTATCTATTTTTCTAAACATGTCCCTTTGTTCTCTTACATTATATCCATCTGCATAACCACATGGTATTAGTGCAATTTTAGTTTCTTTTTTGGTTATATATGAGTTTGAATATCCTATATTATACCCTTTTGGAAGTTGTTTTATTTCAGAAACATTTGATTTTAAGTAAGCTATTTTCTTTAGTCCATATATATTAGGAATTGCAAGCCTTCCTAAAAATGCTGAACCTACTCTTACAGCATTTAATCTCATATGCTTAAACTTCAAAAATGCTGAAGAATTACAAATATGAAGCATTCCTGTTTCTATTTTGTTTTCTTTTAAGTATTCAATAACATCTATAAAACGTTTAAATTGTTCTTCCGAATATTCATTTTTTTCATAAAATGCTAATGATAAATGTGAAAATGTTCCTTCTATTTCAATATTTTTTATATTTTTTAATGCTTCTAGCATTTCTTTTTTTTCATTATATATAAATCCATATCTTCCAAATCCTGTGTCAATCTTTAAATGTGCTTTTATCTTAATATTCTTGTTTCTAGCCACTTCTTCAGCAGTTTTTAATGCTTCTTTTGAACCTATTGTTATTATTATTTCATTATCTACTAACAATTCTATTTCTTTTTTTATTGCTGTTGATGATAACATAAGTATCTTTGCTTGAATTTTTGCCTCTCTTAGTTTTAATGCTTCTTCAACTGTTGATACTGCTAAAAAATTTATTCCGTTATCTATTAAAATTTTTGAATATGGAATTAATCCAAGTCCATATCCATTTCCTTTTACTACAGCTATTATTTGTAAAGGTTTATGGTTATCAAGCCTTCCTGTGTCTTTTGCAATTTCCTTTATTTTGCTTATATTATGTTTCAAATCTTCCTTATTTACTACAAGTGTTTTCATTTAGATTCCTCCACCTATTTCTTTTTAAATTTTAGTTTTAATGCTCTTACATTTCTAAATATTTTTTCTGAAATTTTATACATTTTGTATGTTAAAGGTTTAAATGGAATGTAAACTTCTCCTATAAATTCTGTATATTCTGCTCCAAATCCTTTTTTAAATCTGAATAGTCCATTACTGTTGTCTGCAATTCCTGGTACTCCTCTTAAGTCATATATATCGCTTTTTCTTGAAATAGCTATTTTTATCATTTCCCATTGTAATAGGTAATTTGGCATTAAATTTCTATGTTCATTACTACTTGCTCCATATAAATACCATGTTTTGTTTCCATACATTATTGGTATTACTCCTGATATTGGTTTTCCTTCGTAATATGCCATTAATATTTTCATATGCTCAGGTCCTAAGCAGTCATACATTCTTTCAAAATATTCTAGTGGTCTTGTTATGAATCCATCTCTTATTCCTGTTGTTACCATTATTTTATGAAAATCTTTTAAATCTTCTTTTGTTCCGTCTTTTATTGTTACTCCCTTTTTGGTTGCTAGACGTATGTTGTATCTTGTTTTTGAGTGGAAGTTTTTAAATATTTCATCCTCTGTTTTATCTTTTGTATCTAATCTAAATACATAACGTGGTTGTATTTCTTCTCTAAAGTTTTTTGCATCATCTTTTATAGAATATCCTAATTCTAACATTATATTTCTAAATGATGTATCGTCACTTTTTATGTCTGGCTCTATCCTTAGTACTATTGCATTGTATTTTTTAGCAAGTAGTTTTGCTCCTTCTGTTAATTGTTTTAGTATTTCCATATTGTGTATGTCACATACTGGTCCTCTTGCTGAATACATTATATTTCCAAATATTGGTATTTTTCTTATCCATACCATAAGTGATCCTATTATTTTTTTGCTGCTGTCTTCTGCTAGTATTACTTCTCTTTTCCAACTTGTTTTTACTTTTGCCCATTCTAGTGATTGTTGAAAATTGCATCTTTCATTACTTTCTAAAAATCTTGTGTATTCTTCTTCGTCTGACTTTGTTTCTAATATTCTCATTATTTTTCATCCTTCCCATTTTTGTCGTCTTTTTATTATTGTTATTTTTCCGCTTTTATATTACACCATTTTGGAGGATTTGTAAAGGTTGTTTTTTAAGATAATTAGAAGCTTTTAAGTAATGATTTTTCATAGATTAATTATCTTCTTTATAATTTCTATGTCTTCAATTTTATTAATTCCAAAACATTTTTTTCCTAAATCTTTTATAGATGCTCCTAGATGATACATTTCTTTATTATCTATTACTATAAATCTGTCCTGAAATTTATTTGTTTTAGCAACTTTTAATACCGGATATTCTTTATTGAATTTTTGAATATCAATTTTCTCTATATTGCTTTTTTCTGATGTTAATATTACAACTTCAACATTCTTATTTTTCTTTATAAGCATTTTCAAAACACTATCATCTATATAATTATCTATTATAAAAATCTTATTATTTGCTTTTCTAATAATATCAATTATTAAACTATATGCATCATATATTTGACCTTCAAAGAATATTTTTTGTTTAATATTTTCTTCATCTTGCAATTGATTAAATACTTTATCAAATTTTTTGTCATGCTCTAATAATTTATATTCTACATTAGTTAATCTCTCGAATAGTTGTCCATTTACTGCTAAGAATTTTCTCATTTCTATAAATGATTTTATTATACTAATACTAACTTTTACAGCTATATCATTTTTTAAGACTCCCGCTAACATAGCAATTCCTTGTTCTGTAAAAACATATGGCAGATATCTTCTTCCGCCTCTAAGTTCTTCGTTTTGTTTTGAGGTTCCAATTTGGAACCTCAAAGTTTGAAATTCTTCCTCTGTTAATTGAAAACAAAATTCTTCTGGAAATCTATCTATATTTCTCTTTACAGCTTTATTTACATTTTTAGTTTCATAATGATATAATTTTGCTACATCACTATCTATCATTACTTGTTTTCCTCTTATAGTATATATTAATTTTTTTATTTCTTCACTTGATACGTTCTCTTTAACTACTAAACTGTTTATTTCATTTTCCATAATTTCACATCCTTACCTAAAACTATATATAGTTTAAAACATTTGTTTGTAATTGTCAAGTATTTTCCGTTTATATATGTAGGAATTAATACAAAAAGTGCCTTTAGCTAATTACATAAGCTATTGGCACTTTTTTTAATTTTTATACTTTTATATCTCATTAATTTCTTTTTTTCTCATCTGGTGAAACAATTTAATCTTTTGGTGGAGGTGAGGAGAGTCGAACTCCTGTCCACTATACATTCCACATAAATTTCTCCGAGTGCAGTTTGCTATTTATATTCATTCAAGTTACGCAAGCAAACGTGCTTAATTTGAATATAGCTTCTTTATACCCTCTATTACCAAAGCTCTTAATAGATTCGTTTCCTACAAATATAACACCTTTATTTTATACGTAGGAATATAAAACAAGGCGACACTGCAATTAGGCAGCGTATGCTAATTCTGTATTATCAGCGTTTATTTTTATTTTTGCTTTTTTATAGTGGCCAAAGCAACCATCCACTACTCGCTTTTTATCTTTCTTGTATAATGTCGAAACCATTACACCCCCAAGTATTTTTTATTATACACTATTTAGTGTTTAATTTCAAGTAAAAATAAACATCTGAAAAAATCACCATAATTCTTCCAATTTATATTCCTTTTCCAATTTTTCATTAAAATAAACCTTGCTTAAAAGTTTAATTTCTCTCAAGCTTTCATCCTTCAAACTAAATCCAAAAACCTTTTTACAAGGAGCTGAAACAATAAAATTTAAAGCCGCTAAAGTGCTTTGGCTTATACTAATTGAACTTTTGTCTTGTCTATAACACTCTTCACATTTTACTCCATTATCCTTAATACTAAAATGATTTAAGCTTTCTTTCTCTCCACAATTAACGCAATCCTTAACTCTAGGTTTAAAACCTAAAAAACATAAAAGCTTAATTTTAAAAACACTCAAAATAAAATCCGGGTCTTTATCAGTTTCTGAAATCATATATAATGTATTCAAATAAAGTTGTAAAATTTTATAGCTATTTTCATTCTCATTTGTAACATCTTGAATAATTTTAGTAACATGTACAGCATACTTAATTTTATCTAAATCTGTTCTTATATTATAAAACATTTCAATAGTATCACAAGAATTTATAGAGTAATTTTCTTGTGATTTATATAATATATACTCACCGAAACATAAAAACTGTGTGCCTGCCAAAAGAGCGCTATTTTGTCTTCTAGCGCCTTTTGCTGCACACGATATTTTGCCAAGACCAGGTGTAAGCATTGTAAGCATTTTATCAAAGTCTCCCATATTACTTTCTGCTATTATTATTCCCTTCGTTTTTACTATTCCCATTTGTTTCCACCTTTTGAAGATTTGCTAAATTATTTTGAATATTTTCTATTTGCTTCATTTCCAAAAATGTATCAACACTTCCTGTTGATTTAAACATATTCCAAGCTATATCTTTTATCATAACGTCCACTTCCTTCTGGAGTTATTTTCTCCATTCTTATGTATTTTATTCATTAAAAAATTTTTCGTTATTCATCCAGTCTTCTTTAACTTTAACCCATGTTTTCAAATTAACCTTTGTTCCAAAATTTTGCTCCATGTCTTTTCTTGCCATGGTTCCAATTCTTTTAAGCATTTCGCCATTTTTTCCAATTATAATTCCCTTATGTGAATTTCTTAAACAATAAATCGTTGCTTCTATATTATAAATATCCTCGTTTTTTTGAGTTTTCTTAAGTTTCATTTTTTCTACTTGTACAAAAATACCATGTGGAACTTCATCTCTTAATAATATTAAAGCCTTTTCTCTTATTGTTTCTTCGGCAAGTTGTCTTAAAGTTTGGTCTGTATATTCATCTTGGTCATAATATGCAGGACCCGGTTTTAAATTTTTTTCTATTTCATTAAGCACAACCTCTTTGTATTTATTTTTTGTTGCCGAAATTGGAATTATTGCTGAAAAGTCATATTCATTTTTATATAAATCTATTAATTTAGCTAATTCTTCTTTATTTATTAAATCCACTTTATTTATTATCAAAATGCATTTTTTATTTGCTTCTCTTATTTTTTCTAAGATTTTCATATCTCCTCTTCCAATTTCTTTGCTATCTGCTTCTATTAAAAACAAAATAACATCAGAATTGGAAATTGCATCCCACGATAATTCTATCATATTTTCATTTAATTTTGTTTTAGGTTTATGTATCCCAGGGGTATCTATAAATATAATTTGTGAATTTTCTCTATTTACTATTCCTCTTATTTGTGTTCTTGTAGTTTGAACTTTATTTGCTATTGCTGCAATTTTTTCTCCTACTAATAGATTTATTAATGTCGATTTCCCTACATTTGTTCTTCCACAAATTGATACAAATCCTGATTTAAATTCTGCCATTTTTCCTCCTTTTTTTCTGATTGGGGACGGTTCTTTTCGCGAAAAGAACCGTCCCCAATCAGAAAAAACGTCTCTTCTCTAACCGCAAATCACGTAAAAATCCTACTAATATCATTATAAGTTACAAATATAGACAAAACAATCAAAATTGAAAATCCCAATAATTGTAACTGTATCTGAACCTTATCACTTACAGGTTTTCTTCTTATAGCTTCTATTAAAAGCAACAATATTTTTCCTCCATCCAGAGCTGGAATTGGAAGTAAATTGGTTATTCCAAGTGATACTGATACTACTGCCATTATATATAAATATTCTTTAATTCCTGTTGTTTTTGAAACTAACTCTGATATTCCAACAGGACCTGTTAAGTCATCTGCTCCAACTTGACCTGTAAATATCATTTTCACACTATCAACTAAAGCTCCAGAAAAGCCTATTGTTGCCTTACATGCAGTTTGTAAACTTCCATATATTATTGCTACTAATATGAAATATACTACTAATCCAAATACTATATTTACTATAGCTCCTGCTGCAACTATTGCTATTCTTTTTGGTATACTTGCTTTATTAAATGCTCCTTTTGCTTCTGATGCTTCTTCTTCCCCTTCCATGCTAACAAATCCTCCAAGAGGAATCGCACGCAGGGCATATTTAGTTTCTCCTTTTTGTTTAGATACTAATTCTGGTCCAAATCCTATTGCAAATTGGTTTACTTTTACTTTGCAAAGTTTTGCAACTAAGAAATGTCCTCCTTCGTGTATAAATATTAAAAATCCAAGTAAAAATATTATTTTTATCGCTGATAAAATAAATCCAAGCATTCTTTCCTCCATTTTTGTCCCAAAAGGACCGGTTCTTTTTGGGGCAATGTTCTTTTGGGACCGGGTCTTTTTAGAACATGTTCCAAAAAGACCCGGTCCCTTTGGTACAAAATCACATAAATATCATATATAAAAATGGTGCAATAAAAACTAAACTATCCAATCTATCTAGCATTCCACCATGACCAGGTAATAAATTCCCATAGTCTTTTACATCTACAAATCTTTTGACAGATGATGCAACAAAGTCTCCAATTTGGCTAAGAAGGCTTAATCCTAAGCTTACTATTGCAATCATGCCATAAGAAAATTCTGTTCCCCAATAATTATTTGATATTACCATAAATATTGTAGAAACTATAACTGCTCCTACAGCCCCTGCTACACATCCTTCTATTGATTTTTTAGGACTTATTTTACTAAATTTATGTTTTCCAAAATGTTTTCCAATTAGATATGCAAATATGTCTGTTGACCATGATACAACAAATGTATATGCAAATAGAACTTTTCCAAATTCTAATTTTCTTACTAATTCTAAAAACATAAAGAAAAATGGTACATACATTATTCCAACTAATGTATATGCTACATCTTTAAAGGTTATTTTCATATCTGTAAGAATTACATTCAAAAATAATAATAACATTACAACTGGTATTGAGAGTGCTACAAAATGTAATAATTTTTCTGTTTCTAAGAACATTGCTCCAACAATATAAATGTTAGATAAATAACCTACCCATTGTATTGGTTTTGCAACCTTTTTTACTGCTCCAAAATATTCGTACATACTAATTATACTTACAATTAATACTGCTACTCCTATTACATATTCGTTTCCTAATACAAATAGTAGTGCCACAATTGGAAGTCCTAATACTGTTGTTAAAACTCTTTTTAAATCCATATTTTTCACCTTTTTTATTTTCCTAATCTTCTAGTTCTTTTTTGATATTCAATTATTGCATTATCTAAATCTTCTTCATTAAAATCTGGCCAGTTTTTGTTTACAAATAAAAATTCTGAATACGCAATTTGCCAAGGCAAGAAATTACTTGTTCTCATTTCTCCACTTGTTCTTATTACTAAGTCTGGGTCTGGTTGACCTGCAGTATATAATTTGCTTTCTAATAAATCTTCATTTATATTTTCTAAAGCAATTGTTTTATTTTCAATTTCTCTTGCAATTTCTTTTGTTGCTCTTACAATTTCTGCCCTTCCTCCATAATTTAATGCAATATTAAAATGAACACCTGTGTTATCTTTTGTTCTTTCTATACATTCTTTTATTCTTTCCTGCATTTTGTCATTTAATGCTGTTGTATCTCCTAAAAATTGAATTTTTATATTTTCAGAATCTGCAACTTTGGCATAATGTTCTAAATAGTTTTGAAGTATTAACATTAGGCTTTTTACTTCTTCTTCTGCCCTTTTCCAATTTTCTGTTGAAAATGCATATACTGTAATATATTCAAGTCCTATTTCGTTTGCGTGTCTTACAATTCTTTCTAGAACCTTTGCACCTTCTTTGTGTCCAAAGGCTACTGGCATTCCCTTAGCTCTTGCCCAACGTCTGTTTCCATCCATTATAATTGCTATATGCTTTGGTAGTTCTTCTTTTTTAAATTCCATTTATTTAAACCCCTTATTTATTTCTTGTTTCAATATATCTTGCTAAATTAGTTAAAAATTCGGCCTTTTCCCCAAATTCATCTAATTCTAAGATTGCTTCATTTGTAATTTGATGTAATATTTCTTTAGATTTTTCTAATCCATATTCAGATACATAAGTGCATTTTCCTTTTTCTTTATCATTTCCAACAGGTTTTCCAGTTATTTTTTCGTCTCCAATTTCAGATAAAATATCATCTTTTATTTGAAATGCTAAGCCTATTTTTTCAGCATAGTTTGTTATTTTTTCAAGTTGATTTTCTGTTGCCCCACCTAAAATTGCTCCCATTCTTGCACATAGTCTTAAATATGCTCCTGTTTTATTTTTATGGATATATTTAAGTGCCTCGTTCGAAATATTTTTTCCTTCACATTCTGTATCTAAATATTCTCCCGCAAGCATTCTATCTGTTGCTTCAGAGAATTCTCTAAATATCTTAAGTTTTTTTTCTAGTTCCTGCTCATTTTTTGTATTTAATAAATCTCTACTTATTACAATATAAGCATAATTAAAAAGCCCATCTCCTGCCAAAATTGCGGTTGCTTCATTAAATTTTTTATGATTTGTTGGTTTTCCGTGTCTTAAATTATCATTATCAATACCTGGTAAATCATCGTGTATTAAAGAAGCATTATGCACCATTTCTATGCTAATTGCATAAGGCATAGCCGCTTCTAGATTTTCCTTAAATAATTTATATGTACTTAAAACTAAAGTTGGTCTTAGCCTTTTTCCGCCTGCCATTAAACTATATTCCATTGCATTATTTAAAATTCGTTCTGGACAATCTTGTTTTCTTAAATATTTTTCTAGTTCTATATTTATTTTTTCTTGATATTTTTTTAATTCGGTTTTAAAATCCATGTATTACATCCCTTTTTTAAGAAGTTATATTGAAAGTATTTCGTTCTCTTTGTTTGATAGTACTTTATCAACTTCCTCTATTGCTTTATCTGTTAATTCTTGAATTTTATTTTCAGCTTGCTTTAATTCGTCTTCTGTCATTTCTCCATCTTTTTGCTCTTTTTTAGCTTGGTCAATTCCATCTCTTCTAGCATTTCTAACTGCAACTTTACATTCTTCTGCCATTTTTTTGATGTCTTTTACTAATTCTTTTCTTCTTTCTTCAGTTAATTCTGGGAAAGCAAGTCTTATTACTTTACCATCATTATTTGGATTAATTCCAATATCTGATACCAAAATTGCTTTTTCTATTTCTTTTAAAACTGATATATCCCAAGGTTGAATTACTATCATTCTAGCTTCTGGAACTGATACTCCTGCTACTTGATTTATTGGTGTTGGTGTTCCATAGTAGTCTATTTTTACTTTATTTAATATTGCAGGATTTGCTCTTCCTGCTCTTACTTCTGCAAATTTTTCTCTTAAGTTATCAATTGATTTGTTCATTTTTTCTTTTATAATGTTATAATCCATAATATTTCTTTCCTTTCTCATTTGGGACCGGGTCTTTTTTGTCCCATCCCTTTTTATTTTGTTCATTAACCAATTAAAAATCATTGTATTTAAGTTAGGTCTTTTTTATAATTGGACAAAAAAGACCCGGTCCCAAATGGGCTATTGGTTATTTTACAGTTGTTCCTATTTTCTCACCTTTAACAGCTCTTACTATATTTTCTGGGTCTGCTATTCCAAATACTACAAGTGGAATATTGTTGTCTTTGCATAATGCTGTTGCTGTTGAGTCCATAACTTTTAAGTCTTTATTTAATACTTCTTGATATGTTATTTCATCATATCTTTCAGCTGTTGGATCTAATTTTGGATCTGCTGAATATACTGCATCTATTGCTTTTCCAAGTAATATTGCATCTGCTTCTATTTCGGCTGCTCTTAGAGCTGCTCCTGTATCTGTTGAAAAGAATGGGTGTCCTGTACCACATGCAAATATAACTACTCTTCCTCTTCCTAAGTGTTTTATCGCTTTTCTTTTTATAAATGGTTCTGCAATTTCTCTCATTTCTATTGCTGTTTGTACTCTTGTGTTTATTCCTCTTGCTTCTATTGCATCTTGTAATGCTAATGCATTCATTGCTGTTGCTAGCATTCCCATGTAGTCTGCTGTTGTTTTTTCCATTTGCTCTCCGTTTCTTCTTCCTCTCCAGAAGTTTCCTCCACCTACTACTATTGCTACTTCTACTCCCATTTCTACTACTTCTTTTACTTTGTCACATATTTCTCCTACTACTTTGATGTTTATTCCTGTTTTGTCTTCTCCTGCTAATGCCTCTCCACTTAGTTTTAATAGAACTCTTTTATATTTTGCTTCTGACATTTTTGGTTCTTCCTTTCTTTTTTTATTTCTTTGGGTATTTTATCATATTTGTTTGGAAACTACAATAGTTTTTGTAGTTTAAAGTTCTTCAATCAAAATTTACTGAATCTATCAATCACAACCTTCATTAAATTTTCTCGGTTTGCTTGTTATATTTTACTAAAAAAATAAGAAAATAGCAATGTTTTTTGCTATTTTCTTTGACATTTTCATACATATTATTATGCCATTTACAAAGGACAAAGTACCGCACGGAACGAAGTGTCGCTAGCGCCACCACCAGCATCGTAGCTCGAAGAGAAGACTCCCCCATGGCTACCTGCAGCGCAACCATTTCCTCGATTTAAGAAAGGGACACTCGAACTACCGACCCAACAATCGTCTGAGAACCAGTTCTTTGATATTGTTGTGGTTGTTTCACTATATGCTCCTCCTGTATTTACCTCTTTAGTTGCATCTCCAACTTTTCCATATGCATAAATTACTTTATTTCCAGTAGTTGAGTTAGTTGGATTATTATATTTTGTAGCATATTTCGTACTGTTTGAACTTGTAGTTAAACCTGTTGCTGTTGTCCAACCACTATATTTTAAAAATAAACCTTTTGAATCTGTATTATTAAAAAAAGAAGTTCTTTCATATGCTCCACCTGACATATCATATATTCCATATACATTTCCTGTTGTACTTTGTGCAGCATTTGTTATATAAGCCTTCTCAGCTTCTCCTCCTCTGTAATACGATGAACTAGAATTTATTGTTATTTCTGTTCCATTTCTACCAAAACTACTGTGTGTTAAATAAGCTACAGCTCCCCACTCACTATTTTTACTCACGTGTGAATTCATAAAACTTGTATTATTATCCGCTGTGTCTTTGGTTCCTGTATAACCATAAGTTGCTCGTCTTGCAGTTGTATATTGAGTTCCTATAGTTTGATTTCTTAAACTTGCAGTACCATATGTGCTATTTAAGTCTGTTGCAGACCCTCCCATTTCGAATTTTGCAAACCAAAATCCACTTAATTCTGAGCTCCATCCTCCATTATCAAGATTTGTTTCAAATGCTGGATGTACAATATAAAGATTTTCATTATTTTCTACTGTTTTTATTCCTGAATCTAAATCATATTTTTTAGTTCCATCTGTTGCTTTCCACATTCCATATCCATCGTAGTATCCTGTCGGTTCTGTGCTTGTTTCTGATTCATAATATGTTATTCTATATGCAAATCTTGGTATCCATACAAAATAACTTCCATTTGCTGTTTTTGCATTTGCCCATTGGTTATTTGTATAATTATACCAACTGCTATCTGAACTAGTTGTTGCATCCCAGTCTGTTGATGTCGTATTATATTTAACTGGCGTTAATGATTCTTTATTTGATGTTAATACCGGTGTAATCGGACTGCTTAATACCTTATTATCTGTCGATAGCCATATTACATCTATTTTTCCATATGCAGTTGAAAATGTTGTTTTTGAATCTGCTGTCGCATCTTTTGATGGCTTTATTACAACACTAACTTCACAAGTTTGGCTAAATTCACCATATATTACCGTAATTGTTGAACTTCCAGCTGTACTTCCTGCATTTATAGTAATTGTATTTCCACTTATCGTTCCTACTGTTACAGAATTTCCTGATGAAACAGCAGCTGATAATGTTCTTTTAGTTTCTGAGCCATCTACTTTACTTGCTTCTCTTGAAATTTTAATTCCACTATTATTTTGGCTCATCAAGTATTTCTCACCATTTACTACTGCATAATATTTCATTACTTCTGAACTTCCAGTAAATGACACAGTTATTGTTGCTGAACCATTTTTTAAAATTGATAAACTGTTATTATCTAATGTTATCCCCGTTATATCACCTTCCGTTGATATTGCTTGTTCTATTTCATATCCTCTTTTTTTAAGTTCACTTACTATATCTGCCATAGATATGCTTGTCAAGCTTGAGTCTTCCATTAATTTCTCACTACATATTAGATTTGCCTGTTCTTCTATTCCCGCAATTTCTGTTTCTTTTGCCGCTTTAGTTGCTTGCTTTAATATTCCGGTTTTTCCCTGTTAGCATACTTATGCTAACACCGTGCTAAAATTAATAAGACTATGATTGTGACTACTAATGCTATCAAAGTTATACCGTTTTGATGTTTTTGTAAGTTAATTTTGTTCTTCATTTTTTCCTTCCTTTCCAATATTTTGATTTCATAATTATACAGCTTTTGCATTTCCCCCTTCATCTTTAGTTTTTTCAAAAACTTATACCACAGCATGTAGTTTTATTTAATCATATCTTGTACTAAAATTCAATCACTTTTAAAAAATGTTATACAACTGTAAAAAAAATGTCACAAAATCGTAATACTTACATAATGAACCTGTAATATAACCAAACTATTTATTATAAAATTTATTATAAAATTTAATTTTAATAATGATCGAGGTAAAATTATGAAAATCAAAACTCTAAATGGGAACCTAAATATTATAGGAAAAAATTTAAGGAAATACCGAAAACAAAAAAAAATATCACAACCAGAGCTATGTAAAAGGCTTGATTTACTTGGAGTTACAATGTACATCTGTGATATTTACGAAATAGAATATGGCAAAAAAACAGTAAAAGATTTTGAAGTACTTGCATTCTGCAAGGTTCTAAATATCACTCTTGATGACATTTATTCCGATACTGATCAATACTATGAGGCATAGATTCAAATTCAATTTATGTACCTATTTTAGTACACATTCGTATAAAAATCAAGTATTTTATTCATAAAAAACAAGCAACTTGCATTTGCAAATTGCTTGTTTTTCTAATACATTCCATCCATTCCTGCACCCATTCCATTATCTGAATGTCCGCAATCACATTTCTTTTCAGGTGCATCTGTAACTAAACTTTCTGTTGTAAGAACCATAGAAGCAATAGAAGCTGCATTTTGTAAAGCACTTCTTGTAACCTTAGTTGGGTCAACAATTCCAGCTTTCTTCATATCTACATATTGTTCATTCCTTGCATCAAATCCGAAACCTACATCTGCTTTTTTTACATTTTCTAGAATAACTGCTGGCTCTAGACCTGCATTTCTAGCTATTTGTTTTAAAGGTTCTTCTAATGCTTTTAGAACAATTTTTGCTCCTAATTTTTCACTTTCTGGCATACTCTCAACTGCTTTTTCAACTGCTGGAATAACATTTATTAAAGCTGTTCCTCCACCTGCTACTATTCCTTCTTCAACTGCTGCTCTTGTTGCTGATAAAGCATCTTCTATTCTTAATTTTTTGTCTTTCATTTCAACTTCTGTTGCTGCTCCAACTCCAATTACTGCAACTCCTCCAGCTATTTTTGCTAGACGTTCTTGTAGGTTTTCTTTGTCAAATGAGCTTTTTGTTTCTTCTATTTGAGCTTTTATTTGTTTTACTCTTTCTTGTATTTTTGCCTTATCTCCTGCACCATCTACAATTATTGTATTTTCTTTTTGAACTTTAACTTGTTTTGCTCTACCTAATTGTTCGATTGTTGTATCTTTTAATTCTAGTCCTAATTCAGATGTTATAACTTCTCCACCTGTTAGAATTGCAATATCTTCTAGCATTGCTTTTCTCTTATCTCCAAATCCAGGTGCTTTAACAGCTACTACATTTAATACACCTCTTAATTTGTTAAGTACAAGTGTTGATAATGCTTCTTGTTCAACATCATCACATATTATTAATAGTTTTCCAGATTGTTGCATTAGATTTTCTAGTAATGGTAATATTTCTTGGATATTACTTATTTTTTTATCTGTTATTAATACATAAGGATTATCTAAAACTGCTTCCATTTTTTCTGTATCTGTTACCATATATGGAGATACATATCCTTTATCAAATTGCATTCCTTCAACTACATTTAATTCTGTATTTGATGTTTTTGATTCTTCTATTGTTATAACTCCATCTTTAGATACTTTTTCCATAGCATCTGCAATTAGGTTTCCAACTTCTTCATTATCTGCTGATATACTTGCTACCCTTGCAATTCCGTCTTTTCCTTCTATTTCTGAACTAATCTTTTTTAGTTCTTTAACAGCTACATCAACTGCTTTGTCCATTCCTCTTTTTACTGCCATTGGGTCTGCACCTGCTGCTACATTTTTAACTCCTTCTTTTATCATACTTTGAGCTAAAACTGTTGCTGTTGTTGTTCCATCTCCTGCAACATCGTTTGTTTTTGTTGATACTTCTTTTACTAAACGTGCTCCCATGTTTTCGAATTTGTCCTCTAATTCTATTTCTTTTGCTATTGTTACACCATCATTTGTTATTAATGGAGCTCCATAGCTTTTATCTAATACTACATTTCTTCCTTTTGGTCCAAGTGTTACTTTAACTGTGTCTGCTAATTTGTTAACACCTTCTAATAAACTTTTTCTAGCATCTTCGCCAAATTTTATTACTTTTGCCATTTTTAATCACTTTCCTTGTTTTTATTTAGGTTTTTACCTAGGCTGCCTATAAACCTTTTTATTAGTCAACTATTGCTAGTATATCGTCTTGTTTTACTATAATGTAGTCTTGACCTTCATATTTTACTTCTGTTCCTGCATATTTGCTTACATATACGTTGTCACCTTTTTTTACATACATTTCCTCAAATTTTCCGTCTACTTTTTCTCCTGGTCCTACTTCTACAACTTCTGCTATTTGTGGTTTTTCTTTGCTTCCTGTTGTTAGAATTATTCCACTTTTTGTTGTTTCTTCTGCTTCTTTCATTTTGATTAATACTCTATCACCTAATGGTTTTATCATATCTATCCTTCCTTTCTTTTTTAGCACTCTTTCTTTTAGACTGCTAATAATATATACCTTATTTTAGCAAATGTCAATAGGTATTTGCTAAAAAATTTTTATTTTTCATCGACACTGTTCGACAAAGGTTTGGGGATTTTTGTTGTATAATAATATTAATTTTCACATAAAAGGAGGTGAAAATTATGAATGTAAAGAAGCGAAAGAGAAAAAGTAAGAGTAATTTTTCAAAAATTATACATAAATTAGTAAAAGCAATAAAATTTATTTTTGATTTTTTACAGTTACTAAAATCGATAATGGAATTTTTCCATTAAAAGAAAAACGGTATCTTGTCAGGAGATACCGTTTTTTTGGATACTTTGTACCCTTTAATTTTCACATTAACTTGGTTAAATTATGAATGCAAATTATACTTCTATTATACTAAAAATAAAAATTTTTGCAATACTTTTTGCAATTTTTTTCAAAAAATCGTTCAACAAAATTCGACAAATTACATTCTTGTAAAGAACAACCCAATAACTATTATTCCAATAATTACTCTATAAATAGCAAACACCTTAAAGCTACCTTTTTTCAAATAATCAAGCAAGAATTTTATAATTAAAACACCAACAATAAAACTTGCAATTACACCAACTAAGAAAGGTAATCCAAAAGTAAAGTTTGCCAAATCAAACACAACTGCTGCAAATGTAATTGGTGCAGCTAACATAAATGAATATTTAGCAGCTGATTCTCTATCTATATTTAAACCTCTTGCAACTGTCATTGTAATACCAGAACGTGAAACTCCTGGAAATGCTGCTGCAAAAGCTTGTGATAGACCTATTAGCATAGATTGTTTAAATGTAATCTTTTCATATTTTACATTTGATTTTGCTTTTTTATCTACAACATATAAAATTATACCCATTACAATTAATGTTATAGCAATTATAAGCATTTCTACATTTAAGTTATCACCTATAAGTTTTCCCGATATTTTATCTAATATTAAACTTAATATTCCTGCTGGAATTGTTGCAAAAACTATGTACCAAAACATTCTTCCTTCTGTTGTTCTTTTCTTATGAACTACTTGATTATATCCACCTTTTATTAATTTTATCCAATCTTTATAAAAGAATAATACTATTGCCAAAAGTGTTCCTAAATGAAGAGCAACATCAAATGAATCTGATATTTTATCCCACCCAAACACCCATGGAAATAAGTTTAAATGTGCCGAACTTGACACTGGTAAAAATTCTGTTAATCCTTGAACTATACCTAAAATTAATGCATGTATTATATCTGTCATTTTATTTTTCTCCTTTTTTATTAATTTATTTCATTTTATTCATTATATTTTACATTATACTGTTCACCATCAATTTCACCTAAAGAATAATATGTGACACCATCTCTTTCTATTCCATCAACTAATATTACATACCTAGTATTTAGATTTATTAAAAAATCATAATCGATTCCTTCTATGTCTAATTCATCACTTATACATTCTTTGCTAAAATATTTATAGTCTGTTATTTCACCAATGTTTGATTCACTTATATTGTTTCTATTTGCGATGGTATAAGCATTTATACAAGCTTCTGTTTTCCCACTATTAGCTATTAAAACACCTTTGTCCCAGTCTGTGCTTTCAGCATTTTTATTTTCTTCATACAATTCATTAACTTTCGTCTGCATTACTTTCATTTCATGAATAGCATTGTAATACCTAGCATCTCTTGTAGTAGAAATTCCACTGTACGTGGTGATTGAAGCTAAAATTATTAAAACAATTATAGTAATTACTAAAGAAATCATTGTTATTCCTTTGTTTCTTCTTATCATAATTACCTCCTATCCATTTAGCATTTTTTCCAATACCAAAATAAACATAGAATGACTCCAGCCAAGTCCAATTACCCAATTGGCTGATAAAGTATTATTGTCTACTTGCTCACCTATAAAATTTAACTTGCTTACTGTTTTTACTACAAAATCAAATGTTTCTTTTGCTTTAATTTTTTCGCCTTTTTCTAAATAATATAGTGTCATCCACATATTTGCAATTGGCCAAGGATTTGCATTCATATAATGGTCTCCTTCAAATCTTTGAAAACCTCCTGTATATGTACGTAAACTCAAATTTATTCTTTCTATTGTGTTTAATACATTTTTCTCTTTTGGCGTAAATACATTAAATGGTGTAATTGCTCCTATAATACTTATATCAATTTTTTTGTCATCTGCATTTCTTACATAAGATTTCTTTTCCTCATCATACATATTTTCATTTATATATTTTTTAATTTCTACTAAAAGTCTTTCTATTTCTAATTTCGATTTCTGAATTTTCTCATCTTTTAGTCTGTTATTTTCAAAATCAGATACATTTTTTCCAAGAACTCTGTATATTCTTAAAATTGCTTCAAATGATGCATATATACAAGCAAGAGAATACAAATGTATGCTTTCACACATTTCCCATAAATCATAGCTTACATGATATTTATTTGTTTTTTCTAATATGTCTTTAACATATCTTTTCAAAAAATCTATTGCTTTTTCACACATTGGCAAAGTTTCTTTTAAAAATTTTTCGTCTTTTGTGTATTGATAATGTGAATATACTCCATATACTACACTAGCTGTTTCATCTACCTGATATCCCCAACATGGTGCAAGTTTTCCATCAGAGAAAAATCTTTGTTCCCACATTCCATTTTTACTTTGAGTTTTCTTGCAAAATATTTTATAAAATTTATCAACTTCTTCTGTCATTCCTAACACATCCATTGCTCTAGTTATAAATACTGCATCTCTTGGCCAAGTATATGCATATCTTCCACATTTTGTAAAGTTTTCATCAATTTCTGCCGAGGCAATTATTCCACCAGTTTCGGAATTTGTTAATAATGGAAATAACAATATTGTTCTATAATAGATATCTGCTAACTTTTCTTCATAGCTATTTTGGGGCTCTTTCATATCTAATTTATCATGTGTTTTTACATATTTTCTCCAATAAGCTTTTGTTTTTGCATATTCCGCCCCAAAGTCTATCCTTTTTATTCTCTCTATTTCTGTCTCAAAATCTACCATTGCTTTGGGCTGTGGCTCTAATAAAATACATATATCAAATTGTTTTTTCTCACCAGGCTTTATTGTTTCAATATCATATGAAATCGAAGATTCATTTGACATTCCTATATAGTCTTTGTCCCAAATTTCACCAGATTTTATATTATTCCAACTTCCATGAATTTGGTGTGATAAGGTTTTCATTTCTTTACAAAATGTTGATATCATAAAATCATGTGCATATTGTACCATTCCACTGTCAATTTCTGTGCAACTTACAAAGTTGTTTGTGTCTGATAATATCCCTTGATGTATTAAAAACTTTATGTTTAAGTCTATAGTATTTTCATTTATTAATGTATATCTTCTTACTAATACATTTTCTTTTATTGGTATGAAGTCTGTTTGTAAAATTTTTAATTCAAAATAAGTATTGGTTATTTCTGTATTTAGTATGTTTGTGTCTACATCATAGTATTGTTTATATACATTATTTATATCTTCATGTAAGTATATCAAAGCTGAATCATTTATCTTTACTCCAACATGATTAAAGTCTATATACTGTCTTATGCTTCTTCCAGGGAAATACAATCTTTGTAACTCCCCTTTTCCTGTGAATGTTGCAAGTACATTTTTGTTTCCTATTATTGCTTCATTTAAGTATTTTTCCATTTTATTTTATCCTTTCGTTTTTGGTTTATTGCCGCTAGTTGTTCTTTTGGGATCGGGTCTTTTTGGTACAATGTTCTTTTGGAACCGGTTCTTAAAAGAACATTGTACCAAAAAGACCCGGTCCCAAAAGAACAACAAACGAATAACTACCCCTCTATAATTTTCAATATACTCTGCTCTAAATCTTTCATTTTCTCTTTAATTCTAAACATATCTTCATCCTTCAAATCCTTATTATCCAAATCTTCTTGAACTGAAGCTTTCATATCATCAATTTGAGATTGCAATCTAGAAAGTCTTTGAACAATTTCAGCCTTAATAGTCTTAGGTTTATGAGTTTTAATCGTTGATAACAACTCTGGCATTTCCTTAACATCATATTTTTCACCATAACTTGGTATAGTAACAGGAATTTTAGCTTCATTTTCTATCTTTTCTTTTAAAGCTTCTTCCGATTGCTCCTCACCATGAATTAAAAATATGTGTTTAGGTTTTTGACCATTAAATGAATATACAAAATTCATAAGACCTTCTTGGTCTGCATGACCTGAATATCCTTCTATATATTCAATTCTAGCATTTACTGCAATTTCTTCTCCAAATATTTTTACTTTTTTAGCGCCATTTACAATACTATATCCAAGTGTACCTGGTGCTTGATATCCAACAAATAAAATTGTATTTTTAGGATTCCATAAATTATGTTTTAAATGGTGTTTTATTCTTCCAACATCACACATTCCACTTGCTGATATTATAATTGATGGAATAATATTGTCATTTAATGCTCTTGATTCATCCGCTGTTGTTGTAAAATGTAGTCCTGGAAATTCTAGTGGATTATCTCCTTTTTCAATTTCCGCTTTTGTTTCGTCATCAAATAAATCCATATTTTCTCTAAATACCTCTGTTGCTGATATAGCTAGTGGGCTATCTACATAAACAGGTGCTTTCATAAGTGTTTTATATTCTCTTATAAATTCTTCATCTTTAGTATTTTCTTTTATTTTATTTAATTCATATAAAATTTCTTGTGTTCTTCCAACTGCAAATGAAGGTATTACTACATTTCCTCCTTTATCTAGTGTTTCAGAAACTATTTTTAAAAATAATTCTGCTTTTTCATCATTTCTTATGTGTAGTCGATTACCATAAGTTGATTCCATTACCAAATAATCAGCTTCACTTATCATTGTTGGTTCACTAAGTAATGGAATATCATTATTTCCTAAATCTCCTGAAAATACTATTTTTGTATTTTTTCCATCTTCTTCAACCCATATTTCTATACTACTTGACCCAAGCATATGTCCCGCATCATTAAATCTTACTTTTATTTCAGGAGTTATTTCTAAAATTTGTCCATAACTAACATCCTTAAAAATTTCCAAACATCTTGCTGCATCCTCTGCTGTATACATGGGAGGAAGAGCTTTTTCTCCTCTTCTTTCCCTTTTTCTATTTTTCCATTCTATTTCCATTTCTTGAATATGTCCACTATCAGGTAACATTAAACTACATAGGTCACATGTTGCTTTATGGGCATATACCGGTTTTCTAAATCCCTCATTATATAGTTTCGGTATTCTTCCAGAATGGTCAATATGTGCATGTGTTAATAACATAAAATCAATTTCATTTACATCAAAATCAAATGGTGCTTGGTTATCGAATTCATCTTCTGCTGCTCCTTGGTACATTCCACAATCTACTAAAAATTTTTTTCCTGCTGCTTCAACTAAATAATTTGATCCTGTAACAGTTCTTGCAGCTCCTAAAAATGTGATTTTCATAAATTTCTTCTCCCTTATATAAATAATTTCGTTTTTTTACCTAATTTTATCTTTAGGTCTTTTTGATTTAATTTTTCTAATTCTATTTGATTTTCTTCTATTTCTTCATCATATATTGTTATAACAACTTTTTCATTCTCTAAAAATGCTTTTAATCCTATATCTTCTAAGGATATTATTTTTGATAACAATAAATCTTTTGTTATATTATAATTTGTCTCCTCATCTTTTACTATTTTGTTTATTACTTTTAATTCAATTCCTTTATTTATTATAGCTTCTGTAAGTTTTTTCATAAGAATTTTTAATTCCTTTTTTTGATAAATACTTGTTTTATTACTCATTGGTAATAAATTATAATATCTATATTTATAAATAAAGTTAATTAATTCATTTCTATCTTCTATATTTTGAATTTCTATATACATACATCTTATAATATCTTTTTGCAATTTAATTATTTCTGATTGTACATCTATTTCTCCAATTTTCCCGAAATATTTATACATTTTCTCGATTTTTCTTTTATTTTCAAGAAAATACTTTGGATTCATTAAATTATTGTAATTTTCAATTTCTTTTATTGAATCTTCTCTTTCTTTTTTTAATTGATTTTTCAAAACTCTTATGCTAAAAATTTTCTTTTCTAAAGGTAATCTTTTATTTCTTTTTTCGTATTCTTCTACCAATAAATTTTTATCATTTACAATTTTATCTAATTTTCTTATTTCTTTTTCCTTTTTTTTCTTATTTTTTGATATTTTTATTAAATATTTCTCTTTATCTTCTATTTCCAAATATTTTTGTTCTAATTCATTAGATTTTTCTATAATTTTATTTCTAAAATCCACATTATAATTAGCCATCAAACCCAATGAAATTCTTATTATACTTTTTACAATATTTTCCTTTAGCTTTTTTCCATATTTCCTTTCAATCTCACTTTGAAATAAATCAAAGTAATCTACTAAAGGTTCATAATTATTTACCCATTTATCGGCAAATTTAATTCCCATTAAAAATATTATATTTTGATAAAGCAAATTATAATCTAAATCTTCTATATCTTTTTCTATAATATTCCATGAAAATCCGTTAAAGTCTCTCAAAGGCTCAACTATACTTATATTGTTTCCAGTATTTAGCATAAATGATAAAGCTTTTTCTATACTGTCATCATCATATTTTACAACAATATTTCTTTTTTGTATTTTAGCAAGACAATATAAAATCTTATTTTCAATTGGTGCACAAATTATTTCTTTTTTGTTATTGTCTACTACTTCTTCTGCATTTTCGTCTTTTACCAATTCTATTTTTTTGCAGTCTTTATCTATAATGTTTATTAGTTTTTCTATAAATTCTTTTTTTTCAAATGTTTCTTTTTTTACAGTATTGTAATCTTTGTATCCATTTTCTATTTTATAAAATATACTAAGTAGCATATTTTTTACTTCTTCTGAAAAATTTTTTTGACTTAATATTTCTTCTAGTCTATTGTTGTAGTCTTTTTTCACAAACTTTGTTAAAAAATTATTTTTCTTTTGCAAAGTTCTCTACCTCTTTTCTTTTGCCCAAATGGGGTCGTGGCTGTTGCCCAAATGGGACCGGGTCTTTTTTGTCCCATTTTTTAATATTAAAATAATTTTATTTCAATGGGACAAAAA
>CAKOVI010000012.1 GCA_934121905.1 uncultured Clostridia bacterium
TACCTATCTAGCCTACTTCTTGTTAAGATTTGTTTTTGTTTACATACCTATAAATAAGTAAGTATATTAAAATTAAGCCAGACACTCCAATTAAAGCAAAACCTATATTATCAATATATAATTTATCTTTTTCAACTAATTTATTTAATATTGTTGAGGTAGTTGTCTTTTCTTTATTAATTATTACTTGAGCATTAATTCTTGTTATCATCATATCCAATATATATAGTTCCAGAATTTGTGTTCAAAAAAGCTATAATCTCTTTATATATTTTTTCTGTATAATTTTCTTTAAATTCTATTGATTCATTCTCATTCATACTACTTACATCCATCTTCAATCGTTCAAAATATCGTTCAATCGTTCAAGTATAGTATAAAACTTTTATTATAAATTATACAAGATATATTTTAAAATTTCACACTTTTCAATGCTCCAAGTTGGTCGTATTGCTTTGATTTTGCGCAATGTTATATCGAAATATAAACATGATATGCATAGATTTTTGCCACTCTCCTATCTTTATTTTTATAGAAATGCTTGACTAGTAACATCAAGTTATTCAATATAATATTTATTTCTACTTTTGTTAACACATTTTTAGTTGATATTCAAAAATAATAAAAAATTCATTATAATGTAACCATATTTGCCTCCTATAATGAATTTTTTATTATTAGTAATTACTCTACTCATACATAACATTAATATCAACTTTCCCACTAACTCCATCAACAGAACCAGTTTGAGTAAACTGCCAAACCTTATAATCACCAACATAAGAGGTATCTTCAACATAATTAGCAAGCCAAACCTGATACTTTTTATCATTTTTCCATACTGCTTCCAAATAGGTCTTACTTCCATATAACATAGACTTATACCCTCTGCTCACACATTCATCCATAAAAATATCAGCCATGTCATTTATATCATTTAAGCTAAGTCCCAACTTATTAAAAGAATTCCAATTTTCCCAATCAAAAGAAACATTTATATTACTATAATTATATGCTTCCAATTTATCGCAAATCCAATCAGCCTGACCTTTAGCCTCATCAACAGATTTAGCATACGAAGAAAAATAAACTGAAATTGGTATATTATTATCCATACAACCTTTTACATTATTTTCAAAATAAGGGTCAATTGAAACTTCACCATCAAATCCATTTTGATATCCCATTCTTAAAATTGCAAACTCCACACCTTCATTTGCTACTTTCTTCCAATTAATATCTTCTTGCCATTTAGAAACATCTATACCAAGTCTTGTTTTATCACTTTTATATCTGCTTGTAGCTTCTTTAAATGATATATCTTTTTCTGTATATTTGTAGCTATCTTTTACCTTTAGCACAAAATCTTTAGTAGTTACATTTCCTGAGGCATCCTCAATTTTATATGTTAAGTTATATTCTCCTGCGGTGTTCAAATCGTAATTTCCTATTATTTCTCTTTTAGGATTCTTATCAACATCATCAGCACTCATTATTACATCTACCAAATTTTTATTATATCCTGTTTTTACTGTATACGAATCATCTAATACAATTATCGGAGCCGTTGTATCATGTACAGTTTCATTACTTTTATTCAAAACTTTTTTATTTTGGATTTTCACGGTAATAAATATTGCTGTTATTACAATTACTACAAAGATAACTGCAATTAAAACTATTTTCTTTTTTGACATTATAAAAATCTCCTTTTTAAAAACTTATAATTTTTTCCCAAGATAAATTTTCCTTTCCAAAATGTCCATAATTTGTTGTTAATCTGTAAATAGGTTTTCTTAAATTCAAATAATTAATTATACCATTTGGTGTTAAATCAAATTTATCTGTTATTTTATTACTAATTTCTTCTTCTGATATGGTATTTGTTCCAAAGGTATTTACATAAACAGAAACAGGATAAGCAACACCTATTGCATAAGCAAGCTGAACTTCACATTTGGTTGCATATCCATTGGCTACAACATTTTTCGCAATATGCCTAGCCATGTAACTTGCAGACCTGTCAACTTTTGTTGGGTCTTTTCCCGAAAATGCTCCACCACCATGACGACTATATCCGCCATATGTATCTACTATTATTTTTCTACCTGTTAAACCGCTATCTCCAAGTGGACCACCAATTATAAATCTTCCTGTTGGATTTATGAAATACTTTGTGTTTTCATCTAAAAGCTTAGATGGTACTATTTTATTTATAACTTCTTTTTTTATGTCTTGTTTTAAAATATTTAAATCGACATTTTCATTATGTTGAGTAGAAATAACTATCGTATCAACTCTTTTTGGCTTGTTATCTTCATATTCAACTGTAACTTGTACTTTACCATCAGGCTTTATATAATCTATTATGTTTTGCTTTCTTACATATGTCAATTGTTTAGAAAGCTTATGAGCTAAAGATATAGGAAGAGGCATTAATTCTTTGGTTTCATCACATGCAAATCCAAACATTAGACCTTGGTCTCCGGCACCTAATAATTCTTGATTACCTTGTTTAGTTTCTAATGATTTATCAACTCCAAGTGCTATATCTGCTGATTGTTTTGATATTTTTACTATAATATTGCATGTTCTGTAATCTATGTCAGTTGCACTATCACAATAGCCAACTTCTTTGATGGCATTTCTTACAACTTTCTCAATATCCACTTCAGCATTTGAAGTTATTTCTCCTGTTATATAAATTTCTCCTTTTCCTGCAACTGTTTCACAAGCGACTCTTGAATAAGGGTCTAAGGCCAAATAGCTATCTAATATGCTATCTGATATATAATCACATAATTTATCTGGATGTCCTTCTGTAACACTTTCAGATGTAAATAGTCTTTTCATATTGATTTCTCCTTTACTTTAAAAGAGACTTTTAAGGTAGGTAACACTTTTAAAAGCCTCTTTCATAGTTATCTTTTTATTTTTTTAGTTGTTGTTTTTTCAAATTCTTCTTTTCTTATTTCTATATCTGTAATTCTTTTATATGTAGGAAGTTCTTTGCAAACCTCTGCAATATCTTCCTTTAATCTTTCATTTATGTTTTCAATTTTCATATCTTTAACTTTTTCATCATTTAAAAATACTTCTGCACAAAGTGATACTTCTTGTCCAATATTATTTTTGATTCCTTTTACAACAACTTCTTCAACATAATCTATTCCTAAAATATAATTTTCAATTTCTTCTGGATATACATTTTTACCATTGTCTAATACAATTATGTTTTTCTTTCTACCATTTATTATAAGTTGACCTTTTTTGTTGATGCTTCCATAATCTTCTGTGTTAAACCATCCATCTTTTAGAACTCTGTTTGTTCTTTCTTCATCTTTGTAATATCCTTGCATTACAATGTCACCTTTTACGCAAATTTCACCGTCTCCGTCACTATTTATGTTTTCAAATTTAATTTCACAACAAGGTAAAACTACACCTACAGTGTTACTATCATTGAATTTCAATCTATTAACACTAACAAGTGGTGAACATTCTGTAATTCCATATCCATTTAGCAAGGTTATTCCAATGTCATTAAAGAATTTACCTATTTCAGGTCTAATTGGAGCACCACCACAGATTATTTCTTTTAAATTTCCACCAAAAGCTTCATGTATTGTTTTAAATAATTTGGCTCTTAAATCAATTCCTGTTGCTCTTAAGCCATTGCTTATTGGTATCATTTTCTTTAGCATTTTGTCTTTACCTGTTTTTTGTGCATTGTTCCAAATGTTTTTGTAAAATACTTCTGTAAATGCAGGAACTAAATAGATAAAATCTGGTTTGAATAATTGTAAATTCTTTAATACATTTTTTAAACTGTCATTTATGCATATTGTTGAATGTTTATGCAACTCTACAAGTATGCCGGCAACTGCTTCATAGGTATGGTGATATGGAAGGACAGATAGGCATTTGTCTCCAATATCTGCAACTTGCAAACCATAATATACAACACTTATCAAATTGTGCTCAGTAAGCATTACACCTTTAGGAGCTCCTGTGGTTCCAGAAGTATATACAAGTAATTTTAGTTTGTTTTCGTCGTCTTTTAAATCTGTATATATTTTGCTACCTTGTTCTAATACAGTTTTTCCAGTTTGTTTAAATAGATTATAAGATAATATATTTCCTTCATTTTCGTGTCTGTTTAATCCTATGAAAAATTTGATGTTTGGTACGTTTGCTTTTATTTCTTGTATCCATTTTTCGTATTTTTCGGAATAGAATAACACTTCACTATCACTGTGTTTTAAAACATTTATAATATCTTTACAAGGTAATTCTCTATCTATTGGTACAAATACACCTGTACTTTTTAAAACTGTTAAGTAAACAGTAAGCCATTTGTAACTGTTTTCACCAATCATAGCAATATGTTTATCAGCCATTCCTAAGCTTGCTAAAGCTGTTCCTAATTCGTCAGTATCTCTTACAAATTCTTTGTATGTAACTTCGATTATTTTATCATGATTAACTTCATCTCTATATTCAAATGCATTTTTATCTCCTGCTTCTTTTACTGCTAAATCTAACATTTCTTTTATTGATGAAACTTTTGTTACATTACTATTTAATGCGTAATTTTTATTCATAACATCCTCTTTTCTTTTTACCCTATATATTTGGAATTTATTTTTGTTATTTTTTCATCTAGTTTGTTTACTATTTTTGCATATTGAACCATTTTTATTGAATCTATTATGCTTAATTTGTTTTTTGCCTTATATTTTATTTTGTGTTCCGTTGTAGACCAGAAGTCCATTGCCATTGTTCTTATTTGTATTTCTACTTTTACCTGAGCAACAGTATCTCCTATGTTTACTGGCGTTTGAGCTATTATATGTAGCCCTGAATATCCGCTTTTTTTAGGTGTATTTACGTAGTCTTTTACTTCTAGTATTTCAAGATTAGAATTTTTTTCTATTACTTCTTTTATTTTGAAAATATCTGTTTTAAATGGACATACTATTCGTATTCCTGCTACATCATTTATGTTTTTTATTAGTTCTTCGTAATTTAGGTCATAATTTTTCTTTTTCATTTTTTTGACTATACTATCAGGTGTTTTTATTCTACTTTCAATATTGCTTATTACATCATAGTTGTAGATTTCTTTTAAGCTTGTTTTAAATCCTTCTAGTTCTTCTTTTGCTTGTATCATTGCTTTTTCGTATATTAACATTAATGTTTGAAACTTTTTTTCTTGTACATCTATTGGAACTAGGCTGAGTAATTTTAGGTTTTCTTGGGTTTGTTTTTCCATATAATTACCTCCTTCATTAGATTGTATTTATTCTAATGTTTGTTTGTTCTTTTTTGATGTTGTGTTTGTGGTTTTTGTGTAAATTTTTCCAATGTCATTCTATCATATTGTGTAAAATATTGCAATTATATAATATAATAATTTTATGAATTATTATATTATAAACCATCTATGCGAAACATCGCTCTCATCAACATTTTTACTGGATTGCACTCCAAATGATATTTTTAAAATAGAAAGTGAACCTATAGAAAAAAGAAATCGAAAATTTCAGAAGGATAAAAATAAGAACACAAGAATTATACAAAATTCTTCGTGTTCTTATTTTTAGTTCCAACCTGCAATATCTTCCTCAATTTCAAATTTATCATCAAATTTCTTTCCATAAACTTCTTCATATTTTGCTACCTTCAAATCATAATCTCTTTTTCTTAAATCTTCTTTTTGAGCTTTAAAATCAAAAGACGTATCAGGATATAATGGTTTCATTACATGTAATATATATCTTTGAACATAAAAACCATCATCCCCAATTTTATCAGTATTTTGCATTTCGACAAAACAAGGAATTATGGGAACATTATATTTGCAAGCATAATGATAAGCTCCTATTTTTCCAGGACGGGGCTTTTTATAATTAAACCACATTTCTTCTTCCGGATAAATCAAAACATAATGTTTTTGCTTTAAAAGTTTTTCTAAAGTTGGTTCAAAATTTGTAAATATATATTGATGGCTCTTATTTATTGGTATAGTTCTATTGTTTTTCAATAGCCAACCTAGATATCCAGGCATAAATATATTTGTTTCTTGAACTATTATATCAAATTTTCTTTTTTTACCTATTTTATGCATTAAATATCTAATTATTGTATTATCTATTTTACTAAAATGGTTTGATGTTACAATTGCTCCTGTTTTTATTCCTTTTATATTATTTATTCCTTTTATTTCAGTTTTAAAGTTAATATACTCTGTTATTGAATCTGTTATACTTCTTGCAACCATTGTTTTTGCTTTGTTTCGTAATTTCTTTTTTCTACTATCATATTTTAAAATTACTTTTTCTCTTTCTTCTTCTGTTACTACATGGTCATGTAATTCAACCTTTGAATTAAAATCTTTGTTTTCTATTGCTTTTCTTATGTTTCCTATTACCTGTAATCTTTCTTTATCTTTTTCCATTTCCTTCTCCCTTATATTTTTATGCGAACCTTTCTTATTATACCATAATTGATACTTTATTTTCAAGCAAAAATTGTAAAAACGTCAACAGACCGAATTTACAGTCTATTGACGTTTTTTTATTTAACTAATTGTAATTCATTTTCATCCAATCCAATTTTTATAGTAGTATTTGGTAAAATTTCCTGTTCCAAAATTTTCTTAGCAATTAAAGTTTCCAATTTCTTCTGAACAAATCTCTTCAAAGGTCTTGCACCATAAATCTCATCATAACCATTTTCTATTAAATAGTTTTTGGCATCATCCGTTAATTCTAATTTAATATGTTTGTCATCTAATCTTCTTTCCAAATCTTTAATTAATAAATCCAAAATCTTAGAAATTTCATTTTTCTTCAATGGTTTATATAACACAATTTCATCCAAACGGTTCAAAAATTCGGGACGGAAGCTTTGCTTTAATAATGTATTTACCTTGTCTTGAGCTTCTTTTGAAATTTCTCCATTCTCCCCTATTCCCTCTAAGATAAATTCTGAGCCTAAATTTGATGTTAAAATTATAATTGTATTTTTAAAATCAACTGTTCTTCCTTGAGAATCTGTTATACGGCCATCATCTAAAACTTGAAGAAGTATATTAAATACATCTGGATGAGCTTTTTCTATTTCATCGAATAATACAACTGAATAAGGTTTTCTTCTAACTGCTTCTGTTAATTGTCCACCTTCCTCATATCCAACATATCCTGGAGGAGCACCAATCAATCTAGAAACAGAATATTTTTCCATATATTCAGACATATCAATTCTTATGATGTTATGTTCATCATCAAATAAGCTTTCTGCTAAAGCTTTTGCAAGCTCTGTTTTACCAACACCTGTTGGACCTAAAAATAGGAATGAACCTATTGGTCTACGAGGGTCACTTATTCCTGCTCTTGAACGTATAATTGCTTCAGAAACTTTTTCTACTGCTTCATCTTGACCAATTACTCTTTTATGCAAAATGTCACTTAAATGTAATAATTTTTCTCTTTCACCTTCCATCAATTTGCTTACTGGAATTCCTGTCCATCTTGAAATAATTTTTGTTATTTCATCTTCTGTAACTTTGTTTCTAAGCAAACCATCTTCTTTACTTTTTTCTGATATTTCTTCCTCTTTTTCTAATTCTTTTTGCAATTCTGGAAGTTTGCCATATTTTAGTTCTGCAACCTTATTTAAGTCGTATTTTCTTTCTGCCTGTTCAATTTGAGCGTTTGTTTGTTCTATTTCTTCACGTAATTTTTGAACTTTTCCAATTGCAGTTTTTTCATTTTTCCATTTTGCCATCATACTATCAAATTTTGTTTTTAAGTCTGCTTTTTCTTTTTGAATATCATGTAAACGTCCTTTTGAAATTTCATCAGTTTCTTTATTTAAAGCCGTTTCTTCAATTTCATATTGCATAATTTTTCTTGAAATTTCATCTAATTCTGTTGGCATAGATTCCATTTCTGTTTTTATCATGGCACACGCCTCATCTATTAAGTCTATTGCTTTATCTGGTAAAAATCTATCTGATATATAACGATGTGATAATGTTGCTGCCGCAATAAGTGCATTATCTGCAATTTTTACTCCATGATATACCTCATATCTTTCTTTCAAACCTCTTAGTATAGAAATTGTATCTTCAACAGTTGGCTCATCTACCATTACAGGTTGAAAACGTCTTTCCAAGGCTTGGTCTTTTTCTATATATTCACGATATTCATTTAAAGTTGTTGCACCTATACAATGTAATTCTCCTCTTGCAAGCATTGGTTTAAGCAAGTTTCCTGCATCCATTGCACCATCTGTTTTACCAGCACCAACAATTGTATGAATTTCATCTATAAAAAGAATAATCTTTCCCTCACTTTTCTTTACTTCTTGCAATACTGCTTTAAGTCTTTCCTCGAACTCACCTCTATATTTTGCACCTGCAACAAGTGAACCCATATCTAGTGAGAATATTGTACAATCTTTTAATCCTTCTGGCACATCTCCCCTAACAATTCTTAGTGCTAGTCCTTCTGCAATTGCTGTTTTACCAACACCTGGTTCACCTATTAAGCATGGATTGTTTTTAGTTTTTCTTGATAATATTCTTATAACATTTCTTATTTCTGTATCTCTTCCTATTACAGGATCTAGCTTTTGCTCTCTTGCAAGTTTTACTAAATCTTGACCATATTTTTTTAATGCATCATACGTTTCTTCTGGATTATCTGTTGTAACTCTAGTATTTCCTCTAACACTTGATAATGCTTTTAAAAACGCATTTTTTGTTATATTAAATGTTTTAAATAATTCTTTTAAATTTTTGTTTGCATCATCAAATATAGCTAGCATTATATGTTCAACAGATACATAATCATCTTTCATTTTTGTAGCGGTTTTCTCGGCATCATTTAATACTTGGTCTACATCTTGTGAAACATATATACTGTCATTTGGTCTTGAACCTCCTGTCATTTGGGGCTTTTTGCTTATCTCTGTTTTTACTGCATCCTCAAAATTTTCTGATGTTCCTATCTTTTTTAATAATTCTTTTATTAAGCTATTATCTTGCTCAAGTAGTGCAAGTAATAGATGTTCTTGTTCTATTTGTGAATTATGATTTTCTATTGCTATGCTTTGAGCTTTTTGTATAGCTTCTACTGATTTTTGTGTAAATTTTTGTATATTCATCTTTGATACCTCCTTTGTATCATTTTGTTCATTTGGGACCGGTTCTTTTGTGAACATTGTTCATTTGGGACCGGGTCTTTTTCGAACAACTTTTATTATATCACTTTATTTTAGCACTTGCAATAGTAGAGTGCTAATTTTTATAAAAAATTAAAGATTAGATTTTTAGTCTAATCTTCTTGTTTTAAAAGCTTATAATCTTATTATACATTTCAATTGCAAAATTATCCGTCATTCCAGCAATATAATAGATAACCGCTTGCAGAAATTCACCATCACTTATTATAATATCCCTATGGTTTGTGTCTAAACTAAAGAATTCTTTTAACCATTCATTAAAATCATCGGCTAAAACTGGGCATATTTTTTTCATATCATCGTCTCTAAAATTGATTCTACTTAAAAACCAAAATAATTTATTTAAAACTAATTCAAAATAATCTACACTTCCAAGCGTTTTTTCTGATAAATAAATATTTTTGTAATTAAATTCTTTTAAGTTGTTTAACATCTCAAATTTTTCATCTGAAAAACATAAACCATTTTCTAAGGATGAATTTTCACATAAATCTTTAATAAACATATTTAAAATAACGGTGTTATTTATTTTTACATCTTTATTTAATTTTAATACTTCGTGCAATTCTTTAAGCTTTTTATCTAAAATTCCAAGTGTTATAGCATCTTCAATATCACGTCCTAAATAAGAAAGTTTGTCTGCAATTTTTACTACACATCCTTCCCATGTATATGGTGCATATTGATTAGGATGTTCGTATTCATACAGGTCTATGTATTCTGCTCTTGGTTTTAAACCGTTCTCATCAATTTCGCCACAATGCGAAATTATTCCATCACGTACGCCATAAGTTAAATCAAGTGGCTGAATTTTTCCATCTGGTGTTTCTAGAAGTTCAACCTTATCTACAAATTCTAATCCATTCTTTTCGTGCCAAAATGTTTTTTGTATAAAATCTTTTGAAAGTTTTGATAGAATTTTTTCTCCTTGATGTCCAAATGGGCTATGGCCTATATCGTGTGCTGTTGAAATTGCTTTTGTGAGTTCTGTATTTAAGCCAAAATATTTCGCAATTGTGTAACTTATTGATTCTACTAGTGTTACATGTTCTATTCTTGTGCAAATATGGTCATTTTCTGGCGAAAAAAATACTTGCGTTTTGTGTTTTAGCCTTCTGTATGCTTTGCTATTTATTACTCTTGTATAGTCTCTTTCGAATTCTGAACGTATTTCATTGTCTCTTTTATATAATGAATTTTGTCTTTTTATTATGTTTTCCCAATTTGGATTTTCTGAGTTTGCCGATACTTTTTGTAGTAATTTTTCCATGTTTTTCACTCCTTTGTTATTTTGTAAAATTCTTCTATAAACCATCTAAGCCACTCAAAGGCTTCTCCATTGTCTATCATTTGTTTTAGTTCTTCTATTGTTACATATTTTGCATCAATAACTTCTCCGTCGTTAAATTTTATTGTTTCTATGGGGATTTCTTTATTTATTATATATATGTCTCGAAATGTGTGACTTTCTTTTACTGTTTTTAGTAATTTCAAATCATTATCGTTGATTGTAACTCCTATTTCTTCTTTTAATTCTCTTTTTATTCCTTGAATACTGTTTTCACCTGATTGAACAAGCCCTGATGTTGGTTCCCACATTCCTCCACATGCTTTGTCTTGTTTTCGCTTGGTTAATAATATTTTATTTTGTGAATTAATTATCCAACATTGAACGGCTAATACGAACTCATTTTCATTTATTTCTGTGTCTTCTTTTCTTTCTATTATTTTTCCTGTTTTTATTCTATTTTCATTATATATGTCTAGTTTTTCATATGCTTTTTCTTTTTTGCATTTGTTCTCTTTCACTTTTATCTTCCACCTCTTTGTCTTATATACCAATCATCAATCTCTATTCCTTTATCCTTATCTTGCTTTTTTAAATTATTTTTACTTTTAATTTCAGTAGCTCTAACTAAAACATTTTTACCTATATGGAATTCTCTAGTAACTATGGCTAAAGGATATTTACTTTTTAAATCTGATATATATTCTATAATTTCTTTTTCCATATCATTTTTATTTATATAATCATTTTCCCAAAATATTTTATGTTCTAATTCTCTTTCCATTTTGTACTTAGCTCCTTATTTATATATTCTTATACAGAAAGTATAGATAGTTTTATGCTATGTGATTTAAGTACTTAAAGCCATATTCTAATTAATTTGTAGTTATTTTATAGCATTGTCCTTCCAAAAATCATAAATTGTATTAGCCAATTCTATGTCCGTGGACTAAAATATTTATCATTTTTGAATCTCCTCTACTTATAGTAATTTATATTTTGACTTTTTTATTTACATATTTGCAAGCAAATAAATAAAATATAATCAAACCAGAAAATCCTATTAAAATAAAACCTATATTATCTAAATTATATCCATTTTCCTTAATATATCTTTCCAATTCTCCTAATTTAAACATTCCCTCTGTAATATACAACGTTTCCGTTTTTCCAAATGAGTGATAAATTGTCAATTTTCCAGAATTCCACCCTTGACCTAATATAATTTTTGTAATATTGTCTGTATTTTCTGTTTCTCCATTTAAAGACTGATAAACTAAATCTTTATTTTTGGAATTTACATTTATTGCAACACCTTCTTTATTAAAAATAGCAAATGCAAATAGAATTCCCAATATTGCAACTATTATTAATATGCAATTTGTTTTTCTCATTATTTATTAGCCTCCAAATTATCAATAAATAAATAAGCAAATATCATAATCAAAGAAATTACTAACCCAACATAAAATTCTGGAAAAGCAAATTTTATACTGTTTTGAATGCTCATTTTTCCTGTTATATTCATTATGTACCAAGTAAAAAACTCATATATTTCTGAAACTACAATTCCTATCGTTCCTAATGTACTAAGTATTTTATTTATTTTCCTATTCTTAAATGATGCCCATACTCCTACAAAAAATACTAGTACAGATAGAATACCTATTGGATTAAACAAATTTATTAAGCCGCTTATTTCCTGTACTCCTTTCATTCCTCCATATTGATTTAATAACATTGGTAACAAACTAATTAAAAATGTAATTGTTAATATAATTTTCTTTTTCATAAAAATTCTCTTTTCTCTTTTTATATTCTTATTATATAATAAAAGGTAGATAAATTCAAATACTGGCTACTTTCAAATTTATATATTCTTATTTTTGATATAATCTCCTTTAAATTCACTTTCTAGTATATCCATATATAGTTTATCATAATACTTTCCATTTATAAAATATTGTTCTCTACTAAGACCTGTGTCTTTAAATCCACATTTTAGATAACATTTATGTGCTCTTTCATTTACTGAAAGGAGAGATAGTTTTATACTATGTAAATTTAAGTATTTAAAGCCATATTCTAACAGTAAATTAATTGCTTCTGTACCAAATCCATTGTTTCTAAAATTTTCAGCGCCAATAAATATACCTAAAACCGCACTTCTGTTAATCCTGTCTAATTTTTCTAAACTGACTGTCCCAATTAGTTTATCATTATTGATTGAAATAATGTTAAATTCTCTATTTTCTGAATTTTGTGTAGCATTTTCAAGCCATTCCTTTTCTGTATTTAATGTGGTTATTTGTCCACTCCTTCCTAAATAATCTGTTATTTGAAAATCATTTAACCATTCAGTAAATTTTTGAATTTCTTCTTCTGATGTTCCTTTAGGAGATAAATATATTCTTTCTCCTATTAATTTTTTAAAATATTTCATATGTACCAATTCCTCCTTTTATAGTTCATATAAATATGATATCATTTCATATTGTTTCTCTCCCATTTTCATCCATACACTAAAAATTTTTAATGATAGTTTTTATTTCTCTAATTTGATTTATTGCCTTTTCGTTTTTAAATTCAAATCTATTTAAAATTCTTTCTATATATTTTTCTTCTTTAATAATTTTCTTTGAACATTCAAAATTTAAATCAAAAATAAATGCAATCTTTAAAATAAGTTTGTCTAAATCATTTTGTTCATCAGTAATTTTTATTGTTTTTTTTGACTGAAATTGTCTAAAATAATTTTCGCTTATACATAAATCTCTTAAATCAACATCTTTCATAAGAATTCCATCAGCAACTTCATATAAAATGTCAATTTTATCGGCATCTCTTATTATTTTAGAATAAAGTAGTTCTGTTTCATTTAAATTTTCATCAATTTGATATTTATTATGATTAATAATTGCCTTTTTTATTATTTCATCATATTTATTTTCTGTAATAAAAGTTCTAATAAAGTTATTTTCCTCTAATATTTTAGCACCTAAAACTCCATGATTTGTACTTATTCTATCTGAAAAAGTTTTCCATTTTGTATATTGTTCAAAACGTCCAATATCATGTATTAAGCCTATTAGTGTAGCTAATTTAATTTCTTCCTCTGATAATTTTAATTCTTCTGCTATTTTTTTAGATATTGCCATCACACGCAATGAATGTTGTTCTTTTCGTTTTATATTTTCATTATTTAAATCATAATTTTGTACATATTTTAAAAAATTTTTTTGTGCATTATTAATATCAACCATTTTTTCCTCCATACTTTATTGAATATTTTTCAAAGGCATTTCATATACTATTCTTTGTCTTTTAAAACCAATATGTTCATACATTGTTATAGCTTCCTCATTAAATGTCCAACAATTTAATTCGATTCGGTCGCAATTATTTTTTAATGCTATATCTTTCGCTTTATTCATTAATGCTTTTCCTAGTCCTTTTCTCCTGTATTTCTCTGTTATTATTAATTGGTCAACATCTAATTTTTTAACATGTTTTTCTTTTATTTTATATGCAAGATAACCAATTATAATGTCATTATCTATAATTACTAGTATAGATAAATTCTCGAATTGTTTTATTAAATCTTCCTTTAAATCTTCGTCAGAAAGGTTGGCAAAAATATCGGGCCTTCCTTTTTGGTGGTATCTATATCCTTCAATAAAAACCTTCAATAATCCATTATTTAAATCATTAATTGTTGCTTCTCTAATTTTCATAATTTTATTATCCTTTCGTCATATAATTTTTTTACAAATCAAATTTTTCTTTTATCATTTTAGCAGTTTCCTCTGCCGATATATTTGTATTATTAATTCTATAATAATTTTCAAATGGTATCTCATTTGGATTAGAATTTCCTCTATGCTTTTCATTTGATTTAATAATATCTTTTTCACTCCATTCTAAATCTTTTTTTGAAGGTTTATTTTCTAACCTATTTGCTGTTTTGTTTCTTCTCAATCTTTCCTCCAAAGATGTTTCTAATTCTATAAAATAACATTCTCCGCCATTTTCTTTAAAAATATTTCTCCATTTTCTAATTATTTCCCATTCTTCACATACATCAAAATCGAAGCAACATGTAAAAATCAATCCATATTCAGCACTTTTAGCAAACTCTTCAAAAATTCGTGTCCTAAATTCTAAATTAAGTTTGGTGTAACTTTCTTTACTGTAATCAAATATTTTAGTTAATAATTCTATTGTCATATGATTATGAAGTAATTTCAAATTTGTTATTTTAGTTAATTCCTGTCCTACAGTCATTTTGCCTACAGCTTGTGGTCCAACTATCATTATAAATTTTGGCATGTCTTATCAACTCCTTATTTTTTATAAGTATATTCTTTACTCTCTATAATTCCTCCATCAATATCCTTTAAAATAATTTTCGAATCATCTATTATTACATAACTATGTGCCGTATTATTTTTAGGCAATGATATAGAGCCCGGATTTACAAATACTAATCCATATTCTTCTTTTATAAATCCTGTATGGAAATGTCCATATACTATTACATCTCCTGTTGGTGGCACATTATCTGAATTATAGACATGACCATGGCTAAAGAAAAATTCTACACCATTAATATTTATTTGAATATTATTTTCAAATTTAAAATCCGATATCATTTCATCTACTTCAGCATCACAATTTCCTCTAGTACACATAATTTTTTCTGCATATTTATTTAAAATTTTAGCTACTTCACTTGGATTGTATTCCTCTGTTAGAGCATTTCTTGGTCCATGATAATATAGGTCTCCTAATAAGATTATTTTATCTGGATTTTCTTTGTTTATTATTTCATCTAATTTTCTTGCATAATATAATGAGCCATGTATATCTGATACTACTAAATATTTCATTTTTACCTCCCGAATATTATTTAATTATTTTCTAGAAACCAATCTATTACATTAACTTTAGTTATTCCATCATAAGTTTTGGAAATTTTTTTCCAAAACTATTGAATTTAGTCAAGTTTTAGAAAAAGACTATCAGTTCTATAAAATGATAGTCTTTACAATTAGTGGTATTTATTCATTTTCTTCAATATTTACATTTTCTTTTTTCTCTTTAAAAAACTTCTTAGGATTTTGTATTGTTATATTAACATTAAATATCATTTTTACAATCCATAATAAAAATATTAATACTGCTATAGGTATTATACATGATGTAATCAATAATATTGCAATGCCATCTATTAAATTACTTAAAGCCTGTTTTCCCTTTTCTACTAAATTTGAAGCTCCTTCTCCTGCTTTTTCAATTCCATCCTTTACCTTAGAAAGCCATCCTTCATCTTGAGTTTCATTTTCCTCAACTTTGCTTTCTTTAGTTTCTACAGAAATTTGATTACTTTTCAAACTATCTAGGTTTTCTTTATAGGAATCTTCTATTATATTGCTTATTTGAACACTTAATGGTATAGTTACAAATAATATCACTCCAAATACGGCAAGCTTTATTGCAAACTTCTTTACAATCTCATTTTTTATTAAAACATAAATTCCCAATAGTATACAAGAAGCAGGTATCAATACTGTAAAGGTTACAACTCCTGTTAAATTTAGCATTATTTTTTCTAGGAAAATCACAACTACAATTATTAATAAATAAGAACTTAAATCCATTATTTTATTTGCAATTGGGGTTGTGCTGTCTCCTGGTATAGCAGACAGTGCTATAGATGTTGCTGCACAGCCTGCTGTTATTTCTGCTACTGTCATCTTTTTATCATCTAAAGTTCGAATTGTATTTCTATGAAATTCGTTTGATTTTGCAATTGGTGATACAACAAATATTGAAGTTATTGCTACAATTGCCAATATTGCAATATAAATAATATTTTTTATTACGATTTTATTCATTTCCATTATCATTCCTTTCTCTAAAGAGCTATAAATCAGAATGTATTCATTCTGATTTATGGACTTTATTCAACTTTTACTCCTTTTCAACCTCTGTTATTCTTCGTTTACTATTTCTATAATTTCTTCGTCTTTTACATTCGGATTGCTTAATCTAGTATCTTTTAATGTATCTCTAAGTCGTTCACAACAAGGTTTAAATGTTGCGTATGTAATTCCTCCACCAATTACTCCTCCAACTACTGGTATAGATTTCTTAAAAAAACCAGCAAAAACTTCTTTTGTCATCTTTACATTAAACCATTTTGCTACTGATTTTACGATAGGATATATTGTTCCTTTGGTTAAGGCTGTATTAATCAATTTCTTTTCAACTCCCAGTCCTAGAGCCTTAGCCATTGATTTTAATGCTGTATTTGCACCTGCAACTCCATACATAACTCCCATACATATAATCAATGTATTCATTGTTGCAGAATCCAATAATTGCTCATCATTTGTATCTATTTCTGGAAATCCATATAAATATAGCATTTTTTGCATAACTCTTATCATATATCCATAATATTGTGCGATATCTGTAGGTAACGTAGCTACCATCGCAAATCCACCTGGTACACTTAAAGCAGTAGATATACCAGATACGCATAATCTTTCCGACTGAATAACATCTTTAGCAATTTTATCTACAGTTTCAATTGGAATATTGGCATACAATGGATTATGTTCTACAATATTTCTAACTACTTCTTCTGAATAATACTTAGAGAATTCTTTTCTTAAAAATTCATCTCTATTAATTTTTATTCCTGGTATTTTTAGTGCCATAATTATAACATCCTCAATTGTAACTTGTCCATCTCCATTTTGGTCCATTTTTCTCACTAGTTGTTCTTTTGTCTGGTTAACCTTTTCAGCTGCTCCCTTTGTAATTTTTGCTGATGTTTTTCCTATGTTTCCACCTACATTTTTTGCATTGTTTATCGTGTCATTTGTTTTGCTTTTGATCTTTTCAAAATCAATTTTCATTTCCATTCCACCTTTCATTTATAATATTTTCATAATAGGCTTTGTACTTTTCGCGAATTATTAAAAATATAAAAAATGCCAGTATATGTTGAAATACTGACATTTAATCACCTATTTTTTTGTAATAACTAGCAGCAATATTAGATTACTGATTTCTTCCACAACAATTCTTATACTTCTTCCCACTTCCACATGGGCAAGGATCATTTCTACCAACCTTAGGTTCTTCCCTAACAACAGTCCTATTAACCTCTGGATTTTCAATAGAAGATTGTCCGCCATCAACACTATTTATAGATTGTAAAGCAGCTTTAGTAATTTTAGCAGTTTCGCTTCTTCTTAAATCCTTTTGTTGTCTTAAATTCATAAGAAGTTTAACAACATCAACCTTTATTGCCTCAATCATTTCATCAAACATCTCTGTACCAACAATTCTGTATTGAACAACTGGGTCTTTTTGTCCCCAACCTTGAAGACCAATACCTTTTCTAAGTTCATCCATGTTGTCAATGTGGTCCATCCATTTTTGATCAACAACTTTAAGCATAACAATTCTTTCAATTTCACGTAATTGTTCAGCTTCGATTTCTTTTTCTTTCTCGGCATATTTTTCGTGAGCTTTTTCTTGTAAACTTGAAATAATTGCTTCTATATCTTCAGATTTATCTTTTAATTCATCTAACATATTTATTCCAAATGTGCTTACAATCTCATTTGATAAAGCTTCTATATTTAAAGTTAATTTTCCTTTTTCATCTGATTCATGGTATGTTTCAACTGTTGCTCTTGCAACCCAATCAATATAATTTGATATAACAGAGCTTAAATCCATTCCATCAAGAACTTGTTTTCTTTGAGAATAAATTTCTTCTCTTTGAACATTCATAACATCATCATATTTTAGGACATTCTTACGAATACTGAAGTTTCTTCCTTCAACTTTCTTTTGAGCATTTTCAACTGCTTTTGAAATCATTCTAACTTCGATTGGCATATTTTCATCAACATTTAATGCTGAATAAACTTTTGTTACTCTATCTCCACCGAAGATTTTCATTAGGTTGTCATCTAGTCCTATGTAGAATTTAGATTCTCCTGGATCTCCTTGACGTCCACTACGTCCACGTAATTGGTTGTCGATACGTCTTGATTCATGACGTTCTGTTCCTATTATTTTTAGACCACCTGCAGCTATTACTTTTTCTTTTTCTTCTTTTATTTGTTCTTGATATTTTTCATCTAATTTCTTAAATGTTTCTCTTGCTCTTAATATATCTTGGTCATCTGTTTCATAATATGTGTTTGATTCTTCGATTAAGTTTTCAGGAACTTTGTTTGCTTTCATTTCTTGTTTTGCTAAGAATTCACTATTTCCTCCAAGCATAATATCAGTTCCACGTCCTGCCATATTTGTTGCAATTGTAACGCTTCCTAACTTTCCGGCTTGAGCTATAATTTCAGCTTCTTGTTCGTGATATTTAGCATTTAATACAGTATGCTTTATTCCTGCTTCTTTTAGTTTTTTGCTTAATAATTCTGATTTTTCAACAGATACAGTACCAATTAATATTGGTTGACCTTTTGCGTGCGCTTCTTTTACGCTTTCTACTATTGCGTTAAATTTAGCTCTTTCGTTTTTGTATATAACATCATTTAAGTCTTTTCTCATTACAGGTTTGTTTGTTGGAATTGCAACAACGTCTAAGTTGTAAATTTCCTCAAATTCGCTTTCTTCTGTCATTGCAGTACCTGTCATTCCTGAAAGTTTTCCATACATTCTGAAGAAGTTTTGGAATGTAATTGTGGCAAGTGTTTTTGATTCATCTGCTATTTTTACTTTTTCCTTTGCTTCTAGAGCTTGATGTAATCCGTCATTATATCTTCTTCCATACATAATACGTCCAGTAAATTCATCAACTATTAATACTTGTCCATCTTTTACAATGTAATCTGTATCTTTTTTCATTACACCATGTGCGTGTAATGCTTTATTTATGTGATGTACGATACTAGAATTTTCTATATCATTTAGGTTTTCTAGTCCGAATTCTCTTTCAGCTTTTTCTATACCTTTTTGTGTTAATGTTGCAGATTTTGCTTTTAAGTCTACAATATAGTCATATTTTTCATTATCTTCTTGTTGGTCAAAGTCTTTAACATCTTCTTCTACTATAACTTTTGCTTGTAATTTTCTTACAAATGTATCTGCTTTTTTATATAAGTCTGATGATGAATTTGCTCTACCTGAAATTATAAGTGGTGTTCTAGCTTCATCGATTAAAATACTATCTATTTCGTCTACTATTGCAAAATGTAAACCTCTTTGTACTAATTGGTCTTTATATATGACCATGTTATCTCTTAAATAATCAAATCCGAACTCATTATTTGTACCATAAGTAATATCACTATTATATGCTTCTTGTTTTTGTTTTGGGCTTTGACCTGAAACTACAAGTCCTACTGATAATCCTAAAAATTTATATAATTTTCCCATCCATTCACTATCACGTTTTGCTAGGTAATCATTTACAGTTATTACATGTACACCTTTTCCCTCTAGTGCATTTAAGTATACTGGAAGTGTTGCAACTAAAGTTTTTCCTTCACCTGTTTTCATTTCTGCAATTCTTCCTTGGTGAAGTATAATTCCACCTATTAATTGAACATCAAAGTGTCTCATTCCTAAAACTCTTTTTGATGCTTCTCTAACTACTGCAAATGCTTCTGGTAAAATATCATCTAATGTTTTTCCATTTTTTAATTCTTCTTTGAAATAAGCTGTTTTATTTGTTAATTCTTTATCTGATAATTTGCTCATTTCATCTTCTAAATTATTAATTTTATCAACTATAGGTCTTACTTTCTTAACCTCTTTTTCACTGTATGATTTAAATAATTTCATATTCTTTTTCATCCTCTCAAATTGTTTTAAGTATTTTTTCCCGTTTACTATATCACTAAAATTATTTTTTATCAAGTTTTTTTGTAATATTCTTCATAAATTAGAATAAATTTTTAGTAGAGTTGGTTTAAATATGAAAGAAGGTATTTTATGTTTCTATATAATTTAAAATTAAACGGTAATAGATTAGTAAAGTTTTTATTTATTGTTATGCTTTTAATTATTTTAGTTATTTTTTCCATTGGAATTTATAATATTTTCTTTAAAAATGAATCTAGAAATAATTATGAAGTAAAACTTACCGATACTATAAAATCTAATCAAATTTTCGAAATCACTCCCGAAAATTATACAAATATACTGCAAACTGTTACAGAAGATATTGATTCCTATATTGGCTGTAAAGTTCATTTTACTGGTTATGTTTATAGACTGATTGATTTTAGCGAAAAAGAGTTTGTTCTAGCTAGGGATATGCTAATAAATGAAAACTCTTCTCAAAGTCTTGTTGTTGGCTTTTTGTGTACATATGATACAGCTTACGAGTTTAAAGATAATACATGGGTTGATATAACTGGCACTATTGTTAAAGGTGAATATTATGGAGATATCGCTCAAATTAAAGTTGATAGTATGTTTGAATGCAGCGAACCTGAGGATAAATTTGTTTCTGTTCCTGATAGTTCTTATGTGCCTACTTCTGGTATATTATAGAAAATATAGCTACTTATATTTAATTAGTATAAGTAGCTTTACTTATACTACATTATATTTATTTCATTACTTTCTCCATTCATTTTTTCTTTATTCTTGGCATTTCAATTATTCTTTTTTCCATATTAGCTCTTTCTTTTGCATTATATTTAAAACAATGATCAATCATCTCTGCTATTCCTTGCTCTTCTCTTTGAATCAAGCTATATATTTCATTTCCTTTTTCTTCAATTTTATTAATTAATTCATTCTTTTGATTTTCTAGCTTTTTATCAAATATAACTGTTTGTTCTTTTAATTTTTCATCAAATTGAGCCGTTTGTTTTTCCAATTTTTCATCAAATACAGCTGTTTGTTCCTTTAGCTTTTTATCAAATATAACTGTTTGCTCTTTTAATTTTTCATCAAATTGAGCCGTTTGTTTTTCCAATTTTTCATCAAATACAGCTGTTTGTTCCTTTAGCTTTTTATCAAATATAACTGTTTGCTCTTTTAATTTTTCATCAAATTGAGCCGTTTGTTTTTCCAATTTTTCATCAAATAATGTTGTTTGTTTTTCTAGCTTTTCGTCAAATGTATTAGCTAATTTTTCCAACTTTTCATCAAATGAGTTCGTTAATTCAATTTTCTGCTTTTCCAATTTCTCGTCAAACGTATTGGTTAATTCGATTTTCTGTTTTTCTAATTTCTCATCCAACATATTTGTTAGTTCAACCTTCTGGTTTTCTAATTTTCTATCAAATTTTTCCTCTTGTTCTTCAAATTTAGTGTCAACTTTCTCAAATCTTTGATTCATTTCGGTATGCAAATTATCTATTTTATTTGATAATTTAAATAATTGTTCAATAATTAATTCTTCTGATTTCTGGGTCATATTCGTTCCTCTCTTTCTAAATTTTTTGATATAATAAAAAAATAACGGAATGCAAAATTTCTTTTACTGAAATAACACCTCCAAATTATACTAGACAAATATTTAAATGTCAAGCATTATTCTAAATTAAAAATAGTTTTCACAATTCCTCCTTCAAAAAATTTGGAAAAGACATTTTTTAAAATAATTAGAACAATAGGACCTACAAACATACCGTAAAACTCCAATAAATTTGAATCCAGTATACATTGCTGCAACCGTAAATATAGGATGAATTCCAATATTTCCGGCTTACGATTTTAGGTTCGATAAATTGTCTAGTTATAGACATAATAATCCATAAACCAATTATCGCTAAACCCAATTTTAAATCCCCATTTAAACCAGATAAAATTCCCCATGGTACCATAACTGTTCCTGAGCCTAAAATTGGAAGAGCGTCTACAAATGCTATTCCAAGAGCAATTATAAGAGGAAAACCTACATTCAATCCTGCAAAATACATTATATAAAGTCCTACCAGTGATATTATAAATGAAATTAAAATAAGGGTTACTTGTGCTTTTAGGTATCCTCCTAAAACCTTTATAAGTTCTCTTATATGTCCGAGTTAATTCTTTCATCCACTTTTCTGGTAAATGGTGTTCTAATTCGTCTAACATGTATATTTTATCTGTACAAATAAAATATAAAGCTAAAATTGTTACACCTACATATATCATTATACAAGGAATCAGTTTTATTCCATTAACAATACTTATTAAGAAATTTTGAAAATAATTTGATATGTTATCTAATATTGTAAAACTATTTTTTTCAAGAATATCTATTAACTCTTTTGAAAACCTTAATTTTACAGAATTAAATTTTTCTAATAGTCTTTGTACTTGGAAGTATATATTATCATAATAATTATTAAAATCTGAAAGTAAATTTGAAGATTCTGAAACAATTGTTGCTATCCCCCACCCTAAAAGACCTATTATAATTCCAAATGTTATTACAAATACAATTATCGAACTTAGTCTTCTTGTAATTTGAAATTTTTTCATTAATCTTTTTATTAATGGCTCTATAATTAGAGCTATTATAAAAGCTATTAAAAATGGCATATAAAATACAGCTAGTTTAAATGCTACGATTGTTAAAATAATAGCTAATATTACTAAAAATATTCTTTTTATAACACTTGTCCAATATTTAGCTTCTTTAGACATTTTTCACTCTCCTTGTTAAAATTTGGATATAATATTATTATATGCCAAATTTTAACTACTATTCAGTCTTTACTTTAAAGCTTCCTCCATTACTTTGCTTAAATATTTCATACTATTTATGGTTTGTTCTAAAGTATTTCCTGTTGCCCCAACCTCAATTATGCATGCTGCTTTTCCTAAGTGTTGATTGTACCTGGAATTTCTTAAAATAATTGGTTTAAAAAGTCCTGGATATAGGTCATTTGCTTTTTGTTGAATTTTTACTGCAAATTTCAAATTCGAACCCCAGTTCGGATGTGATAATCCTCCACCATCACTTCCCATTACAAACATAAGTTGTGCACAATATTCTTCTCCTATTTTGACCAATGGTGCATAATTTTCATTGCTTCCTATAGCATCTCTATGTAAATCAATTATAATATCAGAATTGAAATCCTTTAATACATTTTGTACGGTTTTTAATGACCTAGAATATGAACCAGTATATGCTGGGTAATCATGAAAATCTTTGTTATGATTTACATTAAAACCATAATTTCCTAAACAATTTGTTAACTCATCCCCCACACGAACAACAGAGAAATTTTGATTTGTGGTTCTATAGTTTCCGTGATGGTTCATATTGGTAATTCTCAGTTTGGGTATAGCTTTCACATGTATGTGTATGGAATATTAAAATATCTTTTTTATCAATCTCTAAATTATCAGGATTTAGCATATCATCTGTTAATTCATAAGATGTTTCATTTCTGATTTTTATTCCATTATATTCTTTGTTGTATCTTTCTGTTATTGGATTCTGTGTTACTACTTGTGTAGTTGTATCAGTTGTTATTTCTTGGACTTGTGCCGTTTTTTGTTCTTCCGAATTTGTGTTCGTATCAATATTATTTTCTTCTGTTTTTTCTTCTATTTCTTGTCCTATACTTCGTTCCGCTTCTTCTGTATTAAATAAATTTAACCCCATTTTTAACATAGATTTTAAAGAATCTGTCTTAAAATTGTTTTCAATATCTTCTGTTTTTTCATCGTCTAAATTAGTTTTTGATATATTTTTAATAATATTACTTTCCGTATCGATTCCTAATTTTATAAAACTACTATCATTTACATTAATTGATTTGTTTAAATGTTCTTTTAATGATAGATTTTTTAAAATGAACTTACTCAAAATATAAATAGCAATTACTATTAGCAGTATTTTGGCTATATCTTTTAATCTTATTACTGTAACATTGAACATATATCTTCTCCCTAATTAAATATATATTCATTTTGTATTTTTTTATGCAAAAAGAAAACTCCAGGTAGGAGCATTGCTTACTACCTGGAGGAAGAAAAAATTATTTGCGTGAACACATCTTAGCAATCTCACGCTGCTCTTCTTCTGTCAATCCACAGTACGGACTTAACGCCTGAGCAGTTATAGCTGTAAGACTGTTAAACGGAAAAGGTCTGTTTGACATTTCCTCAAAAAATCTTTCCATGTTACTTTCTGTTGCCTTTTTTCTCATTTTTTTCTTCACCTTTCTGTTAATCCGACCATAAAAATTGGTCTTTGTTTGCTAGTAACTTCATCTATTATATTCCATTTTTTTCCATTTGTCAATATTAATATTAGCTTTACATCAAGTATTCATCGCATTTTTTGACATATTTTTCCTTTTTTATATTTTTCTAGGTTTAAGTTCCAAATAAATAGGCTTCTCATTTTCAATCATAGTAGACTTACCATGTCCTGGATACACAATAGTATCATCAGGTAAAACAAGTAACTTATTTATAATAGAATCCATAATCTCATCAAAATCAGAAGTAGGTAAGTCTGTCCTTCCCCAGGTACCTCTAAACAAAGTATCACCAGAAAACAAAAGTTTTTCACTTTCTAAATATAAAGAACATCCTCCTTTAGTATGACCTGGTGTATGAATAACTTTAAACTCGAGATTACCTAAATGAATTAAATCTCCATCATCTAATCTAGAATCTGCATCTATTTCGATTTCTGGAAGTCCATCCATAAATTCAGTAAGATTTATTTCTTTATTGTTCAAACCTTCTGCATCTAATCTATGAATTAAAACCTTTCCACCAATTTTCTCTCTTAATTCCTTAACACCTGCTATATGGTCCCCATGGCAATGAGTTAGAAAAATATATTTTAAATTTCCTTGTAAAATATTTATCATTTCAATAATTCTATCTACATCACCTGCTGGATCAACAACCATAGTTTCTTTACTTTCTTGGTCAAAAACAATATAGCAGTTTGTTTCATCTCCTATCCATGTTGATATTTTTAATCTCTTTAGTATCATTAAATTTTAAACCTTCTTTCTTGTTACTTCATAAACACTATCCACCTTGCGAACAGCTTTTAAAATAGAATTAAGTTCATCTATATTTTTAGTTTCTAATGTAAGTTCTATAATTGCAATTCTATCTTTACCAGTTTTTGCATTAATTCCAACAATATTTGCTTTAGCAGTAGATAAAGCTTTTGTAATATCTGCTAGTAATCCGCTTCTATCATTTGCTGAAATTTCTATATCAACATTATAAGAAGCTTGTTTTTCTTCTACCCAAGAAACATCAATAATTCTATTCTCTTCTTTTAATAAATCTTTAACATTAACACAATCTTTTCTGTGAACAGAAACGCCTCTACCTTTTGTAATATATCCTATAATTTCATCTCCTGGAAGTGGGTTGCAACACTTAGAAAGCTTTACTAAGCAATTATCAATTCCCTTAACTATTATACCATTGCTAGATGGTTTTGCTTTTTTATCTGTCTTAGCTTTAGATAATTCCTCAAGCTTTTCCTCTATCTCTTCCTCTTTATGGTCTTTTCTATACTCTATAAGCATACGAGCAATTATTTTTCCTGCTGAATTTGCACCAAATCCAACTGCTGCATACATTTCGTCTAAGTCTTTATATTTATATCTATTAAGCATTGGTGTAATGTAATCTGTTTTAAATAATTTATCATGAGATAAACCTAATCTTTTTAATTCTTTATCAATAGATGTTTTACCCTTTTCAATATTTTCTGCTTTTTTCTCTTTTTTAAACCAACTATTTATTTTATTCTTAGCTTGTGCACTTTTTATAAATTTAAGCCAATCCATACTTGGACCTTTTGAGTTATCTGATGTAATTATTTCTACTATATCTCCACTTTTTAATGGGGTAATAATAGGCATCATTTTACTATTTATCTTACAACCTGTCATGTGGTTTCCAATTTCAGCGTGAATAGAATATGCAAAATCAATTGGTGTTGCACCTTTTGGTAAAACTTTTATTAAACCTTTTGGGGTAAATACATAAACTTCATCCTCAAATAATTCTCTTTTTAAATTGTCTAAAAATTGCTCTGGGTCTTGCATTTCTTGTTGCCACTCTAAAGTCTCGCGAAGCCATGCAAGTTTATCTTCTGTTACAACTACATTTTTCTTTCCTCTACCTAAGAAATTTGCTTCTTTGTATGCCCAATGTGCTGCGATACCATTTTCCGCAATTTTGTGCATATCCCAAGTACGAATCTGAACCTCAAAAGGGGTTCCTTTTTCTCCAAGTAATGTTGTATGAATTGATTGATACATATTAGGTTTTGGAACAGCAATATAGTCTTTAAATCTTCCAGGCATTGGACTATACATTTCGTGAACTACACCTAGTGCAGCGTAACAGTCTTTTACAGAGTTTACTATAATTCTCATAGCAAACAAATCATATATTTGATCTATTGTACAATTGTCTCTTATCATTTTTCTATATATAGAGTACAAGTGTTTGGCTCTTCCTGTAACTTCTGCATCTATTCTTTGCTTTTTTAGCTGAACTCTTATATCATCCATTATTTTTTCTATAAACTTTAGTCTTTCATCTTTTTTCTTATTTATACTTTCAACTAAATCATAATATTTTTCTGGATACATATATTTAAAGCCAAGGTCCTCTAATTCTGCTTTTATTGAATATAGACCCAACCTATTTGCAAGTGGTGCATATAGTTCTAGAGTTTCTTTTGCATTTGCAATTTGCCTTTCTCTTTTTAGATATTTTAGTGTTCTCATATTATGAAGTCTATCTGCAAGTTTTATTAATATAACTCTTATGTCTTTTCCCATTGCTAAAAACATTCTTCTATAATTTTCTACTTGTGTTTCTTCTAATGTTGCAAATTGGATAGTACTTAATTTAGTCACACCTGCAACCATATCTGAGATTTCCTCTCCAAACATATCTGTTAAATCTTTCCCAGTAACATCTGTATCTTCTACTACATCGTGAAGAAGAGCAGCACAAAGTGTATTATCATCCATTCCTATTGATGCTAAAATATATGCCACATTTAAAGGATGGATTATATAAGGCTCACCTGACCCTCTTTTTTGGTCTTTATGTTTTTCTGCAGCTAAGTTGTAAGCTTTCATTATTAGCTTCGTATCTGCTTTTCTAGATACTTCTTTTTTCTTTGATATTACATCATAAATTGTTATTTCATCTTTATTTTCTGTTATCATATAATCCCCCTTTATTTATATAGATTTCATTACATCTTTTAAATTTATTTGGATACTATCTACTCCATTAAAAGAATTTATTTCCAAATTTCCTGCTACATCTACTTTGTCTCCAATTGTAAATTCTGATGCAAAATGGCCTAAGTTAAATCCTATCGCATTTACATATGTATTGTTGTTACTTTTTAAACTTAATTTTAAGTGTTTTCCATCTGTTAGACTTCTAATTGACTGAATTTTTAAGCCTTTAAATGCAAATATAGGCTGAGTATTTGCTTCCCCAAATGGTTCTAGCAAAGATAAGCTTTCTACCATTTGTTTATTTATATCGTCTATATTTAATAATGCATCAATATTTAAAACAGGTACAAAACTTGAGATATCCGCTTCTTTTGCAAGCTTTAAAAATTCTTCCTTAAAATTCTCAAAATTATCTTTAGCAACACTTACTCCAACAGCCATACTGTGCCCACCAAATCCTGCTAAAAAATCCTTACATTTCATTAAAGTATCATGTAAATCAAAACCTTGGATACTTCTTCCTGAACCTTTACCTATATCTTTATCATCCTCAAAGCAAATTAAAATAGAAGGTTTATAATACATCTCTGTTATTTTAGATGCTACAATTCCTATAACACCACTATGCCATCCACTTCCACCTAAAATTATACAATCTTCATTTTCAAGGTGTTTTTCCTTAATTTGCTCATTAGCATCCTCGAATATGTATTTTTCTTGTAATTGTCTTTCATTATTAAATTCTTTTATTTCTCCTGCAAGTTTGGTTGCTTTCTCAAAATCATTTTCAAGCAAAAGATTTAATGCTTTATAGCTATGTCCCATTCTACCACAAGCATTAATTCTTGGTGCTACTCCAAACGATATTGCTGTTGAATCTATTTTATTATATCCGTATTTCGTTCAAAATCGCTTTTAAGCCAATATTTTTAGTACACCTTACAAGTTTTAAGCCTAGTTTTGTTATAACTCTATTTTCGTCTACCAAAGGCACTATATCTGAAATTGTACCAATTGCTACTATATCTAAATATTTTAAATATTCCTTTTCATCTAAATTCATTTTAATGCTTATAGCTTGTGCAAATTTAAAAGCAACTCCAACTCCTGCAAGTTCTCTAAATGGATATTGGTTGTCTTTTCTTTTACAATCTACAACAGCAAGTGCATCTGGTAAAGTTTCTGCTGGTTCGTGGTGGTCTGTTACAATTGTTTCTATTCCAAATGTTTTTGCATATTCAATTTCCTCATTTCCTGTAATTCCACAGTCTACAGTTATCATTAAAGTATAGTTTTCGTTAGCTATTTTTTCTACCGCTTCTTTATTTAATCCATAACCTTCTTTTAATCTATTAGGAATATAGTTTCCAACCTCTAATCCTCTGTCTTTTAAAAAACTTTTTAAAACTGTTGAACTTGTTATTCCATCTACATCATAGTCCCCGAATATAATTGTTTTTTCTTTGTTTTCAATCGCTTTTAATATCCTTTGAACTGCTTTTTCCATGTCAGGCATTTGGAATGGGTCATGAAAGTCATGTCTATTGGGATTTAAGAATATTTCCGCATTTTCTTGTGTTACTCCTCTATTTGCCAGTATTTCGGAAATTAGGCTATTTAGACCATATTTTTGTTGTAAGTTTATAGCTTCTTGTTTATTTTCGTTTTCATAGTATTTCCATTTCTTTCTCATTTCTTTTCCTTTCGTTAGATTAATCTTTGAGTCTCATTTTACTACATTGGATAAAAAATAGCAATAGATTATTTTGTATTGGGGACGGTTCTTGCAGCTCAAAAGAACCGTCCCCAATACGAAAAAAAGAAGGCTCCGCTTTTATCAAACAGAGCTTTCTTTTTTTATTTCACTTAATTTTTCTCAAAAAACGACTTTTTTCTTTTATGGATTTTCAGGAAAAGGCATTGCCTTTTTATGATACCTAATTTCATAAATACCTTTCATAGACAATATCATATGTAGTGTATTTTCATATTCTTGTAATAGATTTATATTTTTTTCTCTTTCATCTTTCGACAGTTTATAACACTTTTCTGCAAGTTGATTTGCCAATTTTATTTTCTTTTCTAATTCTTTGTCTAGTTGTTCATCTGTCTTATCTTTGTATTTATCATAATCGACAATGAAATCTAATTTCTTAAAGAATTTTACCTCATGTTCGTCATCAAATTTTAAAAAATCGGAATCTTTGTCAACTATAATTTCTTTAGATACTTTTGCATAAACAGACTCAGGTATATGCATATCACTTCGTTTCAGAATCAGTATATCCTGTATTTGGACATATACTACTTCTTTGCCATTTTCTGTGTTAAATAATTTCATTCTGCTTTCCTCCTACAATTGTAATGTGAAAATTTGCCACATGCTATTTTGTTTCACATAGCATAGAGCTCTGTTTTTTTATTTCACTTATTTTTTCTCCAAAAGAATAATTTTTCAAAAAATAGCCTCTTTTGTGGCTGCTCAGGAACCTGTACAAAGTCTGGAAATGGCATTGTCTTTTTGTGATGTTTGATTGCATAAATTTCATCTACAAACTTTATCATGTAATTCAAGTTACCACGCTGTTCTATCAGATTCGCATTTTTTTCTCTTTCATTATCTTTCATAGAATTCCATTTCCTTGCAATTTTATTGGACTCATCTATAAGCTTATGACATTCTTCTTTTAACTCTTTATCTGTCATCTCCTTGTATTTGTCATAATCGATAATGAATTCTATGTCTTTGAAGAATTTCACTTCATGTTCTTCATAAAATCTAAAAAAGTTAAACCGATTCGAATCATCTACAAAGACTGTTCCATCAAACACTTTTATAAAGATTGATGCTGGCATAGGTATAAGGCTTTGATTTAATTGAACAATGTCTTGCATTTGAACATATACTACTTCCTTGCCGTTTTCTGTGTGAAATAATTTCATTTTGCTTTCCTCCTTACATTGTTATACGAGAATTTTTACAGCTGTTTTCTTTATTTCGCATATCTGCGAATAATATATTTAGTATATCATATTTTTATGTTAATTTCTAGTATTTCTCACCTATTTTTCTCTTTAGCATAATATAAGGTATATCTTAACCATTTTTAGTAGATAATAATTATTGAAGAAAGGGGTTCATTTGAAATGAAATCTTTATGTATAAAAACTAACAATAGTAAAGCAATTGATTATCTACTAGATAATTTAAAAAAAATAGATTTGAAAGATGTTTATTTTTCATGCCATAAATTTAATATTTATAATAATATTTTTATACATTATAAAGGTAACGACGAAAATTTGTTTTTTAATACAATTTCTAATATTTTGTCTTTTTTAGTTTTGGATATTTATGAAGATAGTATTACAAGAAATATTTTACAAAAAGAATATTTTTATTTTGATAATTTTGAACAAAGTGTTGTTTTAGATAAATTTTTTGAAAATCGTTTGGAAAGTATTGAAGATTTTGAGATTAAAGAAAACATTTTGTTTGAAGCTTTTTACGGCTTTTTTAAAAATTGTAAGTCTAATATTTGTTGCAAATTGTATCTAAAAGGTTTTATTACTTTCAGACTTAAGAAATATATTGATGAATTAGAAGCGGAAATTGATAGTTCTGTTAATCAATATTTGGTTGAAAAAGAGTATCAAGAATTCGTAGCTTTGCTTAAAGTTTATATTAATTCTGAGGGATATAATTCTGATTTTGTACATTTGATTTATAGGAATAGTAGTAAGAATGTTGAATCGGTTTTATTAGATAAGAATAGAAACGTTATTGATACTAGCATTTATTTGCTTGGTGCTAAGTATTTGTCTGATATTAGTTTTTCTTCTTCTGATATGATTTTGAATACTCTTTTGAATTTGCTTCCTAGAAGGATCTTTATTCATTTGGCAGATGTAGATGATGAGGATGAGTTTGTGTGTACTTTGGAGGCTATTTTTGAGGGAAGAGTTGTGGTTTGTCTAGATGTTGATGTTGGGGTAAAGAAATGATTTTGAAATATATAAAAAATAAAATAGTTAGAATTTTAAATCTTCTAACTATTTTTGTATTAATTTCACTTAATAAGAAATACAGCATACAAAGGCACAGACTTAATATTATTAGCAAATCCAAAATTTTTAGTAGAAACTCTAATAGCATACTTAGGATTATATCTCTTCATATAAATTCCTAAACTCTTGCTTCCAACATTATCGTCACCTTTAACTTCAATTGGAATTATTCCATCATCATTGTATAATATAAAATCAACTTCGGCTTGATTTCCTGATTCCCAATACATCAAATTATTTGAATTTACAACCAACTGTGTTGCAACATAATTTTCAGCAATAATTCCTTTATATTGTAGCAAATTATCTAATATAATGTCATTATACTTTACTTGCAACATATTTAATAAAATTCCAGTATCACTTAAATACAATTTAAAATGGTCGTCAATAGCAAAACCTAGTGGCGGAATTTCTACCTTATTCAATATTACACTCTTATGAACCATTGTACTAGATAATAGCCAGTTTAAAGCCGTTTCATAATCTCTTTTCCTTGCATTGGAAGAAATCTTTCCATATTGAAATTTATTGCTCATATTTCCTAGTTGAGACGGAATTGATTTATATACTTCTTCTATTTTAACTGCTTCGAATTTATTTGTTACATATTTGTTCATATCATTCAAATATGATTTATAAATATCTTCTATTATACTATTGTCAAATTTTAATATATTTTTATCATTTTCTAACAAATTCTTTACAGCCTCTGGCATTCCGCCTACACATAAATACAATCTATATAAGTTTAAAGCTTTTTCGTGTAATACCGAATCCATTGCTATATTGTTTTCATAACATTTTTCTATTTCATTTATTAAAGCTATATTTCCATTGGCAATTAAAAATTCTTCAAAATCCATAGGATACATATTAAGCATTTTAACTTTGCCTACTGGAAATGATGAATGCATTCTTTTTAGTTTGACGCCAAGTAAGCTACCTGCACATATTATTTTAAATGGTTCTTCTGCTTCATTAAAATATTTTAACGCTCCTATTAGTTCTTCACATTCTTGTATTTCATCAAAAAATATAATGGTATTTTCTAAATCTATGTCTTTATCTAAATAAATTTCCATTCTCTTAAATTTATCCCTAGTACTAATTTTTTCTTCAAATATTTTTATTATTTCTGTTTGTTCTAATAGATTTATATACACATAATCTTTAAATTCGTTTTTACAAAATTCATTTATAATATATGTTTTTCCAATTTGTCTTGCTCCAATTACCATTAAAGGTTTTTGTATATTAGTGTTCTTCCAATTTAATAATTCATTATAAATCTTTCTTTTCATAAGCATGCCTCCTATTTGTAGTATACTATTTTTTTTATTAAAAGTCAATCAAGTTTCACGTTTTTGGCACATCATTTTGTAAAGTTCTTCACGTTTTTGATAGATGTTTTTATAAAAAGTTTCACGTTTTTGATACTAAGAGCTTTTTATCTAATAATTTTCTTTCGAAAAATCCACCTAAAAAGTTCTTTTTTCTCCCCATTCTAATACTATTAAACTATGAAAAGATTTAAAGTATTTATATTAAACTCACTCCTAATGGTAGGAAGCTCACTATTCCTCCAAATAATAAGACTAGTCTTCAACATCTACATTTCAAACCAAATAGAAAGAGAAGCACTTGGAGTATTCCAATTAATAATGACCGCATATATGTTCGGTATCACACTTGCCGCTTCTCGGAATAAACATAACATCAACCAGAATAGTATCAGAAGAACTAGCAATAGGAAATAACCAAGGAATAAAAAAATCCATAATAAAATGTATAATTATAAGCCTATCATTTGGTTTTATAGCATGTATAATATTTTGTTTAAATGCATCTTTTATAGCCAAGATTTGTTTTCATAGCAAAGTTGGCAATTCAGTTGTATACCTAATATCAATTGCACTTCCAATGATTGCAATATCAAGCTGTATATCAGGCTATTTCACAGCAGTAAGAAGAGTTTATAAATCTGTACTTGCAAATTTTTTAGAATATATTGCTAAAATTATTATAACTATTTTTTTACTAAAAAAATATATACCGACAGGAAATATAGAAAATATATGTTTTGCATTAATCTTAGGCGATGTTTTATCTGAGGTTTGTTCTTTTACATATAATATATTTGTTTTTATATTTGACCTAAACACGAAAATTGATAATACTTGTACAGTTAAAAATAATCATTTCTTACATAGAATTTTTAGAATTTTACTACCTGTTGCTTTTACATCTTACATCCGCTCAGGACTTTCAACATTAAAGCAACTTATTATTCCATCCAGCTTAGAAAAAAATGGAATAAATTGCGAAGCGGCTCTTGCCGAATACGGTACAATAACAGGTATGGCAATGCCAATTGTACTTTTTCCTGCTACATTTTTAACTGCTGTTTCTGGTCTCTTAATACCAGAGTTTTCTAGATATTATGTAAAAAAAGATTACTTAAAGATAAAAAAATATTCTGATAAATTAATAATAGGCTCATTCTTATTTGCCTTGTTCTTGACATTTCTTTATATTATTTTTGGAAATAAATTAGGTGAAATTATTTATAATGATACTCAAGTTGGAATTTATATAAAAATGTTTGCTCCACTTATTCCTTTTATGTATGTCGATATTGTTGTTGATAATATCCTAAAAGGGTTAGATGCTCAAGTTAATGTCCTTTTTATTAATATTATTGATTTATTAGTTAGTATTAGCTTTATTTTCTTTTTTGTTCCTGCCTTTGGAATTAAAGGTTTTATTGCTTCTATTTTTGCTAGTGAAATTTTGAATTTTGGACTTAGTTTGAAGAAATTATTGGATTTGGAGAAAAGTTGGTGACCCATTTGGACCGGTTCTTTTTGGGTTCGTTTTAACCCAAAAAGAACCGGTCCAAATGGGTCACAAATTTTTCCTCCTAAGTTGCCCACAAGCAGCATCAATATCAGACCCTAGTTCACGCCTAACTGTTGCAACAATACCATGGTCATTCAAGTAATCTCTAAATTTCAAAATATTCTCATTTGAACTCTTATCAAACTTACCATTTTCAATTTTATTAATAGGAATTAAATTTACATGGCAAATCATACCTTTAAGTAATTTTACTAACTGTTTAGCATCATCTAAATTGTCATTATTATCCTTAGCTAGTGCATATTCAAAAGAAATTCTTCTGTTAGTTGTTTTAATATAATCCTTACAAGCCTTCATCAATTCTTCAATATTATACCTGTTATTTACTGGCATCATAGAGCTTCTTTTCTCATCGGTTGTTGCGTGTAAAGAAATAGATAAAGTACATTGAATATTTTCTTCTGCTAATTTATAAATCATTGGAACTAATCCACTTGTTGATACACTAATATGTCTTGCACCAATATTGATTCCTTTGGGATTATTTATAATCCTAATAGCATTTACAACATTGTCATAATTATCCAATGGCTCCCCTATTCCCATAAATACCACATTTGAAATCTTTATATTTTCATCTCTTTCTACAGCTAAAAGTTCTTCCACAATTTCTCCTGATGTTAGACTTCTAATAAATGCAATTCCTGTTGAAGCGCAAAATTTACAGCCCATTTTACATCCTATTTGAGATGATACACATAAACTATATCCGTGATGATATTTCATTAAAACTGTTTCTATTGCATTTCCATCTAATACATCAAATAAGTATTTTATTGTTCCATCAGATGCAACTTGTTTTCTTAAAATATTAAAAATACATAATGTGTAATTTTGTTTTAATTTTTCTCTTAAATCTAACGATAGATTTGTCATATCATCAAATGATGTGACATTTTCTCTATAAATCCAATTAAATATTTGTTCCGCTCTATATGGCTTTTCGCCCATATCTATTAGTTCTTGTTTTAATTCTTCTAAATTATAATCTTTTATATTTTTCATATTTCCTCCAAAATCTTCTATATTATAATATATTTATGTCTAAAAATCAACTTGACATATATGAAAAAAAACTATATATTAAAATAAATTTTATTTAGAAGGAGGAAATATATTTATGAAAAATATATTAAGAAATTTTTTAATTATTTTTATTGTATTTTCATTGATTATAAGTGTATCATCAATATCGCACGCTGAAAATAATACAAATGTCAATTATGATGATGAAATTATGCTTTTAGATAATAACGAAGAAAATACATCTATTAATGATGATTCCGAAAAAGATGAAGATGAATCATCACAAGTTGTTACAACCGAAAATATAGTAACCACAAATTATTACTATACTGGTTCTAAAGATGTAACAATTAGCAACTATATTCAAGGAGATGCATTTATTTGTACATCTGGTTCAGTTACTATAAGTTCAACCATAAAAGGTAATGCATTTATCTGTGCTTCTTCTGTAACCATAGATGGTTATGGATATATCGAAGGTTCTTTATTTAATGTGTCTAAAGAACTAAATTTACTTGGTTCTGTTGATTATAATGTTTACAATGTTTCTAGCAAATTCAATTTTGACGGAAATATCGATTATTCATTAAACACTATCTCTGAAGATTCTAATGTAACAGGTTCTATTTTAAGAGACGCAAATATTTCAAGTAAAAAATTACAAATTTCAGATGATGCCTCTATTAGCGGAAACTTAAATTACTCGTCAAAAAATGAAGTTAATGTTCCAGAAGATGTTGTTTCAGGAAATGTTAATTTTGAAAAAGTTTCAGAAACTGAAGCATCAACATCTAGTAAAATAATAAGCTTTATTATATCTGCCATTTCTTACAGCTTACTTGTAATTGTTCTATTCTTAATCTGTAAATGGCTTAAATGTAAATTTATTGAAGAATATCCAAATATGGTATCAAATTTACCTAAATATTTGCTAATTGGATTACTTGCTTTAATTTTAACACCAGTTGCTAGTATTTTATTGTTAGCTTTAAAAATTACAGCTAACATATCAGTTTTACTTATTACTTTATATTTTGCTTTACTTTTAGTAGCTTCATGTAGTACCATTATTGTAATTTCAAAAATTGCTAGCGAAAAATTACAGCCTAAATTTTCTAAGATAAATAATACAGTTTTAACTATTATTTCTATTGTAGTTTTAAGTATTGTTTATAAACTTATAAAACTTATACCAGTATTTGGAACAATTATAACACTTGCATTAGTAATGGTCGGAATTGGACTTTTAATTAAGTCTATTATTCCCCAAAAACAACACTAATTGTAAAAAGAAAGGTATTTTTAATGAGACAAAATAAAGAAAAAAAATCAAAAAAAATCAAAAAAAATAATAAAGATGAGGTTTCTACTAAAAATCAAAAAGAAAATAAACCTTTTAAGAAACGTTTGATAAAATTTATTGTTTGTGTTTTTATATTATTACTTATACTTTCGGTCTCATTTTTAACTTTTAAGGGTTATATTTTTAAAAAATTAGTTAAGGAGATGTTTAATAACTCTCCTTCAACTGTTTTTGATTCAAATAAAAATGTTATTGCACAAATAGGAGCCGAAAGAAATAGAGAAAATGTTGATTTTTCAGAAATTCCAAGCAATTTAAAAAATGCTTATATTTCCATTGAGGATCAACGTTTTTATAAACATCATGGTGTTGATGTTAAAAGAACTGGAGCTGCTATTTTTTCTTATATTATTAAGCGTGGTTCCTCTTCATTTGGTGGTAGCACTATTTCTCAGCAATTAGTTAAAAATTTGACTGGTGATGATTCAAATTCTATTAACAGAAAGGTTAAAGAATGGTTTTATGCTTGTGTTTTAGATAACTGTTTTTCTAAAGATGAAATATTAAATGCTTATTTGAATATCATTTATACAGGTCCTAATATTTATGGTGTTAAAGAAGCGGCTAAATATTATTTTAATTGTAATTTAAGTGATTTAAGTTTGGCAAAATGTGCCTTTTTAGCAGGGATTAACAATGCTCCAAACTCGTATAATCCGTTTTCAGATACTAATAAAACTGAAAAAATAAATAAAAGGACTAAAACAGTTTTAAGTAAAATGCTTGAATTAAATTATATCTCACAAAATGAATATGATTTAGCGGTTAAAGAAGTAGATGAAGGTTTAAAGTTTAGCAAGGGAAATATAACTAATAATTCAACTATAAACTCATACCATACAGATGCCCTTTTAAATGAAATCATCTCTGATTTTTCAAAAAAATACCACATATCTCAAGATTTTGCAACAAACTATTTTTGCTTATCTGGAAGTAGTATTTATAGTACTCAAAATAGCCAAATTCAAAGTACTGTTGATACAGAATGTAAAAACAAAAAATATATTCTAAAATCGTCAAATGGCGAAGATACATCTCAAACAGCATTAGTTATTATTGACCATTCAACAGGGTATGTAATAGCTTGTTCTGGAGGACTTGGAGAAAAGACTAAATCTAGGGGATTTAATAGAGCTACTCAAATGAAAAGACAGACTGGTTCTAGTATGAAACCAATTGCCGTTCTTGCACCTGCAATTGAAAAAAAACTTATAACAAATGTTACCGTATTTGCAGATGAACCAACAACATTTACCGATTATAATGGAGAGACCTACTCTCCTGTTGATTATGATAATTATAAAGGTTCAATTACATTAAGACAAGCAGTTGAATCATCGCAAAATATTCCTTTTGTAAAAATTATGGAACAACTTACACCTCAGGTTTCAATAAAATATTTAAAAAATATGGGGATTACAACTTTAAATGATAAAGATGAAAACCTTGCTCTTTCTCTTGGTGGATTAGATGAAGGTATCTCCCCTCTTGAATTTGCTGGTGCTTATAGTTCAATTGCTAATGATGGCATATATATAGAACCTACTTTTTTTACAAAAATAGATTCACATACAGGAGAAACTGTTTTAAAATCAAAACAAAAAAGACGACGAGTAATATCTAAAGACTCTGCTTATATTTTAAAACAGCTTCTTACTGAACCAGTTACAGGAAGCTCTGGGACTGCAAAATATTGTGCTATTTCTAATATGGATGTTGCTGCAAAAACTGGTACAACAAACGAAAACTACGATAGATGGCTTTGTGGATTTACTCCATATTATACAGCTGTTTGTTGGTACGGATTTGATATGAATGAAAGTATTAATTTTAATGGCAAAAACCCTGCTGGACTTATCTGGTCTAGTGTCATGAAAAATATCCATTCTAATTTGCCAGGGAAAAGATTTGAAAAAACAGATGGCGTTGTAACATCTGTTATATGTAAAGATTCTGGAAAAGTTGCTAATTCAAGTTGTCCACATACATTTACCGAATATTTCTTAAAAGGGACTGTTCCTGATTTATGTACTCAACATTCTGGAAATAGCTTGAACTCAAATTCAAACAAATCAAATACATCTAATGGAAAAAACACTGTAAAAAACAATACAACTCCTGAAAATAATACTTATAAGCAAGAAGAACAGAACACTCCTATTCCTACTCCTTCGACTTCATCTTCGTCTGAAATTACACAAAATACTACAAAGGTTGAGAAAAACACTGCAGTTAACGAAACTCTTAATACTCCTGTCGAAAACAATACATTAAACAATAGTACATCTTCTTCAACTTCACACGATAAAGAAAATACAGCAATCAATAATGTAACTAATATAACAAACAATCAAACAAATGTCGTTTCTAACGAGATTTCTAATCAATAAAAATAAACAATTTGAGGTTTTTCCTTGAATTGTTTATTTTTGTGTATAAATTTCAATGTAAATTCATAAAAATTATAGTGGAGGTTCGCTTTAATGAAACACTTTAGAATATTCGTATTTAAAATACAAAGAAACATTTTACCTGGTATATTTTTGCTATTTTTAGTATGTCTTATTTTATTTTCATCTACAAATATGCAAGCTGCAAAATCAGGGCTAAAACTATGGGCAAATTCTGTAGTCCCTTCCCTATTTCCGTTTTTTATTGCAACAGAAGTATTATCCAAAACACGTATTCCATATCAATTCGGAAAAATATTTAATAAACTTATGAAACCTCTATTTAATATTTCTGGTGAAGGAAGTTTCGCATTATTTATGGGCTGGTTAAGCCGGATATCCTGTTCGGAGCTAAAATAGCTGTTAACTTTAGAAATAATAATATTTGCACAAAAGAAGAATGTGAAAGACTACTAAGTTTTACGAATAATTCAGGTCCATTATTTATTATAGGAACTTGTCGGAGTAAGTCTATTTGGAAGTTATTTAGTGGGTATTCTATTATTTATAACACATATTTTAAGCTGTATTACTGTTGGAATTTTATTCAAATTTTGGAAAAGGAATTCTAACACGCCAATTCAATACAAAGTCTCTAAAAATGATAATAAACTTCAAAATATTACAGTATCAAATTTAGGTGAAATACTAGGTTCAAGTATTCAATCAGCTGTTTCTACAATTCTTATGATTGGTGGATTTGTGGTTCTATTTTCTGTTATAATTTCAATCTTAAATGTTAGTGGTATTACAGATTTAGTTTGTATTTTACTTGAACCTGTTTGTCATTTTTTAGGCATCCCTTCAAAAATTGTTGCTTCTGTTTTTACAGGATTTTTTGAAATTACTAATGGAATCAATATGGTATCTTTAATTAAACTTAAAAATATTTCCTTAAACATAATTGTTACTGCCTTTTTGCTTGGATTTGGTGGGCTTTCTGTTTTGCTTCAAGTTTTTAGCGTTGTTTCTAAGTCTGATTTGTCTATTAAACCTTATGTTGTCGGAAAGATTTTGCATGGGATTTTTGCTGCGGTTTATACTTTTTTGGTTATAAGTAATTTTCCTGTTTTTAATTTTAATTTGTAATTTTTTCGCATTGGGGACGGTTCTTTTCGCGAAAAGAACCGTCCCCAATGCGAAAAAATAAAGGATTTGATTATATGATAAACATTAATAACACAACTGTCGCTGTTGAAACATCAGCAGAGTTAAAAACTGTTCTAGAAGGAAATTGAGCCTTTGTATAATGGAGAAACTTATTCTACTGAGATTAATTGGATTTTGATTGGTGAGAAATTAAATTAATAATAAAAAGGCAATAGTTTCTTTTCTATTGCTCTCTTAATTAAAATATTTTTTTATATACTTAATTTTTCCTGCTATATTTTGCTTATGATGTACGATGGTTATAATATAAATTTTGTCATTCTCAATATAATAAAAAATTCTATGTTGTTTATGTACTAATTGTCTAACAATATATCCTTTTAAATAAAAATAAATTTTACCTAACTTCGGTTGTTCTATAAGTAAATTTACATTATCTATAAGTTCTGAAATATATTCTTTTGGATTGGTCATTTTTGTAATATCATAAAACTCTTTTAAATCATTTCTAGCTAGTTTAGTCCATTTTATTTCCATTTTTCAATCTCCTCTATAAGGTCTTCTGTTGATAATGTTTCATCGCTTTGGATATTTTTTATTCCTTCTTCAATTTGCAATCTTATATATATAGCTTCTATTATATCATCAAATGTTGCGGTATCTGGTAAAGTATTTGTCACTTCCATAACTAACTCTTTCATGTTTCAACCTCCTTTATAATATATATTATAATATTTTTTATTAAATTTATCAACGATTTTTATTAAAATTTTAATGATATGTAACCCTGCCTCTATTTCTAAAGACAGGGTTACACTTACAATTTATTTTTCTTTGTTTGTTTTTCAATTACTATTATACAAATTTTATAACTAATTACACAATTTTTACAATATTTAAAAACTTTTATTTTATATTTAAAATCACAATTTTGATTGCAAAATACAATTTTAGATTTCCATTTATAACTAAACTTTTTGCACTTGAAAGGTAATTTCGACTTTTCCTTCAGTAGCAACTGTTTCTAGTGTTACTGTTAGTAAACCTGTATCGGCATCGTAAGTGTAGTCAGCTGTTGCCTCATTTACTTGTACAGTATCTTCTACTAACTTGATTAATGTTGGGTCTAGTGTATCGGTAGTTTGTCTGCTTTTTTTCTATTGTTAATCCTGCAATTATTTCTGTTATTACTGCTTCTGATACTAGTGTTGTTGGTATTGCATCATAATTTCCTACTATGGTTGCTGTATTTGATAATTTTACATCTGCCATTTTTTTACCTCCATAGCATAGTATATGTTTTATGTTAGGTTGTGTGATTTTATTTTAAACTGTCTGTCCATTTTATAATAATACTTTCAAAAAATCTCTCTTGAAATTCAGTTAAGGCTCTAATAGCATCATCAGAATAATCTTTTTCCTCTGGTACTATAATAAGTTTATCATCATTATCATTAATCCTATGTATTACTGCTATACATTTTCCTTTAAATTTGTCAAGTGGTTCAAATACACCTAATACATAACAATCAAGTTCCTCTCCATCACCGCTGATAGTATTCGGAACATATCCATAATTAACTGGATATATAAATCCATATTTTGGATGTTTCGAGCCCATGGGCCTATCTATCTTTAACTCTACCAATTTACCAATATATGATTTTGATTCAATCATAATTTTTACCTCCATATTTTAGTATATTTAATTATACTATCAACATCTATTAATTCGTTTTTATTCCTGTCAGTCCCCCTATACAGATAATCGCTTTCATATCTTTTCCTTCTTTCATTTATTTTTTCAATTTTACCTAATATAATAATTTTTCAAATTTCTTTCAAAACTCTACAAGGATTACCAACAGCAACAACATTAGATGGTATATCTTTAGTAACGACACTACCGGCTCCAATAACCACATTATCTCCTATAGTTACTCCTGGCATTACGCAAACATTTCCACCTATCCAAACATTGCTTCCAACCTTAATGGTTTTAGCATATTCCAACCCTTTATTTCTTGTTTCATAATCCAAAGGATGTCCTGCTGTATAAAAACCACAATTGGGTGCAATAAAAACATTATCTCCAAATTCTACTTTTGCACCATCTAATATTGTGCAATTATGATTCATATAAAAATTTTCTCCAACAAAAATATTATAACCATAATCACACCAGAAGTTTTGTTCAACTATTATTTGCTTTCCTGTCTTTGCAAATAATTTTTTTATTATTCTGTCTTTACCCTCAAAATCTGACGGTTTTAAATTATTATATTCAAAGCAAATATCTTTGGCTTTACATCTATCTTTTATTAATTCTTCATCATAATTAGCATCATATAATTCTCCTGCTAATATTTTATCTTTTTCTGACATAACTACTATTGTTCCTCCTTAATTAATTTTATTTTGTTATTTGAATTATACCACAAAAATTCTTAATATAACAAGATATAAAAAAAGAACTACTATTTTTGCTCAATTATATCAGATTTTATTTTTTTATATCGGAATACTAACCCTAAAAATTGTAAACCCATTCTTATACAAAACCTCAATACTTCCACCATATCTCTGTACAGTTGACTTTGCAATCGCCAACCCCAGTCCATATCTTTTTTCTTTTCTATTTCTCGACTTATCAATACGGTAAAACCTCTCAAATATTTTTTCTCTTTCATCCTCCGGAATAGGTTCTCCCATATTTTTTACTTGCCAAATTATACTATTTTTATTCTTTTTCAATTCTATAATTACTTCTTTCGATTTTTCTGTATGTTTAATCGCATTATCAATCAAGGTAGACAATATATGCTCAACATCTTCTTTATTTCCATTCAGCATTATATTTTCCTGAACATCACTTTTTAATAAAACATTTTTCTCATAAGCCATACTTTCAAACATAGAAACAATAATTTCGGTTTCTTTCGATATATCTAATTCCTTATATTCCTTTAATTCACCTACATTTTCCATTTTAGCAAGCAATAATAACTCGTTTATTAATTTATTCATACTATCTATTTCATTTTGAATATAGCTTATCCACTTATTATTTCCGACTTGTCCCTCTAAAACATCTGTGTTAGCTTCTATTACTGCAAGTGGCGTCTTAAGCTCATGTGAGGCATCTGAAATAAATTGTTTTTGTTTTTCAAATGTTTCTTGTATTGGCTTTACAATAACTACTGACAATTTTTTAGCAATACCATATATAATAATTAAAGATACAATACAGCCTAGTTCAGAAAAAATTATTATTTTCTTTATTTGCATAACTACTGTTTTATTTTCCATAAGTATTACAATATTGCTTCCTTTTGTCTTTCTTGTTTTATAAATATAATCTCCTATAATCCCACTTTGACTTTTTCCACCATTTACTTTAATTGCATATTGTTTTATTTTCTCATCATATGTTTTATCTGATACTTCTGAAACATTTGAATTTTCAATTCTAAAAATATATACTCCATCAAAATTCAAATCAAAGTTCTTTTTGTCATCTGAATTTTCTCTTTCTGAAATTGCATTTCTAGGTTTGTTATGCTTCCTGTATACGTTTTCGTTTCATCTGCTGTTAACGTTTTTTCTACTTCTTGACCTTTTTTTAGTTCTCCTATTTCGTTTTCACTTATTGATATTGTTGTTTGTAATGTAGTTAAATTCGATACCTCTATATAGTTTGAAGATGTACATTTGGATTCCGTATCTGGCACACTAATACTTTCTATAACTAAATCATAAGGTGCTGTTAAATATGTTCCATTTGTATATTCTAATATATTTTCACCCTCTAATACAGTGTCATCTTCTTCCACACACATTGCTTTAAAATATTTCGTTGTTGCTAGTTCTAGTTTTTCAGTTGTTTTAGCCGATACTTGACCAGAACTTGTTAAGGTCTTTTTTATGTCATGTTTTGAAACTGTTTCCTTGGTAATTATAGTTTTATTTTTGCTTTCTTCTGTATCTAGTCCTACTTGCCTTCCAACAAAAAATGCTCCTATTGTTAGCAATATTATTAAAATAGTTATTAATATTTTCTTTTTCATTAATTTACCTCCAATGTTTTTTTACATTAGTAATATAAAATATGAACATTGAAAAATTATTGAATTTTTTAATTTTATATAAGATTATTTATATTTAATAAAAAAATAAAGCTTACTATTATTTAAAGTAAACTTTATTTTTTAACAACTATTATATAGTCTATAACATTAATATAATCTGTGCATGCAAAAATTATCTCTTTTTATACAATATAATTTCAGGATTTTCTCCATTTGCACAATATTCACTTACAAGTAAAAAGTCCATATTAGCCACTAATCCAAAACATCTAATTATTTCCCCGTCATTAAATTCACATTCTACTTGGTTTCCTAAATAAATATCATCGTTATTTAAAAACGCTACTGTACTTCCATTAGGTAATGTATATTTCAAATTAACAAAAACTCCATTTAATGGAAATAATTCTTTTATTGTAGGCATTCCTGGAATTTTTAGTGAATTAAATTCATCTATTAACTGATTTTTAAATAATTCGAAATTCTCCTTCCCACCTGTCAATATATATTTTGCTATAAAACATTGCTTTCCCAAAGGGCAACCATTTGATTTTCTACATCCATTACAATTATTATTCTTTCCATATCCGCAATCATTGCAATTTGCGCCACATATTGAGTCCATACAAAATTCCTCCATAATTTTATTTTCTCTTTTCTTATAAATTTATCAAATTTCTTTTTTCGCATATATTTTATACGCAACCTTATAAGATATATAATACATTGTAATTGTTACAACAATAAATACTAATGGTAAAAATCTGCTAATCATATCCAAAATATTATTTAATGTAAATTGTATATTTATCTTTTCTCCAATAAACATTATTCCACGTTCCTAAAATACTGCCAATAACTGTTGAACCAATTACTAAAATATACTTAGATACAACAACTTGCTTCTTAGTAAGCGAAAATGTCAAAATGTATCTATCTGCTTTATTTAATTCATCATAATTAAATGATGACATACTAAACATACCAAATCCTAATGTTAACATTATCGCAAGCAAATCCTGATATTGATGTAAGTGTAAATATTAATATAAATACAATTAATGTTTTCTTATAATTCTTTAATTGCAATATGTCTTTTATTATTAGTCCTTTTATAACATTCATCTTATTTTTCCCTCTTAATATATATTAGCATTATATCTTCTAAGCTTGTTTTAGTAAATATTATTTCTCCATCATTTATAAATGTAATATAATCTGCAATATGTTCTAAGTCTGATGTTATATGGCTTGATACAAATATGCCTTTGTTTTCGTCTTGTATAAAATCCTGAAAAATATCCAATATTTCGCTCCTTGCTACAGGGTCTAAGCCAGATGTTGGTTCATCTAATATTAATAATTTAGGATGATGTGAAAGTGCTACTGCTATTTTTAACTTCATTTTCATACCACTTGAATATTCTTTTGATATTTTATCCTTCGGCAATTTAAAATCTTCAATATATTTAAAATATAGATATTAATTTAAACAAAAAATTCCCCCTAAATTATACAAAATAATTTAGGGGGAGCAATTTTATCCAAAAAGGAAATTGTAGTTTTCAATTACCCAAGGAATAAATTTCTGAGTAGTTGCAATAATAACGATATCAGGCAACTGTATAATATATCCAATAACGTTATCCATCTCAGGAGTTGCAATTCCCAAATCCAGAGTCAGTAGCCATGCCAGAATCAAGGTTATTCCCTTGATGGCAATAATCAGGCATACGCCTCTAAATATTGTTTGAATCACTCCTCTTCTTATAATGCTTCGAATTATTATTGCTAACATTATTGCAATCACAACAAAAGCAATACTTAGATTCTGGAGTGCTTCCACTTCCTCGGCAGACAATTCTCTGTACCATGGAAAGTATACTGCAACGAAGAATATACTTCCAAATACTGCTAATATCATTTCCAGCCATAAGAATAAGTTAGCATATAATCTACTAATTCTTGGATTTCCTGGAAATGCTCTTTCTTCGATTCTTGATGCCCGTCTGTCAACCTCATTCCTGTAACCATCAGCTAATTCCAACAGCCATACCTGAATAGACAGAACCCAAAACTCTAATGTCGGTCTTATTCTCCGCCATGTTGCTCCAAGTGTCTCCATCAGTTCCCGGATAGTTGCATACATTCTTTCTACCATATCTTTTTTTCTCCTTTTCTTTTGCAATCTCATGTTAGCTAAACAAATAACCAACATTACTGCGTTATAATAATTTAATTATACCACAATTTCATCTAGACGTCAAAATATTAACACAAATGGAAACATTATAGTTTTATAAAATCCTTCTAATGTATTATCCGCAAGCTCATAATTTACCTTACCATTATCAGTAATTCTTTTATAAATAACAGCTCGAATGCATAACAAAGAATGAACAAATAGGCCTCCTGTACAGCCAATAAAGCCTGTTATTAAAATCCAATTAGACAATATTATATCATTTTCTCTAATCATATCTCCAATAGCGTAAAATCCACAGCCTACCAATATTACTCCAAACATAGCAAATATTATAGATAAACCAAATCTCCATTCTGCCATTTTGCTCCAATTGCTATCAATATTTTTTTATGTTCCTAATTTTTCATTACCTTTTCCCTTCAAATCAAACAATACGTCTCCAGTGCAACATAATAGTCCTCCAATTAATCCCATAATACTAAAAATTAAATTCATATTTGTCCCCCCTAAATTATTATTTTTTATAAAAATGGAAATCACAACAGTCTCCACCGTACCCCAATGTCTTAGTTCGTGAAAAACCCAACTTTCTTAGGTCTCCATATGTTACATTATCAACATCACAAAAAAGATGGCATAATTCTTCACAATCATTTTCCACACATGCAGTGTGCCAAAGACATTTTTTCATTGTTACATCAAAATAATTTTCACCGTAATCTTGCTCACTTTCCCATAAATCTGTTTTACGTACAACTCGAAGAAATATATTACTGTATAACGAATAGAAGAATGGAATTTTTTCCATTTTTACCATAGATAAATGTTTCTGTCTTGCAACTATATCCATCATATATTTTTGCATATGTTTATACACATCATCACTTGATAAATCTTCTTTTAACATAGCTTTATATAATGCTATTCTAGGAAGAATCGTTTGTATTAATGTTTTTCTTTGATTTTCTGACTTTTCTCTTATATTTTGGGTTATTTCATTAAGTATCATTTCTTGCTTTTCAAACAATGCCTGTCCCTTAGTTGTTCCGAATTCTTCGTTTAAAAATATTTTTATTTGTTTTTGTTGCTTTATTTGCATATCCATCCTCCCTTTATTTTATCACTATTTTTATATCATAAAAGTAAATAATTATCAACTAATTATTTTTACAAAAAAAGCCCTACATTTCCGCAAGACTTGATTTTTTATAGCTTGTATTGATTTATCGCAAGTTTCTCTATCATCTTTTCCCCATCTATCAAGTAAATTAGCATATCCAGATATTACTGATATTGGTGTTTTTAGTTCATGTGAGGCATCTGAAATAAATTGGTTTTGTTTATTAAATGATATTTCTAATCTTTCTATCATCTTATCAAATGAATCTGATAAGACTTTTAATTCTGTATCTTTTCCCTTATAGTTTATTCTTTTATCTAATTTTTCCACACTTATTTCTTGTTCTGCTTTGGTTATTTTATCTAGTGGTTCTAATATTTTTTGGCTTAAAATTGGGCTTATAATAATTATTAAAAATGCACCTAATCCAAAAATTAAAAGTAATGTTGAACCTGAAATTTCTGGTAATATCATTGCTGATATTGCTATCATTCCAGCTATAAATACATATAACGCTAATCCTGGATTTAAATTTGTTATGTCTAGTGTTTAATGAGTTTATAAATTTGTCGTAAAAACCTAAAACAAATGCTACTGTTGTTTTTTGTTTAATTTCGAATTAAAGAAAGGTTAAATTTAGGTTAAAATAAAAGCAATAGATTTTTGTTCTATTGCTTTTATTTTTAATCATCTTTTTTATATTCTAATATATCTCCTGGCTGACAATTAAGTGCATCACAAATTGCTTCCAATGTAGAAAATCTTATTGCGCTTATCCTTCCGTTTTTCAATTTGGATAAATTAACATTCGAAATTTTCACTATTTCTGATAGTTCATTTAATGACATTTTTCTATCAGCCATTACTCTATCTAATCTTAATATAATCCCCATAAAAATCATATCCCTTTCTTATAATAATTCATCTGATTCTTTTTGTAATAAATATCCATAATTAAATATTTGATAAATTGTTACTATTATTATAGTAAAAATCACTAAACTCAAAATAGACATTTGTGCTGCTCCAAAAATTGCAACCGTACCCACCATTTTTTTCATATTCTTTACATTGTTTTCTGTGAATGGCGTCTTATTTTCAATTGAATCATTAAATATTTTTCTTAACAAATTAAATAGGTATGCTACTGCAATAAATTTTATCTCTGCTACTAAATAATCGACAATAACAATTATTTTTTGAGTTTCAATATTATCACTTAAATCATCGATTTGATTTCCATCAAATTTTCCCATTATTTGATTATAGTAAAATGTTATGTCTTCTTTATTAGATTCTGCTTTTGTAAATAATATTAATAGAATCGCAATTATTCCTAATACTATTGCTACTTTTACAAGAAGTTCTAGAATTTCAAAAAAAGTAGAATATTTTTTGAACCTCTCTATCATTATTTCCTCATTAGATTTTGTTTTTTCTTTTTTAAATTTTTGTTTTTTCATATTAAAACCCCTTTCTTTATCTTTGATATAATCATAATAATATATTTTTTTATATTTGTCAATGTTTTTTTAACGATTATCATTAATTTATTATTGTTTTGATTTAATATTTGATAAAAATACTACTAAAATGACTAAGAAAATAATTAAGCAATAGATTTTTGTTCTATTGCTGAAAAATTTTTTGTTTCATTTGACATTTTGTAAATAAGTGTTTATAATATAGATAGAAAATGAGAGCCACAGACAATGTGCGCTACCTATATTAATAGTTTACACCACATAGCACGGCTAAGCTAAATGTGGTGTATTTTTATATCTGTTTGTCAGTTCACATTATGTATATAATACACAACAAGGCGACATTTATGGCTATTGAAAACATAAATCCTACAATTAGGAATAGTAAAAAATTTACCATAAGCGACCACCTCCTTACTCTCAACCTTTGTTGAGGTTTAGAGGCAACACACACATCTGCTTTTATCTCATTTCCTATGTTTAGTAGTATAGTATATTTTTTATTGTTTGTCTAGCGAACTGAACAAACTTTTTGCAAAAATAAAGCAAAGTGAAATGAAAAAGTAAATGCTATTTATAAAAATATAACTAGAACTTCGTATTACATTAATGGTTATTGTAAGA
>CAKOVI010000013.1 GCA_934121905.1 uncultured Clostridia bacterium
GCCCAAATGGGACCGGGTCTTTTTTGTCCCATTTTTTAATATTAAAATAATTTTATTTCAATGGGACAAAAAAGACCCGGTCCCATTTGGGCAACAGCCACGACCCCATTTGGGCAATAGCCACGACCCCATTTGGGCAACAGCCACGACCACATTTGGGCAACAGCCACGACCACATTTGGGCAACTAGCATTTAAGTTACTCTTCCACCTTGCTTCCCATCTTCATCTCAGCAAGTTTCTCCAAAGTCCAAAGGACCTCTCTTGGCTTGCTGCCTTGATATCCAGATATTACGCCTCTTTCTTCCATTTGGTCAATTATTCTTCCTGCTCTAGCATATCCAACCTTAAACTTTCTTTGTATAAATGATGTTGAAGCCTGTCCAGTTTCAACAACAGTATCAATAGCATCTTGTAAAAATGGGTCTGTGTCATCCTCGGCTGCCTGGTCTGCTGCTAAGTTTTTAATCTGTTCGTCTTTTCCTCCATTTTCTATTGTATCTAATATATCTTCACTATAAACTGCTGTTCCATTTGATTTTACAAAATTAACAATTTGCTCAACTTCTTCATCTGATACAAATGCACCTTGCACTCTGGTTGGTTTTGATGCTCCTGATGGAAAATATAACATATCTCCTTTTCCTAAAAGTTTTTCTGCGCCAACTTGGTCTAGGATTGTTCTTGAATCTACTTGTGATGATACTGCAAACGCTATTCTTGATGGTACATTTGCTTTAATTAGACCTGTGATTACATCTACTGATGGTCTTTGTGTTGCAATTACTAAGTGCATTCCTGCTGCTCTTGCTTTTTGTGCTAATCTACAAATTGATTCTTCTACTTCTTTTGCAGCTACCATCATTAAGTCTGCCAACTCGTCGATTATTATTACTATTTGTGGAAGTTTTCCTGCTCCTTCGTGTTCGGCAGCTTTATTGTATCCAATTAAGTCTCTTACACCTTTTTCTGCAAATAAATTGTAACGATTGTCCATTTCTTGCACTGCCCAAGCTAAAGCTCCTGCTGCTTTTTTAGGGTCTGTAACTACTGGTATTAATAGATGTGGTATTCCATTATATACTGAAAGTTCAACTACTTTTGGGTCTACCATTACAAGTTTTACTTCACTTGGTTTACTATTATATATTATACTTGTTATTATTGTATTTATACAAACTGATTTACCAGAACCTGTTGAACCTGCAATTAGTACGTGTGGCATTTTTGCAATATTTGCAATAACAGCTGAGCCAGCTACATCTTTTCCTAAGGCTACACTTAGTTTTGAATCATTATTTTTAAATGCTTCACTTTCTATTACTTCACGAAGTCCAACCATTTCTTTTTGTTTATTTGGAACTTCTATTCCAACTGCTTGTTTTCCTGGAATTGGTGCTTCTATTCTTATTGTTTCTGCAGCTAAGTTAAGTGCTATATCATCTGCTAAGTTTGCAATTTTACTTACTCTTACACCTTCAGCTGGTTTTAACTCATATCTTGTGATTGCTGGTCCTACTGTTACATTTTCAACTTTTGCAGATACCCCAAAACTGTATAATGTTTTTTGAAGCCTTGCAGCTGTGTCTGTAAGTGATTTTGTTCCTCCTTTTAATGATGCTTTTTCCATTTTGCTTAAAATATCGATTGGAGGATATACGTAATTATCTTCTTCAACTGATATTGTATGTTCTAGTTGCAATACTTGTTTTGTTTTATCTTGTTTTTCTTCTTCTTTTTGAACAAATAGATTTGTTTGTACAGGTTTACTTTCTTCTAATATTTCTCCTGTTTCTTCATCAATTCTCATTATACTACTTGCTGTTTTTGCTACACTTTCTTTTTTAGGTGTTTTAGATTTTTTTAATAATCCTTTTAAACCTCTCTTTTCGGTCTGTGGCTCATCTTCAATAACCCTTCCGTTTAAATTGATTTTTATTTGTTCTGGTTCTATTTTGGAATTTTGAATATCCTGTATTGCTGCAATTTCTTTGTTGTGCATTTTATATTCTGCTTGTTCTTTTGCTTTTTGTTTCCTTTGTGCTGCAATTTCTTGTCTTTGATTTGCTAGATATTCTTCTCTTTTCTTTCTTTTTTCTTCTTTTTCAATCTTTTTTTCTTCTTTTCTTTCTATATATTCTTCTACCTTTTGACTTATATATTCAGATATATCTATTCCACATACAAATGCAAATAACATTATAGATACACCTATACTTAGTACTACTGCTCCAACATTTCCAAGCATTTTTACTAAAAATATTGCAGCTAAGGTTCCTATTGCTCCTCCACCTTTATTTGCTGCACCAAGGATATATGCTTTTTTTAAGTTTTGAGATATGTCTCCTATTGTTTCTATATTTCCTGTAGATATTTCATATACACTCATTATTATTGCTATACATATAAGCATAATTGCATATTGAACTAGCCTTTTAGTTACATAATCTTCTTCATCTTTACATGCCATTTTTATTGCTATTGCAAATGTTCCAATTGGAAGTACATATCTTAATACTCCCATTAGGCCTCCTAATACCTCATTTAATTTTTGTCCTATTTCTCCTGAATTCATATATAATAATACTGCTAAAAGTACACTAAAAATTATTGTTCCTATTATATTCACATTTAATTCTTGGCTTTTGCTAGTATTTTTACTTTTTCTTCTTTTACCAGATGTGCTTCTCTTTTTTGCCATTTTTCTCTCATTCCCTTCTTGGTATATTTATTTTTATGCTTTTGTTTTTATAATTACTATACATTTTTACAAAATACATTGTATCAAAAGTAAAAAAAAATAGCAACAAATTTTTGCTATTTTTTCTTAATTATTGTAATTCTTTTCTACTATTTTGAACTGTTTTTATTGTATCTTCCAAAGAAATTTGCATCAAATTTAAAGCCTGAGACATATTTTTCTCTAGATTTTGTAAAGTATCTGCTAAAACCTTTTCTGTATTTTGTAATAAATTATCCGCATATTCTTTTGTTCCATTTGTAATTTCTCTAGACATTTCATTTGCAGTTTCTATAATTTCATTTTTCTGATCATATGCTTTTCTTGTAATTTCATGCTCATCAATCATAGATATAATTCTGCTTTCTGCCTCTTTTACAACTCCGTCCGCTTCTTTTTGTGCTTCTAGGAGAATACGTTGTCTTTCCTCCTTTATCCATTTAGCTTGTTTTAATTCATCAGGTAATTTTAACCTTATTTCTTGGATAATTTCAACAATCTCATCTTTGTCCACCACGATTTTATTTGTAAATGGTACTTTTTTGCCTTTTTCCAATATGTCTTCTAAAGTTTCTAATAATGTGAATATCTCCATCGACTTATTCTTCCTTTCCGTTCATTTTCTTTAAGAATAAAATATAAGCTCTTCCGTATTTTCTTTCATCTTCTACTTCTATTCTATCTATTTCTTCTATTTGTTTTAATACTCTTAACTTTTCATCTGTTTCGGCAATTATTATTGTTTCTTGTGTTAAATTATTATTTTTAATAAGTTCTTCAATTGCTGTTTTTATAAAATCGGTTTTATAAGGTGGATCTAAATAGATAATATCGAATTTTATATTTTGAACTTCTTTTATAGCTCTAATAAAATCCTTATTCATAAGTTTTACTTTGTTTCCAAGATGGGTTTTTTCTATGTTTTTATCTATGATTTCACAAGCTTCTTTTGATTTATCACATAAATAAACTGTTTTTGCACCTCTACTTGCGAATTCTAAGCCTACTGCTCCGCTTCCAGAAAACAAGTCTAAAACTGTACTATCTGCAATTTCGTTTTGTATTATATTAAATAATGATTCTTTTACTCTGTCTAATGTAGGTCTTGTTTCCAAACCTTCCAAAGTATATAATTTTGTTCCTTTTGCTGTTCCACTAATAATTCTCATAAAGACCTCTTCTTAAAAGAAAAATTTTGATAAATTTTCATATTACTATTCTATATTTTTTTTCGCTAAAGTCAATACAATTCACAAAAATGTAATATAATATTAATATTCCTGTAATATTACAATAATATTACAAATGCTGTTTTTAACCTGATATTTTCTTTGTTATAGCTTTTAAAGCCTTTTCTCTGGGCAAAACTACCACATGTTCACACCCTTTACATTTTAACTTAAAATCGACACCAACTCTTGTTATTTCCCAAATTTTACTTCCACACGGATGTTGCTTTTTGGTTCTTACTATATCTCCTACATTATATTCCATATTTTTTTGACCTTTCTTTGATGAAAAAAGCTAATTTTATAAAAAATTAGCTTTTTAAATTATTTTTTGGCTTTTTCAAACCTTTTTGTCATACTTGTTTTTCCTAATACTTCCATTATTTCATACATATCTGGCGTATTTGTTCTTCCTGTTAAAGCAATTCTTAAAACTGTGCTTACATCTCCAACATGTGCTTTATACATTCCTGGGTTTGCTTTAAATTCTTTTACTTCTTCTGCATATCCCATTTCGCCTGCTAGTTCTTTTATTTTGTTAAACCAGGTTTGTTTGTCATCTTCTGGATTATAATATTTTTCTATATATAAATCTAAAATTTTGTTTATATCATTTTTGTCATTTATAACTTGATATGGGTAATTTTGTTCTTCATTTAAGAATTTATCGTCATACATATAAATTATATTTTCTTTTACATCTGACCATTTTGCAATATCTTTACGAGGTTTTGTATTTCCTCTTTCTATTCCTAAAACTTTTAAAGAATATTCTTTATCTTCTAACATTTTAGCTAATTCTTCGTCATGTCTGTTTGCCCATTCTAGAGATTTTTCATATACTTCTTCAGCTGTCATTTTTGATATTACAATTTTTGATACATCTTGTAATTTTACCATATCAAATAATGCTCCACTTACGCTCATTTTGTTTAGTTTGAAATCGAATTCTTCAATTTCTGCATCTTTATTTTGTCTTCTCCAATTTTCGAATGTTGAATTTGCTATATTTAACAAATATTCTTTTACTGCTAAACTTGGTATTCCTATTTCTTCATAATAACTTGTAGCAGCTTCTGGGTCTTTACGTTTACTTAATTTTCTCTTATTTCCATTGTCATTTTTCATGATAGGTGAAATATGAGCATATTTAGGTGCTTTGAATCCTAGTTCTTGGAATAATTGTAAATGAAGTGGTACTGATGATAACCATTCATCTCCTCTTATTACATGAGTTGTATGCATTAAATGGTCATCTACTGCATGTGCGAAATGATATGTTGGTAATCCATCTGATTTAATAATTACAACATCTTGGTCGTTTTCAGGAAAATCTACATTTCCTTTTATTAAATCTTTATGTTTTATTTTTCTATCTTCTCTACCAGGTGATTTAAATCTTATAATATATGGAACTCCTGCATTTATTTTTTCTGCCATTTCATCTAATGATAAATTTCTATATTTTGCCCATACACCATAATATCCTGTTCTTACTTTTGCAGCTTCTTGTTTTGCTCTCATTTCATCTAATTCTTCTGCTGTTGCAAAACATGGGTATGCTTTTCCTTGTTCTAACAAATATTTTGCATAGCTTTGATATATGTCTTTTCTTAAAGATTGTTTATATGGTCCATATTTTCCTATTTCTTCTGTTTCTGAAATCATTCCTTCATCTGGCATTATATCAAAATCTTTTAATGCATTTACTATATTTGATATTCCATTTTCAACTTCTCTTTTTTGGTCTGTATCTTCTATTCTAACAAAAAATACACCATTTGATTTTTTGGATACCATTTTAGCAATCAAGGCTTGATATAAACCTCCTATATGCATCATTCCTGTTGGGCTAGGTGCATATCTTGTAACTATTGCTCCTTCTTCTAGATTTCTTTCTGGATATTTTTCTTCATAATAATTTATTTCTTTTACATTTGGGAATATTAAATCCGCTAATTCTTTATATGTCATATTTTTCTCCTTTTTTCCCAAAAAGGACCGGGTCTTTTTTGTTCCGATGTCTCAAAAAAGACCCGGTCCCAAATGGGGTATTTATTATATTTCCATCACAATTGGTATTATCATAGGATTTCTCTTAGTCTTAGAGAATATATACTCTCTTAAATTTTCTCTAATACAATTTTTAATAGTTGACCAATCACGAATACCTTGTTCTTCACATTTATGAACTTCGTGTCTCACAACAGACTTGATTTCATCCATAACATTTTCAGATTCTCTTACATAAACAAATCCTCTTGAAATAACATCAGGTCCTGCAATTACTTCTCCTGAACCGCCATTCATAGTTAATACTACAATTATTAATCCATCTTGTGATAAATGTTGTCTGTCTCTTAAAACTACATTTCCAACATCACCAATTCCTAGACCATCAACTAGTATTATTCCAGATTGAACCATTCCTGTAAATTCTGCTGAATTTTTGTCCATTTCTAGTATTTTACCATTTTCAAGTTTAAAGATGTTTTCTTTTGGAACTCCCATTAATTTTGCAGTTTCACTATGTGCTATTAGATGTCTATATTCACCATGAACTGGTATAAAGTATTTTGGCTTTGTTAAAGCTAATATTAATTTTTGTTCTTCTTGGCAAGCATGTCCAGAAACGTGTACATCTTCTAGTGCTGAATATACCACTTCTGCTCCTATTTGCATTAGTGAATCTATTACTTTTGATACATTTTTTTCATTTCCTGGTATTGGATTTGCAGATATTATTACTAGGTCATTTGGTGTTATTTTTACTTTTCTATGTGTTCCAGATGCCATTCTGGTTAATGCTGACATTGTTTCTCCTTGACTTCCTGTTGTTATTATCAATAGCTGGTCATCTGTGTAATTGTTTATCATATCTATATCTATAAATAGATTGTCTGGGCAGTCAATATATCCAAGTTCTCTTGCAGTTGTTATCATGTTTATCATACTTCTTCCACATACTGCAATTTTTCTTCCATATTTTACTGCACAATTCACAATTTGTTGTACTCTGTGGACATTTGAAGCAAATGTTGCTACTACTATTCTTTTTGTACAATTTGTAAATAGTTTTTCAAATACTTCTCCAACTGTGCTTTCAGACATTGTAAATCCTTTTCTTTCAGCATTTGTTGAGTCTGACATTAATGCTAAAACTCCTTTGTTTCCAAGTTCTGCTAAACGTCCAAAGTCCATTATTTTTCCATCCATTGGTGTGTAGTCTACTTTAAAGTCTCCTGTGTGTACTACTGTTCCTACTGGAGTATGAATTGCAAGCATTACAGAGTCTGGTATACTATGTGAACTTTGTATAAATTCTACTTTGAAGTGTTTTCCTAATTTTATTGTTTCTCCTGGTGTTACTTCATTTAATTTTGTTGATTCTACTAGTCTATGTTCAGCTAGTTTGTTTTTTATTAATCCTAGTGTAAGTCTTGTTCCATATATCGGTGTATTTACTTGTTTTAAGAAATATGGCACACTTCCTATATGGTCTTCATGTCCATGTGTTATTACCATTCCCTTTAATTTTTCTTGATTTTTTATTATATATGTTATATCTGGTATAACTAAGTCAACTCCTAGCATATCATCTTCTGGGAATGATAGTCCACAGTCTACTACTATCATTTCATTATCATATTGGAATACTGTGATGTTTTTTCCAACTTCGTGTAATCCTCCTAATGGGATTATTTTTAGTCTTGGCTTTTTAAATCCTACTTTTTCTGACATTTTCTTTAGTGCTTTTTCTCTTGGTAATTCTTTTAATGATGATTCTTTTCTTACAACTAATGCTTTTGTCTCTTCTTGCTCTTTATTTGCTCTTCTTGTTGTTTTCCTTACTGTTTTTTTGATATTTTTTGTTTCTTTTTTTACCTCATTTTTTACTTCTTCGTTTATTTTATTTTCTCTTTTATTGTAATTTCTTCTTGCCGGTTTTCTTCTGGCACTTTTTATCTTGTTTTCTTCAAGATTTTCTTCTTTTTTTTCTATCATGTTATCTTCCTTTCTTTATTTATTTAAAATCTTAAACATAGAAATATAGGACCTTGAAAACTATAATTTTTAAAGGTCTTTTTATATTAAATTATCTCTTTTCGTTTTTTGGGTTTAAAATCTCTTTTTTTATGTTTTGCATTATATCATTTTTCTTTGTTAAAGTCAACCGTATTATGTTTACTATTTTGTATTATTACTCTTATAATTTACATTTTTTTCAAAATTATTATGTTTTTAAATCATTAAAGAGAGGGATACATAAATATGCTCCCTCTCAAAAATTAAATTTCTATCTTTTTTGCTCGTATTTCATAGGCCATTTTCTTTTCTCCTTGTGTGTCATCATGTTTGTTGGGATATTCTCTGCTTTGAAATAACCCAACAATCTTGACCTTCTTACTAGGCAATAACTCTTGCTCATAATAAGTCAAGTGACCTTTTGCAACACATGGAAAAAAATCCATTTCTTGACTTTTCCGTTTTCTGTATACTAATATTGAAAAATCTATTTTTCTTGATTCTTTCCATAATTTTGCTTCTTGGCATACAAACCCTTCTAAATATAACATATTTACATCTGCATTTTGTGTTCTTTCATCAAAAACTTCTATGCTTGATACTAATACATATATATCTAATTTGGTATCTCCGCCTTCCTTCTGTTTTCGGTGACTTCTAACCCTTCCAGTAAGCTCTATATACTTGCCTTTTATTGATTTTTCCTTTAATTCTTCCTTTAATGGATAGGAAATCATTATTGGAATAATATCAATACGACCACTCGCTTGTTGACACCGAATTTTTGTGCTATAAAATGAAATAAAAGTAGACCTTTGAACATACTCGAATTCAAATTCAGCACATGCCGTTCCTGAAAGTATTACTTTGTTTTGAGAATCAAAAATTCTGCCCCGAGAATTTTTCTCCTTGACGTTGATGATATTATTTTCTTTTAAAAGTTCTCTTATCATCTTTTTCCTCCTTATTGATAGAATTTAATAATATTTAGATAAGCTTAGGCAATAAAAATTATTACCTAAATTCAGCATAAATATCAAACTTATTATAACGTTTTTTTACATATTTGTAAAGTTATGTCTACTAATTTTTACACTGAATATTTTTATTTCTCTAAATACTTCTTCAAAAACAATCCCGTATAGCTCTTTTCGTTCTTGCAAACCTGTTCAGGAGTTCCAACTGCAACTATTTCGCCACCTGCATCTCCGCCTTCTGGTCCTAAGTCTATAATATGGTCACAAGTTTTTATTAAATCTAAATTGTGTTCAATAACAATTGCAGTATTTCCTGTATCTACTAATCTTTGTAAAATATCTACTAATCTATGAACATCAGCAATATGAAGACCTGTTGTTGGTTCATCTAATATATACAAAGTTTTTCCTGTTGCTCTTTTAGATAATTCTGTTGCAAGTTTTACACGTTGGGCTTCTCCTCCAGATAATGTTGTTGAACTTTGTCCTAATTTGATATATCCTAAACCCACATCATACAATGTTTGCATTTTATTTTTTATTTTAGGTACTTTATCAAAAAACTCTAATGCTTCTTCAACTGTCATATCTAATACATCTGATATTGTTTTTCCTTTAAATTTTATCTCTAAAGTTTCGTGGTTATATCTTTTTCCTTTACATACTTCACATGGTACATAAACATCTGGTAAGAAATGCATTTCTATTTTATGAACTCCATCACCTTGACAACTTTCACATCTACCTCCTGGTACATTAAAACTAAATCTTCCTTTTCCATATCCACGTAGTTTTGCCTCATTTGTTTCTGCAAATATATTTCTTATTTCATCAAATACTCCTGTATATGTTGCAGGGTTACTTCTTGGTGTTCTTCCTATTGGTGATTGGTCTATATTTATTATTTTATCAATATTTTCAATTCCCTTAACATTCTTACATTTACCTGGCTTTTCATTTGCACCATTTAACTTTTGAGCAACTGTTTTATATAAAATTTCGTTTACTAATGTTGATTTTCCAGAACCAGAAACTCCTGTTACACATGTAAATACACCAAGTGGAAATTTTACATCTATATTTTTTAAGTTGTGTTCTGTTGCTCCTTTTACTTCTATACATTTTGATTTTACTGCTTTTCTTCTTGTTTTTGGAACTTCTATTTTTCTTCTTCCACTTAAATATTGACCTGTTATAGAATTTTCCACTTTTTTTATTTCTTCTGCAGTTCCTTGTGCCATAATTTTTCCACCATGAACACCTGCACCTGGTCCAATATCAATTATTTCATCTGCTGCATACATTGTGTCTTCATCATGTTCAACTACTATTAATGTATTTCCTAAATCTCTTAATTTTTTTAGTGTTGCTAAGAGTTTATCATTATCTCTTTGATGTAATCCTATACTTGGTTCATCTAGTATATAAAGCACTCCTGTTAAACCTGAACCTATTTGTGTTGCAAGTCTTATTCTTTGAGATTCCCCACCAGATAGTGTTCCACTGCTTCTTGAAAGTGTTAGATATTCTAGTCCTACATCTATTAAAAATTGTAGTCTTTTATCTATTTCTTTTAAAATTAATTCTGAAATCATTTTATCTTTTTCAGACAATTCTAAATTTCTTAAATATTCTTGTATTTTGTTTATTGGCATATTTGTAAGTTCATTTATATTTTTGTCTCCAATTTTTATTGATAAAATTTCCTTTTTTAGCCTCGAACCTTTACATGTTGGGCAATCTAAGTTGCTCATATACATTTCGTAAAAATCTCTCATTCCTTGTGATTTAGTTTCACTATGTCTTCTTTCTAATGTTGGAATTACACCTTCAAATGGGCTTGAGAATTTTCTTGTTCCATATGCTGATTGGAATTCAAAATCTATTGGTTCATCTGTTCCATATAATATTTTTTCTAAGAATTCTCTTGGTAATTTTTTTATTGGCTTTTTAATATCTACTCCATAATGTTTTCCTATTGCTTCAAAATACATTTTAGCCATTGTTTCGCCTTTTTTCATTGTGCTTGCACCAAATGCTTTTACACCATCATATAATGTTTTGTCTTTATCTGGAATTATTAGGTCTTCATCTATTTTCATTAAATAACCTATTCCTAAACAGTCTGGACATGCTCCAAATGGATTGTTGAATGAGAACATTCTTGGTGTTAATTCTGGAAAACTAAATCCACAGTCTGGGCACGCATAATTACAGCTAAATAATATTTCTGTTGTTCCATTTTCTCTTTTTATTCCACCAAATGAACTTAAATCCATATCCTCTTTTGGTACAACACTTATTACAACCATATTATTTGCATTTTTTAGTGCTGTTTCAACAGATTCGGTAAGTCTTGATCTTATATCTTCTCTTATTACAATTCTATCTACTACAAGTTCTATTTCGTGTTTTTTGTTTTTATCTATATTTATTTCATCTGATAAATCATAAATTTCGCCATCTACTCTTACTCTTACAAATCCTTCTCTTCTGAAGTTTTCTAATTCTTTTTTGTATTCTCCTTTTCTACCTCTTACTATTGGTGCTAATATTTGTATTCTTGTGTTTTCTGGAAGTGTTAAGATTTTGTCTATTATTTGGTCTATTGATTGTTTTTCTATTTTTTTGCCACAGTTTGGGCAGAAAGGCATACCTATTCTTGCATATAATAAACGAATATAGTCATATATTTCTGTTACTGTTCCTACTGTTGAACGAGGATTTTTCGAGGTTGTTTTTTGGTCTATTGATATTGCAGGTGATAAACCATCTATTCTTTCTACATCTGGCTTTTCCATTATTCCTAGAAATTGCCTTGCATATGATGATAAACTTTCTACATATCTTCTTTGTCCTTCTGCATATAATGTGTCAAATGCCAAGCTTGATTTTCCTGAACCAGAAAGTCCTGTTACTACTACTAATTTGTCTCTTGGTATTTCTAAACTTATGTTCTTTAGATTGTGCACTTTTGCACCTTTTATAACTATTTTATCATTCATTTTTCTGCCCCTTTGCTTTTTTATACCGAACATTATTTTACCATATAAATTGTAAAATATCAATAAATAATTTTATTTTTATCTAAAAATAAACTACCCAAATTCTCACAAAAAGAATTTGGGTAGAAATTAATATTACTAATTTACTCTTGAAAAAAATTCAGACAATTTCTTTTTAGTTACATCTGATGTCTTTTCATGGTTCATAATTTTTTCTAGCACACTTTTGCACTCTTCCCGCTTCCATCCTGTCATATCATATACGTAAATATATGTATCTGCTAAAATGTCAAGCACTTCATCTGAAACATTATTGTGTGCAAAAACTTCCTTGCACATTTCTATTCTTCCACTCACTCTTGCTTCCTTTATATAGTCACATAATACATCAGACGGGCACTGTTGTCTTTTTATACATTTTTCTTTGAAATCTAAAGATTTTGTTGCATAATATGAATTTCTTATAATTTCAGGTGTAATAGTATCATTTTTCACAAGTGCTCTTACTATTGCTATCTCTCCCTCTTTAGACCATTCCTCAAGATATTCAATTGGTGTACTAGAATTTTCAGCCAAAATTTTTTTTGTGCTATCTGTGCAATTTTCACATTGCATTCTCAAGATTTCTTCATTATTTCTATGTGCTATTGCACACTGGACTTTCTCTGACCTATCATTCTTCACCATTTTCTCAAGAATCTCCTCAGAAGTATCCTCGCATTGGGCAACAGCAATTCTGATTTTTTCAGATTTGCTCTTATAATATTTTTGTCTGAAATACTGACCATAAAACTTACTGTTAATAACTGTTTCAATTACTGTTACACATCTTTTTTCTAATACCTTTTCAAGAAGTATCTCCGGAACATAATTCGTTCTAAGATAATTTTCCAATATCTTATCGCTAACTAAGTTTATCAGTTCTATTGCATATTTTTCATTTTCCTGCACATCACTAACCTCTGTTGTCTCTTTCCCCCTAATTAGCCGTTTTACTTCTTCATCATTAGAAGCAATTACCTCCTTTGCAATTTCAATTCTTTCTTCACTCGATAAAGAATCAAAACTAATAGTAATGTTCATATTTTTTCCTCCTTAATGAATATAATTTTAAGAATCTGTATTACTATTTTCACTATATTAAGTGAATTTACACAGTTAATTATATCACATTATGTATACCTTGTCAAAAATGCCTTCCACAAACTATGCAAATTTTTCAATAGCTTTAGCAACCCCCTCATTATTATTATCATCAGTTACAAAATCCGCAACAGCAGTTACAACAGGTGTACTTCCTTTCATAACAACACCAAGTCCCGCTTCTTCTATCATCTTCTTATCATTCATATTATCACCAATTGTCATAACCTCATTTTTCTCAATATTCAATTTATCAATCAAATATTCAATAGCATACCATTTATCAACATTTTTCATAGAAATTTCCGTGTAATAATACTCAATTGGTACATCTGTAGTTCCGTGTTTTATTACTTTTCTTGACATATGAGATACATCTAAAACCTCTAAATCTTGCACTCCATCAAATTTCTTAATAATAGAATTAAAAACAGACTGAGTACTATCACATATAAATATTTTCATTATTTTTTCGTCTTGCATTTCTTCTACATATTTTAAAATATCTTCCACTAATGTAATATGCGTTTTTTTAGAATCTTCTTTCTTTATATTTTCCTTATAATAATATAAAACATTAAATCTTAAACTACTTGCTATTATTGATTTATTTGTATATACATTATAATAAATACTGTTTTGCTCACAAGTTTTTATTATATCTATTGCCTTATTTTTAGGAATATATTTTTCATATACTATCTTATCATTTTTTATATCATATACAACTGCACCATTACCTGCTATCATATATTTTGTGCTTCCTATTTCATTTGAAATTGTTTTTATTGAATCTATACTTCTTCCTGAAGCTATTATTACTTCTGTTCCTTTTTGTATTGTTTGTTTTATTACTCTTTTTGTATTTTCTGTTACTTCTCCATAGCTATTTAGCATTGTTCCATCTAGGTCTACTGCTACCATTTTGTACATTTTTTCTCTCGTTCCTTTCGTTTTTTTGCATTATTATATACCTTTATTGACTTTTTTACAACAAATTTTACTAGCAAAAAATGCAGGAATTATTTTCCCGCATTTTTTATCTTCTTTTTCCATATTGTTAAAATTATAATTATACCAACTATAATTCCAACAATCAAAGAAACTGTAAAAACTCCATTAGAAATTTTTTCTATAGTTTCATTTGCATTGTAATTTTCTTCTTTTCCAGCTATAGATTGAGTTTGTGTATCATTTTCCAATATCTCTGGATTCGTACTCTTATATTCCTCAAATTTTTCTAAAAACTTATCATAATTTTCTGGAACTTCCGAAATTCTTTCTACTTCATATTCTCCATCAACTTTTTTAAATTTGATAAATCCTACATTGTTTCCTTTGGTTTCCCAAACTGTATTTTCTTCTGAACATGGCGTTACATTAAAATTTATTGATACATCCAATTCCCCGTTTTCGTTATATGATATCCCATATCCTACAAGTTCATAACTTGTTATTCTTTTCTCAACAGGTATCTCCTCACTTTTAAAAGTATCTAACCATTCACTACCTGCTGTATTAATAGCTTGTCTTATTTTTATATTTTCTATTCCTTCATAATCTGCAAAAACAACACTCGAAGATACACTTATTACAAATATTAATATAAAAGATATATATAGTTTATTCATAAATTACTCAACCACCTTTTCTAATACAATTTCTGCTTTATTTCCATGATAATCTACATAAACAGTAAGTTTATCTGTTAAATCATATTTTGTTAAATCAAATGTGCAATTAGATTCGTAAATTCCATCATCATCAATAAAACCTCCTCCATTTGCTCTTGGACTCATTGACATTTCGAATTTTTTTCCGTTTTCATTTTCTATGTATTTATCATATTTCCAAATTTCTACCTCTTTATTTTGCCATTCTATATATTCTGGTGTATATCTTATTTTTCTTTCCAAATAGTTTAACATATCGGTAGTTTTTAGTTCATCATCTTCTGGCAATAAATCCCAATATTTTAATTCCGGAGTTGTTGGTCTTTCTTTATGTTTTTCTGCTTTAAATTTTAGTTTCACATCAATTCCAGTTGTATATGATGTTGCTGACAATACATTAAAATCACTGTTTGTTGTACTTATTTGTTTATATATAGTTGTTTTTCTATTATACATCTTTTCTGGAACATCAACTGTAAAGTCCCATGAACCTTGTATGGTAATTTCTTCGTCTCCAAGTGATGTCTCTTCTTTATCTGAAATCTTAATTTTTGTTAAACTAAAATTTAACTTTTTACTCTTTGGAAAAGCGTCTCCTTCTGTATACATATTATAAACTACCTTTACAGGATTTTCTCCTCTGTTTTGTATGTATGTATTTAATCCTGCATTTTCTGATATATTATTTCCATTTTCGTCTGTTATTTTTAAATCTGGAAAATTCACATCCCAAATATCTTTAGGATTTACTACTTCTTTTACCTCGTCTGGAAGAGTAACTTTTATTATCATACTTAAATTAAAATCATCCATTACGAATTCTTCTACTTTTATTTTTGTATTTATATTTTGAATTATTTTACCATTTTCCTCATTTTTAGCATTACCTGTTGAATCTTGATTTTCCATATCTATGTTTTCAACATAACCTTCGTTCATTGCTGTTTCCATACCTTTGCTTGTTCCAAAAAAATCATCATATATTTTTTGAGATATTTCTTTTGCAAATACCATTCCCGAACACGATAAAATCATTAAAATTGTAGCAACTAATGGTTTTATTATATTAATTTTTTTAGGCATTTTCTTTTCCTCCTTAATAAAGTCGGATATAGAAATTTTCATTTTGGTTTTTTCTAAAATTCTTTCTTTATTAATATTCATCACTATACCCTCCTTTTAATAGTTCATTTTTTAGCTTTTTTCTAATTCTGTGTAATCTTGATTTTACATTAAACTCCGTTATTTTTAATATTTTAGATATTTCATTTATTTTCCTATTTCCATAATAATATAGATTAAAAATATCTTTGTCTTGTTCCTTCATTTTTTCCATTGTATTTTTTATTATTTCAATTTTTTCTCTATTTTCATATTCTAAATCTATAATCTGTATATCAAAAAAATCGAATTCTAAATCATTAATAATATTATTGTTTGTTTTCCTTAGCTTTTCTTTCACCAAATTTCTCGCTATTCCTGCTATATATGAGCTAAGAGATTTCTCTTTGTCAATTTTATTTTGATTTTTCCATAATATAAAAAATGTATCTGATATTATTTCTTCAATATCTTCTTGATTAAAAATATTTGCAGACATATTTTGTATAATTGTATATATGTACCCACTATATTCATCTATTATTTTTTCTAAATCAAGATTCTTTTTATCAATACTTCCATATTCCTTTATTGTTTTATTTTTCATTTAGATCTAAACTCCTTTTTAAGATACCTTACATTTATATATTGATATTTTATCAAAAAAGGTTACATTTTTGTTATTTATTTTTTATTTTATACATTAAAAGGCAGGAGCACAACTCCTGCCTTTATGTATCTATTTTTTGGACAAAACCACTCAAAATAGAACTATAAAACCAAGAATAATACTTCTGCCAATTCTAGCTAAAAAACACATCGTATCATAATAACTTTTCTAGCAATTAAATCTAAAAATTCATTTCAAATTTATTTGTTAGCCATATTATTTTCAACTTGTTGTATCATCTTTTTAACCATATTTCCACCGATTCTTCCGGCATCTCTTGAAGAGATATCACCATTATAACCGTCTTTTAAAGTTACTCCAACTTCACTTGCTACTTCGTATTTGAATTTTTCTAATGCATCCATAGCTTCTGGAACTAATTTTTTGTTACTGTTGTTTGAGTTTGCCATTTCTTTCACCTCCTGTTAATATTAACATTTTAAACTATGAAACTTATATTCTTATTTTATTGAAAAAATATTATAATTCTGTTTCATTTTATAGAAAAAAGTTTTCTTTTTTCTAAATATAGAATGTGCAGAAATGAAAAAAATAAACAGAAAATTTTTGGAAATTTTTTTGAGTAAAAAAATTGAGGTAGAAAATATTCTGCCCCATCTAAAATATACTTTATGTTTTAATTTTTCGGAATCGCATTCCTAGCTAATTCATCACATCTATTATTCAATTCAACATCACTATGACCTTTAACTTTATTAAAAGTAACCTTGTGTTTCTTAGTCAAGCTATAAAGTTCCTGCCATAATTCCTTATTTTTAACCTCTTCCCCTGAAGCCGTCTTCCATCCTTTTTTCATCCAATTAAAAATCCATCCTTGATTAAATGCATTAACACAATAACTACTATCACTAAAAATCTCAACCTCACATTCTTGTTTTAAAGCTTTTAATCCTTGAATAATTGCTGTAAGTTCCATTATATTATTGGTTGTATTTTTATCTCCGCCAGAAATCTCTTTTTTTAGTTCTCCTGCCATTAAAACTGCTGCCCATCCTCCTGGTCCTGGGTTTCCTGAGCATGCTCCATCTGTATAAATTATTACTTTTTGCATTTAATCAACTCCTTTTTCTCACTGGGACAAATGGGACCGGGTCTTTTTTGTCCTTGCACAAAAAGGACCCGGTCCCAAATGGTCAAGGGACAAAAAAGACCCGGTCCCATTTGTCCCATTTTGCCATATTATTTTGTTATCCATTTAACTAAATCTAAATTCTCACTATCTAAAAGCATTTCATTTGTTGGCATAACTCTAAATGTATATCCATAATTTCCACCTGAAGCTAAAGATATTTTTGCAGTATAAGTATATCTCTTATATTCTTTTTCCTCAGATATAAATTTCATAGGAACTATTGTTATATTCTCTACTCGTCCATCATCAGAAATTTTTCCACAATATACTTCCACTCTTATATCTTCTTTTTCTAGGTTAGGAAGTGTAACTTTACAACTTACTTCTATTGATTCTCCTGCATCTATTTTTATGTTTTCAGGATTATCTGTTTGCTCTATTAAAATATTTTCCCAATTTGATTTTATATGTTTTTTCCAATTTGTAAATTTAGCTGCTTCTTCTAAGTTTGAATAGTAATTATCATATAAATTTATTAATGGTATATATAGATTATCTGTATAATCAACTAGCATTCTTGCTGTACTATACTTTCCACCTGTTGTTATTATGGATTGTTTCATTATTTTCATCCATTCTTCTGATGGCTTATTTTCACTTGGTCTATCAAAGAATGTTGGAATTATCTTTGTTTCGAGTGTTTTATACATACTTTGACTATCTGCACTATCTTGCTCAGCATATGAATTATATTCTTTGTCTGTTCCAATAGTCCAGCCATTTGTTTGATCATATCCTTCTGCCCACCATCCATCTAAAACACTAAAGTTTATTACACCATTTACAGATGCTTTTTGTCCAGATGTTCCTGATGCTTCCATTGGTCTACGTGGGTTATTTAACCACACATCCACTCCACTTATTAAGTATCTTGACATTGCTATATTGTAGTTTTCTAGTAAGAATACTTTTCCTCTAAATTGTGGTTTCATAGATATTTCATGTATAAATTTTATTAAGTCTTGTCCTTCTTTATCTGCTGGATGTGCTTTTCCAGCAAATACTAGTCTTACAGGATGTTTGCTGTCATTTAGTATTTCTGTTATTCTTTCTAAATCATTAAATATTAATGTTGCTCTTTTGTATGTTGCAAATCTTCTTGCAAATCCTATTATCAGGTCATTTGATGAAATTCCAGATATTATTTCTTTTATTTCATCATAGCTTACTCCTGCTCTTCTTAATCTATTCATTGTATTTTCTTTTATTAATTGTATTAATTTTTCTTTTCTATCTAAGTGTACATTCCAAAGTTCGTCATTTGGAATATTTTTTACCCTTTTCCATGTATCATCTAAATATATTTTATCTTGCCAATATGGTGTTGTAGGTGTTGTTAGATATTTGTTGTATAATTCCTTTAAGTTTTGTGGTACCCATGAACATGTATGAATTCCATTTGTTACATATGTTATTGGTGATTCATTTGCTGCTATATTTGGCCATACATCTCCAAATAATTCTCTTGATACTTCTCCATGAAGTTTGCTTACCCCATTTTTCTTTCCAGCAATTTTTAATGCTAAAATTCCCATATTGAATCCTGGTTCTAAAGAATCACATGGTTTCATTCCTAATTTTAAGAATTCTTCTCTTTCTATTCCCATTTTAGGCCAATATTCTTTGAAGTATCTTTCCACTAATGCAATTGGGAATATATCGTTTCCAGCTGGAACTGGCGTATGTGTTGTAAATACCGTTTTTGAGCTTACAATATCTCTTGCAATTTCAAATGATACTTGTTTTTCTTCTATTGTATTTTTTATTAATTCTAATGTTAAAAATGCTGAGTGTCCTTCATTCATATGACATATTGTAGGATTTAATCCAAGTTCTTTTAATAATCTTACTCCTGCTATTCCTAAAACTATTTCTTGACGTATTCTCATATCTTGGTCTCCACCATATAGTTTTAATGTGATTTCCCTGTCTTCTGGCTTATTTTTATCTATGTCTGAATCTAGTAAGTATAGATTTATTCTTCCTACATTTATTTTCCATACTTTTAAATATAGTGTTTTTTTATTAAAATCTACTTTTATTAATAAATCTTCATCATTTTCATTTTTTACAGGATATATTGGTAGATTGTCTAATTCTATGTTGTAGTATTCTGATTTTTGTATTCCATATCCTTCTATTTTTTGATGAAAGTATCCATTTTTATATAATAGACCTACTCCAACTAGCGGAATTCCTAAATCACTTGCTGATTTTAGGTGGTCTCCTGATAAAATTCCAAGTCCTCCTGAATAAATAGGTATTGTTTCATCTAAACCATATTCTGCTGAGAAATATGCTATTAGGTCTCCTTTATTTTCTGGATATTTTTTACTAAACCAAGTATCTTTACTTCCCATATAGTCTTCGTAATTTCTTAATACTTTTTCATATTCTTTTACAAAGCTTGAATCTTTTGATGCTTTTTCTAGTCTTTCTTGTGATACTCTTTTTAAGAATTTTACTGGATTTTTTTCTACACTTTCCCATAAGTCTCTATCTATTTTCTTTAGTAGTCTTAAATATTCTGAATTCCAACTCCACCATAAATTACTAGCTATTTCATCTAGTCTATTTATACTTTTTGGTAACTGTGGTTTTACAGTTATTTTATTAAATATGTACATTTATCTTGTCCTCCTTGGTAACTTTTTCTATTTTTTCTTTAGATATTATCTATTAAAATCTTTGTTTTGTCAATAATTATTAATTAACAATTCTATTTTTCTTTTAACTTTCTAATTTCCTCATCACTTAAACCTGTAACTTCTGATATTTTTGTAAATTCCATTCCCATTTCTAATAATTTTTTTGCAATTTTTATTTTATTCTCTTTCTCTCCCTGTTTCCTTCCTTCTTCTCTTCCTTTGGAAATCCCCTTTTTTTCAGCACACTCAATTCCAGTTACATAATCCATTTCCCATTTTTCTCTCAAATCAGCTAGTCTTCTAACAGCATCATCACCTGTTAAATAATCGATTTCTTTTCTTGCCTTTTTTAATGTATTATTTTTTCTTTCCGCCATTTTCACCGCCTCCTGGTCAGAGTCATCTAAAAACACTAGCCATTGATTAATTTTTTTATTTAGGTCTGGATTTTGTTTTCTAAATTTAGGAAGTTCTATAAAATACCATTTTATACCTTTTAACATTTCATAATCTCTATGTTTATTTAGTACTATAACCGTATCTGATATATATTCTTCAAACTCTAATAAATTATACCCAAGTATATTTATCATAATAACTTTGTTTATATTGTTATAGCTAGAACCTCTTTCTGTTTCTCTTGAAATTACTTTCGAACTATATAAAGTAGTTCGTTCTTCTATGTTAAAATAATTTCGCATTTGGAGTTCAATATTTACAATTACTCCATCATTCAGCTTTGCTTGCAAATCCAGTCTTCCACCTTTTTCTTCTGCTGCTAGTTGTTCTATATTGACTTCTTCTTTAATTTTTATTTCCTTTATTTTTATATTTAATAATGCTTCTAAAAAATCTATTAAAAATATTTCATTTCCTTTTCTTGAAAAGAATGCTTTAAATATTATATCATTTTTTAGATTATATTTTTTGTTTGATTTTTGCTTCAATTATGTTCCTCCTTATTATATCATTCTTGCGAATTTATTTGCAACATTTTTTTGATTTTAATTTTTTATTTCAAACTTTTCGAATTAATTCTTTGATTTATAACAATTTTCTCAGAAAATATATACTAAAGATTATATGTTTAAAACCACTTATTGTCAAGAAAAATCGTTCGACAAAATTCGACACAAATGTTTTGAATTTTATTTTACTGTCTTTTACAACTGGAAAATTTTGTATTTTTTATTTACATAAGATTATCTTTGTGGTATAATTGATTGTATAAAACACCAAGGAGGTAAAGCATTATGGATAAACTTATTTTTTTCTCAAGCTTACTTAATAAACTTGAGAACACTAATTTAACAGAGACAGAGGGAAATACTTTTGTTTCCTTATGGAATGATTTCTTCGGTGGCATTAATAAAACAATACACCAACCCGAAGATGCCTTGTGTATCTGTAAAATTAAGTAACAAAAAAGCAGGAATCGAGCATACCCTATATATCGCTCGATTCCTGTTTCTATATTTATAATTAATTATTTTTATCCAAAACAACAATATTCTTAGCCACAACATCCAACCTAACCACATTCATAGCAGTTAAATTCTCAATATCCTTAATAATTTTCTTCTTAAAATCCATTAAACCCTCTGCAACATTATATCCATAAACCACACTAACTTCCATATCAATCATAGGTCCTTCTCCGTAATTTTGCACACGAGTTCTTAGAACCTTGTAAATCTCCGGCATTTTTTCAGCCTGGTATTCTGCAATTTGTCTAAATACAGAATCAGAAATTGTAAAATTTCCCATATAGCTAAATGTAGGTCTAATTATTGATTTTTCCGAAATATATGGTTGCTTTCCTTTTCCCTTTGATTTAAAAATTTGAAGTGGATCTAACAAATATCCAGAAAAATCTTTTTTTATCTCAAAAGTTGGAACAGGAATTACATGTTTTCCTTCTGTAACTCTTATATTTCTTGCCGTTTTCATTTCTTCTTCTGTTGCAACATCTGAAATATATGTTGTATCAGAAACCTTTGGAAGGCCTAAATTTTCCGCAATTTTTTCTACCATTCCATCAGATGTTCCAAGTATAAGGATTTTTTTCACTTTATATTTTTTTAAAGCTTTTTGTATTACCTTTTTTTCATCATCATGCAAAAATAAAGCTTTTTTTACTGTTTCTATTTTGGTTGATGCTTTTTTGGCGGACTCGCCAGCTACTACTCTATTATCATTTATTAAAAGTCCATCATCAATTATAAAATGTACATCTTTTTCTCCTGCTACCATCTGTGCCCTATAGCTTTTTCCTGTGCCTGATGGTCCAACAAAAGCATATACTTTGATATTTTCAAACATAACTTTTCCTTTCTCTTATGATATCTAATTTTTTTCAAAAAGCATAACTTTATATATTAAATTATGATATTTTACTTTAAAAGTTTTTTCCTCTTTAAGGACTTTTATATTTTCTTTAGCAAAAAAATCATTTTGATGCAATTGGTTGCTATCCTCATCAATAAGCCATATTCTACCTTTATAATCTTTTAGAAAATCCCAGTTTTCTTTAGTTTCCATAGCAGGTAAATATGCTTTGTATGCTTCTTCTACACCCCAATGTTCTAAATTCATAAAATATTGTTTATTGTTTGGAAAATATGTAGCAATAATTCCACCATTTCCAATTTTTGAATATAATACAATATCATCTTCTTTAATTTCGCTACTTATATAATCATATACTTCTGAGTTTTCTTTATTGTAATTTTCTTTTACATTTTGTATATTTCCCAGTATTGCTAAAATTAATGTGATTGAAATTATTATTCCTGCTACTATTTTATTTTTTTCCTTTGATATTATAAATGATAATGTAAAAATGTAAAGTCCAGTCATTACTAGCAAATATCTAGCATATAAAATTGGGCTTATCATTGAAACTAATAATATTATAAGTATTACTCCAATATATATTCCTGTACTTAATGCTACTGGCTTTAAGCTTTCTCCATTTTTCTTTAATTTATATGCTTTTATTATTAAATAAATATATACTGCTATTGATACAATTAATGCTGCCAAAGCTTTTGCATCATTCATAAAATTGCCATCTACTTGATTTTTAAATTGAAAACTTAATACATCTACTGTTGTTCCAATTAAACTAAGTTGAATCCAATATCCACTGCCCACTTGTTTTAACTGAACTACAAAAAATACCATCCAAGGTATGTAAAGTACAATTTGTATTACTGCTAATATTAAAAAGTTTCTTAAATCTTTTTTATTTTCTTTTCTATTTTTTATTAAATAAATTAATAATATTAAATTAATTAAACCCGCTGTTACTAATGCATAATAATGTATATAGCATGAACAAATACTAAATAACCCAAATAAACATAAATTTTTTAATTTGTTTTTTTCTTCCTTTTGTTTTATATTCTTATAAAATCTATATCCATATATTGCCATCATTGTTACAATTAAACATGTCCATGAATACATTCTTATTTCTTGTGCATATGTATTCATTATTGGTAAAAAATAAGTAAAAAATGAAAATAAAATTCCTGTTTTTTCTCCAAAGTCTTTTCTTATATGTGTATATCCAATAATTCCTAAAAGTACAATTGAAAGTACAGAAAACAATCTATATATTAATATATGAGAACCAAATATTAAATTAATTATATGTAACATCCAATAATATAATGCTGGATGTACGTCATGTCCTGTTATTGTCCAAATTTCTGAAAAGCTTTTATTTGCAATTGCTACAGAATAGCTTTCGTCAAACCAAATATTTGTATGAAATGCTGGTATTAGTATAAATATTATTCCAAGTATTATTATACCTATGTGTACTATTTTTGTTTTTTTCATGTTTATTTATCCTTCCTTTTAAATTAATAAAAAATAGAACTAGAACTAAAAAGCTAATTTTAGACCTAGTCCATTGTTTTATTTTTTATGCTATTTCTTTTATATTTACACTACGTACATGGTCAATTTTCTCCCATGTTGTATCTTGTTTAAATAAACATTTGAAGTTAATTAAAAGCCATGAACCCATAAATAATGGATAATATAATGCCCATTTTAACATTGGTTTTATTGGTTTCTTATCTAAATACATTGTAAATAATGCTGATAAGATTGGTAAGAAAAATGTTGGTACTATATATCTTACTATGTTTAACATAAGTGTTGCTGTTGTCATGGTATCAAATGCGTAAATAAGGAAATTTGATAATAGTAATACCATTGATACTATAAACATTGGTATACTTCCAATTATATATAATAGTCCATCAAAATTCATTATTGTTTTGTTTGTTTTTACTGCATTTGCTAGGTCTTTTGTATATAATTTCATACATTGAATATGTCCTACTGTCCATCTTGTTCTTTGTGTCCATGATGCTTTGAATTTTTCTGGTTGTTCATCATATACTATTGCATCTGTTGCCCAACCTAATCTCTTGCCTTTTATTATTTGTTTTAGTGAAAACTCAATGTCTTCTGTTAATGTTTTTGTATCCCATCCTGTTTCTTTTACTAAGTCAAATTTTACCATAAATCCTGTTCCATTTAGTAGTGGTGATAGTCCTACATTGTATCTTGCTAAATGGTAAAATCTATGCATTGTCCAGTAGAAGAATGCATATCCTGCTGATACCCAACTTTCTGCTGGATTTTTTATGTCTTTATATCCTTGTACTACTTCTTCTCCTTGGCATAGTTTTCTGTTCATTACTTTTATGAAGTTTTTGTCTACTATGTTGTCTGCATCAAATACTAGAAATGCATCATAGTCTGCATTTTCTTCTATTTTTTGTTTTAAGAACCAGTTTAGAGCATATCCTTTTGTCTTTTTCGTTTCATCAAATCTTTTATATACTATTGCTCCTGCTTCTTTTGCGTATTTTGCAGTATTGTCTGTACAGTTGTCTGCTATTACGTAAATGTCGTATAAGTCTTTGTCGTAGTCTTGATTTTTTAAACTTTCTACTAAATTTGCTATTACTGTTTCTTCATTGTGTGCTGGTATTATTGCCATGAATTTGTGGTTTTTCTTTGTTAATAGTGGTTTTTCTTTAAATTTTATTAGTGCACATAAACTTATTGCTAGTTCGTATATCCAAAATACTACTATTAAGTATACAAGTGCTTGCCTTAATAAATATATATATTCCATCTATTTCTCCTTCTCTTTTTATTTTATTTCACTACCTTTTATATTATACTATTGTTCATCGATTTTTGCAATAATTTCATGGAAATATTTACAATTTCTTAATAATTAGTTTACATACAAGTATGCTCATGTCATCTTTTATTTTTCCGAAGTTGTTGTCTACTGCTTCATTTAAAATGATGTCTGATATTTTTTGTGGATTATTTGTTTCCATATCTTCTAATAGATATTTTACCCATAATTCTTTATTTTTATATTCTACATTAGAGTCTAAAATTCCATCACTACACATAACTATTATGTCATTATTTTCTATGTCTTTATCGAACACGTCTGTACTAGCTTCCTTAATAACCCCTGCTGGTAGTGTAAGAGATTTGATAATTTGTATTTTTCTGTTATTTTTTATGTAAGTCGGACATGCTCCATTTTTTATAAATTCAATATTTCCTTTATATAAGTCTACTATTGCTATATCTAGTGTTGCAAAAACATCTTCAGATACATTTAATAAATTTGAATTTATTATGTCCACAGATGTCTCTCTTTCAAATCCTGAATTTAATAGTCTTTTTAGCATTGATATAACGATTTGACTACTTTTTCTGGCTTCTGGTCCTGACCCCATTCCATCACTAATTGCTAATAGATATTTTCCATCTTTTAATTTTGTTTGCAAAATACTGTCACCTGAAACTGTCATATCATCTTTTATTGCTATACTATGACCTATATCTAATATAAATTTGTCATCAGAAATAGCCTCATATTTTGTAACATTTTCTTTTTTTATTTCTTGTGTTTTTTGTATAATTATTTTTTCTCCAAGTACTTTTGTTAATATATTTTGAATTATTTCTTCATTTCCTTCTTTATCACTTTTTTCTGTATATAATTCAATTTTGTATCTTTCATTTTCTTTTTTACTTATTAAAATTTCTTGTACTAAAATTTCTTTTTGTTTTAATAATATAGATATTTGTTCTTTTTTTTCGTTAAATGAATCATCATTAATTATTTCTTCGTCAATATCATTTGCAATCTCTGAAATTGCTTTTGAAACCCCATTTAATTGCATTTCAAAGTTTTTCTTTTCTTCATCTAATTTGGCACTCCAAACAAAGCTTACTTTGCTTATTCTAAATGCTGAATTTATTGCTTCTGTCATTTTTTCTACATCTCTTGTTGTTTTTTCATCATTTTTATCAAAGCCTACTACATAGTTATTATTTCTCGCAAGAATTCTTAATACGTCTCTTTCTCTTAAAAATTGCTTGTCCATTAGTTCATCAAATATGTCTGATACAATTTTACTATCTACGTTTTCAATTGTCTCATATAAGATGTTGTCTTGTTTATATTCAATATTATTTAACAGTTCTGTTATAAATTTTTGTTTATTTTTTTCTTTTATATCATCTTCTGTAATTACTGTTGCTGCTACATTTTTATATGTATCTGCCATGTCTTTTACAGCTTTTGATACATTATTTAGCTTATTTACTGTTTCTTTACTCCTATTTAGCCCTCTATTTGTTCCTACTGGTAAAAATTTGTCGTTTCCGACTACGTTTTCAATATTCAAATTTATATTTTTTGGTACTGCAAGTAATGCAATTCCTGCAATTAGTATTTCTTTAAATAAGATTAAATTTTGAACCATTCCATTTGCTACATATGAAAGCACTATATTTCCAAGTACAAATCCACAAATTACCCCAATTTTTCCAAATCTGTTTAAAATTCCTGCTATCATTCCAGATATTGCATATGCTGCAACTACTATTGGTTCGTTATTTGCTATTATTCCTAATGTTACTCCAATTGTTGCTCCTGCTGTAGTTCCAATTAGTATGCCATTTTTCCATCCTAATACTAATACTATAAAAATAGATAATACATTTCTTACAGAAAAGCCTAATATACTAAAATCTCCTAAGCTACATAGTGCAATTGATAATAGTAAGCTTGTCCCCAATACTTCTTCTATTGAAAATGCCATTTTATCATTATAATTTGTTATAACTGATAAAGAGTTTGCAAATATTTTGTAAAATATTGTTACTACTATTGACATTGATATTGCAACTAATAAATCATATGTTAAAAATTGCGTCATAAATATTTTTATAACATTTACTATTAAACTTGCAAAGAAAATTCTTTTTGATAACATTACTTTTTCGTTTCTACTAGTATCGTTATATTTTGGTTCTTTTATAAAAAAACTTGCAAAAAAGATTAATAATGTAATTATAAAATTTATGCTTCCACTTACTCCTAATTTTATCGCATTTCCTATTAATCCTAATACCACTACTGCAATTACTGGTATTTCTGTCGCTACACTCGCAGCAATTATTGCTAAACTAAATGGCGATACTCCATACCCCATATTTACCATTGAGACCATTAAGGTTACTATATATAATATTATATACTTTTTTGAAATTACATTGGCTAATATATATTTTTTATTGCCTATTTCTTCTTTTGTTTTTTCTGTTTCATTTATGTTTTGAAACACTTTTACCACCTCTTCTTTTTTTAATAACATTTTACTACTTGTCTTTTGATTTTTTTGTCTTTTTTAGTATGCTAGTTAAAAAAAGTTTTTTACATATATTGCCTTTTTTATACTACATTTTTCCTCTTCTTTGGTTTTGCGTTTTTTATTTTATTATAGTTTGTCGAAAATTACAATATTTTTGGGTAAAAAATTTGATGTTTGTAAAAAAAAATAGCAAGTATTATTGCTATTTTTAATGATATTTTTTAATTCTTTATATAGTATTCTTTAACCTTAAAAGCCCTACCATCATATTTATCCAAAAATTCCTTAATACTACCATTTACCAATCTGCTAAAAGATATTCCTGTTTCATCTTTTAATCTAATAAGTTCTTCATAAAATTCTTCTCTAAGCATAATTGAACGATATATTGAATCTGTTTTATATGGCTTTTTATAATACTTAACTCTATCTTTATGTAGCAAAGATGTTTCAATGCAAACATTTATTAATTTGCTTACAGATGCATCATAAACATTATCAGATAAGTATTGTAATTTATTATATAAATCTTCATCTATATGTAAACTTCTGGTTATCAAATTTCCTTTTTTATATAATCTTTGTATTGGCTCCATGTTGCACCTCCTGTTATACAATAATATACTAAAATTATACAAAATAATTCCATCTAATTATACTAGATAGTTTGGTACATTATTGTATAGTAGGTGGTTTATAAAACAAAAAAAAAAATGCTTATCCATTTGGCTAAGCATTTTTTTACTTTATTCTGTTACTTCTCCACTTTCATCACCATTATTTTCTGTCTCAGTATTGCTTTGTGTTTCTTGATTTTCTGATGTTTCAGAATTTTGGCTATTTTCTTGGTTTTCTTCTGCTGAATTATTATCTGATTCTTCTGTTTCATTGTTTTCTTCATTAGTTGTTGTTTCTTCAGCTGAAGAGTTATTATTTGTTGTAGTATTTGTATTATCAGATTTATTCATCCAAACTATTCCTACAATTAATAAAATTAAAATTACAACCATTGCTAAAATTTTTAATAATTCAATTTTTGTATCTTTATCCATCTTCCATTCCTCTTTCTTTTTGTTTTTTTCCAATTTTAGCATAAACCTTTTTCTTTGACAAGTACTAATTTAATATTTCACAAAATGTTCACATTTTATTTACTTTCTTAAAAATCTCCATAACAACCAAAACTGGTATTGCTAGCAAAAATAATGCACCAATATTTTCAATAGAAATTGTAGTTAATTTAAAAATATTAGCCATTTCTTGGCTTCTAACTATAATAACTTGTAAACAAAGAGTTATAATAATTGAAATCATCAAAAATCTATTATTGTTTCCTGTTATCTTAAAAAGTGACAACCTTTCACTTCTACAATTAAATATTTGTATATTTTCGATAATAACCATAAGTGTTAACAAATATGTTCTAACTAATACTATATCTAAATTTTTTATTTTATACAAATAAAAATAAAATATAAACTCAATAACAGACATTGTAATTGCTGAAACCAAAATTTCATTTATCATTAATTTATCAAAGATTTTCTGTTTTTTTACTTTCTTACTTAATACATCTTCTTTGTCTTTTTCAAAAGCTAAAGCATCTCCTTGCACTCCATTTGTAATTAAATTTAGCCATAACAATTGGATTGCAACTAGTGGAATTGGTAAGTTGAAAATTATTGCTAATACAAACAAAATTATTTCAGAAAAGCCTGTTGATAGTAGCAAATATATAACTTTTCTTATATTGTTGTATGCTCTTCTTCCTTCTTCAACTCCTTTAATAATACTAGAAAAGTTGTCATCCGTAATTATCATGTTACCTGTATCTTTTGCAATATCTGTTCCGCTTCCCATTGCAACTCCGATATTTGCGGCCTTTAAAGCTGGTACATCATTTACACCATCACCAGTTACAGCAACAAATTCATCACTTGCTTTAAGGTTATTTACAATTTCTAATTTTTCCATCGGAGTTACTCTTGAATAAATCTTATTTATATTTAACTTTTTTCCAATTGCTTCTGCGGTATTTTTCTGGTCACCTGTTATCATTATAGTTTTTATTCCTGCTTTTCTACACATATCTACCGCTTCTGGAACGCCTTCTCTTATCGGATCAATAAATCCTACTAATCCTAAAAATGTTAGTCCTTTAATATCTTCTTCCTTATATTCTTGCATATTTTTTATTTCTTTTTCCTTTAGTCTTGCAACCCCTATTACTCTATATCCTTCATTTGCTAAATTTTCATTTTGTCTTAATATTCTACCTTTATCAAGCATTTCCTCTTTCCCATTAATATTCATGTATTCACAAAAATCTAAAATCTTTTCTGGTGCACCTTTTACAGTAACATATACTTTGCCATTTTCTTCAAAAAATACAGCCGAATATTTTAGTACTGGTTCATATGCAATTCTATAAACTAATTTTGCCTTATTTTTTACAGATGCTTTTAAGCCTAATGCAAGAAATGCAGTGTCTATAGCATCACCTGTATGAATCCATTTGTTGTCCTCGATTTTTAAAGTTGCTTCATTGTTTATAGTTCCCATAAGACTCAAATCTCTTATTTCATTTGCAATATTGCCCTCATATTCAATTTGTCCAATATCATTATATCCTGTTCCTCTAACATATGCTGTTTCATTTGATGGTAATATGATTTTTTTTGCAGTCTGTTCATTTGCTGTCAAAGTTCCAGTTTTATCTGTTGCAATCACACTGCAACTTCCTAAACTTTCAACTGAATTTAACTTTTTTATAATAACATTTTTCCTTGCCATTTTGGTTGACGCAATCGATAAAACAATAGTCATAGCAATTGACAAACCTTCTGGAATTGCAGATATTGTAAGAGCAATCACTGCTGAAAAAATTTCCGAAATGGCATAATTTTTTAAATATAAAACTACAGCAAGTACAATAGCTAGAAATATAAAACCTATACTTATTTGTTTTGAGAATTTATCTATTTTTATCGTAAGTGGTGATTTAGTGTTTTCAGTATATAAAACATTTTCTGCAACCTTACCAAATTCCGTATTCTTCCCTGTTGCAATTACAACTCCTTTCCCTCTTCCATTTGTAACTACTGTACCTGCAAATGCCATGTTTATCCTATCTGCTAATTCTGTATTTTTTTCTAGTTTATCTGTTATTTTATTTTTTGGATTTGTTTCTCCGTGTTAAAATAGATTCATCTATACTCAAATTTTTAGTTTCTATTAATCTCAAATCTGCTGGAATTTTACTTCCTGATTCTAAATCAACAATATCTCCTAATACTATATCTTCTGAATTTATTTCTTTAACCTTTCCATCTCTTATTACTTTTGTTTTAATTTTTATCATATTTTGCAACTTTTCTGCACTTTTTTCAGAATTCCATTCTTGTGTTGTTCCAATTATAGCATTTATTGCTATTACAATAAAAATAAATATTGCATCAGCATAACTTCTAATCACAATTGAAAAAATTGCTGCTACAACTAAAATTAAAATTATTGGACTCCAAAATTGTTGTAAAAATATTTGTCCTAATGTTTTCTTTTTTCCTTTTGGTATTTCATTTTTTCCGTCTTTTTTTATCTGTTCATCTGCTTGTTTTTGTGTTATACCCTCAGTTTTGCTATTTAAAACTTTTAGCACATTTTCAATGCTATCATTCCACATCTTTAACTTCACTCCTCTTTTGCTATAGTATTTCCTAAAATAGCCAGTTTTATAATTCTTTTTGTAAAATTTCAAGAACCTACATTAATTCACACAAAAAGACATTTTTCATAATATATATTAAGCAATTAATTGCTAAAATAATTATGGAGGACTATTAAAATGGAAGATAATAATATGAATTTAAATATGGAAATTCAAAAACCAAGACCACATTGTCCTTGTTTTGATGTAAATGGTTTAATTTCAAATGGAAAACAATTTGATTTAGATATAACTTTACCAGAAGATTCTAGAGATGTTGTATTTGGAACTGTTAAAAATGTATTTAAAGAGCCTATAAAAGATGCTGTTGTAAAATTAATAGAAATTGATTTTGGTAAAGACGGAAGAAAAAAGAGAGTTCCTGTATCTCATACTTTTACAGATGAACATGGTGAGTTTGTTTTTGGTCCACTTTGCCCTGGTAAAAAATATGCTATTGATATTTGGGTAAATGATGTTCGTCATTATAATATGGATTTTAAAGGACATCATGAAGGAAAATGCCTAAGAGGTATGCCAAGTGAAAAATGTGATTGTAAAATAGATAATCCTTGTGGTAAATAGCATTTTTTCTAAAAAAATTCATGCTAGCTTTTTCTAGCATGAATCTTTTTTATTGCTTCATTCTTAAATATCCTAATTCTTCCCAAAAATTGTATGCCAAATTTAGTCTTAGTAAAACTTTTGGTTTTGCCCCTGCTCTATTTTTATCTACAATACACGCATAATATCTAACATCTGGGTCATCAAATTTTTGTAAATCTAAGTATTCTGCTCCTACTTCTTGACTCGAATATTCATAATCTCCTAAATGGTCATTGTTTATTTGCTTTACCAAACACAATGTATCTAAAACCTCTTTTACTGTTCTACTTACAGCCAAATCATTTACAGTTAAATTTATTGGTGTTGTACTATTTTCTGTTAGCTGAATAGTTGAACCTATAAATAAACTGAAATTTTGTGCAAGATTAGATAACATTGTAGCTGTTTTCTTTATTTCTTCACCAATTCCTATATTTTCTGTATCTGTTTTTAATGTATCATAAAACATATAATGAATTTCTTCTTTATAGTAATAATTCATTATTATTTTTTGAAGTTCGTCATTTGTATGGTTAGTTATATTTACAAAATATATAGAATTTTCTGTTTGCTTTTTTACCCAATCCATTGCAACAATTGTTTTTCTAAATTCTTCTGAAATTTCATTTAATCTTTTTACAAATGCTTCTTGAGTTTCTCCTTCTTCTTTTAATACATATCCATTTTCATCTACATGTACATTTTCCATGTTATCTGGTCTAAACTTGAATTCTAGTAATTCACTTTCTGATTTGTGAATTTTTTGTCCATGTAATTTTTGATATGCTTCATTATTTAAAACAGTTGTTATTAAGCATAACTTCATTTTTTCTTCTGACATTTCATTTGAAATAACAAGAACTTTTTTCTTATGTACAAATGCTACATATGCTGCTATATTTATAGTAAATCTACTTTTACCAGCATTAGATGGCATAGCAAATGCCATTGTTTCACCCCTTCTTATTCCCTTAAATACACTAGAAATTATCTGAAATGGGAAATCTAGTCCATTTGTTAAGTTATTGTTTCCCTTTACAAAAAAATCTGTTAAATCACTGCTTAATACTGATTGTTTAAATTTGTCTGTTACCATAACTTGATTTACTGCACTTTTTACTTCTTGCTCAGACATTTGGTCATATAACTTATATTCTGTGATTTTTACAATTGCTTTTTGAATGCTTTTTATAGGCATTGATACATAACTCTTTCTTAGTATAAATAATTTTTTTATTTCTACATAGATTTTTTCCATGTCTAGATTTTTATGCTCATATTCATATTTTAAATTTTCTTTAGTTTTATTGATTTCATAATTGTTTTTACCAAATGTATATCCATTTTTGGCTATATATGGTGTATATGCCTCTCCTTCGGTGAATACTATTCCTTTATATATTTCTAAAAATATTTTATTATCAAAATAACATTCATCTTTTAAAATATAATATTTTGCCATTAATTTTGGGTCATTTAAAAGCATTCCAATAAAGTCTTTTTCTAGTGCAAAGTTTCTTAATCTCTCTGGATACATACTTTGTTCTGCTTCTATTTGTGTTTCTTCTATAAATTCTTCTGTTGGCATATTTTGGATAAGATTTTCTTTATTCTCTATTTTATCTTCGTCGTTTGCTTCTAGAAAGTCTTCTATTTTGGTTAGTGCCATACTATATTCATGATTTCTTATATGTTCATTTATTTCATTTCTAAATTCTTCATTTTCTGTTTTTACTGGAATTATTTGCAATAATTCTTTTAATTCATTTTTAGCTTTTTCTTCTACATAATCTTCGTTATTTTCTTGCATGACAAATTCTCCTTTATAATTTTATTTTGCATTTTTATTATAATATTACATCATTTTTTTGTCAATGTAGATTTTATGGCATTAAAAATCGAACAGGATTTGGTTCCTGTCCGATTTTTATAATTATACTTATTTTGCTTTTAATACCGCATTAATCTAATTTTCTTTTACTTTTTCTAATACTGCCTTAACCTTATCTTCTTTTTCCAATACTGCTTTAACCTTATCTTCTTTTTCCAATACTGCTTTAACCTTATCTTCTTTTTCCAATACTGCTTTATCTACTCCTGAATTATCTTCGACTCCTTGTATTACTGGTTCCTTTATTTTTATTTCTTCAACTCTTGCTGTACTTCCATTTGTTACATGTACTTTTATTTTCCACATATTATCAGAAAGTTTTGCTTTTGTTATATTTAAAGATCCAGTCTGTGTTAAATCTTTACCGTCTGTTTTTGTAAATAGTATCTTGCCCGAATTTAAATCTGTTATTGTTGCAAATCCCATTTTTCCTGAAGTTGCTAATTTATTTTTTAACTCTGTAGTAGTTCCTTTTCCTGCATTCATTGTCATTGTTAATTTGCTAATATCTGTTGTAATCCTGTTATAGGAGATTTGAGGTGTGTCAATGAAGTTGCCAATTTTCTTTGCACTTGCCATATCAAATTTAATAACACTATATGATGTTAAACCTCCATTGTCTCTTGCAACTATACGTATTCTCATTGTATCTTCTTTTTCATCTGGTTTTTTGTTTGTTGAATAATAATTTTTTACATTATAATTCTTTTTAAATGCTGAAAAATATTTTGCTGCATCAATTGTAATTTTTACTTCTTTAGATTTACTGTCTTTATCTCCAGCCATTTCTATACCATATGATGCATAATCTTTTGAGCTTATTGTTTTATATTGTCTTTTTCCATCCTTAGTACCATAATCTCTTTGTATACCAGCTGTAATATTTGTACCTCCATCAATTACGCTTATATATACTTTGTTATTTTTTACTTCGGCTGTAGATGTAGGGGCTCTATCTGTACTAAATTTATATAATGGATAAACTGGTATGGTTACCGTTTGTTTTGCAACCTCTAATATATCCATTCTAGCAATTACATTTATTTTTACATTTGTCTTGTCCTTTACACCTGCTGTGACCTGCAATATATCATCTTTAATTCTCAATATATTTTTACTATCTTTATCTGCTATTTCATAATAGTATTTTATTTTTTTCATAACATCTTCATTTACATTTTTTAATTCTACAGGGAATGTAACTGTACTCAAACCTACTTCTCTTTCATATGCTAATTCTTTTCCATTATAACTTGCAGATAATTCTACCTTTCTTCCTGTTACATTTATTGTTTTTTCAGCTAATACTTTTTTATTGTCTGAATCGTTTACTGTTAATGTAATTTGAGATTTTGCAGGTGATGATGCATATTCAACTCTAGAATCATCATATAATCTAATTCCTGTTGATTCATCATTTTGTTTAAATTCATATTTAATGTTATTTTTTAATCTATCTGCATTAATGTTCTTTATTTCAACTTTATCACTTAAATTTACAATATCTCCATAATTTAATGTTTGGTCTTCCAAATTAACTTCTACTGGTTTTACTGTGATTTCTGCTTCAGCTTTTACATCTTTATTAGATTGTAGAGTAGCTGAAATAACCATTGTTTTTTCTTTATCAACTTTTCCTATGAAGTATGCACCTTTATCATTTAAAGTAATTTCATCTGAACTTACTGATTTTCCACTATCTTTGTATACAGCATTCCATTTTACGTTTTGTTTATCTTGGTCTACATTTTCGTATGCTACTGAAATTGTACCTGTGTCACCATATACTAGATTTTTTGCATCTATACCTTGTGATAATGCTATTTTTATTGCTTGTTTTTTTGCTTCTTCTTTCTTGTCTGTATCTGTTTTTGTTTCTTCTTTTTTATCTGTATCTGTTTTGGTTTCTTCTTTTTTATCTGTATCTGTTTTTGTTTCTTCTTTTTTATCCGTATCTGTTTTTGTTTCTTCTTTTTTATCCGTATCTGTTTTTGTTTC
>CAKOVI010000014.1 GCA_934121905.1 uncultured Clostridia bacterium
GCTTGTTGCTATAAATCCATTTCTGTTTAAAAATGTTTCTAATTCTTCTCTTAATTTTTCGTCATCTTCTATTATTAATATTTTTTGCATTTTACTAACCTCCATTAGCATTATATCATATTTTGTTTAATATGTACCTTACATTTTTTGTAAGATTTCTATAAAAAAAGATTAGTTAAAAAATAACTAATCTTCTGAATCTATACTTATTTTTTCTATTATAAAACTATTTTTCCTTTGTTAATTCAGCAATTACTTCATCTCCATTTTCTTTAAATAAATGTACTTTTAAGTTATCTGTCGCATCATAATTTGTTAAATTAAATGTATTATAATATCTTACGATTCCATCTTCTTTAACACTTATCATTCCATCTCCATCTGATCTACCTGCTGGATATAATTTTCTTCCGTCAGATGTTTCAACACATTCATTTTCATTATGAGCAATACCATTACAATTACTTAAATAAATTTTAAAGGCTGTATTTGAAACTCTAGCACTATCAAATGTATAACTTTCATCACTAATAGAAACTAATTTGTATTGAACTATATTAGATTTTGCCATTTTACTTGATACGTCTATTTCATAGCTCCATTCACCTTCATAAACTCTATATTTTTCTTTACCTTTTTCCCAATAGCTATTTCTTATTTTATTAAATGTTACTTTTAATTTTTGAGATGTAGGAAATTCTACTGGATTTCCTGTTGCTGTTAAATAATATTTAATTTCATTATCATTTATTTTTTGAGTTGTTTCACTATATGAGCCATTATAACTAGTATAATTGTCCCTTGCCTCTTGTTCTGTTTTATACAATGATGTCATTTCTTCTGTTTCAAGTTCTCTTGTTGCGAAAACTTTTTCATTTACTACTTTTAAATCCATTATATCTATTTTTCCATCATTTGCTAACATATCTTGTAAACTATAACTATCATCAAATTTTATATTAAAATTTATATCAAAATTATCATTATCTATCAAAAATGCTTCTATACTTGTACTAATTCCATTTGCTTCTTTATATTCTGTATTTATATCACTATAATATCCATTTTCAATGGCAGTTTGAATACCATCACTACTATTTGCTCCAAATTTGTTAATTATTTGTGTTGTAGCAAATACAACTCCTTTCATTGAAAGAGTAATACATGCTGCTATTCCTATACTTTTTCCAATATTTAATTTTCTTTTATCCATAACTATATCCTCCTCTTTTACATTAGATATAGCTATTTTCATTTTTGTTTTTTCAAAAATCTTATTGTTATCCATCTATTTTCCCTCTTTTCTTATTTTATTTCTAATTCTGTATAGCCTTTGTTTTACACTATTATCATCAAGAAGGTCAATTTTATCATAATTATATAAACTATTTTCATAATCAGAAATATTAAAGTTTATTTTGACTTTTCTTAAATATTCTTTTACTACATTTCTTGTTATTCCCGCAATATATGAACTTAAGTATTTATTAACATTTAGTTTGTTTTTATTCTTCCATAATATAAAAAATACTTCAGAAACTATTTCTTCTTTATCCTCATCCTTCAAACTATTTCTTGCCATATTATCTATAATAGTAGCAGTATAAGATGAATATTCATTTATTATTTTTTCTAAATCAAGTTCATTATTTTTTATATAATACTTTATTTCTTTACAACTATTCAATTTAGATCTAAACTCCTTTTTATATTTTAAGATATCTTACATTTATATATTGATAAAATTACAGAAAAAGTAACACTTTTTTTAAATTTATCAAAAAAAGGAGAAATATTTTTCTCCTATAATTGCTATTTTTATTTATATATTTAATTTCCATTACTAGACCAAAAATATGTAGTAATAGGAAATTCGTTATTAATAGTATTTTTGTCTAGTTTTAATTTTATAATACCTAAATATACATCTTTTAATTGTTCATCTTATTTTTCCATTTTTTCGCTCTATTATTGTATTAGGTTTTATTTCTACTTTATGCAAAATATGTATATTGATTTATTTTTTCATTCCTTAATCAACTCGATATTTTTAAATATTATATTTTTTCGTATATAACTCCTTTTAAAACAGAATCTCCAAATACACTAATATCTGACATTTTTATTTCTCCTCGTATAATATTACAATTTGTTCTAATGTTTTTAAATCATCTTTATTTGGATGTGATAATGCTTTATCAAAGTTATCAATTAATTTATCAATGTTAAGTGAAATATTATTTTGTTCTCTCATTTTTTCATATCTTTCTCTAACTGATAATGGCATTTTACCTTGACACATAAAAGTACCTATTATTGTATTGCTACTATCAATATTCTTTTTTACATTATTAATAATACCCTCAAAATATTTTTCACTTTCGCCATATCCTGCTGTCCCAAATAAAAATATTTTTTTGTTTTTTAATTTATTTAAAAAATCTATTGTTAGATGATCAGCATTTCCTTTTTCTGTCCAAAAACCAATATAAATTACATTACTTAATACATCATCAATTTTATCCACTGTACCATAATAATCACACTTATTTTGAGGTAAAGTATTATAGATTGCCTCTGCAAGTTTTTTTGTATTTCCTGTTTTACTACTATAAATTATTGAATATCTTTCTCTTTTCATAATACATAATCTCCTTTTTCTTTATTATCAAAATTGTAATTTATTTGATTAAATGTGCAGTAATAATTGTATAACTATAAGAGTTAATAGTTATTTTAATATTATCAATTTCACAATACCAATTTTTGCCCTGCTTATAAATATTACAATTCTTATCTAATATTTTATTTTTACAAAATCCAACTACATCATTAGTATTCAATTTTAGATTCTTCTTAATTCTATCAATACACATTTCAGTAGTATGAATTTTATCTATACTAGATAATAATATGTCTTTATTCAAAAATATCATCTCACTTTCAAATTACTATTTTTTATTATCTGCCATTTTTCAATTGTTCTACTATTTACAAACATTATACCATATTATTTCTAAAAAGTGGTAAAATTAAAAATTAAATTTTAAGCATATCCATATACTGCATATAAATATAACTCTCTTTTGCACCTAATTTATAAGCTTCTTTTACTTCAATTTTATCCATCATGCTACATATAGTTTGTAATTCATCAAAAGCTTGTACTTTTTCTACATCAAAAGTCATTGGAACACTATCTTCAATTAAGTGTATTATTTCAGGATACTTATCATAAATTTTTCTTTTCTTAATTTTTAAATCATTGTATTCTTTATTTTTATTTAAGATTTATATTGTTCTCCTTTATCAATTAAATTAAATATATTACCCGAAAACTCTTGCATATCAATAAATGTAGTTTTTTCTTCTGTAGCAAATATTGCTACTCTTAATTTAATTCTTGGACTTTTGGCAAATAGTACATATCCTGCGTTTTTTATGTTTCCATTTTTATCTATTAAGCCTAATCTTGTTAATATTTCTTGTTTATTTGTATAATCATAAGATATTCTACCTTTTTTCTTGCCTTTTTTTATAAATTTTTTTAGAGTTTCTTCGTCTATATCTTCTAAAGTAATATCACTAGGTTTTTCTTCCCATTTATTATTTTTTTCTTCGGCTTTCAAAATAAATTGCAGAGTACATCTCATACACCCTGCATAATTTTTCATTCCAACTTATAGCTTGGATACTCCAACTTTATCAATTTTTTAGATAATTTTTGATAAATTTTTTATCAGATTGCGTTAGTTGTTCTTTAATATAAATTAAGTTAATCTCTGATATAGGTAATTCTATCGGTAATTTAACTTCATATAGTTCTTTATTCTCTAATTTGTTTTTTACAGCCTCTTTCATAACATACCCTATACCCAGACCTCTTTTTACTGCATTTATTCTTAATTCTGTAATATCATATTGCATATTTGCTTCTATTTCTATGTTATGCTGTTTTAGTATATTTTTCAATTTTTCTATACAATTAAAAAACAAATCTCCCAGCAAATGCAATAGCATCCACCGGGAGATTGTTTTAAGTGTTACTGTTTTTGAATAGACAGATTATTCTTCGATACCTATTTTTTTCACTATAACCTTGCGAATAAGGTCAATAGGAATAATCATAAAGGCAATGAGAATAACTGCAAGCCAGTTTCCAATAGTCAGCGGAGTAGTACCAAATACCTTACTACCAAACTGGATAATCAGTACCTGAATAACTGCAACAACGGACATAACCAGAATGAAATTGTGGTTTTCCGTGATATGTTCAAACAGGTTCATACTTTCGGTTCTCGCGTTAAGGCTGTTCCAGATGATAGCCATGATGAAAGTAGAGAACATGAAGGTTCTGACAATATCCATATCGGTGCTTCCAATCAGATTGTAAACACCAAAGATATTCTTCAGAATGCCAAGGCAGATAATTGTGATAAACACACCACCCACCAAAATACTGCTCTTCAGATACCCGTTAAGAATATCAGCAGTACGAGAAACAGGTTTCTCATTCATGTAGCTCTCTCTTGCAGGTTCCTGACCAAATGCAATAGCTGCCAAGGTGTCCATAATCATATTGATCCAAAGAATCTGAACAATAGTGAACACTTCTGTCCAGCCAAGGATAGGTCCAAGAACAGCAGTAAAAACGGTACTTACATTGACCGTCAGCTGGAAAATGATGAACTTCTTGACAGACTTACTCATAGTACGACCATACATGATGGCATCTGCAATAGAAGTCAAGCTATCATTAAGAATGATAATATCTCCTGCTTCTTTTGCAACTTCCGTTCCGGAACCCATTGCAAATCCTACATCAGCCTTATGAAGAGCTGCTGCATCATTTACACCATCACCAGTCATACCAACAACTTCGCCAATAGAACGACTGACTTCAACAAGTCTTTCCTTGTCAGAAGGAACTGCTCTCGCAACTACCTTCAAATCAGGAAGAATCTTGATCAGTTCTTCGTCAGATATTTCTGACAGTTCATCATGAGTAATGCAAATATCTGTCGGCTTGGTAATCAAACCAGCTTCCTTTGCAATAGCTCTTGCCGTTGCAAGAACATCACCAGTTACCATAGTAACTTTGACGCCTGCTTTCAGCATTTTCTTAACAGAGCCTTTGACATCCTTGCGGACATCATCTCTGATAGAAATCAGAGCCACAAAAGTTCTTTCTCCTTCACATTCCTTAACAATAGCAATAACACGCATTGCTCTGTCGGTCTGTGCATTCCAGGCTTCCTTCAGCTTATTCATGATAGCATCAGAAATAGGTTTCTGATTTCCATCCTTGTCGATATAGCTGAGGCAACCCTTCATAATAATATCAGGAGCGCCCTTGAGGTATTTTATACCATTAGGCATAGTTACGGTTGCATATTTAACTCTGGAGTCAAACGGTTCACTACTTTCAACGATACTCTTGTCAATATTTACACCATTTTCAATAGCCAGATATGTGATCAGAGCACGGTCAGTATCGTTAGAACCGATTGCTTTTCCTTCACCACCAATAGTGGCGTCATTGTTTACTCCTGCACCAATAGCAATATCATTTCTGATAGACTCGTTGATGTCACTGAAAGATTCATAAATAGTAGAATCACCGGTAATAACATTTGCAACAGTCATCTTGCCATTGGTCAAAGTACCGGTTTTGTCGGTGTAAATGTGTGTCAGATAACCGGCTGTTTCAATAGCCTTAGGATTCTTAACATAGATGTGTGCCTTAAGCATCTTACCTACATTTAACCCCTGAACAAGAGTGTTCATCAACGGCAGTCCTTCCGGAACAGCCATAACGATTATAGAAACACCCAGTACCAAACTACTGAGAAGCAGATAAGCAATATTACCAACAGTATAGTGGGACATATTGATAAGTCCCAGAATCACATTGATAACGGCTGCCGCACCACCGCCACAGTAACCAAAAACGCCGATACCTTTTGCAAGCCGATCCAGTTTTTCCTCGGAAGGTGTCTGACTTTCGTCTTTCTCCTGCAAGGATACATTGATTGTTCCAAGAACTGTATTGTCTCCAACATCAGTAACCTGCATAACCGCAGAACCAGAAGTGACAACACTACCACGGAAGCACTTAAACTTCGTAAACAGGTCATCATTGCTCGGAATATCCTTATCTCCAAGCACAAGTTTTTCAGCTTCCCTGCTTTCTCCGTTAAGAGCTGCCTGATCCACTTTGAGCGAACCATCAATCAGAATTCCATCAGCGGGAATCTTATCACCAGGCTGCAAATAAACGCAGTCCCCCAAAACGATGTCATTAATAGACAGTTCAACCAGCTTACCATCTCGATAAACCTTTACCTTAATCTGGCTTGCTTCGCGTTGAAGTGCCTGAGCACCACGGTCCTGCTTATAGTTGATATAAGTACCGATAAAGGAAACTGCAACGATAACAATAAAAATGGCAACCGCGCTAAACCAGTTATCAGAACCCATATCCGGCCAAATCCGACCGATAGCATAGAAAACCACTTCGAGTGCCAGAGCAACCATCAGGATTTTAAGCCACGTGTCCTGCAAGGACTCCTTAAACATATCCCCAAAAGACTCCGACTCCCGCTGAGTAAGTTCGTTAGAACCTCTCGCCTTATTCTCCAAGGCCTGCTTCGTTGTTAAACCAAATGTTTTCATAGATGTTACCTCCTTAAAATTGTTTGTTTTTGGTACATTGGTTTCTTCTCGTTGAATTAGATTGGTCCTACATATTTTTTCCTCCTTACCTTTCTATTCAATTTTGAATGTACAACATGTATATTAAAAATGATATTACTACCATATTAATATACTTTATTGCACGAACAGTTTCACCACATCGCGTTTTAAATTTTGCGATAAGAAAAACATTTCGTACATATGATATTATACCTTTTTTTGGTTTTTATGTCAATCCATGTAAGCAAATAAGGTGACATAATCTCTTGTTATTTTCCAAGTTTTGTGGTATAATGTTACTATTTACCGGTATTTTTACATTATAAGAATTTTGTAATGAAGGGAGTGAATGTTTTATCGGTATAGAAAATAAATAGTTTACTCTAGCACGCAATATATCTCCAAACTATTGTGCGGTTATATCTTGCTATTCCTAGGAAAAAACTATTTTTGTAAATAATTTCATATTTTATCAAACAACAAGAAAGGAAAATATCATTATGGACTATCGTACAATCAACAACTATGCAGCTAACATTATCCGGTCTTTTGACAAAAATTCCGGAAAAGAAGTATTACAGTATGCAGTAGGTGGCTTACTTTATATGCCTGGCACTAACACTAAAATAGCAAGAAAAATTCTTACTAAGGAAGATTCAAATATGAAGTCTATGGTTCTTTGCCTTGAAGATTCTATTGGTGATAGCATTGTTGAACAGGCAGAAGAGTGCGTAAAAAACACTTTATTAGAGCTTAAATCCGCTATCGTTGCTGGAACATTCTCCATTTCTGAATTACCTTTAATTTTTATTAGGGTAAGAGAAACTGGACAAATGACTAGACTTGTTCATAAATGTGGTAATGCAATCTCTATCATTACTGGTTTTGTGATTCCTAAATTTAACAAAGAAAATGCTCTTAATTACATTAATGAATTTGAGCAGATTCTTGATAATGTGGAAACACCATTGTATCTTATGCCTATTGTTGAGAGCAGAGATGTAATGTATAAGCCTACTCGTTTAGAGAACCTTTGCTACATTTATAAAGTATTAAAACCTATTTCTGACAATGTTCTATGTATTCGCGTTGGCGGGACTGACTTCTGTAATATTTATGGTATTAGAAGACCTATCAATGCAAGCATTTGGGATATTGGTGTTGTTTCGGATTGCATTTCCGACATCATTAATATTTTTGCAACTGACTATGTAGTATCTGGACCGACTTGGGAATTCTTTGAGAATAAAGAAAATGTTGCCGATACTTCTTGGGTAGATGGATTGAAAAAAGAACTTTTCCTTGATAGATTGAATGGAATCATTGGAAAAACATGTATTCATCCCACACAAGTTCCTTTTATTCAGCAATCTCTTATTGTATCTGAGTCTGATTATAATAACGCTCTTCAGGTGTTAAGTATGTCCTCTCAGAGCTTTGTAGGTGTAAAAAAGGGAACTAGCGGAAACCAGATGAACGAATCTAAAACCCATATTAATTGGGCAAAAAAGATTCTTACTTTATCAGGTATTTATGGAATCAAAAAAGACAATTAAGGAGAATCTATTTATGAATGATAATGTTTTAACACTTGACAATTTTGTTACTGTTACTCAAAACAACAGTACAATTTATGCCCCCTCTGATATTGTTAATATTTGCAAGCGTATGAATAATCCTAAACGGGATTTCTTGTTTGTAAATTCCTTGCAGGGGAAACATCTTCATGTTGAACCTTCTAAAACTTTTACTCTCTTTGAAGAGTTAGTTAAGGAAATCAAAAAATCCATCCCTATTAGTGAAAAAATTGTTGTTATTGGTTTCGCAGAAACGGCAACAGCAATCGGACATTTTATCGCAAGTTCATTACCTAATTGCATTTATTATATGCAAACTACTAGAGAGCCTATTCCAAATGCTAAATCTCTTTTAGATTTTAAGGAAGAACACTCTCACGCTACAGAACAGTTTTTATATGGCTCTGTCGAAAATTTGATGAATTGCAATCGAATCATTTTCGTTGACGATGAGATTTCTACTGGTAATACTGTATTAAATTTTATTCGTGAAATCGAATCAGTTGGTATTCATACCAAATATGGTGTTGCAACACTTCTGAATTGGCAGAATGATGAATGGGCTAATAAGTTTGTTACTCTAGAAATTGATGCCTACTTTGTTTTAAGAGGAAAATTAAGAGACCTAAAAGCAAAAGTACCTGTAAATATTTCCAATGAAGTAGTGAATTCAGAATTTTCTGGATTTATTCCCACTGTTCTTTCTATTAGTTGTGATTATTCAGACTTTTATAAAGAAAGAATTGGTGGAAAACCTTATAATTTACAGGAATTCTCTGAAAACATCTATACTCAAATTGCTGGTCTTATTGATAGTTCTCTGCCAAATAGCAAAGATACTGTTTTGGTTCTTGGAACAGAAGAATTTATGTTTACTCCTATGGTATTTGGAAAAATGCTTTGCGAAAAATTAAATGTAAATGTTCAGTTCCACGCAACTACAAGGAGTCCTATTGAAACTTCTTGTTCAGAGTTTTATGCTATTCATCAGCGCTATCCTATATCTAGTTGCTACAATGAAAAAAGAAATACTTTTATCTATAACTTAAAAAAATATGATAAGGTATATATTATTACCGATGTATATCCATCTTATAGTTTTATGAAAGATATTTCTTCTGCTCTTGTATCTGCTGGGTGTTCGCTTGAAGACATTTTAATTATTACTTTGAAAGGGTAAGGTGAAATATATGGATTTAGTAAAATCAAGTTATCGGAGTGAGGATGTAACAATTCTCCTGAAAGACATTTCTGGGCTTATTACTCCTCTTCCTACTGAAGAAAGAGAGAAACTCAATCAATCCGGAATTCATTATTCCGAAATGTTGCCTCTTGAATATAAACCTACTGAAAAGTATATGGAGATATATAATGAGGCTTTAGAAACGCTTTCGTACAAGACTGCTAATGCTACTGCTATTCTTGCTGATAAATTATATGCAAAATATGGTGGCAACTTGGTTCTTGTATCTTTAGCTCGTGCTGGTACTCCTATCGGTATCCTTGTGAAACGCTTTTTAAAGCATAAGTATCATATTGAAGTACCTCATTATAGTATTTCTATTATTAGAGGTAAAGGTATTGATACTAATGCAATGACTTATATCGTTGATAAGCATGGTTCTTATGGAATTCAGTTTATTGACGGTTGGATTGGAAAAGGAGCTATTAATGGTGTATTATATGAGGCTTGCGAGTCATTGAAGTCTTCTGATTTAAAGTTTGCAGACCTTGATGCTACACTTGCAGTTCTTTCTGATCCCGCATTCATTACTGAGTTATGTGGCACTCATGAGGATTTTCTCATTCCAAGTGCATGTTTAAACTCTACTGTTAGCGGATTAATCAGTCGAACATTTTTAAGAGATGATATTATCTCTCCTGCTGATTTTCATGGTGCTGTGTACTATGGAGAACTCCAAGCTGAAGATAAATCAAATGAGTTCATTGATACTGTAAGTGGTTATTTTGATAATATTGATTATAATTATTTTAATGCTACACTTATTTTCAATGATACTGGCAGAACTGGTATGAATGAAGTAACTGAGATTGCAAGAGATTTTGGATTGTCTGATATTTCAAAAATCAAACCTGGTGTCGGTGAAACTACTAGAGTATTACTCAGAAGGGTTCCTTACTGTATTCTTGTGAGAAGTTTTAGTAACATTGACAACTTTCCACATATTCGTAGATTATGTGAGGAAAAAAATATTCCTATTAAAGAATATCCTCTCAAAATGTATAATGTATGTGGAATCATCAAGAATTTATCGGATGTTTAAAGAGGTGAATTAATGATATTAGCAACAGACTTAGACAACACAATGATATTTTCTCATAGGCGTGTTTCTGGTAAAGAAAATCAACTTTGCTGTGTGGAGTATTATAATGGTAAACCTGTTACTTACATGACTCAAACAGCCATAGAAATGCTTAATTTATTATTAAGTAAGATCTTTGTAATTCCAGTAACAACTCGTTCTATATCTCAGTTTGAACGAATCGAAATTTTCAGTTCTACTGAATATTCTATTGTAGACAATGGAGGAACCATACTTCATAGTGGTACTGTGCAACCCGATTGGGAAAATTATATTAATAAAATCTTAGAAAAATATGATTTAGAAAGGACTCTTGAAATTTTTAAAAATTTACCCGGGTTGATTTCTACTCCTAGAATTGTGAATCAAAAATTTCTGTTCGCAAAATCTGATGATGTTGCATTGTGTAAAGCATATTTAAAATGTAAATTAGATACAAAAATTTGGCAAGTTTCTTTTCAGGGCAAAAAGGTTTATGCGATTCCAATGGAAATCACTAAAGGAAATGCTTTAAGATTTATTTGTGAAAACTTAATTCCTAATAATCAGCCGATTGTATCTGCTGGTGATAGTAATTTAGATATGTCTATGTTAGACTACTCTAATTATAGCATTATTCCAAGTGACTCTAGTCTTTCTGCTCTAAATATTAATGGATATATCAAGACAGGAGAAGGTATTTATGCAGCCGATGCTATATTGAAATTGGTTATTGATTTATTCCATTAATCTTAAAATGAGAAAACCCCACGGAGCAGTTTAAACTACTCTGTGGGGTTTTCTTTTTATTCTATAATGATTTTTTAGCTTTTCTTATCTTCCTTTTGTCCTCCTTGATCTGAAGAATTATCATTATAATACTTAGGTGAACCTCAACATCTTAGTACGATGGTTCACACTATCTTACAGCGATTGATTAGTTCAAATTAGTATACTTCACAATCGCATCTTTGAGTTCAGCTTCATTTGCACGAAGCTGCTTAGCACCTTCTTCTCTGGATGTAATAGCTTTCTGTGCAATCTCATAAGATCCACTCAGGGTATCAATCAGGTTCTGGTTAACCGTATTGATGGTTTCAATATCAATAACGCCCCTTTCAACTGCCTGTGCAGCCTCAAGAGCCAGCTGTTTGTTCATCTGAGAGTTTGCAATAAGCATTGCATTTGTAGCATCCTTAACAGCATTGACAGCATTCAGTCCTTCTCTTACTACCTGCATACCAAGAGCAACCGCCATCTGCGATTTCCAAAGTGGAATTGCAGTAACAATAGTAGTCTTAATGCTCTCAGAAACTTCGTCAGCACTCTTCTGGATATTACGAATCTGAGGAGCCTGCTGAATTGCCATGGTTCGAGTCAACTTCAAATCGTAAAGTCTTCTTTCAAATCTGACAATATCATCATTGAAATCAGATGCTTTCTGCACCTCCATCAAATCACCAGAAGACTGTGCTTCCTGTTGCATAACAGCAAGTTTCTGCTTTTCTTCTTCTAACGCCTGTTCACCTGCATAGATAACCATAGTCAGGAATTCATACATAGAACGGTTCTCATCATACATAACATCAAAGTTACGAGAAACCTGGCTAAGTGCCATGTCCTTTTTCTGTAATTCCTTTACTACCGTATCCATATTGTCAGCCAAAGATTTATACTTTGTCTGCAATGTCTGAATCTTGGATTTCTGCTTTCTCAAAAAAGCAAAGAAACCAGTATCTTCTTTGTTGCAAACTGCTTTATAGCCATTGATGTCACCAATAACTCTTGTAAGCACTTCTCCTGCCTCTCCAACCTCAGTTGTTCCAACTCCCTGAAGAATAGAGTCAGAGAACTTTCCGATAGAAGCCTGCTCTTCTCGACCATACGCGATAACTTTTCCTTTATCGTGCATATCGATGCTGGCTTTTAAGTCGGATACTCTCCGAGCAACTTCAGGTGTCATTCTTTGTGCATAAGTTGCAGGTAATGAAAGTTCCTGCTGCATTACCATTTCTTCCATGAAATAATCCTCCTGTGGTTTTTTTTGAAGAAAAGCACCCCACCTGCATAAGCAAATGGGGTGCCAGTTCTTGAGTTACTTAGCTATGCTGCAATTAATTATGCAACATCAATGCCATACTCACGGCAGAGGTCAACCAATTCCTTGGCATAGCCTTCGCCCACAGCCTTGAACTTCCACTCGCCGGAAGCCTTGTAAATCTCTGCGAAAACAACAGAAGTCTGGATAGAGAAATCCTCGCCGAGGTCATATCTCAGAATCTCTTCGCCGTTCTCGGTGTTGACCATATGGATGAACGCATTGTCCACCAGGCCGAAGTTCTGGTTGTTCGCCTTAGCCTCATAGATAGTGACTACGATGACGATGTTCTCAACATTGTCAGCGATATTGCCGAACTTGATGAACGCAGTTTCATCATCACCATCACCAACGCCGGTGCGGTTGTCGCCAGAGTGCTTAACAGCCTGCTCAGGATCTTCGAGGTTGTGGTAGAAAATCATGTGATTCTCATCCACACAACGCTTGTTCTTGTCACACTCGAAAATCACGAGGTCGAGGTCAAAATCCGCGCTGCCCTGGTATCTGTTGGTATCCCAACCCAATCCAATCATAGCCTCTTTCAGTCCAGTATCCTTGGTCAGGTTAACCCGACCGCCTTTAGTTAATGTAACTGCCATTTTAGTTTCCTCCTGTTAATAAAATTTTTTGAAAAATGCAGTTAGTTGCATTTCATAGCAACCATTTCCTGGATATTGGCAACCTTAACACCTTCACCGATTGCCTTAAACTTCCATTCGCCATTGTGACGATAGAGGTCTGCGACAAAGATGCCGGTTTTGTCGTTAAAATTGCCATCCACATCGTAGCGGACCAACTCCTTGCCGGAGTCCAAATCAGACGCATGAACAAAGCAATTCTTAACTTTGCCAAAATGCTGATGTCTGCTGTATGCAGAATAGATGTTGATAATGATTGCGAGTCTGCTGATATTGGCAGGAACCTTGTCCAGCTGAATTTCAATCTGCTCGTCATCGCCATCACCATCGCCGGTGAGATTGTCACCATAGTGCTTGATAGCACCAGAACGGTGCGAAAGAGCGCCATAGTAAACAACACTTTCGTGTCGACCATTTTCATCAATGCAGATGACACTTGCATCAATGTCCATGTTCGAAGAACCGAAGAAGCCCTTCACAGGATCCCAGCCTAAGCCGATAAGAACCCGTTTCAGATTGGGAGCATCTTTTTTAAGGTTAACTCCCTGACCTTTTGTCAACTTTACAGACATAGTGTTTTCCTCCTTGTGGTTATTAAAGATTGACTGTTCCTTTCATTGTACACAATGAAAATGAATTCTAAGTTGCTAGTTGCCTAGCTGCTAGTAATCCTAGCGTGTACATATAATATGATACCACAAATTTCCTTAAAAATCAAGTATTATGTAATCTATTTTTGTAAAGAAAGAGTTGATACACATTTTACTGCATATCAACTCTCCAATTTGTTCAATTTTTAATCAATTCCTATATGTATTCCTCCAACTCTTTCAGATGGTTGTATCAGCACCATTCCACCTCTGTTATTGAAGTTGAACATATAGGTTTCGCCTGAATGTTGCTTTATAAAAGTTTTCCAACTAATGTCTGTTTTTATTTGAGGATCACAACCTGTATGACAGATATAGGCATCTGGATCGCATGCACATGGTGTTTCAAGTACAATTACATTTCCATTACTTACTACTGCAACTTGTGAATTGTTTGATTTTCCTCTTAAAACTGATGTAAACATTCCTCCTTGCGATAACATTCCTCTGCCCATAAACTTTACATCATAATCACAATCGTAGAAAGCTAATAAATATTCAGATTCAACGGTTAATTCATCATTTCTCCCTAGATTAAGAATAGAAACATTTAAAGCATTTAAGGCATAGTATGTTTCAGATCTTCCATTTGGAATCACTCTTACAAGAGGAATATTTTCCCTAGTTAAATTTCTTCTAACTGAGCCCAATATAGCTTCACCTATAGAATTTCCAGGTCCAAATATCATCTTGTCAAAGCGATAATTAATTGGTGAAGAACCTGCTATCCAAGCACCTTTACGAATTATTAGTGGCTCATTTCCATTTCCATCGCAAATTGCTTTAAGTGACCGTTCTTCTTCAACATACAATTTGAACATGTAACACCCCTTTCAAATAAAAAATGTTTGTTAGGTACATAAGAGTTTTTTGTGTCTGTTATTCAAATATCACAAAATCTCTATTCTCCAGATATTGATGCAAATATCTTTTGATTTTTATATTATACATTCTTTATTAAATTCTGTCAATTAACGATAAAAGACTACATGGATATTTCACCATATAGCCTTTTATTCGATTCAAAAATATGCCTTTCTGAATTCAAGATAAGATACAAACTGTAACTTTTCAGGAATATTTCTTCTGTCTACCCTTGCAGTCAAAAGATTACCCTTATACAAGCCACTTCTTTCTTCCAAATAGAACCGATACCTTTTACAAATTTCTACTTTGTCACCTCTCTGTTCTGTTGGTCCAATAATCCTCTTCATATCATTTGTAGGAATCACTATGGAAATGACTGCAAAGTTCCTTTTTGTCAAAACAATTTGCAATATTCCCTTCAAATACTGATCCAAGTCAGCAACTTTAACTACATCAAGGCAAAGATTTTTATCTTCATCTGGATCATATTCCCATGTGTTATCAATAAAGCAAGTTCTTCTCATATAGTTGAGTTGCAATCTTGTAACACTTGAAACATAAACCCAAACCTTATCAGTCGAAAATGCTTCCTCGACTTCAAAGTCCATTGCCCTAATTTCATCCAGTTGAACCGAACTAAGAACTTTGTCATCATTGTTTGCAATGACATTTTTCGTGAATTCTCCAAATTGATATTTCTCTACACCGTTTTTTCCATCAACCAGAACTACATTAAAGTTAGTAGGAATTTGGATTTCTCCTGTTATATTCCATGCCTCCTTATACTTCTGTATCCTATTCAGAATGATACTTTTTAATTCAGGTTTTGTGTTTACAACGCATAGTCTAAGGATTATAGAAAATACCTTTTCTTGTACTGCTGCTAATTTTGCTCTTTCAATTTCGTCATAAAAACTATAAACAGATTTTCTCCAAATTGACTGATACTCTCTTTCATTTTCTTTTACTAAATTAAGTATTTCATCTATCTGAGAAAGAGCCACTTGGTCCTGTTTGATTTTCTTATTAACAAAACTGACTTCGCTTTGTGTCATAGATGTTTGTACTACCAAATCCGTCTGCATTTTACAGATGTCATTATAATAGTAGCTCTGTAGTTCTGCAACGAAATTTACTGCGTCTTGCAGCGTTGTTCCATCAGACTCTGTTGAATGAGTTTCAGCATTATTCTCTACCCGATTTTCTTCTTCCAAGTCTGTAGTAGAATTTGCATCTTCAAGTCCAAAGAGCCTCGCAAAGAAGTTTCTTTCAGCCATATTTCTATCTTCCTTTCCTAAAAATGCTCAATGAGTTTTTTTATTAATAAGCAGAATTGCTCTATATATTTTATCACAATTTACATAAAAAGTAAAGTCAAATTATCCTAATTACTTATAATATAAATTGCAATAATAAGTGTCGTACTTCTTTATAAATAATTCAAAACTTGTTTAGTAGTCTTCCCCCTTTGTCTTGTCCTATGTACATTGCTGTAATTGGTATTACTTCATTTCCATAGAGTGGTAAATTTACAGTACAGAACATTCCTGGTTGTAGATTATTTAGATAATCTATTGCTTCTTGTTTTTCCAAATTGCATTCTCCTTTCTTATTTTTGCAACAAAAAAGCCAATCTATTGATTAGCTTTTTTGTTTATGTATTCAATTATTTTTACTTAATTTTATTATTAGTTCATTTACTGGTTCTACTGGTTTATTTTCTTTTATTTGATTATTTCTCTTTTCAACTACTAATGCTTTCATAATTTTATATTTTGAGTTAAAAAGGGGCTAAAAAAGATTGTATTATCAAAGTTTTGTGCAATAAGAGATAGGAGCAAAATAATAGAACCCTTATCAAGATTCTACCCACAAATTCTTGTAACAAATATTAAAATGGCTTAAAATTGATTTTTGCAAGTTTAAATTATAATAATTAAAATACAATATAAATTAAAAACCAGACATTGAAATTTGCAATTAACAAATGTTCGTATTAAAAAATTATGTAAATTTAAAATCTTTAATTTGTAATTTTATTAAATTATATATTTTATATTTTTTCTTTAATTTTTTCTAAAAATAATTTAAGAACATTGCGCAAAATATTTTACTACCTAATCTTCTATTTTTTTGTTTTTAAATTGTGTTTATTTAAAATGTATATATCTGAAAATAAGGCTCTTCCCCCTACTCCACTCATCTTTATAAATTATCAATATGTTTAAAAACTTCATCTATAAAATATGTTTTGTTTAATTTTATATCATCTAAACCCTGTTGTAATTTATTTTTCAAATCGTCCTTATCTTTAATTATTATACTTTCTGGAGCACTCTCATAATCTAACATATTATTTACCTCCAATTTTATTCATTATTCAAAAAATTCAACACTAAATCTATAATTATATCTTTTTCTTTTGGATTTGATTCAGCAATTAGCAAAGTAAGAGCTGTTAATGTGTTATTATCAATTACTTGATTTCCATTTTTATATAATATTCCATTCCAAGTTATAGTATTCAATATTTCTAGATACTTTTCTTTCTCCTTCTTTTTGAACTGTCGCAAATTTTGCGACAGTTGGAACATCTTTTAATTCTTCTTTTAAAGCATTATTAATATGTTTTCCTATTGTCTTTATATCCCTATCAAATAAATCCGCTAACTGTTGTCTATTAAGCCACACAGTTTCATCTTTTAAGTTTACTTTTAATTTTACTCCTTGGTTTTCAAATAAAATAATTTCATTCTTTTTTTCGTTCATAAGAACACATCCTTTATTTTATAAAATTTAATTCTTAGTATATTTGTTGGTACTTATATATTACAACTTTTAGTATTTTTGAACTATTGTACATATTTTATAATAAGAACAAACATTTGTCTATACTGTACGACAAAATTATTGATTATTTTTATTTAAAACTGTCGCGGCATAAAGATTTTGTACAATGTGAGATAGGAGAAAAATAATAGACCCCATTTCAAAGTACTACCCACAAGTTCTTGTAACCGCTAGCCTTAACGACTTTACTAGCTGTCTTAAAATTGATTTTAGCAAGTTTAAATTATAATAATTTAAATACATAAAATTTAAAATCTATAATTTTTTAATTTATATGTTGCTACATTCTAAAATATTTTATTGTAAATGTACTTCCTTTTCCTACTTTTGATTCAACATATATATTTCCATTACTTTTTTCTATAATTGATTTTGCTAAAGATAAACCAATACCACAACTTTCATTACTAGAATTTTTTCCTTTATAAAATCTTTCAAAAATGTGTGGTAAATCTTCTTTATCTATACCTGTCCCATTATCTCTTATTACCACCTGTGAATACACATTATTTTCATCAACTTCTAATAAAATATTAGTATTATCTTTTGAATGTTCAATGCAGTTTTTTATGATATTAGAAAATGCTTCTACCTGCCATCTAAAATCACAAATTATTTGTGCATTTTCTTTATATTTTGTGATAATCCTAATATTTCTTAAATCGCATAAAGTAGAAATATTTTTTATTACCTCATCTACAATATCTCTTATGTAAGTCTTTTCTTCTATAAAATTAACTGTATTTGTATCTAACTTTGATAATTTTAGAATAGATTGAACCAAAAATGAAATATTAGTTATTTCCATTTTTATATCTCTTATAAAATCTTCTCTTATTTCTTTATCCATATCTGGATTATCTATTAAATTATCTAAAATTATTAAAATTGATGTTAATGGAGTTTTTAATTGGTGTGATATGTCTGATAATGAATCCTTTAATTCTAACTTCTCTTTATTAGAATTTTCTGCTGCTTCCTTTAACATTATTGTTGTTTTATATATTTCATTTTTTAAAATAGACAACTCATCTTCTGACATATCATCAATGTTTAGTTTATAATTTTTTCGATTGATTTCTTCTATATATTTTGTAATTTCATTTATTTCTTTATCCTTTTTACTATTAAATTTTAAAAAGATGATTAAACATACAACTATTGTTATAGTTATAAAAGATGTATTTATAATCAACATTTCTTTATATTCTTTAGCATTTTCAAGTATCAAATCATCTTTGTTTATATTAATACTATATTTTTGCAATAAAGATACATCAACTTTATCACTATTTAAAATAACCATCAATTTGTTTTCATCAAAATCTGGATATTCTTCTTTTACTTTTGATATTATTTGTACTATTTTTTGGTTATAATTCTTTGTAAATATATGTTGTTTATATATGTTGATAGTTAGGAATAAACCTATTGAACATATTGTAAATATTAGTACCTTAAATATAAGCCTTTTTAATTTAACTTTATTTTTCATTGTCTATTCTATACCCTATTCCTTTTACTGTAATTATAATATCTGTTTCTAATTTTTCTCTAATTCTTTTAAAATATACTGTTATTGTATGGTCATCTACATCATTTCCTGTTGCTTCCCATATTGTATCAAATATTGTGTTTCTGCTTACTACTTTATTTAAATTCATAAAAAGTAAACTTAACAACTTTAATTCTAATGATGTCAATTTTACTTTTTTTCCATCTTTATAAACTATCATTTTATCCATATCAAATCTTATATTTTTTATAGATATGATACTTTGTCTTTTAAAGCGTAATAATATTTTATTAATTCTTGCAAGCAATTCTTTGGTGCTAAATGGTTTGGTAATATAATCTTCAGCACCAATAGTTAGTCCTTTTACAACTGTTTCTTCATCATCTTTTGCTGTTAAAAATATTGTCGGAATTCCTAATTTTTTTATTTTTTCTTCAAATAATTGAATTCCATTTCCATCAGGAAGGGTTATATCTAATATAATTAAATCTATATTAGAATTATTTTTCAAGTAATTATTTGCATCAAATATAGTAGTTGTATAAGCCAAATTATAATTATTTTTTTCAAATGCATATTTTAAGCCTTTTACAATTGTTATATTATCTTCAACTAGCAAAATATTCACTTTATCTCTCCCCTTCCTTTATAATTTTTTATATATTTTCATTTCTTATTGTTTCAATTGTATTTTGTTTATTTATTTTGTTCATAGAATATTTCATAAGTATTGTTATCAGTAAATATACTACAATAATGGAAATAATTATTGCTAAAATTGGCATTTCAAATGGTAAACCTTCATATCTAACTAATGGTTTATATTCTAAATATGAAAGTCCTAAACCTATTGGAATTCCCCATAATAATGCTTTTATTCCCATAAATGTGCTTTCTAGTCTAATCATTCTACTAAATTCTTTTGATGTCATTCCCACTGATTTTAGCATTGCAAATTCTTGTCTTCTTAAATTCATATTTGTGGTTATTGTATTAAATATATTTGTTACTCCTATTAATGATATAACTATAATAAATCCATATAAGAAAATTCCTATTAATATATACATATTTCGCATTATTTTTACATTTTCATTCATATTATTTATAGTGTAGTTTTCGTTTTTTAATATTTCTTCCATTTCATTTTGTATTTTGTCTGGATCAGATGAATCAATAAGCAAATATGTTTCTGCACTTTTCATACCTAATTTGTCATAAAGTTCATCTGAAACAATTATATAAGGAATATTTTGATTTAGCCCAAACGGTAATTTATCTGTAACTAAACCTACATCTATTTTAAATTCTGACATTTTCCCTTCAGAATTTTCATATTTTCCATTTATCGTATCATTTTCTTTATAATTATATTCTCTTAAATATTTAGTTGCATTTTTATTTTTTTCATTTTGATATTTCACTTCTATTTGGTCAATAATAATACCTTTATCTTTAAAATCATCATAATCTAAATTCAGTTCTTTTAAATATTTTTTATATTGTTCTTTTCCAAGAGTATTTATTACATAATAATTTGCTTCATTTTCTGTCATTGTTTCTTTTGATGTATTTTGTATTTCTAAATATTTTTCATTGAAATTTGGATTATCAATTATTAAAGATACACTTTTGCTTATTGTATAATTATTTATATTATCTAATTGCAGTATTTTTTCTATTTTTCCATATTGTTCATCTTTTGAAATATAATACCCTAATGAAATATTGTAATCACTTACATCTATTGTTCTTCCTATTTCAGAAAATGCTACATTCATAAAATATGATAATGCTATAAATACTGATACAGATACAACTATAGATATTACAGTCGTTCTATATTTTTTCTTATTTCTCTTTAAATTTTTATAAGAAATTTCTCCACCAATTCCAAATATTTTTTTTATAATTTTTGGACTTTTTACTTTTTTGGCTTTTATTTTAATATTACTACTATTTCTTATAGAATCTATCGGTGATACTTTTGATGCTTTAAATGCACTTCTTAAAGCCGAAAAATATATTGTAACAAATCCTAATAATATAGCAAATATAATTGCAATCCATGAGTATGATAACACTAATTTCAAGCCTTCTGTGAGCATATCTGTTAAAAAGAAATTTGTAACTATTGCTAAAATATAAGAAGCAAACATTCCTGCAAATAGCCCTAATGGAATCCCAATTAATCCTAAAATTGTTGCTTCAAAAAACACATTTTTTCTTATTTGCTTTTTTGTTGCACCAATACTTCTTAACATTCCATATTGTTTTATTTTTTCTGTAATTGATATATCAAAACTATTTTTTATGCAAAATACTGATGTTACAACTATTATTACACATACAATTGCAACAAGTATTCCAAAATTTCCAACTGCATTTTGGTCAAAAGGATTATTTTCTAGGGTTATTAAATATGTGTTTAAATCATATTTATATTTAGCATTATCTGCAACTTCCTTTGCCATACTATTAGCTTCTTCTTCACTACTATAATTTCCCGAAATAAATTTATTATATGTATTTTCATTTACTCCTAATATATCTGCAGTAACATTTACATAATTTTTTGAACCATTTTTTGTATATTTGCAATATACATCTGCCTTATTTTTAATGTCTTTTTCATTTACACAGGTAATAAATGTATAACCTGGTGCTTGATATGATTCTATATTAGTTGCAGGTCTTTCTATTATTCCGACAATTTTATATGTTTTTGCTGTAGTATTTATAATTTCTTCATTTGCCTCATAAGTAAATGGATTATCTTGTGTCAACTCAGATTCTTCACTCATTCTAGTTCCAACATCTAAAGTTATTGTTTCTCCAACATTTAAGTTTACTCTTCCATTTGTTTTTAAATGTGTTGGAATAATAATTTCATCTTCATTTTCTGGAAATCTTCCTTCAACCAGTTTTGCTGATAACTCTTTTATCGAATCTTTTGTAAAACCTTTTACATAGATATATGGTTTATATTCATTTTTTGAACCTTCAAGTTTTGCATATCCTATGTTGCTTGTTAAATGTACTTTTTCTACACATCTATTATTTTTTATTGTTTCTATTTCATTTATTGGAACATCAAAAAATGCAGCGTGAAAGTTTCCTTTTTGATATGTTTCAAAATCGATTAATGATTTTATTAAACTTGAATATATTGTTGCAACTGCTGTAACAAGTGCAACTGATAACATTATTCCTATTATTGTTACAATTGTTCTTTTTTTGTTTAATTTTAGATTTTTAATTGTTAAATTATTAAGTAAGTTCATAGTCTATCCCTCCTTAATAATCTTTCCATCTTCAATTTTTATTATTCTATCTGCACATTTTGCAATTTCCATATTGTGTGTTATCATAATAATTGTTTGTTTTAATTCTTTATTAGATTTTTTTAATAATGCAACTATCTCATCACTTGATTTTGAATCCAAATTTCCTGTTGGCTCATCTGCTAAAATAATTGTAGGGTTTGTAATTAAAGCTCTACCTATACTTGTTCTTTGTTGCTGTCCTCCAGATAGTTCATTTGGTAAATGTTTTTTTCTTTTTTCTAAACCTAATATCTTTATCATATTCTCTAATTTTTGTTTGTTTATTTCTCTATTGTCTAGTGCAAGTGGCAATGTAATATTTTCTTCTACATTTAATATTGGAATTAGATTATAAAATTGATAAATTAATCCTACTTGCCTTCTTCTAAAAATGGCAAGTTTATCGTCATTAAATTGAAATATGTCTTTTCCATCAATATAAACTTTGCCACTTGTTGGTCTATCTACTCCTCCAATTATATGTAATAATGTTGATTTTCCTGAACCTGATGCTCCGACAATTGCAACAAATTCTCCTTTTTCAACTGAAAATGATACATTGTCTAATGCTGTAACTTTAGCCATATCTTTTCCATAAATTTTAGTTAAATTTTCAACTTTTAATATTTCCATAACTAAAAACTCCTTTCTTAACTTGCAAATAGATTATATAATAGCCAAAGTTACAACTAAGTTACATTTTAAATAAATTTTATAATTCCAAGTATTCTTATTGTAGTTGTCTTTCCTGTCTTTATTTTTAATTTTCAAAATCTATTTTTATTTCTCCTATTCCACCATCAATGTCCAAATAATTTTCACCAATTCCATAAACTCTATCCGTTTCAAGTTTTTGCCCATCAAGTGTGACATTGCCTAATCCTTTACTTACATCAATTTTATAGTTGTTTTTATTATCTATTAAATCTATATTAATAGTTCCAACACCTGAATCTATTTTGCTTTTTCCTGTTATTTTACCACTAAAAGTAAATTCTCCCATACCTAGATTTGCTTTTAAGTTGTTTATTTCACAAGATTTTAATTCAGTTTTTCCGACTCCACCATCTATTTTTGTTTCCCCAGTTGCTATGATATTTTCTATCTTTTCTATAATCAAAAAACATATTTATATCTCTATTCTTTCCACCTGTTTAAATTTATTATTTTGTTTCAATCCCCATTCTAGTCTATTATCTAATTTATATTTAGTTTTGCTTGGGTTTTCTTCACAAATTTCATTATATAAACTATTTAAATCATAATAGAATACTATTAACAATATACAACATAATGTTTCATATTTGCTCACCTTTAATGTTTCAAATATCTGTTTTTTATTCTACTAATTTTTCAAATGAATTTGCATTTAATATAGTATTTGAAACAAATTCTCCTTTATAAAAATTAGCCCAGTTATTAAAAATACAAGGTGCATTCTTTGCTTTTTCTAACGAATCTATTTTTATAAAGTTAATTTTTATACTATTTTCCTTTACATATTCAGTTAATTCTTTTACTTCATATTCTACATAAGGACATTGATTGCTATAATAAATAGTAAAATCTTGATTATCTATTTTCATATTTCTAGCATTATCATTAAATCTAGGTGTTTTCTCATTATCAAATTGTAATGCCAATAATTCATAATCGGAAATAATATCTACTACTTTAAATCCATAATGTTCAAAAAATTTCTTTTCTCCAATAAAAGGTTTCTTCTTTTTAGAAACTAAAGTACATATCCCACTTTTACCTTTTTCTTTTGAGTCGTTTATTGCATATTCTAATAATTCTTTTCCAATTCCTTTTCCTTTAAAACTTCCTGCTACCCATAAACAATAAATATATTCATAATTTTCTCCATTGATAGGAACCCAAGCTGTTTCTAATGGCTCATATTCAATAAATATTTTTCCTCTTGCATTTAATTTTCTAAAAATATGACCATCTTTTAATTT
>CAKOVI010000015.1 GCA_934121905.1 uncultured Clostridia bacterium
GCATCATTTTCCCCTAGTACTCTCCAATTTAGTTGGTTTCCTGCTATATTAAATGTTTGATCTGTTACTCCACTAACTCCTGCATTATCCATACCTGAATCAGACGCAGAAATTGTTATACTTCCTTCTGTTGGATTTGTTAAATTTACATAGTCACCTTTATGTAAATGTTCACTATTTGTACATATTCCATCTCCTTTATCACATCCATCTGCTAATGCTTTTTCATACATATATGCTAGTGTTCCTTCTTGTGCTGGTGCTTTTTTACTTAAGCTTCCATCTTTTTCTATTGTGTAATTATTTGTTTTTCCATGATATACCCATGGTCCTGTTCCTGATAAGTTATTATCACTTCCCATAGTGTTTTTTATTTCTTTTCTTAATGTTTCATCTGTTATTTCTGATTCTTTTGCAAAATCCTCTGTTTGAGCTGATGTTATTGCCACTTGTATATTTTCTCTTTCTTGTGCTTCTCCTGTTAAGTTTTTGGCTTCTGTTGCCCTTTTTAGTATTCCATTTTGACCTGTTAACATATTTATACTTATTCCTGCTAATATTAGTAAAACTATTATTGTTACTACAAGTGCTATTAATGTTATACCTTTGTCTTTTCTGAATTTTTTCATTAAATTCATTTCTTCATCCTCCTTTTTCTTCGGTATTTCTGCTTTTAAAAACGCCAAAAAGCACACAAAATAAGCCTATTAATTTATAGGTTTATTTTGTGTGCTTATTATATTTAAAATTTTTTTATTTGTTAAGTTATCCGTGTGTGTGTGTGTGTGTGTGTGTACTCCTGCAAGGGTTTCAGCGTCTTTTATCATTTGCATTTTATACCTCTTTTTTATTTTATTTTTATGCTTTTATTCTATACTATCTTTTTGTTTTTGGCAAGGTTTTTTTCAGACTTTTTAAATTTCCTCCATATAAATCTCACTTGGCGTAACTACCAATGTGTATTTTCTTAGGCCTTCTATATCTTTTATATCTTCAAAACTACTATATCTTTCAATTTGCTCTCTTGCTTCTTTTTGCTTATCTTTTACTTTTGCTTTTTCTCCTTTTTTTATGTATTTAAATTCTACCATTATTGACTTATAACCTTTTGTTCTATCTCTTGGTACTAGCAAAATATCCGGATAATTTCTGTTTACTTCCATTTCTGATTTTGTAGAATATGATTTTATATTCATTGCTATGCAGTAAAATATTAGTTTAATATATTTCTCATCAAATTTTATTAAATCACGATTCGAAAGATTATTTAGGTAGATTCTTAGCACTTCTACTATTTTATCAATTCGTCCTTCCATAGCCAATTGTATTAATATTTCTTGATTTGTACTATTGTCTATTCTAAATTCCGCACTTTGGTTCATTAATTGCATAAAATAACTTGCATAGATTTCTTTCATCACTTTATTTGGTATTGTAAGTTCTGGTATTCCTGCTAAATCTCTTGATATCGTTAAATACCCTAAGTAATATAGCATTGATATCATATCTGTTTCAGTAAATTCTATCGCTGGATTAAATTTTTTTACTATTTCGTTTGTTATTGGCTCTCCTTGTACTGTTTTTCTTAATATTTCTAATCTATTTTCTCCTTTACACAAGTCAAGCATTTTACCTACTTTGCTGTAATCACTGGCTATGTTCATATCTATTAAATCATCTGGCATTCTTTTTAATCTGATATAATCTGATAAGAAATATAAACACATATTTGAATTATATATATGACTTTTTGCATTCAAACCAAATTTATATCCATCATAGTTTTCTTTCATTATTGGTAATATTATTTCTTGTTCTTCTTTTGGTATTTCTTGATTGTTTAGGATTTTTACCAACTCTTTTAAGGTAAATCCCATCATATCGTTGAAATCCTCATCTTGGGTTATATCTTTTCCTATATTAAACCCACTTGTCAAACTATCCAGCGTTATTGGGGCTACTCCTGTTATAAATATTCTATCTACTACGGTTTCTGTTCCTTCTTTTAAAACCTCATACCATTTTCTTATTCTTCCATTTTTAGATACTAAATTTTTGAAATTGTCTGGATAGAATCCTAATAGTTCGTTTGCAAAATGGTCATATTCATCTATTATTACATATATTTTTTCGCCTGGTTTTTGTGTATAAAAAGCTTTAAATACATCATTCAATATATCTTCTGCTTCTCTTTCTTCGTTTATGTAGAAATCTATTCCATATCTTTCTGCAAAGAGCTTTATAGAAGCCATGGTTTTATTTTTAAAGCCTTTTATTGTTGTTTCTTCTGTTTCTGTATTTATTCCAGAAAAATTAAATCTTAAAACACTATAGCTATTCTTTAAACTGGTTGGATTTCTTCCTATATATGTGTTTCCATATAAATTTTCGAATTTTTCTATTTTATTTTTATCATAATAATTTTCTAGTACACTTGTGAATAGGGTTTTTCCAAATTTTCTCGGACGTAAAAACATTATATTTGGTTCTGGCAAGTGTTCTAGTTTTTCTATATACATCGTTTTGTCTACATAATAATATCCGTCATTTACAAGTCTCTCATAATTGCTTATTCCATATGGCATTTTTAGTTTCATTTGTACCAACACCTCTCTTTTTTGCTTTTTATATTGTACTAAAAAAATAAGAAAATAGCAATGTTTTTTTGCTATTTTCACTTAAACTATTTTTTAAATTTGTTTCACCATCTGTTTCTAATCCTCATCTTAAAAATTTAACCGATGTTGTCTTAGGTATGGTAAAATCCGAATCTGTTGTCACTACTGACATCGTAAAAAACCTAAAGCTTTTGAACTAGACCTCATTAAAGATGGTATTTCGTATGTTCTCTCTCTATTTGAAAATTCAGGCTATAATCTTGTTTTTCTTGCTGACAGATTGTTCAACTTCCGTGAAATTATGCAACATATTGACTCTCTTGATAATGAATACTGTATTCGCACTAAATCTAATGTTGCTATAGAAATTGATAATTACAAAGATTCTCCTATGATTGCTTATATATCAGATATTAACTATTGTTCCATGTTTCTTCTGTTTTATCTGCTATCTTTGGTACCTGTGTATTTGTGACATTAGATTTTAGAGAAACTACGGGACGAACCGCCGCACAGTTACCGCCCTCACCGCCATCGGAATCGAACATACCCCAGTAGCCTGCACCCGAAACGTCGCCTACGAAGCGCGCCAAGCTCAAGCAGAAAATCGCATCGCTCGAAACGTCGCAAACCGAACGAGAAGCCAGCCAGTATGCCTTTCCTGTATTTAGTTCAGCATTTTCAAATAACATTTTGTACACTCTGTCATTTACTGTTACTGATGGTGCATCATCTGCCATCTTACTATTTACACTATAAACATACGCTGTTACTTCTCCTGATACTGTTGTTTGCGTTTTACCATTTAACCAACCTTCCGGAGTATATTGGTTTGGATAACTATATTTTTCTCCCAATACCTTCCAATTCCCATTTTGTTTATCTCTATTATATTTGTCAAGATTTTTTTCCTTTATCATATCTATAGATGTTAAACCTACTGCCTTATCTACATCACTTTGTGTCACACTTCTTGCACTTGATATATATCCTGTCTTGTCATTTTCTTTATACATTTTACATATATTATTTAATATTTCTACTCCATTTACATATGCTTTTGCTCCATACATATATAATCCTGGCACATTTTTTGAATCAACAACATTTGTACTTTTCATTGGGCTTCCTGATATTAACTCTATTTCCCCTGCATCATTTTCCCCTAGTACTCTCCAATTTAGTTGGTTTCCTGCTATATTAAATGTTTGATCTGTTACTCCACTAACCTTTCCACTATCTGTTCCTGAATCAGATGCAGAAATTGTTATACTTCCTTCTGTTGGATTTGTTAAATTTACATAGTCACCTTTATGTAAATGTTCACTATTTGTACATATTCCATCTCCTTTATCACATCCATCTGCTAATGCTTTTTCATACATATATGCTAGTGTTCCTTCTTGTGCTGGTGCTTTTTTACTTAAGCTTCCATCTTTTTCTATTGTGTAATTATTTGTTTTTCCATGATATACCCATGGTCCTGTTCCTGATAAGTTACTATCGCTTCCCATAGTGTTTCTTATTTCTTTTCTTAATGTTTCATCTGTTATTTCTAATCCTTTTGCAAAATCTTCTGTTTGAGCTGATGTTATTGCCACTTGTATATTTTCTCTTTCTTGTGCTTCTCCTGTTAAGTTTTTGGCTTCTGTTGCCCTTTTTAGTATTCCATTTTGACCTGTTAACATATTTATACTTATTCCTGCTAATATTAGTAAAACTATTATTGTTACTACAAGTGCTATTAATGTTATACCTTTGTCTTTTCTGAATTTTTTCATTAAATTCATTTTTTACTCCTCCTTTTTTCTTCGGTTTTTATTTTTATAATTTTATTCTATACTATCTTTTTGTTTTTGGCAAGTTTTTTTCAGACTTTTCAAATTTCACTTAAACTATTTTTACTAGATAATGGTTTAGACTAGAAATATCCACTAAATTCACTTATTATAATGGAAAAGCAGATTAAGATTTTCTCTAAATCCTAATCTGCTTATTATTATTTCTCCTTAGCCCCATAAAATTCTGCAATCAAATCATCCAACTTAACACTTAATTCATATATATAATCATAATCTTTCCCCTCTTCGATGCTTTTATTTAATTCATCCCTTAATTTACAAATTTCATCATTTAACATATGTCCCCATCTCCTTTAAGTCACAAAAATTAATTTTTCTTTATTCTCTTACATATACTACTAAATTAACACATATTTTTTGTCACGTCAAGTACTTTTGTGTAGTTTGCAGAACTTTCGTAAGCCTTTATTCTCCTAGGTTTTAGGTTATTTGATACATGTCGACACCATCTTCTATTTTACAACAGAAAGTACCATTTTTTCTAAATCAAAATTATCCTTTAAAACTTGATTTACAAAATTCGAATCCATAATATCAACTTCTTCTAAATAATCAAAAGAGTTGATTCCTTTCATAAAATCTGATAAGAACATTCTTGCAATAGATGTAACATCATTATATTCTTTTACATATTCGCCATAAATCATCTTTTTAGTTCTTTCAAAATCTTCTTCATTTAGTCCATTTTTCTTAAAGTTTTCAATTTCTTCTCTTAGTCTCTCAAATAAAATTCCTGGATTATTTGCATTTTCTGTAATCAAAATATGAGCATAATTATCTCCAAATTCATATGATAAATTTGGCATAGCAAACATATTTCCTGTTTGATACATTTCTTTATACAAATTTGAACTTTCACCAATAAGCATGTTCAAAATTATTTCCATTGCAATATGAATTCTTACTTTTTCATTTTGATTGGGAACTTTACATTTAATTCCTATCGTAAAAATAGGTTTGCTTACATTCATGTTTTGCTCTATTTTTTGTTTTACAATTCTTTCAGGTTCATCTTCAAAAATTCTTTTAATTTCACCATTTTGAGCTGTATCTAATAATCTTTTTTTGATTTCTTCTAATAATTTTTCTGGCTCAAAATCACCACTTACAACTAAACACATATTTGATGGATTGTAAAATGTATTATAACATTTATATAAAATATCTTTATCAATATGGCTTATTGTTTTTACTGTTCCAGTAATATCAAGCTTTACAGGATTTTTATAATACATAGCTTCCATTGCATTTAAATAAACTCTCCATTCAGGATAATCATCATACATCTTAATTTCTTGACCAATTATACCTTTTTCCTTTTCAACATTTTGATCTGTAAAATATGGATGTTGCACATAATCCATAAATTCATCTAAAGCTTCATAAAAATTGTCTGTACATTCATATAAATATGCTGTATGGTCATTTGTTGTATATGCATTTGCATTTACTCCAATTGAAGTTAATGTGTCTAAACTATTTCTTCCATTTTCCTGTTCAAACATTTTATGTTCCAAAAAATGTGCTACACCTTTTGGTACTTCTATTGGTTCATTTTCGCCAGGTACAACAAATTTATTATCATTAGAACCATAATGTGTTCCCCAGATTATATATTTTTTTTGAATCCCCTTTTTAGGTATAATCATTACTGTTAAACCATTTTTTAATTTTTCTATATATAAAGTTTCTTTTACTTTTGAATTAAAAATTGTTTGCATATTTCCCTCCTAATTTCTCAAAAAGTATATTGTATTTATTTCTACTTTTGATGCAACATTTTGTATTTGTTTCTTTGTAACTTTGCTTATATTTTCTTTATATTGGTCTATTGTTTCATTTGTATCTGTAAGTTCTTGACCTAAGAAATAAATAATTTCTGTATCTTGTTCATCATCAATAGTATTAATTTGTGAAATTATGCCTTTTTTCTCATTTTGAATTTGCTCCTCTGTAAATTCTCCATTTTTTAAGTCCTCTATTTGTTTTCTAATTATATCTAAAGCTTTATCAAAATTTTCTATTTCAATTCCAGCATTTATAAATATATTGCTTTTATATCTTACATAACTTGAACTTGAAGTATATGCTAAACTTGCCTTTTCTCTTACGTTTTGAAATAATTTTGAATTTGCACTTCCCCCTAGTAAGCTATTATATAGCATTGCTTCACATTTTAAGTTTTCATCTTTTAAATCTTCTTCATTAAATGTAATATCACATCCAATTACAATTTTACCTTGTGCCACATCAAGTTTTTCCTCAACTTGTCTTTCTTGTGGCTCTTCTCTTGATACTATTTTATTTACTATGAAATTTGCATTCCTTTGGTTTAAATTACTTATGTGGAAATTTTTATTTATAATTTTTAGAGTATCTTCAATATCAACTTTTCCAGAAACAAAGATATCAATTTTACATTCTTTTAGAAGATTTTGATAATACTCATATAAGGTTTTGCTATTGATTTTCTCTAAATCTTCTATATAACCATAATTGAAAAATCCAGCTGGCTCGTCTTTATACATTTCTTCTACACATCTTGACCTTGCATAAGCTGCTTTATTATCTTTTCTAGCTTCTATTCTTTGTTTTATGTTTTCTTTTTCTTGGTTTACGTATTCTTCTTTAAATATTCCGTTTTCTAAATATGGATTAAACACTATTTCAGTTAGTTTTTCAATACTTTCTTTTAACATGTTTTCCCCTTGCTCAGGAATGAAATCATCATTTAAACTTTCCAAATAAAATTTTATTACATGATTGTCTCCATTTTTGTTTAAGCCACAATCAAAATCTGCTCCATACATGCCTTCTAAAATTTTACTTATTTCTTCTTGTGTAGGCATATTTTTAGTTCCTCTTCTTAGTACTGCAGCTAATACTGCATCATATGTTACGTATTTTCTTGATAGTGGTGTTGTTAAAAATATTGCTATTAGGTTTGTTTTGAATTTGTCTGTGTTTATGTTGTGTAATTTTATTCCTTGTTTGATTTCTTGTTTTTTGTATTCCAATTTTACCATTCCTTTCTTTTGGCTTTCGATATGTTTTAGTATACTACAAATTGCCTTTATTATTCAAGTATTTTTTTTGCTCCATTTGCTCCATTGGGACCGGGTCTTTTTGGGACATTTCAAAATGTCCCAAAAAGACCCGGTCCCAATGGAGCACTTTTCGCGAAAAGAACCGTCCCCAATGCAAAAAAAAATACCAAAACAGTACTTCTCTAGTACCATTTTGGTATTCTATATTAATTAAAATTTTCTTTTTCTTGCTGCTTCTGATTTTTTCTTTCTCTTTACGCTAGGTTTTTCATAATGCTCTCTTTTACGAACTTCTTGAAGCACACCATTTCTAGCGCATTGTCTTTTAAATCTTTTAAGCGCATCTTCTATATTACCATTATTAACTTTTATTTCTGACATTATTTATTCCCCCCTTCCGGTCATACATGAATGTATGTGGGATTCTTTCTAATAGGCTTTTTATCTACCTCTTTACCCGATATACCTATATATTATACTCTATTGGATTAGGGGTTGTCAAGGGCTATATGGTAAAATTCACCAGAATATTTTTAAATTTCTTGAACATAAATCTCATTTCCCGCAACTACAATTGTATATTTTCTTAGCCCATCTATGTCTTTTATCTCTTCAAATTCAGAATATCTTTCAATTTGCTCTCTTGCCTCACTTTGTTTATCTTCTAATTTTGCTTTTTCTCCCTTTTTTATATCTACCATTATTGCTTTATAGCCTTTGCTTCTATTAGACTTCCTGTCATTTCTTCAACAGTTTGATCTTGATTTATATAAAATTCCAGTCCATATGTATTTTTAAATAAAAGTTCAAATTCGTCTGCTTTATTTTTATCATAATAATTTTCTATGTTTTACTAAATATAAAATAAAATAGCAATACCTGAATTGCTATTTTTCACACATTGTTAAATCTATTTCTTATCTTTCTATCGCTTTATTTTCCAACAACTTATTTTTCCCAAAATTATTAGGTACAACCGGACATTTACATTTTGGTATAAATGATTCTATACTCCTATGGTCATCAAATAAAACTTGTCCTAAATCATAAATATTAAATCTAGTGAATGTGTCAATATCCATCCCTTGTTTATCATAAATATCAAAAATTTCTTCTCCTACTTCGTGAATAACTGCAATTGCATTTTTAACTTCTTCTAAATTAACATCATTATTTCTACGTATTCTTGGAAATTTATTTCTAAATTCATAATCTAAGATAAGGCAAGCTTCCCAATCTCTAGGTCTTTTTCCACCTTTTTGGTCAATTCCTTCAACTAATTCTTTAGTGACCTTTTGAAGTTCTATTCTCATTCCTGGATTTTGATGATTGTTATAAACCGCTAAAGTTCCTACAAATGGGGCAGCAAAGTATTTTGGTGAGACACTATGTATTACAAATTCCATGTTTTCGTCTTTTCTCTTTTGTTCTTTCATGTATTTTTTTAATGAAATTATATCCTTAAATGAACCTTGCGGCATATTAAGTTCAGAACCTATTTTGTGTCCTCCCCTAACTCTCCAGATTTGTTCTGCCTCTTCTTTTTTTATTAGTGCCTTTTCGTCTAGATTTTCGACCTTGTCCACAAATACACAATCAACTGTTAACCTTGGAAAGTTTTCCTGTAAAAAACGCAATCCATCTAATTTTTTCATATTTGACATCCTTTCTTATTTTTGTTCTTTTGGGACCGGTTCTTTTTAGAACAATGTTCTAAAAAGAACCGGTCCCAAAAGGACAAACTATCCACACATTCTGCATGTAATTATTTTTTTAGTGTCAGCATTGTTTTGAACGTTTTTAACATCTTTGTTCATAATCTTGCCTCCTTTTAATATATGTTAATTGCAACCGAAATTGCAAATTTAATAACATCTGGTTAAAGTTTAATTTGCCAAACACAATGGGTCCTCAGCAAATAATGATTTTTTTAGTGCTAATGCTGATGCTCTACATCCTCCACAAATCATTTTATATGTACATTTATTGCATTTTCCCTCAAGTTTATTCTTATATTCTCTTAAGTCGATAAATAATTTATTGTTCTTAAGAATTTCATCTAAAGGCTTATCTTTTATATTATCTGCAAATTTTGGGATATATGAACATGCACCAACATTTCCTTTATAATCTATATAAATTATCTCATCTCCTGCCTGACATCCTGCATAGATTTTGCTTAAGTCATCATTTTTTATATCTATTCCCCATATTTCCGAAAAAATTGGAATTAATAGTGGATCTCCTGTTCTGAATTTTACATTTAATTTTCTACAATTCCTAATTAATTCTCTTATTATATTTTTATATTCGTCATTTGATAAAACCATATCTTTATTTGCATTTCCCGCAACTATTACCCTTCTTACATTAAATTCTTTTGCCCCCATTTTTGCTACTAAATTTAATAGTTCTATAGCATCTTTTGCTGTTTCTTTTGATAAAGTATATTTAATTGCATATTTTATGTTATTTTTATTAAGTACAGGCAATATGTCAATAACTTTTTTAAAAGCTCCTTTTTTTCTCCTAAATTTATCATGTGTTTCTTCTAAGCCATCTAAACTAATTGATAATTTTATGTTTTTATATGTAGAAAGTTTCTTACATTTTTCTTCATTTAATAACGTCCCATTTGTGGTTATTACTATGTCTTCAAATTTTTCAGCATAATCTAAAATTTCAAATATGTCGTCTCGTAAAAACGGCTCTCCACCAGACAAATTTAGCATTGTTATGCCATTATACCAACATTCTGCAAGTAAACTTTTTGCTTCTTTTAACGATAATTTTTCATTATCATTTTTTTCTGATACTCTACAGTGTTTGCAATTTAGATTGCATTCATTGTTTATATCCCACTGGGCTATTGTTGCCATATAAAATTTCCTCCTTTATGTATTTTTCAAATATTTTAAATGCTTCTGTTTGCTTGTCATAAAATTCGTTTTCTTGGATTAAATCATTTATTTCTTCTAAAGTATACCAATATACATTTTCTACTTCTTCTTTTTGTAAAGATAATTTTGATACATCTATTTCTTTTTGAACATAATATAAATTATATATTACTTTGTCTATTTCTATTTTATATATTAATTTTAATTCCTGTTTTTCTACATTGAGACTTATTTCTTCCTTTATTTCACGTATTGCTCCTTGTTTTGCTTCTTCTCCTACTAAAGTATGTCCACTTGTTATTCCATATTTTCCACCTTTTGATTGACTTCTTTTTTGTATTAATAATTTATTTTGTTGATTCTTTATACAAATTGTTACTACCTGCATATATACCTCTTTTTTCTCATTTGTATTATTATATGCAAGTAATTTTGATTTATGACTTTTTTCTAATTATGGATGCATCTTTTTTTATAAAAGAACCGTTTCTTTTCACGAAATGAAACAATCTTTTTGCGAAAAGAAACGGTCCCAATTGAAAAAGAAACAAACTTTTCGCAAAAGGAAACGGTCCCAACCAAAAAAAGAGCTATATTACAAGCTCTTCTTATATATTATACCCTTTTACTTTCAACTACATTGCTTCATCTACGGCTTCTTGGTTCTCATCTGAATTGTCATTTTCTTTAACAACTTCTAAGCTACCAACAGAAACTTCATAAGCAACTTTTTTAACAATAGTTCCATCTTCATATTTCTTTTCATAATTTCTAGATTGAATTCTACCTACTATTTTAACTTCTGTTCCAACTTCTAAGTTTTGGCAAAATCTAGCATTTCTTCCCCATGCTATTGATGGAATATAATCTGATTTATTGTATGCTCTGTTTACTGCTAATAATATATCTGCAATTTCTCTTCCAAATGGTGTTTGTCTGTAAATTGGTTTTTTACAAATATATCCAACCAATACAACTTCATTAGTTATTGTATCTTTTTTAGCAAATTCATTTGCAACTTCTGTTTCATCTTCACTTGTTTCTTCTTGAACAGGTTCTTCAAGTTTTTCGATGTCTTTTGCAAATACTGTAAGTATTAATCTATTTTTTTCATTTTCATAACTGTTGTATGATCTAAATTGTCCTTTTATTAATAATTTTGTTCCAATTGCCATCATGTCGTCATTTATTAGTCTTTCTGAAACTGTTACAGGAATTATATCTGCATTTCCACTTAAACGTGGTGTTGAAAGATCAAATGAATAAAATCTTTCTCCATAAATTTCATGACTGAATTTTTTTTCAGATGTTACCTTTCCTACTAGTGTTAAGTAGTTGTTTTCTAAATAATTTGTATCCAATTTTTATTCCTCCCTATTTCTTTTTTGGATTTATCTAGAGTGCCTTTTTTATTTTGGTCTCAAATCTCACTTTCCCTATTATACAACACTTTTTAGGTTTTGTCTACATAAAGAGTTAATTTTTTCTAAATTTTTTGTAATATTTCCCCATAAATGGCTAAAATTGTGAATATTATGAGAATATTATAGAATTTATTTACATTATTTTTCTCAATTTTTATATTAAATTCTTGTTCATCAATCATTTTTTCATTAATTTGTTTTATACTTCTTTGTATACAAAGCAACATATTTTCATCTTTTATACTTGAAATTGTTATTGTTGCCTTTGCATTAAAACCATATGTAATAATATTTGTCCTTATATTTTTTAATAATGATAAATTATTTTTTATATCGGAATTTATTATAATATAGTGTGATTTATTTATAATATCTTCTAAGTATTTTGAAACTTTTAATAGGTATTCAATATTTTCATTTACAACCAGAATATCAAATTTAATGTTTTTAATGTTTTCTATGCTTTTTTTATTAATATTTACTATCTCAAATTTATTTGTTTTTGAATTTTTTGTAATAGTATTTTTTATGAAGTTACTATCATTTTCCTTTGAAATTATTCCAATAAAAGGCATCTTAATTCCTCTCTAAAATTAAAATTGTAATTTATATTTTAATTATATCCTTTAAAATAAATATTTATACCTATTATTTACTATTATTTTCCATGTTTTCAGTTTGAATGTTATTAAGTTCATTTGTAATATTGATATTTTGCTCTACATTTGCTGATGTTTGCTTAGTATCCAATATATCTGTATTTAAAATATATGACATAAAAAAAAGTGTAACTATTGTTAAAATTGATACAACATATGCATAAACCTTTTCTTTATTTATAACAAAAAACATATTTTTCAAGAAAAAAACCTCCAATAATAATCTTATCTAATTATATGATTATTGTTGGAGTAAAATGATTATTTTATTTGTTTCATAACTTCTTCAGCAAAGTTTTCTTCTTTTTTCTCGATTCCTTCACCTTTTTCAATTCTGGCAAATTCAACTATTTCGGCATTTTTAGATTTTAATAAATCTTCAACTTTCATGTCTGGGTCTTTAACAAATGGTTGTTCAACTAAGCAGATTTCGCTATAGAATTTTCCAATTCTTCCTTGAACGATTTTTTCTGCTATTGCTTCTGGTTTTCCTTCGTTCATAGCTTGAACTTTTAGAATTTCCATTTCTTTGTCTAATCTTTCTTGTGGTACAGCTTCTCTATTTAAAAATTCTGGTTTAGCTGCTGCTATTTGCATACAAACGTCTTTTGCTAAAACACTGTCTGCATTTTTCATATTTACTAAAACTGCTATTTTTCCATCTCCATGGATATATTTTTCGATTAATCCATCAGTTGTTTCAAATCTTACAAATCTACGTATGCTTAATTTTTCTCCGATTTTTGCAACTTTGTCTACTAAAACATCAGAAACTTTTTTACCAGCTTCGTCTATTGATTCTTGTTCTAATAAACTTTCTACATCTGCTGGATTTTTTAATGCTACTTGTTTTGCAACTGCTTCTACAAATGCTTTAAATTCTGCATTTTGTGCAACGAAGTCTGTTTCCGAGTTAACTTCTACAACAGCTCCAACTTTTCCGTCTTCAGATACATATCCTAATACTAGTCCTTCTGCTGCTATTCTGTCTGATTTTTTTGCAGCTTTTGCAATTCCTCTTTCACGTAAAAGTTCGATTGCTTTTTCCATATCTCCATCTGCTTCTGTTAAAACTTTTTTGCAGTCCATCATTCCTGCACCTGTTTTTTCTCTTAATTCTTTTACCATTGCTGCTGATACCATAATTATCTCCTCCTATTTTAAATTTATTTAAAATTAGAGTAGAGCAGTTAAGCCCTACTCTTTATTTTTTATTATTCTTCTACTTTTCCTTCAGCTTCTGCTACTACTTCTTCCATAGTTTCTGCTTCTTCTGATACTGTTTCTGCTTGTTCAAAGCTTTCTCCTTGTTTTCCTTCGATTACTGCATTTGCCATAACGTCTGTTATTAATTTAACAGCTCTTATTGCATCATCATTTCCAGGTATAGCATAATCTAATACTTCTGGATTGCAGTTTGTATCTACTATTCCAACTGTAGGTATATTTAATTTTTTAGCTTCGTTTATAGCATTGTATTCTTTTTTTGGATCTACTAGGAATATTACTCCTGGCATTTCTTCCATATCTTTTATTCCACCTAAGTTTGTTTGAAGTTTTTCCATTTCTTTCTTTAATAATATAACTTCTTTTTTAGGTAATACTTCGAATGTTCCATCTTCTTGCATTTTTTCTAAGTCTTTTAGTCTTTGTACTCTTGTTTTGATTGTTTTGAAGTTTGTTAACATTCCTCCTAACCATCTTTGGTCAACATAGTACATTCCACATTTTTCTGCTGCTTCTTTGATGCATTCTTGTGCTTGTTTTTTTGTTCCTACGAATAGGATTGTTTTTCCTTCTTCAGCTTGACTTCTTATGAATTCATAAGCTTCATCTAATTTTTTAGATGTTTTTTGTAAATCGATTATATGGATACCGTTTCTAGCTTGGAATATGTATTCTGCCATTCTTGGGTCCCATCTTCTTGTTTGATGTCCGAAATGAACACCTGCTTCAAGTAATTGTTTCATTGCAACTACTGCCATTTTTAATTCCTCCCTTTTTGTTATTTCTTCCATAAGGTTCATAGTTTCCAAAGACCTTGTGTTTAAGGCACTCCTTTGGTTTGCTCCCCTTATGTGTTTTTTTAACGATATGTATTCTATCATATTTTTTATGTAAATGCAAGCAATTTTCTAATTTTTTTGATAAACTGTTAAATCTATTGATTCTACATATCCTTCTTCATTGTAATTTATTTTTACATTAAAGGTTTCTCTTGATTCTTCTATTACAGACCAAATTTTGTTTGCCATTTCTTCGTTTTGCTCTCCTTCTTTTATGTACATCCTCATTTGCGTTCCTGTAATGACTTTATAATCCGACATGTTTTGTCCAACTGTTTTTAATAATTTTTTTACATATTCTAATTCTAAATCTTCACCTTCATATAAGGCAAATTTATTATTGAAATTTTCTTTTTTTAGTTCTTCTTCGCTTTTTTGTTCTTGTGCTATTTTTTGTTGATTTTCATCAATTTTTAAAATAATATTTCCTAATAATTTCGTATTGATAATTGATTGACTATTTTCTAGGCTTGTTATTACTCTTTTTTTCAAATTGTCTAGTATAGATTTAATTTGATCACCTTCATAATTATTTAAAACAATATTGTTATTATCATCAAAATATACTGGTAGTGCTTCATTTGCAGATAGTTCAATATTTGTTTTTGAACCTATATCTAAATTAGTTATTTTATCACTTGTATAATTTGCATTAACATCTATTTCCATACCATTTTCTTGATTTAGGTTATCTAAACTTACAGTTAAATTTTGAACTGAGTCATTGTATGTAAATGTCCTATTATATCCTTGCTCATTACTTGCTTTGCCTAGTGTATAAATTTTGGTTATCTCTGAGTTGTCTTTTATTACTGATGTTTTTAAACTAAGTGTTTTTCCATTTTTTTGGTCTAAGTCGATTGTATATTCGCTATTTTCTGTTTTAGCTGATGTTCTTACAGTTATTCCATTTTGCTCATAAACTGTAATTACTATTTTTCTATTATCTTCGCCTTGATATTCTAATCCATCTATTATTTTTTGTAAATTTTCTTTATATTTTTCTTGTAAGCTTGTTCCTTCTGGTTCTTTAAATCCTGCTTCTAAAATCTTATTATCGATTTGTTTTATTTTTCCTAAAATAATATCATCATTTATAGCTTGATTTAGCACTCTTTTATATATTTTATCTAATTCGTTTTTTGTTAATGTTAGTGTATATGCATTTGTTGTTACACTTTCTTTATTGTTTAATGTTATAACTGAATTTCCTTTTGATGTATAATGTTTTTTATCAATATCTGCAAATATTAATTTTGCGTATGTATTTGTTAAATTCTCGATTTCTGTATCTGAGAATTGTAAAATTCCTGATATATCAACACCCTTTAAGGTTTCCGAAAAATATTTTCCATCTAGACCCATACTAGATACAAAATATGAAACTGTTGCATTTTGCACACTTACAAATTGCTGTACTAGGTTTGCTAATCTGAATCCATACATGTTATTTTGATTTAGTAAATCAACAGACATAAGTACATTATCTCCATATGTTGCTGATATATTTCTATATGAAGATTTTTCTGAATTTTTGCTAATTCCTTTTTCTGTTATATTATATACTTCTTCTTCATCAGATTCTTTTTCTAAATATTTTAATGTTGCATCTGTGTTTTCACTAAAATCACTGCTCCTTAGCAAGTCTAACATCTGCTCTTCTTTAGATATATCTGTGACTTCCGCAATATTTTGAATGTTTTGAGCTACATATTTTTGAAAAAGTGTTTCACTTGATTTTAATGCATCTGTTGTAAAATAAAGTATAGTTCCTCCAACAGATACTACAATAATAAGAACAATTAAAATTATTATTATTATTCTAACTTTATTATCCATCATTTTTTATAATTCCTTCCTAATAATTTTTTAATTTCTTTGTTTTACTGCCTCATATACTATGATTCCAGTAGATACAGATGCATTAAGTGATGTAACTTTTCCTTTCATAGGTATTTTTACAGAAAAGTCGCAATTTCTTTTTACTAAATCACTTATTCCTTTACCTTCATTTCCAATTACTATTGCAAGTGGCCCTGTTAGGTCTTGGTCATAGTAGTATTTTTCTGCATCTATTGTGGTTCCACATACCCATATACCATTTTCTTTTAATTTTGATATTGTATCTGTTATGTTATTTACTCTTGCTATTTTCATATATTGAAGTGCTCCTGATGCTACTTTGCTTACCGTGCTGTTTACTTGTGCTGCTCTTCTTTTTGGTATTATTATTCCATGAATTCCTGCTGTTTCCGCTGTTCTTATTATTGCTCCTAGATTATGTGTGTCTTCTATTCCGTCTAGAATTAGTATAAATGGTTCTTCATTTCTTTCTTTGGCAACTTCTAAAATGTCCTCTACTTCTGCATATTCATAAGGTGGCACTACAGCAATTACTCCTTGGTAGTTTTCAGATTGAGCCATCATGTCCATTTGTTTTTTGTCTTTTTGAACTATTATTACTTTTTTTTCGCTTGCCATTGCTATTATTTTATTTATTGAACCTTTTAATTCTCCTTTTGTGATGTATATTTTATTTATGTCTTTATTGCTTTCTAATAGCTCTAATACTGCATTTCTTCCTTCTATTTGGTCATCAAATATTTTGTCTAAGTCTTGTACTATTTTTTCTTCTTTGTCTTCAATTCTTCTATTTTGCCTTCTTCTATCCATTACTCCTCTTCTGTCTACTATTCCACGGTTGTTTTCTCTTCTTGATTCTTTTCTTCTATTTTGATTTCTTCTTTCTTCTTGATTTCTTCTATTATTGGTTTTCAATATTTTTACCTACTTTCTCTCTTATTTTAACATAAATAGTATAACATATTTTTGTTTGTTTTTGTAGTGTTTTGAGAAATATTTTGAAAAATAAATATTATTATTGCTAAGCTTACAAAGCGGAGTTGTTATATTTATTGTAAAAACGTGATTTAATCACGTTTTTCAATGAATTTCTACCATTAACAAAAATGCTATTGAAAAAATTCTTACTTTTTTGTAAAATACTACTAAAGGGGTTGTTGAAATGGAAAATAAAAATATTAAAAATTCAAATCATATAAAAGAAGTATATACAGACAAAGCTATCAAACTATTAAAAATTTACATTGGTGTTGCTATTGTAAGTGGCGTAAGTTACCTTATCGGATTAATGTATGACTTATTTGATTTTGGATTAATTTTTGAAATTATTTCATTAATCTGTGTTTGCATAACATTAAAAAATCTATCCAACAGCAATTTAAGCACAGGAAAAAAATATATCATTATAGCTATGATACCTATTGGCTGGATACTTATTTACGATTTTATTGATTTACTTGCAAATATTTCTACCGTTTTAGAAACTGTTGTAGTCTATTACGCTTCTGGTAGTTGGTTGTTTTATTGTATTGAACCATATCTTTATGATGTAACATTAATTACAAATCTCGGACTACTTATTGCGGCATATTTTTCAGTATGTAAAGCTGATGGTAGCAAAAAATCTACCGATTTTACCGAAAATTTTTATGATGAATTATAAATACAAAAAACTTGCATTATTAAACCTATTGTCTAATAATGCAAGTCATTTTAATATTTGACATTTTCTTCTTCATCATTTAAAACTATATCATCTTTTGCAAGTCTTTCCTTTTTCTCTTCTATTTTTGAAATTCTATCTGCTAGGTACAATATTCCCATTGAAACAAGAATATTAATAACTACATATAAAATTTGTTTTACTGTAAATTGCATATATGCTGTTTTTGAGTCTCTTACATATGCTTCTTTTGAGTCAATTACCTTGAGTGTCCATGAATTTCCTAGTATAGCTCTATCATTTTCTTTATAATTACCTTTACCACGTTCATATTGTTCATAAAATTGATTAAATTTCTCTTCATTATATTGATTATCCATATACAATTTTATTCCTACAATTGTTATACTCAAAAATATTGAAGCTATTGCTAAAACATTTAATGTTTTTATTAGGCTTTCTTTATTTTTTGATAAGAACATTGATAAAGCTCCTATACCTACTGCTACTACAATTTGTATGATTTGTATTCTTAAAATTGCATTTTTTACTTGGATTATTGGGTCATCTGGTAATGCATTGTATTTATATACATACACTAATATTGCAAATAGCAAAAGTATCGCATATGTTATTGCTTGTGTTACCACAAGTTTTGCATCATAATGAACAACATAGTAATATCCATTCCAGTAATTTGTAAAGTATGGTACGTGGAATCCTTCTGGCCCATTATCATTATCATTATTATCTCTTCCCTGATTGAACTCTATATGTGGAAGATTCCCTCTATTTCTAAACATTTTTCTCTCCCCTTTTTAGCGATTTTCACTATTTTTATTATATATTACTATTTTTTGTATGTCAATTGGGAATTTTTTTAATAATTTAATTTTAGACTTACTTTTTATTTTAAATATTTTATATCTGTATCATTTAAAATTTGCTAAACATATTAATTCATTCATTGTTGCATAATCCCTTAGATTTCCATTTATATTAGGATTTTTATCACGCCATTCTTTTGCAGTCATTCCAAATAAAGCTACATTTAATACATCTGCCTCTTCTGCATAAACAAAGTTTATTTGATTTTTAGTTAATTCTTTAGGTACCAAATTCTTTTTTATAGCATCTGTATGTATTCTATAATTAATTTTTGAAAGTTCTCTTTTAGCATTCCATCCAATTTTCTTTTGTTCTTCTGCTTTTAATCTTTCATATTCTTTTATTAGTAACAGTTTAAATTTAGGGCTAATCCACATTCCAAATTCAAAAGCAATATCTTTATGGGCATAAGTTCCTCCATATCTTCCAACTTTTGATATTATTCCAACTGCATTTGTCTTTCCTGTCCATTCTTTAACACTTATTTTATAACTATTTAATCCTAATTTTAATTATGGCGAATTCGCCATAATTAAAATTAGGATTATGGATTTCTTCCCAAATACCTAAAAATTCAATGGTATTTCTATTTCTTAACCAGTCTGAAACAAAAAAGTCTCCATCTTTTGACTTTAGCATATCAGTAATTGATATATAATCTTCATCATCTATTTTAATATAAGTTATTTTTTGATTTAAAACATTTAGTTCTTGCATATTTTACCTCCTGGAAATAATAATTATTCCATATAATACCAAACAAAAGTTTTAAAATCAATAATATTGAAAAATAAAATTTATTAATTTTTTCTATTTTTGTATAAGTGTCAATGATGTGAAACAAAAATATATAAAAATATTTACTATAATTAAATTGCATAATTAATCATT
>CAKOVI010000016.1 GCA_934121905.1 uncultured Clostridia bacterium
AGCAACTCAATTATATATGATTTAAATCACTTTTTCAATTTTTAGTTATTTTGTTTCACATCTATTGTAACACTACATTTATAAAAAAAGGAGGAGAATATTTGTTATCAAAAATTAAGAGTATGTCATTAGAAGGCTTGAATGGATATTTAGTTGAAATACAATCAGATGTATCAGGAGGACTCCCAAGCTTTGAAGTCGTTGGACTTCCAGATATTAGAGTAAAAGAAGCTAAAGAAAGGGTTAAATCTGCAATAAAAAATTCTAAGATAGAGTTTCCAAGTAGGAAAATTGTGGTGAATTTGGCTCCTGCTGATATTAGAAAAGAAGGGACTTTTTTTGATTTACCAATTGCAATAGGAATATTAAGTGCAATTGGAGAGATTGGTGAAATTAGAATTAAAAATTTTGAAAGTACAGTATTTTTAGGAGAATTATCTTTAGATGGAAATATTAATAGTGTAAGTGGAGTTTTGCCAATGTGCATAGAAGCACTAGAATTAGGAATAAAAAGAGTAGTGCTTCCAAAGGGTAATGCGATGGAAGCATCTGTTGTGAAAGATTTAGACATTATACCAGTAGAAAATTTAAATGAAGTTTTGAAATATTTAAGAGGAGAAGTAAATATTGAAAAATATATATCAAATGAAAATGTAAACCTGGAAAATATATGTGATTATTTTGTTGATTTTGCGGAGGTAAAAGGCCAAGAAAATGCTAAGAGAGCTTTAGAAATTGCTTCAACTGGGTCTCATAATTGTTTACTAATTCGGAAGTCCACGGATCTGGAAAAACAATGCTATCTGAAAGAATTACAACAATTTTGCCAGATTTGACATTTGAAGAAGCTTTGGAGATTACGAAAATTCATAGTATATCTGGAGAAATTCAAAATAGGCAAGGCTTAATAACAAAAAGGCCATTTAGAAGACCACATCACACAAGTTCACCGATATCTATAATAGGAGGAGGTAGAGTTCCAAAGCCAGGAGAAATAAGCTTAGCACATTTTGGGGTTCTATTTTTGGATGAGCTTACAGAATTTAAAAAAAGTACACTAGAAGTTTTGAGAGGACCTTTAGAAGATAGATATGTAACAATAAGTAGAGTGAATTCTACACTTACATATCCTGCAAATTTTATGTTGGTTGCAAGTATGAATCCATGTCCATGTGGCTATTATGGAACAGATGATGAAAAATGTAAGTGTACAGAACAATCAATATCAAATTATATAGGAAAATTAAGTGGTCCACTGTTAGACAGAATAGACTTACATATAGAAGTTAAACCTGTTGAATATAAGAAAATCAGTTCAACTGAAAAAATAGAAACTTCAAGAGAAATTAGAAAAAGAGTAAATAATGCGAGAAAAATACAGTTAGAAAGATATAAAAAACTAAATATACACTCAAACAGCGAATTAACACCAAAACTTATAGAAAAATATTGTAAAATTGATGAACCATCAAAAGAACTTTTACGAAAAGCCTTTGAAAGGCTAGGACTAAGCGGTAGAGCATATGCAAGGATTTTAAAAGTTGCAAGGTCAATTGCTGATTTAGAAGGAAAAGAAAATATTGATAAAATGCATATTGCAGAAGCTATTCAATATAGAAGCCTAGATAGAAAATATTGGAGGAGAAGCTAGGAATGGAAATATTAAATATTGAGAATAATCTATACCCAGAAATGTTAAGAAAGATAAAAAATCCACCTAAGAAATTGTATGTGTGTGGAAATAAAATGGCTTTAAATTCAAATTGTATATCAGTTGTTGGGTCAAGAACTAATACAAAATACGGAGAAAAGTGGTGTAAAAAGTTTGTTAAAGAATTTATTAATTATGGTGTAACAATAGTAAGCGGAATGGCACTTGGAATAGATAAAATTGCACATGAAAGTGCTATAAATAATGGAGGGACAACAATAGCTGTTATGCCAAGTGGATTTAATAATATATATCCAAAAGAAAATTTAAAATTATATGAACAAATAATTTTAAGTGGAGGGTGTGTAATTACAGAATATAATCCAAATGAAAAAGCATCGTCTAAAAAATTTTTAGAAAGAAACCGAATTGTAAGTGGAATTTCAATTGCGACAATAGTTGTAGAAGCAGCATACAGAAGTGGGACAAGTGTCACAGCAAAATTGGCAAAAGAGCAGAAAAAAGACGTATATTGCATACCAGGAAGTTTAGATAATCCTAAAAGCATAGGAACAAATAAATTAATTAAAGAATTTGCAAAAATTGTGTTATCACCAAATGATGTACTAGAAAATTATAAATTTTTGCATAAAAACGATAAAATAATAACAACTAATATTCAAAGTATTCCAAAAGAATATGAAGAAATCTATGAAAATATAACTGATATTCCAATAAGTACAAATGAAATTGCAAAGAAAATAAATGCTGATTTAAAAGAAATAATTTCAAAATTAACAATGCTTGAATTAGATGGAAAAATAAAAAAAATCGCAGGAGATAGGTATATAAGGAGTGAGTAAAAATCAATAACAAAGAAATTGGAAATGTAGGAGAAGAAATATGTTCAAGGTATTTAAAAAGTATAGGATATAAAATTGTAGCAAGAAATTTTTGTTGCAAACAGGGAGAAGTGGATATTATTGCGAAAGATAAAGATGAATATGTATTTATTGAAGTAAAAACTAGAAGCAATTTGTGTTATGGATTGCCAAGAGAAGCAGTAAATATTTATAAAAGAAAACATATATACAACACAGCAAAATATTATATATATAAAAACAAATTAAAAGGTAAATTTATTAGGTTTGATGTAGTAGAAATTTATATAACAAAAAATAAATATAAACTGATGCATTTGAAAAAAGTTGACATAAATTATTGATTTAAAGTAAAAAATATAGTAAAATATTTCCGAAAGGCAAAGGCAGAAATATTTTAAACCTTTGGTAAAGGAGAAAGAATGAACGTATTAGAAGAAACAAAGTTTTTAATGAAAAAATATAAAATAAAGGCAAATAAAAGCCTTGGACAGAACTTTTTAATAGACGATAATGTAATAGAAGACATAGTCAATGGAGCAAATATTCAAAATAATGACTTAGTAATTGAAATTGGCCCAGGACTAGGTAGTATGACAGCTTTATTAGTTCAAAAAGCTAAAAAGGTTATATGTATAGAATTAGACAAAAAAATGATACAAATTTTAAATGATAGATTTATAGCATACAATAATATTGAATTAATAAATGATGATGTTTTAAAAATAAATTTAAACGAAATTATAAAACAGGAAAAAGAAGAAAATCAAATAAAGGATGTAAAGATAGTAGCTAATTTACCTTATTACATTACAACACCAATAATAATGAAATTGCTAGAAGAAAATTTAGATATAGAAAGCATTACAGTAATGATTCAAAAAGAAGTAGCAGATAGGCTAATAGAAACACCAAGTGGCAAGAACACAGGAGCCATTACCTATACTGTTTATTACTATTGTGAATCTCAAAAAATAAGGGAAGTTTCAAATACATCTTTTATCCCAATGCCTGAGGTTACATCAGAAGTTATAAATTTGAAATTAAGAAAAGAACCTGCAATCGATGTAGAAAATAAAAAAGTGCTATTTAATATTATCAAAAGTGCTTTTATGCAAAGAAGAAAAACTTTAGTAAATGCACTTGTAAATACAGGTGTTTTTAAGTCAAAAGAGGAAGGTTTAAAGATTTTAAAAACACTTAATTTGAGAGAAGATATTAGAGCGGAAAATCTTACTATTGAAGATTTTGGTAGAATTTGTAATATTTTTTGTGAAGGTGCAAAGAGACAGATGGCTAAATAACTGGTTTAAATGAAAATTTTATGAAAACTATTTTCATTTTGCCTAAAAGATGGTATAATAGAACAAGATGTGAGAGAGGAGGAATATATGAATCAAATATTACTAACAGAAAAAATATATATAACTCCAGAATTAAAAAAGAAAAAGAAAATGTACAAAATAAATTTCATAGTTTCAATAATATTAATTGTTATCCTATTTTCTTTTTATGCATATGCAGAATATGATAGAAATAAAAATGCAGACATTTCGCAAGACATTTTAGCAGGAATGGATGATGACAATACCAAAATGAGTAATAAAAGTGATGTATGGGTAGTTGCACTAGATGGAAGTGATGACCATCAAGGAATAGCAGAAGGATATAAGACAACCAGTACAAGTCTTACAAATACATATAAAGTAGATGGTAAAACATATGAAATGGTAGGGTCTATAAATATACCATCAATAAATGTAGATTATCCAATTCTATCTGAAACATCAGATAGTTTGTTAAAAGTTTCTGTATGTAAATTCTGGGGAAGTAATCCAAACGAAGTTGGAAATTTGTGTATAGCAGGACACAACTATAGAAACAAAAGATTTTTTAGTAAAGTACCAACATTATCAGTTGGAGATATTATCGAAATAACAGACTTAAATAAAAAGACATTAAAATATTCGGTCTATGATAAATATACAGTAGACCCTGAAGACACAAGTTGCACTAGTCAAATTACAAATGGAAAGAAAATAGTAACACTAATTACATGTACAAACGATAGTAAACAAAGGGTAATTGTACAAGCAAAAGAAGTATAAAAAAATATCTTTTCGAAAATATTAAAATTCGAAAAGATATTTTTAATATTAATTAATCTTGTTCTACATCATTAAAAATGGGGTCACTGAAAAATTCCAGTAAAGTTATATTAAAACCTTCACAAACATGTAAAAGGGTATCTAATTTTATTAGTTCTGTTGTACCATTCATAAATGAACATAGTGTAGAACGTGGTATTCCAGAAGCTTTAAATAATGCCCATATAGACATATTGTTTTTATCTAAATAATAACGCATACGTTTACGAACAGCATCTGCTAAAGTCATGTATTATCACCTCAATTATTTTGAAATATATAAAAGTATAACAAGAAAAATGTTTAAAATAGTCTATCTGAACATACTTACAGGTACATTTTGTACATCTATAAATAAACTTATATTCGTAATAAAAGTTTTAACAAAAAATAAAAAAATATTCATATTCTAAAGGAGAGGTTTATGAAAAATGTTATAGTAATAGGAGCAGGAGCATCAGGTTTAATTGCAGCAATATATGCAAAATCTAAAGGAAATAATGTGATTTTGCTTGAGAAAAATGAAATATGTGGCAAAAAAATTTTAGCAACTGGAAATGGAAGATGCAATTTTTGGAATGAAAATCAAAGGTTAGAACATTATAGAAGTTCAAATTTTGAGAAAATAGAGAAAATTATTAATAATAAAAATAGAGAAGAAATATTAAAGTTTTTTGAGAAAATAGGAATAGAACCTAAAATAAAAAATGGATATTACTATCCAAATTCAAATCAAGCCATAAGTATAAAAAAAGCTTTAGAGTTAGAGGCTAAAAAACAGAATGTAACAATAAAAACAGATTCGGAAGTAGTAGATTTGAAAAAAGAAAAAGAGGATTTTAAAGTTATATTAAAAAATGGACAAGAAATTATATCAAATTCAGTAATTTTAGCAACAGGTTCTAAAGCAGCACCTAAAACAGGTTCAGATGGCATAGGATATCAAATATGTAAAAAATTTAATCATACAATTGTAAAACCATTACCTGCACTTGTACAACTAAAAGCGGATGGAAAATTTTTAAAAGACTGGGAAGGAATTAGGACAGATGTTTTAATAAAATTATATGAAAATGGTAAGAAAATTGGTGAAGAAATTGGCGAGATTCAGCTTACAAATTATGGAATTAGTGGAATTTGTGTATTTAATTTAAGTGGAAGAGTTTCAAGAGGATTAAATGAGAATAAAAAAGAAAATGTAAGAATAAATTTTTTGAATAGTTTGAATATAAATTCTTCAAAAGATTTTATAGAATGGATGAATAAGCGAAATTTGTTAGTGAAAGATAGAAGCATATTTGAACTTTTAGAAGGAGTCCTTAATTATAAACTTGTAAATGTTTTGCTAAAAAAATCTAAAATAAATAATAATATGAAATGGGAAGAATTAAGTCTATCATCAAAAAATGATTTAGCTGAAAATATTACAAGTTTTGAACTAGATATTATTGGAACAAATTCATTTGACAAGGCTCAGGTATGTTCAGGAGGAATTCTTTTAAATGAGATTGATGTAAATGATATGCAATCTTTGAAAGTAAAAGGTTTATATATAATAGGAGAATTACTAGATGTAGATGGAGACTGCGGTGGATATAATTTAGAATGGGCTTGGATTACAGGAATGATTGCAGGAAGCAGAATTTAGGAGGATTATATGATTAGACTAAGGCAAATAGATATAGGTGTAGATATTGCAGAAGAAAATGCAGAGATTTTAAAACAATGTGCCAAAAAGCTTAGAATAAGAGAAAATCAAATACAAGGGTGCAAAATAATAAAAAAGTCAATAGATGCAAGAGATAAAAGCAAAATAGTATATTGTTATGAAATAGATGTTGAATTTAGAAATATAGAAGATGAAGAAAATATATTAAAAAAGAACAAATCTAAAGATATTTTTAAAACAGAAAAAGAAGAATATCAGTTTAAAATAACAGGAAAAGAGCCAATAAAAAATAGACCTGTAATTGTAGGAGCAGGACCAGCAGGACTTTTTTCAGCTTATATGCTTGCAAGTTATGGATATAGACCATTAGTAATAGAAAGAGGAGAACAGATTGAGAAAAGAGTAGAAACTGTACAAAAATTCTGGGACACAGGTATCTTAAATCCTGAATCAAATGTGCAATTTGGAGAAGGAGGGGCAGGGACTTTTTCTGATGGAAAATTAAATACACTAGTAAAAGATAGAGAACATAGGAAACAAAAGGTATTAGAAATATTTGTTAAAATGGGTGCACCAGAAGAAATTTTATATTTAAGTAAACCACATATTGGAACAGATTTATTAAGAAATGTTATAATAAATTTAAGAAATGAGATAATAAATTTAGGTGGCGAAATAAGGTATAACACACGTTTAACAGATATAAATATTGAAAATGGACAGGTAAAAAATGTTCAGGTAAATAATAGAGAAATAATTGAAACTGATGTACTTATATTAGCAATTGGTCATAGTGCAAGAGATACATTCAAAATGTTAAATAAAAGACAAATTACTATGGAGCAAAAGCCATTTGCGGTAGGAGTTAGAGTTCAACATCCACAAGATGTAATAAATGAGGCACAGTATGGGAAATTTAAAGAATTTTTAAGACCTGCATCATATAAATTAACATATCATGCAAGTAATGGAAGAGGTGTATATTCTTTTTGTATGTGTCCTGGTGGTTATGTTGTAAATTCATCATCTGAGGAAGGTAGACTTGCAATAAATGGAATGAGTAATCACAAAAGAGATACTAAAAATGCAAATTCTGCTATTGTTGTAACAGTTACACCCAAAGACTTTGGAGATGATTTATTTGGAGGAATGAAATTTCAAGAAGAATTAGAAAGAAAGGCATATATTGTTGGAAAAGGAAAAATTCCAGTACAATATATGGGAGATTTCTTAGAAACATCAATTAATAATGAATTTAAAGAAATAGAGCCAGTATTTAAAGGAAACTATGAATTTGCAAATCTAAAAGAAATATTGCCAGAGTTTATTACTCTGCCTTTGCAAGAAGCTTTTGTTGATTTTGATAGGAAAATACATGGATTTGCAAATAAGAATGCTATACTTGCAGCAGTGGAAACTAGAACTTCATCTCCTTTAAGAATAATAAGAAATGAATGTGGGCAAAGTAGTGTGAAAGGTTTATATCCAGCAGGAGAAGGTGCAGGTTATGCAGGGGGAATAATGTCTGCTGCTATGGATGGAATAAAGATTGCTGAATATGTTATGGAAGAAAAGACCAACTATAAAGAGTTCTAACTTTTTATAGTTGGTCTATATAATTGATTAACAAAAATTACGAATATATTATATTTATTAATGATAAATAATTTATAAAGAGAATATTTTTATTTAGTATGTAAAATATAGGCAATTTCTTTTAGCATATCAAGAGCACCCATCAATTCCTTTTCGTCGTACCTTTGAAGAAAGATTTTAGTATTTTTTAGAATATCATCATCAAGACCAAATAAAATATAATCAGAAGAATGACCAGATAAATCTCTAAGAAGTTTTATACTTCTATAAGACAAATTACCTTTGCCGTATTCAACCAATCCGAGAAATTGGCTAGAGATTCCGATTTGTTTAGCTAAATCTGATTTATTAAGCTTAAGTTCATTTTCTCTTATATTTTTAATTCTTTTACCACGTATAATCTGTTCTTGTTTTTCTAAATTTACATCGAAATTTTTAATCATATATAAACACCTCAATATCATTTTATAATATAACAAACACAATATAATAATAAAAAATGATATGTACATATAGTAATTCTTGAGATTTTATGGTATAAAATAAAAAAGACTAAAGGAAGGAGCGGTTTTATGGAATTTAAACCTATGAAAATTTTAATTATCGAGGACGACATTAGTGACTGTAACTCATTTAAAAAATGCGCAGCCAATAGAAACGACATCGAAATAGTTGCAATGACAGATTCTGATTTGGAAGGATTAAAACTTGTAAAATCAAAAAGACCAGAGGGAATAGTGTTAGATTTAGAATTAAATAATAGTGCAACAGGAAGTATTGACTCATTAGAATTTTTAGTCAATCTAAAAAAATTAAATTTAAATTATGAGCCAATTGTTATAGTAACTACGCATGTAAATTCTAAAAGAACATATGAAATCCTACATAGAAATGGAGTAGATTTAATTCTTTACAAAGATAATCCAAAATATTCAAGTGAGCATGTATTAAATAATTTTATTAATTTACGAAATGCTGACATTGATTACAAAGAAACTTCAATTGAAGAAATAATACAAAATGAAGAGGATAAAATATCTAATATAATCAATGATGAATTAGAATTAATCGGAGTGACTGCAAAGCTAAAAGGAAGAGAATATATTCATGATGCAATATTATATTTAGTACAAGATGATAGCAATAAAATTAATGTTATTCAGTATTTGGTTAATAAATATAAAAAATCGGGAACAACAATTACAAATGGAATTCAAAATGCAATTATTCATGCATGGAGGGTTACACCTGTTGAGGACTTAGAAAAATATTATACAGCTAGAATAAATTACGAAACAGGAATACCTACCCCTATGGAGTTTATATATTATTATGTTAACAGAATAAAGAAGATGGTGTAGGTTTATTTATTTTAAATAAACCAAAAAATAGAACGTACAACTAAGCGTACGTTCTATTTTTTTACCATTTTTTTTTATTTTTTGCCATTTTTCTTCATCGAAAAATACCGCTAGATATTAGGCTTTTGATGGTATTTTTATATTGACACAGATTTAAATAATGTGATGAAGAAGGGTGGTGAATATGTATGGGATGGTATGACGAGTTAATTGAATGGGTAAGAAAATGGTTTCGTTAAAATAAGTGAGATGTAGAGATACATCTCATTTTTTACTTGAAAAAGAAAATAATATATTATATAATGCGATAAATGTAACAGGAGGATGTGATGTTATTATGGATGTAATTAATAATAAAGTGGTTATTGAAATTATTAAAACAGCTATATTGTCAGTTTGCATCTATTGGACAAATTTTAAAATACTAAATTTGAAATTTAAATGGAGCCTTTTAGAATTATTAAAAATTTTATGTGTTATTGGTTTATCCAGAATATGTTACATAATTGGAGACAAAACAATTTTTCTTGCACAAATAATATTACTAATTATATGTATAAGTAAGGTGTTTTCTTGGCATAATTCAAAAAACAGTATTATGGTTACTGTCTTTTCTGTAGTTATAAACTATAGCATATTATTGGTTTCAATAGTTATAGATTTTGCGTTGAAAAAGACTGCAAGAATTAATAATGATCTAGTAAACTTGTGTATAATTATAATATTGAATCTGGTAACATTAGTACATTTTACCAATATAAAAAAATTTAAATATGGACTTGCTTTTTTTAGGGAGAATAAGCAGGATGACTATATAGACTTGATGGCATTGAACTTTGGTGTTGTCTTTTTATCGGTTATGATTATTGCAGTTCAAGGGGATTTCAAGATAACGAAAAAGTTTTTTCCAGTAATGACCATAGATATAATTATGCTTGTAATTGTAATAAGAAAAATGCTTCAATTATACTATAAACAAAAAATTACGAAAAGTGAGATGCAGCAGTTAAAAGAAGAAGTAGAAGCAAAAGACAAAGAAATTAAAAAATTAGAACAAGAAAACTTAAATTTCAGCAAAAAGAGTCATTCTTTAGCACACAAACAAAAATCACTAGAATATAAATTAAACCAACTAATATTAAATTCAGAAATATCAGAAGAACTAGACCTAAAAAATCAACTTGAGCAAATCTCATCAGAGTTATATAGCAAGCCAGTAATAGAGTTAGAAAAAACAGGAATTACAAAAGTAGATGACATGTTAAAATTCATGCAATCAGAATGTGTTAAAAATAATATAGATTTTAATTTACAAGTAACAGGCAACGTATATTACATAATAAATAACCTAATTACAGAGGACCAATTAGAAATACTAATTGCAGACCATGTAAAAGATGCAATTATAGCAATAAAGCATACAGATAATATCAATAAAAGTATACTAGTACGATTAGGAAAAATAGATGATATTTATGGATTATACATATATGATTCAGGAGTTGAGTTTGAGAAAGAAACATTAAATAACCTAGGAAAGAAACCAAGTACGACACATGCAGATGAAGGTGGAACAGGTATGGGATTTATGAACACATTTGATACATTGAAAAAATGCAATGCAAGTTTAGTAATAGATGAAATAGGTAAACCGTCAAAAGAAAATTTTACAAAAGTTATTATGATAAAGTTTGATGGTAAAGATGAATTTAGGGTGGAGTCGTATAGAAAATAAAAAATCCAAAATTTTGTTTGACAAATCTAATTTTGTATGATATTATATTTTCAAATTTATTTTGGAGAGTGATATATATGCCAAGAAAAGCACAAGAACTAAATAAAAGAGAAAAAGCAATATTAAAATTTATCGAGAAAAAAATAGTAGAAGATGGATATCCACCATCAGTAAGAGAAATAGGAAAAGCAGTAGGGCTTAGTTCAACAGCAACAGTACATGGATATTTGGCAAAACTAAGAGAAAAAGGGTACATAAAAAAAGAAGACAAAAAAGGAAGAACATTAAAATTATTAAAAGGTGGAAATGGAGAGCCAGTAGAAAATGCACAAAAAAATTTCTATGCTGAAAAAGAATTAATAGATGTACCATTAGTAGGAAAAATAACAGCAGGAATGCCAATATTAGCAGTTGAAAATGTAACAGATACATTCCCAATCCCAATAGATTTTGTAGGAAATTCAGATTGTTTCATGCTAACAGTAAGAGGAGAAAGCATGATAGAAGCAGGAATCCTAAGTGGAGACCTTATATTAGTCAGAAAACAAGCAAACGCAAATAATGGAGAAATAGTTGTAGCATTAATAGAAGACGAAGCAACAGTAAAAACATTTTATAAAGAAAAAGACCATATACGTTTACAACCAGAAAACCAAACAATGGACCCAATAATAGTACCAGATTGCAAAATTCTAGGCAAAGTTATAGGCGTGTTTAGAAAAATGTAGTAAAAGTGTATAAAAAGGAGAAATTAATGTCAAAAAAGAGTTCTAAACATAATAAAAAACAAAAAAATAACAACAAAAGCTATAAAAAAATAGCTTTTGTTGTTATACTTATTTTTATAATAATTATAGGCTTAAGAGGAAAAAAAGAAAATATCAAAAACGAGAAAACACAAATAATTCTAAATAATGAAAATATAACATCAGAATTAAATAAAGAAATAATAAAAAAAGATGATAATATATATATGAGTTATAAAGATATACAAAAATTTATAGACGATACAATATATCAAGAAAAAGACACAGGGCTAATAATAACAACAGGCGAAAAAAAATTAGCAGTATTAGAAGAAGAAAACGAAAATATAAAAATAAATGGCTCAAATCAAAAAGCAAAAGACATTATAATAGAACAAGACGGTGAAAAATATATAGCAATATCAGAATTAGAAAATGTATATGATTACAATTTTAAATATATAGAAACAAGTAATATTGCAACAATAGACAGCATGAGCAAAAAAAGTATAAAAGCATATGCAAAAAAGAATATAAAAATAAAAGAAGAAAAAAATATAGCTTCAAAAACTATAGATAAAGTAAAAAAAGGAAATTGGTTAATATTTATAAATGAAGAAGATGGAATTGCTAAAGTTAGAACTCAAACAGGAAAAATAGGATATGTAAAGAAAAATCAATTAGACAATTTTGTAACAGAAAGAGAAAACTTAGAAGAAAATAACGATAATAATACACGACAAAGCAATATATTAGAATATGATATAACCAAAAAAGACATAAGTACATTTGAAAAAAGACAAAATATTATAAATTTAATATTGCAAGAAGCAATAAAAAATGGTAAGATGTATGTGAAGATTATATACAATGGTGCAGAAAGTGAAGAATACCAGAGATTCAAAATAGAATCTGTTCCAATGTTAAAAGAATGTGGGATAAAAATAGAAATATAAGAAAGAGGAATACTATGAAGAAAAAAGGTTATATAATATTAGGGATAATTTTTTTAATAATTTTAATTGCTGTAATATCTGCAATAATATGGTATAATGTAAGCATAAAGCAGCCCAATAAAGATTCATCTGAAAATATAGGAGCAATAGTAGAAATAAAAACAGGGACAAGCACAAAAGAAATATTAAAACAATTAAAGCAAAATGGTGTAATAAAAAGTGATTTTGCATCTAAAATTTATATAGCATTAAATGAAGTAAAGGGATTACAAGCAGGAAAATATTCTTTTACAGGAAATGAAACATTACCAGAAGTATTAGATATTTTATCATCTGGAAAAGTTATGGATGAAACAGTAACAATAACATTTCTAGAAGGAAAAAATATGAGATATATAGCATCAACAATAGCAGAAAAAACAAATAATACAACAAATGATGTATATAAATTATTAGAGGATAAAGAATATATAGCATCATTAATAGATAAATATTGGTTTTTAACAGACAAAATACAAAATCCAAGTATTTACTATCCATTAGAAGGATACCTATATCCAGATACATATAGTTTTGAGAATGCAGATGTAGATGTAAAAACAATATTTGAAAAAATGTTAGATAAAATGGATAAAGTATTAACAAAATACAAAAATGCTAGTGGAGAAGATTCAGAAGGACAAGAATATTCTGGACACGAAGTATTAACCATAGCATCAATAGTAGAACTTGAAGGAAATAATGCTGAAAACAGAGCAAAAATTGCAAGAGTAATATACAACAGATTAGCAGCAAATATGTCTCTTGGAAGTGATGTTACAACATATTATGCAATTAAAGTAGATATGGGAGAAAGAGACTTATATTCAAAAGAAATAAATACCTACAATGCATATAACACAAGAGGACCAAATATGGAAGGAAAATTACCAGTAGGGCCTATTGCAAGTGTTTCTGAAGAATCTATAAAAGCAGTATTAAATCCTGCAGAAGGAGATTATTTATATTTTGTTGCTGATAAAAATGGAGACATATATTTCTCAAATACATATGAACAACATCAAGAAACAATAGCAACACTAAGAAAAAAGGGATTATGGTATGAATATGATAATTAATAAATAATATGCAAGCAAACAAAAAGCTTGCATATTATTTATTTTTATGATATCTTTTAATCGAATATTTAGTGCATTTTATAAATATAATTAGTACTAAACAATAAAAAAAGGAGCGTGTATGCGCTATGAAAAAAATTATATTTAAAGGCTGTGGAACAGCAATAGCAACACCATTTAATGAAAATGGAGTTAATTTAGAAGAGTTTTCAAAGCTCGTAGAAGACCAAATCCAAAAAGGTGTGGACAGTTTAATAGTATGTGGAACAACAGGAGAATCTTCAACGATGACAGAAGAAGAAAGATTAAAAACAATTGAATGTGCAGTAAAAGTTTCAAATGGAAGAATTCCTATTATTGCAGGAACAGGATCTAATAATACAAAAAGTGTTATTGAAATGAACAAGAAAGTGGAAAAAATAGGAGTAGATGGAGTATTAATAGTAACTCCATATTACAATAAGACAACACAAGAAGGATTAATCAGACATTATGAAGAAATAGCAAAAAATACAAAATTACCAATCATTTTATATAATGTACCAAGTAGAACAGGAGTAAATATAAAACCAGAAACAGCATATGAATTATCTAAAATTGAAAATATAGTTGCAATAAAAGAAGCAAGTGGGGATTTATCACAGATTGCTAAAATTGCAAATTTATGTAGAGAAAATCTAAACATATATTCAGGAAATGATGATCAAATTATTCCTATATTATCATTAGGAGGAATTGGTGTAATATCAGTACTTTCAAATATTGAACCAAAATATACACATGATATGTGTTATAATTATTTTGACGGAAACACAAAAAATGCAACTAAAATGCAAATTGATGCAATACCATTAATAAATGCATTATTTTCAGAAGTAAACCCAATTCCTGTAAAAGAGGCATTAAATATTTGTGGATATAAATTTGGTGAGCCAAGACTTCCATTAATACCAATGAGTAAAGAAAAAAGAGAAATATTAAAAAAATGTATGAAAAATTTTAAAGATTAATTTTATGTAGGCAATTGTCAATAATTATATTGTAACAATTGCCTATAATAGAAAAAATTTCTAATTGTATTGTAAATTAAAAAATGATATAATGAAAAGTGATTTACGATATAAGGAGAAGAAAAAGGTGATTAGAAATAAAGAAAAAATACTTAAAGATAAAGATTATATGTTAATAATTTCTGATTTATTAAATCAGGAAAAAGTTCAAGAAATGAAACAATATAGGCAACATCATAACATAAATTGTTTTGATCACTGTCTATTTGTTTCATACAATACATATTTAATTTGTAAAAAACATCATTTAGATTATATATCAGCAGCAAGAGCTGGAATGTTACATGATTTATTTTTGTATGATTGGAGAAAACGTGAAAATGGAAGAAAAGGACTACATGCATTCACACATGGCAAAACAGCATTTAAACAAGCATCTACATTCTTAAATTTAAATGATAAAGAAAAAGATATGATAATAAAACATATGTGGCCTGTAACACTGGCAATTCCAAAGTATAAGGAAACATTTATTATAACTTTAGTAGACAAGTATTTTGCAGTTGCAGAAGCATTTATAAAAATAAGGTCACAAAATGAAAAAATAAAGCAAGAAAAGGAGAAAATAACAAGATGATAGAAGTAATGGTTAATGGATGTAATGGAAAAATGGGACAAATTGTAAGTGAAATCGTTGATAAAAATGAAGACATGGTATTAAAATGTGGAGCAGATAAAATAGATACTGGTTACTTAACATACCCTGTATATACAAATTTAAATGAAATTCCAGAAAAACCAGATGTAATAATAGATTTTTCAGTTCCTGTTGCAACTTTTGGAGCACTAGAATATGCTAAAAACAATAATATACCAATAGTTATTGCAACAACAGGATTTACAGGAGAAGAAGAGAAAAAAATTATGGAATATTCAAAATATATTCCAGTTTTTAAATCAGCTAATATGTCTTTTAGTATTAATATGTTTGAACATTTATTAAAAGAAATTGCACCCAAATTAAAAGATACTGATATTGAAATTGTAGAAACTCACCATAACAGAAAAATAGATAGTCCAAGTGGAACAGCTCAAATGCTTGCAAATACAATAAATGAGGCTTTAGGTGGAGATTATATTTATGAATACGATAGACATAGTAAACATGAAAAAAGAGGAGCGAAAGAGATTGGTATTACTTCAATTCGTGGCGGAAATATTGTTGGAGAACATTCTGTTATGTTTTTTGGTGATTATGAAACTTTCGAGATAAAACATATTTCTTATTCTAGAAATGTTTTTGCAGAAGGTGCTGTTAAGGCTGCGAAGTTTATTGTTGGGAAGGATAATGGATTTTATAATATGGATGATTTGGTATGTGAATAAATTATGGAGAATAGACTAATATTATTGTATATAGCTAATATATTTTCTGAGATAGGCATTAAAAAGTTGTAGAGAAAATGTTCTTTTTCTCTACAACTTTTTTAAATTAGCTACTCAAAGATACAATTAAAATTTTTTTAAACAGTCTTGAATAAAATCATTATATTCTTGAAAGTAGTAATTATTTTCGTATTTTTCAAGTTCACGAAAATAAAAGAAACATGAAAATAAAACTTCCTGAATATTTGTATGTTGCTGAATTACGGAGAAATTATATCCTCCATGTGTTTTAGTAAATACCAGTATTATACTACCAATGAAGACCGGCATTACGTCTTCATCAGTTTGTACAGTATAATTTCCCGTTCTGACTTGAACCGCTGTTGTCTTGGAATTATAAAAACCTTTGACAATTGTTCCGATAGGAGCTTTTACCATTTTCAAGTTAAGCCATTTTCCTGATTCTGATTTTTTCATATTTTTTTCCTCCATGATTATAAAAATTCTGGAGATTTCATAGCAATCCCCAGATTTATTAATTATACCTGAGTATAGCTATGATATACTTATTCAAATATGTCCAATTTTAACACACATTGTAAGAGTTGTCAAATGACGAAAAATAACTATACTAGGATTTTTGTTTACATTTATCATATTTTCCGAGGTATATAATGAAAAATATAGAAGGAAAAACAACCCATCCAAATGATATTATGATTATATTAAAAAATTCGAGGAATGTGTTTTCAAATGAATAACTACCAAACAATTGAAAATACATTATTGGCATTAAAATATTAATAAAAAAACTAAATAATATAAACATGATTTTACCAATAATAGTTTTATAATTTTTTAATTTACTTATTATAAAATTATATGATAAAAAGCTAAAATAATTAGTTAATGCATATAGAGTTATTCCTAATACCCCGTAAATGGGGTTTAAATATTCATGGTAACACCATCCACCAGTGTTAGTTTGGTTAAATGAATTTTTGCTATATATTTCTGAACAATAAAATGATATATAGTACATTATAAAGCCTATTATTAATAAAATAAATATACTTTTTATAATGGTAATAATAATAAGCAAAAATTTATTAGAGGATTTTGAATTTGGATTTATTATATTTTCATTTTTAGACATATAAATTTTTTCCTTTCTTGATAATTGATACAAATATCAGTCTATTTATTAATAGTATATTATTAATTTTTGTAATTACAAATATTTACAAGATTTAAGCTTTAGAATTATCTTATCATAAAAAATTGAAATATTCAATATTCAAAAAAATTTTTGAATAAGCTTGTAAAAAAAAAGGCATTATTTGTAAAATATAGTTGCATAATATATTTTACAAAAGAAAGAGAGGTGAGAACATGGAAGAAAAAAATGTTACAAAGATAAGTTTATCAACATTTTTATTAATTATAGCTATAATTGCAATAATAGTTATGGGAATATTTATTTATAAGCTTAATAATGATAAAACAACAGCAATTCAAAAATCTTATGAGTTACAATCTCGAGTAAACAATCTAAATGGAACTATAGGTGATTTGCAAGTAAAAAGTAATAATATTTCTGAAATAGCCAATGACGAAAAAGCAAATACAAGTGAAAAAAATGAAGAAAAAACAGATACTCAAAATAACTATATTAGTAATTTTAGACAATCAATAGCTAAAGAATTAGGCGAAGACAATATGATTTATCTCAACTTAACTAGTATAGACTATAATGATGGTACAGGATATGTATCAGTTAATAATAAACATGAAGCACATATTTTTATTTAAGCAATTTTAAAGAATTTTCTTCAGGTAGTAATTTAAAGAAAATTGCTGATAATGTAGTTAACGTTTGGTATTGCGAGCAAGGACAGGTTCCTGGTAACAATTATATTGTATTTCTAAAAGAAGATGGATCTGTTACATATGTTAGATTTAGAACAACAAGTAACGGAAAAACAAATTTTGAATCAGAAGAAAAAACATTAAAAGGTATTACTAATATCAGTAATATTGTGACTATAGAAGGTAGCGATGAAAATGGTATTGGTGGTGTTGGCGTTTTATTTATAAAAGAAGACGGAACATGCTTGCCATACTCAACTTTAGACGATTTAATTAAATAACTGGTATTATCAGGACAGAAACATGAATAAAAAAATAAGCCAATGTAAATTGACTTTTTTGTGTTTAGAAAACCCCCAGATAGTCTGGGGGTTCGGGAAAGCTTCAGCGATGAGTAGACAGAAAACTCCTTTCAA
>CAKOVI010000017.1 GCA_934121905.1 uncultured Clostridia bacterium
TTACTTTTAAATAGCTTTTAATCGGTAACTTTCTTTTACTTTTTCTAAATAGAATTTACTTTTTCAATTGACCTTAATTTAAAATTTCTACAAAAAAATTGACGTAATTAAATCGGTTATGATATATTAAAAAAGAAGCAGTTTAAATTAATTTGATTTTTTGGAAAAAGGAAAGTGAGTAAATATGGATATAAATGAGATGGAAGAGACGGGAGTGTATGATTATTATGATGCACTTAATAGATGGATAAACTATTTTGTAAATAGAAATTACCCTCTTACAGAAGATGATTTTAGAGCAATAGCACAAGGAAATACAACAGAAAACATAACCAATCGAGAGAAGGTAGTTAGCATTTTAAAGAACGAGTTAGAAAATCAATTATCCAAACAACAAGAAATAAATGCTAATATGTTAAAAGATATGGAAAATGGCACATATACTCCATATGATACTGATTGTTTAAATAGGGATATAGAAAAGATGCAACAAGAAATGCTAGAAAAACTATGGAATGAACAGCATCCAGAAATTGAATCTTCTAATCCAGAACAGTCTGTTGATATTTCTTCAGGAGATATAGAAGAATCAAATGAAATTGAAAGTGAATCACAAGAAGATTATAGTGATAATTTGCTAATAGATCAAGTTTCCGAAATAAGTGAAGAAATGGATATAAGAGCTGATGAGATAAGAGAAGCAAATGTGGAAATAAATAATGTTGAAAGAGATTTTATACAACAGCAACAATTACCACAACAAGATATGAGTATAGGAGAGTAAATTATGAATATTGAAACTAGACAAGCTTATTCTGAGGTAAATAGTTTTTTAGAAATATTAGATAGAGAGAATTATAATAAAATTCCTAGAAAATTAAGAAATTATTTCAAGAGAGAAATGGACCAAAATTATATACCTAAAATAGATCCTAAGATTCCAATTAAAAATCAAAATTTGAAGAGAAAAACAATAGCAATTATATCGGGGTTAAATTTACAATATTGGTGTTCAGAAGAAAAAAGAAGAAAATTATTAGAAATATATTCGAATAATGAAATAGAATATCGAAAGAAATTAAGAGAACAATATAATCCAGATAATTTATTTAAAAATAGAACTTTATCTAATAGCTTAGGTGAATCAACAGAAGAAACAAGTGACATTATTGTGTATAATGAAAATAAAAATATTTTTATTAAATTACTAGAAAAAATCAAATCGATTTTCAAATTTTGGTAAGTATCTTTAGTTTTTACAAATTTTTGACTAAAATGTGTAATGGAGCGGGCGTCGTAGATATTTACAACTTTTTTCTCATAACGATTGATATAAAAATTCAATCTCATTGTCTTTACTTTAACATAAAATTTATAAATTTTTAAGTAATTTCTATAAATCTTCAGGATAACGACATGAAAAAATTTTTCTAACGCCGTTATCCTGGCTATTTCTTTTTTACCTTGACAATATTCCTCAACTTTTATATAATTTTTCAAGAATATATGAGATATAATTATAATCTGCTATTTCACAAATGACTCACAAATAAGGAGATAAACAATGGAAGATAATATAGAATTAAATGAAAAATTAATTTCCAAAATAAGAGAAAATCCAATTGAATATTTAGAAAGTATAACTAATCCTGAAAAGCAAAAAAACGAAATTATTTATGTCGTAAAAAACTTAATATCTGCAAACCAACTTATATACACAGGGGTAAAAAACATACTATTTTCACTAATGGACAAAGCAAAAATTTATGGAGAAGAAATATTTGACATAAAAAAAATGGAAAAAGAAGAAACAAGTGTAGATGAATTAAGGCTGTTATATCTTGTACTTTTGGACGAAGACTATGCACAATTTTATTTCAAAAACAATCCGGTAGATAAATATATGGAATTAAATGATAAGTTAAAAACAATTACTAAAAACGGAGAAATTGTTTTGCAGGAAATAGAAAGCTCAGGAATGGAATTATCAGAAAACTTTTATAATAAACTGATAGTCGAAAACTTTATGGAATTATATAATAGAGGGATAAAATTAAAAGAGTTTCTTTGGGCTATGACACAATTGGACGATTTTTCTCCTATGATAAATAAATATAAAAGTAACGAAATTTCATTGAAGGAGATTTTAAGTGAACTTGGTAATAGTTCTGATAAGGATGAACAGAGATTAGTATTTGGGCTAGCATGTAATGCCCAAAATAAAGATGATTTGGGTATATTAGTATCATTTAGAGGAAATTCTTTCGTGAGTTATAATATGATGACACCCTTTATTGGTTTATATTTAGCTGAAAATCCTCAAAAAGTTACATTATTGCAACAAAAGTTTGAAGAAATTGGTTTTGAAATTACAGAAAAAATGGATGTAGAACTTTTGAAGTATGATTTATGGCAAAGTTCAATTAAAGCAAACCCTTTCCAAATCGATGCATTAAGATATGTAAATAGTAATGAAAGAGAAAAAAATGAATTTTTTACTAAAAACATTGATGCTATCTTAAGTAGTAATTATGTTGTCTCAAGTAATACACTGTATGAATTTGTAAGAGTAATGGCAGAAAAGCCAGAAGATTTTATAAGAGCGGCTGCAGTAAATTATGATGATTTATGCAGATCATATAATTTTAATGATAGAAGCTTTTATGAAAAAATTCCCGAAAAGTATGCAAAGGAATTGGTAAAAATTGGTTTTACACATGGAGATACGTATTTTGCTGGGTTGAATTACAGAATCACGAATGAGATTACAGAAAACGCGGTAGAAAAAACCAAGCAAATTTTAAAGTTACTGAGAGAAAATCCAGATAATATATATCATATACAAAATACAGATATAGCAGATGGACCATTTATAAAAAAAGATGAAGCACAAGAAATTGCAAAAATAGTGTTAAAAACCGATTATAAGATTACAGATAGTACACCATATTTTTTAAGAGGAAATCAAGAATTTTTAATTGGTTATATTTCAAAAAATGGATCTATAGATGGATTAAAAATTGATGAAATTGCACCATTATTAATAGAAACAAATATAAAAAAACTAAAAGAATTAGATGGCTTTTATAAAGCTGCAGAGGTTGCTTCTAGGTTTGTGAATACACAGTTAAGTAAATATATAAATGCATGGGGAGTAAAAAATACCTTTGAAATCTTTGATAAATATGGCAGATTTATATCCAATTTAAGTTTAGAAAAAAGTTATACTTTAGAAAATGCTAGTGAAGAATTGGAAAATAGGGTGAAAAATTTAGCAGGAATTGCAGATGAAGGAAGTGTAGAAGAACTTCAAACAATAGCAAAGTATAGGCCAACGCAGGAAGAAATAGAACATAATGAATTTTTCTCCGAATCGTACAGTACATTCAAATTATTAATTGCAGAAAATCCTAGAAATATAATTTATTATAAAGGCTATAATCAGGAATTATTTAAAGAAGCTCTTAATGCAGGATATAGACCTACAATAGAAGATTATAGGGTATCAAAAGGATTTAAAACCAGCGAAGCAATAGTTGAAAGTTTATTAAATAAATATGATGATTCAAAAATACTTCAAGAAATTATTGAAAAGATTGGTATATTTGATGTAGCAGTCAATAATAATAGTTTGAATTTGTTACAAAAGAAACATGTACTAGAGTTTATTAATGAAATTGAGGATAAAGAAAAATTTTTTGATGAACATAATAATCTATCAAGGTCAGCAAGATTTATATGTATGCTAATCAATACATATGATACAAGCTATTTAAAATATTATAATGGATATGATGTAGAAGAAGTAATAAATGAAGCCTTAGCTAATGGATATATTCCTAAATTTGAAGACTTAAAAGGCAATGATAAATTGTATGGTAACAAAAAATTAATAGAAATAGGAATTAATGGTAATGCAGAAAAGGGGATAGATGGCGATCTAAGATTTTATGCTTACTATTTAGCATTGGATGAAGTGCAAAAAGATGTAAATGAAATTCAAAAAACAATAAAGGCAGTAATTGGAAAAGAAGAATTTGATAAAATCTTTGATACAAAAGAAAAAAGAGAAGAATTAGGAATGTTTGCCACAATTCCAGAGCCAGGTGAATTTGAATTTTTTGATGCAATAAATTCAAGTCTAGTGCAAGCAATAGGATATGATAGCTGGAAAAATGTAATAAGATATGCCTTCAAAAATGAATATATGAAGGATTTAATTGAATTAGCAAAAAATCCAAAAAAAATTGAAAATTTTCAAGAATTATTTCAAAACATTAAAGAATATATAAAAGATGATAAAGCAGAAGGTGTAAATAAATTTATGTATTTATCACATGCTTATAATGAAAATGCAAATTTATTTATAAGTATTGAAAAATATATAAAAAGTGGAAATAAATTATCTAGTATACAAATACAAAACTTAGAAACATATATTTATTCGAGTTATATGACAGATGCAGATAAGAAAGAAATTAAGAGTATAAAAGATTTAGAAAACCTAGTAGAAATAGATAGAAAAAGGAATAAAAAAAATTTAGAAAGAAGAAATATTACAGCCGAAGATATAAAATCAGATATGATATCATTTATATTTGGAATGAAGTATGAAGATGCCGAACTGTTTTTAGGAAAAAATCATTTGGCGAATACAATAGATACACTAACTATTTCAAGAATTATAGAACAGGCTGAAAAATCAGGCAATAAAAATCTGGAAATGTATGCAAGAAGTATGTTTGTTCCAGTAGATATATTAGAACAATTAGTTTATTCTACGGTAGAACCAACGGAATTAATTGATATGGCTAAAAAATTGTATTTAACACCTGAAGAAGAAGTATTAAAACTACGCAAAAATTTTGGAAATATGTTTGAAAAGGCTAGGGAATTTTATGAATATGAGATAAATAGCCAATTGACGGATTTATCAAAAGCAGCAGCTAATCCAGATATTATTAAGTATGATGAAGAAGGTAATAAAATAATTGATTTATCAAAATCAAAACATATGATTTTGGCAAGTATAATGGGGCATGATGAACCAGAAAAAATTGTAGAAAAATTTTTCAATTCAGGTGCTGGAAAAGCTACAATTTGTGTTTCAATAGAAACAGACGCTCATGAAGCATATTACTATGAAGATAAATCGGCTTTAAGATTTGGATTTACTCATGTAAATAGCGGTGGATTCATAGCTAATAATAGAAAAAATGCGGGTTCAAATAGAACAATTAAAGAAAATGATATTGATATAAGAGGTGTGTCAAGGTTATTTAAACAAACTGCATCTAGAACATCATTTGTAGAGGAAAAAGAAGATTCAGCTCATTCAGAGTCATTGTTATTTAGAGTGGGTTTATTGCCAACATGTATTGAAATGACAGGAGATGTTCCAACCAAAGCAGAATTAAGAGCAAAAAAAGCAATAGAAGAAATGATAGAAAAAACGACTGGTAGAAAACAAGAAATATATTTAGTAAGAACACAACATGAGCATAAGCGAGTTCTTGAGTATGAGAAAAACAACGAATTTGATAAAGATACTGGAATAGCAGAAAATTTAGAAGACAAAGTTATAGCAAGTAAAAAAGCAATGGAAGTATATTCACTTAATAAGGACAATCATATTATTAGACATAACAATGCTTTGGGATTAGATTATGTAACTGATGGTGTAAAAACTTTTGCAATTCATAGAGGTACGATTAGAGAAAAAGCAGCTATACAAGTCGCATCAGAAATTCAAACTTTAGTTTATGGAATTAATTCACCAAATGTTATTCAATACCGAAAAGTAAGAGATGAAAAAGGACAAGAAGTCATTGCCACAAAAGTTTCTTCAGTATTATCACTTGGAACATATTCTAGAAAAGACGAAGCTCCTTCACTAAAATCTAAGAAAATTTTTCTAAAAGAATTTATAGTTGACCATTTGATTTGTAACTATGGATCTGGAAATTTAGATTTCTTAATTGACACAGATGGTGAAGTATTAGGAATTAAAAAAATGGATGCATTAAAATCAGCAGAATTTATGAAGCAAAAAACAAAAGATGCAAATGGAAAACAATACTATACGGCATTTTCTCCGAATTTTTATGATGGGTATAATGAAGGAAGTAATGTATATAGAAAAATATTTGAAGATTTTGTGAATAATCCGGATTCAAGTAAGGTGTTTTCAAAAAATGATTTATTAGAATTTATTGAAATATGTGATAGAATAAAAAGAATTCCAGAAGATGAGTATATTAAAACTTTGAAACCAGTATTAAAAACATATAATGGTTCGGAAAGAGTAGACATAACAAATTTATTATTAGAAAGAAAAAGAAGTTTAGGAAATGAAGGCAGATTTTTTGTTAAGCAATTGGTGGAACAGCGTAAGGAAAGAATTACACAAAAAGAATATGAATCTAAAACAGTTGCATTTATAACAGATATACATGGCAATGTAGAGGCATTAGAAAGCTTGATTCAAGAATGTGAGAAACAGGGAAGAACAGACATATTTATTTTAGGTGATACAATTGGATTTGGACCTCAGTCGAATGAATGTATTGATTGTATAATGAAGTATCAAAAACAAGGCCTAAATATTTCTGCAATAAAGGGAAATCACGAAATGTATTGTGTAATGGGAGATACGAACTTTTCTCAAACTTCTGGATTTGAAAAGGAGCTTACAGATGTAACTAGAAGTTCATTATCACCAGAAAACAGAAGATGGGTTGAAAATTTGCCAATCCAAAGAGAAATTATTGTTGATGGAAAAAAGGTTAAATTAATACATTTTCCAGAAGCACCAAATAGAAAAAGAGCAAAAGAAGATAGTGAATATTTTGTTGGACATAATGAAGAGGTGAAAGAATCTGAAACGGGAATTAAAGAAAAAGCAGACATTGTATTATATGGCCATGAGCATAATACAGAAGCATTAATTGGAAATGAGACAGGTGAAGTTAAAGAAACAAAAAATTCATCAAATATAAGATATGTTAATCTTCCAAGTTCAGGTTGTGTACATGGAAATAATACGTCAATGTGTGTTCCTAGAATAAATGCTAAAGACGAACTCGAGATAGATTTGGTACAGGCGAAATTTGAAAGAGAAGGATTAGTAGAGGCGATTATAAAAACTAATAATCCAAAAGGAAGCTTTTTTGGAGTAACAAAACAGGAAATACAACAGGCTAATGAAAGAATTGAGAGTCAAAATTATAATGAAAGGAAGGCAAGATAATGGAACATAACATAAATAATAATGTAAATTTTGATGATATATTTGCAACAAATTTATTATATAAAACGTTTTTAAATGCAGGAGATAGCGTTTTGAATTTGGAGAAGTCCAAAGAGCAATTGGACTTGCTTAATGAAAATTTTGATTTTCAATTGGAGGAAAATACTTCTTCTATTACAGATGATAGTAATAAGATTAGCAAAAAGAACAATACAAAACGGTATATTAAAAAATGAAGCAGAAGATGATGGAGCTAATATTCCAATAAAAGTTGAGAAGGATAATATATTTAGGAGGATTGTAAGATTTTTAAAGAGTATATTTAAAAAGTAATTTGATGTTTTTATGAGACAACTATATAAAAATTCAATATTATATGAGCAAGGAAATAATTAATAATGACAATGAATTGGGCAAAGGTAGAAAAACTTTCTTGTTTGAATATCAAATTATTAATGGAGCGAGTGTCGTAGTTATTTACAACTTTTTCTCTCATAACGATTGATATGATAATCAATCAAGATACATATAGATTAGCAGATTTTTGAAAAAAATTCAAGATAATTTTAAAAAAATATTGTAGAAAAATGTTTAATTTGATATGATAAATGTGTATTAGTAAAAATTTTTATAAGGAGATGTATAAATTATGGAAAATTTAAATTTTAAGGTTATGATGGGAGTAATTCCTGGATATGGTCATGAAAATAAAGAATTAACAGCAAGTAATGCATATGAAGTAGGAATGGAAACATGGAAAGAAGCAGTTGAAGAAGTTTTAAATATGCAGAGTAACCCTGAAAATCCTGAAAGCCCAAACTTTTATGATGTAGGAGGAAAAATTGTGCCTGCATTAGCAGTTTATTCTAAAAATTTTGGTTGCCCTGTTGGTGGCGAAGTAGGAATACAAGTAGAATCTTCAATTGGAGAAAAACAAGATGTGGAATTATATAGAAAATCTGTAATAGAAACTATTAAAGTGGCAATGGCAAAATTAAGTCAAAGTACAACAACAGTTGAATGGGCTAATGAAAATAAGAGTATGGGTACAACATATATATCTGAAGGTGGTAAAAAAATCAACGAAAATGATTCTTTAGAAGGAATCAAACATTTTTCTGTTTCTTTAGGGGATGGAACACACTCAAATGAAGAATATGTAAGAATTGGTAGTGCTATACAAGATGCAATGGATATGGTTTCATCTACTGGAACAGGAAAAGCTGATGAAAAATATTATATGATTTCTGGAATAATGACACCTTCACAGAATGAAAATGGTGGAATTCAATTTAGTGCTTCACAAAACCCAATATATGGACAAACAAGTAATGAACTATATAGACAATCAGTTATAAAAACAATAGAACAAGTAATGAAAACTTTAGGGCAAAAATCTGCGGGTATTAATTTTGGAGAAGAAACAGTATCTTTAGATTTAGAGGAAATTTTAAAACAACAAAATGAAATGGGAGAAATTAGTGAATAGTAATATTATTATAAATATTCCACACAGTTCAACTTATATTCCAGAACCTTTTTTAGAAAGAGTGGCTATAAATAAGGAAGAGCTTCAACAGGAAGTAGAATTATTAACTGATTTATATACGGATGATTTATTTGCAAATAAAGATTGTAATATTATTAGAGCAGATATTTCGAGAATTGTATGTGATATGGAGCGATTTAGAGATGATAGTAAAGAACAAATGAGTAATGTTGGTATGGGAGTTATATATACTCAAACATCTAAATGTAAAAAGTTAATTGAATTTGATTCAGAATATAGAAATACAATTTTAAAGGAGTATTATGATTCATATTACAATAAATTTGAAGAACTAACAAGTTCGATTTTAAATAGATACGGGAGATGCATTATAATAGATGGACATAGTTTTTCTGTTGAATTGCTAAAAAGATTAGGAATACCATATAAAAATAGTCCAGACATTTGCATTGGTTTTGATGATGAATTTTGTGATAGTGATATTTTAAATATATTGAAACAACATTTTGAAAAGAATGGTCTTGCTGTAGCCTTAAATTATCCCTATGTTGGATCAATTGTTCCTAATAGGTATTATAACAAAAAAGATTCTAGAGTAAAATCTCTAATGATTGAAGTTAATAAATCTATTTATTTAGATGATAATAATCAAAAAAATGCGAATTATTCGAAAATTAAAATAATAATTCAAAAGGCAATAAAAAAAGTATTACTACATGAAAAAAATATTACAGTAAATGAAATCGAAAGATAAATTTGATTCAAGGTAAAAAAATTATAATAGGTTGGAGGGTAAATAAATGTCAAAAAAAATATTTATTGTTCCTAATAATGATGCCGAAGCAATAAGAATACAAAAGTTAATTAACGAGAACAATACTGGCGAATATGAAATGATAATAACAGGACAAGATTGGCGGTGCTTCTTATGATGGTCTAGAGCCAGATATACAAAAAAGAATATTAGAAGCACAACAAAATGGCATAGAAATTTATACGATAGAGCTAAAAGGTGTACCAAGTAATAGTGGTATTACAAGTATAGATCATCATAGGTATTATGATAGTGAAGAAAAAACATCTATTGGAGAAAAGACATCAATTGAACAAATTGCTGATATTTTAGGAATAAAACTATCTAATTTTGATATGATGATAGCTGCAAATGATGTAGGATATATACCTAAAATGATAAAAATGGCTAATGAATTAGGTCTATCAGAAGAAGAAAAAGCAAAAATAATTGAACAAATAGATAAATTGGAAAGTATGGCAAAAGTTCCTATGCAAGTTGGACAACCACGAACTTCTGTTGATGAAATTCCTAATATTGAGCAAATTGCTGAAGAAAAAAAGCAAAATAGTGTAAGAATTGCACAAAAAGCAGTTGATCAAGCATATATTTATGATGATAGATTCATATGGATAGATTTAGAGGATTTTAACTGTCAAAGAGAAGTAACAAATATACTATATAAAATGGGCAAATATGTAGATATGGGATACAACAATGTTGTAGTTTCTTCAATAGACAAAGTTAATAATAGAAGAATAGTATATTTTGGAAATAGAGAAATTATAAATGAATTAAATCAAAATATGGAAGACATTAAAATACGTTGGACAGGTGGAGAACCAGAATCAGGTTTCTTTGGGATTCAGTTAAGTGAAGGCGAGGATTTTGAACAAACTTCTGAACGAATGAGATGGCTTTTGGAAGAAAGAACTTTAGGTTATCATAGAATAGTTAAAAATGAAGATATTATAACATCACAAGAGACACCTAAATATGGTAAGAATATAAGAGTACATGAAATTGCTAATCCTCAAACATTCCATACAGCTATTAGTACATCACAAGATAATAATGCACATTCAGCATTTGTACACGTATATGATCCAGAGGAATATGCAGAAAAAAGAATGTTTTTAGTAAATGCAGGTTGTGCAGGTTGTGCAGTTACTAAAGATGGAGACATCGTATCAGTATTTAAAAATGATGATATGGCTCAAAAAGATGATGTAGAAAAAATATCAACAGCTTTATTGTTAACAGCAATAGAAAATGGTGGGAAAAAATTAGATTGTTTTGATGGATTTTTACCTAAAAATTATATGAAACATGGTTTCATACCTGTATGTAAAGTCCCTTTTAATGATGAATTTGCTCCAGATGGATGGAATTTTGAAAGAGATGGTAGACCATTTATAGTATTTTTTAGGCATAATGGAAAAAGTGTTGATGAAATATTAAAAGAAAAAAATGAAGGTACTTATACCACTTATGATTTATATTCTTTACCAATAATTGAAGACTATGATGAAGCAGCACAATATAGAGATGATGCTATAGAACGCGAAGAGGCTACTAGAGTTACAGAAGATGTTAAGGAAGGACGTAGCCATGATGAATAATTATATAGAAATTTTATTAGATACGAATTTTTTGAATGAGTATAAATATGTAACGAAAGAACAATTTATATTTTTTGTTAAGATGCATATAGATAAATTATTAAGACAAATAGAAATATCGAATTTTAATGCTATAGAGCATAATAATACAAATAATCTAGAACAAAAGATTTATGATATATTAGATTCAAGCATTAAACTATACTCTTGTGTTTTAGAGGATGAGCTAAATGAAGAAGATTTAGATAAGGTAATCTATGAATTAGTTAAAAGAAAAGTTTTTAATGATGTAATAGATAATATAATTGTATTGGAAGAGATTGAATATTTACAAATTTATAATATAACAGAAAAATTAAAATTTATTTATTACTATTTATTAGAACTAGAAATATATAATTATTATAGTATAGAAAGAATAAAATGGAAGAATGAAAAACAAAAACAATATGTTTCTAATAAAGTTAAGTACAGTTCATTACTTCAAAATAAAATTAAACAGGATTTTATAGGTAATGGAAGTTTATCTAAGAAAGATATGTATTTGTATAATAAAACCATAGGTATTATTTCAACTTATCCAATAAAAGAGATAATAAATAAATATAATGACAGGATTTTGAAAGATGTATATAGAATTAAATATCTATTGACTCTAGAAAGCAAATTACAAAAATGTAGTGATAACAAAGTACTTGAAAAAAAGAACGAAACAATAGTAATAGAACATAAAAGCTTTTTTAAGGAATTGTTAGATAAATATAAAAAACTAATAGAAAAGAAAGATTCCAGTATCAGAAAGCTAGAAAAAGAAAATAATGTATTAAAAAAAGAAAATGATATAAAGCAAAATACAATTATTAACTATGCTAATTGCATAAATGAATATAATAATTTATCATGGATTAAGAAATTAAGCAAAATTTTTAAAAAAGATAACATAAAATTATTAAATTAAACATAACAAAAATTCCTACTTATTTAGATAAAGTAGGAATTTTTGTTATGGCTAAAGAAAAACTCCATCTTACGATGGAGAAAAGCTAGGCTTTTTTTATTAGATTTATTCTCCCAACAAATAGTCGGCAAGAGTTGTGGTCTGTTTCTGACCGCTACATGAGAGCTTATGCCAAGTATCACCAAGCATCATCTCAATAGCAGCAACACGTCGACCGATTCCACAGGACAACTCCCACTGGAGACTCTCATTGGCAGTACCTTTAGCTGCCTTTACAGCCTTCAGTACTTCGATAGCCTCTGCGTCATCGGCGATGTTACCTGCGAACACGGCAACATTCCACGGTACACCAGTAGCTTTCGCCAGACGAGCAACACGTCGACCGTATGCTTTCTGTGAAGCTACAATCTTTGTGTAGTCTTCTACCTGATAGGAGTCATAAAACTCTCCACCAGAGTAGCAGTTACCAACCACGGTGACCTGCCACTTTTCGTCGACAACGTAGACGTAGTTCCGATAGCCGGTTCCAGCCCAACGGGAGTAGGACTTGACGAACCGAACCGTCTGGAACTCGCCAAGTTCCTCGCGAAGGCGAAGAGTCACAGCTCTGGTATGAACCAGATGGCTCTCAGCCCAAGCATTGATGCGGTTTTTCTCCGCACCTTCGACTTCGCCGAGTACAAACAGGTTGCGTTCTTCCTCGGTTCCTTCGGGATACAGTTCATTGAAGAGAGCTGTTTTCACGGGCTCATTCAACTGTTCCCAGGTCAGTTCTCTGGTATTACCATCGAACTTTACGGGGGTATCAATTTTCGTTACAGACGTGTGCTCATAAGAGCGGGTCTGAAAACCGAACACCCGACCGTCTTTCAGACGGATTTCGTAGTCGTCTCCATCGGTCCACATACTATAACTGTGGTTGCCGATACGGCTGTCATAATGGTTCCCCTTGGTGATAGTTACGATAGTAGTCATATTAGACCTCTCTTTCTCCCACTTAGGTGGGGCTTAAAATGATGTAGTGTTCATGAAGTAAGAAAGAGATTTGTATGCTTAAATTATTACAGCACACTAACTCAACTTATTTCATAATTACATTATACCATATTTACATAAAATTGTCGAAATATATATAACCTTAAAACAGCTTGTTTTTCAATTCTCTATTATATTAAATAAATACAATGCTATTTTATTTTGTTCTATTGTTTTCATTTCCATTAGTTTAGCCATTGCAAACATTACAAGCTTATATTTTCCAAAATTTATAAGTGTAGTTCTATACTCTTCATCTATATCTTTTAGCATACTATTAAATTTTTCATAATATTCTTTAGTATTATATATAAGTCCAGATCATTTGCTTTGACTCAGACATATTGCTAACCTTAATTTATCTTTAATCTCCATATTATTTATCATATCTATTAAATATTTTACTTTTTCTTGTTCCATTTTCTATTACCTCCATTTTAAAATCTTGTATCATTATTTTTCTTTCTATTCTTTTCAGTTTTATTTTCATTTGGTATAGTTACCTTTCTTAAAATGTTATTAGCAATTTCATTATCATTGTCATCAAATATGCCATTTTTATATAAATCATCACTAACAATTTTATAATTTTGGTCATTATCATAAGTTATTTTTTTATGAAAATGGCTCATTAGATTATGCCAAAAACCTTTAAACTTTTGTAATTGTGCTTTCAAGCTTTCTTTTTCTTCTTGAAGTTTAATAATTATCTTATCTTTAGCAGATAATTTATCATTTAATTTTTCAATAACTTCATCTTTTTGTTCTATTTGATATTTAAGTGAACGATTTTCTTGACCTACTTCAAGTGTATAAAACTCAAAATCTTCAATAGCAACATTTAAGTCATTTACACTTCTAACAGTCTGAGTAACATCAGCTACGTTTTCAATATAATTTTTTATATTTTCTATATTCTCGTTTGAAATAAGCTTATTATTTTTATCTAGCAAAGGTGCTTTTAAATTATCTAATATTTTAGAAATATCTTTACTTGTACTATCAAGCTTATTAGTTTTTTTATTGGCATTTTCTAGTTTTGATTTTTGTTTCTCTAGTTTTTTCTTCATTTCTCTATAATTATCCATTTCTTTGACATTAATATCTTGATTTCTGCCTTTTTGCTTTGTTTTGAGCCTACTATCAACATCATAGAACTTATTATATGACTTAATACAAGCATTTCTCATTTTATCTTGTATTTCAGAAAGTAGGGTTTTAGTGAATAATTGTGATTTTCCAACTTTTTTTTTCATACCTCTTTTACAGTTTTTTATTGCTGGAACTCCAATAACGTGCATATGTGGAGATGTTTCATCATAGTGTATTGTAGCATTAGCAATTTTGAAATCTGGGAGTAGTTTAGACAATTCTTGAACTTGCTCATTATATACATCTGTCATTTTATATCTATATTCGTTATCTTTATCTTGCCAAAAGTCCATATCTCCAAGTTCGATAATAATCTCACAAGCTATATCATTTTGAGAGTCACATACTTTTTGAAAGTAATCTTTTATTTGTCTATCAGCTCTAGTTTTGCTATTATATTCAATTCTAGCTTGTTCAAATTCATCTAAATATACTTGTTTAACATCTTCTACAATATCGTTAGTTCCATATATAGTTGTAATAAGTTCTCTTTGATTATCATAATCTCGTAAATTATGCTTATTCGCTTTTGATAAATCTTTTGCATTTTGAATAGCATTATTTGAAAAAGAGGTAGTACCTGATACATTTCCTTTAGATACTTTCTTTGCTAATTTACTTTTATTCTTATCACTACCCAAATGAAAAGAATAGGCTAATTCTTGCTCCATCAAAGCACCTCCTTGAAATTTCTTCGAAGCACAGGACTTTGACCTTGTCATAAGTCCTAACCCCCTATGAGTTATGACGTGCCATCATAACTCGGGGGCTCTGCGAGGCAATAAATTTTATCTCACAGAGCTAAAATTTATCAAATTACCTCACACAAAATTTATATTGCTAACGCAAATATAAATTTGTATTCTCTAATTTGTTGTTGCAAGATAGTCTATAACTATAGTATTAGTTGCAACAATTATTCAGTATTATCTTCGGAGAACTTAACAGGCTTTACTACAATTTCTACTGGTTCATCTTTTTTATAAACAAGTGTAGTTTCGCTATCATCTGGAATTGCATTAAAGTATGGTTCAATGTTTTCTATATCTTCTACTCGAAATTCATCATCACCATCAATATAAATTATTCCAAATCGATATTCTTCCATTTTATTGTCTGGATCTAATTTATAATAATCTTCTAATGGAAATACTCTAACAATAGCACTATTATTTTCAGCAAAGTTAAAATAAAACATTTGCTTTTGTAAATAATATGTTGCCTCTGTAAAATGAACATCATAATATTGTTGTAATCTCATTATTATTTCTCCAAATTCTTCTTCTGGCAGATAGTTACTAAATCTAACACTTCCTAATACATTACCTAATAACATAGGTTTTGTTGTGTCAATATAACCGTTTTCATATAATTCTTGACATGGTTTACAAATCGAATCTCTAAAGTTTATTTGTTTAACAACAATTTCTTTACCAATTAAAGAAAGCTCTATATCATCAACATATTTCATTATAAGTTCTGATTGTTCTTGTCTTGTATAATGTTTCCAAGTTTTCATTCTTTCTTGATATTCTTTATTAAGCTTAATTTTATTTATGAAATCAATATCTCTTTTTAATAAAATATCTTTTGGTGTAAATCTTAATTCTTCTATACAGTCTGTTTCATTTAATTTGTTTTCTAATTCTATTATTACTTTTTCTACAATTTGTTTTTCTTCTTTATATTCTTTTACATCAAATGCTCCATTAAGATATGCATTTTTTATTCTATCTAATTTATCTTTTTGATTTTTTATTTCTTTTTGTAATTGTTCTTTTGGCTCATCAAATTTCTGTCTTATCATAGGCAAGAAGAACTGATTTACAACTGAATCATATTGTACTAATTCATCTATAAACTGATTAAAATACTTATTTATAAGGTTTTCTCTAAACTCTATTTTACAATCGTGACAATAATAGTAGAAATAGGGTTTACCATTTTTCTTTGTTGTTGCTTTACCACCTAAAACACGATTACAATTTGGACATTTTAATTTCTGCAAATATAAATAGGTTAATGTTCTTTGATAGTTTCTAGAATTTTTCTTTTTCTGTACTTGGCAATCTTCCCACATTTCTTTAGAAATAATAGGTTCTACTACATCTTCATAATAGGTAGGGTGTTTAGTATTCTTTCCATGAACAAAATCTCCTTTATATATTTCATTTTCAAGAATACCAACAATAGTTGAATCTCTCCAATTATCCTTACCTAAAACTTTTTCCTCATTAAATAGATTGCTAATTTTTTGATAAGAATAGCCATTATAATATAATTCAAATATTCTAACTACAATATCTTTAGTAGAATAATCAATTACTAACTTCTTATTTTCGTGTTTATATCCAAGAGGTGCTTTAGAAGGAATATGACCTTGTTTTATTGCACCAGCTAAACCTATTTTTGTTCTTTCACTAGTTCTTTCAATTTCATTTTGACTAACGCTCATTAAAAGTCTTGAAATCATTTTACCATTTGCAGTAGTTGTATTTACTTCATCATTAGCACAATCAATATAAGCATTATTCTCATCTAAAAAAGTTATAAGATTTTCCCAATCATAAATACTTCTTGTTATTCTATCTAGTTTTAATGAAATAATAGTATTTATCTTTTTAGACTTAATATCTTCTTTTAATCTTTCAAACTCTGGTCTGAGATTACCAGTTTTTGCACTTATTCCTGCGTCTTGATAATAATCTATAATTTCATAACCTTTAAATTTACAAAAAGTTTCTAGTCTTTCTCTTTGTTCTGGAAGACTAAAACCCTCACGAGCTTGGTCTTCAGTAGATACTCTCATATACAATCCACATTTTTTCTTTTCTTCACCCAATTTATAACCCTCCTAACAAAAAAGAGACATCAAAGTACATACGAGTACTATTGACATCTCTTAAATCCATTTATCACGTAATAAAATACAATATAATTGTAATATAATATAAATTTTTCAAAGTACTCATAAATTTATATATAGTTCTTGCCGAACAACTATACATAATTAATTGCCTATATTATATCACGATTTAAGGAAATGTCAATTTTTACAAACTAAACTTTTTTCAAATATTCTTCTAATTCAGATAAGTGGATTTTATTTACTAAATTAGAAATATAAACATCATTAGAATAATTAAAAACTAGAAATGTAATATCTTTTATAATTACTCTATGTGGCTCTATATATGAGAGATTTGTCTTTTCTATTTTTCTAATGCTACCATTAAGAAATATAGGTTTTACTTTAGCAAACTCACATATAAATTCTAGTCTTTGTTTTAGACTTTCCTCAAATTGTAATTCTTCTTTGATAATATTCATTTTTCACACCATCCCTTCAATTTAGATTTAGGATGATTTTTTGCAAAAGAAAAAATCAACCATTTTACTGATTGATTTTTATATCTATCTGTTCTATAAAAAGTTCGAACAGAAACGTTACTGGAGCGGGTAGAGGGAATCGAACCCTCACAACCAGGTCGGAAGCATGGGATTCTACCATTAAACTATACCCGCGACTTCTAAATGATTATACTAAAAAAATAACTTTATTTCAATATAAAAATAGAAAAAATTAATAAATTTTTGTAGTGTTACAATAGATGTGAAACAAAATAACTAAAAATTGAAAAAGTGATTTAAATCATATATAATTGAGTT
>CAKOVI010000018.1 GCA_934121905.1 uncultured Clostridia bacterium
ATAAATTAAATAAGAATTTTCCTCCTTTGTATGCCCACCAATCAACCTCTGAGTTCTCATCTGATAAATCTAATATCTGGCCTTCTCCGTCAGGATTTATTATTCCTATTAAATTTGACTCATTATCACTTACATTTTTATATGCATTTACATCTGCAGATGTTATTTTTATGTGTACCTTGTTTTCTATTTCAACATTTAGCCTTTTTGCTAAATTTCCTGATTCTGCATCTGTTATGTTTAATGATTCGTCAATATAATATACATCGTCATCAATTCCTACTATTATTCTGCTTCCATCATATTCTGCACTACTTACTCCATCATCTGTTTTGGTTTTAATTTCTTCTGCTAGTTCTTCTCCAATTTTAATTTCTGATCCTTTTTTGTATGCATCCATTTGTAAATCGGTTAATATTAGTCCTAGTTTTTCTTTTGAATTTGCTTTTTGGGTTTGTTCTTTTGCTTCTTTTGCTCTATTTAGTATACCATTTTGTCCCGTTAGCATTAAAATACTTACTCCTGCTAATATTAGTAATACTATTATAGTAACTACTAGTGCTATTAGTGTGATTCCTCTCGTGTTTTTCTTCATCTTTCTCCTCCTTATTTTCTATTAAACCATTGGCTTATAATAAATTTTTTCTCAAAATTATTATATAGTTTTCCTGAGATCTTTGTCAAGTTATTTTTAAGTTTTTCATTACTTTTTCAGCACCTTCCTTAAATTTTGTAATATTTTTATAGTGAGATTTTGTTTGAAATACATATTGCTTTATGTTATAATTTAAAATCTAATAAATAAAATATCTTAGGAGGTTATTATGTTTGATACATATATTGATAATTTAAAAAATGATATAGTGAAAGAAACCTGTAATCTTATAAATATTCCAAGTGTTTCTGATGAAAATCCTAACCCTGATATGCCTTTTGGAAAAGGTGCGAAAGATGTACTTGATTATACTTTAAATTTGGGTAAAAGTTTAGGATTTAATACTAAAAATATTGATAATTACTGTGGATATATTGAATTTGGCGAGGGTGAAAAACTCTTAGGTATTATTGGACATTTGGATGTTGTACCTAGTGGTGATGGTTGGAATACGCCTCCCTTTACTGCAACTATTAAAGATGGTAAGATTTTTGGGCGTGGTGCAATTGATGATAAAGGTCCTGTTATTGCTTCTCTTTATGCTATGAAAGCTATTAAAGATAATTGTAAAATTAATTCAAGGGTTAGATTGATTCTTGGTGTTAATGAGGAAAAAGATTGGAAATGTATTAAGCATTATAAAGAAAATGAAGAATGGCCTAGCATAGGATTTAGTCCTGATGCTGATTTTCCTTGCATTTATGCTGAAAAAGGTATTGCAACTGTTTATTTGAAAGATGATTTTTCTAAATATAAAAATTGCCCAATAAAGATTACAAATATTGATTGCAATAATAATGCTATTAATGTCGTTCCCAAGGTGTGTGATGTTGCCATTGATATAGACACTTCTAGATTGGAATTAACAGAAGTTACTAATTTTATTGACAAAGAAATTGCTAATTTTAATATCAGCTATTTGCTTGATAAAAATTCTATATCATTTCATTCTTCTGGTGTTCAAGCTCATGCTGCTCATCCTGATTTAGGAAAAAATGCTATTTCTCCTATGATTGTATTTTTGAATAAATTATTTAGCCATTTTGGATTTGATATTGGGCTTTTTAAGTTTTTTGATAAATTTATAAATACTGAATTCGATGGAAGTTCTTTGGGAATTAATTTTGAAGATGAATCTGGAAAACTTACTTTAAATGTTGGTCATTTGAAATTTTATGAGAATTATTTGCAAATTGGCATTAATTTGCGTATTCCTGTAAATACTTCGATTGAATCTGTTACAAATTTAATTGACCTAAACTGCAAAAGTTATTCTTTGGAAACATATGTTGCTGGAAAGCAAAATCCTCTATTTGTTCCTAAAGATAATTACTTAGTTCAGACTCTTTGCAATATATTTAATGCTAAAACAAATTCTAACTTTGAGCCTATTGCTATAGGTGGTGGAACTTATGCTAGGGCTTTTGATAATTGTATTTCTTTTGGTGCTAATTTTCCTGGTGATATTGATATGTGCCATCAGGCTAATGAATTTGTTGATATTGAGAAATTGGTTTTGGCTAGTAAGATTTATGCTGATGCTATTTTTGAGTTAGCTAGATAATATGGCCGGTTAAAGAAGTAGCTGATGGTTAGTTTTGAATTGTATAATGGCTCCCTTCATATTTTAAGAGTTTCTAAATGTATTTTGTGGCACCCTTTCACTTAGTCCTCGCTGTCGCTCGACGCGAACATTTTCCACAAATTGCATTAAGAAACTCTAAAATTATTTCGGTCACACATTATTCAATTCAAAACTAACCATCAGCTACTTCTTTAACCTACTCTACTTATTTTGTTTTTTTATTTTTTTATTTTTTTATTTTTCTTTTTGTTTTTATTAGTTTGTTATTTCTATTTCTTATTTTGTTATTGTTCTTTTTATCATTGGAATTAGGTAGTGGCTTCCTCCGTTGGTGTTGGCTTTTTCTACCATTCCTATGAATAGATATGGGTTGTCGTTATTTACTGTGAAACAGTCAAACCAACCTATTGTGTCCGCTTTTTCATCTTTTGAAGATTTTAATTCTGCCGTTCCTGTTTTTCCGGCAATTGTTATTCCATTTACTTTCATGTCTTTGGCTGTTCCTTCGGGATTTTCTACTACTTGTATTAGGTTGTCTTTTATTTCATTTGCTGCTTCTTTTGTGAACGCATTTTCTACTAATATTGTTGGTTCTGATTGTTCCTTGTATTCTAAATATGGTTTTATCATGTTCCCGTCATTGTAAAATGCTGAATATATTGATGCCATATGTACTGGATTTACTAAAATTTGACCTTGACCATATCCTGTATCTGCAAGTAATGTTTCTTTTTCTATTTTATCATTGTTTGAATATTGTGATTTTGCTAGATTTAAGTCAAAATCAATGTCTTCGTTAAATTTAAGTTTATCTAACCCGCTAGTCATATTTTTATTACCTATTTTTAATGCTGCTTGGGCAAAGTAGATGTTGTCTGAATGTATTAATGCATTTTTTAGATTTTTAGCTCCATTATATGCAGTTAAAGTTGTTATATTGTAAGTTCCCCAAGAGGCATCTTTTTGCCAACTTAAACCTGAATAGCTAAAAGTGTCATCTGCTGATAATGAATTTGTTGATAATCCTATTGCTCCTGTTATTGGTTTAAAAGTTGAGCCTGGGCAATATTTTTGTGAATATCTTGCAAGCATTGGCGTTTTGTCATTGTTTGACATTTCGTTCCACTCATCAGTACTTACTCCAAGTACCATTTTGTTTACATCATAAGATGGTGTACTAACTAATGCCAAAATTTCTCCTGTTTTCGGATTCATAACTACAAATAAGCCTTCATCATTTTTGAGCTCTTCATATAGGTTTTCTTGTAAATTAGAATCTATTGTTAATTTGATGTCTTCTCCATCTACTTTATCTTGTTTTATTAGTGTCTTTTTCCTTTTTCCGTCTTTATCTTCAATATAAATTTCAACACCATTTTTTCCTTTTAGCCTATCTTCATATTTTTGTTCTAATCCTGTTTTACCTATTAATGAAGTTGATGTATATCCTTCATTTTTTTCTAATTCTTCTTTTGTTATTGTTTGTACATAACCTGTTAGTTGTGCTGCCGCTTCTCCTAAACTATAAGCTCTTACTTTTGTTGATGAAATTTTTACTCCTTTTATTTGTAATAGTTTATCTTTTATTTCTGTTTCATTAGAAGATATCGTTTTTATTGGTACAAAACTTTCAGCTGTTACCCAACCTGCTTGTAATTTTTTATTTATTGCATCTGCCGTTGTTCCTAAAATTTCAGCTATTTTGTTAATATCCTCTTCCTTGTTTTCACTGAGTTTTCCTGGTACAATCCCTATAGATGATGCAGTTCCTTCTCCTGCTAATTCCTTTTCATTTCTATCTAAAATTCTTCCCCTTACAGGTTTGGTTGTACTTACTTTAACTTTGTCTGTATCTTCTAGTTCTGGGAAAATAATATTTGAATTCCAATTAATTTTGTATCCATTTTCATTGCTAAAAGTTACTTTATTATCAAATGTTAGCTCTCCACCTGAGGCATCCATTTTTGTCGTATAAGTAATAGTTCTTTTGCTCCCAGATTTTTGGATGTTTTTTATTTCTATTTTCATATTTGACATATCAATTCCTTGGTATATCTTTTTGTTTCTCGAAATAAAATCTTCTTCTGATATTTTTTGTTTACTTTCTTCATCTAATAATTGATACATTTCATCATATTTCTCATTATTTATTTTTGAAATATATTCATTTAAAATGTCTTCTGGTTTATTATTATTTTTTTTATAAAAATAATAACCTCCAATTGATGAAATTATTAGAATTATTATTATTAAAATTAGTATTTTTTTCTTCATTTATTTTTACCTCCTTTTTTGTAATTTTATATCATAAAATATATTTTTTATCAACATCATTTTGTAACTAAATTTCTTAAAATCACATATAATACTAGTGTTTAGTTCAAAATTCTACATTTAGTAGAATTTACAATTTGGAGGTATTTATGAATGTTTTAAGAATAGGTTCTATTGTTCCTACAAATATCAATTATAGTTCTTCTATTTTAAATATTAATATTAATTCTTTAAAATCTAGATATCCTTTCCTGGAAGTATTTTCTAGCGGTAGAAGTGTTTTAGGTAAAGATATTCCTGTTATTAAGATTGGAACTGGTTCTAAAGAAGTTTTTTATTCTGGTGCTATTCATCGGAAACGAATGGATTACAGCTCTTGTTCTTATGAAGTTTATAGAAGATTATTGTTTTTCTTATGTTAATAATTTAAGTATTTTTAATGTAAATGCTAGAACTTTATTTAATAGAGTTAGTATTTATATTATGCCTATGGTCAATCCAGATGGAGTTGATTTGGTTACAGGTGAAATTTCTCCTAATTCTTCTTTATATACAAATACTAGTCTTATTGCCAATAATTACCCTACTATTAGCTTTCCTTCCGGATGGAAAGCTAATATAAGAGGTGTGGACCTTAACCTACAGTTTCCTGCCGGTTGGGAACAAGCTCGATTACTAAAATTTGAACAAGGTTTTGCCACTCCTGCTCCTCGTGACTTTGTTGGTTTTGGTCCTTTAACAGAACCTGAAGCTTTAGCTATTTATAATTTTACTTTGGAACATAATTTTAGTCTAATTCTTAGCTACCATACTCAAGGTGAAGTAATATTTTGGCAATTTCAGAATTATAAACCTCAAAATAGCTGGTTTATTGGTTCTACTTTTGCTCAAATTAGTGGTTATAGTTTGGCGGATACTCCTTATAATTCAAGTTTTGCAGGTTTTAAGGATTGGTTTATTCAACATTATAATAGACCTGGATTTACTATTGAAGCTGGGCTTCGGTCAAAACCCTTTGCCTATTGAACAATTTGAAAAGATTTATAATGATAATTGGGGAATTTTGGTTACTGCTGGTTTATTAGTTTAAAGAGAGTATCAACTTAATGATACTCTCCTTAAATTAATATAAATCTAAACTATCCAAATTCCTTTTACTATAATATATTCTTCTTATTTCCATTGCATTATCTTTTACAACATAAAATATTGTATATTTCCTTACATTTATTTTGTAATACTTAATTTTATTATTTTTAATTGTTTTAAATACTTCATATGCTTCTGGTGTATTACTTCTTATTTCAATTTGTTTTACTACTTCATTATAAAAATTATCAGCTGCTATTTTGTTTTTTAGTTCATATGTAATGTAATATAAAATGTTATTAAATTGTGAAATAAATGTTGGAAGATATCTTATTTCATATTTTTTATTTGCCATCAATTATCCTCCTTGCCATTTGTTTCATTTCCTCATGTGAATAAAATTTAGTATTAGGATTGTTAGCTTCTTCCTCCGCTTCTTCCAAAGCCATGTCAATATCAACAACTCCAAATCTAGCTTCTAAGGCCTTTTCTTCATCCAAAGCACTTAACATTTCTGCATATTTTTCTAAACTCAATACTACCATTGAACCATATCCATTTTTTGTTAAATATACTGCTTCATCTTCTTTTAAAACCAAATCCTCTATTTCCGGATATTTGTTTCTTAAATCTGATACAGGTCTTATATTAATCATAGTTTACACTCTCCTTTTTATTATCAATATTTTATCACAGTTTTATCTTCAATTCAATTATTTTAATAAATAATTTTACTAATGTTTGTATTATTTACTTCTTTTGTATATTTTATTATATAAAAAAGAGTACCAACTTAATGATACTCTCCCAAATTATTTACCTTTCACAACTATATTAAAAATCTTACCTGGAACATAAACCTCTTTTACAACATCATTCTTCTCCAAAATTTCTTTGACTTGTTCGTCTTCCTTGATTTTTTCAAGAATTTCTTCTGCTGAAGAATCAGCATCCACAATAACACAAAGTTTTAATTTACCATTAACCTGAACAGGGATTTTCTTAGTTCCACCATTCATTTCACTTTCTATTATTTCAGGCCATTTTTCATTATAAATAAAGCCTTCTTTTCCAATTTTCTCCCATAATTCTTGAGAAAAATGAGGTGCAAGTGGAGAAAGTAAAGTGATAAATATTTCTATAACATTTTGTAAAACATCTGTATTTACATTCTCATCTCTAATATAATCACTAATTTTATTTGATAATTCCATACTTCTTGCAATAACTGTATTAAATCTATAATCATTAATATCATTTCCCATTGCTTTTATTGTTTGATTTTTCCATCTAAGTATTTCTTTTTCTTTAGCTCCTATTTCATTAGATGATTTTCTTGTTTTTAATTCATTATATTTTTCAATCAATCTTTCAATTCTTGAAAAATATTTTACCATTGATTCTATACCTTTTTCATTCCAAGGTCCACCTTGTCTGTATTCAAATCCAAACATTATATACATTCTAAATACATCAGAACCATATTTTTCTATGTATTCTTCTGGAGAAACAGTGTTTCCTTTGCTTTTACTCATTTTATTTCCATCTGGTCCTAGAATCATGCCTTGGTGTATTAATTTTTTAAATGGTTCATCAAAGTCTAAATATCCTAAATCTCTTAATGCTTTTGTCATAAATCTTGCATAGATAAGGTGCATTGCAGCATGCTCTTTTCCACCTACATATACATCAACTGGTAACATTTTGTCTACTATTTCTTTTCTAAATGCTTCTTTATCATTTTTTGCATCTGGATATCTTAAGTAGTACCAAGATGAACATACAAATGTATCTAAAGTATCTGCTTCTCTCTTAGCTTTGCCACCACATTTTGGACAAGTACAATTCATAAATTCACTTGATTTTTTTAATGGTGACTCTCCATCTGGCTTAAATTCAACATTGTGTGGTAATAATACTGGTAAATCTTCTTCTGGTACTGGTACAGCTCCACATTTATCGCAATATATAATTGGAATAGGTGCTCCCCAGTATCTTTGTCTTGATATTAGCCAATCTTTTAATCTATAGTTTATAGTTTTATTTCCTTGATTTGTTTTGTTTAAATCTTCTGTAATTGTTTTTTTAGCAACACTTGATTCTAAGCCATCATATTTTCCGCTATTTATTAATATTCCATATTCCGTATATGGTAATGTTATTTCTTCGTCTGATTTGCTTTTTATTACTTGTTTTATTGGTAAATCATATTTACTAGCAAATTCGAAGTCTCTTGTATCATGTGCAGGAACTGCCATTACCGCTCCTGTTCCATAATCTTCTAATACATAGTCTGCTATCCAAATTGGTACTCTATTTCCATTTATTGGATTTATTGCATATGCTCCTGTAAATACTCCTGTTTTTTCTTTATCTGTTGATAGTCTTTCGATTTCACTTAATTTTGATGTTTCTTTTATATAGCTTTCTACATTTTCTCTACATTCTGGTGTTGTAATTTCTTGAACTAAATCACTTTCTGGTGCAATAACAACATATGTAACTCCATTTAATGTATCTGGTCTTGTTGTAAATACTGTTATTTCTTTTCCATTAGTTTCACATTTGAATTTGATTTCGCTTCCTTCTGATTTTCCTATCCAGTTTGTTTGTACCTTTTTTGTTGATTCAGGCCAATCTAAAGTTTCTAATCCTTGTAATAACTCTTCTGCATAATTTGTAATCTTGAAAAACCATTGTGATAATTTTTTTCTTTTTACCTCTGAACCACATCTTTCGCATTTTCCGCCTATAACTTGCTCATTAGCTAGAACTGTCTTACAGCTGTCACACCAGTTAACAGGTGCTTCTTTTTTGTAAGCTAGGCCTGCTTTATATAATTGTAAAAATAACCATTGTGTCCATTTGTAATAGTCTGGCATACAAGTTTCTACAGAGTAATCCCAGTCGTAACTTCCTCCCATTTCTTCTAATTGTTTCTTCATTGTATCTATATTTTTTAATGTTGATTCTTCTGGATGTATTCCTGTTTTTATTGCATAATTTTCTGCTGGAAGTCCGAATGCATCAAATCCCATTGGATGGAATACATTATATCCATTCATTTTTTTGTATCTTGCAAATGAATCTGATGGTGCATAGTTAAACCAGTGCCCTAAGTGTAATTTTGCTCCTGATGGATATGAAAACATTTCTAGTGTATAGAATTTTTCTTTTTTGCTGTTCATATCATATTTATATACATTTTTTTCTTTCCATTGTTTTTGCCATTTGGCATCTGTCTTTTTTGAATATTCCAATGTTAATCCCTCCATTTTTTTCAAATCATGTCTAATTATACCATTCTAATCCGATTATGTCCATTGTTTTAAGGGATTTTTTGGAATTTTTGTTCTATTATAGAAAAAATAAAACTACAAGGCAAAAGCTTTTTGAACCTCATCTAAAGCTTTCTCTACCCTATAGTTATTTTCCTTATATTAAATTTACCCCAAAGCAACATCCAAAATCATCATTAAAGTAAAACCAAAAATCAAACCAAGAGTTGCTAAATTTTTATTTTCTATTATCGGTTCAGGCAATAATTCTCTTGCTGCAACAGCTATCATTGCTCCTGCTGCAAAGCTAAGTAATACTGGCAAAATACTTCTTATTGTCATAACTAATAATACACCTATTACAGCAGATATTGGTTCTACAAGGGCAGAACCTTGCCCTAACATAAAGCTTTTGAACCTTGAAAATCCCTCATTTCTTAGTGGTAAAGATACCGCTGCACCTTCTGGAAAATTTTGTATTCCTATTCCAAAAGCGAGCATCAAAGCTCCTATTACCGTCATTCCTGGTACACCACTTGCTATTCCTCCAAAAGCAACTCCTATTGACATTCCTTCTGGTTGATATAAAAATAGGCAGTTTTAATCTTTACTTTTGGCTAATCTAATATTTAACATTAAATTAGCCTTATACTTTTTCTTTTAAGTTATTTAATTGTTTAAAATTAAAATACAAATCTACTTGTTTATCTTGATGAATTTCAATTCTATTGATAATTACTTTCATAATTTCAGATGTTGGTTTACTTAGACTTAGAAAATCCTGTACAACACTTTTTATCTTCTCAGTATTATCTTGTTTTGATTCTTCTCTTTGCTGTTTTATTTCTATGTATTCGTCTTCTTTTTGTCTTATTTCATCTCCAAATTTTTTCAATAATCTTTCATACATTTCTTCACTTATTTTATTGTTTAATTTGTCTACATACATTTGGTCAATATTGCTATTTATTAATTTTATCTCGTTTTCTAGTTTTTGAAGTATTTTTCCATAATCATATTTTGTCATTCCCTTTTTTACTTCTAATTCTATTTTTTCACTATCTATTTTTTGAAATAAATTTTTAATATAATTAATTACTGTATCTTCTAAATTAGAATAGCTAAAACCATGTGATGTACAAAGTTTTAATTTTGAATTTCTGCGATAATTATTACATACCATATAATAATTACCATTCTTTTTTCCTCTTACTCCTATTTTATGTTTGCATTCATAACAAAAAAGTAAACCATCTAATAAAAACATATTTTTCTTTTCATTTCTATTGTAGTTTTGAACAATTACCATTTTTTGAACAGAATCAAATACTTTTTTATTTATTATCGGTTCATGTGTATTTTCTACTGAAATCCATTTTTCTTCTGGGTTTTGTCTAATTTTTCTATTTTTATAACTTATTCTACTTCTTTTATTTTGTACAGTTGTACCTATATATGCTTTATTTTTTAATATATTTTTTACTGTTTTATTCTCCCAAAATGTTTCTTTATTATACCTTGATTTATTGGCTGTCGGAATGTTATTGCTATTTAAATAATCTCTTATAGTTCCCACTTGTTTTCCATTAGATGCCATATTAAAAATAGTCCTTACAATTTGAGCTTCTGGCTCATAAATTATTAATTTATTTTTATCATTCGAATTTTTTATGTATCCAAGTGGTGTCTTTCCTCCTACCCATTTTCCCTGTTTCTGCATAGTATGTAAAGCCGTCCTAATTTTTTTTGATAAGTCTTTTGAATACATATCATTCAATATTGATTTAAATGGTGCAATGTCATTGTTACCATTTGATGTTTCAAAAGTATCTATTCCATCTGTTACTGAAACATATCTTACATTATTTTCTGGAAACCATTTTTCTATATATTCTCCTGTTTCTATATAATCACGACCTAAACGTGATAAATCTTTTGTTACAACCATATTAATTTTTCCGTTTTCTATATCTTTTATCATTCTTTGAAAATCTGGTCTATTAAAATTTGTTCCAGTAAAACCTTGATCTATATATGTATCTATTAATTGGTACTTCCATCCTAATTTTTGCACATATTCTGTTAGTAATGTTCTTTGATTTTTTATACTTTCACTTTCATCATATCCTCTATCTACATCTTCTTTTGATAGCCTTATATAAATTGCTACCTTGTATATTGTTTTTTCTATTTGTTCAAGCATTTTTCCTCCCTTCTATGCTTGATAAAAACAATTTGAATTTAATTTTTATTATATCTTATTTTGAATAAAATTTTAATGCTCAAAAATATCTTTTTTTAAGATATTAATTATTAAATGATTTATTAATTCTTCTAACTCTTCACCTTTTTCGTCGAAGTATATATTGATTTTGAAAGTTTCACTCATATCAACTCACTCTCCCTATACTATATATACATCTGTTTTCTTATAAAAATTCTCTCTTATATTAAAATTTATTTTAATATTTTTTTATATATCCACATTTGCTCATAAATAGTTTAAGGGTAGCTATGCGATAGTTTTCACTATCACACACCTACCCAGTCTAGTAAAATATGTCATCTATTTTATTCAAAAGCATTGGTATTACTGCTTTTTCTGATTATAAAAAATGTCCATTTTAGAAATTTATTTTACTCAAAAATTTGGACATTTTTAGCTTATACGTAATTTCATAAAAAGTAATGAAATATTTTGTTTTTGTGTAATATTCTTACAAAAATTTTTTATTTTAAAATTTAGAGCGAATTACAAAATTCACATTTTAAAATTTAGTTTTAGCAACAATAATTGTAATTTGTTATTATAGTGTAATTTCCTATTATCCTAATTTTTATATTTCCATTTCGAATGTTTTTTCCATATAATTATTTATTTCTATAATTTTATTTAATACTTCTTCAACTGGTGTATTATAGTCAAATGTATATAACCATCTATGTTTTCCATCATCTTCTATTATATTATAGTTACTATTTAATATTATTTGTTTTATCCTATTACTGTTAGATGTTGTCCAAGTAAATATACCAATTTTCCATCCATCTGGACTTAATTTAGCATCTGCATGATATTTATAGGGCGAATCAATATAGCAACTTATATTATTATTCCCCTTCCAAATTTTAATATAATTAACTTTTAATCTTTCTTCTAATAATGTTTTTAGTTCTTCTTGAGTTTTTTCCATACTTTTATATGCTATTTCTCTAATTTTATCCAATTCTTCTATTTCTTTTCTGTTTTCCCTAAGCCATCTTATTATTTCTTCTTCCATTTTTAATTCACCTTCAAAGCTTTCCAAATTTTTTATAAATTCTTCTAAAAAAATATACCATTTATTATTTTTATCTTGAATTTTATTCAAATCATTTTTTAATTGAGCAAAATATTCTTGATAAGTAACATTGATAAACTCAGTATTTTCAACAGCTCCAATATTATTGTGTAATGATAATAATATTTTTATAGATTTAACGTTTAATTTATTTAATGTATTAGCATAATCAATTAAATCATTATAAACCTCTGCCTCTAATTTATTTTCAATACCAATAACTATGTTATCATTTTGTATTACTAAATCAATTCGATTTCCTTTTGAAGTTATATATTCCCTTTTTACATCTTCATTATCTATACTATAAAAATCATCAAATTCTATGTTTGTACTAATATTTTTATTGTTAACAACCTTTATAAGTGACTCAAGAGCTATTTCTTTTAATTTATGTTCTTCTTTTGGCTTAAAATAAAATGCTAATATATTACTGCATACATTTTCATAGTACGGATAACCCGAAATATCCATAAAAGTTTTTTCCTTAATTGGTATCTTTTCTACAATATTACTTGCTTCTTTTAATAAATTTTCAAATTTTTTAAACTCCATTATATTCCTCTTTTAAATCTTTATATCTTATAATATATTCCATATACCATCTATAATATCTTCTATCGTATTATAATTTAAGCTATTGCCAGAATATCCTTTATCTTTTGAAGATTCTTTAATAGATTTATTTATTTCATCTAATTTTTCTAATACTTCCTCTATTTTTTCATTTTTTTGTATTTCTTCTTTATCATTCTTATATGTATTTGGTAATTCATAATAATTTGCTTTTTCTCTACTTTTTAAAGAAATTTGTATTTCTTCAGAATTTTTAATAATATTCATAATTTCTTCATGTGTACATTTGAATAATGGTATATCCTTTTTTAAACATATTAGTTTTCCACAATTTATATCTTTCAAAGAGCTACACCCTTCAAAAGAATTTTCATATATATATATATGTTATAACATTTGGTAATATATTTACTGCATTTAATAATTTACAATTAGAAAAAGCATATTTTCCTATACTTGTTCCTAAAACTTCTGCTTGTAAATTTAATTTTTTTAGCAATGTACATCCTTCAAATGCATAATCTCCAATATTAATTTC
>CAKOVI010000019.1 GCA_934121905.1 uncultured Clostridia bacterium
ACTTATAGAATATTTAGATGGAAATTTATCTGATTGTGATTTATCAAAAGCAGTAATTTCAGAAGAAGATATAAAAAATTGTAAAATAAATGAGAATACATTATTACCATTAGATAGCACAAAAATATCACATATAGTAAATAAGTATTATGAATCGGAAAAATTTTGGGTTTTACAAAAATGGACAGATCAAAACGGAAATACTTTACTTGAAAGAAAAAGAGGGTTTAAATACTTTTTTAATTATATTTATTATTTGCATAATGATTTGAGCAATGCTGATTTGATTTTTTGCGAAGGTCTTTCAAATTTAAAAGATATTAAAGATATTAATTTTGATAATGCACATATTAGAAGTGAAACAATGGATAAACTTGGATTGAAATATGAAATATTAAATAATTCTAATAATCTTCTTTCATTTGAAAAAACGATAAATAATGAGAAAGAAACACAATTAGTATTAAATGAAAGCAGGGATTTATTATTAAATGAACCTATGAACGATTATAATAGTTATATAAGAGTTTCTTATGTTTCAGATATACATTTAATGCATAGATTACAAAAGTGTAAATCAATATTTGATATTGAATTTGCTATAAAAGACATAATAATAAATATTTTGAAAAATAGTAGTAGGATTCTTTTAATAGGTGGAGATGTGTCATCTAACTATGATTTTTATAAAGTGTTTATTACTGAATTGTCAAAAGAAATAAAAAGATATAATATAAAAGTTATATTTATTTTAGGAAACCATGAATTATGGGATTTTGCTGGGCATAAATTACAAGATATTATCAATAATTATAAGAATTTAATAATATCAAATGATATGTATTTTATACATAATAACCTATTATATATTGAAGAAGAAAAGCTAGAAGAAATTTCAGAAGAAGAAATTAATAACTTGTCAGATAAAGCGATTAGAGAAAAATTAAAAAAGGCAAACTTGGTAATTAGTGGAGGAATAGCATTTTCTGGATACAATAATGATTTTAATGCTAATGATGGTATTTATAGATATACACTAAATCGAGAACAAGAAATAAATGAAACTAAAAAATTTGAAAAAATATATGATAAATTAACCACTTGTATTGCTGATAAACATGTTATTATTTTAACGCATACTTCAAAAAAAGATTGGTCAAAATCAGAGGAATATGTTAGAAATTGGGTCTATGTAAGTGGACATACTCATAGAAATTATTTTTATGACGATGGAGAATATAGAATATATGCAGACAATCAATTGGGATATAATTATAAAACTGCTTTTGTTAAATCCTTTTGTATAGAGTATGATTATGATTTGTTTTCAGATTATGCAGATGGAATATATACTATAACAAAAACTCAATACAATGATTTTTATAGAGGAAAAAATATTGGAATGGATTATAATAGAGATGGCGAAATATTCATGTTGAAAAAAAACGGTTACTATTGTTTTATTAGACCATCTATAAGAGGTTTAGCTATATTAAATGGTGGTGCATTAAAATCATTAAATGTAAAAGATGTTCAGTATTACTACGATAATATGGATAGTCAAATCTTGCTAAATAAAGAACCTTTAGAGAAATATACTAAATATCAAAAAATCGTTTCTAATCAAGTTAGAGAAATTGGTGGATCTGGAACAATACATGGTTCAATTATAGACATTGATTTCTTTAATCATATATATGTAAATCCTTTTGATGGAACATTATCAGGATATTATGCTTATGATATTATAGATAAATACGTTTTTTCTAATATACCATCATTACTAAAGGCTAATTGTCCAACATTATATAAAAATTATACTAAGAGATTAGGAACTGCTGAATCTAATGCACTTATAGTAAAAGGACAATCAACAGAAATAATATTAAAACCAACATATTATCCAAGTACAGATATATATATAGCTTCAAGAGAAATAAAGAAAATGCAAAGATTAAACAATGGAATATTAACAGTATGGCATGATAATTATAGGCAACTTTTTAACAATGATAATCGACAACTTTTAAAATAAGAGGTAATGATAATGGGTAAAAAGTACATTGTTTTTAATGCATAACAATATAACGAAATATACGAGATACCCCAAATGTAATCAAAAATTTTGAAACAAAAAATAATAAATATCAAATCATCATAGAAATTTTAAAGCGAATGAGAAAAATTTTCATTCGCTTTTTACAATATTAACTATAAATCAATTCACTAAAAACAATTTCTTCTGCTTGTGCCTTAATAGCGTTCATTGTGCCAACCCAATAAAGCATATCAGTATTTTTCATATCTTCTGTCAAATTGCTTTTAGCTCTTAACTCACTAATAATCTGTTGTACTCTATTATCTGCTGTTTCTTGTATTTCTTTTAAGTGTGTACTCAATGTCCCATTCATTAGCATTATAGTATAATCAGCTTTCTTGTGTTCTTTCAAGTATTTTAATCTCATTCTTCCATATTTATTTAAAGGGATTTTTTCTTGTTTAGACATTGCTAGGTTTGGTATATAATAATCTCCATCTAAATGATATTCAATGCCTGTTCTCTCATCAATTTTTGTTTTTGGTAATTCATTATTCATAGTTTTTTCCTCCTTTTAAAATCTTGTATCATTATTTTTCTTTTTATTTGCTTGCTTGTTTTCATCTGGTATAGTTACTTTTCTATAAATATTATTAGCGATTTCATTATCATTGTCGTCAAATATACCATTTTTATATAAGTCATCACTAACAATTTTATAGTTATTATCTTTGTCATAGCAAATTCTTTTGTGAAAATGGCTCATAATACTATGCCAAAAGCCTTTGAATTTCTGTAATTCTTGTTTTAGTTTTTCTTTTTCGGTTTGTAACTTGCCTATAATCTTTTCTTTAGTAGATAGTTCCTTTTTTAAATTGTCGATTTCATTATCTTTTAGCTCTATTTCATATTTTAGTGAGCGATTTTCTTTTTCTATTTCAAAGCTAGAGTGTTCAAAATCTTTAATTGCCATATTTAAGTCATTTACATTTCTTACTGTCTGGGTTATATCTTTTACCTCTTCTGTGTAATTTTTGATTTTCTGGACATCCTCGTTTGAAATAACCATATTATTTTTGTTTAGTAGGTTTTAGGCTATTTAAAATTTCTTTTATATCATTACTAGAATTATCAAGTATTTTCGTTTGATTATTTGCTTTTTCAAGTTTTTGTTCTTTCTGTTTTAGCTGTTTCTTGATTTCTCTATAATTGCCCATTTCATTAACATTTATATCTTGATTTCTGCCTTTTTGCTTTTCCTTTAATCTAGTATTAACTTCATAAAACTTGTTATATGACTTAATACAAGCATTTCTCATTTTATCTTGTATTTCAGTAAGTGTTGCTTTTGTAAGTAACTTACTTTTTCCTACTTGTTTTTTCATTCCTCTAGTACAATTTTCAATAATAGGAACACCCACAACGTGCATATGGGGAGATGTTTCGTCAAAGTGTATTGTTGCATTTGCTACTTTAAAAGTTGGTACAATTTTTATTAAAGCTTTTACTTGTTCATTATATACATCAACCATTTTTAGCCTGTATTCATTATCTTTATTATTCCAAAAATCCATATCTCCAAGTTCTATTATAATTTTACAAGCTATATCATTTTGAGAATTACATACCTTTTTAAAATAATTTTTAATTTTTCTATCATCACGATTTTGTTTAGTATTATATTCAATTCTAGCTGATTCAAACTCATCTAAATATACTTGTTTTACATCATTTACAATATCATTAGTCCCATATACTGTTCTAATTAGTTCTCTTTGATTATCATAATCTCTTAAATTGTGTTTATTAACATCTGATAAGTCTTTTGCATTTTGAATTGCATTATTAGATAGAGAAGTAGTACCAGATAAATTATCTTTTGCTACTTTTTTTGCTAATTTACTTTTGTTTTTATCACTACCTAAGTGAAAAGAATAAGCTAATTCTTGCTCCATAAAATCCCTCCTTTGAAATTTCTTCGTAGCTATGGACTTTGGCTTTGCCATAAGTCCTAACCCCCTATGAGTTTTGACATTCTATCAAAACTCGGGGGCTCTGCGAGGCAATAAAATTAACTATTACCACTTTCATTTTTATTTCATAAAAACAAAATGTACCACGTTAATTTTTTTCTTCAGTAGTATCTTCGCAGAACTTTACTGGTTTAACACCCACTGAAATAGGAACAGGTTCTTTCATATAAATTACACTATCATTACTTTCATCTGGAATATAATCAAATGCTGTATCAATATCTTGCATTTCAAACTTATCTTCTTCGTTAATATATAAAATTCCAAATCTATATTTTTCCATTTTATTATTAGGATCTAATTTATAATAATCTTCTAATGGGAACACTCTAACAATAGCACTATTATCTTCAGCAAAGTTAAAATAGAACATTTGCTTTTGTAAATAATATGTTGCCTCTGTAAAATGAACATCATAATATTGTTGTAACCTCATTATTATTTCACAGACTTCCTCATCTGGTAAATAGTTGCTAAACCTAACACTACCTAATACATTTCCTAATATCATAGGTTTTGTAATATCAATATAGCCTTTATCATATAATTCTTGGCAAGGTTTACAAATTGAATCTCTAAAGTTTATTTGTTTTAAAATTACTTCATTTCCAACTAAAGTAAGTTCAATATCTTCAACATATCTCATTATTAAATCAGCTTTTTCTTCTCTTGTATAATCTTTCCAAGTTTTAGTTTTCTCTTGATATTCTTTATCTAGTTTTATTTTATTAATAAAATCAATATCTCTTTTTAGCAAAATATCTTTTGGAGTAAATTTTAATTCTTCTGTGCAATCTGTAATATTTAGTTTTTCTTCAAGTTCTACAATAGTTTTTTCAACAATATGCTTTTCTTCGTTATACTCCTTTAATTCAAAAGCTCCATTGATATATGCTTTTTTTATCCTTTCAAGTTTAGATTTCTGATTATTTATTTCTTTTTCTAATTGTTCTTTAGGTTCATCAAATTTTTGTTTTATCATAGGCAAAAAGAATTGATTTACAACAGAATCATACTCAGTTAATTCATCTATAAATTGTTCGAAATATTCATTTATTACATTTTCTTTAAATTGAACTTTACAATTATTGCAATAATAGTAGAAGTATGTTTTCCCATTTTTCTTTGTAGTAGCTTTACCACCTAAAATACGATTGCATTTAGGACATTTTAGTTTTTGCAAATACAAATAGGTGAGTGTTCTTTGATAACTTCTTGAATTTTTCTTTTTCTGAACTTGGCAATCAGCCCACATCTCTTTTGAAATAATAGGTTCAACAACATCTTCATAATATGTTGGATTTTTTGTCCTTTTTCCGTGAATAAAATCACCTTTGTATATTTCATTTTCAAGGATGGTTTGTATTGTAGAATCTCTCCAATTATCTTTTCCTAATACTTTTTCTTCATTGAATAGATTACTTATTTTTTGATAAGAATAACCATTATAATATAAATCAAATATTCTAACTATAACATCTTTTGTAGCATAGTCTATTACTAGTTTTTTATCTTCGTGTTTATATCCTAATGGGGCAATATGTGGAATATGACCACATTTAATTGCACCAGCTAGTCCTACTTTAGTTCTTTC
>CAKOVI010000020.1 GCA_934121905.1 uncultured Clostridia bacterium
GTTTTTGTTTCTTCTTTTTTATCCGTATCTGTTTTTGTTTCTTCTTTTTTATCCGTATCTGTTTTTGTTTCTTCTTTCTTATCTGTATCTGTTTTGGTTTCTTCTTTCTTATCTGTATCTGTTTTGGTTTCTTCTTTTACCTTTACATTTGAAAATCTAAATGTTGTATCCTCTACTCTAATTGTACCTTCAGAGTTTATCATCAAATTTACTCTAAAGTATTTTGAATCATTAATTTTCAAATTTGATATGATATCACTTAATGGAATATCTACCGTTTTTCTTGCATTATAAAATGCTCTATCAAATACTACATTGTTATTATTGTTTCTATCAATAACTGTAATTCCATCAATTGAGTTGCTATCAATTATTCTAAATACATAGTTTGTTAAACTATCATCTTTCTTTTCATCAATTTTTACTAAATTCCATCTAGCTGCCATATTTATACTAAAATATGTAGAGTATTCTTTTCCTTCACTATCTTTGCGTGTTTTTTCTTCATTTTTTATAATATATGTTGCAGTTATAAAGTTATTTAAACTTAAATCAGTTGTACTCTTAGAACTGTCTCTTGCTACTACTTTTATCTTTGCAAGCTCACCTGCTTTTGGATTACTTGTTCCAAATAATTGCTTCTTAGATAATTGAATCATTACTTTACTGCCATCTTTTATATCTTTTTCTTCAACTTTCTTAGAAGTCGTTTTTATTAAAGTTTCCCCTTTTTCTGAAACTTTATAAATTTTGATATCAGTTGGTAGTCCATTATCTGTTAAGTATACTAATAAATTGTCCTTTTGTGTTCTATCAAACCTAATCCTTGGTGCTCTATCCATTGTTGCATATTTTGCATTTTTCAAACTAGAAACTGTTTGAATTTTTGTTACAGCATATGCTTTTGAATTCATAGCTCCTAACGTTATAATCAACGTCATAATTAAACTAATTGAGATTACTCTCCTTTTTAAACTTTCCATAATAATACCTCCTAAAATACATATTATATTTATTGAAGCAACCTAGCTATCATGAGAATTTCTTCTTTTAGACCTATGGCTTTGTGTCACAAATTTTCACTTGTTTTACCCTTAATACGTTTTAATTATAACACTTTTTGCAAATTTTGTCAATTTTTTATTACATTTTTATTACATTAGTATTACAATTTTATTACGCCAATATTATTTTTTTTTTACATTAATATAATCTTTTGACTTTTATGACTTTTTATGATATCCTTGAAAAAGGATGGTGTATAAAATGTCAAAATTTAAAAAGAAACTTATATTACTTATAATTTTATTAATTATAACTACATTAACTATAAATTTAAATTATGTTTATGCTGATAATTTGGTATCTGCCAATTCTGGATTTGATAATGATGACGGAGCTGGTGATGATTCTTCAAATGATGAGATGAATAGTTCTTCAAACAATACCTTTACAGATGATAATGATGACTCTGATTTTGAAAATACATCTAAAAATACAACAACTCCAAGTACTAATAATACCAGTTCAAATAATGGTTCAGGAACTACTTCAGATAATACTAATAGCTTATTTACAAATACTAGTTCTTCAACCAATCAAAATTCTAATACTAATTCATTAAAAAATAACACTCAGACAAATAATGGAATTAATAGTTTTAATTCTAACAATCGAACCAATACAAACTCAAATGTTTATTCTTTAAACAATAACACTGGAAATTCAGAAATCCCTTATACAGGAATTTCTAGTAATTTATTTATAATTTTGTTTTTAATTTTATTTATAAATATAATATTTGTATTTATAAATATTAAAAAATATAAAGGTTTATAAAAAATAAGGAGGATATGAAAAATGGCAGACAGAAGAGAAAGAGATCGTAGACAAGGTGACAGAAGAAAAGGTGATAGAAGAGAAATTGAAAACAAAGATTATATTAAAGTTAGTTTTAAAAATTTTATTATTTATGCAGTAATAGCTGCGGTTGTTGTTGTTTCTTTAATAGCTGTAATTGTATATTCAATTAATAATAAAAATAAAACACCTGTTGTTTCAAATAGTAACAATAATTCTGTTGAATATGATATTGATAACGATGACTACACTTTTGATAATGATGATTCTTCTGATGAAGATAATGATGAAGATTTATCATCAAATAATAATATTAATGCAAATTCATTCGAAGATGATTCAGAAGATTTAGGAGAATAAAAATTATAATTTATACAAAAAAGGGACTAAAAAAAGTCTCTTTTTTATTGTTCATTTTGTTCTTCCTCATTATTTTTATTAACTTCTAAATAAGGTAACACTTCACTAAATATTTGCCCCCCAACTGGTGCTGCTACTCCACCTCCTTGGTGTCCTCCTTCCCCTGTTGGATTATATAATGTAACTAAAACAACTATTTGTGGATTATCAATAGGAGCTACCCCGCAAAATGAAGTTACATATTTCCCAGTGTTTACTCCATCTTCAGATGTTCCTGTCTTGCCTCCTATTCTATAACCTTGAACCTTTGCATTTTTTCCCGTTCCTTCAGACACAACAGATTCCATCATACTTAGAACCTTATCGGCTGTTTCTTTTGATATTACTGAACCTTGATTTTGCACAGGGTTTTCTATTTTTTTTCCTGTTACTGAGTCTATTGTATATTTAACAATTCTAGGTGTTAATAAATTTCCTCCATTTGCAATACTCGAAACAGCTGTTGCTAGTTGAATAGGTGTTATTTCAAATCTTTGCCCAAAACTAATAGTTGCAAGTTCTACTGGTCCACATTTATTTTCAGCTATAAATATACTATTTGCTTCCCCTGGAAGCATTATTCCTGTTTTTGATAATAATCCAAACTTGTTTAAGTATTTATAATACGTTTCTACTCCTAGTTTTTGCCCTAATCCAATAAATACTGGATTACAAGAGTTCATAAGTCCCTGTCTTAAGGATTCGCTTCCATGAGGTCTGTAATATCTCCAGCATTTTATACGTGCTCCTGCAATAGTTATTGCCCCTGTACATACAAACTCTCCATTATTGTCTGTATCAGTTATTCCTTCTTCTATAGCACTTGATGCTGTTATTAATTTAAAAACAGAACCTGGTTCATATGTATCTGATATTGCTTTATTTCTCCACATTGCTTGTAAATTTTTAGATTTTTCCTTTTGGTCAATATTATTCCAATTTGCTTTTAATTCATCATTATTTACCGTGTATGGTTCATTTAAATTATATGACGGATATGTTGCCATAGCTAAAATGTCTCCTGTTTTTGGATTCATTATAATTATGTTTCCTCCATCTGTACAACTATTATCTATACATGCTTCTTCTAAGTATTTTTCTGCTATAGACTGAATTGTCATATCTATTGATAATACTATGTCATTTCCGTTTATTGGCTCAGTATATTCCTCACCATCTGTACCTAGTTCTTCTCCTTTTGCATCTGTAGCTCTTGAAATCGAACCTGCTTTGCCTGATAAAATTTCATCATATTTTGCCTCTATTCCATCTAAACCTTGATTATCTCCTCCGCAAAAACCAATTACTTGTGATGCTAAATTACTGTATGGGTAATATCTTTTAGTGTCTTCGTCTATATTTACCCCTGTATTTATATTATTTTCTAGTAACCATTTTCTTAATTCATCTGCTTTGTCTTTTTCTATTTTTTTTACAATTGTTTCTATTGAACTTCTTTTACTTATTTTTTTTATTATGTTTTCATAATCTAATTCGAACATTTCAGATATTTTTCTTGCTACACTTTCTTTTGTTTCTTCTGGTATGTTTGTTGGGTTTATACTTACTGTATATGCTGTGCTACTAACTGCCAATGTATATTTTTCAGTTGAATCATATATTGTTCCTCTTTTGGGATTTATTGTTCTTTTTTGTACTTGTTGTTCGTATGCTAGTACTTGCAGTTCTTTTCCTTGAATGAATTCTATGTAAGCAATTCTTGTTACAAGTAATATTAGTATTAAGAATACTATAAATAATGTGTTTTTCATTTTCTTTTTGTTCTTTAGGTTTATTGTTTGCATCTGTCCTCCTGATATATAATATTACATTTGTTTTGTATTATTTTATTTGGGAGTTTTTTCTTTTATGCAGTTTTTTGTTATTTTCAATTAAAAAGCTTATTTATATCCTAATTTAAAATGTATTTCTTTGTGACAATTTGATTCGAATTTTTTATTACATATTTCACAAATTTTTACCATTAATTATCACTCCATATTATGTATGAATAATTATACTAAATTACATTTAAAAATACTAGCGAACAAATAAAAAAATAACAGATAATTGCTTATCTGTTACTCTTTATGGCTCCTCGTGCTGGGCTCGAACCAGCGACCTATCGGTTACGCACTACATTAACTTTCATTAACATTATATTTATTACATATAATTTGTAGTCTGGACTTGCTCTTTACCATATCTTACGACTTAGGTAGGTGGTGTAAAGTCTCTACACATAGCTTTCGCCTTGCTCGGTATTGTCGTGTAACTTTTGTTACTTACGAGTTCCACCGACTTAGCCACCTTTTTCATCTATATGTTTCCATATAGAGCTGCTAACTCTTTGGTCTTACGACCTGCTCGACAGCCGAGCGCTCTACCAACTGAGCTAACGAGGAATATATAAAACTAGCGACAACCTATCTTTCCAGCAGGGTAACCCGCAAGTATTTTCGGCACATTTGAGCTTGACTTCTGTGTTCGGGATGGGAACAGGTATTTCCTCAATGTAATCATCACTA